>NZ_JASNRF010000004.1:348270-527175 GCF_030175875.1 Pseudomonas sp. HR1
GGGGGGGGGGGGGGGGCCCCCCCTCACCCTAGCCCTCTCCCAAGGGGAGAGGGGATCTAGAGCGGTGCGCGGGTGGGGGTTAGGCCCTCACCCTAGCCCTCTCCCGGTGGGAGAGGGGATAAAGAGCAGCCCTCTGCTAAGAGAGGGCTTGGGTACTTACTGGCAGGCTTCGCACTCGGGATCGTCGAGGCTGCAGGCCTTGGGCACCGGAGCCGGTGCCGCGGCGGGCGCCGCTTCGACCTTCTGCGCCGGGGCGGGGGCCGCGCTGGCCTGGACGCCGGTGATGGGGTCGGCGCTCACGGCGTTCAGCTTGCCGGTGTTGATGGTCGACTTCTCGGTGCTGGTGGCGGCCAGGGCACGGAGGTAGTAGGTGGTCTTCAGACCGCGGAACCAGGCCATGCGGTAGGTCACGTCGAGCTTCTTGCCCGAGGCGCCGGCGATGTACAGGTTCAGCGACTGGGCCTGGTCGATCCACTTCTGGCGACGGCTGGCGGCCTCGACGATCCACTTGGTCTCCACTTCGAAGGCGGTGGCGTACAGGTCCTTCAGATCCTGCGGGATGCGCTCGATCTGCTGCACGGAGCCGTCGTAGTACTTGAGGTCGTTGACCATCACCGAGTCCCACAGGCCGCGGGCCTTGAGGTCGCGTACCAGGTAGGGGTTGATGACGGTGAATTCGCCCGAGAGGTTCGACTTCACATAGAGGTTCTGGTAGGTCGGCTCGATCGACTGGGACACGCCGGTGATGTTGGCGATGGTCGCGGTCGGCGCGATGGCCATGATGTTGGAGTTGCGGATGCCTTTCTTGGCACGCTCGCGCAGCGGGGCCCAGTCCAGGGTCTCGGACAGGTCGACCTCGATGTACTTGGCACCGCGCTCTTCGATCAGGCGCTTCTCGGAATCGATCGGCAGGATGCCCTGGGACCACAGCGAACCCTGGAAGCTGGAGTAGCTGCCACGCTCTTCGGCCAGGTCACAGGAGGCCTGGATGGCGTAGTAGCTGATCACTTCCATGGAGGTGTCGGCGAACTGCACGGCGGCATCCGAACCGTAGGCGATGTGCTGCAGGTACAGCGCATCCTGGAAGCCCATGATGCCCATGCCGACCGGACGGTGCTTGAGGTTGGAGTTCTCCGCCTGGGGCACCGAGTAGTAGTTGATGTCGATGACGTTGTCGAGCATGCGCACGGCGGTCTTGACGGTGCGGGCGACCTTGGCGGTGTCCAGCTTGCCGTCGACGATGTGGTTCACCAGGTTCACCGAACCCAGGTTGCACACGGCGATCTCGTCCTTGTTGGTGTTCAGGGTGATCTCGGTGCAGAGGTTGGAGCTGTGCACCACGCCTACGTGCTGCTGCGGGCTGCGCAGGTTGCACGGGTCCTTGAAGGTCAGCCACGGGTGGCCGGTCTCGAACAGCATGGACAGCATCTTGCGCCAGAGGTCCTTGGCCTTGATGGTCTTGTGCAGCTTGAGCTTGCCGTACTCGGTCAGGGCTTCGTAGTACTCGTAGCGCTCTTCGAAGGCCTTGCCGTAGAGGTCGTGCAGATCGGGCACGTCGGCGGGGGAGAACAGGGTCCAGTTGCCGTCCTCGAAGACGCGCTTCATGAACAGGTCGGGGATCCAGTTGGCGGTGTTCATGTCGTGAGTACGACGACGGTCGTCACCGGTGTTCTTGCGCAGCTCGAGGAATTCCTCGATGTCCAGGTGCCAGGTTTCCAGGTAGGCGCAGACCGCGCCCTTGCGCTTGCCGCCCTGGTTGACCGCCACGGCGGTGTCGTTGACCACCTTGAGGAAGGGCACGACGCCCTGGCTCTTGCCGTTGGTGCCCTTGATGTAGGAGCCCAGGGCCCGCACCGGGGTCCAGTCGTTGCCCAGGCCGCCGGCGAACTTCGACAGCATGGCGTTATCGTGGATGGCGCCATAGATGCCGGACAGGTCGTCGGGCACGGTGGTCAGGTAGCAGCTGGAGAGCTGCGGACGCAGGGTGCCGGCGTTGAAGAGCGTCGGGGTGGACGCCATGTAGTCGAAGCTGGCCAGCAGGTTGTAGAACTCGATGGCGCGGGCTTCCTTGTCCTTCTCCATGTGCGCAAGACCCATGGCCACGCGCATGAAGAACAGCTGCGGCAGCTCGAAGCGGGTGCCGTGGCTGTGCAGGAAGTAGCGGTCGTACAGGGTCTGCAGACCCAGGTAAGTGAATTGCTGGTCGCGCTCGTGATCGATGGCGGCGCCCAGCTTGGCCAGGTCGAAGGTGGCCAGTTTCGGGTCCAGCAGCTCCAGATCCACGCCCTTGGCGACGTAGGCGGGCAGGGCCTTGGCGTAGAGGTCGGCCATCTCGTGGTGGGTGGCGGATTCGGCCACGCCGAGGAAGCTCAGGCCTTCGGCGCGCAGGCTGTCCAGCAGCAGGCGGGCGGTGACGTAGGAGTAGTTGGGCTCGCGCTCGACCAGGGTGCGGGCGGTCATCACCAGGGCGGTGTTGACGTCCTTCTCGGCCACGCCGTCGTACAGGTTCTTCAGGGTTTCCTTCTGGATCAGCTCGCCGTTCACCTCTTCGAGGCCTTCGCAGGCTTCGCTGATGATGGTGTTCAGGCGGCCCATGTCCAGCGGCTGGGTGGTGCCGTCGGCCTTGGTCACGCGGATGCTCGGGTGCGGCTCGGCGATGTCGCTCGCGGCGCCCTGCTTGCGCTCCTGGCTGCGGGCTTCACGGTAGATCACGTAGCTGCGGGCGACCTTCTGCTCGCCGGCGCGCATCAGGGCCAGTTCGACCTGGTCCTGGATCTCTTCGATATGGATGGTGCCACCGGAGGGCATACGGCGCTTGAAGGTGCTGCTGACCTGGTCGGTGAGCTGCTTGACGGTGGTGTGGATGCGCGAGGAGGCCGCGGCGGTACCGCCTTCCACGGCGAGGAAAGCCTTGCTGATGGCCACGGTGATCTTGTCGTCGGTGTAGGGGACGACGGTACCGTTGCGCTTGATGACGCGCAGTTGACCGGGGGCGGTGGCGCCCAGGTCCTGGCTGGCATCTTGCGCCGGGCGGCCCTGCTGGGCTTGCTCGCGGGTCAGGTCGGTGTGCATGCGGAACTCCCTTGATCGGAAAGAGGGGATCGTCGGCGAGCCGGCGATCCGGAAGAGTGTCGGCCCGTGGGCCTGCGCGACGACTGCCTGTCGCGCCATTACCAATGAAGATTCCAACGAAAAGCCGTACCAGCGCCGATTCCCGCAGGAGCCGGCGTTCGGGGTCAGGGACCCTGGAAATTCATAATTCGGGCGACAGGATAAGCCCTCCTCGTTAGGGAAGACAGTCTTGACAGAGGGGTGTTTCGCCGTCCCAGGCCATGCCGACGAACTGCTATATATGGTGGTGCGGGGGTGCAAGGGCCACTAGATGTCGCGTTTGTCACGTTTCCGGCTGTGGATAAGACGTGGATAAGCTGTTCGGGACTGGGGGGTATCCTGGGGGTGGTGCCCAGCCAGTGCGCGTGGAGGCTAGGATCAGAGCGAAGTGGTCAAATAACGTACAACGTGACTGGGCGGGTGAGACAAAAGCGTCACGGGATATACCGGTTCGCTATGAGCATTTTCTCCACCATAAGAAAACGTTCGATAGCCGCTGCGACGTTCTGCCCCGGCCAGCGTTTGTGCACCCGATCGACCGGACGACCCTTTCTCTATATAGGAGAGCCTCAGCGACGGGGCGCAATCAGCGTGAGCAACCGCCGTTCTTCGTCCAGGCGGTAGTGACCGCGCAGCGAGGTCCCCGCGGACCAGCGCGGCGACAACTTGATCAGCAGCCGAATATCGAAGGTCCCGCCGGGATCGGTGCCAAGGATCTCGGCATCCTGGAAGAAGAACATCTGCCCGACCTGGGGATGCAGCGCCTTGAACAGACTCTCCTTGGCGGAAAACGCCAAGGTGATGGCAAAGGCCTGCTGCTCTTCGTCCAGCGCCTGCACGCTTTCCCGTTCGGCCGGGGTGAGGATCTGGTCGGCCAGACGCAGGGCCTTGGCCGGTTCGAGCAGGGTTTCCACATCCAGGCCGAGACCCAGGTAGTCCTGGGCGCTGCCCACCGCCGCGGCGGCCCAGCCGTGACTGTGGGTGATGGCGCCGACCCAGCCGGCGGGCCAGGCGGGGCCACGATCCTCGCGGCGATGACCGGGTACCGCCGGCGCGCCACTGAGCTGCCGCAGGGCCTCGCGGGCGCAGAGACGCCCGGCCAGGTATTCGGCCTGGCGCTTGGCCACGGCGCGACGGATGTTGTCCGGCGGCAGGGCGCCCAGGCGCAGGGCGTCGCGCTCGAAGCTCACCTGGGCGGGATCGAAGCGGCAGTGCAGCAGGGCCAGGGCGTCGAACTCCTCCGCCAGCGGCGGCAGCGGCGCGGGCGCTGTGCAGCAGCCGGGCAGGTCGGTAGGGGGCAGGGCGGGCATCTCGGCCGGATACTCCTCGAAGGCGGCAACGGATCAGGGCAGGCGCCGCTGGAAAGGCGCGCAAAGGATAGCCGACTACCGACGGCGACTGGCGGAAAACCGCCTCGCGCGGTGGGGGATTTCCGCCCCTTTTCGTCGGGTGGCGGGGTTCCGCCCACCGCTGACAACTAGACTTTCGACTGAAAGGTGCATGAAAGCTGGCCCTTTGATTGCGCACCAAGAAGTGGAACGGCGATTGCTTATATCCAGCCAGATACTGGTGTCACCGTCGCGCGGCCGCCAGGTCCACAACAAAAAGCTCTCAGGATGAGAGAGCCAACTTCAGTCAGGTGCCCACTCAGACAGGACGTCAGGTAGTGGCCACAAGGGAAAGAGCCATGACAGCAACCGTCGACACAACAACAACTACCACAGCTCCCGCGCCCAAGCGTCCCGTCAAGCAGCCGCTCTACAAGAGTCTCTATTTCCAGGTGATCGTGGCGATCGTCCTGGGTGTGCTGCTCGGCCACTTCTATCCCCAGACCGGCGCTGCCATGAAGCCGCTGGGTGACGGTTTCATCAAGCTGATCAAAATGGTCATCGCGCCCATCATCTTCTGCACCGTGGTGACCGGTATCGCCGGCATGCAGAACATGAAGGCCGTGGGCAAGACCGGCGGCATGGCGCTGCTGTACTTCGAGATCTTCTCCACCATCGCGCTGCTGATCGGCCTGATCGTGGTCAACGTCGTCCAGCCGGGCGCCGGCATGAACGTCGACGTCAGCACCCTGGACACCAAGGGCATCGCTGCCTACGCCGCGGCTGGCGAGAAGCAGAGCACCATCGACTTCCTGATGAACATCATCCCGTCGACGGTCGTCAACGCCTTCGCCACCGGTGAGATCCTGCAGGTCCTGTTCTTCGCCGTGCTGTTCGGCTATGCCCTGCATCGCCTGGGCGAGACCGGTCAACTGGTGTTCAACTTCATCGACCGCATCTCCCACGTCTTCTTCAACATCATCAACGTCATCATGAAGCTCGCCCCCATCGGCGCCTTCGGTGCCATGGCGTTCACCATCGGCAAATACGGCGTCGGCACCCTGGTGCAGCTGGGCTACCTGATGGCCTGCTTCTACATCACCTGCCTGCTGTTCGTGCTGGTGGTGCTGGGTGCCGTGGCGCGCATGCACGGCTTCAGCATCCTCAAGTTCATCAAGTACATCCGTGAAGAACTGCTGATCGTGCTGGGTACCTCGTCCTCCGAGTCCGCCCTGCCGCGCATGCTGACCAAGATGCAGAAGCTGGGCGCCGAGAAGTCGGTGGTCGGCCTGGTGATCCCCACCGGCTACTCCTTCAACCTCGACGGCACCTCCATCTACCTGACCATGGCTGCGGTGTTCATCGCCCAAGCCACCAACACCCAGATGGACATCACCCACCAGATCACCCTGCTGCTGGTGCTGCTGATCTCCTCCAAGGGCGCTGCAGGCGTCACCGGTAGCGGCTTCATCGTGCTGGCCGCCACCCTGTCCGCCGTCGGTCACGTACCGGTCGCCGGCCTGGCGCTGATCCTGGGTATCGACCGCTTCATGTCCGAAGCCCGCGCCCTGACCAACCTGGTCGGCAACGGCGTGGCCTCCATCGTGGTCGCCAAGTGGTGCGGCCAGCTGGACGAGCAGACCCTGAAGACCGAACTCGCTCGCGGCCCGAACGCCGTCGAAGTCGAGGAAGCTCGCCAGCCTGCCTGAGCCTGACGCGAGGGCCGCGCCTGGAGCGGTCCCTGCGGTAACGACAAGACGCCCGTATCGAAAGATACGGGCGTTTTCTTTTGCCTGGGATCTGGCCAGAGCAGGGTGGCCGCGCCGCGTCAGACCGTAAGGTCAGGCCCTTCGATTGGCAGGTATGGGAGAGCCCTCCCAGCCGTCTTGGCTACGCCGAGAGCGAAGGGCAAGGCAGGGCCCTCCAGACGGCCTCTGCCGATGCTGCATGGCGGAAGGTGCGGGGATGGCGCAGGGTGGGTCAGGTCGCGCGTGCAGGGTCGTACAGCCCGCTATCTGGCAGGTGTGCAGGTCGGTCGATCAGGTGAGAGATAAGGAAGGAGGAGAGCGGAGGGGTAGCAGAAGGGACGAAGCGCTGGCGGGCCGCCAGCGCTTCGGGGTTGATCAGCGACGCAGGGTGGGGCGATAGCCCATCACGCCGTAGAACAGGATGTAGAGGTAGCAGACCAGCGGGATCAGGAAGGAGGGCAGCAGGCCGATGGTGTCGGCGAAGTAGCCCTGGATGGCCGGCACCAGTGCGCCACCGACGATACCCATGCACAGCAGGCCCGAACCCTTGGAGGTGAACTTGCCCAGGCCCTTGAGTGCCAGGGAGAAGATGGTCGGGAACATGATGGAGTTGAAGAAGCCGATGGCCAGCAGCGCCCACATGGCGACCTTGCCACCCTGCAGCACGGCCACGGCCAGCAGCACGCCAATGGCGATGGCATTGAAGGTCAGCACCAGGTTCGGCCGCACCTTGGTCATGATCACGCCGCCGATGAAGCGACCGACCATGGCGCCACCCCAGTACAGGGACAGGTACTTGGCGGCGGTGGCGGCGTTCAGGCCAGCCACGTCCGGGCTTTCCATCAGGCTCACCAGGTAGCTGCCGATGGACACTTCCGCACCCACGTACATGAAGATGCCGACCACGCCGAGCAGCAGATGGCGATAGGCCCAGACGCTGTTGGCGGTCAGGGCGTTCTCGTCGGTGGCGTTGTCCTGCTCGGTGTCCTTGATCTGCGGCAGGCGGAAGAGGCCGATGATCACCGCCAGGGCGACCAGCATGCCGGCCAGGATCAGGTAGGGCAGCTGCACCGAATGGGCGGCGGAGTCTTCACCGACCAGCGCCAGAATGGTCACTGCGCCCACCAGCGGGCCGACGGTGGTACCCAGGGAGTTGAAGGCCTGGGTCAGGTTGAGGCGCGAGGCCGCGGTTTCCGGCTTGCCGAGGATGGTGACGTAGGGGTTCGCCGCCACCTGCAGCACGGTGATACCGGCCGCCAGCACGAACAGGGCAGTCAGGAAGAAACCGTAGGAGTGGGCTCCGGCGGCCGGGTAGAACAGTACGCAACCGACGCCGGCGGTGAGCAGGCCGACGATGATGCCCTTCTTGTAGCCCAGGCTTTCCACCAGGCGACCGGCCGGGAAGGAGACGATGAAGTAGGCGGTGAAGAAGCAGAACTGGATCAGCGAGGCCTGCAGATAGCTGAGGGTGAAGACCGCCTTGAGGTGGGGGATCAGGATGTCGTTCAGCGAGGTGATCAGACCCCACATGAAGAACAGCATGGTGAGGACGATCAAGGGTCCGCGGTAGCTCTGGTTTTGATTGTGCATTGGGGCTCCATGGGTACAACAGTTTCTTGTTTCTGCCCGCTAGTTCGGACAGCGCTGTCTATGGCGGCTGCGCAGGTACAGCGAAGCGGCGCGAGATTAAGCTATTCGTGCTGCTGAATCCATTCTTCCTGGAGGTTCGCAGGCGAAGTGCCGGCGCCTTCGACCGCGGGGCCCGTGACCGGTTCAGCGGGGCAGGGAGCAGAAATGAAAAACGGCGCCAGAGGCGCCGTTTGGGTCACACAAGCGAGGGCTATCAGCCCTGCCAGCGCTTGAGTACCAGGGTGGCGTTGGTGCCGCCGAAACCGAAGCTGTTGCTCATGATGAGATCCAGCTTGGCGTTTTCCTTGGTCTCGCGCAGGATCGGCAGGTCGGCGACTTCCGGATCCAGTTCGTCGATGTTGGCCGAACCGGCGATGAAGTTGCCTTCCATCATCAGCATGCAGTAGATGGCCTCGTGCACACCGGCAGCGCCCAGGGAGTGACCCGACAGGCTCTTGGTGGAGCTGATGGCCGGAGCCTTGTCGCCGAACACGGCGCGCACGCCCTTGATCTCGGCCACGTCGCCCACCGGGGTGGAGGTGCCGTGGGTGTTCAGGTAGTCGATCTCGCCGTCGACGGTGGACAGCGCCTGCTGCATGCAGCGGATGGCGCCTTCGCCGCTCGGGGCGACCATGTCGTAGCCGTCGGAGGTCGCGCCGTAGCCGACGATCTCGGCATAGATCTTGGCGCCGCGGGCCAGGGCGTGTTCGAGCTCCTCGACCACCACCATGCCGCCGCCGCCAGCGATGACAAAGCCGTCACGCTTGCTGTCGTAGGCACGGGAAGCCTTTTCCGGCGTCTCGTTGTAGTCGCTGGAGAGCGCGCCCATGGCATCGAACAGCATGCTCTGGGTCCAGTGCTCTTCCTCGCCGCCACCGGCGAAGACCACGTCCTGCTTGCCGAGCTGGATCTGCTCCATGGCCAGGCCGATGCAGTGGGCGCTGGTGGCGCAGGCCGAGGCTACGGAGTAGTTCAGGCCCTTGATCTTGAAGGGGGTGGCCAGGCAGGCGGAGACCGTGCTGCTCATGGTCCGGGTCACGCGGTAGGGACCGACGCGCTTGACGCCCTTCTCGCGCAGGATGTCCAGGGCTTCCATCTGGTTGAAGGTGGAAGCGCCACCGGAACCGGCGATCAGACCGGTGCGGGGGTTGGAGACCTGCTCTTCGGACAGACCGGAGTCCTTGATCGCCTGCTCCATCGCCAGGTAGGCGTAGGCGGCGGCATCGCCGACGAAGCGCTTGACCTTGCGGTCGATCAATTCTTCGAGGTTCAGGTCGATGGAACCGGAAACCTGGCTGCGCAGACCCATCTCGGCATATTCCGGATTGTGACGGATGCCGGCACGACCCGCGCGCAGGTTGGCGGAAACGGTGTCTTTATCATTGCCCAGGCACGAAACGATACCCAGACCGGTAATGACGACGCGACGCATGCGAAAAGCCCTTAGAAGCTATCGGTGGAAGTGAACAGGCCGACGCGCAGACCTTCGGCGGAGTAGATCTCGCGGCCGTCCACGCTAACGGTGCCATCGGCGATGGCCAGAATCAGCGACCTGTTGATGGTGCGTTTGATATGGATATTGTAGGTGACCTTCTTGGCGGTCGGCAGTACCTGGCCGAAGAACTTCACTTCGCCAGAGCCCAGGGCGCGACCGCGACCCGGATTGCCCTGCCAGCCAAGGTAGAAACCGACCAGCTGCCACATGGCATCCAGGCCCAGGCAGCCCGGCATCACCGGGTCACCCTCGAAATGGCAACCGAAGAACCAGAGGTCGGGACGGATATCGAGTTCCGCCACCAGTTCGCCCTTGCCGTATTTCCCGCCTACCTCACTGATATGCGTGATCCGATCGATCATCAGCATGTTCGGTGCGGGCAATTGGGCATTGCCCGGACCGAAGAGCTCGCCACGGCTGCAGCGCAGCAAGTCTTCGTAGGTAAAGGCGTGTTGTTTGGTCATGCAAGCTCCTGTAGCTGGCCTAGGTCCAGGCTCTGGCGACTCCGAAGGTCGCTCTGGGTATGGCTTCGTGTAGCAGTAGACTGCCGGGGCATCGGGAAAGTCACAGGCCAGCGCCCCGCTCGTTAACGGACCATTGTGCACTTTTCGCAGTCAATTCTCCATCCTGGGCGCCCGCTCGGGGTCGCGCGCGCCTTGGGGCGACGCGGCGGGCAGTACCGGGAAAGGGGTGTTTGCCCACCCTAGATAAGTATTCCTCGGGCGTTTTCAATACCGTTCGGCCGATGCGCGGCAGACCGTGAACGGGCCCTGAGGCCGGCGCGCGGCTACCGTATACTGAGCGACGAGGCCGCGTGATTGCGGTGAAGCCGAGAGTTTCGATGACAGTCCAATCCCCCATCGCCGTCCTGGGCGGCGGCAGCTTCGGTACCGCCCTGGCCAATCTGGTCGCCGAGAACGGGCTGCCGGTGCGCCTGTGGATGCGCGATCCGCAACAGGCCGAGACCATCCGCCGCGAGCGCGAGAATCCGCGCTATCTGAAGGGTATCAAGGTGCACGCCGCGGTCGAGGCCACCAGTGACCTGCAGGGCGCCATCCAGGGCTGCGAGCTGATCCTGGTGGCCCTGCCGTCGAGCGCGCTGCGCCAGGCCCTGGCACCCATCGCCCAGCAGCTGGAAGGGCGTTTCCTCGTCAGCACCACCAAGGGCATCGAGGCGCACTCCTTCATGCTGATGAGCGAGATCCTCGCGGAAATCGTGCCGCGGGCGCGCATCGGCATCATCTCCGGGCCCAACCTCGCCCGCGAGATCGCCGAGCACCAACTCACCGCCACCGTGGTGGCGAGCGAGGACGAAGCCGTGTGCCGGCGGGTCCAGGCGGCGCTGCACGGCCGCACCTTCCGCGTCTATGCCAGTGCCGACCGTCTCGGCGTGGAGTTGGCCGGCGCCCTGAAGAACGTCTACGCCATCATCGCCGGCATGGCCGCGGCCCTGGCGATGGGCGAGAACACCCGCAGCATGCTGATCACCCGGGCCCTGGCCGAGATGACCCGCTTCGCCGTGCAGCGCGGCGCCAATCCCATCACCTACCTGGGCCTGGCCGGGGTAGGGGACCTGATCGTGACCTGCTCGTCGGAGAAGAGCCGCAACTACCGAGTCGGCCATGCCCTGGGGCGAGGATTGACCCTGGACGAGGCGGTGGCCCAGATCGGCGAGACCGCGGAAGGCGTCAATACCCTGCGCGTGCTCAAGGAAAAAGCGGACGAGTTGGGCGTCTACATGCCCCTGGTCAACGGCCTCTATGCGATCCTGTTCGAGGGCCGCAGCCTGGGGCAGGTGATCGAGGCCCTGATGGGCGGCGAGCCCAAGACCGATGTCGATGTGGCGGATGCCCCCCTCAATTGAGCCGCTACACTGTCTGAAAAGAGGAATTCCCATGTCCCAACCCGAACATTCCCGCGAGCTGCTAGGCCTGCGCCTGATCTGGATGCTGCTGTTCCTGTTCGTCTGGCTGGGTGCGCAGTACGTGCTGGCGGTGGTGGTGCTGGTGCAGCTGGTGGTGCGCCTGATCAAGGGCGAAGCCAATCCCGGTCTGACCGCCTTTGGCGCGGCCCTGGGCAGCTATCTGGCGCAGATCGTCCGCTTCGGAACCTTCGCCAGCGAAGTGAAGCCCTGGCCCTTCGCCGACTGGCCGGCCACCGAGCAACCCGACGACCGTTCCGCCACCGCGCCATGAAGCTCTGGCTCCTGCGGCATGGCGAAGCCGAGGCGCGGGCGCCCAGTGACGAGCTGCGCGAGCTGACCGCGACCGGTCGCGCCGAGGTGCTGCGTAGCGCCCTGCAGCTCAAGGGTGCCGAGTTGCAGCTCATCCTCGCCAGTCCCTATGTGCGCGCGCAGCAGACGGCGGCCCTGGTGCAACAGCAGCTGGGCTGGCCGGGCGAGTTGCGCAGCGTTTCCTGGACCACGCCCGACGGCGAGCCGGAACGCGCCCTGGCGGAGCTGGCGCGACTGGAGGTGGAGGAGCTGCTGCTGGTGACCCACAATCCCTTCGTCGGTGAACTGGCCGGCTGGTTGCTGCACGGTCATCGGCAGGCACCGGTGGCCATGGGTACCGCGTCCCTGCTGTGCCTGGAGGCGCCGCTGCCCCTGGCCGGCGGTTTCGATCTGGTCAGTCGCTTCCACGGCTGACGCCCTTGCAAGGAAAGTACATGAGCATCTGGCAGACCCTTCCGGATCCTGAGGACCTCGGGCGTGCGCTCGAGAACACCCTGGCCGAACACCTGGACATGCGGATCGAAGCCTGGGACGACAGCAGCCTGACCGCCAGCATGGTGGTCGACCGCCGCACCCACCAGCCCATGGGGCTGTTGCATGGCGGCGCGTCGGTGGCCCTGGCGGAAACCGTGGGCTCGATCGCCAGCATGCTCTGCGTGGATCGCTCGCGCTTCTATTGCGTGGGTCAGGAAATCAATGCCAACCACCTGCGGGGCGTGCGCTCCGGGCGGGTGACGGCGGTGGCGCGTCCCCTGCACCTGGGGCGCAGCAGCCATGTCTGGGACATCCGCCTGAGCGATGAAGAGGGGCGCCTGACCTGTGTCTCGCGGCTGACGGTAGCCGTGGTGCCCTTGCAGCGGGATGCCTCCCCGGCATGAAGCGCGCACTGGCACCCGCGGAGTGGAAATCATGACCGCCCAGGTGCAGGAATTGCGGCTGGAATTGCCCCATATCGAGTTGAGCGCACGGGTCTTCGGTCCGGAAGATGGCTATCCGGTGCTGGCGCTGCATGGCTGGCTGGACAATGCCATGACCTTCGCCCAGCTCGCGCCACGGCTGCACGGCCTGCGCATCGTCGCTCTGGACCTGCCGGGTCATGGTCTGTCGGCCCATCGTCCCGCAGGCGTTGGGTATGCGATTCAGGACTATGGGCTGGATGTGCTCGCGGCCGCGCGGCAACTGGGCTGGGATCGCTTCGGTCTGCTTGGCCATTCGATGGGCGCCATCGTCGGCGTCATCGCCGCCGCGGCCCTGCCGGAGCAGATCGAGCGCCTGGCGCTGATCGATGGCCTGCTGCCCTATACAACGCCGGCAGAGGAGATCGCCGAGAAACTCGGCAAGGCGCTGCTGGCGGAGCTGGAGCTGCCCAACCGGCGCAAGCCGGTCTACGCCACGGTGGAAGACGCCGTGGCGGCGCGGCTGAAGGGGTCGCTGACGGTCAGTCGGGAAGCCGCCGAGCTGCTCGCCGAGCGTGGCTTGATGGCGGTACCCGGTGGCTACACCTGGCGTTCTGATCCCCACCTGAGGCTGCCCAGTCGAATGAGGTTCACCCCGGAGCAGGCCGAAGCCTGTCTGCGCGCGGTGCGCTGCCCCACAGCCCTGGTGGTGGCCACGGCTGGCCTGGTGGCGCCCCATGCCGAGGCCATGCGCCTGGCGCGAGAACAGCCGAACTTCAGCCTTCACGAATTGCCGGGCGGGCACCATCTGCATCTGGACGATGCGGCGGGCGCCCAGGCCGTCGCAGATTGTTTCAATGCCTTCTTTGCCGCCGGCACCGGGCACGACGAATAATGCGGCATGCCTAGCCGTCTGTTCTGCCCGCGCTCCCGCTTCCTGCGACGCCTCCTGCTGATCGGCCTGCTGCTGTCCCTTGGGACGACGCAGGCGGAGGTGCTGCCGGAGATCGCACCCATGGACCATGCCCAATTGGTGCGCGAAAGCGGACCGGCAACCGCCGAACGCCTCTATCCGCTGGGGCCAGTCAGTCGCATCGGCGGTCGCCTGCGCCTGGAGGACTCGCTGCAGGTGGAGGGCCAGCTCCAGACCCAGACCTTCGAGCTGGCCAGCGGCCATCCGCCGCTGGCACGGCTGGACAGCGAGCGGCAGCGCCTGCAGCAGCAGGGCGCGACGCTGCTCTACTGGTGCGAAGGGCGTGATTGCGGCGCCAGCAACGTCATCGCCAACAGCCTGCTGGGCGAGGCCATGCTCTATGGACCGGACGATCAGCAGGGGCTGCTGGTGCTGCAACTGGCGGAGCCGCAGACGGTGCTGACGCTCTATGGCATCACCCGCGGCAACCGTCGCGGCTACCTGCATGCCGAGCGGCTGCAGGCTGGCCAGCCCCTCCCTGAACTGTTGCCGAGCGCCGCCACTCTGCTCAAGGAGTTGCAGCGCGACGGTCAGCTGCTCCTGCCCGCCCTGGAGCGAGCCCCGGAGCAACCCTGGATCGCCCGGCTGGCGGCGGCCCTGGCGCTCAATGGCGATGTGGCGGTGACCCTGGGCGGCGACCAGGCAGACGCCTGGCAGCGTGCCCTGCGCGAAGCGGGTATCCGCGCGCCGCGGCTGCAGACCGAGGCCAGTCGAGCCGCCGGACTCTATCGCCGCTAGACGTCGTTGACGTAGCGGGTCCGCCCCGCACCCAGGCCGAACAGCGTGGCCAGCACGGCGATCAGGGTGAAGAGCACGCCCATGGGGGCCCAGCCGTGGGTGGCGTCGTGGATGATGCCCACCAGCAGCGGACCGAGCGAGGCCAGGCTGTAGCCCGCGCCCTGGGCCATGCCCGATAGCCGTCCGGCGGTTTCCGCATCCCGCGAGCGCAGCACCAGCAGGGCGAGCGCCAGGCTGAAGGTCCCGCCCTGGCCCAGGCCGAGTATCACCGCCCACAGCCAGAGACTGCCGACCGGGGCGTAAAGGCAGCCCAGCAGGCCGGCGAGGGTCAGACTCATCACCACCACGATGGCCAGGCGCTGGTCCTGGCCCCGCGTCGCCAGCCAGGGGGCGGTGAGGGCGCTGACCAGCTGGGTCATCACCGAACCCGACAGCATCAGGCCGGCCTGCACCATGCCCAGGCCGCGATCCATCAGCAGGGTGGGCAGCCAGCCGAAGACGATATAGGCCAGCGACGACTGCAGGCCCATGTACAGGGTGATCTGCCAGGCCAGCCGATTGCGCCACAGCGAACCGCCAGTCCCGCGGCGCGGTGCGATGGTGGGTGGCTGGCGCAGTTGCGGCAGCCAGACCAGCAGGGCCACCACGGCGACCAGGGCCCAAGTGGCGAGGGCCGGTTGCCAGCGGCCGTCGAATGCCTCTGCGAGCGGCGCGGTGGCCCCGGCGGCCACGGCGGCGCCTATGCACAGCATCATGGTGTAGAGCCCCATCAGCTGGCCGGCCTGGGCGGGGAAATCGCGCTTGACCAGGGCCGGCAACAGGACGCCGAGGATACCGATGCAGGCGCCGGCGATCAGGCTGCCGAGAAACAGGCCCAGGGGCGGCAGCAGGCTGCGCAGGACGATGCCAGCGGCCAGCAATGCCAGGATGGCGCCAAGCGTGCGTTCGCTACCCCAGCGGCGGGCCAGGCGCGGAGCCAGGGGCGCGAACAACCCCAGGCAGAGCACCGGCAGGGTGGTGAGCAGGCCGATGGCGCTGCTGGAAAGACCCGTGCTGGCCTCGATCTGCCGTAACAGGGGCGCCAGACTGGAGAGCGCCGGGCGCAGGTTGAGGGCGATGAGCATGAGGCTGGCGAGCAGCAGGCCGCGTTGCCAGGGGGTAAGGGGGGAGGAGGCTGGAGAAGACATGAGTACGGCTATGACCGGGGGAACTGGCAATGCTAGCGCACCCTGGCCATAACGCACGGCGCTTCCGTTCGCTACCCTTCAACGGGAAAAAATAGTTGGCGGACCGGCTAAAAAATCGCCAGTTCGTCCATCGCCGCACCGCCGCTCGCTTGTCCGGGGTCGGTTGGAGGTTTTCCACGAGGTTATCCACAGCAACTGTGGATTACCGCCAGAAAACAGCCCTTTTGCTTTGGCTGGCGATCTGTTAGGCGCGGTCGGTGCCCGCCGGCTGACGGGCATTTGCTACTATTACGCCCCTTCGCGCTGGCTGTCGAACCAGCGCCACCGCTGAACCGGAGTAACGATGACCGATCCCATTCGCCTCACCCAATACAGCCACGGCGCCGGTTGTGGTTGCAAGATCGCCCCCAAGACCCTGGAGACCATCCTGGCCGGCAGCGGCGCCCAGCACCTGGATCCGCGGCTGTGGGTGGGCAATGCCTCGCGCGACGATGCGGCGGTCTATGGCCTGGACGAAGAGCGCGGCGTGGTCTCCACCACCGATTTCTTCATGCCCATCGTCGATGATCCCTTCGATTTCGGGCGCATCGCCGCCACCAATGCCATCAGCGATATCTACGCCATGGGCGGCGACCCCCTGCTGGCCATCGCCATCCTCGGCTGGCCGGTCAACGTGCTGCCGCCGGAAGTGGCGCGCGAGGTCATCGCCGGCGGTCGTCGCGTGTGCGACGAAGCCGGCATTCCCCTGGCGGGCGGTCATTCCATCGACGCTCCCGAGCCGATCTTCGGCCTGGCCGTGACCGGAATCGTCGAAAAGCGCCATCTCAAGCGCAACGACACCGCGACCCTGGGCAGCCGCCTCTATCTGACCAAACCGCTGGGCATCGGCATCCTCACCACCGCCGAGAAGCGGGCCTTGCTGCGCCCCGAGGATCGCCATCTGGCGCGCGACACCATGTGCCAGCTCAATCGTCCCGGTAGCCGTTTCGGCCGCCTGGCCGGCGTCACGGCGATGACCGACGTCACCGGCTTCGGATTGCTGGGTCACCTGGTTGAGATGGCCGACGGCAGTGGCCTCACCGCCGAACTCGACTTCGCCGCCATTCCCCGCCTGGAAGGCGTGGATTTCTATCTGCAGCAGGGCTGCGTGCCTGGCGGGACCGAGCGCAACTTCGACAGCTACGGCAGCCGTATCGCCCCGCTGGATGAAGGCCGCCGCCAGCTGCTGTGCGACCCCCAGACCAGTGGCGGCCTGCTGGTGGCCGTGGCACCCGAGGGCGAGGCGGAGTTTCTCGCCGTGGCGGCGGAGCTGGGCCTGGCCCTGCAACCCATAGGGCAGCTGGTGAGCCGGCGCGCCCATGCGGTCGAGGTGGCCTGATGAGCCAGCGTGAGGATGCCCGCGACCTGCGGGCGCTGTTCCTGAGCGATGTCCCCCTGGTCGATGTCCGCGCCCCCGTGGAATTCGCCAAGGGCGCCTTTCCCCAGGCCACCAACCTGCCGCTGATGAATGACCTGGAGCGCCAACGCGTCGGCACCCGCTACAAGCAGCAGGGTCAGCAGGCGGCGCTGCAACTGGGTCACCAGCTGGTGTCCGGGGCGGTGAAGGAGGCGCGCATCCAGGCCTGGGCCGACTTCGCCCAGGCCCATCCGGAGGGCTACCTCTATTGCTTCCGCGGTGGCTTGCGCTCCCAGATCAGTCAGGAATGGCTGCGCAGCGAAGCCGGCATCGCCTATCCACGGGTGGTGGGCGGCTACAAGGCCATGCGTACCTTTCTCATCGACACGCTGCAGCAGGCCCTGGCCGAGTGCGGCTTCGTGGTGGTGGGGGGCATGACCGGCACCGGCAAGACCGAGGTGGTGGCACAGCTCGACAACGCCGTCGACCTCGAAGGCCATGCCAATCACCGCGGCTCCAGCTTCGGCAAGCGGGCCACGCCCCAGCCGGGCCAGATCGATTTCGAGAACAGCCTGGCCATCGACCTGCTGCGCCGCCGCCATGACGGGCAGGCGCAATTCGTGCTGGAAGACGAATCGCGCCTGGTCGGTCGCTGCTCCCTGCCGCTGGAATTGCACCAGGGCATGCAGCAGTACCCGCTGGTCTGGCTGGAAGACAGCCGGGAAAACCGTATCGAGCGCATCCTGCGCGACTACGTCATCGACCTGGCGGCGGAATTCGTGGCCCTGTACGGCCCCGAACAGGGCTTCGGCCTGTTCGCCGAGCAGCTGCGCAAGAGTCTCTCCGGCATCGCCAAGCGCCTGGGGGGCGAACGCTTCCAGCGCCTGTCGGCCATTCTCGAGGACGCCCTCGCCGAGCAGGAGCGCTCGGGTGACGTCGCGGCGCATCGCGGCTGGATCGAGGGCCTGCTGGCGGAATACTACGATCCCATGTACGCCTATCAGCGCGAGAGCAAGGCGTCCCGGGTGATCTTCAGCGGTGACCAGGCCGCAGTGGTCGAGTTTCTGCGCAACCGGCGCTGAACAGCGCTTGGGGTTGGCGGTCTACGCTGCGGTTATCCGGCCGTTCCGGCCGGTTGCAGGTGCAAGGAGAAAGAGAGATGAAAGCGAAACTGGTTCCCGTCCTGGCCGCTACGCTGGCTGCCGTGGTGCTCGCCGGCTGTTCGGGCAAGGTGGTCAATCGCGACAGCTGCGCCGCCCAGACCCGTTCCGCCTGGCAGGAACTCGACCTGGCCAAGGCCGAAGGCTTTTCCGGCACGGTGAGCTATTCCAAGGCGCTGGCCTTGCTGTCCACCGCCAAGACGCAGCAGCAGGTCGAGGCCTACACCGGTTGCGTGAAGAACGCCGAAAAGGCGCGCTTCTACATTCGCGAGTCCCGCGCCGGTCGCTGATCGCTCGGCCCCCTGGCCAACGGCCGCCGTCCAAAGCGACGCCGACATAACCGCGCGCGACGGATAGTGGCGGTTTGCTCCGCACCCTCTCAAGAATCGGCTTCTGCAGACGACAGCGTCGGTAGAACTCATTTTGTCGGGGTGCGGTATGAAAGGGATTGCGCGCTATCGCCTGGCCAATTGGCGAACCGCGACCAAGCTGGCGGTGGGCTTCGGGCTGGTGCTGCTGCTGACCCTGGTGTTGGCCCTGCAGGGCGGGCTCGCACTCAAGGATGTCGAGCATAGATTCGGCTCCCTGCGCGACATGGCGGCGATCAACCGGCAGGTGATGCAGGTCCGCGCCCTGGAGCAGGGCTTTCGCCTGAGTGGCGAGGCCGCCCAGGCCGAGCACCTGCGGCAGGCCCTGCCGGCAGTGCTCGAGCGGTTGGGACAGCTGGAGGCCGAGGTGGGCAGTGCCAACGCTGTCGACCTCGGCGCCGCCCGTGAGGCCATCCAGGCCTATGGCGCTGCCTTCGCCGACTTCGAACGACTCCACACCTCGCGCCGTCTGGCCATGGAGGGGGCCGCCTTTCTGGTAGAGGGCGCGGCCAACAGCCTGGACATCCTCCAGTCCGGTCTGCTGGATGACGGCGCCTATGCCCTCAAGGATTCCGGCGGCAAGCAGGGCGCCGAACTCTTGACCCTGTCGCAGCAGGTCGGCGAACTCTATCGCCTGATGCTCAAGAGTCTCGACGAGGCCCAGGCACGGGCCGGCAAGAGTACCGTGGACGACCAGCCGCTGCCCTCGGCCAGTGCCGCCCTGGAATTGCTGGCCAAGGTCGAGCCGCAACTGAGCGATCCGGCCTATTCCTCGGTCATCCAGGATGTCTCCACCAACATCAAGGAATTCATCCGCCGCCTCGGCGAATATGCCGCCGCCCTGGCCCAGGAGCAGACCGCCGGTGCGCGGATGACCAGCCTGGCCGAGACCGCGGTGCAGCGGGTCGATGCCCTCTATGGGCAACAGGAAACCGAACTGCAGGCGATGATGACCAAGCGCCTGCTGACCATCGGCGGCGTGGCCCTGCTGGCGCTGATCGTCGGCGCCCTGGCTGCGCTGATCATCACCCTGGCCATCGTCCGGCCGCTGCGCAAGGTGATCGCCGCCGCCGAGCGCATCGCCCAGGGCCAGCTGGATGTCGAGTTGACGGTGGATCGGGGCGACGAGATCGGCCAGTTGCAGCGTTCCAGCGCCAGCATGGTGGCGGCGCTGCGCGGCATGGTCCTGCAGCTGCAGAGCGGTATCGGCCGGCTTGGCCAGTCCGCCGCCGCCCTGGCCGAACAGGCCCGCGAGGCGCAGCGGGGCGTGACCCGGCAGCGCGAGGAAACCGATCAGGTGGCCGCGGCCATGGCCGAACTGGCCGCCACGGCCCAGGGGGTCGCCGCAGATGCCGAGGCCGCCGCCGGTGCCGGCGATCAGGCCGAGCGCCAGGTCAGCGATGGCCAGGCGGTGATCGGCCGCAGTCTGGCCGGTATCGAGACCCTGGGGGTGGATGTCCGGTCCGCCGCCGAGCGCCTCGAAGGCGTGTCCCACGACAGCCAGGCGATCAGCAGCGTGCTGGACGTGATCAAGGCGGTGGCCGAGCAGACCAACCTGCTGGCGCTCAACGCGGCCATCGAGGCGGCGCGCGCCGGTGAGCAGGGGCGGGGATTCGCCGTGGTCGCTGACGAAGTCCGGGCCCTGGCGCGCCGTACCCAGCAGTCGAGCGTCGAGATCGAACGGCTCATCGTGGTGCTGCAGAAGGGCAGCGGCGAAGCGGTCGCACGGATGCAGCAGAGCGAGACCCTGCTCGTCGACACCCTGGACAGTGCCGGCGATACCCGGCGCGCCTTTGCCGGTATCGCCACGGCGGTGGCCAGCATCCAGCAGAGGAATCAGCAGATCGCCGCGGCGGCCGTGCAGCAGCGCGGGGTGGCCGAAGAGGTGGCGGTCAATGTCACCCGGATTCGCGACGGCGCCGATCAGTCCAGCCAGGCGATGGCGGCCACGGCCTCAGCCAGCCGCGAGCTGGCCGAACTGGGTGACGAGCTCGCGCGCCTGGTGCAGCGCTTCCACGTCTGATCGACTTCGCTACTGGGCGTTGAGCGCCTGGCCAGTGGTGCCCCGGCTGGCCGGACCGAGCAGATAGAGATAGACCGGCAGGATGGCCTCCGCCGCGGGCACCCGGGCCGGGTCCTCTTCGGGATAGGCCGCCGCCCGCATGGCGGTGCGGGTACCGCCCGGGTTGACGCTGTTGACCCGGATGCCGTCCTCGGCCAGCTCCTCGGCCCAGACCTGCATCAGGCCCTCGGTGGCGAACTTGGACACCGAATAGGCGCCCCAGCCGGCCCGACCCTTGCGACCGACACTGCTGGACGTGAAGATCAGCGAGGCCTCACCGGCCGCCCTGAGCAGCGGCAGCAGGGCCTGGGTCAGGGCGAAGCCGGCCTGGACATTGACCTGCAGCACCTGCGCCAGCGCGGCGGCGGGCGTCTCTTCCAGCAGCACCCGCGGCCCGAGCAGGCCGGCGTTGTGCACCAGGCCATCCAGGCGCCCGTGACGTTGTCTCAGCCGCTCCGCCACGGCGGCATAGGCGGCCGCATCGGCCTGTTCGAGATCCAGCACCAGGGTCTCGGCCTGGCCACCGCTGGCCAGGATCTCCTGACACACCTGATCCTGCGCCGCGGCATCGCGACCCTGGAGGATGACGCTGGCGCCCAGGGCGGCGCAGCCCTTGGCGAGGGCGGCGCCGATGCCGCGATTGGCACCGGTGACGAGGATGACGCGGTCCTTGAGCAGCTCGGCCGGAGCCTGGTAGTCGAACATCTGAACCTCTAGCAGCCGCACAGCGCGCGATCGAGCAGGGCGCGCAATTCCAGCGGATGGTCGATGATGGCGTCGGCGCCCCAGTGCTCGGGGCGGTCGTCCGGATGGATGTAGCCGTAGCGCGCTGCCACCGTCTTGCTGCCAGCGGCGCGACCGGATTCGATGTCGCGCAGGTCGTCACCGATGAATAGGGCGGTCTGCGGATCCACGTCCAGTTGCCGGCAGGCCAGCAGCACCATCTCCGGATCCGGCTTGCTGTGCGTGACGTGGTCCGGGCAGACCAGGCAGGCCGAGCGCTCGGCCAGGCCCAGGCGCTGCATGATCGGCTCGGCGAAGCGCACCGGCTTGTTGGTCACCACGCCCCAGCGCAACCGGGCGGCGTCGAGATCGCGCAGGATCTCGTCCATGCCGTCGAACAGCCGGGTGTGGACCGCGCATTGCGTCTGGTAGCGCTCGAGAAACTCCAGGCGCAGGGGTTCGAGTTCGGCGCCCAGGGGGTCGATCTCGAAGCCGGCCAGGATCATCGCCTTGGCACCACCGGAGATGACCCCGCGCAGGCGGGCCTCATCGGCGGGCGCGAGGCCCCTGTCCTGGCGCATGCCCTGGATGATGGCGATGAAGTCCGGCGCCGTGTCGAGCAGGGTGCCATCCATGTCGAAGAGGACCGCTTGCAGACGCATGGCCTAGTCCTCGCGCTGGGTGCGCACCATGTAGTTCACCGTCACGTCGCCTTCGAGCTTGTATCTCTTGGTCAGCGGGTTGTAGGTGAGGCCGATGACGTCGCGCAGGTTGAGGCCGGCGGCGCGGGCCCAGGCACCCAGTTCCGAGGGGCGGATGAACTTGCGGAAATCGTGGGTGCCCCGCGGCAGCAAGCGCAGCACGTATTCGGCACCGACGATGGCGAACAGATAGGCCTTGGGATTGCGGTTGATGGTGGAAAAGAACACCTGGCCGCCCGGCTTGACCAGGTCGTGGCAGGCCTTGATCACCGAGGAGGGATCCGGCACGTGCTCGAGCATCTCCAGGCAGGTCACCACGTCATAGGTGCCGGCGTGCTTGCGCGCGTGGTCCTCGGTGGTCTCCTGGATGTACTCCACCGGCACGCCGGATTCCAGCTGGTGCAGGCGGGCGACGGCCAGGGGCGCCTCGGCCATGTCGATGCCGGTCACCTGGGCACCGCGCTGGGCCATGGCCTCGCTGAGGATGCCGCCACCGCAGCCGACGTCCAGCACCTTCTTGCCGGCCAGGCCCGCGTGCTGGTCGATCCAGTTGACGCGCAGCGGATTGATGTCGTGCAGCGGCTTGAATTCGCTCTCGCGGTCCCACCAGCGGTAGGCGAGGGCCTCGAACTTGGCGATCTCGGCGTTATCGACGTTGGACATGGGGTTCTCCAGAGGCAAGGGAGCGGGGCGCGTCAGGCGCCCTGCTGGATACGGGTGGCCCACTGCTGCGCATTGGCTATGAGTTCGGCCTCGTCCAGGCGCACGAGTTCGCTCTGGCGCAGCAGCGGCACGCCGCCGACCCAGACCTCGCTGACGCGGTCGCGGCCGGTGGCATAGATGAGTTGCGAAACGGGGTCGTAGAGCGGCTGCTGGGCGAGGCCGCTGAGGTCGACGGCGGTCAGGTCGGCGGCCTTGCCGACTTCCAGCGAGCCCAGGCAGCGCTCCAGCCCCAAGGCGCGAGCACCGTTCAGGGTGGCCAGGCGCAGCGCGCGATGGGCATCCAGGGCGGTGGCCGAGCCGGCCACGGCCTTGGCCAGCAGGGCGGCGGTACGGGTCTCGCCGAGCAGATCGAGATCGTTGTTGCTGGCCGCGCCGTCGGTGCCGATGGCGACGTTCACGCCGGCCTGCCAGAGCCGTTCCACCGGGCAGAAGCCGTTGGCCAGCTTGAGATTGGATTCGGGACTGTGGATGACATGGCTGTTGGTCTCGACCAGGTTTTCCAGATCCTCGTCATCCACCTGGGTCATGTGCACCGCCTGGAAGCGCGGCCCGAGCAGGCCCAGTCGCCGCAGCCGGCTGAGCGGCCGCTCACCGGTCTGCTGCAGCGCCTGCTCCACCTCGAAGGCGGTCTCGTGCACGTGCATCTGGATCGGTGCCTGCAGTTGCTCGGCCAGGACCAGGATCTGTTCGAGCTTGGCGTCGGCCACGGTATAGGGCGCATGGGGGCCGAAGGCCACGCTGATTCGCTCGTGCAGCTTCATGTCGTCGAACAGTTCCAGGCCACGGCGGATCATGTCGTCCGCGGTGCGGGCGCCGGGAATGGGGAAGTCGAGGATCGGCAGGCAGACCTGGGCGCGCACCCCGGTGCGATGGATCGCCTCGCAGGCCACCTGGGGATAGAAGTACATGTCCGAGAAGCAGGTGATGCCGCCACGGATCTGCTCGGCGATGGCCAGGGTGGTGCCGTCGCGGACGAAGTCCTCGTCGACCCAGCGCCCTTCGGCGGGCCAGATATGATCCTGCAGCCAGGTCTGCAGCGGCAGGTCGTCGGCCATGCCGCGAAACAGGGTCATGGCGGCGTGACCATGGGCGTTGATCAGCCCGGGGATCAGCACCTTGCCCGGCAGCTCCAGGGTCTCCTTGGCCGGCTGACGCAGGGCCTCGCTACGCGGCGCGAGCAGGGCGATGCAGCCGTCGCGCACGCCCAGGGCGTAATCGCGCAGGACTACTCCGGCAGGCTCCACCGGCACGATCCAGCTGGGGAGCAACAAGAGGTCCAGGGGCGCGGGGGTGGGCATCGGTGGCGGTTCCAAGAGGGGCGAGCCGGCAGTATAGCGGTCCTTGCGGCGCTACCGCTAAATCCGCACGCCGATGCCGGTATACTGGCGGGCTACAGATTCAGGTCGAGGAGAGATCATGCGAGAGCGTCTGCTGGCGGCGGAAAAGATCAAGGCGATCGAATGGCGGGACGGTGCCCTGCACCTGCTCGACCAGCGCCTGTTGCCGCTGCGCGAACACTGGGTCGCCTGTCACAGCGCCGCCGAGGTGGCTCAGGCCATCCGCGACATGCTGGTACGCGGCGCGCCGGCCATCGGCATCAGCGCCGCCTATGGCGTGGTGCTGGGTGCCCGGCAACGTGCCGCGGCGGGTGAGGACTGGCAAGCCACCGTCAGTGCCGACTTCGAACTGCTGGCCGCGTCGCGTCCCACCGCCGTCAATCTGTTCTGGGCGCTCAACCGGATGCGCGAGCGCCTGACGCGCATGGCCGGGGAGGGCGCCCTGGCGGCGCTGGAAGCCGAGGCGGTGGCCATCCACCTGAGCGATCGCGAGGCCAACCTGACCATGGCCCAGCTGGGCGTCGAGCTGATCCGCAAGCACGACGCCAGCAAGCAGACCTTCCTTACCCACTGCAACACCGGCGCCCTGGCCACCGGTGGTTTCGGCACCGCCCTGGGCGTCCTGCGCGCCGCGCACCTGGACGGCCTGGTGGAATGCGTCCACGCCGACGAGACCCGCCCCTGGCTGCAGGGCTCGCGGCTAACCGCCTGGGAGCTGGCCGGCGAGGGCATCCCGGTCAGCCTCAACGCCGATGCCGCCGCGGCGCACCTGATGAAGACGCGCAACGTCGCCTGGGTGATCGTCGGCGCCGATCGGATCACCGCCAACGGCGACGTGGCCAACAAGATCGGCACCTACAACCTGGCGGTCATCGCCATGCACCACGGCGTGCGCTTCATGGTGGTGGCGCCCAGCTCCACCATCGACATGAATCTGGCGTCCGGTGACGACATCCCCATCGAGGAGCGCGCCGGTCACGAGTTGCTGGAAGCCGGTGGCCAGCGCATCGCCGCCGAGGTCGAGGCCTTCAATCCGGTGTTCGACGTGACCCCGGCCGATCTCATCGACGCCATCGTCACCGAGCGCGGGGTGGTGGAGCGTCCGGACGCCAAGAAGATGGCCGAGCTGATGAATCGGCGCCGCCTGCATTGAGGTGATCGCCAGGGGCGGATACATCCCTGAATGTGTTAGAATTTCGCTCTTTGCACAGGCTTTGTTCGAAAGCCCTCGGCAGGCGGCGATGCAGTGCTGAAAACCGGCTGGAGCGCCTTCGCGCCGCCGGTGGCAGGCGCCGCCAGACGGGCTTTCGCCTCTCCTATATCAGGCTCGGCCGACATGCGGACGAGCCCTAGCGCTTTTCAGATCAGAAGGAACCAGGCTTCTCATGGGTGAACTGGCCAAAGAAATCCTCCCGGTCAATATCGAAGACGAATTGCGGCAGTCGTATCTCGACTACGCGATGAGCGTCATCGTCGGCCGGGCCCTGCCGGATGTGCGCGACGGCCTCAAGCCGGTGCACCGGCGCGTGCTCTACGCCATGAGCGAGCTGGGCAACGACTGGAACAAGCCGTACAAGAAATCCGCCCGTGTGGTGGGTGACGTCATCGGTAAGTACCACCCCCACGGCGACACCGCCGTCTACGACACCATCGTGCGGATGGCCCAGCCCTTCTCGCTGCGCTACATGCTGGTGGATGGCCAGGGCAACTTCGGGTCGGTCGACGGCGACAACGCCGCGGCCATGCGATACACCGAAGTGCGGATGTCCAAGCTCGCCCACGAACTGCTGGCCGACCTGGACAAGGAAACCGTCGACTGGGTGCCCAACTACGACGGCACCGAGCAGATCCCGGCGGTGATGCCCACGCGCATCCCCAACCTGCTGGTCAACGGCTCCAGCGGCATCGCGGTCGGCATGGCCACCAACATCCCGCCGCACAACCTCGGCGAGGTCATCGATGGCTGCCTGGCGCTGATCGAGAACAGCGAGCTGACCGTCGACGACCTGATGCAGTACATCCCCGGTCCGGACTTCCCGACCGCGGGCATCATCAACGGTCGCGCCGGTATCATCGAGGCCTATCGCACCGGTCGTGGCCGCATCTATGTGCGGGCCCGCGCCGAAGTCGAGGACATCGACAAGAGCGCCAATCGCCAGCAGATCGTCATCACCGAGCTGCCCTACCAGCTCAACAAGGCACGGCTGATCGAGAAGATCGCCGAGCTGGTGAAAGAGAAGAAGATCGAAGGCATCACCGAGCTGCGCGACGAGTCCGACAAGGACGGCATGCGCGTGGTCATCGAGCTGCGTCGCGGCGAAACCCCCGAGGTGGTGCTCAACAACCTCTACGCCCAGACCCAGCTGCAGACGGTGTTCGGCATCAACGTGGTGGCCCTGCTCGACGGCCAGCCGCGGACCCTGAACCTCAAGGAACTGCTGGAAGCCTTCATTCGCCACCGTCGCGAAGTGGTGACCCGGCGCACCGTCTACGAACTGCGCAAGGCGCGTGAGCGTGGCCACATCCTCGAAGGCCAGGCGGTCGCCCTGTCCAACATCGATCCGGTCATCGAGCTGATCAAGAGCTCGCCGACCCCGGCCGAAGCCAAGGAACGCCTGATCGCCACGCCCTGGGAATCCAGCGCGGTACGCGAGATGGTCGAGCGCGCCGGCGCCGATTCCTGCCGTCCGGACGACCTGCCCGAGCAGTACGGCCTGCACGAGGGCAAGTATTACCTCTCGCCCGAGCAGGCCCAGGCCATCCTGGATCTGCGTCTGCACCGCCTGACCGGCCTGGAGCACGAAAAGCTCATCGCCGAGTACCAGGAGATCCTGCTGCAGATCGGCGAGCTGATCCGCATCCTGACCAACCCTGAGCGGCTGATGGAAGTCATCCGCGAGGAGCTGGAAAAGGTCAAGGCCGAGTTCGGCGACAAGCGTCGCACCGAGATCATCGCCTCCCAGGTGGACCTGACCATCGCCGACCTCATCACCGAGGAAGACCGCGTCGTCACCATCTCCCATGGCGGCTACGCCAAGTCCCAGCCGCTGCACGCCTACCAGGCCCAGCGCCGGGGCGGTCGCGGCCGCTCGGCCTCGGCGGTCAAGGAAGAGGACTACATCGAACACCTGCTGGTCGCCAACAGCCATACCACCCTGCTGCTGTTCTCCAGCCTGGGCAAGGTCTACTGGAAGCGCACCTACGAGATCCCCGAGGCCTCCCGCGCTGCCCGTGGCCGTCCGCTGGTCAACCTGCTGCCGCTGGCCGAAGGCGAGCGCATCACCGCCATGCTGCCGGTCGATCTGGAAGCCATACGTCAGCAGGCGCCGGCCGGTGACGAGGACCTGGGCGAGCAGGACGACAACCTGGACATCGAAGACGCCGTGCTGGTGGAAGACGATGTCGAAAGCGAAGGCGAAGAGGGCGAAGTCCTCGATGCCGACCAGGACGAGCCCACCGGCGCCTACATCTTCATGGCCACCCGCAACGGCACCGTGAAGAAGACCCCGCTGGTGCAGTTCAGCCGTCCGCGCAGCAACGGCCTGATCGCGCTAAAGCTGGAAGAGGGCGACAGCCTGATCGCCGCCGCCATCACCGATGGGGCCCGCGAGGTCATGCTGTTCTCCGACGGTGGCAAGGTCATCCGCTTCAAGGAACGCCATGTGCGCACCATGGGCCGTACCGCCCGCGGCGTGCGGGGCATGCGTCTGGCCGAGAACCAGCGGCTGATCTCCATGCTGATCCCCGAGCCGGGCGCCGAGATCCTCACCGCCAGCCTCAACGGCTTCGGCAAGCGCACCGCCATGGCCGAATACCCGCAGCGTGGTCGTGGCGGCCAGGGCGTGATCGCCATGGTCATCAACGAGCGCAACGGCCCCCTGATCGGCGCCATCCAGGTGCTGGACGGCGAGGAGATCATGCTGATCTCCGACCAGGGCACCCTGGTGCGGACGCCGGTCGAGGGCATCTCCCGTACCGGCCGCAACACTCAGGGCGTCACCCTCATCAAGCTCGGCAAGGGCGAGAAGCTGGTGGGCCTGGAGCGGGTGCAGGAGCCTTCGGTGGACGAAGAGCTGCTGGATCACGAAGCCGAGCTCGACGACGAGGTGCTCGACAAGGAATTGCCGGTCGACAGCCACGAACCCGACCAGGACGATGTGCTGCCCGGTGCCAGCGACGTGCCGAGCGATGATCTGCCCAACGAGGATGACGAGTGATGAGCAAGCGTGCCTACAACTTCTGCGCCGGCCCGGCGGCCCTGCCTGAAGCTGTGCTGCGCCAGGCCCAGGCCGATCTGCTGGATTGGCAGGGCCGTGGCCTGTCGGTGATGGAAATGAGCCACCGCGGTGAAGACTTCACCGCCATCTCGAACCAGGCCGAGGCCGACCTGCGCGAGTTGCTGGCCATCCCCAGCAACTACAGGGTGCTGTTCCTCCAGGGCGGCGCTAGTCTGCAATTCGCCCAGCTGGCGATGAATTTGATGCCCGAGGGCGGCAAGGCCGACTACATCGACACCGGCATCTGGTCGCGCAAGGCCATCGAGCAGGCGCGGCACTATGGCACCGTCAACGTCGCCGCCAGTTCCAAGGGCTACGATTACTTCGCCATTCCGGGGCAGCACGAATGGCAGCTGTCCAAGGACGCCGCCTACGTCCACTACACCCCCAACGAAACCATCGGCGGTCTGGAGTTCGACTGGATTCCGGACGTGGGTGACGTACCCCTGGTGGCGGATGCCTCTTCCGACATCCTCTCGCGCCCGCTGGACGTCTCACGTTTCGGGCTGATCTACGCCGGCGCGCAGAAGAACATCGGGCCCAGCGGCCTGGTGGTGGTGATCGTCCGCGAAGATCTGCTGGGTCGCGCCCGCGCCGCCTGCCCGACGCTGCTCGACTACAAGGTCGAGGCCGACAACGGCTCCATGTACAACACTCCGGCCACCTTCTCCTGGTACCTGTCGGGCCTGGTGTTCAAGTGGCTGAAGGAGCAGGGCGGTCTGCCCGCCATGGAGCGCCTGAATCGCCAGAAGAAGGAGCTGCTGTACGGCTTCATCGACGCCAGCGACTTCTACAGCAACCCCATCGCCAAGAACGACCGCTCCTGGATGAACGTGCCCTTCCGCCTGGCGGACGAGCGCCTCGACAAGGCCTTCCTCGAGGGCGCCGAAGCGCGCGGCCTGCTGTATCTGCAGGGCCATCGTTCGGTGGGGGGCATGCGCGCCTCCATCTATAACGCCGTGACCCTGGAAGCCGTCCAGGCGCTGGTGACCTATCTGGCCGAATTCGAGAAGGAGCACGGCTGATCATGTCCGAACACGAGCTCAAGGCCCTGCGCCTGCGTATCGACAGTCTGGACGAACGCATCCAGGAGCTGATCAGCGAACGTGCCCGCTGCGCCCAGGACGTGGCCAGGGTCAAGATGGGAACGCTGGCGGAGGGCGAAAAGCCCGTGTTCTACCGGCCCGAGCGCGAGGCCCAGGTGCTCAAGCGGGTGATGGAGCGTAACGGCGGTCCGGTCCGTGACGAAGACATGGCGCGACTGTTCCGCGAGATCATGTCCTGCTGCCTGGCCCTGGAAGAGCCGTTGCACGTGGCCTACCTCGGCCCGGAAGGTACCTTCTCCCAGGCCGCGGCGCTCAAGCACTTCGGCAAGGCCGTGGTGACCCGGCCCATGGCGGCCATCGACGAGGTCTTCCGCGAGGTCGCCGCCGGCGCCTCCAACTTCGGCGTGGTGCCGGTGGAGAACTCCACCGAAGGGGCGGTCAACCACACCCTGGACAGCTTCCTCGAGCACAACCTCTCGATCTGCGGCGAGGTGGAGCTGCGCATCCACCACCACCTGCTGATCGGCGAGAACACCAAGGCCGACAGCATCACCCGCATCTATTCCCACGCCCAGTCGCTGGCCCAGTGCCGCAAGTGGCTGGACTCCTACTACCCCAGCGTCGAGCGGGTGGCGGTGGCCAGCAATGCCGAAGCGGCGCGGCGGGTGAAGGGGGAGTGGAACAGCGCGGCCATCGCCGGTGACATGGCGGCCTCGCTCTATGGCCTGACCCCGGTGCAGCAGAAGATCGAGGATCGCCCGGACAACTCCACGCGCTTCCTCATCATCGGCAACCAGGAGGTGCCGCCCAGTGGCGACGACAAGACCTCCATCATCGTCTCCATGCAGAACAAGCCGGGTGCCCTGCACGAGCTGCTGCTGCCGTTCCATACCAACAACATCGATCTCAGCCGGATCGAGACGCGGCCCTCGCGCAGCGGCAAGTGGACCTATGTCTTCTTCATCGATTTCCTCGGCCACCAGGCCGATCCGCTGATCCGCGATGTGCTGGAGCGCCTGTCCACCAGCGCCGTGGCGCTCAAGGTCCTCGGCTCCTACCCCCGCGCCGTGCTCTGACGCGGCGCCGGCCGGTTGCGGGCGTCAGCGTCGACGCACGCAACCCTGGTCGTCGAAGGTCACCAGGCGCGAGCGTTCCTTGCGCTGGCGCGCCTCGTAGTGATAGCGAGTCAGGGCGTCCAGCTGGGAGATCCGCTGCGGTGGTCCCAGGGCGTTCTCCACGTCCGCCCGGCTCATGCCGACCCTGACCTGTCCCCGGATGATCGCCTGCCGCCTTTCGCTGGGGCTGAGCAGATCACCGCACCCATCCGTTCTGGCTGCCACCACTGTTGGTGGGCGTTGCGCCTCCTTGCGCGGAGGGGCCTTGGGTTTCGCCATCAGCGTGGGCCTGGCGCCGCCCGGGCGGGGATTGTCCGCGCGTTGCAGGCGGCTGTCGCTGTCCGAAGCACAGCCGCTGGTGGAAAAGGTGAGGTGGCCGGCGGCATCTTCGCAACGATAGACCGTGGCCGCCTGGGCAGAGGCGCAGCCCAGCAACAGGCCGAGCACGACGAGCTTCTTCATGGGACGTCCTCCTTGACGTAGCGCTCAAGCTTAGCGGGTTAACGACCGCGGGACGAGCGTTGCAAGCGCGGCTTCGATACCGGCCCAGAGCCCTTGCAAATAGCTGTTTTGAAAACCTTTTGCGTTCGCACCCGTAACCGGTCCGGTGTATCATCCCCGCCGTCAGCCCCGCCGGGGCAGTGGTCATCCCCCCTTATGGACTTACCCAGTCAACACTCAATCGCCTTTTTCGTCCCGTTGTTGAGATAGGGTTCGTCGGTGCGCTCCGCCGGCGGGCCGGAGTGCGCTATGACCGTAGTGAACGAAGCAGAAATCAGAAAGCCCCACGAGACGCTGCAGGAGCGTCTCGCCCAGGTCGTCGAGTTGCTGGAGCGCTACGACCTCGCCGTCGAGGCGCGTGAAGACCACGATCGCGCCCCCGTATCCCCCGCCGATATCCCCGAAGAGGGCCTCGAAGAGCTGCGTGCCCGGCTGGACGAGCTGCACCCGGCCGACGTCGCCTTCATCCTCGAAGCCCTGCCGCAGGAAGACCGCCTGACCGTCTGGGGGCTGGTCAAGACCGAGCGTGACGGCGAGATCCTGCTGGAGGTCTCGGACGCCGTCCGCGAGACGCTGATCGCCGACATGGACGATCAGGAAATCCTTGCGGTGGCCGGTCAGCTCGACGCCGACGAACTCGCCGACCTGGCGCCGGACCTGCCGCGCGACGTCGTCCATGAACTGATGGAGGCCCTCGACGCCCAGCAGCGCGAGCGGGTGCGCTCCGCCCTGTCCTACGAAGAGGACCAGGTGGGCGCGCTGATGGACTTCGAGATGGTGACCATCCGCGATGACGTCGCCCTGGAAGTGGTGCTGCGTTATCTTCGCCGGCTGAAAGAGCTGCCCGACCACACCGACAAGCTGTTCGTGGTCGACAACGACAGCATCCTCAAGGGGGTGCTGCCGATCAAGCGACTGCTGGTCAACGATCCGGAAAAGCTGGTGGTCGAAGTCATGGCGAAGGAGGCGGTGGCCTTCCATCCGGACGGCGACGCCTATGACGCGGCCCAGGCGTTCGAACGCTACGACCTGGTTTCGGCGCCGGTGGTGGACAAGAACGGCAAGCTGATCGGCCGTCTCACCATCGACGAGATGGTCGACCTGATCCGCGAGGAAAGCGAAAGCGAAGTCCTCAACATGGCCGGTCTGCGCGAAGACGAAGACGTCTTCGCCTCGGTGTGGAAATCGGTGGGCAACCGCTGGACCTGGCTGGCCACCAACCTCATCACGGCTTTTATCGCCTCGCGGGTCATCGGCCTGTTCGAGGGCTCGATCGAGAAACTGGTGGCCCTGGCCGCGCTCATGCCCATCGTCGCCGGCATTGGCGGCAACTCGGGCAACCAGGCCATCACCATGATCGTGCGCGCCATGGCGCTGGGGCAGATCAGTGTGACCAGCACCGCGCGCCTGCTGCGCAAGGAGATGGGCGTCGCCCTGTGCAATGGCGTCATCTGGGGTGGGGTGATCGGGCTGGTGGCCTTCTATCTCTACAGCAGCTGGTCCCTGGGCCTGGTGATGATGGGGGCCATGACCCTAAATCTGCTGCTGGCGGCGTTCATGGGCGTGCTGATTCCCATGACCCTGCAGCGCTTCGGTCGCGACCCGGCCATGGGGTCGAGCGTCCTGATCACCGCGGTAACCGACAGCGGCGGCTTCTTCATCTTCTTGGGACTCGCCACCCTGTTCCTGATGTAGGGCAGGGCAGGGTGCAACGGGCTGCCCAGGCGCCGGGCAGCCCTGGCGCCGTCAGGATGCGGCGTCGATGTCGTGGGCGATCAGCGAGATCAGGGCGTTCTGCTGGCGACCCGACAGTTGCCGAAAGCGCTGCAGCAACTCCCGCTCGCTGGCGGTGATCTCCGGACTGTCCAGGCGAAGCCCGGGTTCGTCCCCAAGGGCGCCCTCTTGCTGCAAGCTCTGCTCGAGACGCGCGATGATTTCGGAGTTCATGCTGCGATGATGGTTGCGGGCCACATCCGCGATGCGCTCTCGCATGCCCTCGGGCAGACGCACGACGAATTTGTCAGCGGTACGGCTTGAGTAGGATCTAATGGCCTGGGTCATTGAGGTACTTCATCTGGAGTCAAAAATCAGTGAAGGCATAAGCCCTCGTCTCGTTCCGCTAGCACTCACGGCACCTTGGACTCTGTAACCACCTGTCCCTAGGTATCTGTTTTTATTGACGTCAATTTACCGACGTACAGAACAAATTGCAAAGCTGCCGAAGAACTTCCTGCCTGTGCCGCCCCGCGCGCAGTGTCGCGCTGCCTGAACCGGAACATGACAAACCTTCCGCTGCTCGTTACCATGAGCGCCCTTTCCTGTCCCAGTAGCTCAATTGGATAGAGCATCCCCCTCCTAAGGGGAAGGTTGGTGGTTCGACCCCACTCTGGGACACCAGATTCCTTTCCAGAACCTCTCCTCGCGATCCGACGCCTTCAACTGCCCTTGCCGAACCGTTACAGCAGTTTGGAGGATAGGGCAAAAACGGCGACCTTGTCCGACTTCCAAGCTCTTCCAGTGGCGATTTGTGGCTGTGATCACAGCATAGAGCAGCAGACAAAAACCTGCCGAATTTATCTGTACTCTCCGTTGGCTAACCGTCTGCATTGCTTGTATCTGGAGCGCCTCTGGAGGTTCGCGTCATGGCCTTTTATCCCGTCCTACTTTCAGTCGTGTTCGTTGTGCGTAATCAGGCTACCGAGTTGCAGAGCGTCCTGGAGCGCGCGGCAACTGTTATCGGTCCCTTGGTAAGTGACTACGAACTTATCATTGTCGACAACGCCTCTTCTGATGACAGCGTAGCTCGATTGAAGCAACTCACCAGCATCAATGGCCTGCCCAATCTGCAGGTATATGCCCTGACCAAGGAAGTGGACTCCGATACCGCCGCCTGGGTGGGACTGGAGAATGCGCTGGGAGACTTCGCGGTCGTCATAGATCCGGAAACCGATGACATCGCCTTCTTGCCCGACATGTTGCAACAGGCTGCCGGTGGCATCGACGTGGTGTTCGCCAACAATCAGCAGAAAGTTCGGCAGACCCTGTCCTACAGTCTTTGCTCCAAGGGCTTCAACAGTCTCTACAAGCAGTTCAACGGCGTCGATCTGGCCAAGGATGCGCCTCAGTACCGGATGCTCAGCAAGAAGGTCATCAATTACATCCTGCGCCACCCCGCGCCGGCGCTGACCTATCGCCATCTGCCGGCGACGGCGGGCTTCTCGCGGATCAATCTCGAATACAGCATGCCGCCGCGCAGCACCAAGCCCAAGCGGTTGTCAGGCAGCTTCGATCGCGGTGCCCGGCTGCTGGTGTCCTCCACCCGCAAGCCCATGCGCATGGTCAGTTTCCTGTCCATCGTCGGGGCCCTGTCCAATCTGCTCTATTCGATCTACGTCATCGCCATCGGCCTGTTCAAGGATGACGTCGCGCCAGGTTGGGTGACGATTTCATTACAGCAGTCCGGCATGTTCTTTCTCATTTCGCTGGTCCTGCTGGTGCTCGGCGAATATGTCCTGCAGTTGACCCACAGAGTCAACGAAGGGCCGCTCTATCATGTCGCCCAGGAGTTCACGAGTGCGGTCATGACGCGCCGTGACAAGCTCAATGTCGAAGTAGTGCAGGGCGGCAATGCCGCAAGGCCGGCCACTCAATCCGGCATGGCCTGACGATCATGAGAGATGCGATCGTCATAGGTGGCGGATTTTACGGGGCCATGACGGCCCTGTATCTCATGCGCGTGAGAGGCTTTGCGAAAGTCACTCTGGTCGAGCGGGAAGACGGGCTGTTGAAGCGCGCCTCTTATCACAATCAGGCACGCGTCCATAACGGTTATCACTATCCCCGCAGTTTCGTCACGGCCTTTCGCAGTCGAGTCAACTTGCCGCGCTTCTTGCGCGATTATCCGGATGTGGTGGTGCGCGACTTCACCAAGTTGTATGCCATTGCCCGCAATAACTCCAAGGTCACGGCCAAACAGTTCGAACGCTTCTGTCAGGGGATCGAGGCGTCGCTGCAACCGGCGTCCGAGGAATTAAGTCGATTGTTCGACGATCGACTGATCGAGGCGGTTTATCTCACCGAGGAATATGCCTTCAACTCCGCCGTACTCGCCGCTGAAGTGAGTCGCGAACTGGATGCCGTCGGCGTCGAGTTGCGCTTCAAGAGTCGCGTGACGGCGATCCGCGGCGAAAGCGGCGGCCTGGGGGTCGACGTGGTGGACGAAGCCGGCGGCCAGGAGGAGATGCAGTGCCGTTATCTCTTCAACTGCACCTACAGCGGCCTCAACCAGTACGGTGGCGATTTCCCCGGGACCGCCACCCGGCTGCGCCACGAAATCACCGAGATGGCGCTGGTGGAGATGCCTCCGGAACTGCGCAACCTCGGGGTGACGGTCATGGACGGGCCGTTCTTTTCCATGATGCCGTTCCCGGCCCGGGGTCTGCACACCCTGTCCCATGTGCGCTACACCCCGCACCTGAACTGGGAAGACGCCAATGGCACCGATCCCTATGCGCTGCTGGACGGCTATGACCGCGCCTCGCGGGCGGACTGGATGGTGCGCGACGTGGCCCGCTACATGTCGGCAGCGGCGCGGATGGAGTACCGGGATTCGCTGTTCGAAGTGAAGACCATTCTGATGAAGAACGAAGGCGACGACGGCCGTCCCATCCTCTTCGAACAACATCCCCAACTGCCCGGCTGCTATTCGATGCTGGGTGGCAAGATCGACAACATTTTCGATGCCCTGGAGCGCCTCGATGCCGAACCCTTCCACTGAAGCGACACCCAGGGGGGTGTCCGGCGTCGCCGGCTTCATCAGCGTTCTGGTCTTTTCCATCATCAATTTCTTTCTGTTCGGCAAGGGCGTCATCCTCGATCCCTTCCACCAGGGGGAGTATTTCGCCACATTGCCGACGCTGCTGCACAGTCAGCCGGGCGCCCATGCCTTCACCATCCATGGTGGCCTGGATTTCATCCCGGTATGGCTGGCGGAGACCTGGTTCGGCGCCCAGCACACCTTCCTGGTGACCCAGATCCTCTATGGACTGTGCAACACCGGTGCGGCACTGCTGCTCTGGGGAACGGCCGTGTTGCTGTGCCCGGTGCCCAAGGGCCGCGCGCGCCTGATCCTGCTGGTCGCCGTGGGCGCCGTGGCGACCCAGGTGGTGGGCTATCGCGATCTTTTCCTGCTGCTGTCGCTGTTCCTCTTCTGCCTGCATCGCAAGGTGGAGACCACGCCGCGGCGACTGCTGTGCGAGGTGTTGCTGGGCCTGGCGGCCGGCTTCAACCTGTTCTGGTCCTATGACCGCGGCATCGCCGGGGTGCTGGCCATCGGCTCGGCGGTACTGCTCACGCTGCTCCTGCAGCGGCGGCATGTCCTGTCGCTGCTGAGCTTCGTGGCGACCGTCGGCTGGCTTGGCTTTGGTACCGATTTCTTCGCCCTGACCGATTACGTCAAGAACCTGACCTTCCTCCTGGAGACCTCGTCCCAGTGGGGCTACGGCTTGAGTGCCCGGCCGCTGGCGCTGAGCCTGCTGCTGGCGGTGCCCACGGCCCTGGCAGGTTTCGCCCTGATCCGTTGTCTGCCCTGGCCATGGCGCTGGAGCGAGGACCTGCCACTGATCGGTGCCCTGGCCGTGCTGCTCGCGATCTTCTTCAAGATCGGAGTCAATCGCGCGGACTTTCAGCACATCCAGATGGGTTTCTGGGTCCCCCTGCTGAGTCTGCTCTATGCCGCCCGGCGGCAGCGCCTGGCGCGCAACGGCGGCTGGGATATCTCGGCCCACCCGCGCGCGGCCGCCGCGGCCATTGCCGCTGCCGTGCTGCTGGGGCTGGTCGGACTTAATCCTTCGCCGTTCTTCGCGGTGCTGCTGGCGGGAGCACTGCTGGCCTTCAGTCGGCGGCTGCTGGTGCCGGCCCTGGCGGCGCTGCTGGTGCTGCTCGCCGCCTTCAACCTCTACAAGTCGCCGGTGGAGCGGGTGTGGGCCCAGGGACTCGCCTGGGTACCAGAGCTGGCCGCCTTGCCGGATGACGCCGCCCTGGCAACGCCCGGAGTGCAATGGGCCTCGCAGCGCCTGCTGGAGAGCGGCGCCCACTGTGTGTTCGACCTGGCCAACAACGGGGTCATCAACGGGGTGACCGATCTGCCGGCCTGTACCAAGTACATCTATCCGGTCTATGCCACGCCGCCCTATGAGGCCGATCTGCTCAGCGATCTGCAGCATGCCGATCCGCCGGCGGTGGTGTATTCGACGACCTTCTGGTCATTCAACCTGAACAACATTTCCATGCACGACAAGTTTCCACGACTCAAGGCCTACCTGGACGAGCGTTATCCCGTCGAGGAGTGCCAACCGGACTATTGCCTGAGATTCAAGACCAAGGGGTGAGCAACATGAAGACCGACGCATTGATAGGGTACAGCGGCTTCGTGGGGTCGACGCTGCTCAAGCAGAAGGCCTTCGGCGCGCTGTTTCGCTCCACCAATATCGACCAGATCGGCGACCAGCCCTATGGCCAGGTCATCTGCGCCGGCGCCCCCGCCCAGAAGTGGATCGCCAATCGCGATCCCGAGGCCGATCGCCAGAAGATCGATGGCCTGATCGGTCATCTGTCGCGGATCCAGTGCGATTCCTTCGTGCTGATCAGCACCGTGGACGTGTTCAAGCAGCCGCTCGGGGTGGATGAGACCACCGCGGTCGACGAGGAGGGCCTGCATGCGTACGGCGCCAATCGCTATCGACTGGAGCAGTTCGTCCGGGAGCATTTCGCCAATGCCCTGATCGTCCGCCTGCCTGGCCTGGTCGGTCCCGGCCTGCGCAAGAACGTGATCTATGATCTGCTCAACGACAACAACCTGCACGCCGTGGAAAGTCGCGGCGTCTTCCAGTTCTATCCGATGGTCAATCTCGGCTATGACATCCAGACCGCCCAGGCCGCCGGGCTGGACCTGGTGCACCTGACCGCCGAGCCCATCAGCGTGGCGGACATCGCCCGCCAGGGCTTCGGACGCGACTTCGGCAACACCCTGGAGGGTACGCCGGCGCGCTACGATTTTCGCAGCGTGCATGCCGAGGTCTTCGGCGGGCGTGACGGCTACCAGTACAGCGCACGCGATACCCTGCTGGCCGTGCGCGCCTATGCCCAGTCGGAACCTCCGGTCATCAAGGCGGAGGGTCAGTGATGCGCATCGCCATCTCCAATATCGCTTGGGATCCGACCGATGACGCCATGGTCGCCGAGATCCTGCAGCAATACCGGGTCGATGCCATCGACATCGCGCCTGGCAAGTACTTCGCCGATCCCAAGACGGCCACCGCCCAGGACATCCAGGCAGTGCGTCAGCAGTGGCAGGCCCGTGGCATCGAGATCACCGGCATGCAGGCCCTGCTGTTCGGCACCACCGGACTCAATGTCTTTGGCGCCGATGACATCCAGCGTGCGCTGCTGGCGCAGCTGGAGGGCGTCTGCCGGGTCGCCGAGGGACTGGGTGCGACGCGCCTGGTGTTCGGCTCGCCGCGCAATCGCGATCGCTCGGGATTGAGTGACGACCAGGCCCTGGCACAGGCACGGGATTTCTTTCGCCGTCTGGGCGATGTGGCCGCGACCCATGGCGTACAGATCTGTCTGGAGCCGAATCCGCCCCGCTATGGCGCTAACTTCATGATCGACAGCGATTCCACCGCCGCCGTGGTGCGGGCGGTCGAGCATCCGGCGATCCGCATGCAACTCGATACCGGCGCCCTGACCATCAACGAGGAAGATGCCGCTCGCGTGCTCGAAGAGCATGCGGAGCTGATCGGTCACGTCCATGCCAGCGAGCCGGACCTGGTGACCTTGGGGGAGGGCGGTACCAACCACGAGGGCATCGCCTTCGCCCTGACCCGCCGCCTGCCGGAACAGGTCGTCAGCATCGAGATGCTGCCAGCCAAGCAGGGCTCCAACCTGGCCGCGCTGGAGCGTGGCGTCCAGGTCGCGGTCAAGGCCTATCGAGACCTGCCGGAGGCTGCCGCATGAAGTGGCTGATCCTGATCTTGGGCATCGCGTCCAACGCCTCGGCGAGCGTGCTGGTGAAACTGGCCATGCTGCCGCCGCGGCGTTTTCCCAGCCTGAGCGATCCCATGGGCGCCCTGGCCAACTGGCCGTTCTGGCTCGGGCTGTTCATGTATGGCCTGGCCTTTCTGCTGTATGCCGCCGCCCTCGCCAAGCTGCCGCTGAACGTGGCGCATCCGGTGCTGACGGCCGGCGCCATCGCCAGCGTCGCGTTGCTGTCGGTGGTGATCTTTCGCGAAGCCTTTCCCTGGACCACGGCGGCAGGCATCGTCCTGATCATTGCCGGCGTCGCCCTCATCACGGCCCGTGTCGGTTGAACCTGGAGGACCTATGACTACTGCAATTCCCGCCACCGAGCGCGCCCTCTGGCAGGTGCCCAGCTATTCGACGACCTTCTGGAACGGCCGTAGCCGCCCGCACTGCGTGGTGATTCCGGTCATCAACGAAGGCGAGCGCATTCTCAACCTCCTGCGGCGCATGGCGGCGGTCAGGATCGCCGACATCGCCGATGTCATCATCGTCGACGGCGGCAGCACCGATGGCTCGCTGGAGCCGCAACGGCTGCAGGAACTGGGCGTCCGCGGGCTGCTGGTCAAGACCGCGCCGGGCAAGCTGAGCGCCCAGCTGCGCTGCGCCTATGCCTTCGTCCTCGACGAGGGTTACACCGGCATCGTGACCATCGACGGCAACGACAAGGACGATCCGGACGCCATCCCGCGTTTCATCGAAGCCATCGAGCAGGGTTACGATTTTGTCCAGGCCTCGCGCTTTTTGGCCGGCGGCGTAGCGGAGAACACCCCCAAGTCCCGTGACTTCGCCATTCGCTTCATCCATGCCCCCATGCTGAGCCTGGCCTCGGGTTTCCACTGGACCGACACCACCCAGGGTTTCCGCGCCTACAGCCGGGCCATGCTGCTGGATCCGCGCGTGGCACCGTTCCGCGACGAGTTCACCACCTACGAGTTGCTGGCCTATCTGTCCTACCGGGTACCGAAATTGGGCTATCGCTGCGTGGAACTCCCCACCGTGCGGCGCTATCCGAAGGGCGAGGTACCCACCAAGATCAGCAGCGTCAGAGGTAATCTGTCGGTGTTGCAGGTACTGATGAAGGCCTGTGCAGGCCACTACAACCCACGCCTGGGCGAGGATGCCCAGTTGGCAGCGCAACGACGAAGCTGATCCCGTCGCGCTCGCCTGATGCGCAAGAGACGATGGAGTAGGCAATGGTGCGTGTGCTGTCGGCGTTTCGCGGGCTCTATTTCGCGACGCTGTTGATGTTGATCGGGACCGGTCTGCTGAGTACCTATCTAGGCCTGCGACTGGCCGCCGATCAGGTGCAGGGACTCTGGGTCGGCGCTCTGACCGCCGCCTATTACGCAGGACTGGTGATAGGCGGCAAGCTGGGGCATCGGCTGATCGCCAAGGTTGGCCATATCCGCGCCTATGTGACCTGTGCTGGGGTGGTCGGCGCCGCGGTGCTGGGCATCGGCCTGCTGCCCTGGTTGCCGGTGTGGCTGGCGCTCAGGGTACTGATCGGCATGGGCATGATGTGCCAGTACATGGTGCTGGAAAGCTGGCTCAACGAGCAGGCTGGCCCTGGCGAGCGGGGCACGGTCTTTTCCGGCTACATGACCGCCTCCTACCTTGGCCTGGCGCTGGGGCAGGTGGTGCTGGTGCTCTCGCCCGATCTCGGCGTCGACAAGCTGATGCTGGTCGCCATCTGCTATGCCCTGTGTCTGGTGCCAGTAGCGGTCACCGGCAAGATCCACCCGGCGCCGCTCAAGCCGGCGCCGCTGGAGCCCACGTTCTTCATCCAGCGGATTCCGCAGTCGTTGACGACGACCCTGGTCGCCGGACTGGTGATCGGCTCCTTCTATGGCCTGGCGCCGCTCTATGCCAGCGCCCAGGGCCTGCCCACCGAGCGCATCGGCCTGTTCATGGCCTGCTGCATCTTCGCCGGTCTGATCGCCCAGTGGCCGATCGGCTGGCTTTCGGATCGGCACGATCGCAGCTGGCTGATCCGCGTGGTCGCCATCGCCCTGACTCTCGCCGCCCTGCCGTTGGCCGTGCTGCCCCATGTGCCGCCAGTGGTGCTGCTACCCCTCGGTCTCATCGCCAGCCTGCTGCAGTTCGTGCTCTATCCGCTGGCGGTGGCGCTGTCCAATGACCATATCGAAGGGGAGCGCCGGGTCTCCCTGAGTGCCATGCTGCTGGTGACCTTTGGCATCGGTGCCTGTATCGGTCCGCTGGTGGTGGGGGCTCTGATGAATCTGGTCGGACCCAATATGCTCTATGCCTTCGTCGTCCTCTGCGGGGCGATCCTGATCTGGCGCATCCGGCCGGATGCAGTCACAGGCAAGCACTTGGTCGACGAGGCGCCGCTGAGCCATGTGCAGATGCCCGAAGGGTCGACCAGTTCGCCGCTGGCGGCCGCGCTGGATCCACGGGTCGATAGCCAGGTGGTACACGACCAGATGCATACTGATCCGGTCGTGGAGGAGGAACCCGCCGAGGAGGGGGCGCCTCTGCAGGAAGAGATCGAGTTTCCCCGGAATTCGCCTGAATCCAAGGCGACCTGAGAGTTGGAGGAGGGCGCCCAGCAGCCGTGGGCGCCCGATCGGTCACTCGAACCGGCGGTTTTCTCGCTGCAGCTGGTAGATGAAGCGCTCGACCTGGCGCTGGGCTGCGCCACTGAGGTTGTCGAAGCAGACGCCCACATCGCTGTATTCCAGGCGGTCCGGACAGGCGACGTGGCGGATGGTCACAGGCGTGTTGATGGCGCCTATGGGCAACTCGGCGGTAAAGCTCTGGACCCCCTGCCCGGGTTGCAGCAAGTGGGTCACGTTGCCGGGAAAGCGTAGCTTGCAGCCCGTGGCCGACAGGTCGATCAGTTGACCACGCAGCTGGATCTGGCTGTTGCCCTGGCTCAACTCGGCCGTCGCCGGCTGGGTCAGCAGCAGCTTGACCCGATAGGCATTGCGCCGCTGGTGATAGGTGAGCTCAGTGGGCAGGCCGATCCAATAGCAGCGATTGCCGTCCAGTTCGCTGAACTCGACCGGGCGATCGATCTGCCAGGTGACCTTGATGCCTTCGTGGAAGCTGTCCACCCGAAACGCCTGGCCCTGTTCGAGCAGGCGTTCGGCTTCGCGTGGGATGAACTCGTCCAGCGCGATCAGTCCCTTGGCTTCGTCGATTTCGACGACGAAGCTCTGGAATTGCTGCCCCTGACGATTGAAGGTGATCCGCAGCGGAATGTGCTGCTGTTGCGCCGGCCGCAGGCAGGCCAGGATCTCGCCCTTGGAGCGATAGATCTGGGGTGGCTGAGCGGCGTTGTCGCTAGCGGAAGAACCTTGCACCTGGAAACTCCTGTAAACAGCGGTCAGCAAGAATACTGGCTAGCTGCCATCTGTACAGCAAAAACGCGTTGGGGGAAAAGCTTCGAGCTCAAGCCGAACTCAGCGGACGCTGATAACCGCCACCGGTCTGGCTGCCGCGGCGGTTGTACAGCGTGGGTGCCGAGGTGCCCTGCAGCACGTTCAGCAGCTTGCCGACCACGAAGCGGTTGGCCTGGATGATGTGGCCATTGCGGACGTTGTGCGCCTTGCACTGCTCCATGAGCTGCGCGAGCCGACTGGAAAGCGCCAGCAGTTCTTCCCCATCGGGTAGCCGCGCAGCCAGGGCTTGCAAGCCCTGCAGATCCGCGCGCAGACCGTGGGCCTGGAGCAGGGCAGTGCGCTGCTGGGCATGCTGGTCGAGCTGCTTGAGCAGGATCTGCTTGGTGCCCAGCAGGGCTTCCAGCCGATCGAGCTGACGCTCGCTCAAGGCCTGGAATTCCTGCTCGATCAGGGCCAGCAGTTGCTCGCTCAGGTCGATGTCGTGGCGGGTGATTTCGAGCAAGGTGGCATTGGGCATGGCACGGTTTCCCTTCGAACGTTAGTGACGATCGTCAGAAAGGCCGTGCCGAACCGGGCGTCAGGACTCGAACGCCATCAGTTTGTCGGCCACTTTCTGGCTGTCGACCTTGTAGGAGCCATCGGCGATGGCCTGTTTCAGGCGGCTGACCTTGTCGCTGTCGACCACCGGCAGATCCTTGAGCCCTGCCGTCAGGGAGCTCAGTTGCTTGGCTTCAGCGCTCAAGCTGACCGACTCGCCGGAGGCGGTGCTCTGGGTAGCCTTGACGTCGCTGGTCTGAGCCGCGGACACGTCCTTGGTGGACGCCGCCTTGGTATTGCCTATGCCCGCAGTAGAGGACGAATTCAGGCGATTGATATCTAGAGCCATGAGTGGAGATCCTCGTGTCGTCTCGTTCGCATGTCCGGCTTATCGGCGAGCAATGCCGAAACTTTAGCCGTAGACCTGTGCGCCCCGTCACATCCTTCGACAGGATGACGCGCAGAGGTTCAGGAAGCGGACGTTCAAGGTACCTCTTTTGGCTCCTGCGCTAAAGGGCTACCTCCACCTGGCCCTGATCGACGACCCGACCGTGGATTACCCGGTTGGAGCTGAGGTTGCGTACGCGGATCTCCTCGTCCTTGGCGCCGGCGCTGAGGGCCTCGCCCTGCATGCGGATGCTGAAGGAGGCGCTGCGGGCATTGATGACCACCTGCTCGCCCTTACGAATGAGTTCGGCCTGCTCGATAAAGGACGGCGCCAGGACCTGCTCGCTGACCACCTGACGCTTCAGCTGGGTGCCTATCACCTGCTCCAGGCTGGTCAGGTAGCCCTGGGTCAGGGTGCCGACATCACGCTCCACCAGCGCCACGTTCTGGCTGTCCAGCACCGCGCCACGCAACAGGGGCTGCAGCGTGACCACCACCGGGCGATACAGCTTGACCTGCGCGGGCACGAATACCGTCCAGGGACTAGCGCCCTCGCAGCGTACCTTGACGTTGATCCGACCCACCGGCATTGGATTGCCCTGTTGCGACAGCGTCAGGGGTTTGTCGCAGGCGGCCAGGCGCAGGCGGGAATCCAGCGAGTTGATCTGGGTTTCATGGCGCGCGTTGGAATGGGTCTCCAGCAAATATTCCTGCACGCGCTCCTCAAGAAAACTTTCGACGGCGCCGATAAGTTCGTCAGATGAGGTGTAGTCGCCTTCTGCATAGGCCTTTCCGCCCAGGCATGTCAGGATCAGCACAAGATTCGCAGCCCAGCGGCAAGAAGTCTTCATAGGTCGGAAACACGTCGCTTCGATCTTCATGAGTCACATCTAAGCAAGCCCTGTGCCGAGTTTTCCAACCGGTCCGTGGCAACGAGAGGAGTCGCCAAATGGCTGGTGTATTGGACGCAGTCAACCAACGTACCCAACTGGTGGGCCAGAACCGTCTGGAACTGCTGCTGTTCCGCCTGGACGGCTCGCAGCTCTATGGCATCAACGTCTTCAAGGTGAAGGAGGTGCTGCAGTGCCCCAAACTCACCGTGATGCCGAAATCGAGTCCGGTGGTACGGGGCGTGGCCAGCATTCGCGGCGGCACCTTTCCCATCATCGACCTGGCCATGGCCACCGGTCGTCGTGGGCTGGAAGACATCAACAACTGCTTCGTGATCATCACCGAGTACAACACCAAGGTGCAGGGCTTCCTGGTGCGCTCGGTGGAGCGGATCGTCAACATGAACTGGGAAGGCATCAACCCGCCGCCCAAGGGCACCGGTCGTGATCACTACCTGACCGCCGTCACCCGGGTCGACAACCAGCTCGTCGAGATCATCGACGTGGAAAAGATCCTGTCCGAAGTCGCACCGTCCGTCGAAACCGTGTCGGCCGGCGTCATTAGCGAAGTGGTACAGGCCAAGGCCGTCACCAAGCGCGTCCTGATCGTCGACGACTCCTCGGTGGCCCGCAAGCAGGTGAGTCGCTGCCTGGAAACCGTCGGGGTAGAGGTCATCTCCCTCAACGACGGCCGCCAGGCCCTGAATTACCTCCAGGCCATGGTGGCCGAAGGCAAGCGCCCGGAAGAGGAATTGCTGATGATTATTTCCGACATCGAGATGCCGGAAATGGATGGCTACACCCTGACGGCGGAAATCCGTCATGATTCGCGGATGCAGAAAGTGCATATACTGCTGCATACCTCCTTGTCCGGCGTCTTCAACCAGGCGATGGTCAAGAAGGTCGGTGCGGACGACTTCCTGGCCAAGTTCCGCCCCGATGATCTTGCCTCCCGGGTAGCCGAGCGCATCAATGCGGTCGACAGTCACTAGGTGAAGGCGTCTCTATCCCGGTATCCAGAAGGCGGAGCGGCAGTGTCAGCAGTCAACGCGGATTTTGTGCTTTTTCGTGATTTCCTCGAGAAATCCAGCGGGATCCTGCTCGGTGACAACAAGCAGTACCTCGTCTCCAGTCGGCTTAACAAGCTGATGGAGACCGAAGGGATCAAGACGTTGTCGGAGTTAGTGCAGCGCATCCAGATGCAGCCCCGTGGCGGGTTGCGGGAAAAGGTCATCGATGCGATGACGACCAACGAAACCCTGTGGTTTCGCGACACCTATCCCTTCGAGGTGCTTAAGAACCGCCTCTTGCCGGAGTTGACCAAGAACACCTTCGGCCAGCGCCTGCGGGTCTGGTCGGCGGCCTGCTCCTCGGGTCAGGAACCCTATTCGCTGTCCATGACCATGGACGAATTCGAGCGCAGTGCGGCAGGGCAGGGGCGTGGCGGCATGCAGATCGTGGCGACCGACCTGTCCGGCGCCATTCTCACCGCGGCCAAGTCCGGCGAATACGATTCGCTGGCGATCGGTCGGGGGCTGTCCCCGGAGCGCCTGCAGCGCTACTTCGACGTGCAGCAGCCGGGGCGCTGGGCGGTCAAGCCGGCGATTCGCAGCCGCATCGAGTTCCGTGCGCTGAATCTGCTGGACAGCTATGCCAGCCTCGGCAAGTTCGACATGGTGTTCTGCCGCAACGTGCTGATCTACTTCTCCGCCGAGGTGAAGAAGGACATCCTCACGCGCATCCACGGCACCCTCAAGCCGGGCGGCTATCTGTTCCTGGGCGCCTCCGAGGCCCTCAATGGCCTGCCGGATCTCTATCAGATGGTGCAGTGCAATCCGGGCATCATCTACAAGGCCAAATAGGCCGGTCGATGGACACCCCAAGGGCAGACCCAGGTCTGCCCTTTCTTTTGCGCCAAAGTTTTGCCGCCCCGGCCTCGGGGCCCGGCAAGGACGGCGGAAAAACCTTGCCGCTTGCCGTCGTTCTGACTGCCACCTTGCGCTAAGCCCTTGATTTAGATGAATGCTGGAGACTGGCACGGGCCTTGCTAAATCGCTTGCAAGCCACGTCAAAGGTCTCTCGACATGAGCATCAGTTTCGACAAAGCACTCGGGTTGCACGAGCAGGCGCTGAACTTCCGTTCGCAGCGTGCCGAGGTGTTGGGCAACAACATCGCCAATGCCGACACCCCGGGCTACAAGGCAAAGGATCTGGATTTCAGCGCCGTGATGGCGGAGCAGGCGGCCAAGAGCGCACCAGGGGCCTCCGGCCACTATCAGCTGGAAACCACCAACAGCCGCCATATCGCTGCCGAAGGCTTCGACATGAGCATGGGCGACTCGGCGTTGAAATATCGCATCCCCACTCAGCCCTCGGTGGACCAGAACACCGTGGATGCGCAGGTCGAGCAGGCCAACTACGCGGAGAACGCGATGAATTTCCAGGCCAGTTTCACCCTGCTCAATAGCAAGTTCAAGGGGCTGATGTCGGCCCTGCGCGGAGAATAGCCATGTCCCTGAGTTCGCTGTTCAACATCGCCGGCAGCGGGATGAGCGCCCAGAACGTTCGCCTCAATACCGTGGCCAGCAACATGGCCAACGCCGATTCCGTGTCTTCCAGCGTCGACCAGACCTACAAGGCGCGGCACCCGGTGTTCGCCGCCCAGCTCAACGAGGCCCAGGGCGGCGCGTCGCTGTTCGACGACCGGGGCCAGGCCGGGGTTGGGGTGGAGGTCAAGGGCATCGTCGAGGACCAGAGCGAGGTACAGAAGCGCTATGAGCCCAACCACCCGATGGCGGACAAGGACGGCTATGTCTACTACCCCAACGTGAACGTGGTGGAGGAGATGGCCGACATGATTTCGGCCAGTCGCGCCTTCCAGACCAATGCGGAAATGATGAATACCGCCAAACAGATGATGCAGAAGGTACTGACCCTCGGTCAGTAAGGAACCGGCACCATGGCCATAAGCACGACCAATTCCACCGCTCAGTCGGTGCTCGACAAGTACTCGCTCAACAAGACGAGTGCCACGGGTGACAGCAGCGGCAGCGAGACCAAGAAGACCAGCCAGCTCGGCAAGGACGAGTTCCTCAAGCTGATGGTCGCCCAGATGAACAACCAGAATCCGCTGGAGCCCCAGGGCAATGGCGAATTCATCGCGCAGCTGGCGCAATTCAGTACCGTCGAAGGCATCACCAACCTCAACACCAGCGTCAGCTCGATCCTCTCCGGCAGCCAGTCTTCCCAGGCGTTGCAGGCGTCCACCCTGGTGGGACGCAAGGTGATCGTCGACAGCGACCAGGTCAAGGTGGATACCAGCGCGGACTTCAAGGGGGCGCTCAACCTGACCGCTTCCAGCTCCAATGTCTGGGTCAACGTCTATGACACCAGCGGCAGTCAGGTGAACCGCCTGAACCTGGGACAGCAATCCAGCGGTCTGGTGAACTTTACCTGGGATGGCACCGATGCTAGTGGCAAGAAGCTGGACGCAGGCACCTATCGCTTCGAGGCCCAGGCCAGCATCGATGGCAAGACCGAAGCCATGAAAACCAGTTTGCCGGCTAACGTCGACAGCGTGACGCTGGGGCAGAACGGCGGCGAAATGACACTCAACCTTGCCGGCGTCGGCAGCATCGGCATCTCCAAAGTCCAGGCGGTCGGCCAGTAAGGCGCGGCACACGAGAGGAATCCAGCATGTCTTTCAATATCGGTTTGAGCGGCATCAAGGCCGCGTCCAGTGACCTCAACATCACCGGCAACAACATCGCCAACGCCAGTACCGTCGGCTTCAAGCAGTCCCGGGCAGAGTTTCAGGATCTCTATGCCGCCTCGGTACTGGGTACTGGCAAGAATGCCCAGGGCAGCGGCGTGCTGCTGGGCAATGTCGGCCAGCTGTTCAACCAGGGCACCATCGATTCCACGCAGAATGCGCTGGACATGGGCATCAACGGCAACGGCTTCTTCATGACCAGCAACAACGGTGCCGTCCAGTACACCCGTGCGGGTTACTTCGGCACCGACAAGCAAGGCTTCATCGTCGACAACAACGGCTACAAGCTGCAGGGCTACACCACCAACGCCCAGGGCCTGCTGCAGCCCGGCGTACGCAGCGACCTGCGCATCGAGACGGCCAGTCAGGCGCCCAAGTCCACCACCCAGATCGCTCAGCAGTTCAACCTGAACTCGACCAGCGCACCGCCGACGCTGACGCCCTTCGATCCCTCGGATCCGAAAACCTACAACTCCTCGACCTCGCTGAACATCTATGACAGCCAGGGTAACTCCCACGTCATGTCGCAGTACTTCGTCAAGGCACCGGCGCCGGCCACCAATCAGTGGTCGATGCAGGTGCTGATCGACGGGCGCAATCCGCTGGATCCGGGTATCGCCACCAAAACGGCCAATACGGCGGCAGGGGTTGCCGGTGCCACGGCGAATGATGTCGCTACGGCTGTCAACAACATGTCCGGGGCCACGCCCCAGGTGAAGACCATCGCCAACAACGCAGCTGCCGCTACCGGTGCGACTGCGGCCTCGGTCGCCGCAGCCGTGGCCGCCTATGGCACCCAGCCGCAGAGCTTTGGCGTGACCTTCGATGCGGCCGGCAAGCTGAGCACCGTGACCTCTTCTTCGTCGGGCGTCAGCATCGATCCCAAGACCAACATCATCACCTTCGCCGCCGACCCCACCGGCTCGAGCGGCAGTGGCTGGATCCCGGCGATATCCGATGGTGGCAACCCGGCGAACTACAGCTGGAACGGCGCGCTGGGCAACACGGGCGGCTTCACCTTCGATCCGCGCGGCTCGACGCAATTCTCTACTGCCTTCGCGGTGAACAGCGTCAACCAGGACGGCTACACCACCGGTCAGCTGTCCGGTCTGGAAATCGACGATACCGGTCAGATATTCGCGCGCTACACCAACGGTCAGTCCAAGGTGCAGGGTCAGGTGATCCTGGCCAACTTCGCCAACGTCCAAGGCCTGACGCCCATGGGCAAGACCTCCTGGACCGAATCCGCCGAGTCCGGCCAGCCGGTGGTGGGCACGCCGCGGGCCGGTACACTGGGGGCCCTGCAATCCGGTGCGTTGGAGGCGTCCAACGTCGACATCTCCACCGAGCTGGTCGACATGATCGTGGCGCAGCGCAACTACCAGGCGAACGCCAAGACCATCGAGACCGAGAACGCCATCACCCAGACCATCATCAACCTGCGTTGATGTCGTTTCTCTGACGGCTTGCCGCTCAGACGTCAGGAAAAGCCTCCTTCGGGAGGCTTTTCTATTTTCAAGCCCTTGATTCAGCAGGTTTTTCGTTTTCTGGAACGGGCCTTGCTAAAGAACCTCCGAACGCAAGCTTGGCGGCAATCGGCCGCCGTCGGAGGATCAGATGGACAAGCTGCTGTACGTCGCCATGACCGGCGCCAGCCAGAACGAGATGGCCCAGCGCGCCCATGCCAACAACCTGGCCAACGTCTCGACCTCGGGATTCCGCAAGGATCTCGAGCAGGCGCGCTCGATGCAGGTGTTCGGCGAGACCATGCCGTCGCGCGTCTATTCCATGAGCGAACGGCCGGCGACGGACTTTACCCCTGGTGCGTTGCAGGAAACCGGGCGTGACCTGGACGTGGCCATCCAGGGCCCCGGCTTCGTCGCGGTCCAGGATCCCTCCGGCAAGGAGGCCTATGTGCGTACCTCCAGTCTGCAGATCGATCCCCTCGGCATGCTGCGGACCGGCAGTGGTATGCCGGTGCTCGGCAATGGCGGACCCATCGCCGTGCCGCCCGCTTCCAAGGTGGAAATCGGTCAGGACGGCAGCATCACCATTCGCGGCTCCGGCCAGGCAGCCAATGCCCTGGCCCAGGTCGATCGCATCAAGCTGGTCAATCCCGACACCAAGCAGATGGAAAAGGGGCTCGACGGCCTGCTGCACATGAAGCAGGGTCAGGCAGCGCCGCCCATGGACGCCAACGTGTCCCTGGTGTCCGGCTTCGTCGAGTCGAGCAACGTCAATGCGGCGGAGGAGATGACCTCGATCCTGTCGCTGTCCCGCCAGTTCGAACTGCAGGTGAAGATGATGCGCAGCGCCGAAGACAACGACGCGGCGCTGGCAAAGGTTTTGCAATTCTCCTGATCAAGGCTAGCGCCGACGTAAAACCGGCACTTCGAGGAATACCATCATGATGTCTTCACTGTGGGTCGCCAAGACCGGTCTGTCCGCCCAGGACATGAACCTCACCACCATCTCCAACAACCTGGCCAACGTGTCCACCACGGGCTTCAAGCGCGACCGCGCCGAATTCCAGGACCTGCTGTACCAGATCCGGCGCCAGCCGGGTGCCCAGTCCACCCAGGACAATCAGCTGCCCTCCGGCCTGCAGCTGGGTACCGGTGTGCGCATCGTCGGCACCCAGAAGAACTTCACCGAGGGTTCGCTGCAGACCACCGACCAGCCGCTGGACATGGCCATCAACGGCGACGGCTTCTTCCAGGTGACCATGCCCGATGGGACCATCAACTACACCCGTGACGGTACCTTCCACCTGAATGCCGATGGCCAGCTCGTGACCGCCAACGGCTTCGCCCTGCAGCCCGCCATCGTGCTGCCCGCCGATACCAAGACCTTTACCGTCGGCGAAGACGGCACTGTGTCGGTCACCACCGCCGGCCAGGCCGCGCCCCAGGTCATCGGCAACCTGCAGATCGCCCAGTTCGTCAACCCGGGCGGTCTCCAGGCCGTGGGCCAGAACCTGTTCAGCGAGACCGCCTCCAGCGGTGCGCCCCAGGTCGGCACCCCGGGCCTCAATGGCCTCGGCACCGTGCTGCAGAGCACCCTGGAAAATTCCAACGTGAGCACGGTGGAGGAGCTGGTGAACATGATCACCACCCAGCGCGCCTACGAGATGAATTCCAAGGTCATCAAAGCGGCCGACGACATGCTCGGCTTCGTCAGTCAACAGCTCTAATCCCTGTGAGGAAGCGCTCCATGAAACCTCTGTTCGCCGTCGCCCCGCTCCTGGGAGCGCTCGTACTCGCAGGATGCGTAGCCCCGGCCGCCAAGCCGGACGATCCCTATTACGCTCCGGTGTTGCCGCGCACGCCGGTGCCGGCGGCGCAGAACAACGGCGCCATCTTCCAGTCGGGGTTTGAACAGAATCTCTATACCGACCGCAAGGCCTTCCGCGTGGGCGACATCATCACCGTCACCCTGCAGGAGAAGACCCAGGCCAGCAAGAACGCCAGTTCCGACGTCGCCAAGAACAGCAAGGCGACCCTCGGGCTGACTTCGCTGTTCGGGGCCAAGCCGAAGATCCCCAATCCCCTGGCCGACGGCGATCTGAGCCTGGATGCCGGCTTCTCCGGCAATCGCTCCAACACCGGCAAGTCCACCGCGGCCCAGGGCAACAGCCTGTCCGGTTCGCTGACCGTGACCATCGCCGAGGTGCTGCCCAATGGCATCCTGGTGGTCCGCGGCGAGAAGTGGCTGACGCTCAACACCGGCAACGAACTCATGCGCATCCAGGGCATGGTCCGCGCCGATGACATCGCCACCGACAACACCGTGTCGTCCACCCGCGTGGCCGATGCGCGGATCACCTATTCGGGCACCGGCGCCTTCGCCGATGCCAGTCAGCCGGGCTGGCTGAGCCAGTTCTTCGGCAGCCCGCTGATGCCCTTCTGAGGATGAGCGCCATGTTCAAGACCCTCATCGCCGCTGCCGCCCTGGCCCTGGTCATGCCCCTGGCCCAGGCGGATCGGCTGAAGGACATCGCCAGCATCCAGGGCGTGCGGACCAACCAGCTGATCGGCTACGGCCTGGTGGTGGGTCTGCCCGGGACCGGCGACCAGACCACCCAGACGCCCTTCACCGTGCAGACCTTCAACAACATGCTGGCCCAGTTCGGCATCAAGGTACCGCCGGGTACCACCGCGCAGCTGAAGAACGTCGCCGCGGTGTCCATCCATGCCGATCTGCCGGCCTTCGCCAAGCCCGGCCAGACCATCGACATCACCGTGTCCTCCATAGGCAACTCCAAGAGCCTGAGAGGCGGCAGCCTGCTGCTCTCGCCGCTCAAGGGGATCGATGGCCAGATCTACGCCATTGCCCAAGGCAATCTGGTGGTGGGTGGTTTTGACGCCGAAGGTCGCGACGGCTCGAAGATCACCGTCAACGTTCCGTCGTCCGGGCGCATTCCCAATGGCGCCACCGTCGAGCGGCCGGTGCCGAGCGGCTTCGACCAAGGCAACAGCATCACGCTGGACCTCAATCGCAGCGACTTCACCACCGCCAAACGCATCGTCGACAAGATCAACGAAACACTTGGCGCGGGTGTTGCATCAGCCGTTGATGCCGGGTCGATTCGTGTCACAGCGCCGGTGGATCCCAGCCAGCGCGTCGACTACATCTCGATCCTGGAGAACATGGAAGTGGATCCGGGGCAGGCGGTGGCCAAGGTCATCGTCAACTCCCGTACCGGGACCATCGTCATCGGCCAGAACGTCAAGGTCTCGCCGGCGGCGGTGACCCAGGGCAGCCTGACCGTGACCATCAGCGAGGACCCCCAGGTGAGCCAGCCCAATCCCTTGTCGGGTGGGCAGACGGTGGTGACCCCCCAGTCGACCGTCAAGGCCAAGCAGGAGGCCAAGCCGATGTTCAAGTTCGGTCCGGGTACCACGCTGGACGAGATCGTGAGAGCGGTGAATCAGGTGGGCGCTGCGCCCAGCGACCTGGTCGCCATTCTCGAAGCGTTGAAACAGGCCGGCGCCTTGCAGGCCGATCTGATCGTTATCTAAGGAGAACGGGCGATGGAATCTCGTCTGGGTGGCAACTACGGCAACGTCAAGGATTCGGGGGCCTTCACCGACCTGAATCGGTTGGCCCAGATGAAGGGTAAGGATCGCGACAGCTCGGAAAACGTCAAGAAGGTCGCCGGCGAATTCGAGTCGCTGTTCCTGAGCCAGATGCTCAAGTCCATGCGCAGCGCCAACCAGGCGCTGGCGGACAAGGACAGCCCCTTTTCCAGCGAGACCACCAAGCAGTACCAGGACATGTACGACCAGCAGCTGGCCGTCTCCCTGTCCCGGGATGGCGGCGGTATCGGCCTGGCCAACGTGCTGGAACGTCAGCTGAGCAAGACCGCCCAGCCGTCGAGCCGCCCCAATCCCTTCGCCCAGGTTGGCCAGGCTGCGCCCACCGAAGGCCAGCTGGCCGCCGGTCGCAACGCCAAGCTCAACGACGTGGCGAGCCACGGCCTCAAGCCGGCCACTACCGTAGCGTCCGGGCGTGACGATTCCAGCGCGCTGAATTCCCGACGGCTGGCGCTGCCCGGGCGTCTGGCCGAGCGTACCGCCGCCAATATTTCCGGGGCGGCCGAGCAGGGCGCCACCCTCAAGCAGAGCTTCCAGGACGTCGCGGCCGCCCAGAGCGCCTGGCGCCAGCAGGCCACGCAACCCGGCAGCAAGCCGGCCGCCGCGACCGAGGCCGTCGCCAGCGTGGACGGCGCCGCTGCCACCGGCAAGACCCGTTTCCGCACCCGTCAGGAATTCGTCGACACCATGATGCCCATGGCCGAAGCCGCGGCGAAGCGTCTGGGCGTGGATCCCAAGTACCTGGTCGCCCAGGCGGCGCTGGAAACCGGCTGGGGCAAGCACATGGTCAAGCAGGCCGATGGCAGCAACAGCAACAACCTGTTCGGCATCAAATCCCACGGCTGGGACGGCGGCAGCGCCCCCGCGGTGACCCAGGAATTCGTCAATGGCAAGGCCGTGACCGAGACCGCCAAGTTCCGCACCTACGATTCCTTCGCGGACAGCTTCCACGACTACGTGAACTTCCTGCAGAGCAACGACCGCTATGACAAGGCGCTGTCCACCAACGGCAACTCCGAGCGCTTCATGCAGGGCCTGCAGCAGGCCGGCTACGCCACCGATCCGCACTACGCACGCAAGGTGATCCAGATCGCTCGCAACATGAACACCTATCAGACGGTCGCCTCCCTGGGCACCAGTCCGTCCCGCGGTTGAGGTGAGCCATGGCTGATCTACTTTCCATTGGTCTGTCGGGCCTGAGGTCCACGCAAAACGCCCTGACCACCACCGGCCACAACATCGCCAACGTCAACACGCCCGGCTATTCGCGGCAGGAGACCATCCAGCAGACCAACATCGCCCAGTACAATGGCTCGGGCTATGTCGGTTCCGGCTCCCAGACGGTGGATGTGCGTCGCCTCGCCAGTGATTTCCTCACCAGCCAGGTGCGCTCGGCCAACAGCCAGAACAGCGAGCTGCAGACCTTCAAGAGCCAGATCTCTCAGCTCGACGGCCTGCTGTCCGACAGCACGACGGGTATCACCCCGGCCATGCAGAAGTTCTTTGCCACCCTGCAGACCGCTGCCCAGGATCCTTCATCGATCCCGGCGCGGGAGGCCGTGCTGGCCCAGGCCCAGGGCATGGCCAAGTCGTTCAACACCCTGTACGACCAGATCGACAAGCAGAACGGCCAGATCAACGATCAGCTGTCGGCGCTGACCAATCAGGTCAATGCCCTGGCCAAGAGCGTTGGCAGTCTCAACGACGCCATCGCCCGTTCCAAGGCCGCCGGTGGTGCGCCCAACGATCTCATCGACTCCCGTGAGCAGGCGATCAAGCAGCTGTCCGGCATGGTCGGGCTGCAGGTGGTGGAGCAGGACGACGGCGCGCTGAACCTGTTCGTCGGCACCGGCCAGCCGCTGGTGGTGGGCAATACCGTGTCCAGCATGACGGCCAAGCCCGGCACCGACGATCCCTCGCGTTTCCAGATCGTCCTGACCTCCGGCTCCACCGAACAGAACGTCACCAGTCAGTTAAGCGGCGGCGAGATGGGCGGCCTGCTGTCCTATCGCGACACGGCGCTGGACCATGCCTACAACAGCCTGGGCCAGTTGTCCCTGACCCTGGCGGATACCGTCAACAAGCAGCTGGGGCAGGGCCTGGACCTGTCCGGCAATGCCGGCTCGGCACTGTTCGGTGATATCAACGACACCCAGAGCATCGGTCTACGGGTGATGGGGCGGGCCTCCAACACCGGCTCGGCCAGCGCGACCCTGAGCATCACCGATACCAGCAAGCTCTCACCCAGCGACTACCGCCTCGATTACAACGGCACCGGCTTCACGGCGCGTCGCGCGAGTGACAACGCGGCGCTCACGGTCAACAAGAGCGGTACCGATCCGGTCACCCTGACGCTGACGGATGCCAATGGCAACGACCAGGGCTTCAAGGTGCAATTCAGTGCCGCCGAGCTCGCCAAGGCCCAGGCCGGCGACGTCTTCAGCCTGCAGCCGACACGTCGCGGCGCGTCCCAACTCAAGGTGGATCTGGCGCAAGCCGATCAGCTGGGTTTCGCTGGCACCGCCAAGGCCGCGGCCACGACCAACAACCGCGGTACGGGAGCCATCACCCAGCCGGCGCTGACCAGCACGGTGTCGCCGGTCAATACCGCCGACTTCGGGCGGCTGTTCGGAGCCGATGGCCTGAAGCTGAGCTTCAACAGTACTACCAACCAGCTGGATGGCACCCTGCCGACCGGCGCGACGCTCAGCTACGTGTCGCCTTCGACGACGGGTCTCACCAATGGTCAGACCAACGCCGTTCGCCTCACCTACACCGATCCGACCACCAACAACAGCTACACCTACGATTTCAATATCAGCGGCGTGCCCCAATCCGGTGACAGCTTCACCCTGGGAACCAACAAGGGCGCGGTTTCGGACAACCGCAATGCGCTGAACCTGGTGGCCTTGCAGACCAAGCCCACCATGGGTGGCTATGGCAACACCGGCACCACCTACAACAACGCCTACGGCGGCCTGGTGGAGCGTGTCGGTACCCTGACCGCCCAGGTACGAGTGGATTCGGCCGCCAGCGAAACCGTGCTCAAGCAGTCCCAGGACAATCGTGACTCCCTGTCGGCCGTCAACCTCGACGAGGAAGCCGCCAAACTCGTCCAGTTCCAGCAGTACTACGGTGCCTCGGCGCAGGTCATCAAGATCGCCCAGTCGCTGTTCGATACCCTGCTCGGTGCCTTCAGATAAGGAACCCGCCCATGCGCATCTCTACCGTCCAGGCATTCAACAACGGCATCAGCGGCCTGCAGAACAACTACGGCAGCGTCACCCGTACTCAGGAAGAGATCAGCACGGGCAAGAAGATCCTGACCCCGGCGGACGATCCGGTGGCCTCGGTCAAGCTGTTGCAGATCAGCCAGGAAGAGGCGCTCAACGGTCAGTACAACACCGGCATGACCGCCGCCAAGAACAGCCTCAACACCGAGGAGTCCATGCTGACCTCGGTGGAAACCGTGCTGACGCGCATCCGCGAGATCGCCGTCCAGGCCGGCAATGGCGCCCTGGATCCAACCGATCGCGCGTCCCTGGCCAAGGAAGTCGGTCAGCGCGAAGACGAGCTGATGAACCTGATGAACAGCAAGGATGCCAGCGGCAAGTACCTGTTCTCCGGTTCCATGGGCGATACCCAGCCCTATGTGCGCAACGCCGACGGCACCTACAGCTACAACGGCGACGAAGGGCAGCGCAGCGTGCAGATCGCCAGTTCCACCTTCGTGCCCATCAGCGACAGCGGCAAGGACGCCTTCGAGAACAACTTCAACGCCAATCGGGTGGATACCACGCCGGTGGCTGGTAACACGGGTACCGGGCGGATCTCCCTCGGCCTGGTGGATGACAAGAAAGCCTATGACTCTACCTTTCCCGCCAGCAATCCGCCGGCCGCTACCGATGGCGTCGGCATCCATTTCCTCGATGACAAGAAGTACGTCATCTACGACCTGTCCAAGGCGCCTACTGCTGCCGAATGGGCGGCCTACGACCCGGCCAATCCGCCGGCTGGCCAGCTCAAGGCGGATAGCCTCAACAGCACCCAGGAAGCCAGCAAGTTCATCAGCTATGGCGGGGTAAAGGTGCAGATGGACGGCGCTCCCGCTGCCGGCGATGAGTTCAAGATCACCCGCGATACCTCCAACGAGAAGCGCAGTCTGCTGAACGTGGTATCCGATCTGCGCAAGGCCCTGGAGAGCGGCGATGGCAGTACCGAGGGCGTGTACAAGATGCGCGACAGTGCTGCAGTAGCCCTGAGCAACCTCGATACGGCCTATACCCAGGTCGATGGTATCCGCGGCAAGGTCGGTGCGCGCCTCAACGTCATCGACTCCACCAGCGACTTCATTGCCGACGTCAGTCTGGTCAATAAGTCGGTGCAGTCGGACCTCCAGGATCTGGACTATGCTGAAGCCTTGTCACGCTATGCGCTGCAGAACACCGTCCTGCAGGCGACGCAGCAGAGTTTCGTGAAGGTGTCGCAGTTGAGTCTGTTCAATTATCTGTCATAGCTGTAGAGAGTTGTTTTATTATTATGGGGTTCGATTAATGACGAAGGTGGCCATCGTCCAGTCCAATTACATTCCTTGGCGCGGCTATTTTGATCTGATCCGAAGTGCTGATGTATTTGTGCTGTATGATGATGTCCAGTTTACTCGGCGGGATTGGCGTAACCGCAATCTGATCAGGACTGCACAGGGGCTGCATTGGTTAAGTATTCCAGTGAAGAACCGTGGTCGCTTTGCCCAGAGAATCCAAGATGTAGAAGTTAGTGACCGCGACTGGTCCGCAAAGCACTGGCAGACCATAAGCACTAGCTATCGCAAAGCTGCGGGCTTTGCGGCTGTGGCAAATCGCCTGGAAGAGCTCTATGCTCAATGCCAGCCTCTGGAGCGACTCTCCGATATCAACCAGCTTTTGCTCAGCGGCATATGTCGGTTGCTGGGTATCCCTACGCCACTGATTTTTTCATCGAGTTTTCCAAGCGTGTCCGGACGTACCGAGAATCTCGTCAACCTCTGCGTAGCCTTGAAGGCCGATACCTACATTTCTGGTCCCGCTGCCAAGGTTTATCTGCAGTATGACCTCTTTGAAAGGCGAAACATAGGCGTCGAGTACTTTGATTATGCTGGCTACCCAGCATACGCACAGTTGCACGGTGGGTTCGAGTCGGCCGTCAGTATCCTGGACCTGCTGCTCAATACTGGAGAAACCGCTGCCGCTTATTTACAAAAGGAGCTCGCATGACTTACGTACTGCAGGCTCTTGAGGGGGCGACGGAAAGATATTATTCGAGGAAGATCAATGAATTCGGCGCCACTCCTCGAGGGGTGGACTGGAACGGTCACGAGTCGCAGCAGATCAGGTTCCATCAGTTGGCCAAGATCATTGGCGAAGCCGGGCAGGAGCCGATATTGCTAAATGACCTGGGCTGCGGCTATGGAGCCTACTACGATTATTTGAACACATTGGGCATTCCGCTGAGCTACCGAGGTACCGATCTCTCAGCGGGCATGATCGCCGCAGCGCGGAGCGCTCATCCCGGAGCCGACAATGCCCAGTTCGAGGTCAAGCGCACTTGTGCAGGACTTGCCCACTACTCGGTGGCCAGCGGAGTGTTCAACGTCCGTCAGATGGCATCCGTAGCCGATTGGCATGCCTATGTACTGTCCATGTTGGAGGAGCTTGACAGCAACAGCAGTCGGGGATTCGCCTTCAATTGCCTCAGCATCTATTCCGACCTTGACCATCAGCGCGCCGATCTCTATTACGGTGATCCGATGTTTTTCTTCGATCATTGCAAGAGGCATTTTGCGAAAAATGTCGCGCTGCTTCATGATTATGATCTATACGAATTTACGGTGCTCGTAAGGAAGTCGTGAGAAGGGGTCATTTGATGCCCTCTGGCAATGCGGACCAATTATAAAAGGGTGTGACGCATGAAGATTCCGTTGGTCATCATCGGCGACGGGCTGTTCGCTGATATAGCCTATGAATACTTTACTCATGATTCTTCCTACCATGTCGTTGCGTTCAGCGTCGATCAGGACTATTTGCGCAGCTCGAAGAAGTTTGGTTTGCCGGTCATTCCCTTTGATAGGCTAACCGAATATTTTTCCGATACCGCTACTCGGCCTCACTTCTACGCTGCCATCACGTACGGCCAGTTGAATCGCACCCGTGAGCGTTTCTACAGAGAAGCCAAGGCCATGGGCTTCCTAGCGGCGAGTTATATCAGTTCCAATGCTTTCGTATGGCGTAATGTGGTAGTTGGTGAGCATTGCTTCATCTTTGAGAACAATACGGTGCAACCGTTCGTGATCTTGGGCGACAACGTCGTACTATGGAGCGGTAACCACATAGGTCACCATTCGGTCATTGGCAACCACGTGTTCGTCGCGTCCCAGGCAGTGATTTCCGGCAATTGCCGGATCGGCGATCACCAGTTCATCGGAGTCAATGCAACATTGGTCAATGATGTCGCTTTGGCCGACGATGTTCTGGTGGGAGCCGGTGCGCTGGTCACCCGCAGCGTCGCCACCGATCAGATCGCGAAGGGCGTCGCCGCCACTAATGTTGCTGGAGCCAAGCGCTACTTCAAGGTCGAGCATGAGTGAACAGCGCTGGCGTCGGCTCGGATCAGTGTTCGTTCCGGATCGGCAGCGTTCCTGGCTATTCAGCCATGCCGCCAATCCCCAAGCGATAAAGCTTCCTCATTCCGACCTGCACCGGATTTACTTCAACTTCCGTGATGAGCGTGGGCGCTCCGGAATTGCCTGGCTGGACTGGCGGCTTGCCACAAATGAGGTGATCTCGTTAAGCGAACACCCGGTGCTTCTCCCTGGCAGAGAAGGACATTTTGACGAGGATGGCGTTTCGCTGGGCAATATCGTCGTCCGTGACGCGGAGCTGTGGTGCTTCTATGTCGGCTGGAACCTGAGTGTCAGCGTCCCTTGGCGCAATTTCATCGGGCTCGCCCGTGGCCAGGGGGAGTATCCCCTCGAGCGGGTAGGACGAGTACCCATTCTCGACCGCAGCGAAGCTGATCCCTTTTCCCTTTCCTATCCCTGGGTGCTGTGGGACGCCCGGCACTCCCGCTGGCGTATGTGGTACGGCTCGAACCTCGCCTGGGGAGTCCAGCCAGAAAGCATGCAGCACGTCATCAAGTATGCCGAGTCGGTGGATGGCCTTTCCTGGCAACGCTCGGGCGCGGTGGTGTTGCCGTTGCGTGAGGGCGAGCTGGGCCTTTCCCGACCCTGCGTCCTGATCGACCCTCAGGGTCGGTACCGGCTCTGGTACGCCATTCGGTCGTCCCAGGGGTATCGGCTGGGGTATGCCGAATCAGCTGATGGAACGAACTGGGAACGGCTGGACCAGCGACTCCATTGGCTTGGACCGGTCGGCGCATGGGAGGGGGAGAGCCAGACCTATCCCTGCGTTTTCGCGGCTAAAGGCGTCCTCTACATGCTGTACAACGGTAACGGCTATGGTCGTCACGGGTTCGGTCTGGCGCGCCTGGAAGAGTAATCGCCTATGAAAACAAGCACGCTCGACATTGATGAGCTCAAGGTTCTACTTGATACCCAGGGGTACGCTGTCGTGCCTGCCGTGGTCCCCCCGCGGTTGCTCGCGCGCATGAGCGAAGGTCTCTACAGGGTGCGGGATCGAATCGAGGAAGAGGTGGGGCGGTTTCGTCTGGAAAGAGCCAGGGAAGTGGGCGTCCTACGGCTGATGATGAGGTTCGATCCGGTCTTCACCGAGCTGTTGGAGTTGCCCATCCTGCTCACGCTCGTGGATGAACTCATGGGGAGCACAGCCATTCTTCACTTGCAGAATGGCTTGCTGCTGCCGCCTACCAGCGAGCCTGACGCGGATGTCTTCCAGTATCGTTTCCATCAGGACTTCCCGCGCTATCTCAACGGTTATCGGGCATCGCTGAACGTCATGATCGCCATCGACGCCTTCACCGCAGAAAATGGCGCGACCCTTGTGATTCCTGCAACTCATCAGCGCGAGATAGCTCCTTTGGGAGAGTTCTGCCGGCGTTGGGCGCGGCCTGTGATCTGTGCCGCCGGCGATGCCATCGTGTTCGATTCGACGTTGTGGCACGCGGCGGGGATCAACCGCAGTAGCCGTGATCGTCTGGCGATCAATCACCAGTTCACCCGTCCCTGGATAAAACAACAGATCGATTATTGTCGTGCCCTGGACGCCACTTTGCTAGACGGCCTGCCAGAACGCAGTCGTCAGCTACTGGGCTACTACACTCGGGTGGTGGCTTCGCTGGATGACTACTACCAGCCCACGGAGCATCGCCTTTACCGCAGTGGCCAGGGCTGAACACTATGCGTCGAAAAACTGGCGGGTCCGGTTCTTGCAATGAAGGCATTGCAGACTCCATGTCGGAAGCTCGAGAGCGCTAGCGCCGCTCGTGGCATTCGATCTACTCCATTCTGGGAGACCTCATGTCACGAGCGCGTATCCCCTTCGCGAAGCCATTCATCATGGGCAAGGAGCTGTTCTACATCGCCCAGGCGGTGATGAATGGTTCCATTGCTGGTGACGGCGAGTTCACCAAGCGCTGCCAGGCCTTGCTTGAAGAGCAGCTCGGTTGCCGGAAGGTCCTGTTGACTCACTCCTGCACGGCGGCTCTGGAGATGACCGCGATTCTGGCTGGGATCGGTCCCGGAGACGAAGTCATCATGCCTTCGTTCACCTTCGTCTCTACAGCCAATGCCTTCGTCCTGCGCGGAGCAGTACCGGTATTCGTGGATATTCGCCCGGATACCCTCAACATCGATGAGCGCCTAGTCGAGGCAGCCATCACACCGCGTACCAAGGCCGTCGTCGCGGTGCATTACGCCGGTCAATCCTGCGCTATGTACACACTCAAGGCCCTTTGCGTACGCCATGGCTTACGGCTGATCGAGGATGCGGCTCAGGCCATCCTCGTCAAGAACGAAGGCCAGTCGCTGGGGACCATAGGCGACATGGGCTGCCTGAGCTTTCACGAGACCAAGAACATCATCGCTGGCGAGGGTGGAGCGTTGATGATCAACGACGAGAGCCTGATCGAGCGCGCCGAGATCATTTGGCAGAAGGGCACCAATCGTAAGGCGTTCTTCCGCGGCGAGGTAGACAAATACACCTGGGTCGACATGGGTTCATCGTTTCTGCCAAGCGAACTGACGGCAGCCTTCCTCTTCGCCCAGCTCGAGCATGGCGAGCGGATCAACGCTCATCGTCGGGAGCTTTACGAATACTATTATCAGGCCCTGCTGCCTCTGGAGCGCGATGCGTTTCTGACACTGCCCACCTATCGCGGCGATGCCTCGGCCAATGCCCACATCTTCTTCGTTCTTACCCGGGACAGCGAAGAGCGGCGGGCACTGATCGCTCATCTACAGGCGCTGGGTATTAGTGCGGTGTTCCACTTCGTCCCGTTGCACGACTCTCCCGGCGGCCAACGTTTTGGCCGAGCGTCCGGGGAGCTGCCGGTCACCCATGACATCTCCGATCGCATCCTCAGGCTGCCCTTGTTCTCGGACCTAACCCACGAGCAGGTACGGCAAGTCACGGAGGCTGTCACAGGCTTCTACAGGCCGACTTCGCTTTCTTTGTTCAATGTGGAATCCAGGAAGGACCGCGCATGAGTTTCTCATTGATGGCGGGCGTACCGACAGACAGCAGGCTCCACCAAATGCACCTTGGGCTGGGGCATCCCTATTACATCTATGCGCCAGATTTCCGCGATTCCTCGGCCGGGGTAGCCTGCCTGCATTACCTCTGTCACACCCTTAACATCCACGGGCGAGATGCCTATGTGATGAGCTGCAATCAGGTCAACCCCAACCTGAAGACTCCGCGGGTGAGCCAGGAACTGGTGGATAGCCATCGACAACTGGGCAAGGTTCCCATCGTTATCTATCCAGAGGTGGTCAGTGGTAACCCGGCTGGCGCAGATGTCGTGGTGCGCTACCTGCTCAATTTCGAGGGTGCCTTGACCGGTCGAGGTATGGAAGCAGGCAGCGACGACCTGAGGATATATGCCGGCCCGGTCCTCGTCCGAGATCCCGGCGAGCGTGCGGATGGCTTTCTCGACGTCCCTTGCATCAACACCGTGCTGTTCAATGCCCATGGTTGCGGTACGCGCCTGGGCCGCTATCTCTATCGCCATCGCTATCCTCTCGATCAGGTGGACTTCAGCCAATTTCCTCTGGACGTCCAGGAATTGTCGATGCACGAGCCGCTTCCCCTGCCCAGGCTGGCGCAGCTGCTCCGAGGCGCTGAGGTTCTCTACACGTACGAATGGTCCATGACCTGTGTCCTGGCAATTCTCTGCGGCTGTCCGGTGCTGTTCATGCGGGAAGGAGGCATTGATGAGGCCTTTCTAGACCAGAGCTACATAGGTTCCGGTGGCTTCGCCATGTTCGACGCGCCTCAAGCACTGGAGGTTGCTCAAGGGGGGCTGGCCGATGCCATGGCGCGTTATGCGAGGCTCGAACATGGCTTCTGGCGGCAGCTCGATCGCTTCATCGAACTCACCCAGGCACGTAGTGAGCACCACGTGAGCGCTGATCGTCTGAACCAGCAGTACCAGCGGTGGCTGGGCGAGCGTGCGCTTCAGGGTACCCGGCTGCGCCTGTACGAGCAGGCGCTGGTGGTGGGAGAGCGGCCGCTGCACTTCGAGGTAGTGGTGTTCGGTGGAGCAGGGGAGGATGAACGGACCCTGGCCAGTTTGGCGCGGCAGCACTATCCACTTACCCAGGCTTCCTTCCTGCCGGAAGCGACGGACTACCTGACGTCATGGCAGGCGCTGGCACATGCCAGTCGGTGCCAATGGTTCGTGCTGCTACCCAATGGCGATGAGGTAGCGACCGATCTACTGCTGCTGGCGGCCGAAGCCATTTCCCTGAACCCGCGCCTGAAGGCGCTATACGTCGACCAAGACGAGCTGACCGCCCAGGGGCCTGCCAATCCCGTGTTCAAGCCGGATTTCAATCTAGACTTGCTCCGCAGCTACAACTACACGGGCTCACTGTTGCTGGTGAGTCGTGACGCGCTGCTCGTTACGGTCCCCAGTGTGCCCTGTACTGGCGAAGCCATCGTCACCGATATTCTATTCCAGAGCGTTGAACGGGATGGGGTGACGGCCATTGGTCATCTCTCCGCTATCCTCCATCACAGTCGCCAAAGCTATGCAGCCTGGCTGGCCGAGCAAGTCGATCCTGCAGTCGGACGCGGCATCGTGCAGGCCCATCTTCAACGGCTGGGCCTGGCCGCTCAGGTGGAGTCTTGTCGTCTGCCGTTCGTCAACCGCATCCGCCTAGTATGGCCAGGCAACCCCCTGGTGTCCTTGCTCGTAGATGCCCGTGGGCCGCTGTCCCAGGTCACTCGCTGCCTGGAAAGCCTATTACAGACGCGCGGGGTCAACTACCAGATCCATCTGGTGGAGTCATCGCAAGCGGAGCCCGAGTTGCGCGCCTGGTTGGGGGAGATCGAGGCGATGGGCGAGCCGTTGATCCGGGTCGTACGCGCGTCGCTGAGCCAGGCGATTGAATCGGCGGACGGTGAGTACCTCGTGCTGTTCGACGCGGCCTGTCTCGCCACAGATCCTGACTGGCTTCTGGAGCTGCTGGCGCAGGGGCGCCGCGACGAGGTCGCCGCGGTGGGTGCAAAACTCGTCGGGCCCGACGACCGCATCGTATCGGCCGGGCTGGTACTGGGTCTACGGGGTGCTGCCGATTGCCTGTTCAAGGGCGAGTCCGATCAGAATGGCGGCTATCTGCATCGTCTTCAGGTTGCCCAGAATCTCAGCGCCCTAGACGGAAGATGCCTGCTGCTCAAGAAGGCAGCGCTCGCTGAAATCGATGGCCTGGCTGACCTCGCCTGGGGGCATCGAGGCGCTGATGTCGAGTTGAGCCTAAAACTTACGCAGGCCGGCTATCTGATGGTTTGGACGCCCTACGCGAAATTGCTCTGGCAGGAACAGGAGTATCGTGGGGCCATGCTCGACGAGGTCTCTCCGGGGCTCTACGAACAATGGCTGCCGAAGCTGGTCGACGATGCTGCTTACAATCGCAACTTCAGCCGTGAGGGCCTGGATTTCGAACTGGAGACCCAGCCGCAGCATCTTTGGCGACCCCTTGCGTGGCGGCCGCTACCGGTCGTCCAGATCGTACCGGGTCAGTCGGCGGGGTGTGCTTATTACCGTGTGCTGCAACCCTTCCGAGCGTTGGAACAGGCGCTCGAAATCGAAGGCATCATTACCGAGCGGCCGAAGTCGCCCGTACTGTTGTCCGGTATCGCAGCGGACGTGGTGGTCGTCCAGCGTGAGCACCAGCCCTTGCAAATGGATGCGTTGCAGACCCTAAGGCGGGCCACGGACGCCTTTGTCATCTACGACATGGACGATTGGCTCGCCGATTCGCCTGCTGCAGGTAAGGGAGCGGCGACTGGGGCACCAGCCGTTGCCGACTTGGAAAGAGCACTCGCCAACGTCGATCGCGTGGTCGTCTCTACCCCTGCGCTGGCGAATCGGCTGGAGAGCCGGCATCACGACATACGCGTGGTACCTACCCGGCTTCCCGCTGCCCATTGGGGCTCCCTTGTCAGTAATCGGCGACGCCAAGGGCGGCCACGGATCGGTTTTGCCGGCAACGCTGGTCATAGGCTTGATTTGGCGATAATTGAGGAAGTGATACAGACACTCGGGCAGGAGGTCGAATGGGTATTCCTCGGAATCCGGCCCGCAGTGGCCAAGATCGACGAGTTCCACGCTCCCGTGCCGATTGAGGATTATCCAGGGAAGCTCGCAGGTCTCGACCTCGACATCGCGCTTGCGCCCTTGCTGGCGAACGATTTCAACGAGTGTAAGAGCAACTTGCGCCTATTGGAGATGGGAGCCTGTGGCTATCCGGTGATTGCATCGGATATAGCGCCATACCGGGGAGACCTCCCTGTACAACGGGTCGCCAACGAGACGACGCAATGGCTGGAGGCGATCCGCGCTCATCTGGCGGATTTGGACGCGGCCTTCATCCAGGGGCAGCGACTGCGAGAAGCCGTGCAACGTGACTGGCTATTGGAGGGTGCCAATTTGAGAAGTTGGAAACGAGACTGGTTGCCAGGCTAGGAGACGTTAGCCCGCCACTGGCAGGTGCTTAGCCTGCTCCTACGCTCGAGCCTTGGCGGGCGTGCTTATCTTCGTAGTACCAGGGGCTGCGCTATCGGCTTTTGACAACCTAGATCCTCAAGGCGAGGGCCGGCCTTCAGGAGTTTTCCCTCCGGTTGTGTCGCAGTGCCGACCCGGAAACCTGGGGATGCCGGATTTGGTTAGCTTCTTGCTTGTCTCGGCCATCCGCCTTCTGCTGCCGATTTCTTGACTGGAGCAGAGGCTAACCAGCAAGAGGTATCAAGATGACAGGCTCACCCGCCAATGTGTTCTGTAATGCCGATACCGATTCGGGTGAGGTGCCTACGGCGGCTGAGGTTGATCGGAGCCATGCGCAGTGGCTGGCTGATCGGCGCTCCAGCGCGACGCGCCTTGAAATCTATCGCCAGGCACTGATCCAAAATGCTCAGCTGCATTTCTTGGTAGTGATCGTCGGCAGTCCGACGGAAGCCAGCTCCACCCTGGCATCGCTCGCTGAGCAGCATTATCCCTACTTCAGTACCGCACTGGTGGTGGCTTCGGCCAACGAGCTGTCGGACTGGCAGGAAGCGCTGGCGAGCAGTGAGGCGCACTGGTCGCTGAAGCTCCCGGCGGGTAGCCACCTAGAGCCCGAAGCGTTGTTGCGTTTGGCTGAGCGTATCCTTGTCTCCGGTGGCATACATGCTTGCTATTGCGACGAAGATCATCTTGCCGATAGTGGTCTCGAGTGTCCGATCTTCAGACCTGGCTTCAATCTCGATCTGCTACGCAGCTATCCCTACACCGGCTCTCTGCTGGCCATGAGTCGCGAGGCGTTGCTGGCGTCCTCATCCAGCGTCACCGCGCCTGGCGTGGCACTGGTCCAAGACGTGTTGCTGCAGGTGGTCGAGCGCCAGGGTGTCACGGCCATCGCCCATCTACCCGAAGTATTCCACCACTCGCGACAGACCTTTCCCGACTGGCTGCAACAGTGCGAACCGGCGGCGACCCATGGCATCGTCCGCGCGCACCTGGCGCGCCTGGGTGTGCAGGCGGAGATCAGCGCAGGTGCTCTTCCATGTGTCAGCCGTATTCACTACCAGAGCGATCACCAACCGCTGGTTTCCATTTTGATTGAAGCCAGGGGTTCGCTCGAAGAGCTGGGTCGCTGCCTGGAGTCTGTCTTGGGAGGCACCGCCTATCCACGTTACGAGATCCTTGTCGGACGACCGTCGGACGTCGCGGTCGATACCGGCCGCTGGCTAGACGAGCTGGTGATGCTGGGATTGGAACAATTGCAGGTCATCCCCGCTGACGGAGCTCAGGCCATGGCTCGGGCTGCCAAGGGCGAATACCTGCTCTGGCTCAGTGCAGGTTGTCTCAGCATCAAGGCCTCTTGGCTGGATGAGCTGGTCAATCAGGCGCGACGCCCGGAGGTTGGGGTGGTAGGTGCCAAGCTTCTGGATCGTGAGGGCAAGGTAGCCATGGCCGGGCTGGTACTCGGACTGCGTGGTCCTGCCAGCAGCCTTTTCCTGGGTGAACCCGATGACCGCGCAGGCTATCTCTACCGGCAGCAGGTGGTGCAAAACTTTAGTGCCGTAAGCGGTCGCTGTCTGTTGGTGCGGGCGGAGATATTTCATGCCATCCCTGATTGCGGTTCCTTCGCTACCCAACCGTTCGCCGATGTCGAGTTCTGTCTCAAGGTTGGTCAGGCCGGCTATCTTGTGGTCTGGACGCCCCACGCCCGTCTCGGTTGGGAGTCGGAGCAGAGCCCAGAGGTGTCGGTGTGGACGCGAGCCGAGTCGAGACTCTATGAGCAGTGGCTACCCGTCCTGGCCAATGATCCCGCCTATAACCCCAGTCTAGCTCTGGACAAGGCGGACTTCGCAGTGGAAGTTGAACCCGAAAACTTGTGGCGACCCCTGTCCTGGCGTCCGCTGCCGGTAATCCAGGTCATGCCCGGCGATCGCTGGGGCTGCGGTCACTACCGGTTGATCCAGCCGCAGCGAGCGATGGAAGCCGCCCTGCAGATCGATTCCAACGTGCAGTTCCGCTACTTGCACGCAGTCAACCAGGGACGCATTCAGGCAGACAGCATCGTCGTACAGCGCCAGCTCTCCGAGCCACAGATCGAGGAAATGCAGGCTATCAAGCGCTATACCTCGTCCTTTCTCGTGTACGACCTGGACGATCTACTGGGTAACCTCCCGCTCAAAAGCATACATCGTGAGTCTTTTCAGCCTTCCCAGGTCGCGAGAGCCTTGCGTAAAGGATTATCCATCGCGGATCGAGTGACGGTCTCCACGGAACCCCTGGCAGAGGCGATGCGCGGATTCAATGCGGACATTCGCGTTGTTCCCAATCGATTGCCTGTCCCTTGGTGGGGAGAACTACAAGGCAAGCGGCGCAAAGGTCGCCCAAGGGTCGGTTGGGCAGGCGGCACCAGCCATACAGGAGATCTGCAGATCGTGGTGGATGTCATGAAGGCCTTGGCCGACGAGGTGGAGTGGGTGTTTCTTGGTATGAGTCCACCGGGTGCGCCACCCCATGAATTCCATTATGGAGTCGAAATCGAGGACTTTCCCGCGAAGCTCGCCAGTCTCGATTTGGATCTGGCCATCGCCCCGCTCGAAATCAACGCCTTCAATGAGTGCAAGAGCAATTTGCGGCTGTTGGAGCTCGGCGCCTGTGGCTTCCCGATTGTAGCTACTGATATAGAGCCCTATAGGTGCGGTCTCCCCGTGACCCTGGTACGCAATAAATATAAAGACTGGCTAGGTGCTATTCGTGACCATCTGGCCGATATCGAGGGAGCCTGCGCATTGGGAGCCAGCCTTCGCCAGCACATTCATCGTGACTGGATGCTTGAGGGAAGAAATCTCGAGGCATGGCGAGCGGCGTGGTTACCTGACTGACTGGAGCACGGCCTCATACGAGCAGGTTGCCGCTACCAGGAAGCTGTGAGGCGTGCGTGCGTAGGCGGATGCGTCCCTTGTAACCCGATCCGCCAGAGTGAACGTCGCGAAGGGGCTAAATAAATTACGGGTTCGGTCGATAACCAGTATGCACGAATCGGTATGTCACCACCTGTCAAGCTTCTGCTGAAGAAAATCGCGGAAAAATCCTAAAGGTTTGACGGCAGGTACCGATAAATATCTTGAATGCGAAATACAGGGGCGTCTGAGCAAGCAGGTCCCATTCGCATGCTCAGGCACACAAGGTTCAACTGGAGACGCCACCATGGCACTTACCGTCAATACCAACATCCCTTCCCTGAACACTCAGCGTAACCTGCAGAACGCGTCCAGCTCCCTGGCCACCTCCATGCAGCGTCTGTCCACCGGTAGCCGTATCAACAGCGCCAAGGACGATGCCGCCGGTCTGCAGATCTCCAACCGTCTGACCAACCAGATCAACGGTTTGAACCAGGCGACTCGCAACGCCAACGACGGTATCTCCCTGTCGCAGACCGCTGAAGGCGCCATGCAGCAGTCCACCAACATCCTGCAGCGTATTCGCGACCTGGCCGTGCAGTCCGCCAACGGCTCCAACAGCGACGCCGACCGTTCCGCTCTGCAGAAGGAAGTGACCGCGCAGCAGAACGAACTGACCCGTATCGCCCAGACCACCACCTTCGGTGGCCGCAAGCTGCTGGACGGCTCCTTCGGCACCACCAGCTTCCAGATCGGCGCCAACGCCTACGAAACCATCGATGTCACCCTGAAGGACACCTCGGCCACTGCCCTGGGTTCCAACCAGATCGGCAGTGGTGCCAGCACCAGCGCAGGTAATGCGGTTGCTGGCAGCGGTGGTGTACTCACCACCAGCGGCAGCATCACTCTCGTGGGCGGTGGCAAGAGCCAGCCTGTGAACTACGCCGCCGGTGACTCGGCCAAGACCATCGCTGGCGCTATGAATGGCCAGATTCCTGGTCTTGCTGCTTCGGCGCGTACTGTGCTGACCGTAACCGATTCCATTACCAGCGGTGCGGCCAACATGACCATGAACGTGGGCAGCAACTCGCTGAACCTGGTCGGTGTGGCCAGTACCAAGGACATGGCTGACCAGATCAACGCCAACGCCGCCAAACTGGGCGTTACTGCTAACTACGACAGCCAAGCCAAAAAGCTGACCATCACCTCGGCCACTGGCGAAAACGTAACCTTCGGTGCGGATACCGGTAACGCAGCCGGTGCCATCACGGTTTCCTCGCAGAAGTCCGATGGTTCGTTTAGTACCGGTGTGGATGTGCGGGCCAATGGCGGTCAAGCCATGGGCTACGTCAAGCTAGATTCGCCGACCACCTTCGCCATGACAGGTGATACCACTGCGATTTTTGGTTCGACCAAGTCTTCGCTGAGCAAGGTCTCCGACGTCGACATCTCCACGGCCGACGGCGCTCAGAAGGCCCTGTCCGTGATCGACCAGGCCCTGGCCAACATCGACTCCCAGCGCGCTGACCTCGGTGCGGTGCAGAACCGCTTCGACAACACCATCAGCAACCTGACCAACATCTCGGAGAACGCCACCTCCGCCCGTAGCCGCATCAAGGACACCGACTACGCCGCAGAAACCGCGAACCTGTCGAAGAACCAGGTGCTGCAACAGGCTGGTACCGCGATCCTGGCCCAGGCCAAGCAGCTGCCCCAGTCGGTTCTCAGCCTGCTCCAGTAAGGGCAGAGATCGGTCTAGGCAGGGAGAAGGGGGACGCCCCTTCTCCCTTTCATGCGTTGTGAGGACATTACAATGGACATCGTCAAGACAACGGGTTTTTCAGCGGTAAGGCCCTATGGCGCTCAATCGAGCCCTGCGGCCGCGACGTCCTTCAGCGCTGCGGCGCCCACGGCGGACTCCACGGTCAAGCCGGTTTCCCAGACCAGCAAGGCCGACGGGGACAAGGCCGAGAAGCCGGAAGACGGCAACATGGATGGCGCCCTGTCCAAGCTGAAATCGAAATTCCAGGAAGACCACCGCAACCTGGATTTCAGTATCGATGACTCCACCGGCGAGGTGGTGGTCAAGGTGCTGGACGGTGAGTCCGGCAAGCTCATCCGGCAGATGCCCAGCGAGGAGGTGCTCAAGCTGGCTAAACAGCTGGATGAGATGCGCAGCCTGATGTTCAAGGCCAAAGCCTAGTTGGCGCGGAACTTGAATCAGACTGACTAAGCGCAGGGGCGACGACGTAACGTTGGCAGGGGGATAGCGACATGGCAGGTATCAGCGGAATTGGCGGCTCGGGGCTGGACATCGACTCCATCGTCACCAAGATGGTGGCCGCCGAAAAGGCACCCAAGCAGGATCAGCTCACCAAGACCCAGAGCAAGGCGACCGCGCAACTCACGGCGATTGGTTCCCTGAAAGGCGCCATCAGCGAATTCCAGACCGCGCTGACCACGCTCAACAGCCCCACCAGCTTTCAGGCGCGAGGCGTCACCCTATCGAAGAGTGACTACCTCACGGCAACGGCCAGTACCAGTGCCAGCGTTGGCAGTTACCAGGTCGAGGTCAGCAGGCTGGCCACTAGCAGCAAGGTAGCCCTGGCGTCCGTACCAGCCACCTCTAGCACGACTGGCAGTGACGGCAAGGCCACTACGTCTCCTACTACCTTTGGCAAGGGCACGCTGAGCATCAAGATCGGCGATACCAAGTTGGCGGATATCCAAGTCGATGCCACCAACAACACCCTGAGTGGCATCCGCGATGCGATCAACAAGGCCGGGCAGAGCCAGGGGCTGAGCGCTAACATCGTCAACGACGACTCTGGGGCTCGTTTGGTGCTGAGCAGCACCAAGACTGGTGACGGTAACGACATCTCGGTATCTGTGAGTGGTGATGACGGTTCGGGCAAACAAAGTCTGACCAAGCTGGCCTATAATCCAAGTGACACCGAATCCAGTGATCCCGCTGCCGCTCATTCGCTTGCGAAAGCGCTGAGCGCCCAGATGACCATCGATGGTCTGAAGATCACCAGCGCCTCGAACACGGTCAGCGGTGCGGTCGATGGTCTGAGTTTCACCCTCAAGGCCACCACCCCGGTGGGAAGCCCCATGACAGTCGGCGTCAGCCAGGACGAGTCGGGGGTCAAGGGCAACATCAAGAATTTCGTCGACGCTTATAACAAGCTCATGGGCGTGATCAAGACCCAGACTTCGGTGACAACGGTCGGGGACAACAGTGCGCCCATCACGGCTGCGCTGGTAGGCGATGCCACTGCCCGCGGCCTCACGACTACCATCCGCAGTGAACTGAGCACCATGCAGGGCACGGGTGCGGTCAAGGCGCTGGCCGATCTGGGCATCACCACCCAGAAGGATGGCACCCTGGCCATCGACGACACCAAGCTGAGCAAGATGGTAAGTTCCAACTTCAGCGATCTGCCCAGTTTCTTTACCGGCGACCAGGGCATAGCGGCGCGGCTCAAGGGTAAGCTCGATCCCTATACCATGACCAATGGCATTCTCGAGCAGCGTTCGAACTCCCTGAGCACCACCCTGAAGAACGTGGATGCCCAGACCGCCACGCTCAACACCCGCATGACCGCGCTCTCGGATCGTCTCTACAAGCAATACAACGCCATGGACCAGCTGTACTCGTCGTTGTCGACCACCGCGTCCTCGCTCTCCCAACAGCTGGCGGCCATGCCCTTCGCCAACAAGAGTTGAGTGGGCCGATTCGGCCAATCCGGTCGATAAAGGGGTCAAGTAATTCGCGTCATGACCGATAAAGAAAGTATCGGAAACACACAGAGGTCGTGACATGAACGCAATGACAGCCATGCGCCAATACCAGCAGGTCGGCCTGCAGGCGCAGGTGTTCGAAGCCAGTCCCCATCAGCTGATCCAGATGCTCATGCAGGGCGCTCTGGACCGTCTGGCCAAGGCGCAAGGTGCCCTGGAGCGTGGTTGGCTGCCGGAGAAGGGCGAGCTGATCGGCAAGGCGGTATCCATCATCGCCGGTCTGAAGGACGTCCTGGATTTCGAGCAGGGTGGTGAGCTCGCCACCAACCTGGATCGTCTGTATGACTATATGATCCGCCGGCTCAGCGAAGCCAACCGTAACAATGATCCTGTTATCCTTGAAGAAGTATCCGGCCTGATCCGCGAGATCAAATCCGGCTGGGATGCCATTGCCCCCTGATCTGGAGTCGACCGATGAACGTCGCCATGCAAAAGACCCCGGTGGAACGCGTCGAGCTCGTCTATGAGCAGATGGCCGCTGCGCTCAAGGCCGGAGACTGGACGCGGATCGCCGAGCTGGATCTGGATTGCCGGCTGTTCGTCGACGAAGCCATGTATGCCACGGGGGACGAGGCCGTAGCCCTGCGTGCCAGCCTCGAGCGCCTGCTGGCGCTCTATGCCTCCCTGCTGCAGAGCTGCAAGGCAGAGCGGGACGCTACCGCCCAGGAGTTGACCAAGCTCAACAAGTCGAATCAGGCCGCCAAGGTCTATCAACTGTTCGGTTGACTGTCATCTGTTGGACGGTAATTCAAAGTTTGGATATTTCGCCGCCATAAAATTGACCCCGCATCACAATTTGTCTTAACTTGCGCAAGATGCCGACCAGTTGGCACTTGGATGCAGGCGACACCTGCGCGTAGCGAACCGACAAGCCGAATTGGGGCAGGGACATGTGGCGTGAAACCAAGATCCTTCTGATCGACGATGAAGCCGAGCGGCGCAAGGCGGTCTCGGTCATTCTCGATTTTCTCGGCGAAGCTCATCTCGCCTGCACCAGTTCCGATTGGCAGGCCACCCTCGAAGCGCTCGACAGCAGTCGGCAGGTCAGCTGTGTGCTGGTCGGTCGCGTCGACAGCCGTGGCAACAGCGTCGAGCTGCTCAAGCAGGTGGTGGCCTGGGACGAGATGGTCCCGCTGCTATTGCTCGGCGAAGCGGCGCAGCCGGAGTGGCCGGACGATGTCCGCCGCCGCGTGCTGGTCTCCCTCGAATACCCGCTGGCCTACAACAAGCTGCTGGATTCCCTGCACCGTGCCCAGGTCTATCGCGAGATGTACGACCAGGCTCGGGATCGCGGGCGTCAGCGCGAGCCCGAGTTGTTCCGCAGCCTGGTGGGTACCAGTCGCGCCATCCAGGGCGTGCGCAAGATGATGCAGCAGGTGGCCGATACCGAGGCTACGGTACTCATCCTCGGTGAATCCGGTACCGGCAAGGAGGTGGTGGCGCGCAACCTGCACTTTCACTCCAAGCGCCGCGAGGCGCCTTTCGTGCCGGTCAACTGCGGCGCCATTCCGGCCGAGTTGCTGGAAAGCGAGCTGTTCGGTCACGAGAAGGGCGCCTTCACCGGCGCCATCACCAGTCGCGCCGGTCGCTTCGAACTGGCCAACACCGGTACCCTGTTCCTCGACGAGATCGGCGACATGCCGCTGCCCATGCAGGTCAAGCTCCTGCGGGTGCTGCAGGAACGGACCTACGAGCGGGTGGGCAGCAACAAGACCCAGAGCGTTGACGTGCGTATCATCGCGGCGACCCACAAGAACCTGGAGCAGATGATCGCCGCGGGCACCTTCCGCGAAGACCTTTACTACCGCCTCAATGTCTTCCCCATCGACATGGCGCCCCTGCGCGAACGGGGTGAAGACATCCCGCTGCTGATCAACGAACTGATTGCGCGGATGGAACACGAGAAGCGGGGCTCCATCCGCTTCAACTCGGCCGCCATCATGTCGCTGTGCCGCCACGAGTGGCCGGGCAACGTCCGCGAACTGGCCAACTTGGTGGAACGCATGGCGATCATGCATCCCTATGGCGTCATCGGCGTGGCCGAGTTGCCGCTCAAGTTTCGCTACGTGGAAGACGAAGCCGATCCCATGGTGGAGTCCTTGCGCGAGGAGTTGCAGGAGCGTGAGGCCATGGCTGGGATCGGGACGGTCGAGGTGTCGTCCTCGGCGCTGCTGCCGAGCGAAGGCCTAGATCTCAAGGACTACCTGGCCAACCTGGAAAAGAGCTTTATCCAGCAGGCGCTGGACGATGCCGGTGGCGTCGTGGCACGTGCCGCCGAGCGACTGCGCATCCGCCGGACCACCCTGGTGGAGAAGATGCGCAAGTACGGCATGGGCCGTCGCGACGACGAGTTCGACGAAGAGATCTAGCGAACCCTCTGTAGCGCTGAATGGGTCAACGTAGGGTGGATGACGGCGCAGCCTCATCCACCTTATTTTTTAGCGTGGCAAGTGGAAAAGGCCGCGCCGTTTTCCGCGCTACGGCGCTTTGGCGCCAGGACGGCATGGGTCTTGCTCCAGCCTGGACAATGTCAATTGTCCGTCGCGAGCCCCAGCCGATGCCTGCGCAAGCCCTTTCTTCCGCTGCCCCTGCCGACGCTGCCGTGGAGGCTTCCGCCTCCGCGCAGGCCCGTGAAGCCCTGGGGCAGATGTCGCGCCAGCTGAGCGAATCCTTCCAGTTGCTCGAAGCCCGGATGAATTCGTTGCAGGGCGAACTGGAATGGGTGTCTGCCCAGCGTCTGCAGGAGCTGGCGGAAAAGGAGCGCCTGGCCAGTCGGCTGCAGAATCTGCTCGACGTCTTGCCCGCCGGCATCGTGGTGCTGGACGGCGCCGGGCGCGTGCGTGATGCCAACCCCGTGGCCCAGGGCCTGCTCGGTGAGCCTCTGACAGGCGAGCTGTGGCGTACGGTGATCGCCCGGGCCTTTGCCCCGCGTCATGACGACGGCCACGAGGTGTCCCTGCGCGACGGCCGGCGGCTGTCTATCGCCATCCGCTCCCTGGATGGCGAGCCGGGACAACTGGTGCTGCTCAACGACCTCACCGAAACCCGTCACCTGCAGGGCGAACTGGCGCGGCATGAACGGCTGTCGGCGCTGGGTCGGACCATGGCCTCGCTGGCGCATCAGATCCGTACCCCGCTGACCGCAGCGCTGCTTTATGCCAGCCATCTGGAGGAGGGCGGCCTGGCCCTGGCGCAGCAACAACGCTTCGCCAGCCGGCTCAAGGAGCGGCTGCACGAACTGGAAAACCAGGTCCGCGACATGCTGGTATTCGCTCGCGGCGAATTGCCCCTGGCGGATCGACTGACCCCCAGCGGGCTGTTCACCACCTTGCGCGAGGCGGCGACCCCTCATCTCGGCGACTGCCCCGTGCGTTGGCAACTGGATGCCCAGGGCGGACTGCTCGCCTGCAACCGCGACATGCTGGTGGGCGCCGCCCTGAACCTCATCCACAACGCCCTGCAGGCCATGGCGGGCAGTGGCCGCCCGGGACGACTCAAGGTGCATCTCCATCGCCGTGACGGCGAGTTGCGCCTGGTGATCAGCGATAGCGGTCCGGGCATTCCGCTGGCGGTCCAGCAGCGTCTGGGCGAGCCCTTTCTCAGCACCAAGACCACCGGCACCGGTCTCGGCTTGCCGGTGGCCCTGGCGATGGCCAAGGCCCACGGCGGCCGGCTGACCGTGCGCTCGCGGGTGGGGCGTGGCACGGTGGTGACCTTCATCCTGCCCCTGCTGACGAGCGAGGAGACCTCGGCATGACCCTGCCCATCCTGCTGGTGGAAGACGACCGCGCCCTGCGCGAAGCCCTGGCCGATACCCTGGAGCTCGGCGGTTACCGCTATCGCGCCGTGGACAGCGGTGAAGCGGCATTGCTGGCGCTGGCCGAGGAGCCCTTCGGCCTGGTGATCAGCGACGTCAACATGCCCGGCATCGACGGTCATCAATTGCTGGCCAGTATCCGGCTGCGCGATCCGGCGCTGCCGGTGCTGCTGATGACCGCCTTCGGCAGCATCGAACGCGCCGTCGAGGCCATGCGCGGCGGGGCGGCGGACTATCTGGTCAAGCCCTTCGAGCCGCGCCTGCTGCTGGACACCCTGGCGCGCTGCTGCCCCCAGGGACGCCGCGCGCCCGGTGCGCGTCAGCCAGTGGCAGCCGATCCCCAGAGTCGGCAACTGCTGGAGCTGGCCTGCCGGGTCGCCCGGAGCGAGGCCACGGTGCTCATCACCGGCGAGTCGGGCACTGGCAAGGAGGTGCTGGCGCGCTTCATCCACGATCAATCGGCGCGGGCGGACGGTCCCTTCGTGGCGGTCAACTGCGCGGCCATCCCCGATCACCTATTGGAAGCCATCCTCTTCGGTCATGAGAAGGGCGCCTTCACCGGCGCCATCGCCGCCCAGCCGGGCAAGTTCGAACTGGCCCAGGGCGGTACCCTGCTCCTGGACGAGATATCCGAGATGCCGTTGGGGCTGCAGGCCAAGCTGCTGCGGGTCCTGCAGGAGCGCGAGGTGGAGCGGGTCGGGGCGCGCAAGCCGCTGGCGCTGGACATCCGCGTGGTGGCCACCAGCAACCGCAGGCTGGCGGAGGAGGTGGCCGCCGGGCGCTTCCGTGAAGACCTCTTCTATCGACTGTCGGTCTTTCCGCTGGCCTGGCTGCCGCTGCGCGAGCGACCGGCCGACATCGTGCCCCTGGCCGAACGGCTGCTGGCGGTCCAGGCCACGCGGATGAATCGTCCGGTACCGGCCCTGAGCGCCGCCGCGCGCCAGGCCCTGGCCGAGCATCCCTGGCCGGGCAATGTGCGCGAACTGGACAATGCCGTGCAGCGGGCGCTGATCCTGCAACCGGGCCACCAGCTCCAGGCCGAGGATTTCGGACTGCACTGGCTGGCGACCGGTGTCTCCCAGACGCCTGCTGCAGCGCCCGTGCTGACGTCAGGCGCAGCCGATGCCGCGCGTCCATTGGACGCCGATCTGCGCGACCGGGAATTCCAGGTGATCCTCGATACCCTGAAGGCCGAACGCGGCCGCCGCAAGGAGACCGCCGAGCGCCTGGGCATCAGTGCTCGCACCCTCAGGTACAAGCTGGCGCAAATGCGTGATGCCGGGCTGGACGTGGAGCAGGAATTGCTCGCCGGTTGCTGAGCGCGCAAGTCGATAGCCGGCTATCTACCCAGAGGGAACCAACCGTCTAAGGCGCTGTTCTAGAGAAAGGATCGCGACTGCGGCGTGGGGTCGCAGAGGAAGCTTGCCCCCGCCGTCCCGGACCCCGTCCGGCCGCTTTGCTTTCTTCTCCTAGGCGCTGCTTGTGCTGAAAACGGTTTCATGGACGGTGCTTGCCGTTTTTGCCGCGGGTGGCGCGCCTGCCAGCACGAGGACGCTTGCCATGGGTTCCACCGCACCTTCCAGCTCCAACGCCGACCTATTGACCATCAATACCATCCGTACCCTGTCCATGGATGCGGTACAGAAGGCCAACTCCGGCCACCCTGGTACGCCGATGGCCCTGGCCCCGGTCGGTCATACGCTGTGGAGCCGCTTCCTCCGCTATCACCCCGAGCATCCGGACTGGCCTAACCGCGACCGCTTCGTGCTGTCGGTCGGCCATGCCTCCATGCTGCTCTATTCGTTGCTGCATCTCGCAGGCGTCAAGGAGATCGACGAGCACGGCACCGCGACCGGCAAGGAAGCGGTCAGCCTCGAGGACATCAAGCAGTTCCGCCAGCTGGATTCCAAGACCCCGGGCCACCCCGAGTACCGCATGACCACCGGCATCGAGACCACCACCGGTCCGCTGGGGCAGGGCTGCGGCAACAGCGTCGGCATGGCACTGGCGCAGAAGTGGCTGGCGGCGCGTTTCAATCAGCCGGGCGTGACCCTGTTCGACTATGACGTCTACGTCCTCTGCGGCGACGGCGACATGATGGAAGGGGTCACTGGCGAGGCAGCGTCCATGGCCGGCCACCTGGGGCTGGACAACCTCTGCTGGATCTACGACAACAACACCATCAGCATCGAGGGCCACACCGAGCTGGCCTTCAGCGAAGACGTGGCCGAGCGCTTCCGTGGCTATGGCTGGCACACCCTGCACGTCAAGGATGCCAACGACGCCGAGGCCCTGGCCGCCGCCCTGCATCGCTTCAAGGGCAACACCGGCAAGCCGACCCTGATCGTGGTCGACAGCCTGATCGGCTATGGCGCACCCAACAAGCAGAACACCGCGGCGGCCCACGGCGAGCCGCTGGGCGCGGACGAGATCAAGCTGGCGAAGAAGGCCTACGGCTGGCCGGAAGATGCCGATTTCCTGGTGCCCGAAGAAGCCCGTCATCACCTGCGTGATGCGCTGCTGGAACGTGCCAGTGGTCTCTACGAAGACTGGAATCGCGCCTTCGACCGTCTGCGCCAGGACGATCCGCGCCGTGCCGACGAGCTCCAGCGCATGCGCGCCGGCGAGATGCCCGAAGGCTGGGACGCCAAGCTGCCTAGCTTCGACGCCGACGCCAAGGGCGTGGCCTCCCGCGAATCCGGTGGCAAGGCGCTCAACGCCTTCGCCGAGCAGATCCCCTGGCTGGTCGGGGGCGCCGCCGACCTGGCGCCGTCCACCAAGACCAACCTCAAGTTCGACGGCGCCGGCAGCTTTTCCGCGCGGGAGCCTTCGGGGCGCAACATGCACTTCGGCATCCGCGAGCATGCCATGGGCTCCATCGCCAACGGCATGGCGCTCTGCTACCTGCGCAGCTTCACCGCCACTTTCTTGGTGTTCAGCGACTACATGAAGCCGCCGATCCGCCTGGCGTCCATCATGGAATTGCCCGTGGTGTTCGTTTTCACCCACGACTCCATCGGCGTCGGTGAAGACGGCCCGACCCACCAGCCCATCGAGCACCTGGCGCAACTGCGCGCCACCCCGGGCCTGCTGACCCTGCGTCCGGGCGATGCCAACGAAGCCGTGCAGGCCTGGAAGATCGCCCTGCATCAGACCAACAGACCCTCCTGCATGGTGCTGTCGCGCCAGCCGCTGCCGACCCTGGATCGTTCGAAGTACGCCAGTGCCGAAGGGGTCGCTCAGGGTGCCTACGTGGTGGCCGATGCCGAGGGTGGCAAGCCCCAGGTCATCCTCATGGCTACCGGCAGTGAATTGGGCCTGGCGATGCAGGCCTATGAGCAGCTCAAGGGCGAAGGGGTCAAGGCACGGGTGGTCTCCATGCCCTGCTGGGAATTGTTCGAAGAGCAGGACGAGGCCTACAAGCAGTCCGTGCTGCCCGACGAGGTGCTAGGGCGCGTCGCCATCGAGCAGGCCGGTCCCCTCGGCTGGGAGCGCTATATCGGGCGCAAGGGTGCCTCGGTGACCATGAGCACCTTCGGCGCCTCGGCGCCCATCGGCAAGCTGCAGGCCAAATACGGCTACACCGTGGACAACGTGGTCAAGCTGGCCAAGGAACAGGCACAACGCTCCGGGAGTGCCAAATGAGCAATCCACTCAAACAGCTGACGGAGCAGGGCCAGGCGGTCTGGCTCGATTTCGTCAGCCGCGAGTTCCTCGCCAAGGGTGAACTGCAGAAGCTGATCGAGCGTGACGGCCTCACCGGGGTCACCTCCAACCCGTCGATCTTCGAGAAGGCCATGGGGCACGGCAGTGACTACGACGCCAGCCTCAAGGCCTTTCTGGAAAAGGCCGATGCCGAGCCGGTGGATGTCTATGAGCATCTGGCGATCGAGGACATCCAGCAGGCCGCCGACATCCTGCGGCCGGTCTACGATCGCCTCGAAGGCCGCGATGGCTACGTGAGCCTGGAGGTCTCGCCCTATCTGGCGCTGGATACCCGTGCCACCCTGGAAGAGGCGCGCCGCCTCTGGCAGGCGGTGGACCGGCCCAATCTCATGGTCAAGGTGCCGGGTACGCCCGAGGGTGCCGTGGCCATCCGCAAACTGATCGAAGAGGGGATCAACGTCAATGTGACCCTGCTGTTTGATCGCAACGCTTATATGGCGGTGGCGGAGGCCTATATCGCCGGTCTGGAAGCCCGCCTGCATCGCGGTGAAGACATTTCCCGTCTCGCCAGCGTGGCGAGCTTCTTTATCAGCCGGGTCGATGGCGTGCTGGACAAGCTGATCGACGAGCGCAAGGGCGAGGACGCCGAGCTGGGCGGGCTGCGTGGCAAGATCGCCATCGCCAACGCCAAGCTGGCCTATCAGGACTACCTGCGGCTGATCCAGTCGCCGCGCTGGAAGGTTCTGGAAGCCAAGGGTGCGCGCCCGCAGCGTCTGCTGTGGGCCTCCACCGGCTCCAAGGATCCGGCCTATCCCGATACCCTCTATGTCGACCAGCTGATCGGTCCGGATACGGTCAACACTATGCCGCCCAAGACCATGGACGCCTTCCGTGACCATGGCACCGCGGCTCCCATGCTAAGCACCGATATCGAAGCCGCGCAGCGCGTGGTGGATGCGACCGCCCGTTTCGGGCTGGACCTGGATGGCGTGGCCAAGCGGCTGGTCAAGGACGGTGCCCGCCAGTTCGAGGACGCCGCCGATGCGCTGCTGGGCGCGGTCGGCCAGAAGCGCCTCGATTTCCTGGGTGAGCGCCTGAATACCGCGGACTATCGTCTGCCCGATGCGCTGAATGAAGCGGTGGAAAAGCGTCTCGACGCGGCACGCCGTGAAGGCTGGTCCCGTAGACTGTGGCAGGGCGATGCCTCGCTCTGGACCGGTCGCGACGAAGACCAGTGGGTCGGCTGGCTGGCCGCGGCCCAGGGCCGTCAGGCTGACCCCAAAGCCTTGGCAGCCCTGGCTGAAGCGGCCCGGCAAGAGGGCCTGGATACCGTGGTGCTCCTAGGCATGGGCGGTTCGAGCCTGGGTCCGGAAGTGCTGGCCAATACCCTGGGTACCGCGACAGGCGGGCTCACGCTCAAGGTGCTCGATTCCACCGATCCGGCGCAGATCGCCGCCTTGGAAGAGCAACTGGACCTGCACCGGACGCTGTTCCTGGTTTCGAGCAAATCCGGCTCGACCCTGGAGCCGGAAATCCTGCGCGCCTATTTCCACCAGGCCGTCGAGCAGGCCCTGGGTGCGGAAGCAGCCCAGCGGCGCTTCGTCGCCATTACCGATCCCGGCTCCAAGCTCGAAGCCAGTGCCACGGCCGAGGGCTACCGGGCTATTTTCCAGGGCGATCCCCATATCGGTGGACGCTATTCGGTGCTGTCGGTATTCGGCATGGTGCCCCTGGCGCTGCTCGGCCATTCGGTGGCCGATTTCTTCCAGGTGACCCAGCCCATGGTGCTGGCCTGTAGCCCCAGTGCGCCGCCTGCCATCAATCCCGGCATTCGCCTGGGCGTGGTCCTGGGCGAGGCGGTGCGTGCCGGACGCGACAAGGTCACCCTGATCGCCTCGCCGGGTGTCGCCAGCCTGGGCGCCTGGCTGGAGCAGCTGCTCGCCGAGAGCACCGGCAAGCAGGGCAAGGGCATCATCCCGGTGGACCTGGAGCCGCTCGGCGAGCCAGCCGTCTATGGGGCGGATCGGGTGTTCGTTAGCCTAGTGCTGGCGGGCGAAGAAGACGCCGAGCGCGACCGTCGCCTGCAAGCCCTGGCCGCAGCCGGGCATCCGGTGGTGGACATCCGTCTCGCCCGCGCCGAACTGATCGGCCAGGAATTCTTCCGCTGGGAGGTGGCGACCGAGGTGGCCGGTGCCGTCATCGGCATCAATCCCTTCGATCAGCCCGACGTGGAAGCCAGCAAGATCAAGACCCGCGCCCTTACCGACGGCTACGAACGCGAAGGGCGTCTCGCCGGCGACGAGCCGCTGCTTGAGGAGGGTACTCTGGCCCTGTTCGGCGATGCCGACCTGCAGGGGCAGGACACCGCCCGCGCGGCGATCAAGGCGCACCTGGCGCGCCTGCAGCCCGGCGACTATCTCGCCGTACTGGCCTATCTCGAGCGCAATGTCGTGCATGAGGAGGCCTTGAGCGCCATGCGTGATAGCATTCGCGACAGCAAGCGCGTAGCGACCGTCGGCGGCTTCGGCCCCCGCTTTCTGCACTCCACCGGACAGGCCTACAAGGGCGGTCCGAACTCGGGTGTGTTCATCCAGATTACCGCCGATGCCCAGAACGACCTGGAGATTCCAGGGCGGAGTCTGAGCTTTGGTGTCGTCGAGGCCGCCCAGGCCAAGGGCGACCTCGAGGTGCTGGCCGAACGGGGACGGCGCTACCTGCGCGTGCATATCAAGGGCGGCGACATCGACGCCGGCCTGCAACAAATCGTCGAACTGGTCGAGGCGGCGGTCGCCTGACCTCAAGGAGTCATCAGCATGCAATTGGGAATCATCGGACTGGGCCGCATGGGCGGCAACATCGCACGGCGTTTGATGAAGCATGGGCATGAAGTCGCGGTCTATGACCGCAGTGCCGAAACCGTGGCCGGCCTCGGCAAGGAAGGCGCCGTCACCGCCGATAGCCTGGACGGTGTCATCGCCGCCCTGGCTCAGCCGCGGGCCATCTGGGTCATGCTGCCGGCCGGCGAGCCGACCGAGCAGACCATCGCCGAGCTGGCCGACCGCCTGGCTCCCGGCGACGTCATCATCGATGGTGGTAACACCTACTACAAGGACGACATCCGTCGTGCCAAGACCCTGGCCGAGAAGGGCATCGACTACGTCGACGTCGGCACCTCCGGTGGCGTCTGGGGCCTGGAGCGCGGCTACTGCATGATGATCGGCGGCAAGTCCGAAGCCGTCGAGCGCCTGGAGCCCATCTTCGAAGCCCTGGCCCCCGGTTATGGCAGCATCGAGCGTACCCGTGGCCGCAACGCCCCGGACGAGCGTGCCGAGCGTGGCTTCATCTTCACCGGTCCGGCCGGTTCCGGTCACTTCGTCAAGATGGTGCACAACGGCATCGAATACGGCCTGATGCAGGCCTATGCCGAAGGCTTCGACATCCTCAAGATGAAGAACAGCGACAAGCTGCCGGAAGACGAGCGCTTCGACCTGGACCTGGCCGACATCGCCGAGGTCTGGCGCCGTGGCAGCGTGGTGTCTTCCTGGCTGCTGGACCTGACCGCCCAGGCCCTGGCCGGCGACGTCGCCCTGGAGAAATTCTCCGGCTCCGTGGCCGACAGCGGCGAAGGTCGCTGGACCATCGAGGCGGCCATCGAGGAAGCGGTACCGGTCAACGTCCTGTCCGCCGCCCTCTATGCGCGTTTCCGCTCCCGCCAGCAAGCCACCTACGCCGACAAGCTGCTGTCGGCCATGAGATTCGGCTTCGGCGGCCACGTCGAAATCCCGCAATAAAACCCCGGCCGTTCCCCTGTGGAGCGGCCACGGGCCGCGTCCCGGGGGACGGCATCAGCCGCCCTCGCGGATAAGGCCCTGTCATGACCGATTCTCCTGCCGTCACCCCCAGCACCGCCGCCCAGGAGCGCCGCTCCTGCACCAAGGCACCCACCGCACCGCCGGCCACGCTCTTTCTGTTCGGCGCCAATGGCGACCTGGTCAAGCGACTGCTGATCCCCTCGCTGTACAACCTCCTGCGCGATGGTCTGCTCGACGACCGCACGCAGATCATCGGCGTCGATCACAATCCCAACACCGACGAAGGTTTCGCCGACCGGCTGGAAGCCTTCATCCGCGACCAGGCCGAAGCCAAGGGCAAGTCCCGGGACGAGGCGCTGGATGCCGATCTCTGGGGCCAGCTGCGCGGGCGCATCCGCTATTTGCAGGGCGACTTCCTCGAAGACGCCACCTACCAGGCGGTGGGCGAGCGCATCGCCCAGGCCGACACCGACAACGCCGTCTTCTACCTGGCTACCGCCGCGCGCTTCTTCGGCGACGTCGCCGAGCGCCTGGGCAAGGCCGGACTGCTGGAAGAGCGTGAAGACGCCTACCGCCGGCTGGTGGTGGAAAAGCCCTTTGGCGCCGACCTGGCCAGTGCCCAGGCGCTCAACCAGCGCCTGCTGACGAACATGGAGGAAAAGCAGATCTATAGAATCGACCACTACCTGGGCAAGGAGACGGTGCAGAACATCCTGGTCAGTCGGTTCTCCAACGCCCTGTTCGAGTCGTTCTGGAACAACCACTACATCGACCATGTGCAGATCACCGCGGCCGAGACCGTGGGCGTGGAGTCGCGGGGCGATTTCTACGAGAAGACCGGTACCCTCAGGGACATGGTACCCAACCACCTGTTCCAGCTGCTGGCCATGGTCGCCATGGAGCCGCCGGCCTCCTTCAACGCCACCTCGGTGCGCGACGAGAAGGCCAAGGTGGTCGGCGCCATCCGTCCCCAGACCACCGAGGAGGCCCTGGCCAACTCGGTACGTGGCCAGTACGCCGCCGGGACGATGAACGACAAGCCCGTCAAAGGCTATCGCGAGGAAGAGCGGGTCGATCCCGAGAGCCAGACCGAGACCTATGTGGCGCTCAAGCTGTTCGTCGACAACTGGCGCTGGGCCGGGGTGCCTTTTTACCTGCGCACTGGCAAGCGCCTGACCGCGCGTGATACCGAGATCGCCATCTGCTTCAAGCACGCGCCCTATGCCCAGTTCCGCGACACCAAGATCGACCGGATGCGGCCCAACTACCTGATCATCCAGATCCAGCCCGACGAAGGCATGTGGTTCGACTTCCATGCCAAGCGCCCGGGACCCCTGGTGGAACTGGAGAACATCCGCATGGGCTTCGCCTACAGCGATTTCTTCGAGATGCAGCCCTCCACCGGCTACGAAACCCTGATCTATGACTCCCTGATCGGCGACCAGACCCTGTTCCAGCGCGCCGACAACATCGAGAACGGCTGGCGCGCCGTGCAACCCTTCCTCGACGCCTGGCAACAGGGCGGCGAAGTGGAAAGCTACGCCGCGGGCAGTGCTGGTCCCGCCGGTGCCGATGAACTCCTGCAGAAGGACGGCCGCTCATGGCATCCGCTGACCTGATCCCCATCGACCTGCTGGTGTCGGATATCGACGGCACCCTGGTGCGTGACGATAAGAGCCTGAGCGAGGCGGTGATCGCCGCCGTCGAGCGCCTGCAGGCGGCCGGCAAGGCCATTACCCTGGTCAGCAGTCGCCCGCCGCGGGCGTTGCTGCCGCTGGTGCGGCAACTGGGCATTGACCAGGCGGTAGCCGGTTTCAACGGCGGCAATCTGGTGGAAGCGGACGGCACCCTGATCCGCGCCCACCGCCTCGCCGAGCAGGTGACGCGTCAGGTGCTGGAGCGCCTGGATCGCGAGGCCTTCGAAGTCTGGTTGTTCGCCGACGACCTCTGGCTGACCCGCGACGGGGAGGGGCCCTACGTCCCCCGCGAGACCCGGGCACTGGGCTATGGACCGACCGTGGTGGACTCCTTCGAACCCTACCTGGATCGCGTCGACAAGATCGTCGCCGCCGGCAGCGATCACGCCGGCCTGGAAGCCCTGGAGGGCGAACTGGGTGAGCGATTGGGGGAGGGCGCCACGGTGCTGCGCTCCCAGCTCTATTACCTGGACATCACCCATCCCAAGGCCAACAAGGGCGACGCCCTGATCGAACTGGCCCAGGCCGCGGGCGTGCCCGTGGCGCGCACCGCGGCCATCGGCGATGGCAGCAACGACGTGCCCATGTTCCGCCAGGCGGGCCTGGCCATCGCCATGGGCCAGGCCACGGCGGCGGTGCGCGAAGCAGCCGACCGGGTGACGGCCAGCAACCAGGAAGATGGCCTGGCTCAGGCCATCGATCAGTGGATCCTGGGGACCTGATGGCTGTTGGTGAGGTTGGGCTTCGCTGCGCTCAACCCAACCTGCTTGTCCTGTAGGTTGGGTTGAGACAGCTCCACCGTCGAAGCCCAACAGGTCTGAATTAGCTCCAGGTGGAAAAGGCTGCGCCGTTTTCCACACTACGGCCTGATGGGTGAGGTTGGGCTTCGCTTTGCTCAACCCAACCTAAAGGGTACGTAGGTCGGGTTGCGGCGGCTCCATCGCCGAGGCCCGACAGGTCTGAATTAGCTTCATGTGGAAAAGGCTGCGACGTTTTCCACGCTACGCGGTATCAGGCGGGCGCCCCCTCTCCCTCCGGGAGAGGGCCGGGGTGAGGGTAGCCCAAACCCCGCGCTACCCCTCCTTCTGCTCCCTGAACCCCCGCACATGCTCCACCAGTGCCCGCAGCTTGGGCGCCAGGTTGTGGCGGTTCGGATAGTAGAGGTAGAAGCCGGGAAAGGGCGGCAGATAGTCGTCCAGCACCCGCTCCAGTTCACCACGTGCCAGATAGGGCCGGAAGGTGTCCTCCATGCCAAAGGTGATGCCGCCGCCGGCCAGGGCGGTGCGCACCATCAGCAGCATGTCGTTGGTGGTGATCCGCGGCGAAACGGCCACGTCGAAGGCGCGGCCGTCCTCGCTGAATTCCCAGCGCCAGGGCGCCACCTCCGGAGCCGGACGCCAGCCGATGCAGCGGTGGTCCGCCAGGTCGCGCGGGTGCCGCGGCCGCCCGTGGCGGGCGAAGTAGGCCGGCGTCGCCACCGCCACCTCGCGCTGCGCCCCGGTCACCGGGATGGCGATCATGTCCTGCTCGATCACCTCGCCCAGTCGCACGCCGGCATCGAAACCCCGCGCGACGATATCGAATTCCTCGTCGGTGACGGTGATGTCCAGGGTCACCTCCGGATAGGCCTCGACAAAGCTGGCCAGCAACGGCCCGTCGAGAAAGCGCTCGGCGATGGAGGTGACCGCGACCCGCAACAATCCGCGCGGAGGGCCGGCGTGACTGGCGTCTTCCAGGGCACCCAGCAGCCCGGCCAGGGGTCCGGCGACCTGTCGCTGCAGGCGTTCGCCCGCTTCGGTAAGACGCACGCTGCGGGTGGTGCGCTGGACCAGTGAACTGCCCAATTCGTCTTCCAGACGGCGAATGGCCTGGCTGACCGCCGAGCGACTGACGCCCAGGCGATCCGCCGCCACACGAAAATTCTCGGCCGTGGCCACCACGGTGAAGACCTTGAGCAGATTCAGATCGGTAGGCATTGGTAAGTCCAGCTAACCATGGCAGTCAGGGAAGGGGGGAGTTATCACGACAATGACCCCTCGCTAAGGTGGTGGCAAGCCTGTAAGGGCGCCGTGCCGACAGGGCAGGCAGCCGACGAGCAGATCGTCCGGGCAAACCATCCCATTTCGAGAGGAACACTCCATGGCTATCGACAAGGTCGTACTCATCACCGGCGCTTCCAGTGGCATAGGTGCGGGCATCGCGCGCGAACTGGGCGCGGCCGGCTGCAAGCTCCTGCTCGGTGCCCGCCGCAGTGAGCGGCTGGAAGCCCTGGCGGCCGAGATCAACGCTGCGGGCGGCGAGGCCGCCTGCCGCCGACTGGACGTCACCGACAGCGCCGACGTGGCCGCCTTCGCCCAAGCGGCGCGCGAACGCTGGGGCCGGGTGGACGTCATCGTCAACAACGCCGGCATCATGCCGCTGTCGCCCCTGGCCTCGCTCAAGACCGCAGAGTGGATGCAGATGGTCGACGTCAACATCAAGGGCGTGCTCAACGGCATCGCCGCGGTGCTGCCGGAATTCACCGCCCGCGGCGCCGGACACATCATCAACCTGGGCTCCATCGGCGCCCTGTCGGTGGTGCCCACGGCGGCGGTCTATTGCGCCACCAAGCATGCGGTGCGGTCGATCTCCGAAGGCCTGCGCCAGGAACGTGAAGATCTGCGGGTCACCTGCATCCATCCGGGCGTGGTGGAAAGCGAGCTGGCCTCCACCATCACCGATCCCGCCGCCCGGGCGATGATGGACAGCTACCGCGCCATCGCCCTGCAACCCGATGCCATCGGCCGCGCGGTGCGCTACGCCATCGAGCAGCCGGACGACGTGGACGTCAACGAGATCGTCGTCCGTCCGACCCGCAGCGCCAACTAGACCGTTTCGGCCAGGGCTTCGAGAAAGCGCTCCAGCACCAGATTCGGTCGCCGACCCTTGCGGGTGACGGCGGCCAGGGTGGTGTCGAAATGGAAGCGTTCGGGATTGAGGGCGCGCAGTTGTCCTTGCACCACCCAGGGCTGGGCCACGTGGTCGGGCAGGTAGCCGATGTAGCAGCCGGTGAGGATAAGGAAGGCCACGCCTTCGCGATCCGAGGCCCGCGCCGTGCAATTCAGCGCGGCATGGCGCTCGTGGCCGTCCTGGTTGAGCAGATGATTGGGGCCGACCGCGTCCTGGGCGGCCAGGACGCTCTCGTCCAGCGCCGCATCGGCCACCGCGAACAGTGGATGGGCCCGGCTGCAATAGAGCAGGGCGCGCTCTTCGTAGAGCGGCAGGTAGTCCAGCCCGGCCAGGGCGTTGATCAGCGGCAGCACGCCCAGGTGCAGATGGCCGTCGAGCACGCCGGTCTCGATTTCGCCGGGCAGGGTCATGCCGATGTTGACCACCACCCCCGGCGCGGCGCGCTTGAGCGCGGCCAGGGCATGGGTGATGCGCATGCGCGGCTGGGTCACCAGGTTGTTGATGATGCCCAGGTTCAGCTCGCCGCGCAGGTGCTGGTGCAACTGGTTGACCTCGCTGCGAAAGCCTTCCAGGGCGGCGAACAGCGACTGGCTCGCCTTGAGCACCTCGCGGCCTTCGTCGGTCAGGGAGAAACCGGCGCGCCCGCGCTGGCAGAGGCGCATGCCAAGGCGTTTTTCCAGATCGTTCATGTGCAGGCTGATGGCCGAGCGGGTGATGCCCAGCCGGCCTTCGGCAGCGGTGAAGCTGCCGCATTCCACCACGGTCTTGAACAGTCGCAGCAGGCGGATCTCGAAATCGCCGACCTGGGCGAGCAGGGCCTTGCGCGTCGTCTTCATGGCTGCCACCGCAAATGCGGCACAGCATAAGGCGCCGTCGGGATCGGCGCCAGCGACCGGCTTCAGGCGCCGATCAGCACCCGGCTGCGCTGCTGGGTGACCTGCTTGACCACCCAGACCGCGGCGATGCAGCAGAGCAGGGTGATCAGCGTCAGGCACAGGCGGGTCCCCAGGTACTGGGCGAAATTCTGCTCACCCAGCAGGCGCCCCAACACCCGGTAGGCGCCAGCCAGGTAGCCGTGCAGGAAGTAGATGGCGAAGCTGTAGGCGCCGAGCAGGGCCATGCCCTTGGCCAGGCGGCTGTCGGCACGTTCCGGCGTCTTGACCCGCTGGCTGAAGACGGCGAACAGCAGCAGGCACAGCGCCAGTTTCTGCAGGCCGTAGAAGGCGCTGTCGAGCACCGCCGCGCCACTCAGCAGTACCAGGGCCGCCAGCAGCCAGTAGCGCGCCTGGGGTCGTTGCAGGCGCTCGCGCTGTTCGCAGGCCAGCATGCCGCAGAGGTAGATCGGCAGGAAATGCAGCGCCGCCAGCAGCGGATCGGCATCGTTGGCCGGACGGTCGGACACCAGGAAATACAGCAGGCCGATCATGGTCGCGGCCGGCAGCAGGCCGCGCTTGACGATCCACTCCAGGACCGGCGCGAGCAGGAAGATCAGCGTCAGCGCGGGAATGAACCACAACGGACCGAGGTGGGCGCCGGTGGCCAGCAGCAGGGCGGTCTGGGCGAAGGGTGGCCAGTCATGGAAGGCGTTCATGTCGATCCATTCGTGTTCCTGCTTGAGTCCGGAGACATAGAGCAGCACGGCGGGGATCGAGATCAGGAGGTAGGGCAGGATGACGTTCTGCAGCTTCTTGCTCAGGTAGACCTGGTAGCTGTATTTGCCGAGGTTGTAGCGAAAGAAGAAGCCGGACAGGGTGACGAAGATGCAGGTGGTTTCCAGCGACAGCAGATTCAGGGCGATCTGCTGGTGTTCGGTGGTCTGGTAGCTGCCCACGGTCATGTGGTGGAAAACGATGAGAACGGCCGCCAGGCCGCGGATCCAGTTGAGCTGAATCAGCATGGAGAGGTTTCCTTGGGGAATAGGTAAACCACGCGCTCTGCCTCGGGAGAGGGGCACGGGTTAGCGAAAGCGGAAGATTGAATGCGCGGTAGAGACGGCGGACAGGCTACCGCGCCCGGCAGGACTACGCGCCGGGAAAAGAGGTGAGGCGAGGGGGCCTCTGCGCCACGGGACTACGGTGGCAGGCGGCCAGCTTAAAGTTTTTCAGGCAAGTCACTGATTACTAATCAATTTTCTTGGTTTCAAGATGTTTCGGCGGTGCAGAGTTGGCACGGATGATCGCCTCTGGAAAGGGGGTTTCATCCATTCCAGTCTCCGACTAATGAGAGACGTTTTCCCCTGCAAGAAAGTCTCGATTGGTTGAGGACTCTCGCCAATAAGGTGAGTTTCAAGATATCCAAGCGCGAGAAAAAAACCCTTTAACTCACGCAAAACCGGGCGCACTCTGCAGACTCGACTTCACCGCCCGAGACCCTGTCATGAACCAGCCGCTGACCGTTTCCCCGCCCGTCGCTGCCTCGCTCAACCTGCGCGCCCACTGGATGCCCTTCACCGCCAATCGCGCCTTCCAGAAGGACCCGCGCATCGTGGTGGCCGCTGAGGGCAGTTGGCTGACGGACGATCAGGGCCGACGCATCTATGACAGTCTCTCCGGCCTCTGGACCTGTGGCGCCGGTCACTCGCGCAAGGAGATCCAGGAGGCCGTGGCACGGCAGCTGGGCACCCTCGACTATTCGCCGGGCTTCCAGTACGGCCATCCGCTGTCCTTCCAACTGGCCGAGAAGATGGCCGAACTGACTCCGGCCGGTCTCGATCATGTCTTCTTCACCGGTTCGGGCTCCGAGAGCGCTGATACCTCGGTCAAGCTGGCGCGGGCCTACTGGCGCATCAAGGGCCAGCCGGCCAAGACCAAGCTGATCGGCCGGGCCCGCGGCTATCACGGCGTCAACATCGCCGGCACCAGCCTGGGTGGCATCGGCGGCAACCGGAAGCTGTATGGCTCCTTCATGGACGTCGACCACCTGCCGCACACCCTGCAGCCCGGCATGGCCTTCACCAGGGGCATGGCCGAGACCGGTGGCGTGGAGCTGGCCAACGAGCTGCTCAAGCTGATCGAGCTGCACGATGCCTCCAACATCGCCGCCGTCATCGTCGAGCCCATGTCCGGCTCGGCCGGGGTGATCGTGCCGCCGGTGGGCTATCTGCAGCGCCTGCGCGAGATCTGCACCCAGCACGACATCCTGCTGATCTTCGACGAGGTCATCACCGCCTTTGGCCGCATGGGCCGCCACACCGGCGCCGAGTTCTTCGGCGTGACGCCGGACCTCATGAACGTGGCCAAGCAGGTCACCAACGGCGCCGTGCCCCTGGGCGCGGTGATCGCCAGCAGTGCCATCTACGACACCTTCATGAACCAGGCCACGCCCGAACACATGGTGGAATTCCCCCATGGCTACACCTACTCGGCCCATCCGGTGGCCTGCGCCGCCGGCCTGGCCGCGCTGGAGCTGATGGAGCGGGAGAACCTGGTGCAACAGGCCGCCGAGCTGGCGCCCAAGTTCGAAGCTTCGCTGCATGGCCTCAAGGGCGCCAAGCACGTGGTGGACATCCGCAACTGCGGCCTGGCTGGCGCCCTGCAACTCGCCCCGCGCGATGGCGATGCGGTGATCCGCCCGTTCGAGGCCGGCATCGCCCTGTGGAAGGCCGGTTTCTATGTCCGCTTCGGCGGCGACACCCTGCAATTCGGGCCCACCTTCAACGCCAAGATCGAGGACCTGGACCGCGTCTTCGCCGCCGTCGGTGACGTCCTCAATCGCCTCGACTGATCCCTTTTTCAGCGCTCCCGCCGCGGAGCGCCCACCTCTTGTACAAGGAGTCCCTCATGAGCCTCAAGCATCTCATCGGCGGCCAACTGGTCGACGGCGGCAGCCGCCGCGCACCGGTCTACAACCCCTCCACCGGCGCGGTGATCCGCGAAGTGCCCCTGGCCGATGCCGCTACCCTGCAACAGGCCATCGATGCCGCCCAGGCCGCCTTTCCGGCCTGGCGCAACACCCCGCCGGCCAAGCGTGCCCAGGTGCTGTTCCGCTTCAAGCAACTGCTGGAAAGCAACGAAGAGCGCCTGGTGCAGCTGATCAGCGAAGAGCACGGCAAGACCCTGGAAGACGCCGCCGGCGAATTGCGCCGTGGCATCGAGAACGTCGAATACGCCACCGCCGCGCCCGAATTGCTCAAGGGCGAATACAACCGCAATGCCGGTCCGAGCATCGACACCTGGTCCGACTTCCAGCCCCTGGGCGTGGTGGCCGGCATCACCCCCTTCAACTTCCCGGCCATGGTGCCGCTGTGGATGTATCCGCTGGCCATCGCCTGCGGCAACACCTTCATCCTGAAGCCCAGCGAGCGCGATCCCAGCTCCACTCTGGCCATCGCCCAGCTGTTCGAGGAAGCGGGTCTGCCCAAGGGCGTGCTCAACGTGGTGCATGGCGACAAGGAAGTCGTGGACGGCCTGATCGACGCCCCCGAGGTCAAGGCGCTGAGCTTTGTCGGCTCCACCCCCATCGCCGAATACATCTATGCCCGCGGCACCGCCAAGGGCAAGCGCGTCCAGGCGCTGGGCGGCGCCAAGAACCATGCGGTGGTCATGCCGGACGCCGACCTCGGCAACACCGTCAATGCGCTGATGGGCGCCGCCTACGGCTCCTGCGGCGAACGCTGCATGGCCATCTCGGTGGCGGTCTGTGTCGGTGACCAGGTCGCCGATGCCCTGATCGCCCGGCTGGTGCCGGAGATCGAAAAGCTCAAGGTCGGCCCGGGCACCCAGTGCGGCCTGGACATGGGGCCGCTGGTCACCGGCGCGCACCTGGACAAGGTCACCGGCTATGTCGTCGACGGCGTCGCCGCGGGCGCCAAGCTGGTAGTGGACGGCCGCAGCCTCAAGGTCGCCGACCATGAAGACGGCTTCTTCCTCGGCGGCTGCCTGTTCGATCAGGTCACCCCGGAGATGCGCATCTACAAGGAAGAGATCTTTGGCCCGGTGCTCTGCGTGGTGCGGGTCAAGAGCCTTGCAGAGGGTATCGCCCTGATCAACGCCCACGAATACGGCAACGGCACCTGCATCTTCACCCGCGACGGCGAAGCGGCACGGCTGTTCGCCGATCAGATCGAAGTGGGCATGGTCGGCATCAACGTACCCCTGCCGGTACCGGTGGCCTATCACAGCTTCGGCGGCTGGAAACGCTCGCTGTTCGGCGACCTCCACGCCTACGGCCCCGACGGCGTGCGCTTCTACACCCGTCGCAAGACCATCACCCAGCGCTGGCCGCAGCGCGAGGCCCAGGAGGCTTCGCAATTCGCCTTTCCCAGCAACGGCTGACCGCTAGAAAAGCCCATTCCTTGGCCTGCCGCACAGCAGGCCGGCCAGGGAAGGCTTTACCCTTCGGCTGCCCCCAGCCGCCGAAGTCCCCATGTCTGCCACCCCCTTCACAGCCGTCGCCCGTCTCGGGTGTGTGATTGGCCTGCTGCTCGCGAGCCTGGCCGGTTGCACCAGTCAGTCCGCCCAGGACATCGCCCGGCAATTCGGCAAGACCCGCCCCAGCGAATTCCTGCAGACCAGCTCCGACCGCATGGCCACCCTCGCCATGCAGGCCAATCTGCAGAGCCTCTATCTGCTGATGAACAAGCTCTATCTGCGCAATCCGGCCGAATGGAAAAAGACCGGGCTGCCCGATGCGGCCAGTGCCGAGCGCGAAATCCGTATGGCCATCGAACAGCGGCGCAGCCTGCCGGCGCTGGACGGACGCAAGGACGTGGCGGCCCTGAGCTACGTGCTGGGTGATGACTACCGCGGGGATCGCGTCGGCGCCTTCATCTATGCCATCGGCAGCATGATCATCGCCGCCCACGGCAATCGCACCGAGTTCTACATCACCGACGTGGTGGATGCGCGCTTCGTCAACAACGCCGCGCGCAACATCGAGAAGGCCACCTGGCTGCTCGGCCAGCGCAAGAACGCCGCGGGCGAACCCCTGCTGTTCGCCAACGAGATCTCGGAGGAGGGCAGCAACCTCAGCTTCGCCACCGAATTCGGCAAGATCGTCGCCCGCCTGGACCTGCTCGCCCAGTTGCTGGACGAGCGCTATCGGCGCATCGGCGTCAACTACGCCCAGAGTCTGCTGTTCATCAATTTCCTGCCGGTGCAGTAGCGCCTTCGACCAGGCGTCCCCTAGAGTCGAGAGTGGAGCGCGCCGCCGCCAGCGGCACTGCGCAGCATCCGGCAGCGCCCTGAGCGGGCCTTACAGCGGCTTGGTCAGTTCCTTGGCGCGGTCGTAGGCCTTGGAGAAGCCCTTGAGCGACAGGCTTTCGCTGGCGGTCTCGCCATTGGCGACCGGGGTGGTCACGGTCAGGCGACCGCCGCGCTGCAACTGCTTGAAGACGTCACCGACGAATTCCACCGGCACCACGCAGCCCTGGGGGATGCAGGTGTGGAAGGGCCGATTCTCCAGGCTGCGCTTGTCGATCTGCAGCGAGATCGGCTTGGTCACCGCCACGCCGAAGGGCAGCACGAGGATGCCGTCCACGCCTTCACGATTGGGACGCAGCTCGGTGACCAGCATGCGCTGACCCTTGGCGCTGTCCTTCTGCTGGGTGATGGCGCACAGCTGCACGGAACGGTCCGCGTTGCGGGCGATGCGGCAGATCACCTGCCAGTCGCCATACTTCTCCGTGACCGACGGCTGGGGTTCCTGGGCGTTGTTGGGCGCGGACTGGGCGAAGGCCTGGCCGGCGAGCAGCAGGGGCGCGAGGAACAGGGCCGGGCGGAGGAAGCGCTGAGACATGAAGAGTCCTTGGCAGGAAAAAAAGAGCCTCAAGGGTAGGGCATCGCTCCGCCAGGGAACACCCCGGCACGACGATCAGACCTTTTTGACGAACTCGGATTTGAGCTTCATCGCACCTATGCCATCGATCTTGCAGTCGATGTCGTGGTCGCCGTCGACCAGGCGGATGTTCTTGACCTTGGTGCCGACCTTGACCACCAGCGACGAGCCCTTGACCTTGAGGTCCTTGATCACGCTGACGGTATCGCCGTCCTGCAGGGTATTGCCGACCGCATCGCGGATCACCTTGGCCTCGTCCGCGGCGCCGGCGTCGCCGGGCGTCCATTCATGGGCGCATTCCGGGCAGATCAGCTGGTCGCCGTCGGCGTAGGTGTATTCGGAAGCGCAGCGGGGGCAGGGCGGCAAAGCGGTCATGACGGAAGCACCTGGCTGGAAAAGCCGCGCATTGTATAGGGTTTTAGGCGCGTCCGGGTGGACTCGATCCCCCTGGGCCTAGGCGGCCAGCTGTACCTCGACCACGGTGCCGTTGTCGTTGCGGTAGCGGGCCTCGCCGCCGAGTTGTTCGGCCAGGCTGTTGATGATCTTGAAGCCCAGGCGCTGGCTGGTGCGCGGATTGAACTGCTGCGGCATGCCGCGGCCGTTGTCGGCGATACGCAACAGCAGCTGCTGATCGTCGCCGCGCTGCAGGCTGATGCTGATGAGGCCGCGCTGGCTGGCGTCGAAGGCGTGCTTGAGGGAGTTGGTCACCACCTCGGCCACCAGCATCGACAGGGTGGTCAGGCGGGGCAGGTCGAAATTGAGCGGTTCGGCGGTGATGGCGCAGGAGACGTTGGCCTGTCCCGCGGCGGCCAGCAGATCGCTGGTCAGCAGCTGCAGGTGGTGGGCCACCGGCTGATCCGCATCGGCGGGATCGTGCAGGCGCCGGTGGATACGCGAAATGCTCTCCAGTCGCGAGCGGGCCTCTTCCAGGGCCTGGGACGCCTGGCTGTCGCCGGGCAACTTGAGTTGCTGCAGCATGAGCAGCGAGGCGATGAACTGGATGTTGTTGGCGACCCTGTGCTGCAACTCCTGGAACATCGTGGTCTGGACGTCGTAGAGGTCGCGGATCACCTGCTGCTCGGCGCGCAGCCGGGCGCTGGCCGTGTGCATGTAATGGATCAGCACGATGTCGACGCTGACGATGACCACATAGAAGGCCAGCGCCAGGGCGCCCTGGGGACCGACGACGAAGGTCCAGCCCGGCGGGATGAAGAAGTACCAGGCGGCCAGGCCGGACAGCACGGCGCACAGGGTACCGGCGCCGCTGCCGCAGAAGAAGGCGGTCAGGATGACGGCGGGAAAGAAGGTCAGGTAGGGAAAGCCCTGCAGCAGGACGTCCACCAGGGCGAAGCGTGCCGCCAGGGCCAGGCCGAACGCCAGCAGCGCGAGGCTGTAGGCCAATGCCGGGCGAGCGCGGATCCTGCTGCTGAGATCGCTGATCCAATGACGACGAGACGACGGATCCAAAGCTCTGACCTGCGGAGTAGACGGCGGCGGCGCCAGCTTAACGCAAAGCCGTCTCGCTTGGGGGTACGACAGGCCCAAAGGTGGCTCTGCCCAGCCCGACGGCGGCTTCCTGTACAAGACTTACACCGGCATGGCTGGAACTGCCGGCAACGCGCCTTTCGCGGCGTATTTTCTTGTACAGGCTTTCCCTTGGTCGTACAGGGCAGGACGGCAACGAAACGCTATGGTCGAACGATTGCGTCTCAACCATCACAGGATCCGCTCATGAATCGCCAGCGCGTATTGGTCGCCGAAGATGAGCCTGTCCTGCTCGATCTGCTGCAGGAATTGTTCGAGAGCTGGGGTTATCAGGTGCATGCCTTCGGCAGCGCCGACGCCGCCTGTGCCTTTCTGCAAGACGAGCAGCCGCAGCTGGATCTGCTCTTCACCGATGTGCGCATGCCGGGAATCCTGAGCGGCGTCGACTTGGCGCTGCAGGCGCGAGGACGGCAGGCCAATCTGCCCATCGTCATCACCTCGGGTTATTGCGACGACAATCCCGCCCGCGCGGCACGGGCGACCTTTTTGCCCAAGCCCTGGGACCTGGAGGCGTTGCACCGCAGTTGCCCCACGCCCGGGGCCCAGGTGAATCTCGTCTAGGCAGTCGTCAGTGTTGTGGCGTCGAGTGAATCGCGCCCATTAAAAAAGCCCGTAGCGGTTACCCGCTACGGGCTTTTCAGATTTTGGCTCCGCGACCTGGACTCGAACCAGGGACCCAATGATTAACAGTCATTTGCTCTACCGACTGAGCTATCGCGGAACAACGGAGCGTATCTTACTGATAGATAACGGGAAGTCAAGCCTCGGCGACACCGGAAAACGGCGCCGCCAAAGCGGCTGCCTTAGCCCTGCAGCACCGCGGCGATGGCCTGGATGGTCGGGGGCAGATTGCGCTCGTTCAGCGCTGCCACGCAGATGCGTCCGGTGCTGACCGCATAGATGCCGAATTCGCTCTTCAGCCGCTCGACCTGCTCGGCGGTGAGGCCGGAGTAGGAGAACATGCCGCGCTGGGCGTTCACGAAGGCAAAGTCGCGAGTAGCGCCAGCGGCGGCCAGGCCTTCCACCAGGGCGTTGCGCATGCTGCGGATGCGCTGGCGCATCTCGCCCAGCTCGGCTTCCCACAGCGCGCGCAGCTCGGGATTGCTCAGCACCGTGGCGACGATGGTGGCGCCATGGGTCGGCGGGTTGGAATAGTTGGTGCGGATCACGCGCTTGACCTGGGACAGCACCCGGGCGCTTTCCTCGCGGCTCTCGCTGACCAGGGTCAGGGCGCCTACCCGCTCGCCGTACAGCGAGAAGGACTTGGAGAAGGAGCTGGAGACCAGGAAGGTCAGGCCGGAGTCGGCGAACAGGCGCACGGCCTGGGCGTCTTCCTCGATGCCGTCGCCAAAGCCCTGGTAGGCGATGTCGAGGAAGGGCACCAGGTTGCGCGCCTTGACCACGTCCAGCACCGCCTGCCAGTCGGCCGGCTGCAGATCGACGCCGGTGGGGTTGTGGCAGCAGGCGTGCAGCACCACCACCGAGCGCTCCGGCAAGGCCTGGAGATCGGCCAGGAAGCCTTCGCGATTCAGGCCGTTGCTGGCCGCGTCGTAGTAACGATAGTTCTGCACGGGGAAGCCGGCGCTTTCGAACAGCGCACGGTGGTTTTCCCAGCTCGGGTCGCTGATGGCGACCACGGCGTCCGGCAGCAGCCGCTTGAGGAAGTCGGCGCCGATCTTCAACGCGCCGGTGCCACCGACGGCCTGGACCGTGATGGCTCGGCCGTCGCGGACCAGGCTCGACTCGGCACCGAACAGCAGGTGCTGCACGGCCTGGTCATAGGCGGCGATGCCCTCGATGGGCAGGTAGCCACGCGGCGCCTGGGCGGCTACGCGCTGCTTCTCGGCCTCGGCCACGGCGCGCAGCAGCGGGATGCGGCCCTGCTCGTCGTAGTAGACCCCCACGCCCAGATTGACCTTGTGCGGACGGGCATCGGCGTTATAGGCCTCGTTCAGGCCAAGGATGGGGTCACGGGGTGCCATTTCGACGGCGGAGAACAAACTCATGGGGCAGCGGCTCGAATGAGGGGTGAAGGGAAGGGCGGAACGCTCGGGAAGCGGAAGTATAGCCCCCTGCAGTCGCCATCGCGACCCGACCTCCGTCGGAGTTTTCCTGACGTGCGGCGGCGCGGGCAGATTGCAAAAGGGCGCTGGCGACCTCATCTGGGTGGTTCCAGTCCTTTCCTCGTCCGCATCGCTCCGGCCCCCGGTCGGCGCGCTGTCGTCCGTGCATTTTCGCGCTATTGAGGCAGCCATGTCCGCATTCCAGCTCTCCACCCGCTACACCCCGGCCGGCGACCAGCCCGAAGCCATTCGCCAGATGGTGGAAGGCCTGGAGGCAGGTCTGTCGCACCAGACCCTGCTCGGCGTGACCGGTTCGGGCAAGACCTTCAGCATCGCCAACGTCATCGCCCAGGTGCAGCGCCCGACCATGGTGCTGGCGCCTAACAAGACCCTGGCCGCCCAGCTCTATGGCGAATTCAAGGCCTTCTTCCCGAACAACTCGGTGGAATACTTCGTCTCCTACTACGACTACTACCAGCCGGAAGCCTATGTGCCCTCGTCGGACACCTTCATCGAGAAGGATTCGTCCATCAACGACCACATCGAGCAGATGCGCCTGTCCGCCACCAAGGCGCTGCTGGAGCGCAAGGACGCCATCATCGTCGCCTCGGTGTCCTCCATCTATGGCCTGGGCAGTCCCGAGGCCTACCTGAAGATGGTGCTGCACCTGGACCGCGGTGACCGCATCGACCAGCGCACCATCCTGCGCCGGCTGGCCGAGCTGCAATACAGTCGCAACGACATGGAATTCGCCCGCGCCACCTTCCGGGTGCGCGGCGACGTCATCGACATCTTCCCGGCGGAATCCGACCTGGAAGCCGTGCGCGTCGAGTTGTTCGACGACGAGGTGGAGAGCCTGTCGGCCTTCGATCCCCTGACCGGCGAGGTGATCCGCAAGCTGCCGCGTTTCACCTTCTATCCCAAGACCCACTACGCCACGCCGCGCGAGACCCTGCTGGGCGCCATCGAGAACATCAAGCTGGAACTGGCCGATCGCCTGGAATGGCTGCGCAGCCAGAATCGCCTGCTCGAGGCCCAGCGCCTGGAGCAGCGTACCCGCTTCGACCTGGAGATGATCCTCGAACTGGGCTACTGCAACGGCATCGAGAACTACAGCCGCTATCTGTCGGGCCGTGGTCCGGGCGAGCCGCCACCCACCCTCTACGACTATCTGCCGAGCAACGCCCTGCTGGTGATCGACGAATCCCACGTCACCGTTCCGCAGATCGGCGCCATGTTCAAGGGCGACCGCTCGCGCAAGGAAACCCTCGTGGAATACGGCTTCCGCCTGCCCTCAGCGCTGGACAACCGGCCACTGAAGTTCGAGGAATGGGAAGCCGGCGCGCCCCAGACCATCTTTGTCTCGGCGACCCCGGGACCCTATGAGGAAGAGCACGCCGGGCGCGTGGTCGAGCAGGTGGTACGACCCACCGGCCTGGTCGATCCGGTGATCGAGATCCGCCCGGCCACTACCCAGGTGGACGACCTGCTCTCCGAGATCCGCCTGCGGGTGGCTCAAGAGGAGCGGGTACTCTGCACCACCCTGACCAAGCGCATGGCCGAGGACCTCACCGACTACCTGGCCGACCACGACGTGCGGGTGCGCTACCTGCACTCGGACATCGATACCGTGGAGCGGGTGGAGATCATCCGCGACCTGCGCCTGGGCACCTTCGACGTCCTGGTGGGCATCAACCTCCTGCGCGAAGGTCTGGACATGCCCGAGGTCTCCTTGGTGGCGGTGCTCGACGCCGACAAGGAGGGCTTCCTGCGTTCCGAGCGCTCGCTGATCCAGACCATCGGCCGGGCGGCGCGCAACCTCAACGGCAAGGCCATCCTCTACGCCGACAGCATCACCGGCTCCATGCAGCGTGCCATCGACGAGACCGAGCGCCGCCGCAACAAGCAGCTGGCCTTCAACGAAGAACACGGCATCGTGCCCCAGGGCATCAAGAAGGACATCCGCGACATCATGGAAGGCGCCGCGGCTCCGGGTGCCAAGGGCAAGCGGCGGGTGGCCAAGGCGGCCGAGGACAAGGGCGAATACGCCGCCGAACTGCGTTCGCCCAGCGAGATCGGCAAGCGTATCCGCCAGCTCGAAGAGAAGATGCTGCAACTGGCGCGTGACCTGCAGTTCGAGTCCGCCGCCCAGCTGCGCGACGAGATCCAGGCCCTGCGCGAGCGCCTGGTCCAGGTCTGAACCCGCTCCAACTGGCAGCGCCAGGGCTGGCGCTGCTACCATTCCGCCTTTGTCCCTTCGCGTTTCTCGAGAAAGCCGATGACCACCGTTCGCACGCGCATCGCGCCGTCGCCCACTGGCGACCCGCATGTCGGTACCGCCTATATCGCCCTGTTCAACCTCTGCTTCGCCCGTCAGCACGGCGGTCAGTTCATCCTGCGCATTGAGGATACCGACCAGGTCCGCTCGACCCGCGAATCCGAACAGCAGATCTACGACGCCCTGCGCTGGCTGGGCATCGAGTGGGACGAGGGCCCGGACGTCGGTGGCCCCCATGGTCCCTATCGGCAGAGCGAACGCGGCGAGATCTACTGGAAATACGCCCGGGAGCTGGTGGAGAAGGGCCATGCCTTCTACTGCTTCGCTACGCCCGAAGAGCTCGACCAGATGCGTGCCGAACAGCAGGCGCGCGGCGAGACCCCCCGCTACGACGGTCGCGGCCTGCGCCTGACCCCGGAAGAAGTGCAGCAGCGCCTGGACGCTGGTCAGCCCTATGTGATCCGCATGAAGGTGCCGGAGGAGGGTGTCTGCGTCGTCCCCGACCTGCTGCGCGGCGATGTCGAGATCCCCTGGGATCGCATGGACATGCAGGTGCTGATGAAGGCCGACGGCCTGCCCACCTACTTCCTCGCCAACGTGGTCGACGACCACCTGATGGGCATCACCCACGTCCTGCGTGGCGAAGAGTGGCTGCCCTCGGCGCCCAAGCTGATCAAGCTCTATGAATACTTCGGCTGGGAGCAGCCGCAGCTGTGCTACATGCCGCTGCTGCGCAACCCGGACAAGAGCAAGCTATCCAAGCGCAAGAATCCCACCTCGGTGACCTTCTATCAGCGCATGGGCTACCTGCCCGAAGCCATGCTCAACTACCTCGGCCGCATGGGCTGGTCCATGCCGGACGAGCGCGAGAAATTCACCCTGGACGAGATGGTCGAGCACTTCGACCTCCAGCGCGTCTCCCTGGGCGGTCCGATCTTCGACGTCGAGAAGCTCTCCTGGCTCAACGGCCAGTGGCTGCGCGAGCTCAGTCCCGAGCGCTTCGCCGCCGAGGTACAGCAGTGGGCGCTCAATCCCGAGTACCTGCTCAAGATCGCCCCGCTGGTGCAACAGCGGGTCGAGACCTTCAGCCAGATCGCCCCGCTGGCCGGCTTCTTCTTCAGCGGCGCCCTGAATCTGGATCCGGCGCTGTTCCAGCACAAGAAGCTGTCCGCCGACCAGGTCCGCCTGGTCATGCAGTTGCTGCTGTGGAAGCTCGAAGCCCTGCGCCAGTGGGACAAGGAGCGCATCACCGCGGTGATCCAGGCGGTCGCCGAGCACCAGCAGCTCAAGCTGCGGGACGTCATGCCGCTGCTGTTCGCCGCCATCACTGGCCAGGCCAGTTCGGTCTCGGTGCTCGACGCCATGGAGATCCTCGGGCCGGACCTCACCCGCTTCCGCCTGCGCCAGGCGGTCGAGTTGCTGGGCGCGCCCTCCAAGAAGGAAACCAAGGAGTGGGAGAAGCTGCTGGCCGAACTCGGCTGACAGTCGCCCGACCGACCCCGACGTCGGGGTCGGCTTCCTCCTCGCGCCAGGATGGCCCCGATGACCTCCGTGACTCCCCAGCGGCACAATCTGCTCGAAGACGTGCTGGCCTTGCTCAGCGCGACCCTGATGATCGCCCTGGCGGTCAATCTCTATCGCCACGCGGGCCTGCTCACCGGCGGTACCGCGGGCCTGGCCTTTCTCGCCCAGTACGGCACGCGACTCTCCTTCGGGCAGGCGTTCTTTCTCATCAACCTGCCGTTCTACTGGCTGGCCGTGCGGCGCATGGGCTGGGCCTTTACCCTGCGGACCCTGGCGGCGGTGACCCTGGTGTCGCTGCTTACCGAGCTGACCCCGCACTTCGTCGCCTTCAGTGCCCTGCAACCCCTCTATGCCGCCGTGATGGGCGGCGTACTGATGGGCGTGGGGCTGCTGATCCTCTTCCGCCACCAGGCCAGCCTCGGCGGCATCAACATCGCCGTGCTCTATCTGCAACAGCGCTATGGCTGGCGGGCGGGCAAGGTGCAGATGGGCATCGATTGCCTGATCGTCCTGCTGGCGCTGTGGGTCGTCGAGCCAGGTGCCATCCTCGTCTCCATCCTGGGCGCCGTGATCCTCAATCTGACCCTGGCGATCAACCATCGGCCGGGGCGTTACAGCGCTATCAGCTAGGGGCTTTCCGTCGCGCAGGCGCAACTTCGATTGGTCCGCGACCCGCCTTGGCTTTAAGATGGCGCCCATTTTCGGCGGCCCAGCCGTCGTCATCGCAAGTTGAAGAGGTCTCCATGAGCTGCGATTTCCTGGCGCAAGCCCTTCCCGGCGTACAGAAACTCTCGCCCTACGTGCCCGGCAAGCCCGTCGATGAACTGGCCCGCGAACTGGGCCTGGCGCCCGCCAGCATCGTCAAGCTCGCCAGCAACGAGAATCCCCTCGGCCCCAGTGCCAAGGCGCTCGAGGCCATCCGCGCCGAGCTGGCCGAGCTGACCCGCTATCCCGATGGCGGCGGCTTCGACCTCAAGCAGGCCCTGAGCCAGAGGTTCGGTGTGGCCGCCAACGGCATCACCCTGGGCAACGGCTCCAACGACATCCTCGAATTGGTCGCCCGTGCCTACCTGGCGCCCGGCTACAACGCCGTGTTCAGCGAGCATGCCTTCGCCGTCTATCCGCTGGTGACCCTGGCGATCGGTGCCGAAGGCCGTAGCGTCCCGGCCAAGGACTATGGGCATGACCTCGAGGCCATGCTCGCTGCCATCGATGCCGACACCCGGGTGGTCTTTGTCGCCAATCCCAACAACCCCACGGGTACCTGGTTCGACAGCGAGGCCCTGGCACGCTTCCTCGCCCGCGTCCCCGAGCATGTCCTGGTGGTGCTGGACGAGGCCTACATCGAATACGCCGAAGGCGACGAGTTGCCGGACGGCCTGGCGTTCCTGGCCCAGTACCCCAACCTCATCGTCTCGCGGACCTTTTCCAAGGCCTATGGCCTGGCCGCCCTGCGCGTCGGCTATGCCTTCTCCTCGCCGACCGTGGCCGATGTCCTCAACCGGGTGCGCCAGCCGTTCAATGTCAACAGCCTGGCCCAGGCCGCGGCCTGTGCGGCCCTGGCCGACAGCGACTACCTGGCCCGCAGCCGGGCGCTCAACGATGCCGGCATGGCCCAGCTGGAAGCCGGTTTCCGCGATCTCGACCTCAAGTGGATTCCCTCCCGTGGCAATTTCATCGCCGTGGACCTGGGGCGCGACGCTGCGCCGATCAATCAGGGGCTGCTGCAGGAGGGCGTCATCGTGCGGCCCGTCGCCGGCTATGGCATGCCCACCTTCCTGCGCGTCTCCATCGGCACCGAAGCGGAAAATGCCCGTTTCCTGGCGGCGCTGAGCAAGGTCCTGGGTCGTGGCTGAAGTGGCCACCCCCCTGATCAAACGTCTCGTCGTTGTCGGCCTGGGCCTGATCGGCGGCTCCTTCGCCAAGGGCGCCCGCGCCAGCGGCATCTGCCGTGAGGTGGTCGGGATCGATCGCGATCCGGAGACCCGCCGGTTGGCGGTCGAGCTGGGCGTCGTCGACCGCTGCGTCGCCGAGCTGGCCGAGGCCTGCCCGGGTGCCGACGTCATCCAGCTCGCCGTGCCGATTCTCGCCATGGAGCGGGTGCTGGCCGAGCTTGCGGCCCTGCCGCTGCAGGGCGCCATCCTCACCGATGTCGGCAGCGCCAAGGGCAACGTGGTGCGCGCCGCGCGTCAGGCCTTCGCCGGCCAGTCGCTGCGCTTCGTGCCGGGTCATCCCATCGCCGGCTCCGAACGCAGCGGCGTGACGGCGGCCAACGCGGCGCTGTTCAATCGTCACAAGGTCATCCTCACACCGCTGGAGGAAACCCTGCCGGCCGATCTGGACAAGGTCGATCGGCTCTGGCGCGCCATAGGGGCCGATGTCGAGCACATGACCGTCGAGCACCATGACCAGGTCCTCGCCGCCACCAGCCATTTGCCGCATCTGCTGGCCTTCAATCTGGTGGACTCCCTGGCCAAGCGCAGCGAGAACCGCGAGATCTTCCACTACGCTGCCGGCGGCTTCCGCGACTTCACCCGCATCGCCGGCAGCGATCCGACCATGTGGCACGACATCTTCATCGCCAATCGCGAAGCCGTGCTGCAGGCCCTGGACACCTATCGCGCCGATCTCGACGAACTGCGTGGCGCCATCCAGGCCGGCGATGGTCAGTTCCTCATGGAGGTGCTGACCCATGCGCGCGGCGCGCGCGAATATTTCGGGCGCATCCTCGCCAGTCGTACCCAGGCCGGCGCCCAGGTCGCCGCCCATCATTCTCTTACGGAGGGGCACTCATGAGCAGTACCGCACCCGTCATCACCCTCGATGGTCCCGGCGGTTCGGGGAAGGGCACCCTTGCGGCGCTGGTCGCCCGTCAGCTGGGCTGGAATCTGCTGGATTCCGGCGCGCTCTATCGGTTGCTGGCCTTCGCTGCGCGCAACCATGGCGTGGACTACACCAACGAGGAGTCGCTCAAGCTGCTGGCGGCCCATCTGGACGTCCAGTTCCTTGCCGGGCATGAGCACGGCCAGCGCATCATTCTCGAAGGCGAGGACGTCACCGACGTCATCCGGACCGAGGAAGTCGGCGCCGGTGCCTCCCAGGTCGCTACCCTGCCTGCCGTGCGCGATGCCCTGCTGCAGCGCCAGCAGGCCTTCCGTGAGGCGCCCGGTCTGGTCGCCGACGGTCGCGACATGGGCACCGTGGTGTTCCCGGACGCCGAGCTGAAGATCTTTCTGACCGCCGGTGCCGAGGAACGGGCACAGAGGCGTTATCTTCAGTTGAAGCAGAAGGGCGAAAATGTTAGCTTGCCTGCCCTCCTGGAAGAGATCCGTGAGCGGGACGCCCGCGATAGTCAGCGTAGCGTTGCTCCGCTCAAGCCGGCCGACGATGCCGTCGAGCTGGATTCCACGCATCTCTCCATACAACAGGTATTGGAACGCATCCTGACCCTGGCCGCCGAGCGCGACCTGGCGGGATGAAGGCCGAGACTCATCCGAGTCGTCGGTGAAAGCTGCCGGGAACCAGTCGCATCCCGGCAGCCGGATGGTAACCACTCACCCCGCATGGGCTGGTCATGCGGTAGCCGGATACATCGGGTATCCATACAACAGGTATGAACATGAGCGAAAGCTTCGCAGAACTCTTTGAAGAAAGTCTGAAATCCCTCGACATGCAGCCGGGCGCCATCATCGTCGGCACCGTGGTGTCGATCGATGGCGACTGGGTTGTGGTCGATACCGGCCTGAAATCCGAAGGCCTGGTTCCGCTCGAGCAGTTCTACAACGAACAAGGCGAGCTGACCATCAACGTGGGTGACGAAGTCCACGTAGCCCTGGATGCCGTCGAAGACGGTTTCGGCGAAACCAAAGTGTCTCGCGAAAAGGCCAAGCGCGCCGAGTCCTGGCTGGTCCTGGAAGCCGCGTTCAGCGCCGACGAAGTGGTCAAGGGTGTCATCAACGGCAAGGTCAAGGGCGGTTTCACCGTCGACGTCAGCGGCATCCGCGCGTTCCTGCCGGGCTCCCTGGTCGATGTCCGTCCGGTGCGTGACACCACCCACCTGGAAGGCAAGGAACTCGAGTTCAAGGTCATCAAGCTGGACCAGAAGCGCAACAACGTTGTCGTTTCCCGTCGTAGCGTCCTGGAAGCCGAGAACAGCGCCGAGCGTGAAGCTCTGCTGGAATCCCTGCAGGAAGGCCAGCAAGTCAAGGGTATCGTCAAGAACCTCACCGACTACGGTGCGTTCGTCGACCTGGGCGGCGTAGACGGCCTGCTGCACATCACCGACATGGCCTGGAAGCGCATCAAGCATCCGTCGGAAATCGTCAACGTCGGCGACGAGATCGACGTCAAGGTGCTGAAGTTCGACCGCGAGCGCAACCGCGTCTCCCTGGGTCTGAAGCAGCTGGGCGAGGATCCGTGGGTCGCCATCAAGGCCCGTTACCCGGAAGGCACCCGCGTTCAGGCGCGCGTCACCAACCTCACCGACTACGGTTGCTTCGCCGAGCTGGAAGAGGGCGTGGAAGGCCTGGTGCACGTGTCCGAAATGGACTGGACCAACAAGAACATCCACCCGTCCAAGGTCGTTCAGGTCGGCGACGAAGTGGAAGTCATGGTCCTGGATATCGACGAAGAGCGTCGTCGTATCTCCCTGGGCATCAAGCAGTGCCGCGCTAACCCGTGGGAAGAGTTCTCGGGTCAGTTCAACAAGGGCGACCGCATCTCCGGCACCATCAAGTCGATCACCGATTTCGGTATCTTCATTGGTCTGGAAGGCGGCATCGACGGCCTGGTACACCTGTCCGACATCTCCTGGAACGAAACCGGCGAAGAAGCCGTGCGTCGCTTCAAGAAGGGTGACGAGCTGGACACCGTGATCCTGTCGGTCGACCCGGAGCGCGAGCGCATCTCCCTGGGCATCAAGCAGCTGGAAGACGATCCGTTCTCCAACTACGCCTCCCTGAACGAGAAAGGCACCATCGTGCGCGGTACCGTCAAGGAAGTCGATGCCAAGGGCGCTGTCATCACCCTGGCCAACGAGATCGAAGGCGTCCTGAAGGCGTCCGAAATCAGCCGTGACCGCGTCGAAGACGCCCGTAACGTGCTGAAGGAAGGCGACGAAGTCGAAGCCAAGATCATCAGCATCGATCGCAAGAGCCGCGTGATCAGCCTCTCCGTCAAGTCCAAGGACGTCGACGACGAGAAGGAAGCCATGAGCTCCCTGCGTAGCAAGCAAGAGCCTGCTGCTGGCCCCACCACCATCGGCGACCTGATCAAGGCGCAGATGGAAAGCCAGAACTAAGTTCGAGCTTGAATAAAAGGCGACCCTTCGGGGTCGCTTTTTTTTGTCCGGAAGAAAGCGGGCAGGGTGGTCACGGCCCGTAAAAAGTTGTGGAGGCCAAGCTGCCGGCTTGACTTTTCAAAAATCGGCCAGCGTGCTAAAAGTCCTTGAAGGTGATCTAGCCGCTTGATAACGAAGGAAAAATCCATGACCAAGTCGGAGTTGATCGAGCGCATCGTTTCCTATCAGGGGCAGCTGTCGTCCAGGGACGTCGAGCTGGCGATCAAGACCATGCTGGAGCAGATGGCCCAGGCGCTTTCCACCGGGGACCGTATCGAGATTCGGGGCTTTGGCAGCTTCTCGCTGCACTATCGGGCTCCCCGTACCGGACGCAATCCCAAGACCGGCGAGTCGGTGCTGCTGGACGGCAAGTTCGTCCCGCACTTCAAGCCTGGCAAGGAGTTGAGAGACAGGGTCAACGAGCTGGAGCCATAAAGCCGTCGCCCCTTTTTCCTTTGTCCGCTGCTTTCTGGCAAACCACTGATTTCTCTGTATTTTTAGTTTCTGTTGCGGTCGTCAAAAAAGCGTTATCGAGCAAGCCACTAGCGGATTTTTGACGTTTACAAAAAAAGTCAAGTCTTTTTGATTTTTTTGTAGACGAGTTCCGATTTTTGTATGAGACTTCCTTCACATAAGGTCTTGGGTGACCTCGTAGTCCACGCCGAGTGAGGAAGTTGTCATGCGCCACTATCTTTTCATCTGGATCGGTATCGCCGCCTGCTTCACCAGCATGCAACTCGGTCACCCTTTCCTGGCTGTAGCCGCTCTGGCCGGTAGCTGGATGGTTGCCCTGTTCCTGCAGCCCGCTCAGCGCGTCGAGAGCTTCTCGCGCCACTACGTCGCCCAGCCGGCCGCGCGCTTCCAGGCCGTTGAAGTCCAGACTTCCGCCAAGACCTTCTAAGGTTCTCACGTTTTTTCGGCCCGCCGCGCTCAGGTTCGGCGGGCTTTTTTATGCCTGCGTTTTGCGTCGCTAGGCCCCTGCGGGGCAATGTCTTACCATAAGCGCCCTTTCCTGGCTGACTGGCACGGCGCAACGCATTGATGGAACGCAAGATTCTGGTGACAGGGGCGGGGGGCTTCGTCGGCGCGGCCCTGGTTCGGCAGCTGCAGACCCGGGGTTATCCGGTGGTCGCCGCGCAACGCCGGCCGACAGCCGCCGCGGTTGATGGTGGGGTCATTCCGGTGCTCCGCGATCTCTCCGCCGCTACCGACTGGTCCGCGCCTCTGGCAGGGGTGGACACCGTCATCCACCTCGCGGCCCACGTCCACCAGCTGGGCGAGCAGCCAGGGGCCGCCAGCGAGGCGCGCTACGACGAGGTGAATCGGGCCGCGACCCTCAAGCTGGCCCGGGACGCCCAGGCTGCCGGCGTCCGTCGCCTCATCTTTGTCAGCAGCATCAAGGTCAATGGCGACTGGACCCTCCCCGGCAAGCCTTTTCGCGCCGACGACCAGCCTGCGCCCACCGATGCCTACGCACGTTCCAAGGCGGCGGCCGAGCGGCAACTGCTGGCGCTGATGGCCGAGACCGGACTGGAGGTGGTCATCGTGCGCCCCCCACTGATCTACGGACCCGGGGTAAAGGCCAATGTGGCGCGCCTGCTGGACACCCTGGCGCGGGGCGTGCCGCTGCCCCTGGGGGGCGTTCGGCACAACAGGCGTAGCCTGCTGGCGCTGGAGAACCTGCTCGATCTGTTGATCCTGTGCATCACCGCGCCTGAGGCCGCTGGCGCCATCCTGCTGGTCAGCGACGATGAAGATATTTCCACCGCCGAGCTGCTCGAATTGCTCGGTGAAGGCTTGGGTCGCAAGCCCAGGCTGATCGCCGTTCCGCCCGCCTGGCTCGAACGGGGTGCCCGACTGCTGGGCCGAGGCGAGGTGGCGCAGCGCCTCTGTGGTTCACTGCAGGTCGACATCCGACCCACCAAGACCCTGCTGGGCTGGCAGCCCCCCGTGTCGGCGCGAGCCGGCTTGCGTGCGCTGGGGGCGCAGTGGGCCGCTGCGGAGGGGCGCAGATGATGCTACTGCTCTTGCTCCTGACCGGTGGCTGCAGCTGGCTGGGCACGGCGGCGCTCCGTCGCTACGCCCTGTCCGGCGGCCTGCTCGACGAGCCCAACGCCCGCAGTTCGCACCAGGTGGCGACGCCCCGCGGCGGTGGTCTGGCGATCGTCGTAACGTTCGTGCTCGGTTGTGTCGTGCTGCGCCTGCTGGGACAGCTTGATCCGGTTTCCTGCGGCGTCCTGATAGGGGCGGGGCTGCTGGTGGCCGTGCTCGGGTTCATCGACGATCATCGGCACGTGGGCGCCGGCTGGCGTCTGCTCGGCCATTTCCTGGCCGCGATCGCTGCGCTGGTGTGGCTGGGCGGCTATGGCGCCTTGCCGGCGCAGCTCTCCGCGGTGCTGGGATTGCCCGACTGGCTGGTGATGACCCTGGGCGTCCTCTATCTGGTCTGGCTGCTGAATCTCTACAACTTCATGGATGGCATCGACGGCATCGCCGGCGGCGAAGCGCTCGTCGTCTGTCTGGGCATGGCGCTGATCTATGCCATGACCGGCCATGGGACCTTGCTGGGTGCGCCTCTGCTGCTGGCCGCGGCCGTAGGGGGGTTCCTGTGCTGGAACTTCCCGCCGGCGCGCATCTTCATGGGCGATGTGGGCAGTGGCTTTCTCGGCCTGATCCTCGGCATGCTGTCCTTGCAGGCGGCGCTGATCGAGCTGTCGCTGTTCTGGGCCTGGCTGATCCTGCTCGGCGTCTTCGTGGTCGATGCGACCTGGACCCTGTTGCGGCGTCTGAGCCGGGGCAAGAAACCCTACGAAGCCCATCGCACCCACGCCTACCAGTGGGCCTCGCGGCGGCATGGCGCCCACCGGCCAGTGACCCTGGCGGTGCTGGCCATCAACCTGTTCTGGTTGCTGCCTATCGCTTTGCTGGTGGGGCTGGGGCTTTTAAGTGCCATACTGGGGCTCTTGCTTGCCTATGGGCCCTTGCTTTGCCTGGCCCTCCGATACCATGCTGGGACCGATGAGGTAGCCATGGCTGCGCAGTCCACGGGATTCAGGGATTAGGGACACTGACATGTTGCGTGACCATCTGGTCAAGCTGAACCGGCGTACCAAGAGAGTTATCCAGGTCGCGGTCGACCTCCTGCTGATCTGGCTCTCGCTCTGGTTGGCCTTCTATCTGCGCCTGGGCTCCGTGCAGATGATCGAGCCCTTCAGCGGGCATGCCTGGCTGTTCATCACCGCGCCGGCCATCGCCATTCCCCTGTTCATTCGCTTCGGCATGTACCGCGCGGTCATGCGCTACCTGGGCAACGATGCCCTGATCGCCATCGCCAAGGCGGTAACGCTTTCGACGCTGCTGCTGTCGGTGGTCATCTACTGGTATCGCGATCTGCCGGAGATCGTCCCGCGCTCGATGATCTTCAACTACTGGATCGTCAGCCTGATCCTGATCGGCGGCCTGCGTCTCGCGCTGCGCCAGTACTTTCTGGGCGACTGGTATCGCGCCATCACGGTGCCCTTCATCAAGCAGCCGGACGAGCTGCCGCGGGTTGCCATCTATGGCGCCGGCTCGGCGGGCAACCAGCTGGTCGCGGCGCTGCGCATGGGCCGCGCCATGCGTCCGGTGGCCTTCATCGACGACGACAAGAGCATCGCCAATCGCATCATCGCCGGGCTCAAGGTCTACACCCCCAAGCACATCCAGCAGATGATCGACGAGACGGGTGCCGAAGAGATCCTCCTGGCGATTCCCTCTGCCACCCGGGCACGGCGACGCGAGGTGCTCGGCCTGCTGGAACCCTATCCGCTGCACGTCAGAACCGTGCCGCGGATCAGCGACCTGGCCTGCGGCAAGGTACAGGTGGACGACCTCCAGGAGGTCGATATCGCCGACCTGCTGGGGCGGGATCCGGTCACGCCCCGGCCCGAGTTGTTCGCGCGCTGTATCACCGGTCAGGTGGTGATGGTGACTGGGGCAGGGGGGTCCATCGGCTCCGAGCTGTGTCGGCAGATCATCGGCCAGAAACCGCGCACCCTGATCCTGCTCGACCACGCCGAATTCAATCTCTACAGCATCCATCGCGAGCTGGACGCCCATCTCCAGCGCGAAGCCCTGCCGGTTACCCTGGTGCCGGTGCTGGGCTCCATCCGCAACGCTCCGCTGCTCCTGCAGGTGATGCGGCACTGGAAGGTGGCCACCCTCTACCATGCGGCGGCCTACAAGCACGTGCCCATGGTCGAGCACAACATCGCCGAAGGGTTCGGCAACAACGTCCTGGGGACCCTGAATGCCGCCCAGGCGGCCATCCAGGCCGGCGTCACCAGCTTCGTGCTGATCTCCACCGACAAGGCGGTACGGCCCACCAACATCATGGGCAGCACCAAGCGCCTGGCCGAGATGATCCTGCAGGCGCTCAGTCGGGAAGCGGCGCCCGTGCTGCACGGCCAGGCCGACGGTATCCACCAGGTCAATCGCACCCGCTTCACCATGGTGAGATTCGGCAACGTGCTGGGTTCCTCCGGTTCGGTCATCCCGCTGTTCCGCACGCAGATCCGCAAGGGCGGGCCGGTCACCGTCACCCATCCCAAGATCACCCGCTTCTTCATGACCATCACCGAGGCCGCTCAGCTGGTCATCCAGGCCGGCGCCATGGGCGAGGGCGGCGACGTCTTCGTGCTGGACATGGGCGAGCCGGTGCGCATCGTCGAACTGGCCGAGCAGATGATCAAGCTGTCGGGTCTGAGCGTGCGTTCGCCGGCCAACCCTCATGGCGATGTCGCCATCGAGTTCACCGGCCTGCGCCCCGGCGAAAAGCTCTATGAAGAGTTGCTCATCGGTGACGACGTGAGTCCGACGTCCCATCCCAAGATCATGCGTGCGAGCGAAGACTTCCTGGCCTGGGAGGCCTTCCGCGCCGCCCTCGTCGAGCTCAGTCGCGCGATCGATGCGGGTGATTACCTCCGCGTCCGGCAACTGCTGCGGGACGTCGTCGCCGGCTATTCCCCCGAAGGCGATATCGTCGACTGGCTGCACGGCAAGCGATCCATCGAGTGATCCCGTCCACGCTTTCTTTCGGCCTGGATTTGAAGCCGAGCACAGAAGCGGCAGCCTCCCCCCGCTAGGCTGAACTTTCTTTTCCTGCCACTGTTTAACTCAGGTCTTTGGGTGCATAGCTGTAGCTGTGACCCGAGCCAGGGATGGCTGCGCCGTCCTCCGATGTCTCGCCCGCAGCGCCGGGCGCGATGATGTACAAATCGATATAGGCAGGATTCAGGATGAAGGTACTGGTAACAGGTGGCGCGGGTTTCATTGGTTCCGCCGTAGTACGTTTTCTTATCAACGAAACCCAATGCAAGGTTGCCAACGTCGACAAGCTGACGTACGCCGGTAACGTGGATTCCCTGGCCGAAGTCGCCGACTCCGACCGCTACGAATTCCACCAGGTGGACATCTGCGATTTCGCCGCGCTGCAGCAGGTCTTCACGTCCTTCCAGCCCGACGTGGTCATGCACCTGGCTGCCGAGTCCCACGTGGACCGCTCCATCGAGGGCCCTGCCGCCTTCATCCAGACCAACGTGGTCGGTACCGGCGTCATCCTGGAAGTGACCCGTGCCTACTGGAACGAGCTGGCGCCGGAAGCCAAGGCGGCCTTCCGGTTCCACCACATCTCCACCGACGAGGTATACGGCGACCTGCACGGCACCGACGACCTCTTCACCGAGACCACCCCCTATTCCCCGAGCTCGCCCTATTCGGCCAGCAAGGCCGGCAGCGACCATCTGGTGCGCGCCTGGGGCCGGACCTACGGCCTGCCGGTTCTGGTGACCAACTGCTCGAACAACTACGGCCCCTATCACTTCCCCGAGAAGCTGATCCCCCACGTCATTCTCAATGCCATCCATGGCAAGCCGCTGCCGATCTATGGCGACGGCTCCCAGGTGCGTGACTGGCTGTTCGTCGAAGACCATGCCCGCGCCCTCTACACCGTGGTGACCCAGGGCGAGGTCGGTGAGACCTACAACATCGGCGGCCACAACGAGAAGCGCAACCTGCAGGTCGTCGAGACCATCTGCGACCTGCTCGAAGAGCTGGCGCCGCAGAAGCCCGAGGGCGTCGAGCGCTATCGCGACCTGATCACCTTCGTCAAGGATCGTCCCGGTCACGACATGAGATACGCCATCGATGCCAGCAAGATCGGCCGCGAGCTAGGCTGGACGCCGGCGGAGACCTTCGAGACCGGCATGCGCAAGACCGTCACCTGGTACCTGAACAATCGCGAGTGGTGGCAGCGGGTGCTGTCCGGCGCCTACCGCCTCGAGCGTCTCGGCGAAGCCGTTTAACGATCCTATCGCGGACACGCCCGTGGGCGTGTCCGACCGACAGCAACAGTCAATTTTCAGAGGACGATTGCCATGAGCAAATACAAGGGAATTCTGCTGGCCGGTGGCTCCGGTACCCGTTTGCACCCCATTACCCTGGGCGTGTCCAAGCAGTCGCTGCCGATCTACGACAAACCCATGATCTACTATCCGCTGTCCGTGCTGATGCTGGCCGGTATCCAGGAAGTGCTGATCATCTCGACGCCCGCCGACCTGCCGGGCTTCCAGCGCATGCTCGGCGACGGCAGCCACTTCGGCATGCAGCTGAGCTATGCCGAGCAGCCCAGCCCGGACGGCCTGGCCCAGGCCTTCATCATCGGTCGCGAATTCGTTGGCGATGACAACGTCTGCCTGGTCCTCGGCGACAACATCTTCTACGGCCAGCGCTTCAGCGAGACGCTGCTGAAGGCCGCGAGCGTGGAGAAGGGCGCCACCGTGTTCGGCTACTACGTCGCCGACCCCGAGCGTTTCGGTGTGGTCGAGTTCGACGAGCAGGGCAAGGCCCTGAGCATCGAAGAGAAGCCCAAGAAGCCGAAGTCCAACTACGCCGTCACCGGTCTGTATTTCTACGACAACGACGTGCTGGATATCGCCGCCAACATCAAGCCGTCGCCCCGCGGCGAGCTGGAAATCACCGACGTCAACAACGAGTACCTGCGCCGCGGCTCGCTGAACGTCTCCCTGCTGGGCCGTGGTTTCGCCTGGCTGGATACCGGTACCCATGACGCCCTGCTGGAAGCCGGCCACTTCGTTCAGACCATCGAGAAGCGTCAGGGGCTGAAGGTCGCCTGCCTCGAAGAGATCGCCTTCCAGAAAGGCTGGATCACCTGCGAGCAGATGGCGCTGCAGGCCGAAGCCCTGAGCAAGACCGGTTATGGCCAGTACCTGGCGCGTCTGTGCAAGGAGCAGGACTGATGCAGGTCTTCGAAACCGCGATCCCGGACGTCAAGCTGATCGAACCCAAGGTCTTCGGTGACGACCGCGGCTTCTTCCTGGAATCCTTCCAGGCGGAGCGCTATGCCGAGCAGGCGGGGATCACCCTGGCGTTCGTGCAGGACAACCACTCGCGTTCCGCCCGCAACGTGCTGCGTGGCCTGCACTTCCAGCGCAGCAAGCCGCAAGGCAAGCTGGTGCGTGTCGTGCGTGGCGAGGTGCTGGACGTGGCCGTCGACATCCGTCGCGGTTCGCCCACCTTCGGCAACGTGGTCGCCGAGATCCTCTCGGAAGACAACAAGCGTCAGCTCTGGATACCGCCGGGTCTGGCCCACGGCTTCGTGGTGCTGTCGGAAACCGCTGATTTTGAATACAAGTGCACAGATTATTACGATCCCTCTGATGAAGGGTCTTTGATCTGGAATGATCCGGATCTGAATATCGACTGGCGGGTTACGGATCCCATCCTGTCCGCCAAAGATGCACAAGGCCTTCGATTGGCGGAGCTGTATAGATGAAGATACTGGTTACCGGAGCGAACGGTCAGGTCGGACGTTGTCTGACCGATCGTCTTCAGCGTTCAGAACTGGCATGGGAGGCCCATGGACGTGCCACTCTGGATATCGCTGACGAAGGCTCGGTAACCAGCCATCTCGAGCGATTCGCTCCCGACGTCGTGATCAACGCGGCCGCCTACACGGCGGTCGACAAGGCCGAGCAGGAGCCGGAGATCGCTGCCCGCGGCAATATCGAAGGCCCTGCGGTGCTTGCCCAGGCCTGCGGCGCCGCCGGCATCGCGCTGCTGCACCTGTCCACCGACTACGTGTTCGACGGCACCGCCACCGAACCCTATCAGGTCGAGGATCCGGTCAGCCCGTCCGGGGTCTACGGCATGACCAAGCTGGAAGGGGAGAACCGTGTGCTCTCCGCCTGCCCGCGCTCGGTGGTGCTGAGAACCGCCTGGGTGTTCAGCGAACACTGCAACAACTTCCTCAAGACCATGCTGCGGCTCGCTGCCGATCGCGACGAACTGCGGGTGGTGAGTGATCAGGTGGGTTGCCCGACCTACGCTGGCCATATTGCCGACGCCCTGCTGCAGATCGCCGCCCAGGCTCATGCTCAGCCTGAGCAGACCGCCTACGGCCTCTATCACTTCGGCGGTGACAGCGGCCTGAGCTGGTGCGACTTCGCGCGCTACATCATCGACGCCGGCCAGGAGCTGGGCATGCTGGAGCGGGCGCCGCTCATCACCGGCATCGCCACCTCCGAATTTCCGACCCTGGCCAAGCGTCCGGCCTATTCCATGCTGGATTCCAGCGCGCTGGAGCAGCGCTTCGGCATCCCGCCCAGCGACTGGCGCCAGGGCGTTCGCCAGACCCTGCTGGCGCTGCGGACCGAGCGTGCCCAGGCGGGCTCGCTGGTGAGTTGACCGCCTGACCCGTTGCGTTAAGCTCTGCGAATCAAACAGCGGAACACGGAGGTTCCTCTATGAGATTCGTCTGGATAGTCACCTTGCTCGCTCTGTTCGGCTCCTGGGCCAATGCCTGCGAGTCCGGCCCGGGGGCTGCAACCAAGCCAGCCTCGACAGCCAGCCTGGCGCCCCTGAACATCAATGTCGCCGACGCCACCGCGCTGCAAGGGCTGCGGGGGATAGGGGCCGTCAAGGCCCAGGCGATCGTCGACCATCGCCAAGCCCATGGCGCCTTTGCCTCGGTGGACGAGCTGCTCGAGGTCAAGGGGATCGGCAAGGCCCTGCTGCAGCGCAACCGCGACCGCCTCAGCGTCGACTGATTTTCGGCAAACTTTAGTCGGTTCTCGGCACCTTTTTACCAAGCCATTGTTTTCGCTGGATTTTTAGGATCTGGCACAGGCATTGCTCTATCTCTGACACGAGTGGGTACGGCGTCAATTTCCCGTGCCAGAGGAGCAGAGCAAATGGTTCAAGGTGTCGAGTTCAATCGGTTGATGCTGGAAATGCGTTCCATGCAGACCGAAGCCATGGCCCGGTCGAAAGCCGTCGTAGCTCCGGCTGCCGGCGCGGAACAGGTCCAGGGTCCGAGCTTCGCCGACATGCTCAGCAAGGCCGTGGGCTCCGTCAACGAAACCCAGCAGACCGCCGGCGAGCTGGCCAAGGCCTTCGAGCTGGGTCAGGGCGGCGTCGACCTCACTCAAGTCATGATCGCTTCGCAGAAGGCCAGCGTCTCCGTGCAGGCCTTGACCCAGGTACGCAACAAGTTCGTGCAGGCGTACCAAGACATCATGCAAATGTCGATTTGAGGACGGTCTAGAAAATGGCTGACGCTCTTACCAACGCACCCGTCCCGACGACCCAACCTGCGGCTGAAGACAAGCCCAAGAAGTCGCTGCTGGGTCTCAGCTTTCTCGACAACCTGTCCGACATGCCGCTGCTGCGGCAGATGGGGCTGCTGATCGGCCTGGCCGCCAGCGTCGCCCTGGGTTTCGCCGTGGTGCTCTGGACCCAGCAGCCGGACTATCGGCCGCTGTACACCAGCATGAACGGTCTCGACGCCAACCAGGTGCTGCAGGCCCTGGGCGCGGCCGACATCGGCTACAAGGTCGATCCGAATTCCGGTGCCCTGCTGGTCAAGTCCGATGACCTCGGCCGGGCGCGCATGAAGATGGCCGCGGCCGGCATCACCGCCTCCGATGGCAACGTCGGCTTCGAGCTGCTGGACAAGGAGCAGCCGCTGGGCACCAGCCAGTTCATGGAAGCGGCCAACTACCGTCGCAGCCTGGAAGGCGAACTGGCCCGGACCATTTCCAGCCTCAACAACATCAAGGGCGCCCGGGTGCACCTGGCGATCCCGAAGAGTTCGGTGTTCGTTCGTGACGAGCGCAAGCCGAGCGCCTCGGTACTGGTAGAGATGTACCCTGGCCGTACCCTGGATGCCGGTCAGGTCATGGCCATCATCAACCTGGTCGCCACCAGCGTGCCGGAACTGGACAAGTCCCAGGTCACCATCGTCGACCAGAAGGGTCAGCTGCTGTCCGACCAGCAGAATCTTTCCGAGCTGTCGATCGCCGGCAAGCAACTGGACTACACCCGCAAGATGGAAGGCTCCCTGACCCAGCGCGTGCAGAACATCATGCAACCGGTGGTGGGCAATGGCCGCTTCAAGGCCGAGGTGGCCGCCGACGTGGACTTCAATGCCGTGGAGTCGACCTCCGAGCAGTTCAACCCGGATCAGCCGGCGCTGCGGAGCGAGCAACAGAACAGCGAACAGCGTCAGACTTCCGGCGGCGGCGCCCAGGGCGTGCCGGGGGCCCTGTCCAACCAGCCGCCCGGTCCGTCCTCGACCCCGGAAAAGGCCGGTGCCCAGGGTGGCGGTGCGAACTACATCGCTCCCGGCCAGCCGCTGCGCGACGCCAATGACCAGTTCATCTACGACAGCAAGACCAGCCTGCCGGCGACCCTGCCGTACCCGACCGACAAGCGTGAGCAGAACACCCGCAACTACGAACTGGACCGCAGCATCAGCTACACCCGTCAGCAGCAGGGTCGTCTGCGTCGGCTTTCCGTCGCCGTGGTACTGGACGACCAGGTCAAGGTCGATGCCGCCGGCAAGGTCAGCCACCAGCCCTGGACCACCGAAGACCTGGCTCGCTTCACCCGTCTGGTGCAGGATGCCGTGGGCTTCGACGCCAGCCGTGGCGACAGCGTGAGCGTGATCAATGCGCCCTTCGCCCCGGTGCAGCAGGAAGAGATCGAGAGCATTCCCTTCTACCAGCAGCCCTGGTTCTGGGGTGTGGTCAAGCAGGCCCTCGGCGTCCTCTTCATCCTGGTGCTAGTCTTTGGGGTGCTGCGTCCGGTGCTGAAGAACCTGTCCGGCGGCAACACCAAGGACGCCGCTGCCCTGGCCGCTGCCGGTGGTGCCGGTGCCCTGGGTGCCGGCGGTCTGGATGGGCTGTCGGACGATCTGGCCGACGACAAGGTGAGCCTGGCCGGTCCTGCGCCGCTGTTGCTGCCCAGCCCCAGCGAGGGTTATGACGCTCAACTGACCGCCATCAAGCAGCTGGTCAACGATGATCCGGGCCGTGTCGCCCAGGTAGTGAAGGATTGGATCAATGGCGACGAATGACGCGCAACTTTCCAAGGTCGAGAAGGCCGCGATCTTCCTCCTGTCGCTGGGTGAGGCCGATGCCGCGCAGATCCTGCGCCACATGGGACCCAAGGAGGTACAGAAGGTCGGTACCGCCATGGCGCAGATGCGCAACGTCAACCGCGAGCAGGTCGAGCGGGTACTGGGCGACTTCATCGAGGTAGTGGGCGACCAGACCAGCCTGGGCGTGGGCGCCGACGGCTACATCCGCAAGATGCTCACCCAGGCCCTGGGCGAGGACAAGGCCAGCGGCCTGATCGACCGCATCCTGCTGGGCGGCAACACCAGCGGCCTGGACAGCCTGAAGTGGATGGAGCCGCGGGCGGTGGCGGACGTGATCCGCTACGAACACCCGCAGATCCAGGCCATCGTGGTGGCCTATCTGGACCCGGACCAGGCGGCCGAGGTGCTCGGTCACTTCGATCACAAGGTGCGCCTGGACATCGTCCTGCGCGTTTCCTCGCTGAACACCGTGCAACCGGCGGCGCTCAAGGAGCTGAACCTGATCCTGGAGAAGCAGTTCTCCGGCAGCGCCAGCACCACCCGTACCGCCCTAGGCGGCGTCAAGCGCGCCGCCGACATCATGAACTACCTGGACAGCTCGGTCGAAGGCCCGCTGATGGATGCGATCCGCGACGCGGACCAGGATCTGTCGGGGCAGATCGAGGACCTGATGTTCGTCTTCGACAACCTGGCCGACGTCGACGACCGCGGCATCCAGGCGCTCCTGCGCGAGGTGTCTTCCGATGTGCTGGTGCTGGCGCTCAAGGGCGCCGACGACGGCATCAAGGAGAAGTTCTTCCGCAACATGTCCAAGCGCGCGGCCGAGCTGCTGCGCGACGACCTGGAAGCCAAGGGGCCGGTGCGACTGTCCGAGGTGGAGGGCGCGCAGAAGGAGGTCCTCGCCGTGGCTCGTCGCATGGCCGATGCCGGCGAGATCGTTCTGGGCGGCAAGGGTGGGGAGGAAATGGTCTGACGGCTTGCCGGGGTTGGCCTGTGCTTTGCTAATGTCTGCTCAGTAGCGGTTTTCTGACGGACAGGTAATGAGCAAAGAAGCGGCGAGCGAACTGATCAGGGCGCGGGATCTGGAAGCCTTCGATGTCTGGCGACTGCCGGCCTTCGACAGTTTCGACGAGCCCGAGGAGATCCCTGCGCCCGCGGCGGCAGAGCCCGAGCCCCAGCCGGAGCCGCAGATCGAAGAGGTGCCGGTCGAAGAGGTCCAGCCGATCACCCTCGAAGAGCTGGAGGCGATCCGCCAGGAGGCCTACAACGAAGGCTTCGTCACCGGCGAGCGCGACGGCTACCACGCCGGTCAGCTCAAGGCGCGCCAGGAAGCCGAGGCGGCGCTGACCGCCCGGCTGGCCAGCCTGGAAACCCTGATGAGCCATCTGCTCGATCCCATCGGCGAACAGGACCAGGCCCTGGAAGCCGGGATGGTGCAACTGGTCCGGCACATCACCCGCGAAGTCATCCAGCGCGAACTCACGCTAGACTCCAGTCAACTGGGTCAGGTGGTGCGCACGGCGCTGAAGCTGCTGCCCATGGGGGCCGAGAACATCCGCATCCAGGTCAGCCCCCAGGACTTCGAGCTGATGAAGGCCCTGCGTGACCGCCACGAGGAGAAATGGCGCATCCTCGAGGACGAGACCCTGATGCCTGGCGGCTGCCGGATCGAGACCGAGAGCAGCGTCATCGATGCCAGCATCGAGACCCGTCTGACCCAGGCACTGACGCAGCTGGCCGAACAGCAGCGTCACCAGGCGACCCAGCCCCAGGAAGCCGATCTGCACATCGACATCGAGGATGCCCCCCATGCGTCTTGAGCGTCTGAGTTTCGAACGCCGCCTCGGCGGTTACGATGAAGCCATCCGGGTCGAACAGCAGCCGGTGATCGAGGGCCGCCTGCTGCGCATGGTCGGCCTGACCCTGGAGGCCGAGGGCCTGCGTGCCGCCGTCGGCAGCCGCTGCCGGCTGATCAATGGCGGTGGCTACCAGCCGGTGGAAGTCGAGGCCGAGGTGATGGGCTTCAACGGCAACAAGACCTTTCTCATGCCGGTGGGCAGCCTCGCCGGTATCGCGCCCGGCGCCCGGGTGGTGCCGGTGCCGGATACCGGCCGTCTGCCCATGGGCATGTCCATGCTCGGTCGCGTGCTGGATGGCCTGGGCAATGCCCTGGACGGCAAGGGCCGCATGCGTGCCGAAGACTGGGTGCCGATGGACGGCCCCACCATCAACCCGCTCAAGCGCGAGCCCATCAGCGAGCCCCTGGACGTCGGCATCCGCAGCATCAACGGTTTGTTGACGGTGGGTCGCGGCCAGCGTCTCGGTCTGTTCGCCGGTACCGGCGTGGGCAAGAGCGTGCTGCTCGGCATGATGACCCGGCTGACCAAGGCCGAGATCATCGTGGTCGGGCTGATCGGCGAACGGGGCCGCGAGGTGAAGGAATTCATCGAGCACATCCTGGGCGAGGAGGGCATCAAGCGGGCGGTGGTCGTGGCCTCGCCGGCGGACGATGCGCCTTTGCTGCGCCTGCGTGCGGCCATGTACTGCACCCGCATCGCCGAATACTTTCGCGACAAGGGCAAGAACGTGCTCCTGCTGATGGATTCCCTGACCCGCTATGCCCAGGCGCAGCGGGAGATCGCCCTGGCCATCGGCGAGCCGCCGGCGACCAAGGGCTATCCGCCGTCGGTGTTCGCCAAGCTGCCGCGGCTGGTGGAGCGGGCCGGCAATGCAGAAAAAGGTGGGGGTTCGATCACGGCGTTTTATACTGTGCTCTCGGAAGGCGACGATCAGCAGGATCCCATCGCCGACTCGGCGCGGGGCGTGCTGGATGGTCACTTCGTGCTGTCGCGGCGCCTGGCCGAGGAAGGCCACTATCCGGCGATCGACATCGAGGCGTCCATCAGCCGGGTCATGCCCCAGGTGGTCAGCCCGGAGCACCTGCGCAACGCCCAGCGCGTCAAGCAGCTCTGGTCGCTCTATCAGCAGGCCAAGGACCTGCTCAGCGTCGGTGCCTATGTGCCCGGCGGAAATGCCGAAACCGATCTGGCGATCGCTCGCTACGCCCCCATGCAGCACTTCCTGCGCCAGGGGCTGCGCGAGAGCGAATCTCTGGAGCAGAGTGCCGCCAATCTCCAAGCTGTGTTGGGAGGCTGATAGATCATGAAAGGCAGAGCCGAACGTCTGGGCCCCGTGGTGGAGATGAGCGAGCGCGACGAGCGTGACGCGGCCCAGCGCCTGGGGCAGTGCCAGCAGCAACTGGCCCAGGCCGAGTTCAAGCTCGGCGAATTGCAGCGCTATCGCGAGGATTACCAGCAGCGCCTGGTGGCCAATGGCAGCCGCGGCGTCACCGGCCAGTGGCTGATCGGCTATCAGCGCTTTCTCAGCCAGCTGGAAGAGGCTATCGGCCAGCAGGAGCGCAACGCCCAGTGGCACCGCGATGTGGTGGCCAAGGCCCGCACCCAGTGGCAGGAGCACTATGCGCGCCTCGAAGGCCTGCGCAAGCTGGTCGAGCGCTATCGCCAGGAGCAGCGCCTGGTCGAGGACAAGCGCGAACAGAAACAGATGGACGAATACGCCCAGCGGGCGCGCTCGACCTATATCTAGGCCGGGCCTTGCCCCTCGTCCCTTGTCTTAGCCAGTGAGAATGCCGATGTTTTCCTCCCATATCGATCCGGAAACGCTCGCCGCCCTGCGCGACTGCATGGAGGAGGAGTACGTCGACCTCATCGAAACCTTTCTGGTGGATTGCGAAGAACGTATCGCCGAACTCAAGCGCAGCGTGATCGGCGGCGATGCCGAACAGGTCCGCCAGCTGGCGCACAGCTTCAAGGGCAGTGCCGGCAACATGGGGGCCGCACCGCTGGCGGAGCTGTGCCGAGCCGTGGAGGAGGGCGCGCGGCGTCGGGCGACCACCGCCGAGCTGGCCATGGGGGTATCCGCCATGGAGCGCGAATTCGCCATCGTCCGCATCCTGTTCAAGGTCGAGCGGCAACGCTACGCGGGCTGACCTCGTCAAAGCGCTGGCGTTTAGGGCTGGCGCGCAACTTGCTAGTGATCCGAAAACCCGTCCGAAAACCCGTCCTTCGGAGTCCTCCATGGCCGTCGTGCCCGATTTCCTTCTGAACACCGCCACCTCGCCAGCCAGCACCGGCCGGGCGGCGGCCAAGACCCCTTCCCAGGATCGCCCGGCCGCGCAGGAGCGCTTCGCCGATGTCTTTGCCCAGGAGCAGCCGCGTGAGCCGGTGCGCAGCGAAAAGCCGCGTGACACCAGCGACAGCAAGGCCCCCAGCCAGGCGCGCAAGAGCGAATCCGGGCGTGCCCGTGATGGGGATGACCGGGTGAAACGCGCGGGCGATGACGACCGCACGGCGGACGCCAAGCCCGAGGCCGACAGCACCGCCAAGAGCGACGCGCCGTCGGCAACCACCGCCGACGACAGCGGCAAGACCTTGCCGGTGGCCCAGGGCGAAGACGCCAAGGCGCCGGTGGACGCGGTTCTGGATCCGCTGTTCATGTTCGGCATGACCGGCCAGTTCCCGCAGCCGGTAGCCACGCCTGTGGCAACGCCTCAGCTGCCCACCGGGACGGCCGCGGACGCCGCAGCCACCGCCACTGCCCAGGCCCTGGATCCGGCGGCGCTGCTGGGCGCTGCCGTGGCAACCGTAGCCCAGACGACCACCCCGGGTATCGGCGCGGGCGCCACGGCCACCCCGGCCAAGCCCGGCGAGCAGCAGACGACCGACGATGGTCTGGCACAGCTGCTGGGCCAGGTGCCCCAGGCCCAGGGTGACGCCGCCAAGCTCACCAGCAACGCCAACAACCTGGCGGCCACCCAGCTGCAAGGGCTGTTGCCGGCAGATGGCACGCCCGCCCAGGCGGCGGATCAGGCAGCCAGTGCGGCCCTGGCCGCGACCCTGGACAAGGGCGATGGTCAGGACGCGGCGGCCCCGAGCAAGACCGATGCCTTCGCCGACAAGCTCACCGCCCTGTCGCAGGCGCTCAGCAGTCCGGCGCAGACCGCTCGTCCGGTCACCGCTGCCGTACCGGGCCAGCCGCTCAATCCCCAGGCCGGCAACTTCAGCGAGGCGGTGGTCGACAAGGTCATGTGGATGTCCAGCCAGAATCTCAAGACCGCCGACATTCAGATGGAGCCGGCGCAACTGGGCAAACTGGAGGTGCGCATCGACATGACCCAGGACCAGACCCAGGTCACCTTCGCCAGTCCCCACGCCGACGTGCGCGAGGCGCTGGACAACGGCAGCCAGCGCCTGCGGGAGCTCTTCGCCCAGCAGGGCATGAACCTGGCCAACGTCAACGTCTCCGATCAGTCGTCCGGCCAGGCCTGGCAGCAGTCCCAGCAGGGCGCTCAGCACGAGAGCTCGCGCCGGAGTCGCGGGGGTGTCGCAGGGGATGGCGCGGACGAAGCGGTGGCGAATGTCGCCGAAACCCGCGGCTCGGCGACCCTCGCCGCGCGCAGTCTGGTCGACTACTACGCCTGACAGGCCAACGGCTCCCAGGTGACAGCCTGGGCCGCACCTGCTATATCCCCTTCGTATCAATAGGTTAGCTGCGTCACCCAACAGGGGTGACGAGCCGCACAGGATTCGGTCGAACACTTATGGCGAAGAAGCAGGCGCCCGCGGCAGAGGGCGCAGCCGCGGAAGGCAAGGGCAAGGGAAAGCTCAAACTCATCATCATCATCGTCGTGGCCCTGCTGCTGGTCATAGGCGCTTCGGTGGGTGCGACCTGGTTCCTGCTCGGCAAGAAAAGCGCCGAGCCCGAGCACGCCGCGCCGGCCGCTCCGGCGGCACCGGTGCATCTGGCCGCGGTCTACCAGGCGCTGGTGCCGGCCTTCGTGGTCAACTACAACGCCGACGGTCGCCAGCGCTACATGCAGGTCACGGTGACCCTGATGGGGCGCGACCAGGCGCAGATGGATGCGCTCAAGGCGCAACTGCCGCAGGTCCGCAACCAGCTGGTGATGCTGTTTTCCGGGCAGGACTTCAATAGCCTGCTGACGCCGGTAGGCAAGGAGATGCTGCGCCAGCAGGCCACCAGCAAGGTTCAGGAACTGGCGAAGAAACTGACCGGCCAGACTGCCATCGAACAGGTATTGTTCACCAATCTCGTCCTGCAATAGGTAACGCCATGGCCGTGCAAGATCTGCTCTCTCAGGATGAAATCGATGCCCTGCTGCACGGGGTCGACGATGGCATCGTCGAGACCGAGACCGATGCCGAGCCGGGCACCATCAAGGGCTATGACCTCACCAGCCAGGATCGCATCGTCCGCGGACGCATGCCGACCCTGGAAATGATCAACGAACGCTTCGCCCGCTATACCCGGGTCAGCATGTTCAACCTGCTGCGGCGCTCGGCGGACGTCTCCGTGGGTGGGGTGCAGGTCACCAAGTTCGGCGAGTACATCCACTCGCTGTACGTGCCCACCAGCCTCAACATGGTCAAGATGAAGCCGCTGCGCGGTACCGCGCTGTTCATCCTCGATGCCCGTCTGGTATTCAAGCTGGTGGATAACTTCTTTGGCGGCGACGGGCGTCACGCCAAGATCGAAGGTCGTGAATTCACCCCCACCGAGTTGCGCGTGGTGCGCATGGTGCTCGACCAGTGCTTCATCGATCTCAAGGAAGCCTGGGGCGCCATGCTCGACTGCCAGTTCGAGTACATGAACTCCGAGGTCAACCCGGCCCTGGCCAACATCGTCAGCCCCAGCGAAGTGGTGGTGGTGAGCACCTTCAACATCGAACTGGATGGCGGCGGCGGCGAATTGCACGTGACCATGCCCTATTCGATGATCGAGCCGATCCGCGAGATGCTCGACGCCGGCTTCCAGTCGGACGTGGACGACCAGGACGAACGCTGGGTCAAGGCCTTGCGCGAGGACCTGCTCGATGTGCGCGTGCCCCTGGAGGCGACGGTTGTCCGGCGCCAACTCAAACTCCGCGATATCCTCAACATGCAGCCCGGTGATGTGATTCCGGTGGAAATGCCCGAGGAGATGCTCATGCGTGCCAATGGCATGCCCACCTTCAAGGTCAAGATGGGCGCGCGCAAGGGCAACCTGGCCCTGCAGATTCTCGAACCAGTCAGCCGCGGCCGCTGAGCGACAACCGTTTTTTCCGTCCGGGCCCGGGCCCGGCGTAGCACGAGACCCAGACGATGGCAGACAACCCCGAAGAACAAGCCCTGGCGGACGAGTGGGCCGCGGCCCTGGCCGAAGCCGGTGACGCCAGTCAGGACGACATCGACGCCCTGATGGCCCAGGGTACCCAGGTCGAAGCCCCCAAGCCGCCCAAGGCGCCGGTGGAAGAATTTGGTCAGAGCAGTGGGGGGTTGGCAGTGAGCGGCATGGAAGGGCCCAACCTGGATGTGATCCTGGACATCCCGGTGACCATCTCCATGGAGGTCGGCCACACCGACATCTCCATCCGCAACCTGCTGCAACTCAACCAGGGCTCGGTCATCGAGCTCGACCGTCTGGCTGGCGAGCCGCTGGACGTGCTGGTGAATGGTACGCTGATCGCCCATGGTGAAGTGGTGGTGGTGAACGAGAAGTTCGGGATCCGCCTGACCGACGTCATCAGCCCCACGGAACGTATCAAGAAGCTGCGGTGATCAATGAAGAGTCTGCTCCTGCCGCTGGGTCTCCTGCCCCTGACCGCGCGTGCCGCCGAAGCCACCTCGCCGGGGCTGGATGTGGGGGCGCAGGTCGGCCAGTTGCTGCTCGGTCTGCTGTTGGTGATCGCGCTGATTCTCGGCCTGGCCTGGCTGGTGCGCCGGGTGCAGCAGCAGGGTCCGCGCGGCCAGCAGGTGATCAAGGTCATCTCCACCCAGCACCTGGGCCCGCGCGAGCGGCTGGTGCTGGTTCAGGTCGGCCAGGAGCAGTTGCTGATCGGTGTCGCCGGCGGACGGATCACGCCGCTGCACAGCCTGCGCGAGCCGGTGCGACCGGGCGAGACCGAGGCGCCGGCGCCGGAATTCGCCCAGCGCCTGCTGGAACTCATCAGCCGCGATCCCAAGGCGAAACCATGATCTCTTCGCGTCTCCCGGCCAACCTCGGGCGCACCCTGGGCTGGCTGCTGGGCCTGGCCGTGCTGCTGTTCGCGCCCCTGGCGCTGGCGCAGCAGGCCGGACAGGCCAATCCGCTGTCGATCCCGGCCATCACCTTGAGCACCAACGGCCAGGGGCAGCAGGAATATTCGGTCAGCCTGCAGATCCTGCTGATCATGACGGCGCTGAGCTTCATCCCGGCGTTCGTCATGCTGATGACCAGCTTCACCCGCATCGTCATCGTCTTCGCCATCCTGCGCCAGGCGCTGGGCCTGCAGACCACGCCGTCCAACCAGGTGCTGGTGGGCATGGCGCTGTTTCTCTCGCTGTTCATCATGGCGCCGGTGTTCGATCGCATCAACACCACCGCCGTGCAGCCCTATCTGAACGAACAACTCAGCGCCCAGGACGCCATCGCCCGGGCGCAGGTGCCGATGAAGGACTTCATGCTGGGGCAGACCCGGCAATCGGACCTGGACCTGTTCATGCGGCTGTCCAAGCGCACCGATATCCCCAGCGCCGACCAGGCGCCCTTGTCGATCCTGGTGCCGGCCTTCGTCACCTCCGAGCTCAAGACCGCCTTCCAGATCGGCTTCATGATCTTCATTCCCTTCCTGGTCATCGACCTGGTGATCGCCAGCGTGCTGATGGCCATGGGCATGATGATGCTGTCGCCGATGATCATCTCCCTGCCGTTCAAGCTGATGCTGTTCGTGCTGGTGGATGGCTGGGCGCTGATCATGGGTACCCTGGCCAGCAGCTTCGGCACCGTCTAGCGGTGCCCCCTTTGCGTGGAGAAGCGAAATGACCCCTGAAGTCGCCGTCGATCTGTTCCGCCAGGGTCTCTGGCTTACCGCGCTGCTGGTGGCGGTGCTGGTGGTGCCGAGTCTGATCGTCGGTCTGATCGTGGCGGTCTTCCAGGCGGCGACCCAGATCAACGAACAGACCCTGAGCTTTCTGCCGCGGCTGATCGTCACCCTGTTGACGCTGATCGTGCTGGGACCCTGGATGGTCCGGCAACTGATGGAATTCATCCAGACCTCGGTCGCCAACATCCCGCGGCTGATTGGCTAGCCCATGCTCGCCCTCAGCGACGCCCAGATCGGCGGCTGGGTCGGCAGCTTCCTGTTTCCGCTGTTCCGCATCGCCGCGCTGCTGATGACCATGCCGATCATCGGCACCACCCTGGTCCCGGTGCGGGTGCGGATGTATTTGGCCCTGGCCCTGAGCCTGGTGCTGGTGCCGACCCTGCCGCCGATGCCACAGGTGGATGCCATCAGTCCCCAGGCGCTGCCGCTGATCGTCGAACAGATCCTCATCGGCGCGGTGATGGGGTTCAGCCTGCAGCTGTTCTTCCATGTCTTCGTGGTGGCGGGGCAGATCATCTCGACCCAGGCGGGTCTGAGCTTCGCCTCCATGATCGACCCGGTCAACGGCGCCTCGGCCCCGGTCATGGGCCAGTTCTTCACCATGCTGGTGACGCTGCTGTTCCTGGCCATGAACGGCCATCTGGTGGTGTTCGAGATCCTCGCCGAAAGCTTCGTTACCCTGCCGGTGGGCGATACCCTGAGCGTCGAGCACTTCTGGCAGGTCGCCGGGCGGCTGGGCTGGGTCATGGGCGCCGGCATCCTGCTGGTGCTGCCGGCCATCACCGCGCTGCTGGTAGTCAACATCGCCTTTGGCATCATGACCCGCGCCGCGCCGCAGCTGAACATCTTTTCCGTCGGCATGCCGCTGATCGTGGTGCTGGGCATGGTCATCGTCTGGCTCGGCACCGCCGACATCCTCTCCCACTATGAAAGTCTCGCCAGCGAGGCGCTGCAATGGCTGCGCGAACTCGCCCGAGCCCGCTAGGAGATATGCCGCATGGCTGAATCCGATGGCGAAGACCGTACAGAAGACCCCACAGAGAAACGCAAGCGTGATTCCCGGGAGGAGGGGCAGCTCCCGCGATCACGCGAACTCGGCACGGTGGCGGTCATGCTTTCGGGGGTCGGCGGCCTGCTGATGTACGGCGCCTTCCTGGGCGGCAAGCTGCTGGAGGTAATGCGCAGCAATTTCTCCCTGCGGCGCGAAGAGGTCATGGACGAACGCTTCATGGGCACCTTTCTGCTGGCCTCTGGCAAGGCGGCGATGATCGGGATGCTGCCGATGATCGCCTTGGTGGTGATCGCCGCCATCGTTGGCCACATCGCCCTGGGTGGCTTCCTCTTTTCCGGCAAGATGCTGGCGCCCAAGCCGAGCCGGATGAATCCCATGTCCGGCATCGCCCGGATGTTTTCCAAGAATTCCCTGGTGGAATTGCTCAAGGCCCTGGGCAAGTTCTTCATCATCCTCGGCGTGTCGGTGCTGGTGCTGATGAGCGAGCGCACGGCCCTGTTGCAGATCGCCAAGCTGCCGACCGAGCAGGCGCTCCTGCACAGCATGCAGGTGGTGGGGCATGCCACCCTGCTGCTGGCCCTGGGGCTGCTGATCATCGCCGCGGTGGACGTGCCCTTCCAGATCTTCAGCAATCGCAAGAAGCTGATGATGACCAAGCAGGAGATCAAGGACGAATACAAGGACGCCGAGGGCAAGCCCGAGGTCAAGGGCAAGATCCGCCAGATGCAGCGGCAGATGGCCCAGCGTCGGATGATGGCCGAAGTGCCCAATGCCGATGTGGTCATCACCAACCCGACCCACTTCGCCGTGGCGCTCAAGTACGACGCGGCCAAGGGCGGGGCGCCGGTGCTGGTGGCCAAGGGCAGCGATTTCACCGCGCTGAAGATCCGCGAGATCGCCCAGGAACACCAGGTCTCGCTGCTGGAATCGCCAGGGCTGGCGCGCGCGGTGTATTTCTCCACCGAGGTGGATCAGGAGATTCCGGCCGGACTCTATGTGGCCGTGGCTCAGGTCCTGGCCTATGTCTATCAGCTCAGGCAATTCCGGGCCGGACGCGGGCGCAAGCCCAAGCTGTCCGATCTGCCCATCCCGCCGGATCTGCGGCGGGATGAGGAGGGGAAGGCGCCTACTTGATGACGCCGCAGGCGACGCGTGCGCCGCCACCGCCCAGCGGCTTGGGCTGGTCGGCGTAGTTGTCGCCACCGGCATGCACCATCAACGCATGGCCCTTGAGCTCTTCCAGGCGCTTCAGGCGGGGCGCCAGCACCGGCTGGGTGGCCTGGCCGTCGGCGGTCACGTAGAGCGCCGGCAATTCGCCCAGGTGGCCGTCGTCCGACCAGGGCGCGCTATGCTTGCCGGTGTTGCGCGGATCCAGATGGCCGCCCGCCGCGCCGCCCGCGGTCAGGGTGCCGTTCACCTCGGCCGCGCCGCAGTTGGGCTTAGTGTGAACGTGGAAGCCATGGATACCGGGCTCCAGGCCCTTGAGATCCGGCGTGAAGACCAGACCGTACTTGGAGCGGGTCACCTGCACGCTGCCGACACTTTCGCCCACACCGTCGGTCGTGACCTTGTTCAGCGGGATCGTCAGGGATTCGGCTGCCTGGGCGGTGCCGACCAGGCAGGTGGCCAACAGGGTCGCGGTCCAGATTTTCATGGTGATGTTCCTCGGATAGGCGCGCTAGCGCGGGTCCCTAGACAGACTCATGGCCTCCGCCCACGGTTCAGCCGACGAGTCCGGCGATCCGTAACCAGTCCTGTATCACCTCTCGGAAAACCTCGCTGATTCAAGGTCTTGAGCAGTTGGCCCGGAGCTTGCTCAAGCCCCTGCGAACAGTGCGCTGCGTCAACTTTCCGTGACGACGGCACCGGCAAGCGAGGAATGGGTGTGAAAGTCGACAAATCCATGATGATGGGCAACATGCGCGGTCTGGCTCGCGGCAACCTGGGCGTGCCGCTGGCCGTCCTGGCGATGCTCGCCATGATGACCCTGCCGATGCCGCCGTTCCTGCTGGACGTGCTGTTCACCTTCAACATCGCCCTGTCGATCGTGGTCCTGCTGGTCAGCGTCTACGCCCTGCGGCCGCTGGATTTCGCGGTCTTCCCGACCATCCTGCTGGTGTCGACCCTGCTGCGCCTGGCGCTGAACGTGGCCTCGAGCCGCGTGGTGCTGTTGCACGGCCAGGACGGTCACGACGCCGCGGGCAAGGTCATCCAGGCCTTCGGCGAGGTGGTGGTCGGCGGCAACTACGTGGTCGGTGCGGTGGTGTTCGCCATCCTCATGATCATCAACTTCGTGGTGGTGACCAAGGGTGCCGGCCGCATCTCCGAGGTGTCGGCGCGTTTCACTCTGGACGCCATGCCCGGCAAGCAGATGGCCATCGACGCCGACCTGAACGCCGGCATCATCGACCAGGCCGAAGCCAAGAAGCGTCGGACCGAAGTGGGCCAGGAAGCCGACTTCTACGGTTCCATGGACGGTGCCAGCAAGTTTGTCCGTGGTGACGCCGTCGCCGGTCTGCTGATCCTCTTCATCAACCTCATCGGCGGCATGGCCATCGGCATGGCCCAGCACGGTCTGCCGTTCGGCGAAGCGGCGCGCATCTACGCCCTGCTGACCATCGGTGACGGCCTGGTCGCCCAGGTTCCCTCGCTGCTGCTGTCGGTCGCCGCAGCCATCATGGTCACCCGGGTGTCCTCTGCCGAAGACATGGGTCAGCAGGTCAATCGTCAGATGTTCGCCTCGCCCAAGGCGCTGGCGGTCTCGGCTTTCATCATCATCGCCATGGGCCTGGTGCCGGGCATGCCGCACCTGCCGTTCCTCGGCCTGGGTGGCGCCGCCGCTGCCGGTGCCTGGCTGATCTACAAGCGTCAGCGCCAGGCGAAGCAGACCGCCGAGGTCGAAGCCAAGAAGCAGCAGGACCTGGCTCCCGTGCAGCGTCCGGCCGAGGCCAAGGAGCTGGGCTGGGACGACGTCACCCCGGTGGACATGGTCGGTCTGGAAGTCGGGTACCGGCTGATCCCCATGGTCGATCGCAACCAGGGTGGCCAGTTGCTGGCGCGGATCAAGGGCGTGCGCAAGAAGCTGTCCCAGGACCTCGGTTTCCTCATGCCGTCGGTACACATCCGCGACAACCTGGACCTGCTGCCCAACGCCTATCGTCTGACTCTTATGGGCGTCAGCGTGGCCGAAGCCGAGATCTATCCCGATCGCGAACTGGCCATCAACCCCGGTCAGGTCTATGGCTCCCTCAACGGCGTCGCCGCCAAGGATCCGGCATTCGGTCTGGAGGCGGTCTGGATCGACGTCACCCAGCGCGACCAGGCCCAGTCCCTCGGCTACACCGTGGTCGATGCCAGCACCGTGGTCGCCACCCACCTCAACCAGGTGCTCTTCAAGCACGCCCACGAGCTGATCGGCCACGAGGAGGTCCAGCAACTGCTGCAGGTACTGGCCAAGAGTTCGCCCAAGCTGGCCGAGGAGCTGGTGCCCGGCATCGTCTCCCTGTCGACCCTGCTCAAGATCCTCCAGCAACTGCTGCAGGAGCAGGTCCCGGTCCGCGACATCCGTACCATCGCCGAAGCCATCGCCAACGTCGGTCCGCGGAGTCAAGATCCCGCCGCCATCGCCGGTGCCGTACGGGTCGCCTTGTCCCGCGCAATCGTCCAGAACATCGTTGGAATGGAGCCTGAGCTGCCTGTTATCACCCTTGAGCCAAGGTTGGAACAGATGTTGCTAAGTAGTATGCAGAAGGCCGGTCAAGGCGCCGAGGACGGCATGTTCCTCGAGCCTGGCATGGCTGAAAAACTGCAGCGTTCCCTCATCGAGGCAGCGCAGCGTCAGGAAATGATGGGTAAGCCAGTGGTGCTGCTGGTAGCCGGTGCGATCCGCGGGATGATGTCCCGCTTCGCGCGGATGGCGGCGCCGAACATGAGTGTACTGGCCTACCAGGAAATTCCGGACAACAAGCAGGTCACCATCGTCGCTACCGTTGGCCAGAATGGCTGAGGTCTAGATCATGCAAGTCAAACGTTTCTTCGCCGCCGATATGCGTCAAGCCATGAAGCTGGTACGCGACGAGCTGGGCCCGGATGCCGCCATCCTCAGCAACCGCCGGGTCGCCGGTGGTGTCGAGCTGACCGCGGCGCTGGACTACCAGGCTCCGGCACCGGCCGCGCCCAACGCGGAGCTGCAGGCGGAGTTGCGCAAGACCCATGCGAAGATCGCCCAGGCCCATGCCGACCTCAGCATCCGCGCGCCGGGCGTGCCCTCGGCCGCACCCAAGGACAAGCAGCTGCTCGGCGCCATCAGCGCCGCCGACAGCCGTCGCGAGCCGGTGATCGCCCCGCCGCGTGCGCCCCAGCCGGCCGCTGCCGCCCCTGCCGCCAGCGCCGCGCCGGAAGACCGTCGCGCCCTGGAAGCCATGCGCAGCGAGCTCAGCGGTCTGCGTGAACTGCTGGAAGTCCAGCTCGGCTCCATGGCCTGGACCCAGGTGCAGTCCACCCGTCCGCAGCAGGCCGGCCTCTGGCGTCGTCTGCAGCGCATGGGTCTGCCGGCCGATCTGGCCCGCCACCTGCTCGACAGCGTCGCCAAGATCCAGGACCCGCGCCATGCCTGGCGCATGCTGCTGGCCAACTTCGCCCAGCTGGCCAAGACCACCGACGCCAAGATTCTGGAGGAGGGCGGTGTCGTCGCCTTCGTCGGTCCGGCCGGAATGGGCAAGACCACCACCCTGGCCAAGCTCGCCGCCAGCTACGTGCTCAAGTACGGTCCCCAGAGTCTGGCGCTGGTCAGCATGGACAGCTTCCGCATCGGTGCCCAGGAGCAGATCAAGACCCTCGGCCGTATCCTCGACGTGCCGGTGACCCTGGTCGACCCGGGCCAGTCCCTGGCCCAGGCGCTGGCACCCCTGGCACGCAAGCGCCTGGTGCTGATCGACACCGCGGGCATGCCCGCCAATGATCCGGCGCTCAAGGTGCAGCTCGAAGCCCTGGCCAACCGCCAGCTGAAAATTCGCAACTATCTGGTATTGGGTGTCACCAGCCAGAGCCAGGTGCTCAAGGCGGCCTACCACAGCTATCGGCGCTGCGGCCTGAGCGGCTGCGTGCTGACCAAGCTGGACGAAGCCGCCAGTCTCGGCGAAGCCCTGGGTCTGGCCATCAGCCAGCGCCTGCCGGTGGCCTACATCGCCGACGGCCCGCGCATCCCGGACGACCTGCATCCGGCCCGCAGCCACCAGCTGGTGAGCCGCGCGGTGAGCCTGCAGGCCCCCGAGGAACCGAGCGAAGAAACCATGGCGGGCATGCTTGCCGGCCTGTATCAGAGCAATGCCCGCCGCGCCGGTTAGCGCAGACGAACGGTAGTGGTGCATCGCATGCCTGGGCACGCCAAATGCACTTGGTCTAAAGTGTGACGGATTTCAATCAAAGGTATCAGGCAATGGGTAGCATGCATCCCGTCCAAGTCATAGCGGTCACGGGCGGTAAAGGCGGTGTCGGCAAGACCAACGTGTCGGTCAACCTGGCCTTGGCCCTGGCCGATATCGGGCGGCGCGTCATGCTGCTCGACGCCGACCTGGGCCTTGCCAACATCGACGTTCTGCTCGGCCTGTCGCCCAAGCGCACCCTGGCCGACGTCATCTCCGGCGAGTGCGAGCTGCGCGACGTGCTGCTGCACGGCCCGGGCGGCATCCGCATCGTCCCGGCGGCCTCGGGCACCCAGGCGATGGTCAATCTGACGCCGGCCCAGCACGCCGGTCTGATCCAGGCCTTCAGCGACATCAGCGAAAACCTCGACGTGCTCATCGTCGATACCGCGGCCGGCATCGGCGACCAGGTGGTCAGCTTCGTTCGCGCCGCTCAGGAAGTCCTGGTGGTGGTGTGCGACGAGCCCACCTCCATCACCGATGCCTACGCCCTGATCAAGCTGCTCAATCGCGACCATGGCGTCACCCGTTTCCGGGTCCTGGCGAACATGGCGCTGACGCCCCAGGAAGGTCGCAATCTCTTTGCTAAGCTGACCAAGGTGACCGACAGATTCCTGGATGTCGCCCTCCAGTATGTGGGCGCCATTCCGTTCGACGAGGCGGTGCGCAAAGCCGTGCAGAAACAGCGCCCCGTGTTCGAAGCCTTTCCGCGTGCCAAGGCCTCGCTGGCCTTTCGTGCGGTAGCTCAGAAAGTCGATGGCTGGCCGTTGCCCGCCAATCCGCGCGGCCATCTCGAGTTCTTTGTCGAGCGCCTTGTGCAACCAGCCATCGGTACCCACGCATGACAGCATCCAGCGGGCTTCGCATGTACAGCAAAACCTCGGAACGTACCCAGCAGGAGCAACTCATCAACCGCTATGCGCCGTTGGTGAAACGCATCGCCTACCACCTCCTGGCGCGACTGCCGGCCAGTGTGCAGGTCGAGGACCTGATGCAGGCCGGCATGATCGGCCTGCTGGAGGCCTCGCGCAAATATGACGCCGGCAAGGGCGCCAGCTTCGAGACCTACGCCGGCATCCGCATCCGCGGCGCCATGCTCGACGAGGTCCGCAAGGGCGATTGGGCACCACGCTCGGTGCACCGCAACACGCGCATGGTCACCGACGCCATTCGCGCGGTGGAAGCGCGCACCGGTCGCGACGCTAAAGATTCCGAAGTCGCGGCCGAACTTAAATTGAGTCTGGATGAGTACTACGGCATCCTTGGCGACACCATGGGGAGTCGCCTGTTCAGTTTCGACGACCTCATGGAGGGTGGTGAGCATGGGCTCGAGGAGAGCGGTTCGCATGAACTCGAACCCGGTCGCGGTCTGGAGGACGAGCGCTTCCGCAAGGCCCTGGCCGACGCCATCGCCAATCTTCCGGAGCGTGAACGTCTGGTGCTCTCGCTGTATTACGACGAGGAACTCAACCTCAAGGAAATCGGCGAGGTGCTGGGCGTGAGCGAGTCACGCGTCTGCCAACTTCACAGTCAATGCGCGGCACGCCTGCGGGCGCGGCTGGCGGAATGGCGTTCGCGTTAACCGGCTGGTACTCAGGCTACTACGATTGCTTAGACGCGCCTTGCGGCGTGTGTGCGGATTAGGACGGAGGTCGACTTGGACAAGAACATGAAAATCCTCATCGTGGACGATTTTTCCACGATGAGACGCATCATCAAGAATTTGCTGCGCGATCTGGGATTCACCAATACCGCCGAAGCGGACGACGGCAACACCGCGCTGCCGATGTTGCAGAGCGGCAACTTCGATTTTCTCGTCACCGACTGGAACATGCCCGGCATGACCGGCATCGACCTGCTGCGCCAGGTGCGCGCCGATGCGCGCCTGAAGACCCTGCCAGTGCTGATGGTGACCGCCGAAGCCAAGCGCGAGCAGATCATCGAAGCCGCTCAGGCCGGCGTGAACGGCTATGTGGTCAAGCCTTTCACCGCCCAGGTGCTGAAAGAAAAGATCGACAAGATCTTCGAGCGGGTGAACGGCTGAAGAAAGCCGCGGGGACGTTATGGATCAGCTTGGCTCCAACAGCTTCAGCGACTTCGAGTCGAATCTCAAACAGCACGCCCAAGAGCTGGTGAAATGCCTGGAAAGCGGCGATTTCACCCAGGCCGTGCACGTCATCAATGAACTCAACCAGTTGCGCGATCGGGGTCTCTACCAGGAAGTCGGCAAGCTGACCCGCGAGTTGCACAACGCCATCGTCAACTTCGAGATCGATCCGCGCGGCATGGCCGGCGAAGAGGTCTCCCAGATCAGCGATGCCACCGATCGTCTCTCCTACGTGGTGAAGATGACCGAGAACGCCGCCAACCGGACCATGGATCTGGTGGAGGAGAGCGCCCCGCTGGTAGGCAACTTCGGCGACGAAGCCCGCGCCGTGCATGCCGACTGGAAGAAGTTCATGCGCCGGGAAATGGGCGCGGACGAATTCCGCGAGCTGGCCAAGCGCGTCGACGCCTTCCTCAGTCACAGCGAGAGCAGCGCCGAGCAACTGTCGGCCAAGCTCAACGACATCCTCCTGGCGCAGGACTACCAGGACCTTACCGGTCAGGTGATCAAGCGCGTGGTCAATCTCGTCGGGCAGATCGAGAAAGACCTCGTCAAGCTGGTGATGATGGCCAGCCAGGTCGATCGCTATACCGGCTTCAGTCACGATCACACCGCGCTGATCGAACAGAATCGAAAAGAAAAGACGATGAAGGGTGAAGGTCCGCAGATTCATGCCGATAAGCGTGAAGACGTCGTGGCCGCTCAGGTCGACGTCGACGATCTTCTATCCAGTCTGGGCTTTTGACCCAGACCCTCTTGGGGAGTGCAGGAATGAGCTTCGACGCCGATGAAGAGATCCTCCAGGATTTCCTGGTAGAGGCCGGCGAGATTCTCGAACAGTTGTCCGAACAATTGGTCGAGCTGGAAAGCCGCCCGGATGACATGGATCTGCTGAACGCCATTTTCCGTGGCTTCCATACCGTAAAGGGCGGTGCCGGTTTCCTGCAGCTCCATACCCTGGTCGAGTGCTGCCATATCGCGGAAAACGTTTTCGACATCCTGCGCAAGGGTGAACGCCGCGTGGATGCCGAACTGATGGATGTGGTGCTGCAGGCACTGGATTCCGTCAACGAGATGTTCGGTCAGGTCCGTGAACGCGAAGAGCCGACCCCGGCCTCGCCCGAATTGCTGGCGGCCCTGGCCCGCCTGGCCGAGCCCGCCGGCAGTGCGCCGGCGCCGGCTCCGGTTGCGCCCGTGGCTGCCGCTCCGGCAGTGGTCGCGGAACCGGCTCCGGTCGCCGCTGCGGCGGCCGAGCCGGAATTGAGCGATGCCGATTTCCAGAATCTGCTCGATGCCCTGGGCAGCGAGCCGAGCGCGGCAGCGGAAACGCCGGCAGCCGCCGGTGGCGACGACATCACCGATGACGAATTCGAAGCCCTGCTCGACCAGCTGCATGGCAAGGGCAAGTTCCAGGAGGCGCCGGCCGCTGCGCCGGTTGCCGCTGCGGCCCCTGCCGCGGCCGCGCCCGGTGGCGACGACATCACCGACGATGAATTCGAGGCCCTGCTCGACGAATTGCACGGCAAGGGCAAGTTCGTCGCCAGCGAAGCCGCGGCACCCGTCGCTGCAGCCCCGGCCGCAGCGGCTCCGGCAGCCGCGGCGAGCGGTGACGAGATCACCGACGACGAATTCGAATCCCTGCTCGACGAATTGCATGGCAAGGGCAAGTTCAGTGGTCCCGCGGCAGCCGCGGAAGCGGTAGCCGCTCCGGTGGCCGCTGCGCCGGCACCGGTGGCCGCACCTCAGCCGGCGGCTCCCGCACCTGCGCCGAAGCCGGCGCCGGTGGCCGAGGCCGCGGTGCCCAAGCCGGCAGCCGCCGCGCCTGCCGAGCGTCCCACCAGCGAGGCGGAGACCACCGTGCGGGTCGACACCGCGCGGCTGGACGAGATCATGAACATGGTCGGCGAACTGGTGCTGGTGCGTAACCGCCTGGTACGCCTGGGCCTGAACAGCGGCGACGAAGCCATGGCCAAGGCCGTGTCCAACCTCGACGTGGTCACCGCCGATCTGCAGACTTCGGTCATGAAGACCCGGATGCAGCCGATCAAGAAGGTCTTTGGTCGCTTCCCGCGTCTGGTCCGCGATCTGGCGCGCAGCCTGAAGAAAGAGATCAACCTGGAACTGGTCGGCGAAGAAACCGACCTGGACAAGAACCTGGTCGAGGCCCTGGCCGATCCGCTGGTGCACCTGGTGCGCAATGCGGTCGACCACGGCATCGAAGGACCGGCCGAGCGTGAAGAGAACGGCAAGTCCCGCGCGGGGCGCGTAGTGCTCTCCGCCGAGCAGGAAGGTGACCATATCCTCCTGTCGATCTCCGATGACGGCAAGGGCATGGATGCGGATCTGCTGCGCAACAAGGCCGTGGAAAAAGGTCTGCTCGACCGCGACGCGGCCGATCGCCTGACCGAGACCGAGTGCTTCAACCTGATCTTCGCCCCGGGTTTCTCGACCAAGGCCGAGATCTCCGACATCTCCGGTCGCGGTGTGGGCATGGACGTGGTCAAGACCAAGATCAGCCAGCTCAACGGCACGCTGAACGTCTTCTCGACCAAGGGCCAGGGCTCCAAGATCGTCATCAAGGTCCCCCTGACCCTGGCGATCATGCCGACGCTGATGGTGATGCTGGGCAACCAGGCCTTCGCCTTCCCGCTGGTCAACGTCAACGAGATCTTCCACCTCGACCTGTCCCGCACCAACGTGGTGGATGGCCAGGAAGTGGTGGTGGTGCGCGACAAGGCGCTGCCGCTGTTCTACCTCAAGCGCTGGCTGGTGCCCAATGCGGCCCATGTGGAGCAGGGGGAGGGGCATGTGGTGATCCTCTCGGTGGGCACCCAGCGCATCGGCTTCGTGGTCGATCAACTGGTGGGCCAGGAAGAGGTGGTCATCAAGCCACTGGGCAAGATGCTGCAGGGAACGCCCGGCATGTCCGGGGCGACCATCACCGGCGACGGCCGCATCGCGCTCATCCTCGATGTGCCCAGCATGCTCAAGCGCTACGCCCGTCGCGGGCTCTGAGTCGGTCGGGTACGAGCGGCGTCGGGCCCGTGCCCGGCGCCATCGGGTGGCCTGCGCCGCCCAAGGTTAGGAGTTTCAACGTATGCCGGTAAAAGTACTGGTGGTGGACGATTCCGGCTTCTTCCGGCGTCGGCTCAAGGAGATCCTGGCGGCCGATCCCAACATCTCGGTGGTGGGCACGGCCAGCAACGGGCGCGAAGGGGTCGACCAGGCCCTGGCGCTGCGACCCGATGTCATCACCATGGACTACGAGATGCCGATGATGGACGGCATCACCGCGGTCCGCCACATCATGCAGAAGTGCCCGACCCCGGTGCTGATGTTCTCCTCGCTCACCCATGAAGGCGCCCGGGTCACCCTGGACGCCCTGGATGCCGGCGCGGTCGACTACCTGCCCAAGAATTTCGAGGACATCTCGCGCAATCCGGCCAGCGTGCAGAAGCTGCTGTGCGAGAAGATCCATCATATCGCCCGGTCCAATCGGCGCTTCGCCGTAGCGCCCAGCGTCGCGCCGGCAGCGCCCGCAAGCGCCGCTGCGGCGCCGGCCACGGCTCGCCCGGCAGCGCGTCCGGCTGCGCCTAGCGGCGCTGCAGCGGGTCATGCACCCGCCGCCCCGGCTTCGCCGCCGCCCAAGCGCAAGCACTATCGCCTGGTAGCCATCGGCACTTCCACTGGCGGGCCGGTGGCTCTGCAGCGGGTGCTCACCCAGCTGCCAGCCAACTTCCCGGCGCCTCTGGTGCTGATCCAGCACATGCCTGCCGCCTTCACCAAGGCCTTCGCCGAGCGCCTGGACAAGCTTTGCCGCATCAGCGTCAAGGAAGCCGAGGACGGTGACCAGTTGCGTCCGGGCCTGGCCCTGCTGGCACCGGGTGGCAAGCAGATGATGGTGGATGGCCGCGGCATGGTGAAGATCCTGCCCGGTGACGAACGCCTCAACTACAAGCCCTGCGTCGACGTGACCTTTGGCTCCGCGGCCAAGGCCTATGCCGACAAGGTGCTGGCGGTGGTCCTGACCGGCATGGGCGCCGACGGCCGCGAAGGCGCCCGGATGCTCAAGCAGGTCGGCAGCCAGGTGTGGGCCCAGGACGAAGCCAGTTGCGTCATCTACGGCATGCCCATGGCCATCGCCAAGGCCAATCTGGCCGACGCCATCTATGGCCTGGACGACATCGGCAGACACCTGACCGAGGCCTGTTCGTGACGGCAGGCGTTCTCCGGCCAGAAGGGCATTGAGCGTGGATGTTCTCAGTCTTATCGGCATCCTGCTGGCCTTTACCGCCATCATGGGCGGCAACCTGCTGGAGGGCGGCTCCTTTACCGCCTTGGCCAATGGCCCGGCGGCATTGATCGTGGTCGGCGGCACCCTGGGTGCCGTCCTGCTGCAGACCCGCCTGCCGGTGCTGCGGCGCGCCCTGACCATGCTGGCCTGGATATTCATGCCGCCGCGGCTGGACCTCACCGGCGGTATCCGCAAGGTGGTCAACTGGAGCAACGTGGCGCGCAAGGAAGGTCTTCTGGGGCTCGAGCCCCTGGTCGCCCGCGAAGCCGATCCCTATGCCGCCAAGGGCCTGCAGCTGCTGGTGGATGGCACCGAGCCCGAAGCCCTGCGCAGCATCCTCGAGGTGGACCTCTACGGCCAGGAAGACCGCGACATCGCCGCCGCCAAGGTCTATGAGGCCATGGGCGGCTATGCGCCCACGGTGGGCATCATCGGCGCGGTGATGGGCCTGATCCACGTCATGCAGAATCTTGCCGATCCCTCGCAACTGGGCAGCGGCATCGCCGTGGCCTTCGTGGCCACGATCTATGGTGTCGGCTTCGCCAACCTGCTGTTGCTGCCCGTCGGCAACAAGCTCAAGGCGCTGGCGCAGCAACAGTCCCGCTACCGGGAAATGCTGCTGGAAGGGCTGATGTCCATCGGCGAGGGCGAAAATCCCCGCTCCATCGAAATGAAGCTGCAAGGTTTTCTGGACTAGGAGGACGCCGCATGCCTCGTCGCCGCCGCCGTCCCGAAGAGCACGAGAACCACGAACGCTGGCTGGTCTCCTACGCGGACTTCATCACCCTGCTGTTCGCCTTCTTCGTGGTCATGTATTCCATTTCCTCGCTGAACGAAAGCAAATACAAGGTGCTCTCGGACAGCCTGTCGGGCATCTTCAGCCAGCCGGAGCGTTCGCTCAAACCCATCCCCCTCGGCGACCAGCGTCCCGCCGGCGTGACGCCGACGGTGATGGATGCCAGCGCCGCCCAGCCGGCCAAGGGTACCCCCAGCGATCCGCTGCAGCAGATCGCCGACAGTGTGCGGGCCACCTTCGGCGATCTCATCGCGGGCGATCAGCTGAACATCAAGGCCAGTGAGATGTGGCTGGAAATCGAGCTCAGCTCCAACCTGCTGTTTGCCAGCGGCGATTCCCTGCCGAGCAATCCCGCCTTCGGCCTCATGGAGAAGGTGGCCAAGATTCTGGCACCCTTCAAGAATCCGATTCAGGTCCAGGGCTACACGGACGACCGGCCGATCAGCACGGCGTTGTATCCCACCAACTGGGAGCTGTCGGCAGCCCGGGCCGCCAGTATCGTGCGCCTGCTGATCGGCAATGGTATCGCGCCGCAACGCCTGGCCGTGGTGGGCTATGGCGCCTATCAGCCGGTGGTCGACAACACCAGTGACGTCAACCGCGCCCGCAATCGGCGGGTGGTGCTGCTGATCTCGCGCAATCTCGATCTGTTCCGGCCGCAGAGTACCTTGCAAAATCCGTCGACTGGCACACAATCTGCAGCATCGCCTGGAGAACGGGCGCCCGGGGTGGCGCCTGTCAAATCTTCGTCGCCGGCCCCTACGCCGGCACCTTGACCCGGCTGGTCGTGTCGTCGGGAGGAAGTCTGCACATGAGAGTCTGGGCTGTCGCCAATCAGAAGGGTGGGGTGGGCAAGACCACCACCACCGTTGCCCTCGCCGGGTTGCTCGGCGATGAGGGCAAGCGCGTCCTGCTGGTGGATCTCGATCCCCACGGTTCCCTGACCAGCTATTTCGGTCAGGATCCGGACAGCCTCGAACACAGCGTGTTCGACCTGTTCCAGCACGGGGGTCAGGTTCCGGAAGGGCTGCCGCAGCGGCTGCTGCTGCCCACCAGCCATCCGCAGCTGTCCATGCTGCCATCCAGCACGGCCCTGGCCACCCTGGAGCGGCAGTCGCCTGGCCAGAGCGGCCTGGGGCTGGTGATCTCCAAGAGCCTGGCGCAGCTGTGGAACGACTTCGATCACGTGCTGATCGACAGTCCGCCGCTGCTCGGCGTCCTCATGGTCAATGCCCTGGCGGCCAGCCAGCATCTGGTGATTCCCACCCAGACCGAATTCCTCGCGCTCAAGGGGCTCGAACGCATGGTCAACACCCTGACCATGATCAACCGTTCGCGCAAGCAGGCGCTGCCCTACACCATAGTGCCGACCCTGTTCGACCGCCGCACCCAGGCCTCCATCGGTACGCTCAAGGTCCTGCGCAACACCTATCCGGCCCAGCTGTGGCAGGCCTTCATCCCCATCGATACCCGGCTGCGCGATGCCAGTCGCTCCGGCCAGGTGCCGTCGCGCTACGAGCTGAACAGCCGCGGCGTCATCGCCTATCGGGCGTTGCTGCGGCATCTGCTCGACGGTGCGCCCAGCAGCCAGGTCGCCTGATTCAAGTTTTCCACTCCGCCGGCCGATAGGCTGGACAACTCACTCACGTAGATCGCCATGAGCCAACCGACGTCCCTCGACAATCGTCCTCAGCGTGTCCTCCAGGGCTATCTCGATGCCCTGCTGCTGGACGCGTTCCTGGAACTGCCGACTGCCGAAGCCACGCCTGTCGTGGCGCCGGTGGTGGTGCCGGCCGCGCCGATCGCCAGCGTGAGCGAAGACGAATTCGCCGCCGCGGTACGCGAAGAACTCGAGCGGGATGCCGCACGGCAGCCGCGGGTCGTGCCGCTGGCCGCCCGGCGTCCCGCGGTCGCCCTGGCCGAGCGCGTCCTGCCCGAGGTCCTGCTGCCTGCACCCCAGCCGCTGCTCGCGCCCGAAACCGATATCGAACTGGACTGGCGCGTCCCCGAACTGGCACCGGTCGCCGAGCCGGCCCGTCCGGCGGTGGAAGGCATCGCCGTGGGTACCCCGGTGACGCAGCCGGTGGCAGCGGCTGGCGTACCGCCCAGCGCCGTGCATCTCGACGGTCGCCCGGAGTGGGGTGAAGAGCCCTTCGAATGCCTGCTGTTCGACGTCGCCGGCCTGACCCTGGCCGCGCCCCTGGTGTGCCTGGGTTCCATCTATCCGCTGGCCGACGAAGAGTTGACGCCGCTGTTCGGTCAGCCAGACTGGTTCCTGGGCCTGCTACCCTGCCAGGCAGGTAATCTGCGTGTGCTCGACGCGGCGCGCTGGGTGATGCCCGAGCGTTACCGTGACGACTATCGCGAGGGGCTGAAATTCGTGATATCGCTGCAAGGTCTGGATTGGGGCCTGGCCGTGCACGGCGTCAGCCATTCGGTACGTCTGGATCCCGCCGAGGTCAAATGGCGGAACCAGCGCGCTACCCGGCCGTGGCTGGCCGGTACGGTGATCGATCAGATGTGTGCGCTGCTGGATGTGGCGGCGCTCGCTGAACAGGTGGTGGGTGGCCGTCGCTAGGGCTGCCCGCTGCAACTAACCGGCGGGTTCGCCCGCTTCGCCGCACGTGCGGTATTTGACGAGGCTAGGGAACATGAAAAAAACGTCCGCACAGGGTTCCGAAGATCCGGTCCTGCAATGGGTCACCTTCCGCCTGGATAACGAGACCTACGGCATCAACGTGATGCAGGTCCAGGAAGTCCTGCGCTACACCGAAATCGCTCCGGTCCCGGGTGCGCCGAGCTATGTGCTGGGCATCATCAACTTGCGTGGCAACGTGGTGACGGTGATCGACACCCGTCAGCGCTTCGGTCTGCTGCCCACCGAGGTCACCGACAACACCCGTATCGTCATCATCGAGGCCGACAAGCAGGTCGTTGGCATCCTGGTCGACAGCGTGGCCGAGGTGGTCTACCTGCGGCAGTCGGAGATCGAGACCGCACCGAACGTCGGCAATGACGAATCCGCCAAGTTCATCCAGGGTGTGTGCAACAAGAACGGCGAGCTGCTGATCCTGGTCGAGCTCGACAAGCTGATGACCGAAGAAGAGTGGTCGGAGCTGGAAAGCATCTGATGCTCGTCGGGCTGATCCTGCTCAGCGTCGCCCTGGGGCTGGCCTGTGCCGGCCTCGGCGGTTGCTGCTGGCTGCTCTGGCAACGCCAGCAGCAGCAGGCGGCCAAGCTGGCCGAGCGGGAGGCCCTGGTCGACAAGCGCATGCAGATCCTGCTCAAGCGCCTGGAAACCTACCAGGCCGGACAGGTACGCATGGGTGAACAGGTGCAGGGACTGGCCAAGGTGGTGGCGCCCTTGCCCGATCGGTTGACCCAGATCGAGCAGAGCGACCCTACCAGTCTGTCGTTTTCCCAGGCTGCGCGCCTGGTGGGACTGGGCGCCAGCGCCGACGATCTCACCCAGGCCTGTGGTCTGTCCCAGGCCGAAGCCGAGCTGGTGGCCCGGCTGCACCGACAGCGCCAGCAGCGTTCCGGCTAGGAGCCGCTGACGCCGCCTGCGCGGGATCGCCGCCTCAGCTGACGATCCAGCGGTAGAGCGCGATCACCACCAGCACCGCCAGCACTGGCTTGGCAATGCGATAGGCCTTGGGATGGCGCCGCTTGAATTTCTTCACGCCGCCACCGATACGATCCCCGAATCTCTTGCTGAAGGCATAGGCCTGGTTGATGCCGCCGACGCGTTCGCCTTCGACGTTCTGCGGCGCCGTGGCGCTGCCCAGGAAGCGGCTGACCGCCTGGTTGACGCGGGTCAGCAGGCGATTGCGCAGCGGCCGCTCGACGTCGCAGAAGAGGATGACCCGGGTCTGGTCGGTCTCGTTCTTCACCCAGTGCACATAGGTCTCGTCGAACATCACGTCCTCGCCGTCGCGCCAGGCATAGGGCTGGCCGTCGACATAGATGCGGCAGGCATCCGAGTTGGGCGTGGCCAGACCCAGGTGGTAGCGCAGCGAGCCGCCGAAGGGATCGCGATGGGGATTCAGCTGGCTGCCGCCCGGCAGCAGGGCGAACATGGCGCCCTTGACGTTGGGGATCTGCCGCACCAGCTCCACGGTGCGCGGGCAGAGGGTCTGGGCGGAGGGCAGCGGCTCGCCGTACCAGGTCAGGTAGAAGCGCTTCCAGCCCTTCTTGAAGAAGGAACCGAAGCCGGCGTCATTGTCCTTTTCCGCCGCGCGGATGTAGCCCTCGTCGAACAGTCGCAGGGCTTCGACGCGGATCTCCTGCCAGTTGTCCTTGAGCACATCCAGCTCGGGAAAGCGGCTGCGATCCAGATAGGGCTTGGACGGCACGCTGGAGAACAGGTACATCAGGGCGTTGTACGGCGCGAACACCGCCGAGTGGTTGACCAGCTGACGCAGGAAGGGCAGGCGAGCGCGTCCGCGAAGGTGAACGAAAAGCACGCTGGCGACGAAGAGCAGGACGATCGCTAAGGTAATCATGGGCGAATTGTGATCGGCAGCGCCCGAACCAGGGGCGGATAGGTCATGACCGCATTATTTCACCCCAGAGAAAGGCTTGCACTCGGTTCGTCGGCTGCGCAGGATGGACACCCTGGCGCGCGGCCGCTTCCGAGCTGCGCCCCCTTGGATGATCTAGACGAGTCGTATCGATGAGCATGTCCCTACGCGACCAGCTGCTGAAAGCCGGATTGGTCAATGAAAAGCAGGCCAAGCAGGCCGTCAAGCAGAAGCAGAAGCAGAACCGCATGGAGCATCGCGGGCAGGCGGAAAAGGATCGCTCCCAGGAGCTGGCCGTCCAGCAGGCCCAGGCGGAAAAACTGGCCAAGGACCAGGAGCTCAATCGCGCTCAGGAAGAGAAGAAGAAGCGCAAGGCCGAGCAGGCGCAGATCAAGCAGCTGATCGAAACCAGTCGCCTGCCCAAGCTGACCACCGAGGACTACTACAACTTCGTCGACGACAAGAAGGTCAAGCGCCTGTCGGTCAACGTCATGATGAGAGACAAGCTCAGCAAGGGCAGTCTGGCCATCGTGCGCTACGAAGGCCGCTACGAGGTGGTGCCCCGGGCTACCGCCGAACGCATCCAGGAGCGCGATCCCAAGCGGGTGGTGCTGCTCAACGTGCAGAGCGGCGAGCCGGATCCGGACGATCCCTACGCGGCCTACCAGGTGCCGGACGACCTGATGTGGTGAGTGGCCTGGTCAGGCCTTCTGCCTGACCAGCATGTAGATGCGGTAGACGGCGATGCTGGGGATCAGCTGCAGGAAGCCCGACAGGGTCTGCAGCACGATCTCCGGCACCGCGGCCTCGGCGAAATGCCGGGTGATCCAGGCGTCGAGCAGCCAGGCCGGCAGGACCGTGGCCAGGATGCACGCCAGCAGGGTGAAGAAATGCCCGCGGCTCAGCCGGAAGCTGCCGCGCAGGGCGTCCAGCGGCGCCCGTCCCTCCAGGACCAGCAGGTTCTCGGCAAAGGCCAGCTTGGCCATGATCAGAAAGCCCGGCACGATCAACAGCGAAAATCCCAGCATCACCAGCCCCGAGGTCACGGCGGCGAGGACGGCGAAGCGCGGCCAGAGCAGCAGGGCGGCGCCCCATACGCCGCTCAGGCGCGGGGTGTTGCCCTGGGTGCGCGCCTCCAGAAAGATCAGCAGTGCGGCGGTGTAGAGCGGATAGCAGAGCAGACTGACCAGCATGTCCCACAGGCCGCCGTTGGCGCCGAAGCGCTCCAGCACCTGATAGCGCAGCAGGGCTTCGAGCAGCAGCCAGGGCAGGGTGAGGACGGCCAGGGGGCGCAGATTGCGGGCAAAGAAGGACAGCGAGTCGCGCAGGATATCGACAGGGTTCATGCAACGCTTCCAGACGGGCAGGGGGGCAGTCTAGCAGGGCGACCCGCTCGCTCGCAGGCGTTCGAGCATGGCCGCGGTGGAGGTGACGGTGGCGTACTCGCCGTGCAGGTTGGCCATGGCCATCGCATGGACCTCCTCGGCACTGCGGGGCCGCCCGGCGAAGTCGGTTTTGGCAAAGGTGTAGCAGGCGTCTTCGGCGACCCAGGTGGTGAAGTCCAGATTGCCGGCGCTGCGGGCCGTGGACTCCACCGAATTCTCGCTGGCCACGCCGCAGATCAGCAGCGACGCGATGCCGCGCTGATGCAGCCAGCGCTCCAGCCCGCTGTTGGCGAAGGCGTCGGGGACCTGCTTGTCGAACACCGGCTCGCCGGGCAGGGGCGCCAGGGCCGGCTGGAATTCCACGCCGGGCTGCCCTGGCCAGAACACCGAACGCGGATCGCGCGACAGGTGCCGGACATGCAGCAGGGGCGCGTGGGCCTGGCGCCAGGCCGCCAGCAGCTCGGCCAGGCGCTGCTCGGCTTCGGGGTGGTTGCGTGGGCCCAGGTGCGGGGCGCGGATGCCCTGTTGCTGGTCGATCAGGATGAGCAGGGGCGGCATGCGCAGGCCTCGCGGGCAAAGACTCAGACTCCCGCAGCGCCGGCCGGTTGTCCAGTCCTGGACGCCCAGCCGGAACTCCCTGGCAGGGCGGCTCTTCAGATGGGAAGGGCGCCAGTGGACCTCTGGCTGAACCTGTGCTGAATGCCGTGCGAACGCAACTTGAAAAGCCACCGCTGCGCCTTTATCTGGCATAACAGTGCGCAGCCTTGCGCCTTTCGACATCCAGGCCGTTCCCCGGGGAAGGCCGCCAGTAGACCGTCTGCGGGAGGGTCATCATGCAACGCGAAGAAAGCCAGCTGATCGAAGGTCTGTTCGACCGTCTCAAAACCACGGAAGCCCAGACCGCGCCCCGTGACCGGGAAGCCGAGGCGCTGATCCAGCAGCGCCTGCGCGAGCAGCCCGCGGCGCCCTATTACATGGCCCAGGCGATGCTGATCCAGGAAGCCGCCATCAAGCGGCTGGACCAGCGCGTCCGGGAACTGGAAAGCCAGATGGCCCAGGTCCAGCAGAATCGCCCAAGCAGCGGTGGCTTCCTGTCCAGCCTCTTCGGTGGCGGTAGCAGCCAGCCAGCGGGCGGTCAGGCAGCGGCCAACGCGGCGCCGTCGCGTGGCTGGAATGATCCGGGTCCGGCGGCGTCGCGGCCTGCCAATCCGGGGTATGCCCAGCCCAATCCCGGCTATGCCCAGCCCGCGCCCGGCTATGGCGCACCCCAGGCCGCGCCCTCGCGCATGGGCGGTTTCATGGGCGGTGCGCTGCAGACGGCGGCCGGGGTAGCCGGTGGCGTGCTGGCGGCTCAGGCGATTTCGGGCCTGTTCCACCATTCGCAACCCGAGGAGATCGTCAACGTCATCAATGAGACCCCGGCTGCCGACCAGGGCCTGGCCGATGCCGGCTCCCAGGGAGGCTGGGCGGACAATGCCAGCTACGACAATGGCGGCGGATTCCAGGACGCCGGTGGCTATCAGGATAACGGGGGCTTCCAGGACGCCGCCGACTATGGCGATACCGGCGGCGGTGGCGGCTTCTTCGACGACAGTGGCGACGACGACTCCTTCATCTGACGGGGCGTCGCTCCGCCAGCCCTGGTGCCGTGAGGCGCCGGGGCTTTTTTCTGCGCGCCGTCAGCCCGGCAGGAGCGGCAGGGGGCGCTCGAAGGGCGTCGACAGCACCACCACGGTACGGCTCATGCCGAACTGGTTCAGCTGATCGATGAGGCTTTCCAGTTCGCCCATGTCGCGCACGGCGACGCGCAGCATCAGGCAGTCTTCACCCGTGACCCGGTGGCAGGCGAGCAGCTGGGGCAGGGCCTCCAGCTTCTTCAATACCGGACCCTGACTGGTGCTGTGCAGACGCAGGGAGATCAGGCATTCGGTGCCGTAGCCCAGGGCGCGGCGATCGATACGGGCGCCATAGCCGGTGATGATCCCGGCGTCTTCCAGCTTGGCGATGCGCTCGGCGATGGCTGGCGCGGAGAGTCCCAGCCGGCGACCCAGGTCCGCGTAGCTGGCGCGGCCCTCCACCAGCAGCAGATCGATAAGACGACGATCGATATGGTCCATGTCCGTTCCCCTGCCTTCGAATCGAAGGTCTTTGCTCCTAAAGTCTGCTGAATCAAAGCCTGATCGGCCCTTTATCCCCTGACTGTATCTTAGCCGTCCCGTCGTGCGCTCCTACAATGGCTGCCTGACTCCTCAGGAATCCCTCGCGCATGGACACCTCCGCCTCGCCCTGCCTCGTGCCGCGCCTACCTCGCTGGCTGCCCCTGCTGGCGGCCTTTTTCGCGCTCTATGTGGTCTGGGGTTCCACCTATCTGGTGATCCGCATCGGCGTGGCCCACTGGCCACCGCTGCTGATGGCGGGGCTGAGGTTCCTGATCGCCGGAAGCCTGCTGCTGGGCTGGCTGCGCCTGCGCGGAACCCCCTGGCCGACGGCGCGCGAGACCGCCGCGGCCGCGGTGATCGGCATCCTGCTGCTGGGTATCGGCAACGGCGGCGTGACCCTCGCCGAGCACTGGGGCGTGACCTCCGGCATCGCGGCCTTGTCGATCGCCACGGTGCCGCTGTTCACCCTGCTGTTCGGCCTGCTCTGGGGACAGCGCAATACCCTGCTGGAATGGGCCGGCATCGCCCTAGGTCTGTTGGGGATAGCCCTGCTCAACCTGGGCGATACCATGAGCGCCACGCCCCTGGGTGCGGCGGTGATCCTGCTCGCCGCGGCGGCTTGGGCCTTCGGCTCGATCTGGAGTCGCTACCTGCCGTTGCCGCGCGGAGCCATGGCCAGCGCCGTGGAGATGCTGGTGGCCGGTGCGGCGCTGCTCGGCGCCAGCTACCTCAGCGGTGAGCGCCTGCAGCACTGGCCGGCCCTGGGCGGCTGGCTGGCGCTGGGCTATCTGGTGGTCTTTGGTTCCCTGATCGCCTTCAGCGCCTATCTCTATCTGCTGGGGCGGGTACGACCGGCGGCCGCTACCAGCTATGCCTACGTCAATCCGGTGGTGGCGGTGCTGCTGGGCACCCTGTTCGTCGGTGAACGGATCGGGCCGGCGGAGATGCTGGCCATGCTGGTCATCGTCGGCGCCGTGGTGCTGATTGGGCTGCCGCAGTGGCGACGGCGCTGAGAGCCTGATCAAAGTCTGCTGCGCGTCGGCCAAACTGCGTTGAAAATGGCCTGGAAGGCCAGCCCCGTCGGAATGCTCATTTACCGCTCGTAAACTCCGCTTCCTCAGCCATTTTCGCCTTGCTTGGCTCTAGCTCGCGAGACGTTGAACAGGCTCGGAGGGCAGGCTAGGCTGGCGCGTCATCCAAGCGGAGTCCGCCATGAGCCAAGCAGTCACCCCCGCCTTTGCCGAAGAGCCGCTGGAGGCCAACGAGATCCGCGTTCTCGGCAGCCTCATCGAAAAGCAGCTGACCACGCCGGAAAGCTATCCCCTGACCCTCAATGCGCTGGTGCTGGCCTGCAACCAGAAGACCAGTCGCGAGCCGGTGCTCAATCTGACCCCGGGCGAGGTGGGACAGGGGCTGCGGCGCCTGGAAGAACGCGGTCTGGCGCGCCTGGTGATGGGTAGTCGGGCGGATCGCTGGGAACAGCGGCTGGACAAGGCCCTGGAGCTTCCGCCACCCCAGTGGGTGCTCTGCGCGCTGCTGTTCCTGCGCGGACCCCAGACCCTGGGGGAATTGCTGGCCCGCAGCGGCCGGATGCATGCCTTCGACGACACCGAGCAGGTGCGTCACCACCTGGAGCGGTTGATCGCCCGTGGCCTGGCCACCGGTCTGGGGCGGCAACCCGGCCAGCGCGAAGAGCGCTATCTGCATCTATTCGGCAACGCCGCGGAACGCGATGCCCAGGTCGCGCAACTGGGTAGCGCCGCCGAAGCCGGTGCGCCCGCGGGTGGACGCGAAGGACGGCTGGAGGCGCTGGAAGCCCGGCTCGCCGCGCTCGAAGAGCGGCTGGCGCGCCTGGAGGAAGGCGCTCAGCGCGGATAGAGCGGCGGCAGGGTGTCGTGCACGGCCGCGGGCGTCAGCGGCGGCAGGGCATTGATCGCCTGCCACAGCGTCTCGCCCTGCCAGCGCTGACCGGCTTCGCTGTAGAGCGCGCCGTTGAGGTCATCGAGGGCCGCGGCCAGGGGTTCGAAGCGCGCGCCCATGGCCGCCAGGGTCTCCGGCTGCTGTCGCGCCCAGGCGTCCAGGGCGTGACGGGTCGCGTGGGGGTCGTTGCTCTGGCAGGCGCGGCGCAGCTCTTCGCGCTGCAGGCGGCTGTCGAGATCGGGCACCGTCGGCAGGACCGCCGGCTGCCGGCGGGCACGCCACCAGAGGCCGAAGCCGAGCAGGGTGGTCAGGGCGAAAAAGGCCGTGGCCAGCTGCCAGCGCCAGAGGCCACGGTCATTGCCGCTTATCTTGGCCGCGGCGGTCGCCACCGGCTGCAGCGTCGGATCCTCGGCGACCACCAGGGTCTGGGCGGGCAGGGTGGCGCGTTCGAGGGTGTCGGTCTCGGTGTTCCACCAGACCACCTCCACTGGCGGCAGGACCTTGTCCCCCGTGGAGGTGGGAATCAGGGCGACACGCTCTTCGCGTTGCCCGACCAGCCCACGCGCCTGGGTCTGCATGGACAGCCGCGGCTGTTCGGCATAGCGCTTCACCCCCTCGGTCTCGGGCAGCACCAGTGGGGGCAGCTGGCCAGGCGCCAGGCCTTCGGCACGCACCTGCAGGGTGCGGGTCAGGGCACTGCCTTCGCGAGCCTCTGCCGGTGCGGGATTCCATTGCTGCGTCAGGGTCAGGTTGCGCGCCGGCACCCAGGGCGTCTGTGGCGGATAGCTGGCGGGCTGTGGCAGGACGTCCAGGGTCAGGGCCGGCGTGCGCAGCTGGATCGGCTGGCCGGCCCTGGAGCTGTCGTCGAGACCGCCGGCCAGGGTGGCGCTGAAGGTCTGGGGCGGCAATACCAGGGTGCCGCTCTGCAACGGATGGATGGCGTAGCGCCACTCGATCACGCCATGGCGTACGCCCTCGACGTCACGCTCGTAGACCTGCGGCGTACCGAGCAGATCCACCCGGGCCTCGCTGGGATTGGGCGGGGTGAGCACATGATCGTCATAGAGCGCCACGGCGTGGTAGAGGCGAATGGTCAGGATGGTTTCCGCCTGCACATAGAGCCGGGTGCGCTCCACCGAGGCTTCCAGATAGACCGGCTCACGGGCCTGGCGTTTGGCGGCGCTGGCCTCCACGGTGACGGTCAGCGGCTGGCTGCGGGCGCCGTCGAGGGTCAGGGCGGGAATGGTCAGGGCACCGCTGGCCTTGGGTTGCAGGGTGACGTTCCAGCGGGTGGTCACCCGCTCGCCGGGCGGCAGGCTGTTCTGGCGGACCCCGAGCACCCGGAAGTCCTGCTCCAGCGGGCCGAGATCGGGCTTGCCGAACTGCGCGGGATCGGTGGTCTCGAGAATGAGTTCGAGCGTCTCGTTCTGGCTGAGCTGAGTGCGCTCCAGGCGGGCGCTGAGGTCCGCCGCCTGCACCAGGGGCGCGAGCAGCGCGAGGGGCAGCAGCAAGGGATAGGCCTTCATTGCAGCGCGTTCTCCTCGCGTTGTTGTTGCTGGTACCAGAACTTGCGGCGCAGCAGCTCGGCCGGGTTGTCGGGAATCTCGCGCAGCCACTGTTCGGCCGCCTGACGCTGTTCCTCCGCCAGGGGATCTTCGGCGTAGGACGGACTGACGAGCCAGTCCGCGCCGGCCTGGGCCTGCTGCTGCGGGCTGGCCGCAGCGGCCGCGGTGGACGGCGGGGTACTGCTGCTGGCCGGCTCGTCCGCCTGGGCGCTGCTCTGACTGGCGCTTTGGTCCTGGCGACTGCGGGCGGCGGCCTCGGCCTGGGCCGCGGCGCGCTGGGCGAGCAGGCGTTCGAGGCGGTTGCGATTGCGCAGGGCGGGGGTGAGATCCGGACGCAGCACCAGCGCCGCCCGGTAGGCGCGCAGGGCCTCGTCCAGGCGTCCGGCCATGGCCAGGGCATTGCCGCGATTGTAGTGGCCGTCCGCCGAGGGATCCCGGGCGAAGGCCGCGGCGGCGCCGCTGAAGTCGCCGGCGCGATAGAGCGCCACGCCGCGCCAGCGCTCGTCGGTAAAGAGGTCGGCGGCCGCGCCAGCCTGGTCGTCGGCCAGCAGCTGCAGGGCCTGCTGGTCGCGGCGCAGCCAGAGATCGTCCCAGCTGCCAGCCTGCGCCGGAGGCGGCGTCAGCAAGAGGCAGAAGGGCAGGCACAGCAGCCAGCCGCGGCGTGCGCCACAGGCGACCAGGACCAGCAGGGGCAGGAGCAGCAGGTAACCCTGGTCGCGCCAGTCGGAAGGTCCCTGACCCTCGCTGGCCCGCACATCGTCGGGTCGCTCCAGCAGACCGAGGCGACGCAGGTCGCTGTCATCACGTTGCAGGCGCTGATAGCGGCCACCCAGCTCGCGGGCGACGTCCTGCAGGCGGCCTTCGGCCAGGCGGGCGATGCGGATGCCGCCGGCGGCGTCGCTCAGGTAGTTGCCGGTCTCGGCGGCCACCGGGGCACCCTGGGGCGTACCCGGGCCGAGGATCGCCAGCTGGCGCAGCCGACCCTGCAGCTGGCGCTCGAGGCCCAGCCGCTCGCGGTCGTCCAGGTCGCTGGCGATGAGCAGCAGCCGGGCGCTGGCGCTGGGCGCCGGGCCGAGCAGCTCCAGGGCCTGGGCGATACCCAGGTCGGCGCGCTGGCCGGGCACCGGCATGATCGACGGCCGCAACGCCTTGAGCAGGTTGTCCATGGTCGGCAGGTCGTCGGTCAGGGGCACCAGGGTATGGGCGCTGCCGGCATAGACGACGATGGCGGTCTCGCCGTCCTGGCGCGCCTTGAGCAGGTCCTGCAGCTTGCGCTGCACGGCCAGCAGGCGATTGGGGGTGACGTCGGTGGCGAGCAGATCGGGCGTCAGCGCCAAGACCACCACCAGCGGATCGTTGCGCCGAAAGTTCTGCGCTTCGCCCTGCTGCCAGCTGGGACCGGCCAGGGCCAGACAGGCCAGCACCCCGGCCAGCCCCAGCAGCACCAGCCCGAGGGGCGAGCGCTGGCGATCGCTGTCGCTGAGCAGCCAGGGTTGCAGCGCCGGGGGCAGCAGCGCCTGCCAGCGCCCGTGGCGATGCCGGCGCCGACGCAGCGAGCCGATCACCAGGGCGACCGGCACCAGGGCCAGCAGCCACCAGGGACGCAGGAGCAGCGGCAGCCAGTCGCTCATCGGACCTTGCCTCCACGCTGCCAGCGCGGCGGCCACGGCAGGCGGCCAAGCGCCAGGGCCAAGCCGAGCAGCAGTGCCCCGGCCAGCGGCCAGGCATAGAGTTCGCGGGTGGGGCGGGCCTGGTCCGGTTGCTGGCGGATGGGTTCGAGACGATCGAGCTGGCGCGACACGGCGGCCAGCTCGGTGCTGGACCTCACCCGGAAATAGGCGCCGTTGGTGACCTCGGCGAGGTGGCGCAGCATGGGTTCGTCGAGATCGCTGGGCGTCGCGCCGGCGCCCAGGGTGTCCGGGTCGGCGCCGATACCCAGGGTATAGACGCGGACCCGCTCGCTGGCCGCCAGGTTGGCCGCCACCTCGGGCGTCACCACGCCGCCGTTGCTGGCGCCGTCGGTGACCAGAATCAGAGTGCGACTGTTGTCCGGGCGCTTGCGCAGGTGCTTGACCGCCAGACCCACGGCGTCGCCCACCGCGGTGTTGCGCCCGGCCAGGCCGATCTGGGCTTCTTCCAGGAGCGCATGCACGGTGCGCCGGTCGGCGGTCAGCGGTGCCTGCAGATAGGCCTGGGAACCGAACAGGATCAGGCCGACGCGATCGCCCTGGCGACTGTCGATGAAGCGGCCGAGCAATTGCTTGACCAGGCTCAGGCGACTGACGTTCTCGTCGCCCAGTTGCATGTCCGGGGTGTCCATCGAGCCGGAGACATCCACCGCCAGCAGCAGATCGCGCCCGCTCACGTCCAGCGGCTGGGGTGGCCCCACCCATTGCGGACGCGCCGCGGCGGCCAGGATCAGCAGCCAGCCCAGCAGAAAGGGCAGCAGGCGGCGGGCGCCGCTCAGGCCGCCGGTGTGGCGAGTGCGTCCACCCAGGTGTTCGAGTTCAGCGAGGAATTCCACCCGCAGGGCCGCCTGGCCGCTGTCGGCCGCCGGCAGGAGCATGCGCAGCGCCCAGGGCAGTGGCAGCAGCAGCCATAACCAGGGCCAGGCGAATTCAAACATGCTTGCGGATCCAGGTGGCGACGGCGTCCTGCAGGCCGTCGATGGCGCGGTCATCCAGCCGGCAATCCGGGCGATAGCCGCCGTCGACCAGGATCATGTAGCGCGTCAGGCCGGCCGCCGGACAGCGCGAATCGAGAAAGGCCAGCCAGTCGCGGCCGCTCAGGGTCTGGCTGAGCTGATCCGGATAGCTGGCGCGGCAGAGGCGCTTGAGCAGGGCGTTCAGCGCCTGCAACCAGGGTCCGGCCGGCGCGCCATAGGGGCGCGGCAGGCGGGCCAGTTCGGCCAGGGCGGTGGTGCGCAGATCCTCTTCGGTGGTCGCCTCGGCGAGGGGCGCGCTGACCAGCGGCCGCCGGCCATGGCGATGGCGCAGAAAGAAGCCCAGCGCCACCACTACCAGCAGCAACAGCCACCAGCCCGGCGCCGGTGGCCAGAGGGTCGGCTCCGGCGGCAACCGCAGCGGCTCCAGATTCGGCAGGCCGGGGGTCACGAGGTGTACCCCGGACGGTGCTGGCGCAGGAGGTGCCGCAATTGCTCGACCAGATCGTCCGCCGTGGACAGCGGCAGCAGCGGAATGCCCAGGCGCAGGCTGAGTTCGGTCCAGCGCTCGCGGCGCTGCGCGGCCTGTTCGGCATAGCCCTGGCGCACGTCGGCGCGGTCGGTGTCCAGTTCCACTTCCGCCGGACCGCTGGTGAAGCGCAGCAGGCCGGCCTGGGGCAATTCGTGATCCAGCGGATCGGAAAGCGGCAGCAGGACCAGGTCGCTGTGCCGCGAAAGCAGCGTGAGGTGCTGCTCGGTGGCCACGTCCAGACTGCGCTCGTCGCAGATCACCAGGGCCAGGCTGCCGGGACGCAGCACCTCGCGGGCGCGGCGCAGGACCTGATTGAAGGTGATGCGTGGCACCTGGGCCAGGGCCGGATCCTGCAGCGCCCGATTGGCGTTGATCAGGTGATCGAAGAAACGCAGCAGATTCTGCTTGCTGCGCCTTGGCCGTACCTCGTGCAGGCGTTCGCCGCCAAAGATCATGCCGCCGATGCGGTCGTTGTGCTCCAGCACCGCCCAGCCGATCAGCGCGGCCAGGCGCCCGGCCAGCACCGACTTGAATTGCTGGCGGGTGCCGAAGAAGGTGCGCGGACTCTGCTCCAGCAGGAGATAGACCGGTCGCTCGCGTTCTTCGTGGAACAGCTTGGTATGGGGCTCGCGGGTGCGGGCGGTGACACGCCAGTCGATGGCGCGCACGTCATCGCCGGGCTGGTAGGCGCGCACCTGGTCGAAGTCCACGCCGCGCCCGCGCAGGCGCGAGTGGTGCAGGCCGATCAGCGGACTGCGCCGTCCGGCGGCGGAAAACAGCTGCACCTCGACCACCCGGTGGCGCATCTCGATGAGCTCGGCCAGGCCCAGGGTCACGCCGTTGCGCTCGGCCATCTCAGGCCACGGCCACCAGATCGAGGATGCGCTGCACCACCCGGTCGTGGTCGATGCCGGCGGCTTCCGCCTCGAAGGACAGGATGATGCGGTGGCGCAGGACGTCGAAGACCACCGCCTGGATGTCCTCCGGACTGACGAAATCCCGCCCGGCCAGCCAGGCGTGGGCGCGGGCGCAGCGATCCAGGGCGATGGAGCCGCGCGGACTGGCGCCGTAGGTGATCCAGTGCGCCAGGTCCTGGTCGAAGCGCCCCGGGGTGCGGGTCGCCATGATCAGCTGGACCAGGTATTCCTCCACGGCGTCGGCCATGTACAGCCCGAGTACTTCGCGGCGGGCCGCGTTGATGGCCGCCTGGGTGACCCGCTCGGTCGGCAAGGTCTCGCCGTCCAGGGCTTCGCCACGGGCTTGGGCGAGGATGCGCCGCTCCACCGAGGCGTCGGGGTAGCCGATCTTTACGTGCATCAGGAAGCGGTCGAGCTGGGCCTCGGGCAGGGGATAGGTGCCTTCCTGCTCGATGGGATTCTGGGTGGCCATCACCAGGAAGAGGTCGGGCAGGGCATAGGAGGTGCGACCGATGCTCACCTGGCGTTCGGCCATGGCTTCCAGCAGCGCGGATTGCACCTTGGCCGGCGCCCGGTTGATCTCGTCGGCCAGCACCAGGTTGTGGAAGATCGGTCCCTGCTGGAAGGAGAAGGTCGCCGTGTCGGGACGATAGATCTCGGTGCCGGTGATGTCGGCCGGCAGCAGGTCGGGGGTGAACTGGATGCGGTGGAAATCCGCTTCCAGGCCTTCCGCCAGGTCCTTGATGGCCTTGGTCTTGGCCAGCCCGGGGGCGCCTTCCACCAGCAGGTGACCGTCCGCCAGCACCGCGATGAGCAGGCGCTCCACCAGGGTTTCCTGGCCAAGGATCTGGCTGGTGAGGTAGGTGCGAAGCACCTGCAGAGCGTCACGGTGAGCCATGGGGCATCCTGAATACGGCGCTGGAGCGGTCGAGGGTGCTGGATTTTACTGCAAGCGGCGGCTGCCGCCCATGCCTGCGCTGACGTCGCATCCAGAGCAGTCCTTGACGAAATTTTGACGAGCTCCTGCTCAGGCTGGGCGCTGGTCGGCGCGGCGGAGGTCTCGCTTCGCCCACGTCGCGCAGGCCAGGACTGGCGCGATCGCGCCGGATGGTTAAACTCCCACGCCTGCCGACCGCGCCCGAGGCCTCTGCGTGGCCGATCCCGAGCCGCTGGCCACGCGCCGCGAATCCCTGCTGCTTTTGACAAGGTGTTTTCATGTCGCAAACGGAAGTCCCCCACACCCCGCGCGCCGCTGGCATCCGCCCGCTGCCGACGCTGGGCAGCCACCTCAGCTTCGTGCTGGGTTGCGCCCTGGCGCTGATGGTCATGTTCACCCTGCTGCGCCTGGCGCTGCTGGGCTACAACACCGATCTGATCGGCGACTCGCCCTTCGCCACCTTTGCCGAGGCCTTCTTCAACGGCGCTCGCTTCGACCTGCGCCTGGTGGTCTATATCTGCGTGCCCTCGCTGCTCTGCCTGCTCAGCGTCAGAGCCATGGCCGCCCGCCGCCTGCAGGCCGGCTGGTTCACCCTGGCCGCCAGCCTCTGCCTGCTGCTGGGCGTCGGCGAGCTGAACTTCTACCGTGAATTCCACCAGCGCCTGAACAGCCTGGTGTTCCAGTACATGCAGGAAGACCTGCACACCGTCACCAGCATGATCTGGAACGGCTTCCCGGTGCTGCGGCTGCTCCTGGCCTGGGCCGTGGCGACCCTGCTGCTGGGCCTGGTGTTCTTTGGCGTGGAGCGAGCCACCCGCCGGTATGCCGCGGCGCGACCGGCCGCCTGGTATCGCCGGGGCGCGGTGTTTCTGCTCTGCCTGGTGGTGGCCGTCATCGCTGCCCGCGGCACCCTGAGATCCGGGCCGCCGCTGCGCTGGGGCGACGCCTACACCACCGATTCCATGTTCGCCAACCACCTCGGTCTGAACGGCACCCTGACCCTGATCAATGCCGCCGAGAACAGCTTCTCCGACCATCGCGACAACAGCTGGAAGGCCACCATGCCGGCCGCCGACGCCCTGGCGGTCACCCGGCAACTGCTGCTGACCCCGCGTGACGAGCTGATCGACGCCGACAAGGCCGCCATCCGCCGGATCTACACCCCGCCCACCGACGGCCAGTTGCCCAAGGTGCGCAACGTCGTGGTGATCCTCATGGAAAGCATGGCCGGTCGCTATATCGGCGCCCTCGGCAACGAAGACGGCATCACCCCGAACTTCGACGCCCTGGCCAAGCAGGGCACGCTGTTCACCCGCTTCTTCTCCAACGGCACCCATACCCACCAGGGCATGTTCGCCACCATGGCCTGCTTCCCCAACCTGCCGGCCTTCGAGTACCTGATGCGCATGCCCGAGGGCGCGCACCAGTTCTCCGGTCTGCCGCAACTGCTCAGCACCCGCGGCTTCGACGACGTCTACGTCTACAACGGCAACTTCCAGTGGGACAACCAGTCCGGCTTCTTCAGCAACCAGGGCATGACCCGCTTCGTCGGCCGCGAGGACTTCGTGAATCCGGTGTTCATGGATCCGACCTGGGGCGTTTCCGACCAGGACATGTTCGACCGCTCGGTGCAGGAGTTGGACAAGCTGGCCAAGGCGCCGGACGGCAAGCCCTTCTATGCGCTGCTGCAGACCCTGTCCAACCACACCCCCTATGCGCTGCCCAAGGACCTGCCGGTCACCCCGGTCACCGGTCACGGCTCGCTCGACGAACACCTCACCGCCATGCGCTACGCCGACTGGTCGCTGGGTCAGTTCTTCGCCAAGGTCAAGAACGAGCCCTGGTACCAGGACACCCTGTTCGTCATCGTCGGTGACCACGGCTTCGGCAACAACGAGCAGATCACCGAGATGGACCTGTCGCGCTTCAACGTACCGCTCCTGCTGATCGGTCCGGGCGTGCAGGAAACCTTTGGCGCCCGTCGTGACACCGTGGGTAGCCAGATCGACGTGGTGCCCACGGTGCTGGCCCGCTTCGGCAAGCCGACCCAGCACCAGTGCTGGGGCCGTGATCTGCTGGGTTTGCCCCAGGGCGATCCGGGCGTGGCGGTGATCAAGCCGTCGGGCAGCGACCAGACCGTGGCCCTGGTCACGGGCGATCGCATCCTGGTCAAGCCGCGCGACCGCGACGCCGTGCTCTATCGCTATCACCTGGGCACCCAGGCCGGTGGCGAGGTGCTCAAGGGCGACGCCAGCGCGCCCGAGCTGCAGAAGCGCCTGGAGGCCTTCATCCAGACCGCGACCGCCAGCCTGCTGGGTAATACCACCGGCATGACTGACAGCAAGGCCGCCGAGGCTCAGCGGCAGTAGTCTCGTCGCCCATGAAAAAGGCCGCCCGAGGGCGGCCTTTCTTTTTTGCCGGCAGCGATCAGGCCGCGATGACCACGTCTTCGGCCTGCAGGCCCTTGTCGCGCTGGATCACCGAGAATTCCACGCGCTGGCCTTCCATCAGCACCCGATGACCTTCGCCACGGATCGCGCGGAAGTGCACGAAGATGTCGTCGCCGGTGTCGCGGGAGATGAAGCCGAAGCCCTTGGAGGTGTTGAACCACTTCACCGTGCCGCGCTCGCGGTCATCGGCCAGCGGACGGGCCGGAGCGGCGGCGGCAGGGGCGGGACGCATGGCCTGACGCGGACGAACCTCGCTGTCGGCCACCGCGGCGTTGCCCGCCGGGGCACGAAACTTTTCCGGCAGGCTGGCCAGGGCGGCGACCAGGGTCAGCCCCAGCGGCAGCAATTCGGCCGGCAGGCCGCCGATCTGCTCGAGGGGCGCCAGCAGGATAAAGGTCTGGGCCACCACGGCGATCACCAGCAGGGCGCTGGCGAGTTTCTGGGCACCGCTGCTGCGGCTGCGGGAGAAAGGCGTGAAGAGGAGGGTGGCAAGACCCAGCAGGGCCAGATGGATGGACTCGGGTTGATCGAAGGACGAGGTGTCGGACTGCAGTCCGGGAATTGCCGATAACAGGAGCGCGGCAGCGCCCACCACGACATGGACAGTAGATAACGTGTTCAATGTGAAATCACCTTGGGATAGAGAACACGGGTCTGCCGAAACTGCCGGAGCGGTGCCCGACAGCGGAGTGACCCGGCGCGAAAAGCGCGTCCTTATTTAACCCAAAAGGTGAGGGCCGCTCAATCGTGGCACCGTCGCGGGCCGCGGCCCGCGACGGCAGCCGGAGCTAGGCGGCGAGCAGGCTGCGCAGCATCCAGGCGGTCTTCTCGTGGGTCTGCATGCGCTGGGTCAGCAGATCGGCGGTGGGCTCGTCGCTGACCTTGTCCAGCAACGGGAAGATGCCCCGCGCGGTGCGCACCACGGCTTCCTGACCCTGCACCAGCAGGCGGATCATGTCCTGGGCGTCCGGCACCCCTTCCTCTTCCTTGATGCTCGACAGGCGGGCATAGGCGGCGTAGGTACCCGGCGCCGGGAAGCCCAGGGCGCGGATGCGCTCGGCGATGTCGTCCACCGCCACGGCCAGCTCGGTGTACTGGGTCTCGAACATCAGGTGCAGGGTGTTGAACATCGGCCCGGTCACGTTCCAGTGGAAGTTGTGGGTCTTCAGATACAGGGTGTAGGTGTCGGCCAGGAGGCGCGACAGGCCCTCGGCGATCTGGGCACGATCCTGTTCGGCGATTCCGATGTTGATTTCCATGCTGACGGCTCCTGTGCGTCGGTTGCGAAGGGCTCCGAGGCTATCACAGAACCGCTGGCCGTTTAGCCAGTGTTCGCACGTCGAGCTGCGTGCCCGGCTACGGTAAAATCGTGACGGATGATATAGAATCTCCCGTTCAGTCGAGCGCCCGGTCTTGCCGGCCCGGCGCCTCCACGCATTCAGCCTGTTCTAGAGAAGCGAAACCACGACCATGATGCGCAGCCACTATTGCGGCCAGTTGAACGAGAGCCTGGACGGCCAGGAAATCACCCTCTGCGGTTGGGTCCACCGCCGCCGTGACCACGGCGGGGTCATCTTCCTCGACATCCGCGATCGCGAAGGCCTGGCCCAGGTGGTGTTCGATCCGGATCGCGCCGAAACCTTCGCCAAGGCCGACCGCGTGCGCAGCGAGTATGTCGTCAAGCTCACCGGCAAGGTGCGCCTGCGTCCCGAAGGCGCGCGCAACGCCAACATGGCCTCCGGCGCCATCGAGGTGCTGGGCTACGAGCTGGAAGTGCTCAACGAGGCGGAAACCCCGCCGTTCCCGCTCAACGAATACACCGATGTCGGCGAAGAGACCCGCCTGCGCTATCGCTTCATCGATCTGCGCCGTCCGGAGATGGCCGAGAAGCTGAAGCTGCGTTCGCGCATCACCTCCAGCATCCGCCGCTACCTGGACGAGAACGGTTTCCTCGACGTGGAAACCCCGATCCTGACCCGGGCCACTCCCGAGGGTGCCCGCGACTACCTGGTGCCCAGCCGCACCCACCCCGGCAGCTTCTTCGCCCTGCCGCAGTCGCCCCAGCTGTTCAAGCAGTTGCTGATGGTCGCCGGCTTCGATCGCTACTACCAGATCGCCAAGTGCTTCCGCGACGAAGACCTGCGGGCCGACCGCCAGCCGGAATTCACTCAGATCGACATCGAGACCAGCTTCCTCGATGAAAAAGACATCATGGACATCACCGAGACCATGGTGCGCAACCTGTTCAAGGAAGTCCTGGACGTCGAGTTCGGCGAGCTGCCGCACATGACCCTGGCCGAGGCCATGCGTCGCTTCGGTTCCGACAAGCCGGACCTGCGCATCCCGCTGGAACTGGTGGACGTGGAAGACCAGCTCAAGGACGTCGACTTCAAGGTCTTCGCCGGTCCGGCCAACGATCCCAAGTGCCGCGTCGCCGCCCTGCGCGTACCGGGCGGGGCGAGCATGCCGCGCAAGCAGATCGACGACTACACCAAATTCGTCGGCATCTACGGTGCCAAGGGCCTGGCCTACATCAAGGTCAACGAGCGCGCCGCCGGCGTCGAGGGCCTGCAGTCGCCCATCGTCAAGAACATCCCCCTGGACAACATCAACGTCATCCTCGACCGCGTCGGCGCGGTGGATGGCGACATCGTGTTCTTTGGCGCGGACAAGACCAAGATCGTTTCCGAGGCCCTGGGCGCGCTGCGCATCAAGCTCGGTCACGACCTCAATCTGCTGACCTGCCAGTGGGCGCCGCTGTGGGTGGTCGACTTCCCGATGTTCGAGGAAAACGACGATGGCAGCCTGACCGCCATGCACCACCCCTTCACCTCGCCCAAGTGCGGCCCGGACGAGCTCAAGGCCAACCCGGGTGCGGCGCTGTCGCGCGCCTACGACATGGTGCTCAACGGCACCGAGCTGGGCGGCGGTTCCATCCGCATCCACGACAAGAAGATGCAGCAGGCGGTGTTCGAGGTGCTGGGGATCAGCGCTGAGGAACAGGAAGAGAAGTTCGGCTTCCTGCTGGACGCCCTGAAGTTCGGCGCTCCGCCCCATGGCGGCCTGGCCTTCGGCCTGGATCGCCTGGTGATGCTGATGACCGGCGCCTCGTCCATTCGTGAAGTCATCGCCTTCCCGAAGACCCAGAGCGCCGCCGACGTCATGACCCAGGCGCCCGGCGCCGTCGACGCCAAGGCGTTGCGCGAGCTGCACATCCGCCTGCGCGAGCAGCCCAAGGCGGAATAAGCCTTATCGGAGGAGGGCGCCCGGACGGGTGCCCGCCGTTTCCCTTTTCAGTGCGCCGCGGTCATCGCCGCGGCGCCGTCTTCGTCAAGACATTGGAGTAGCTTATGGCCGGTCATTCCAAATGGGCCAACATCAAGCATCGCAAAGAGCGTCAGGATGCCAAGAAGGGCAAGATCTTCACCAAGATCATCCGTGAGCTGACCGTGGCCGCGCGCCAGGGTGGCGGCGTTCCGGCCGACAACCCCCGCCTGCGCCTGGCGGTGGACAAGGCGCTGACCGCCAACATGACCCGCGACACCATCGACCGGGCCATCGCCCGGGGCGTGGGCGCCGGCGAAGGCGAGAACGTCGAGGAACTGACCTATGAAGGCTACGCCCCGAGCGGTGTCGCCATCATCGTCGAGGCCATGACCGACAACCGCAACCGCACTGCGGCCGAAGTCCGCCACGCCTTCAACAAGTGCGGTGGCAACCTGGGCACCGACGGTTCGGTGGCCTATCTGTTCGAGCGCAAGGGCCAGATCAGCTACGCCTCCGGCCTGGACGAGGACGCCCTGATGGAAGCCGCCCTGGAAGCGGGTGCCGACGACGTGGTCGCCAACGACGATGGCTCCATCGACGTCTTCACCAGCTTTGCCGACTTCATCGCCGTCAACGAAGCCCTGACCGCCGCCGGCTACAAGGCCGACGAAGCCGAGGTGACCATGATCCCCTCGACCTCCGCGACCCTGGATCTGGAAACCGCGCAGAAGGTGCTCAAGCTGATCGACATGCTCGAAGACCTGGACGACGTGCAGAACGTCTACTCCAACGCCGACATCCCCGAGGATGTCATGGCGCAGCTCGGCTGATGTCCCTCTACGAGCGCCTGCCGCCCGATGCGCCCGGCACCCTGGTGCTGGGCATCGACCCGGGTTCGCGGCTGACCGGCTTTGGCGTGGTGCGCGACACCGGACGCGGCTGCGAGTACGTCGCCTCCGGCTGCATCCGGACCGGTAACGGTCCGTTGCCGGAGCGGCTGCAGATCGTCTACCGCGGCGTGCGCGACGTCATCGCCCAGTACGGACCGGTCACCATGGGCATCGAGCAGGTGTTCATGGCGCGCAACGCCGATTCGGCGCTCAAGCTGGGTCAGGCCCGGGGAGCGGCCATCGTCGCCGGCGCCGAAGGTGGTCTGGAGATTTCCGAATACACCGCGAGCCAGGTCAAGCAGGCCGTGGTCGGCAACGGTGGGGCGGACAAGCAGCAGGTGATGCTGATGGTCATGCACCTGCTGCGCCTGACCGAGAAACCCCAGATCGACGCCTCCGACGCCCTGGCCATCGCCCTGTGCCATGCCCACACCCGGCAGAGCCTGGTTCCCCATGGCCTGCTGGCGACCCGCCGCCGTGGCGGTCGCCTGCGTCTCTAGCGCCATCCGCTCTCTCATCTCGCTCCAACGTTAGGAAGGTATCCCAGTGATCGGTCGTCTACGTGGCACCCTGGCGGAAAAGCAGCCGCCCCATCTCCTGCTCGACGTGGGCGGAGTCGGCTACGAGGTCGAAGTGCCCATGACGACCCTTTATCGGCTGCCGGCCCAGGGCGAAGTCGTCACATTGCATACCCACCTCGTGGTACGGGAAGATGCGCACCTGCTCTATGGGTTCGGGGAAAAACGCGAGCGAGAGCTGTTTCGCGAGTTGATCCGACTCAATGGTGTCGGCCCCAAGCTGGCCCTGGCGTTGATGTCCAGTCTCGAGGTGGATGAATTGGTTCGCTGTGTGCAAGCCCAGGACACGGCCGCCCTGGTCAAGGTGCCCGGGGTGGGCAAGAAGACCGCCGAGCGTCTGCTGGTCGAGCTCAAGGACAGATTCAAGGCCTGGGAAAATCTGCCCGCCATCGCCCCCCTGGTCCTGCCGAACCAGGCCGCCGTCGCGGCCAGCGCCGAGGCCGACGCGGTCAGCGCCCTGGTCGCCCTGGGCTTCAAGCCCCAGGAAGCCAGCCGCGCCGTCGCCGCCGTGGAAGGGGAAGACCTTTCCAGCGAGGAACTCATCCGTCGCGCCCTGAAGGGCATGGTCTGATCCCATGATAGAAACCGATCGTCTCATCTCGGCCGGCGGTCGCGACCGCGAAGAAGTCCAGGATCGCGCCATTCGCCCGGTGCGGCTGGCGGACTACATCGGTCAGCCGGTGGTGCGCGACCAGATGGGCCTGTTCATCCAGGCGGCCAAGGGCAGGGGCGAGGCCCTCGACCACACCCTGATCTTTGGTCCGCCCGGTCTGGGCAAGACCACCCTGGCCAACATCATCGCCCAGGAAATGCGGGTGTCCCTGAAGAGCACCTCCGGTCCGGTACTGGAACGCCCGGGCGATCTCGCCGCGCTGCTGACCAACCTGGAAGCCGGCGATGTGCTCTTCATCGACGAGATCCATCGCCTCTCGCCCATCGTCGAGGAGGTCCTCTATCCGGCGATGGAGGACTACCAGCTCGACATCATGATCGGCGAAGGGCCGGCGGCGCGCTCCATCAAGCTGGATCTGCCGCCCTTCACCCTGGTCGGCGCGACCACCCGTGCCGGCATGCTGACCAATCCGCTGCGCGACCGCTTCGGGATCGTCCAGCGCCTGGAGTTCTACGGCACCGCGGACCTGGCCACCATCGTCACCCGCTCCGCCGGCATCCTCGGCCTCGCCATCGAAGCCGAGGGCGCGATGGAAATCGCCCGCCGCGCACGGGGCACGCCGCGGATCGCCAATCGCCTGCTGCGGCGGGTGCGCGACTTCGCCGAGGTGCGTGGGCAGGGCCATATCAGCCACGACATCGCCAGTCGCGCCCTCGACCTGCTGGACGTGGATGCCCAGGGCTTCGATCACCAGGATCGCCGGCTGCTGCTGACCATGATCGACAAGTTCGACGGCGGTCCGGTGGGTGTGGACAGCCTGGCGGCGGCCATCAGCGAAGAGCGTCACACCATCGAAGACGTGCTGGAACCCTATTTGATCCAGCAAGGCTATATCATGCGCACGCCGCGCGGGCGGGTGGTGACCCGGCATGCCTATCTGCACTTCGGACTCAACCTGCCGACGCGTCTGGCCCAGGGCGGTACGCCCGATCTGTTCGAGGTCAATGGTAACTAAATGCAGTTGCGAACATTTCTGATTGGCAACGGCGAGGCTAGGTTCTAGAGTATGCACGCGCAATCGCGGAGCCCGTCGCCGTCCGTCCTCAGGTGTCGTGTCTACTACGAAGATACCGATGCCGGCGGCATCGTCTATTACGTCAACTACCTCAAGTTCATGGAACGCGCCCGCACCGAGCGACTGCGCGCGCTGGGCTATGCCCAGTCCGAACTCGCCCGGGACGGTCTGCTCTTCGTCGTCCACAGCAGCGAAGCGCGCTACCATGCGCCCGCGCGGCTGGATGACGAGTTGCTGATCGGTGCCGAGGTGGTCGAAGCGAAGCGCGCCAGCCTCAGGTTTCACCAGGAGGTCCGGCGTGCTAAGGACGATGTCCTGCTCTGCGAAGGGTGGGTAACGGTCGCCTGCGTGCGTGCTGACAGCTTCAGGCCGAGGGCCATGCCCGAAGCCATGCGAACGGTTCTTGCCGGAAGTCCGGCGTCAATTCAATCAGGAGATTAAGCGTGCAACCCAACGTCGACCATACGTCCATGTGGAGCCTCATCGCCAACGCCAGTCTGGTGGTGCAACTGGTGATGCTCATCCTGGTCGCAGCCTCTGTCACGTCCTGGATCATGATCATCCAGCGTGGCAACGCCATGCGCGCCGCCAAGCGTTCCCTGGATGCCTTCGAAGAGAAATTCTGGTCGGGCATCGATCTGTCCAAGCTGTACCGCCAGGCTGGCAGCAACCCCGATCCGGATTCCGGCGTCGAGCAGATCTTCCGCGCCGGTTTCAAGGAATTCTCCCGTCTGCGTCAGCAGCCCGGCGTGGATCCCGATGCGGTCATGGAAGGTGTCTCCCGCGCCATGCGCGTGGCCATCTCCCGCGAGGAAGAAAAGCTCGAACAGGCCCTGCCGTTCCTGGCCACCGTCGGCTCCACCAGCCCCTACGTGGGTCTGTTCGGTACCGTCTGGGGCATCATGAACTCCTTCCGCGGCCTGTCCACCGCCCAGCAGGCGACCCTGGCCACCGTGGCACCCGGCATCGCCGAAGCCCTGATCGCTACCGCCATCGGTCTGTTCGCCGCCATTCCTGCCGTCGTGGCCTACAACCGTTTCGCCGCCCGCTCGGAAATGCTGATCAACCGCTACTACACCTTTGCGGATGAATTCCAGGCCATCCTGCACCGCAAAGTCCACACCAGCGACGAATAAAGAGGTATCCCATGGTCCCTCGCCGCCAGAAACGCAAGCCCGTCGCCGAGATGAACGTGGTGCCCTACATCGACGTGATGTTGGTGCTCCTCGTCATCTTCATGGTGACGGCGCCCATGCTCAACCAGGGCGTCAAGGTCGACCTGCCCAAGGTCGACAGCCAGGCCCTGCCGCAGGACAACGACAAGCAGATCCTCACCGTCTCGGTGAAAGCCGACGGTACCTACTACTGGAACGTCGGTTCCGAGGTGGATACCGATCAGAAGGCCAAGTCCTCCACCGCGGTGTCCCTGCCGCAACTGAGTCAGCAGGTCGGTGCCATCATGCGTCAGCGTGCGGACACCCAGGTGTTCATCCGCGGTGACAAGGCCGCCAACTATGGCGTCGTCGCCGGCGCCATGGGTGCCTTGCAACAGGCCGGCGTCCCCAACGTCGGGTTGATTACCGAGGCGCCTTGATGCGACACCGCGAGCGTTCGTCGTCCGAAAGTTATTTCTGGCCGGTCATCTGGGCAGTCGCCCTGCATGTGCTGATCTTCGGCCTGCTGTTTGTCAGCTTCGCCTTCACCCCTGAATTGCCCCAGTCGCGTCCGGTCGTCCAGGCGACCCTGGTCCAGCTCAAATCCAAGAGTTCGGCGCAGGTGCAGACCGAGCAGAAACTGGCGGGGGAGGCGAAGAAGACCGCGGCCAAGCAGTACGAGCAGGAACAACTGGAGCAGCGTCGTCAGCAACAGGAAGCCCAGCGTGAAGCGGCGGCGGCCAAGGCGGCTCAGCAACAGAAGGAAGCCCAGCAACAGGCCGCGGAACAAAAGAAAGCCGACGACGCTCGAAAGGCGCAGCAAGCGGAAGCGGCGGCCAAGGCCGCCGAAGCCAAGGCTGAGGCCGAGAAACAGTCCGAGGCCGCCAAGGCGGCTGCGGAAGCCAAGCAGGCCGCCGAGCAGAAGAAGCAGGCGGACATCGCCAAGAAGAAGGCTGACGAAGCAGCCAAGCAGAAAGCGGCTGAGGAAGCCGCGAAGAAGGCTGCGGCAGAGGCAGCCAAGCAGAAGTCGGCCGAAGAAGCCAAGCAGAAGGCTGCAGCCGAGGCGGCCAAGAAAGAGGCTGCTGCGGAGGCCGCCAAGAAGAAAGCGGCGGACGACGCCAAGAAGAAGGCTGCCCAGGCTGCTGCGCGCAAGGCAGCGGAAGACAAGAAGGCGCAGGCCCTCGCCGAGTTGTTGTCCGATGATACCCAGCGGCAGCAGGCACTGGCCGAAGAGCAGGGCGACGAGGTGGCATCGAGTTTCGATGACCTGATCGTGCGGCTGGTCAGCGAGCAGTGGACGCGTCCGCAGTCGGCGCGCAACGGCATGAGCGTCGAGGTGCAGATCAACATGCTGCCGGACGGCACCATCACCAGCGCGACGGTGACCCGCTCCAGTGGCAACAAGGAATTCGATAATTCAGCGGTATCGGCCGTGCGTAACGTCGGTCGTATCCGTGAGCTGCAGCAGCTGGATCGCAAGACCTTCGATCAGCTGTATCGTCAGCGCCGCATGATCTTCAAACCGGAGGACCTGAGTCTGTGAACACCCTGATCCGTTACATCCTGCTGGGCCTGGTCCTGGTGGTGGGCTCCGCCCAGGCGGCCGATCCGCTGGTGATTTCCAGCGGTAGTGATCGCGCCATCCCGATCGCCGTCGTGCCCTTTGGGTGGCAGGGTGGTCAGCCACTGCCGGAAGACCTGGCCAACATCGTCAGCGACGACCTGCGCAATTCCGGGGTGTTCTCGCCGATTCCGCGCCAGAACATGCTGAGCCAGCCGAGCCAGGCCAGCGAAGTCATCTTCCGTGACTGGAAGGCCCTGGGTGCCAACTACGTGCTGGTGGGCAACATCGTGCCCAATGGCGGTCGGCTGCAGATCAACTACGCCCTGTTCAACGTTTCCACCGAACAGCAGGTCCTGACCGGCAACGTCGGCGGCGGCACCGATCAGCTGCGCGACATGGCCCACTTCATCTCCGACCAGGCCTATGAAAAGCTGACCGGTGTGAAGGGTGCCTTCTCGACGCGCATCCTCTATGTGACCGCCGAGCGCTTCTCCGCCACCAACACCCGTTACACCCTGCAGCGCGCCGACTATGACGGTGCCCGTGCCGTTACCCTGCTGCAGTCGCGCGAGCCGATCCTGTCGCCGCGTTTCGCGCCGGATGGCAAGCGCATCGCCTATGTCTCCTTCGAGCAGCAGCGCCCGCGCATCTTCATGCAGTACATCGACACCGGTCGCCGCGAGCAGCTGACCAACTTCGAAGGCCTGAATGGCGCGCCGGCGTTTTCGCCCGACGGCAATCGCCTGGCCTTCGTGCTGTCCAAGGACGGCAACCCCGAGATCTACGTGATGGACCTCGGCTCCCGTGCCATTCGTCGTGTGACGAATGACTCGGCCATCGATACCGAGCCCTTCTGGGGCAAGGATGGCCAGACCATCTATTTCACCTCCGACCGTTCCGGCAAGCCGCAGATCTACAAGACCAACGCCAATGGCGGGGGTGCTGAGCGCGTGACTTTCGTCGGTAACTACAACGCCAACCCGAAACTTTCGGCGGATGAAAAGACGCTGGTCATGGTGCATCGCCAGGAAGGTTTCACCAACTTCCAGATCGCTGCGCAAGACCTCCAACGCGGCTCTGTGCGGGTACTTTCCAACACCAGCCTCAACGACTCGCCCACTGTTGCGCCCAATGGCACCATGCTAATCTACGCCACCCGCCAGCAGGACCGAGGCGTCCTGATGCTTGTCTCCATCAATGGTCGCGTCCGGATTCCGATTCCCACCGCCCAGGGTGACGTGCGCGAGCCTTCCTGGTCTCCTTACCTGAACTGACGGCTAATTAGAAAAGTCCTTAGTTACACCAACATTGCGGTTCTTTTAGGAGTTACATGATGGAAATGCTGAAATTCGGCAAGTTCGCTGCACTGGCTCTGGCCATGGCCGTGGCCGTGGGCTGTTCCTCCAAGGGCGGCGACGCCTCCGGTGAAGGCGCTGGTGCTGGCGCTGGCGCCGGTGCTGTCGACCCGAACGCTGGCTACGGCGCCAACTCGGGTGCCGTTGACGGCAGCATGGGCGACGAAGCCGCTCTGCGCGCCATCACCACCTTCTACTTCGAGTACGACAGCTCCGATCTGAAGCCGGAAGCCATGCGCGCTCTGGACGTTCACGCTCGTGACCTGAAGGCCAGCGGCCAGCGCGTCGTTCTGGAAGGCAACACCGACGAACGCGGTACCCGCGAGTACAACCTGGCTCTGGGCGAGCGTCGTGCCAAGGCCGTTCAGCGCTACCTGGTGCTGCAGGGCGTGTCCCCGGCTCAGCTGGAGCTGGTTTCCTACGGTAAAGAGCGTCCGGTTGCCGTCGGTCACGACGAAGCTTCCTGGGCTCAGAACCGTCGCGTCGAGCTGAAGAAGTAATAAACGATGTCCAAGCGCCTGCAGTTCTTGATCGCCCTGACCCTTGGTGTACCGGTTGTCGCCGGGGCTCAGGTTCCCGTACAGGATGGTAGTTATGGCGTTGCCCAGTCCGCTGGGCAAGGTTATGGCAACGCAGGCGCGGCCAGTGCCGGAAACGGGGCTCCCGTTTCCGGCATGGGTCAACTGTTCATGCAGTTGCAACAGATGCAGGACGATATCGCGCGCCTGCGTGGCCAGGTCGAGGTTCAGGAAAACGAGATCCGCCAGCTCAAGCAGGAAGGATTGGATCGTTACCAGGATCTGGATGGCCGTATTTCCCAGCTTTCTTCCGCGCCTGCCAATGCAGGGGCCGGAGCCGCTGCCGGTGCTGCCCAGGGTGGTGCCATCGCGGCCAACAATGCGCCGACGCCGCCTGCTTCCGCAGGGGCACCGGCTGCCAGCAGTGAACCGGGTGATCCGGCGAAGGAAAAGCTGTACTACGACGCTGCCTTCGATCTGATCAAGGCCAAGGATTTCGACAAGGCCAGCCAGGCATTCAATGCCTTCCTGCGCAAGTATCCCAACAGCCAGTATGCGGGCAATGCCCAGTACTGGCTGGGTGAAGTGAATCTGGCCAAGGGCGATCTGCAGGCTGCTGGCCAGGCCTTCGCCAAGGTCAGTCAGGCCTATCCCACCAGCAACAAGGTGCCGGATTCGCTGTACAAACTGGGTGGCGTCGAGCAGAAGCTCGGCCGCACCGATCGGGCCAAGGGCATGTACCAGCAGGTCATCAGCCAATATCCCGGAACCTCCGCTGCGCAACTGGCGCAGCGGGATCTGAAAAGCCTGCCCTAGCGCAGGCTTTTTTCTTCTATCTACCGCAACGGAGGCGGATGGCCTGTGTAGCCGTCACGCCCGTGGCTTCCATGCAAAAAGATACCCTACGTCTTACCGAGATTTTCTATTCGCTCCAGGGTGAAGCCCGCACCGCCGGTCTTCCTACCGTCTTCGTCCGGCTCACCGGCTGCCCGCTGCGCTGTCACTATTGCGACACGGCCTATGCCTTCACCGGAGGCGAGATCCATCATCTCGATGCCATCTTGGAGCAGGTCGCGAGCTACCGCCCGCGGCACATCTGCGTGACCGGCGGCGAGCCGCTGGCCCAGCCCAACTGCCTCAAGCTGCTCGAGCAGCTGTGCGACGCCGGCTACGAGGTGTCGCTGGAAACCAGTGGCGCCCTGGATGTCAGTGGCGTGGACGGGCGTGTCAGCAAGGTCGTCGACCTCAAGACGCCGGGCTCGGGGGAGGTGGGGCGCAACCTGTACGCCAACCTCGACCACCTGACGCCCAACGATCAGGTCAAGTTCGTCATCTGCTCCCGCGAGGACTATGACTGGGCCGTCTCCAAGCTGATCGAGTATCGCCTGGAGCAACGGGCGGGCGAGGTGCTGTTCTCGCCCAGCCATGGCCAGGTGGCGCCGCGTGAGCTGGCGGAGTGGATCGTGGCGGACAACCTGCCGGTGCGCTTCCAGCTGCAGCTGCACAAGATTCTCTGGAACGACGAACCGGGACACTGAGCATGAGTCAGCCTAAAGCGGTCATCCTTCTTTCCGGCGGCCTGGATTCCGCCACCATAGTCGCCATGGCCAGGGCACAGGGCTTCGCCTGCTACACCATGAGCTTCGACTACGGCCAGCGCCATCGCGCCGAGCTGCAAGCCGCCGAACGCGTGGCGCGCCAGCTGGGCGTCGTCGAGCACAAGGTGATCGGCCTGGATCTCAATGGCATCGGTGGCTCGGCGCTCACCGACCCAAACATCGCCGTCCCGGAGACCCCGGGCGAGGGCATCCCGGTCACCTACGTGCCGGCACGCAATACCGTGTTCCTGTCCCTGGCCCTGGGCTGGGCCGAGGTGCTCGGTGCCCGTCATCTCTTCATCGGGGTGAATGCGGTGGACTACTCCGGCTATCCGGATTGCCGGCCGGAGTTCGTCGAAGCCTTCGAGCGCCTGGCCAATCTCGCCACCAAGGCCGGTGTGGAAGGGGATACCTTCAAGATCGAAGCCCCGCTGCAGTTCCTTTCCAAGGCGCAGATCGTCCAGGCTGGCAGCCAGCTGGGCGTCGACTATGCCCTGACCGTCTCCTGCTACCAGGCCGACGATGAAGGCCAGGCCTGCGGTCGCTGCGACAGCTGCCGCCTGCGCGCCGAAGGCTTCAAGGCGGCGGGAATTTCCGACCCTACGCGCTACCAGTAAAAAATTTCATCTAGGGTGTTGATTCTCCTGAGAAAATCGCTAGAATGGCGCCCACTAACGGGTCGTTAGCTCAGTCGGTAGAGCAGTTGGCTTTTAACCAATTGGTCGTAGGTTCGAATCCCACACGACCCACCATCTTCACCAGGAACCCTCCGCAAGGAGGGTTTTTGCGTTTCTCGCAGCTAAGACAAGCAGCCGTCTGGAGCGGAATCTAGCCCTGCGCCTCGATGATGTCAAACTGCATATGTGATGACCAGGAGCCTCAGGCGCGCCTGGTCTCAGCACCTATCTATAAAAATTCAGCGCTGATGAGCTATTCGCGTCTGGCTGATGCGAAGGGTAGGGCTCCGTTGCTGATCCATTCAGCCAGCTGATCGAATGCCTCTTGAGAAAAAGATCCAGCAGCATTTGCTGACTGCAGGGCGGGCACTGCCATCGGTTGATTCAGGTGCTTCTGTAAACGCTCCTGAGGCAGTCGAGCGCTGGTATCGACGCGTGCGAGCAAACTCTTTGGCATCTTGGCGGCACGGTCTTCCAGGACGTTGCGCATCTGGTGTGGATCGGTCTCGATGTACTCCATCGTTGTGACAATGCTGGAGTGATTAAGCAGGGCTTTGGCCACATGGATGTTTCGATCCGCTTGCCGCATCAAGTCCGTCGCCAAGGTATGCCTGAAACGGTGTGGCGTCATGCGCGTTCCCACGAGGGTAGTCAATTTTTTATACATTGACTCAATTTGGTTTATATCCATAGTGTCGCGTTTGTAATGTTGCGAAAATCTGTTGACGTTGAATAATTGGTCTGTGTCATTGAAATGCAAAGAATCCGCCCAAGCCGTTAGCCTATCAAGATGCTCATAGAGCGGGCCAGGAATAGGTAAAACGAATTCTTTGTGTGTCTTGTCGCTTTCACTTCTTATGTTGATGGTCTTCCGTTTCAGGCAGACGTCCTTTCGCTGCATCATTAGCAGTGAGTTAAGACGAATTCCTGTGTAATGGAACGTCTCGTAGACTGATAGCCAGAACCAGGCAGGCGTAATACTGCTGCGTTTTCCAGAGAGTCTCTCACTTTCCTGGAGTCTGAGCAGCTGCGATCGGCCTTGGGTGATAGCCTCGTGCGGCACAGTCTTCTTGCGTTTCCTAGGCGGAACTACGGAAGTTTCAGTAAATGGATTTTGCCGCATGCTCAGTAAATCATGCTTGATCGCATACTGGAAAAGCGTTTTAAGATGACTCGCGTACGTATTCCAGCTGCGCTTTGCTAAGCCGGAATCAAGAATTTCCTTTCTCCAAATTAGGACGTCTCGGTTATGGAGTTTTTCCAGTGCGAAATCTTCACCAAATCTTCGCCCTAGTGCTCTTGCGGCAGCCAAGTAAATGGTTCTAGTAGCAGGCCTTAGATCGTGAGTCTCGTTGTACTCGCCGGCGATTTCCAGGATGTTCACTTTTCGACCGCCCCCGTTTCCTGCAAGCGCAAACTGCAATTATCAAAAGGCGGTTGATTGAAAATTAGTGTTGGATTTTCTAGCAGATAGCCCTTGAGGCTCTTTGTCTTGCGGGGGCCCACGACTTCGCACGTCCAGATGTTGAGGTTGTCTGCTGTCTTTCTGTGCTGCTTCAGCTTTTCGAAAGCACGTTGCACCAGTTGCCAGGGATCTAGCTGTCTGGCCTTGGCGTCGATTTCTAAGTGGGGATGCTCTTGGGCGTATCGCTTGAACAGGCCTGGGCTAACCAGGAACGCGGTGCCATCTACCGTGTGGATCATCGCTTTGGCATCGTTGATCAATAGCTTGTGTGAAAGCACGCCCTGGCGGCTCCAGGCTATGAATGCCTGGCCTAAGTCGGCTGTAGTGGTCGATTCAGGTCTTGAATGGGTTGTGGCAGCGATAACGTGTTCGGGAAGGTTATCCACGTCTTGGAGACCTGGCGCTTCATGGGCTGAAACTGCTGGGGCCTGAGGTGTTGCAGCGAATAGGTCGTCTGCCAGTGCGAGTATTTCTTCCATGGGGTCCAAACCGGTCTGGAATGCGGGCTGCGGCAGTGTTTCGGAATAGGCCATCGCTTGTGAAGATGTGACATTCGTCACATCCTGTGATATCGGATGTGATGGCAAAGTGATATCGTTCGTTGTGCCAGGGTGCGCTATTCCTGGCGGTCCGTCCTCGGTCTGCTCAAGCGTGAAAATTCCTGAAAAAGGGGCTGGTCGATCTGCAGGATCCGGCCAGACCAGCGCAGGCGAGACCTTGAGAAGGGTAAAGGTGTTCTTCCATCCGTGACCGGTATCGATCGTGGCCTTCCAGATAGCCTTGTCCTGAGCGTTGACCTGGATGATGGCCTGATCCTGTATCAGGTTGAAGAACGGTGCATTCGAGGTGGGAATGCCCTCCACACCCTGGGAGAGCATCAGTGCTCGCAGCTGGTCTGAGGCAGGCTTGCTCACGAGCCATAGCGCATCTTGGGTCAGCCACCCGTCCGACGGCCCATCTGGTTGGTTCAGCTTGAATTTCTCGATGACCAGGGTACGTAGCCCATCAGCCAGTTGACGCTGGATCGTGTTCTTGGGTGCTTCCATCGCACGTTGCGGGTTGGCGCCAAGCTCTTGGGCAACACTCGCCTGGTCGGCCTGGACGATCATCTCGCCCAGTACGCCGGCATGCTGGTATTGCCCGGCCAAGACGAAGATCAGCGATGACCATAGCTCGCGGTAGCCACTGAGCCAGTCCAGCACGTGGGGCGGCAGCACCTGGAAATAGACAAGGGCTGAGGCAGCACCATGGAGCTGGTAGTCCCGACCTTTGACGTACCGAAAACGGTAGGGCTTTTCGATCCTGCCATGCCAGGGGTGCCAGTGCTTCCCATCATCATGGACAACCTCGATGTCGACGGCGATCTTGCCTAGGTCATGGAGGAGGGCGCCGTAGGCGACCGCTGCAGACCAGGCCTCTGCCTGGGCCGCCTGTGACTCCGGTGGCGCGCCGATAGGGAGGAGGTAGTTCTGCCGGATCTTGAGGGCATAGGCGACGATCTCCAGGCCGTGATCGAGGAGGCCCCCAGGGTAGGCGTGGTGATGGTTTTCCGAAGCAGGAAGCTGCTGTACCAGGTTAGCGTAGCGCTCGAGCGGATCTCGATAGAGCGAGGCAAACTGCTCGCGTGACAGCGAGGTGCGCTGCCAGATGTTCTCGATGAGCTTCTGCCTCCGGGGGAGTGCCAGGAGATCCCTGCCTGGGGACGGCTGCGTGAAGCCGTGTTTGCCTGGGCCGGGTGGCGGGGATGGTGGGGCTTTCTTCCTGAAAAAGAGATCGAACATGGCATGCCCTTGGTAATTCTTGGGCCTGCGTTGTCAATCAGCGCGGTCGTACGGACAATGGTAAACCGCTATCACTACTCAGGAGGTTGGGGCGGCGGATAGCTACTATGTCCGGGAGCCTAGGGATCCTTTGCTCTTCGCAGCCATGAAATGACCCCCGAAAGTTGGACGCTGCCTTGAAGGCGTACCATGCCCAAGTACTCTCTAGCGTTCAAATTGAAGATCGTCGCTCAGTACCAAAAGGGCGATTGCAGCTACGGCCACCTCGCTAGGGTGCATGACGTCAGCGTGGTGCAGGTAAAAGGATGGATTGGCGCCTATGCCAATCACGGAAAAGCGGCTCTACAAAAGCGTTATCGTTATCACAGCATCGATTTCAAGATCGAGGTGGTGCGACAGATCGTCGAAGGCCTATCAATCCGACGGGCTAGTGAGCGATTTAGTCTCAATCGCTCCCAAATGCAGCGCTGGGTCGATGCGTGGCAGAGGTATGGTATCGAGGGGTTGGCCAGCAAACGCAGAGGTAACTCCTTGCCCCTTCTTCCCGTTCCAGATCCATCCGCTTTCAAGCCCCACATCGCAAACCCAGTCCGAGAGCTGGAAAAGCAGGTTGCCTATCTGCAGGTCAAAAACGCCTTTCTGCGCAAAGCCATGAGCTTGGGTCTCAAGGACAGTGACCTGGACAATCAGCAGAAAGCACTTATCGTGCAGGAGTTGCGGTCACGATATCCACTTGATGCGCTTCTTCAGGGAGCATGTCTTCCTCGAAGCAGCTTCTACTACCACCTCAAGGTCACTCGCCAACCAGACAAACAAGGTGCCCGCAAAGAGAGCATCCGGACGATGTTCGCGCATCATCGGGGTCGCTATGGCTATCGCCGCATCACGCAGGCGCTACGCAATCAGGGGCAGCAGATCAATCACAAGGCAGTACAGCGGCTGATGGGCGAAATGTCGTTAAAGTGCACGCTGCGACGCCGTCGCTATCGTCCATTCACAGGGCCGGAGTCCTGCGTGGCGCCTAACCTGCTGGAACGCCGCTTTACCGCACCGCAGCCCAATCAGCGGTGGGCGACTGACATAACGGAGTTTCGTGTCAA
>NZ_JASNRF010000040.1:0-924 GCF_030175875.1 Pseudomonas sp. HR1
CGCCAGTAGAGCATCCCAAGGTTCAGGAGCTTCGCGACTTGGTGCTCTGGTCCGAAGGGCAAGTGTGGTGCTCCCCCGAGCGCCATGGCTCGATGTCAGCGGTCTTCAAAACGCAGATCGACTGGATTCCGCTCACGCTGGGCGCGGTACGTCCTACCCAAGGCAAGACGCTCGCTGTCATGCAGGTCAGTGGCGGATCCCAGTCGTTCAACACGGTGAACCAGCTGCGGGTCCTCGGCCGGTGGATGCGCATGGTGACCATCCCTAATCAGTCGTCGGTCCCCAAGGCGTTCCTGGAATTCGACGAAGCGGGCCGCATGAAGCCTTCTGCCTACTACGATCGGGTGGTGGATGTCATGGAGGAGCTGATGAAATTCACGCTTCTCACCAGAGGCCGGGACGCCTACCTGGTTGATCGCTACTCCGAGCGCAAGGAGAGCGCCGAAGCACTCTCGGCGCGGGTCAATCAGCGTTCGATCTGATCGAATCCGTTCTAATGCGCTCGCAGGCGAATCAATCCTTGTTGATAAAGATGATCAAATACAGCGACGAGTGCTTGAATTTGCGCTGCAGGTAAAGCACCTACCTCTTGGGCGGCAGAAACACAGTCGCCTGCTCGACAGAAATGTTGATCGAGACACTGCAGACCAGGCGCATCTTCAATAATCCTGATGTAATACGCGAGCATAGTTGAGACATCTGTATTATGCATTTTTATAAAATTTCAAGAGGCTCGATAAGAAGTCTACTGCGGCACGCCATTTCGACCATATCATGAGGTAGTCTACAACTTCACAAACAGCTACCAAGCCTGTAAAAGGGGAATACCAACCAAAGCATTCAGCCTACCTAAACAGCGCGATCAAAAGACATTAATTTATAAAGATGCCGAGCACGTTTATTATTTTTGAATAGCAATTTCCT
>NZ_JASNRF010000041.1:0-904 GCF_030175875.1 Pseudomonas sp. HR1
ATCGCAGACCCAGCCGATCTGGCCTTTCACAACGAGTGCCTCTTGGTCGACGGAAAGCCTGTGGATCTCGTCTATAACCGACTCACCGATTTCTATCTGGAAGGCGACAATTGCAGCGCGCTGCGCAGCGCTTATTTGGCTGATGTCGTGACGGTAACGCCACACCCTCAGGCCTATGCCCTTTATGCCGACAAACGCCGGTTTGTTGACCTAACCAACGCACGTTTTTTGGAAGAGATTGGCGTTGATCAGCAAATCCGAACCGTATTGGCCCAATACGTCCCGCTTACCGTTCCTGTCGAGCATCGCAATGCGGAGCACCTCTGGCAAAACCGCCGTAGCCTCTTTTTCAAGCCTGTCAGCGGGTTTGGTAGTCGCGGTGCGTACCGAGGAGACAAGCTCACCAAGCGGGTTTGGGAAGAAATCATTGGCGGAAACTACTTGGCCCAGTCCCTTATAGCTCCTGGCGAGCGTAGAACCGTCGCCGACCCTCAGGTACGACCAATGAAGTTTGACCTGCGCGCGTACGCTTATGCTGGCGAGGTGCAGTGGAACGCTGCCAGGGTCTACCAAGGCCAAACGACCAACTTTCGAACGGAGGGGGGCGGCTTTGCTCCTGTGTTTACCTTAGGCGAGGAAGAGGAGCTGGCCGGTTCCACAAGGCAACTATCGCACGCCTCGTTCACTTTCTTGCTCGACGAAACCGGAGCCATAGAAAAGCTGCCGCACCCGCTCTATCTCGCGTTGGTTCGAGCCGAAAGGGCTACTTCGAAGCTTGCCGGTAAGCGTTTTCGATTGGCGGACTGGTATGTGGCAATGGAAGACGGCCAACCGTCTAAGGTCATCCGAGAGTGGTACGGGTGGGTAGCGTTCGACGCAGATGGCGGTTACCACCCTGAACGTG
>NZ_JASNRF010000042.1:0-881 GCF_030175875.1 Pseudomonas sp. HR1
CCCATCACCAGCAGGTCGGCCCGAGTGGCATGCACCCGGTCGGGAATCGCCTCCTCCGGATGCCCGGCGACGAGATGCGTCGTCACCGTGCTGCCACAGGACCTCAAGAGATCCGCAGCGGCTTCCAGTCCGGCCAGCCGGGCCGGGGTGGTGTCGCCGACCTGCAGGATCTCGCCCTCGAGCCCCGACAGCAGCAGACTCTTGGCGACGCGCAACAGACCCTGGTGAGTGGTTTCGCTGCCATCGTAGGCGACCAGAAAGCGCCGGGGCTCGATGAAATCGGCAGCGCAGACCAGGATGGGCTTGTGCAGCATCCGCACCACCGTTTCCAGCTGGCTGCCGATCCCACGGCTGCCGGAGTGCTCACCGCGCTTGCCGATCACCAGCACGCCCAGCTCCGCCTCCAGTTCGCGTAGGGTATCCGCCAGATAGTCATGGCGCTGGAGCGTCGTCGGCGCCGTCGCCACACCCCGCTCGTGCAAACGCTGCAGGGCCCCGGCCAGCAGCGCCTCGCCGTCGGCCCGCGCCAGGCGGGCACGCTGCTCGTCCAGCCGGGCCAGCTCTTCGAGCAGGTGCTCGCGCGAGCCGAGGCCGATGGCGCCGCTGGTGTCAGGTGAGGTCGGATAGAGGCTGCGTTCCAGGACGTGCAGCAGGGTGATCGGCAGTGCCAGGCGGTGGGCCAGCCAGGCGCTGTGGTCGCAGACGCTGCCCGCCAGGGGCGAGCCGTCGATACAGGCGATGATCTTGCTCATGGGTGTCTCTCCTCAATGGCCCAGCAGTTCGCTGCCGGCCCCTGGCTTGTCGTGGATGCCGAAGCGATCGACCAGGGTCGCGCTGGCCTGGTCGAGGTCGAGCACCTGCACGGTCACACCTTCCCGGCG
>NZ_JASNRF010000043.1:0-881 GCF_030175875.1 Pseudomonas sp. HR1
TCACGCTCACCCAGCCCTGTGAACTGGGTGGCAAGCGCGCCGCCCGGGTGGCGGTGGCCGAGGCCAACGCTGGCGTGGTCAATGCGGACCTCGAGGCGCGACGCTATGCCCTCCGGGCGGACGTCATCCAGAGTTTTTACGAGTTGTTACTGGCCGCTGAAGGGGTGCGGCTCGCCGAGCAATCGCAGGCACTGGCACAGCGCAGCCTGGACAGCTCAGGGGCGCAAATTCGAGCGGGCAAGATTTCACCGGTATCGGGTACCCGCGCGGAGGTAGAACAGGTCACCCAGCGGCTGGAGCTGAGACGCGCACTGCAGCAGCGTGACAACGCGCGGGTGAGTCTTGCCCGCCAATTGGGTGTCTCCGTGACAGAGCTCGGTGAGCCGGTCGGTGACCTGGATCGTCTGCCCGCACCTCCCGGCGAAGCCCTACTGCTGCAGGCGATCCGCCAGACACCGGCGATGCTCAAGGCGCGGCGGCAGGTAGCCGCCGGGGATGCCGACGTCGATCTGCAGCGCAGCCAGCGCTATCCGGACGTGCGGGTGAGCCTGGGCAGCCAATACGACGAGCTCGAGGGGGAGCGGGTCAATCTGGTGGGCTTCTCGCTCCCGCTACCGCTCTTCGATCGCAACCAGGGCAACCTGCTCGCCGCGTCCAGTCGCGCTGACCAGGCCCGGGATCTACAGCGAGCGACCGAGCTGCAGATCCAGGCCGAAACCCTGCAGGCACTGCGCGACTGGCGTAGTGCATCAGCTGACGTCGACGACTTGCGCAACCGGGTTTTGCCGGCGGGCCAGCGTACGGTCGATGACCTAACTCGCGGCTTCTCGCTGGGACGTTTTGCCCAGCTGGATGTGCTGGAAGCCCAGCGCGCCCTCATT
>NZ_JASNRF010000044.1:0-868 GCF_030175875.1 Pseudomonas sp. HR1
CGGCGCCATGGACGAAGGCTCCCGCCGCTTCTGGCACTTCAGCGCAGACATACTTCACCTATGGGCCTCCAGTGGCTGGTTCGGCGCGCTGGTGGCTTTTGCCTTATTGCTACGGCCCAGCAAAGTGGAAACGCGGGCGTCAGTCCAGATCCTATCGCGCACGCTTACCGGCTTCGAGCGAGCCGGGGCGGTGATCGTGGTGCTGATCGTCTTCACAGGTGTGATGAACTATCTGCTCATCGTCGGACCCCAAATCAGGGGACTGGCGCAAAGCACCTATGGCCTGCTGCTGCTGGGAAAGCTGGGCCTTTTCGGCGTGATGATCGGGCTGGCTTCGGCCAACCGCTTTCTCTTGAGCCCGGCATTGGAGCAAGCAGTCCACCAAGGCGATTACACGCGTGCGGCACGGTCTATTCGCTACAGCATGGCCTTAGAACTGGGTTCCGCCATTTTGGTGCTTGGGTTGATTGCTTGGCTTGGTACGCTATCTCCCGAGATGGAAGCGGGGATGTGAGTTTGCCTGGCCCCGTAGTGCCGTCCCGAAAAGATCGTGTAGCCGAGGATGGAGCATGAAGCTGCTGGTAGCTGAAGACGAACCCAAGACCGGAATCTATCTGCAGCAGGGCCTCCGAGAGGCTGGCTTCACGGTAGATCGAGTGGTCACCGGAACGGATGCCATCGATCAGATGCAGACTGAAGCCTATGACCTGCTGATTCTCGACGTGATGATGCCCGGCCTCGATGGTTGGGGGGTGGTCACACGCCTGCGTGCTGCCGGTCAGTCGGTACCGGTGCTGTTTCTGACGGCACGGGATGGCGTGGATGACCGAGTCAAAGGATTAGAGCTGGGCGCCGATGACTACCTGGT
>NZ_JASNRF010000045.1:0-849 GCF_030175875.1 Pseudomonas sp. HR1
CATCTTTGCGTTCGAAATGGAGCTGACAAAAATAATTAAAGCTGATTGCGGCCGCCAGCAGCACAACCGTAACCACGAGCATGAGAGCTATCGCCATTCTGCTCGTCAGTGACACTTTTCCCATCAGTACGGTCCTGGTTAGGCCATCAAGCACAAAAAAGCAGGTGGGGCACCCCCCACCTGCTTCGATCATTGTTACTCACACCCTCATATCCTATGCTGCGTCTGGATTTTCGCCATTTTGCGAGTGGTCGGCTTTGGCGGCCCCCATCATCTCACGACACTCTTTCATCATTCCACGCATGTCACCCATCATTTCCATATGCTTGTCGCCGCTCATCATGCCGGTTTCTGAATGGCTTTGGTCCGCTTTATCTGCCGCTGCGAAACTCAGTCCGCTCGCCAAGGTGATTGCGATTGCTGTAACGGTGATGGCCTTTCGCATGTTAAATCTCCAAGTTCAGTGGGTTATTCGCTTTTGATTAACAAGGTGTTTTCGCCAACGTTGGGCTCCTTGGGCTTGTCGCACTTACCGCTAGACATATGCTTCATGCATACGACCATCATCAACAAGCAGGGCAAGAGAAAGAGCAGGCTTGGCAGCGTTGTTGCCAACGCCGCAGTGCTTTGGTTCAGTAGCATGTAGCCAACCACAGCTGCGGTTAACCCCGTTACGACCGGATTGCGCTGCAGTACGCTTTTAATCTTGGATATTATGCTGCTCATCTAACTATCCCTCGGATATTAAGCTTGGCAGATTAGCCATTGTTCACGCCAACTGGGGTGCTCAGGAACTCTACCGTATGGATCTTCCCGTCGGGGGTCTTGACCTTCATCTCATACGTCTGG
>NZ_JASNRF010000046.1:0-834 GCF_030175875.1 Pseudomonas sp. HR1
GGAGCGCCTCCGGCTTAAACGACAGGATCTGCTGTTGCTTCATCGACAGGCCCTTTACCAGGCCATCCTGGCTCATTACTTCGATGGCACCGAAGCGGGATGGCTCATCGCGATGAAAGACCAGGCGGCCCGGCACTACGGTGCCCGGTGCTGTAGCGGTGGTAGGGGAGGGAAGGGTCTCGGTGTTCATGGTAAGGCTCCTGGTTGATATCTGGCCTCCACCCTGACACAGATTTTCAGAACGCAAGGAGGCGGCTAACGAGCGCCTTGCGTCAATTTCCAGGATTGCCGCGACATTCTGAAGCGACCAAAACCTGAAATAGCCACTGACAGCAATCGACCCAAAGCTGCCGTTGGCCGTGGGCAGCTAGCGGCCAATAGCGGACGATTGGCTGGCAGGTATGCATCGCTATGTCTCCAGGCCTTGGGGAAATAGCTCGGGGTTTGAGAAAGCCTGCTTAAGATGGTCGTACACCAATCGCACCCGCTTCGATACAGGGCCCTGCTGCGGGCGGTATATGAACAGATCCCATGGCGCTGGAGCGAGATCAGCCAAAACAGAAACCAGCTTGCCTGACCGCAGATGGGGCTCAGCCAGATAGGCAGGAATTTGGCCAAAGCACATGCCTGCCAGGGTGGCTTCCAATTCCGTGTCAGGATCATCACAGATAAGAGCTGGCTGCCTAGGCGTGAATGTTTGCCCGTCGGCAAATAGCCAAGGCCAAGGGCGACCATTTTTCTGGTCGATCAGGACTGAGAGTGGCAGCTGAGCCAAGGCATCCAGAGATCTAGGTATTGTCTTTTGCTCTATTAGCGCCGGGCTTGCGACACCGT
>NZ_JASNRF010000047.1:0-828 GCF_030175875.1 Pseudomonas sp. HR1
GCTATCTGCCTGGCCGGCACGGGTGCCAATACCTTCAATGTATATACGAAGTGTGGCTGTTGACTCGTCGCCCTCGACCTAGCACGTAGCTGCTAGATAAATAACATCCGCCGCATCCATTGTTTTGGATCGGCGGATTGTGGGAAGCGCTACCCTATTTTGAACAGACGGACGAGTACGACAGGTGTGTCGCCCAACGAGCAGCACAGTTTGATCGAGGTTATTGTTTGCTCGCCGCGGCGCAGGTCTGGCCTCCCCCGATCAGCGATCAGAGACTGCAAGGACTGTTAACAGCCCAGCTTCAAACACCACGATGCTGAATAGCAGATCCTGGACGGCTAATACCCAGCCTCGACTTTTTGATTCTGATGCTTTCCCGCTTTTCCTTCTCGCGCGCGGGGCGCGGGCCGATAATGGGGGGAGCCCGGGTGGAGGGGGTGCAGGGGGGCATTGGGGTGAGGGGTATGTGCAGGGGTGGTATATTTTTCTGACTTGGACATGTCGATCGACTTGTAGCGAAGAAGCGCCTGCTGGGTATCTAGATCTCCAGCCAGTACATATGTATTTTCGTATATACGAATTTTCATATGTTCAGGGTTCTGGCTATGTCCCCTACCGGCTTTTTCAAGTGTCTCGCTGACGATACGCGCGGGCGCATCATGCTCATGCTCTGCGCCGAGAAGGAACTGTGCGTGTGCGAACTCATCCACGCGCTCGATGACAGCCAGCCGAAGATCTCACGCCACCTCGCGCAGCTGCGAGCGTGCGGATTGCTCGAGGATCGGCGCCAAGGACAGTGGATCTACTACCGGCTGCATCCCCAACTTG
>NZ_JASNRF010000048.1:0-821 GCF_030175875.1 Pseudomonas sp. HR1
GTGACCAGGTTTTCAGAAAAGTGCAGCTCGATCTTTGCTGGGGCGGCGCCTTCAGTTCCTTCGGCAGGCGTCGAAGACACCAGCTTGGGATGGGCTTGAGCCAGGGCGCTAAACAGCATTCCAGCGGCAAAGAGCGTGATGAAAGGTGCACGATTGAACATGCGAACTCCTACAGCCCAAGGGGCGTTCGTGGGGAATGAGATTTGGTGTCTGGTTAGAACCACATACGTACGCCCAGGACCAGGCGGGCTTCGCTGCGGTCTTCCCCTTCCTCCCGGGCAAAATCGGCAGTGTTGCCATAGGAGCGGTTCCAGCTAACGCCAATGTACGGGGCGAATTCCCGGTAAATTTCGTACCGCAAGCGCACTCCGACTTCCGTCTCGGACAAGCCTGAGCCGATTCCGCGTTTGGGGTCGTTCTGCCCGTAAAAATTAGCTTCGGCGGTGGGCTGCAAGATCAGGCGATTGGTCAGCAAGATGTCGTAGTCGCCTTCCAGCCTCAACGCAGTTTGGCCACCCTCTCCAAGGAAAGCGGTCGCTTCGGCCTCGAAGTTGTATAAGGCCAGACCCTGGAGACCAAATGCGGCCCACGTCTGAGGCGGCCCTGGTTTGAAGTCCTGCCGTACGCCACCCACCACGTCCCACCACGGGCCGATCGAGTGGCCCCACAACGCTTGTAGCTCGGCGGATTCGGTTTTGCCGTTGGTGCGCTCCCCCTCGGAGCGAATCCACAGCCGATCAATATCCCCCCCTACCCAACCGTTGACGTCCCAACTCAGCACACTGCCGTTATCAGCGTCCTGCCACTCAAGCTGATCGAAC
>NZ_JASNRF010000049.1:0-820 GCF_030175875.1 Pseudomonas sp. HR1
CTCTCCCTGCTTTAATTGAAATTTATTTACGTACATCTTTGTTCTCCTTTGGTTAGGGTGTACGTCTTAGGGTGCCAATTGGCACCCTTTTTTTGGGTCTAATTTCTGGGAATAGCCGCGCAGCTATGATAGTTAACCTATCGCCCAACTGACTCGCCTCTAGTTTCGTAGACACCTCCAAGCTTCATAATGACGCCCATTAGGAGGTGCTATGAGCGACCAACGTTACCCCGAAGAATTCAAAATCGAAGCGGTCAAGCTAGTGACCGAGCGTGGCCTCCCCGTTACTGAGGTAGCGGCGCGGTTGGGCATGTCGGTGCATAGCCTGTATGCCTGGATCATGCGCTACGGCAAGCCCTAAGAACAGCGGCAGCAAAAAGACGATCAGCATGCCGAATTGCGTCGCTTGCGCGCGGAACTCAAGCGGGTGACCGAAGAGCGAGACATCCTAAAAAAGGCCGCTGCGTACTTTGCCAAGGAGTCCGGCTGAAGTACGCCTTCATCAGCTAGCTGTCGGTGGAGTACCCGGTGCGACGTCTCTGCCAGACGCTCCAGGTGCATCCCAGCGGTTACTACGCCTGGCTGGCCGAGCCGAAATCCGCGCGTGCCAAGGAAGATCAGCGTCTGCTCGGATTGATCAAGCATGCCTGGTTGGAAAGCGGCGGGGTCTACGGCTACCGCAAGATCCACGACGACCTGCGTGAGCTGGGCGAGTCCTGTGGCCGGCACCGTGTGGCTCGCCTGATGAGGAGAGAGGGGCTGCGCTCTCAGACCGGTTATCGCCGGCGCCCCGGGTACTACGGTGGCAAGCCGCCAGTGG
>NZ_JASNRF010000005.1:0-195969 GCF_030175875.1 Pseudomonas sp. HR1
TCAAGCGCCTAACACCCAGCACCCCCGCTCAGTTCACTCTGGCGGGGGTGTTGTCTTTGGGGCGGGAAAAGTTTGGCCGAGTGCCAGAGCGCCTAGGCGCTAGGAGCAGATGATCGGCCAGAGAAAGCCTAAGGCTGCGTAGCTGAGGTGGCCCTCACCCTAGCCCTCTCCCGGGGGAGAGGAGACCAGGAGCGGAGTGGCGGAGAGCTTGGCGCGGAGCCTGCTAGACGGTCACTGGTGGCACTCCGAAAAGAGCACAGGAGCTACAACAGCCCGGCTATTGCGGCCATGGCAATCCGCCGATGCCGCCGCTCCTGCTAAAAGGCATGCAGTAGGAGCGGCCCATGGCCGCGATCGGATGGTCGGATGTTGGGCGTCGCTGCGCTCAACCCAACCTATCGCAGCGTTACAAGAGCAAGAAAAAGCCCGGCAGATGCCGGGCTTTTTGCGTTCTGGCAGGGGCTCACGCAGGTTCGGGCAGGGCCAGGTCGCGTTTGGCGATGTATTTCCAGTCGGCTTCGTCGATGTAGATGCCGCCGGGGCCGCTGCCGCCTTCGAGGTCGATGGCGACCTGGGCGCTGACCTGGGGTTTGACGCTGGCCAGGATGGGCACGAAGCCCAGTTGCTGGCTGGTCTCGATCAGCGCCTGCTGGTTGCGTTCGTCGATGTCGGCGGCTTCGTCCAGGTAGTAGGGCAGGCGGATCTTGGCGGCCTGCTCCCGGTCCATCAGGTGCAGCAACAGGTACATGTTGGTGAGCGCCTTGATGGTCATGGTGGTGCCGTTGGAGGCGGCGCCGTCGATGTCGGTGTGCAGGATCGGCTGGCCGCCCTGCTTGGTGATCTCGAAGGCTAGCTCGAAGAGGTCCTTGAGGCCGAGTTGGTTGCCGTTGGCGGCCACCAGGCGTGCCAGGTATTCCTTGGCGTCCTCGTTCTTCTGGTCCTGGCTGCTGTCCTGGGTGAGATCGAAGACCGACAGGGTTTCGCCTTCCTCGTACTGACCGGCGCTGTGGATGATCTGGTCGATGTGCTTGAGCGCCTCCTTGTTCGGCGCCAGGACGATGCGGAAGCTCTCCAGATTGGAGACCTGCTTGCGATTGATCTCGCGGTTGAACAGCTGCAGCTGGTGTTCGAGGTTGTCGTAGTCGCTGCGGATGTTTCTCAGGGTGCGGGCGATGTCGGTGACGGCGGCGCGGCGGGCCTTGGCCAGGGTCAGGGCTTCGTCCTGGCGATGGGCATAGGCGTTGACCAGCAGCTGCAGGCGGCGCTCGGGATCTTCCTCGTTGTCGAACTTGGCGACGCCCTTGAGGCGGACCTGGGCATAGAGCGCCTCGATCTGGGTGTCGGCGCGCTGCAGGGCCTGCCAGGTGTCTTGGTAGTCGTTGAGCAGCGGCAGCAGGTTTTCCAGGGAATCGTCGACCGCCTCCATGAAGGGCGTGCCCTGGGGCAGATCGGTGGGCAGTAGCTGGCGGCGGCGCAGGGCGTCGGCCAGGGTGCGGTCCTTGGCTTCCAGGTCGGCCAGCTGGCGACCGATCAGCTGCAGCTTGGCGGAGAGTTGCTGGACGCGCTCGGTGAAGGCGTCGCCGGCGCGTCTCAGTTCGTCCTGGGCGGCTTCCAGCTGGGCCAGCTGTTCGAGCTTCTCGTTTTCCTCGGCACCCAGAGTTTGGCAGCGACGGAAGTCTTCCAGGGCCTTCTGGGCATCCAGGACCTGCTGGTAGAGGGCTTCGGCCTGGGCCTTGCTGGCCTGGCGGTCGAGACTGACACCCTGCTGCGCCTTGAGCTGCTTGAGTTCGCGCTCCAGGCGGTCCTTCTGGTCACGCAGGGCGGCGCGATCGGCGAGGGCCTGCAGGGTGGGTGGCTCGATGCCCGACAGGTCGAGGGACAGGCCCGGCAATTCGAGGCGATCGCCCTGGAAGCGCGCCAGGATGCTTTCGAAGGTCTTTACCCAGTTGCCGTCCTCGCTCAGTTCGACGCCCTTGGGGCCGAGTGGCAGGCTGAACAGCTGGCCATTGAACAGCCGCATTAGGCGGTCGACGTCGGCCTGGCTGAATTCCTCGCGCAGGCGGGCGTAGCTGTTGTTGTCGGCGTGGTCGAGTTGCTGGCGAATAGCCTTGAGGCGCTGCTCCAGTTCGCGGACGCGCTGGTCGAGGTCTTCGCTGCTGAACTGGCGGGCCTGGGACAGGGCGCCGGCCAGTTCGTCGTGGGCGTCCTTGGCGGCCAGCAACTGGGCTTCCAGGGGCGCGGTGGAGTCCACCAGGGCAAAGCGGTGCTTGAGCTGGGCCAGCTCGGCGAGCCAGCGCTGCAGGCTGCTGATCTCGCGCTCGCGGCGCATCAGTTCGCTGGTGCCGTCGCGCTGGCTCTGCTGCAGACCGTCCTGTTCCTGGCGGTAGTGTTCGGTCTGGGCCAGGAGTTCGTCACGGCGGTCCAGGGCGTAGTGCTGCCAGGTGCCGAGCAGACTGTCGAGCAGCGGCGAGAGGCGATGCAGCTTGCCCCTCAGGCGGTCGCGTTGCTCGACGCCATTGGCCAGGGCATCGACCAGCGGGCCGGCGGCGACCAGCGACTGGTAGTCCTGCTCCATGCGACGCACGTCGCGGAAGGCTTCCTCGCAGGCGGCGATGTAGTCGACGCTGCCGGATCTCAGGCTGTGCTCGAAGGCATCGAGAAACAGCTGCTTGAGCTTGGCCGCGGTGATCTCGCGCATGTGCAGCAGGTTGATGAACAGGGCGCGGAAGGTCTTGAGGCTCTGTTCGCTGGTGGATCGCAGCGGGATCAGGGTCAGGTCCAGCGGGACGCTGGTATGGCCGCCAACCAGCAGGCGACGCAATTCCTCGGGTTTGACTTCATAGGCCTTGAGGCCGGCGCGCTCCAGACTGGCGAAGAGTTCGCGCTGGCGCAGGCAGGCGCCGTCGCGCTGGTAGTGGGCCAGGTCCAGTTCGCCGGCATAGGCGAAGAACTGGTGGCCGAAGCCACCGCCCGGGCCACGACCGGCCACACCGATGACGTGGGGGCCGTGGGCCAGGCGCAATTCGATGAGGATGTAGCTGGTGTCGGTGGCGAAGTAGAACTTGCGCGACTGCTCGTTGCTGTACTTGCCGAAGCTCATGTCGGAGAGCCGCGCCAGGATGGGGAATTGCAGGGCGTTGATGGAGGCGCTCTTGCCCAGGTTGTTGGCGCCGTAGACCGACAGCGGCTGTTCCAGCGGGAAGAGGCCGAGGCTGTAGCCGGCGGTGTTGAGCAGGGCGAAGCGGCTGATGCCGTAGCGGATCATAGGTCGAACTCCCGTTCTGCGGCGATGGCGCGGGCCAGGGCAGCCTCTTCGTCATCCTCGTCGGCGCCTTCCTGCTCGCTGCCGTCTTCGTCGCTGGCGAGGGTCGGGGCCGGTAGCGGCAGGTCGCTGGCATGCAGGCCGGCGGCCAGGTCGCGATCCTGCTGCACGGTCAGGCAGACATCGAGAAAGCGGTGCATGGGCGGCAGGAAGCGGTAGGTGCCGTTGCTGTCCAGGGCAAAGCCGAGCTGGGTCAGGCGGCGCAGGATCTTTTCCTCCAGCTCTTCCTGGGTGGTGACCTCGGCCTGCAGAAAGAGGTCGCGGTACTTGTCCAGCAGCGCCGGCAATTCGTGCCGGCCCAGGGTGCCGCCGTCGAGCACGGCCAGGGGGTCGCGGCCCTGGTCGGCCAGGTGCTCGACCAGGATGAAGGTGAACAGCGCCAGGCGCTGGGCGGTCTTGTTGACCTGGGCGCCCATCTGCTCGGGCACGAAGTAGTAGAAGCCGCGCGAATCGCAGACCAGTTCGAAGCCGAGGGCGCGGAACAGGGCGCGGTACTGGTCCTGCTGCTGGCTGAGCTGGGCGTAGCTCTCGGGCTCGCTGCGGGACAGGTGATAGCCCTTGAACAGCTCGCGGAAGATGGGTGCGAGCTGGGTCATTTCGTTGAGATCAAGTTGCATGGGCGTCGCTCGCGAGGGATCGGGCGGTCAGGGCGTAGGAGCACAGGCTGACGCGGTGTTCGAGGGTGTCGTAGTGGCGGCGATCCAGGCGCTGGCGCTGGAAGCGCGTATCGCGGGACAGGCGCGAGAACCAGTAGAGCAACTCGTCGGTGTCGCCGGCCGGCTCCTGTTCCAGCAGCCAGGCCATGAGATCCGGCAGCGGCAGGGCGTCCTGGCAGAGATCGAGCATCTCGCGGGCGGTACGGGGCGCGGCCGGGCGTTCGCTGTCCCGCGGGCGACTGCTCTGGCTGGGAAAGCGCGCCGGTTTGGGCTCGAAGCGCGCCAGGGCGTAGACATAGCTTTCCACCTGGGCGGTGGTGCCGAGAAAGACGCTCTGTGGCCGGCTGAACAGGGGCAGGGCGGCCTGGGGCACGGCGTCGAGGCCCTTGCGGCGGATGGTGGCCAGGGCCAGGGCGGCGCCGCGGGTCACGGCATTGTGCCGACGCGCTTCCTCGCGCAGCGGCAGCAGCAATTCGCGGGCACGTCTGAGCGCCAGCTGGGCGGCGTTGTGCATCTCCAGGATGCGCGCCTGGGTGCGCAGCAGCAGGTCATCGTCGACCAGCTGGCCGAGGCGCTGCTGTTCGCCCAGCAGGTGCAGGAGCACCTGCTCGACGCGGTGGACGCCGCGCTCGAAAGCGCCGTCGGCGGCCACCAGCTGGATCATCGGCTCGACGTATTCGTCCCAGGTGGCCAGCACCTCGGCATAGCGCTGGCGCAGGGGGATCTGGCGATCGCTGGTCTTGGCGCGCTCGGCGACGCCCTCCAGGGCATGGCCGTCGTTGGCCAGCTTCTTGAGGACATCGCGCACGCGCATGTCCAGCAGGCGCAGCTGGCGGACGAGGTCGGGGCCGTCGCGGTTGTCGAAGGCTTCGCGGATGTGGCCGGCGAGGCGCTCCAGGTGGCGCAGGTAGGCCTCGATCTCCAGGCACAGGCCCAGCCGGTGTTCGCGCCTGAGATAGCCGAGGAAATCGTGGATCTGGCCATTGAGTTCGAAGCGATTGGGGCTCTTGGCCACCGGCACCAGGATGTCCAGGCGAATCCAGGTGTTGAGCAGGGCGGTGAGGTCGGCCGGCGTGCGCTCGGGCAGCTGTTCGGCCAGGCGGGCACGCAACTCGGCCAGGCCCAGGGTGCCGCTGTCGAAGTGGGCGCACAGCGGGTCGATGAGGTGCCAGTGTTCGGCGAGGGTACGCAGGACGCGTTTGGGGTCGATCATGGCGGGGACCGCACCAGACAAAAGCGCCATTGTACTCCAGACGCCAGAGCCTTCGATGTGACCGCGGTGGGACCGATGGGCAGGGCGGCCTTTCGATCCGCGGCGATCCGCGCGACAATGCCGCCCCGAATTATCCCGCCGCGTGTCCGAAGGATCCGCCCATGTCCGACCCCGCCACCGCCACCAGCCCCGCGCTTGCCGCCGAGGCGCGTCGTCACGCCTATCTGCAGGCGTTGCAGCTGGATGTCTGGGTGCCGCGCACGGTGTTGCCCTTCGCTGCGCCTTCGCGGCCGGAAGCCCTGTGGGTCGAGGAGCCGGAAGAGGCGCCCGTTGCCGCTCGGGTGGTCCGCCCGGAGCCGGTGGCCAAGGCCGCGCCGGTCGCTGCGGCAGCCGAGGCACCGGCGGCGCATCGGCCGCGTATCGAGATCCCGCGACCCGCTGCGCTGAAGCCGGCCGCGCTTCCCGTGGCCGAGCCGGAACCGGAGCGGGCGCCGCCGCCACCACGGGAGCCAGCGCCGCGCTTTGCCCTGCAGCTGCTCCAGGCCGGGCGTTGCCTGCTGCTGCTGGAGTTGCCCACCGGCGACACCCTGGGTTCGCGCGATCCCGCCTATCTGCTGCTGCGGGATCTGCTGCGCGCTGCCGGCCTGCCGGATACGCCGCGGATCGTCAGTGAAGAACCCATTCGTTGGCCGCTGCTCAACAGCGGCCAACTCGACCAGGGCCCGGCGGCGGCGGCCGAATTCGTGCAGAGCTTCGTCTCGGGGCACCAGGAGCGCCTGGGCGAAGGCCTGGGCCTCTGGCTGATCGGCGTGGCCGCGCGACGCTGCAGTGGCGTCGCGGATGCGCAGCTCACGGGGGTGGAGCAGGACACCGCCCTGGGACCGGCCTGGCTGGTGCCGGGACTGGATATCTTGATGGAAGAGCCGGCCGCCAAGGCCGCGCTCTGGCAAGCCATGCGCCCGTTGCGGCGCCGCTGGATGGAACAGCAATGAACGATGCGGTGAGCTTTCGGCGGATGACCGAAGCCGATCTGAACACGGTATTGAAGATCGAATATCAGGCCTTCAGCCACCCCTGGACCCGCGGCATCTTTACCGATGCGCTGAAGTCCTACGACTGCTGGGTGATGACGGCCGGCGAGCAGCAGGTGGGGCACGGGGTGATCAACGTCATCCTCGACGAGGCCCATCTGCTCAACATCACCATCAAGCCGGAAAGTCAGGGCCGTGGTCTCGGTCTGCGGCTGCTGGAACACCTCCTGCAGGAAGCACGCAAGGCTAAGGCCAACGAGTGCTTTCTGGAGGTGCGTGCCAGCAACCAGGCGGCCTACCGGTTGTATGAACGCTATGGCTTCAACGAGATCGGCCGCCGGCGGGACTATTATCCCGCGGTCGGCGGCCGGGAAGATGCGCTGGTGATGGCCTGTACGCTGCTCGACTAGGCCTTCAGCGGTTTCAGTGATCGGCGCGCTTTTCGTCCAGGTCCAGACCGGTGTCTCCGGCGAGGTCTTCGTCGTTCGCATCCAGATCGGCGTAGCGGGCGTCTCTCTGGGTCTCGGCTTCGTTGGGTTCGTCGGCTTCGCCGTCCCAGGCCTGGCCGTCCAGGGGATGACTGCGACCGAGTTCGGCTTCGTCCTGGCCGGAGCCGCCGCCGATGTCGCTGTTCTCGACCACGCTCAGCTCCTTGTCGTTGGGCCAGGCATCGCCGTAGTCGGTCGGCGAGCGGGCACCCGTCTCGTCCAGCAGGGTCTCCGGACTGGCGTCGTCCATGGTCGGTTGATGATCCAGGGTCTCGCCACCGGTCATGCCGGCCTGGCGCACGCGCTCTTCGGGAAACTGGCCTTCGTAGTCGCGTTCATCCATCTCGTCGCCGGCACGGCCCTGACGCTCGTCCTTGCGATCGCTGAAGTCGAGTTCGCGCATGTCGCCCATGCGGTCCTGGATGTCGTCGATCTCTTCGGGGGTCTTGGTGATATCGGGCTTGTTCATGGTGGTCTCCAAAGGCAGGGCTGCTAGAGCATCTCCCTGAATCCGACTACGAGCCGGCAAGGGGAATTCCTCGGCACTGCCGGAAGGTGTGAACGAACCATACGGTGACCCGGCAGTCGTACCTTCCATGATCGACCTCGACAGCCTCACCTCATCGGGCCAGCCGCTGGCCTTCTTCTTCGATCTGGATGGCACCCTGGCAGAACTGCAGCCACGTCCGGAACAGGTTTTCATTCCCGCCGAAACTCTCGCTGCGCTCGAGCAGCTGGCGCGCCACCATGGCGTCGCCGTGGTTTCCGGGCGACCGCTGGCGGAGATCGACGGATTCACCAGGCCGCTGCAACTGCCGGCGGCTGGCGTACATGGTGCCGAATGGCGCGATCCCCAAGGCGAGATCCATCGGGTGACCCTGGACGCCGCGGTGCTGGCGCAGGTCGGCGCCCGCCTGGAAGCGGCCCTGGCCGACCATCCGGACCTGCTGCTGGAGCGCAAGAGCGTGGCCTTCGCCCTGCACTATCGCCAGGCGCCGGACAAGGAAGCCCTAGTGCGCGAACTGGCCGAAGGCATCGTCGCCGACCATCCCGAATTCAAGTTGCAACCGGGCAAGTGCGTCTTCGAACTCAAGCCCGCTGCGGCGAGCAAGGGCGAGGCCATCGCCCGTTTTCTCGAACTGGAACCCTTTGCCGGCTGCCTGCCGGTGTTTCTCGGCGACGATCGTACCGATGAAGAGGGGTTCACTGTCGTCAATGCGCGAGGCGGTCTGACCGTCAAGGTAGGAGAGGGGGAGACGGTCGCCAAGACCCGCCTGCCTTCGGTGGAAGCGGTAGCCCTCTGGCTGCAGCAGCTGAGCCGTGACCTCGCGCCACATTATAAGCAAGGAGATTAGGATGAGCCGTTTAGTGGTGGTATCGAATCGGGTGGCCCCGATCGAAGAAGGCAAGGCGACCGCGGGTGGTCTGGCAGTGGGCGTACTGGACGCCCTGCGCAAGTCGGGCGGCATCTGGTTCGGCTGGAACGGCGAGACGGTCAAGGAAAACGGGCCGGCCAAGACCCAGACCAAGGACAACATCGACTACGTGACCTTTGGCCTGACCAAGCGCGACTACGACCACTACTACCGCGGTTTCTCCAACGCCACCCTCTGGCCGATCTTCCACTACCGGATCGATCTGGCGCGCTATAACCGGGAAGAGTACGACGGCTATCGGCGTGTCAACATGGCCATGGCCGAGCGCCTGAAGCCCCTGCTCAAGCCCGATGACATCATCTGGGTGCACGACTATCACCTGATTCCCTTCGCCGAAGCCTGCCGCATGCTGGGCATCCGCAATCGCATCGGCTTCTTCCTGCACATTCCCTTTCCGGCGCCGGAGATCCTCACCGCGATCCCGCCACACAACGAATTGCTCAAGACCCTGTGCTTCTATGACCTGATCGGCTTCCAGACCGACACCGACCAGCTGGCCTTCCAAGACTACATCACCCGCGAGGTACGCGGCGTGCTGGAGAAGGACGGCAGCCTGACCGCCTACGGGCATAACTTCCGGGTGGGCGTCTATCCCATCGGCGTGATGCCGGACGTCATCCAGAAGCAGGCCGAGTCCTATCGCACGCGGCGCCAGTTCATCTCGCGCAGCATCGAGGGCGTGCCCTACAAGACCATCGTCAGCGTCGACCGCCTCGACTACTCGAAGGGGCTGGTGGAGCGCTTCCAGGCGTTCGAGAAGCTGCTGGAGCATTTCCCCGAGCATCACCGGGCGGTGCAGTTCGTGCAGATCGCGCCTTCGTCGCGGGCAGACGTGGTCTCCTACCAGAACATCCGCCGTCAGCTGGAGAGCCATGCCGGCCATATCAACGGGCATTTCTCCGAGCTGGACTGGACGCCGATCCGCTACCTGAACAAGAGCTATGACCGGCGCACGGTGATGGGGCTGTTCCGCTCCTCCGACGTGGGTCTGGTGACGCCGCTGCGCGATGGCATGAACCTGGTGGCCAAGGAGTACGTGGCGGCCCAGGACCCGGAAAATCCGGGCGTGCTGGTGCTGTCGCGCTTCGCCGGGGCGGCGCGCGAACTCAACTCCGCGCTGATCGTGAATCCCTATGACCATGTCGGCATGGCCGAGGCGCTGGACCGGGCGCTGCGCATGCCGCTGGAAGAGCGCAAGTCGCGCTATGAGGACATGATGCGGGTGATCCGCCAGGCCGACCTGGCATCCTGGCGCGACAACTTCCTGCGCGACCTGCGGGCCTTCAGCTCCAAGGCGCTGGTACAGTCCATCGACACCCAGGACGCGGCGGCTGTGGAAGAGGTGGAGAGCAAGCAGAAGGTCGCCCTGTAGGCTGCTTGCGCGGTGATCGAGCCCGGCCTAGGTCGGGCTTTTTCATGGGCGGGGCTGAGGTCTGGCGTGAAGGGGGCCCTCACCCTAGCCCTCTCCCGGGGGGAGAGGGGACGAAGAGCGGCGCTGCCTGTGGCTTGGGTCTGCTTGGGCGGGACTTATCTGCGGTAGCGGGGCGTTCCCTCACCCTAGCCCTCTCCCGAGGGGAGAAGGGACGAAGAGCGGTGCCAGATGTGGCTTGGGCGACTTATCCGTGGAGGCAGGGCGTTCCCTCACCCTAACCCTCTCCCGGAGGGAGAGGGGACGAAGAGCGGTGCCACGGTGGACTTTTTCGTGGGCAATAAAAAAGGGCCAGCTTACGCTGACCCTTGAAAATAGGTGGTGGCTACGCAGGGACTTGAACCCCGGACCCCAGCATTATGAATGCTATGCTCTAACCAGCTGAGCTACGTAGCCATCCGAGGCGCGCATTATTGGCAAGGCGCCGGTGGCTGTCAAGCCTTCTGCTCAAGAAATTTCTGTTTGTCGATCAAGCGTTTGCGCAGCCCTGTCGGGACCTGGCCGGCTGCTGCGTCCGGCCGCTCCCGGCTAGTCGTCCTCGTCCAGCGGCAGCTGGATCTCGTCCATCTTCAGCTCCAGGCGATAGCCCAGGGCCAGGAACAGCGCCTGGCACAGGCAGAGGGTGGCGCTCAGGGAGCGGAAGGCGAAGGCGCTGCCCTCGTTGACCAGCAGCAGCGAATCGGCGCGCTTGGCCAGGGGCGAGAGGTTGCTGTCGGTGATGATCAGCGTCTTGGCCTTGTGGTGCTGGGCGATGCGCACGCACTGCTGACTTTCCTTGCCATAGGGGCTGAAGCTGATGGCGATCAGCAGGTCGCCCTGGGCGATGCTGCGCATCTGCTCGCGATAGCCGCCGCCCAGGCCGGTGATGAGGTGGATGCGCTTGTTGGTGTGCTGCAGGTTGTAGACCAGGTAGTCGGCCACGGCGAAGGAGCGGCGCACCCCCACCACATAGATGTTCTCGGCGTTCACCAGCAGGTCGACGGCCTTGTCGAAGGCGGCGTCGTCCAGTTCCTCGGCCAGTCGATCCAGACCCGAGCGGGTGGCGTTGATGCATTCGCGGGCCAGATCGCCGCTGCTGGCGCGCTGGCTCTTGTTGGCGATCATGCTGCGGATGCGCTGCTGGTAGTTCTGCACCGGCGTGGTCTTGTGGGTGTAGGCCTCGCGAAACAGCGCCTGCATCTCGCTGAAGCCCTTGAAGCCGAAGCGCTGGGAGAAGCGCACGATGGCCGAGGGGTGCACCTCGCACTGCCCGGCGATATCGCTGATGCGATCCACCATGACCCTGTCGCTCTGCTGGCTGACATAGGCGGCCACCCGTTTCAGCTGGCGCGGCAGGGCCTCGTAGTCACGGGCGATGCAGGCCAGCAACTGCTCGACGTTGCCGGGCGGATCGGCCAGCGGCGCGCTGCTGAGGGGGTCGTCGGCCGGGGAGTCGGAGGACATGGGCTATCTCACGGTAGGGATTCTTGTGCCGGCAACTTAACCCATTCGCCGGGCGGCGTCGAAGTGGGGCGGCAGGAGCAGTGTACGCCAGTTATGGAAATTAAATTCCATAAAATCTCATGTGGAAAATTTGTTGATTTGTCCGCGGCGTCGTTCTAGCCTGAGCTCACTCACACGTTCGGCCCCTCGGGTCCGCGCGGTTGGCCGATAACAATAAGCAGGAGCCACCCATGGGTGATCATTTCTTCGCCAGCGGGCGCCAGTTGGATGTCATCTGCCTGGGTCGACTGGGCGTCGACCTCTATGCGCAGCAGATCGGGGCGCCGCTGGAAGACGTCAGCAGCTTCGCCAAGTACCTGGGGGGATCCTCCGCCAACATCGCCTTCGGCACCGCGCGCCTGGGGTTGAAGTCGGCGATGCTGACCCGGGTCGGCGACGACCATATGGGCCGCTTCCTGACCCGGACGCTGGCGCAGGAAGGCTGCGACACCCGCGGCATCCAGGTGGATCGCGAGCGCCTCACCGCCCTGGTGCTGCTGGGCATCAAGGACCGCGAGACCTTTCCCCTGGTGTTCTATCGTGAGAATTGCGCCGACATGGCGCTGGGCGCGGACGACATCGACGAGGCCTTCATCGCCAGCGCCAAGGCGCTGTTGATCACCGGTACCCACTTCTCCACCGAGGGCGTGTTCCAGGCCAGCAGCCGGGCCCTGGACTATGCCGAGCGTAATGGCGTGAAGCGGGTGCTGGACATCGACTACCGCCCGGTGCTCTGGGGGCTGACCGGCAAGGCCGATGGCGAGACCCGTTTCATCGCCAGTGCCGAGGTCAGCGCCCATGTGCAGCGCATCCTGCCGCGCTTCGACCTGGTGGTGGGCACCGAGGAGGAATTCCAGATCGCCGGGGGCAGCGAAGACCTGCTCACCGCGCTGCGCCGGGTGCGCGAGGTGACCGCGGCGACCCTAGTGGTCAAGCTCGGCGCCCAGGGCTGCACGGTGCTCCACGGCGCCATCCCGGCGCGTCTCGAGGACGGCGAGATCCATCGTGGTATCCGCGTCGAAGTGCTCAATGTGCTGGGCGCCGGCGATGCCTTCATGTCCGGCTTCCTGCGCGGCTGGCTGACCGGTGGCGACGATGCCGAATGCTGTCGGCTGGCCAATGCCTGCGGCGGACTGGTGGTGTCGCGCCATGGCTGCGCCCCGGCCATGCCGACCCTGGCCGAACTGGACTACCTCCACCACAGTCCGGTGCCCATCACCCGACCCGACCTCGATCCCGTGCTCACCCGGCTGCACCGGGTCAGCGTCCGCCACCGCGCCTGGCAACAGCTGTTCATCTTCGCCTTCGATCACCGCTACCAGCTGGTGGAAAGCGCCCAGCAGGTGGGCGCCGATCCGGCGCGGATTCCGGCGCTCAAGCAGTTGTTCGTCCAGGCCATCGAGCAGGTCGAACAGGATCTGGCGCGGCAGGGCGTGGCGGCCAATGTCGGGCTGCTGGCCGACGAGCGTTTCGGCCAGGATGCGCTGAACGCCGCCACCGGCCGTGGCTGGTGGGTGGCGCGGCCGGTGGAGCTGCAGAACTCGCGGCCGCTGGCCTTCGAACACGGTCGCTCGGTGGGCAGTAATCTGCTGAGCTGGCCGGGCGAACAGATCATCAAGTGCCTGGTGCAATTCCACCCGGACGACGAGCCGCTGCTGCGCCTGGAGCAGGAAGCCCAGCTGAAGGGGCTGTACCAGGCGGCCCAGGCCAGCGGTCATGAACTCCTGCTGGAGGTCATCCCGCCGAAGAACCATGCGTCCAGCCGGCCGGACGTGCTCTATCGCGCCATCAAGCGGCTGTACAACCTGGGCATCTATCCCGAGTGGTGGAAGATCGAGGCGCAGCCGGCCGCCGTCTGGAGGCAACTCGACCAGTTGATTGCCGAGCGCGATCCCCATTGCCAGGGCGTTGTGCTGCTGGGCCTCAACGCCCCGGCCGAGGAGCTGGCCGAAGGCTTTCGGCAGGCCAGTGCCAGCCAGCGCTGCCAGGGTTTCGCCGTGGGCCGGACCATCTTCGCCCAGCCGAGTCGGGCCTGGCTGGCCGGCGAGCTCGACGACCGCGCGCTGATCGCGCAGATCCGCAGCAACTTCGAATTCCTGATCCAGGCCTGGCGCGACGCCCGCGCCTGATCGCCTCCTGACGAGCAAGGCTGACATGACCGCACAACAACAACTCAAGATCGGCATCAACCCCATCTCCTGGGCCAACGACGACCTGCCGGCCCTGGGCGGCGACACCCCGCTGGAAACCATCCTGCGCGAGGGCAAGGAAATCGGCTTCCAGGGCTTCGAGCTGGGCGGCAAGTTTCCCAGCGAGCCGAAGGCGCTGGGCGAGGTGCTCGGCGAGCATGACCTGGAACTGGTGTCCGGCTGGTATTCCAGCGGTCTGGCGCACCGTGACGTCGAGGCCGAAATCGAGGCGATCCGTCCCCATTGCCGGCTGCTGGCCGAGAACGGCGCCAGGGTACTGGTCTATGGCGAGGTGGCCGGCTCCATCCAGGGGCAGCGGATTCCCCTGATCGAGCGGCCGCGCTTCCACAGCGACGCCGCCTGGCAGACCTATGCCGAGAAGCTCGATCGGCTGGCCGCCTTCACCCTGACCCAGGGCCTGCGCCTGGCCTATCACCACCACATGGGCGCCTATGTGGAAGCGCCCGAGGACATCGCCCGGCTGATGGCGCTGACCTCTCCGGACGTCGGCCTGCTGTTCGATGCCGGTCACTGCTACATGGGCGGTGGCGATCCCCTGAGCGTGCTGCAGCAACATATCGACCGGGTCTGCCATGTGCACTTCAAGGACGTGCGCAAGGCCGTGGTGCAGCTGGCGCGCAACAACCAGTGGAGCTTTCCGGATTGCATCCTCAACGGCACCTTCACCGTGCCGGGGGATGGCGACATCGACTTCTCGGCGCTGCTCAAGGTGCTGGTTGCCGCCGGCTACCAGGGCTGGCTGGTGGTGGAAGCCGAGCAGGACCCGGCGGTGGCGCCGGCCTACGAATACGCCAAGAAGGGCTACGACCATCTGCGCCAGCTGGTGGCGCAGGCCACTGCCTGAGGAGACCTGTGATGAATCTGCTCGTCAAAGCCGACCGGAGCGCCCGCGACATCGTCAGTGTCCCGGCCGGTGCCCTGGACTATGTCGGCTTCGCCGCCCATCGCTTGCAAGCGGGCAAGTCCCTGCCGGTGCTGGCGGGTGACCTGGAGGTCTGCATCGTGCTGCTCAGCGGCGGCGCCAGTATCGAAGGCGGGCATCCGCAACTGGGCGACTTCGCCTGGCGCGGGCTGGCCGGGCGCCAGAGCGTCTTCGAGGACGTCTCGCCCTATGCCGCCTACCTGCCGCCCGGTAGCGAGGCGCGGGTGACCGCCGACAGCATCGCCGAAATCGCCGTCTGCACCTCGCCGGGCAATCCGGTGGTGGCAGACCGGCTGCCGCCGCGGCTGATCGAGCCGGCGAGCATGCAGCGATCCACCCGCGGCAAGGGCGCCAATACCCGTTATGTCTGCGACATCCTGCCGGACACGGCGGCCGCCCATTCGCTGCTGGTGGTGGAGGTGCGCACTCCGTCCGGGCATTCCTCCAGCTATCCGCCCCATCGCCACGACCGCGACAACCTGCCGGCGGAGAGTCTGCTGGAGGAGTCCTACTACCACCGCATCGATCCGGGACAGGGCTTCGTCTTCCAGCGCGTCTACACCGACGAGCGCGACCTGGACCAGGCCATGGCGGTGGAGGACCACGACGTGGTGCTGGTGCCGCGCGGCTATCACCCGGTCAGCGTGCCCTATGGCTACGAGTCCTATTACCTCAACGTGATGGCCGGTCCCCGGCGCGTCTGGAAGTTCCACAACGATCCGCAGCACGAGTGGCTGCTGACGCGCTAATCCCTTTCGCACGCGCCGCAGCGGCGACCCTCAGGACACCAGGAGCCAGAACATGAGCGACACCCCTGTCATCGGGCACTACATCAACGGCGCGGTCTCGACCCAGGCCGAGCGCTTCAGCGACGTCTTCAACCCGGCCGAGGGCGTGGTCCAGGCGCGGGTCGCCCAAGCCACGGTGCAGACCGTGGACCAGGCCGTCGCCGCGGCCAAGGCGGCCTTTCCCGAATGGTCCGAGCAATCGGCGCTGCGGCGGGCGCGCATCCTGTTCCGCTTCAAGGAGCTGCTCGACCAGCACCACAAGGAACTGGCGGCGCTGATCACCCGCGAGCACGGCAAGGTGCTGTCCGACGCCATGGGCGAGGTAACCCGCGGCATCGAGGTGGTGGAATTCGCCTGCGCCGCGCCGCACCTGGCCAAGACCAGCTACAGCGACAACATCGGCGGCGGCATCGACAACTGGAATCTGCGCCAGCCGCTGGGCGTGTGCGCCGGCATTACCCCCTTCAATTTCCCGGTGATGGTGCCGCTGTGGATGATTCCCATGGCGCTGGCCACCGGCAACACCTTCATCCTCAAGCCTTCCGAACGCGATCCTTCCGCCAGCCTGTTGCTCGCTGAGCTGCTCAAGCAGGCGGGGCTGCCGGATGGCGTGTTCAACGTGGTCCAGGGTGACAAGGTGGCGGTGGACGCCCTCCTGCAGCACCCGGACGTGGAGGCCATCTCCTTCGTCGGCTCCACGCCCATCGCCGAATACATCCACCAGGAAGGTACCCGTCATGGCAAGCGTGTCCAGGCCCTCGGCGGCGCCAAGAACCACATGATCGTGATGCCCGACGCCGACCTGGACCAGGCCGCCGATGCCCTGATCGGTGCCGGTTTCGGTTCGGCCGGCGAGCGCTGCATGGCCATCTCCATCGCCGTGGCGGTGGGCGAGGTGGGCGATGCCCTGATCGAGAAACTGCTGCCGCGCATCGACGCCCTGCGGATACGCAACGGCGTGGAAGCCGATGCCGACATGGGCCCACTGGTGACCGGTCAGCACAAGGCCAAGGTCGAGGGCTACATCACCAAGGGGGTGGAGGAGGGCGCCAGGCTGCTGGTGGATGGTCGCAACTTCAAGGTGCCCGGCGCCGAGAACGGCTTCTTCGTTGGCGCCACCCTGTTCGATGGCGTGACCCCGGAGATGACCATCTACAAGGAAGAGATCTTCGGCCCGGTGCTGGGCATCGTGCGGGTACCGGACTTCTCCAGCGCGGTGGCGCTGATCAACGCCCACGAATTCGGCAACGGCGTCTCCTGCTTCACCAGCGACGGCGGCATCGCCCGCGCCTTCGCCCGCACCATCAAGGTGGGCATGGTCGGCATCAACGTGCCCATCCCGGTGCCCATGGCCTGGCATTCCTTCGGCGGCTGGAAGAGATCGCTGTTCGGCGATCACCACGCCTATGGCGAGGAAGGCCTGCGCTTCTACACCCGCTACAAGAGCGTGATGCAGCGCTGGCCCGACAGCATCGCCAAGGGCGCCGAATTCAGCATGCCCACCGCCAAGTGACCGGGGAGAAGCCATGAGCACCCAACGTCTGACCATGGCCCAAGCCCTGGTTAAATTTCTCGACAACCAGTACCTCAGCGTCGATGGCGTCGAGACCAGGTTCGTCGCCGGCGTCTTCACCATCTTCGGCCATGGCAATGTGCTCGGCCTCGGCCAGGCGCTGGAGCAGGACGCCGGCGACCTGGTGGTGCACCAGGGGCGCAACGAGCAGGGCATGGCCCATGCCGCCACCGGTTTCGCCAAGCAGAAGCTGCGCCGGCAGATCTATGCCTGCACCTCCTCGGTGGGGCCGGGCGCGGCCAATATGCTGACCGCCGCGGCCACCGCCACCGCCAACCGTATCCCGCTGTTGCTGCTGCCGGGGGACGTCTATGCCAGTCGCCAGCCCGATCCGGTGTTGCAGCAGATCGAGCAATTCCACGACCTGTCGATCAGCACCAACGATGCCTTCCGCGCGGTGAGCAAGTACTGGGACCGCATCAACCGCCCCGAGCAACTGATGAGCGCGGCGATCAACGCCATGCGCGTGCTGACCGATCCGGCCGAGACCGGCGCCGTGACCCTGGCGCTGCCCCAGGATGTGCAGGGCGAGGCCTACGACTATCCCGACTACTTCTTCGCCAAGCGGGTGCACCGCCTGGATCGCCGGCCGCCGGTGGCTGCCGCCATCGAGGAGGCGGTTGGACTGCTCAAGCGCAAGCGCAAGCCGCTGCTGATCTGCGGCGGTGGGGTGAAGTATTCCGGCGCCGCCGAGGCCCTGCAGCGCTTCGCCGAGCGCTTCGAGATTCCCTTCGCCGAGACCCAGGCCGGCAAGAGCGCGGTCGTCTCCAGCCACGAACTCAATGTCGGCGGCATCGGCGAGACCGGCTGCCTGGCCGCCAACCTGCTGGCCCTGGAAGCGGATCTGATCATTGGCGTGGGCACCCGCTACACCGATTTCACCACCTCCTCGAAATGGCTCTACCAGCATCCCGAGGTGGAATTCCTCAATCTCAACGTGGCCGCCTTCGACGCCGGCAAGCTCGACGGCCTGGCCGTGGTGGCCGATGCCCGCGAAGCCCTCCTGGCCCTGACCGAGGCGCTAGGGGCTACCGACTACCGCGCCGGCTGGGGCGGTCAGGTCGGAGAGGCGCGCGAGCGCTATCGCCAGGAGGTGGAACGGGTCTATGCGGTCGGCTACACCGGCGCCGACTTCGTACCGGAGATCGACGACGACCTGCCGCGCGCGGTGCTGGAGGAATTCGTCCGCCTGACCGGTTCGTCCCTGACCCAGAGCCAGGTGCTCGGCCGCCTCAACGAGCGGCTGGACGACGACGCCATCATCGTCGCCGCCGCCGGCAGCCTGCCGGGTGACCTGCAGCGCGCCTGGCAGAGCAAGGGCGTCAACACCTACCACCTGGAATACGGCTATTCCTGCATGGGCTACGAGATCAACGCCGCCCTCGGCGTGAAGCTGGCCGAGCCCGAGCGCGAGGTCTATGCGCTGGTCGGCGACGGTTCCTACCAGATGCTGCACTCGGAGCTGGCCACCTCCATCCAGGAGCGGCGCAAGATCAACGTGGTGCTGCTCGACAACATGACCTTCGGTTGCATCAACAACCTGCAGGTCGGCCATGGCATGGGCAGCTTCGGCACCGAATTCCGCTACCGCAATCCGGAGACCGGCCGGCTCGACGGCGACTTCGTGCCGGTGGACTTCGCCATGAGCGCCGCCGCCTACGGCTGCAAGACCTACAGCGTGCGCACCCTGGAAGAGCTGGAAGCGGCCCTGACCGATGCCCGGCGGCAAACGGTTTCCACCCTGATCGACATCAAGGTGCTGCCCAAGACCATGCTGCACGGCTACCTGTCCTGGTGGCGGGTCGGCGGCGCGGAGGTCTCCACCAGCGAAAAGATCGCCGCCGTCGCCCGGGTGCTCAGGGAAAAAGCCGCCCAGGCCCGCCAGTACTGAGCGCCGCTCACTCCACAACAAGTCCAAATCGGAGAATGAAGTCATGACCTTGAACATCGGTGTCATCGGGACCGGCGCCATCGGCCGCGAACACATCCGCCGCCTGAGCCACACCCTGCTGGGCAGTCGCGTGGTGGCGGTGACCGACATCAACGCCGAACAGGCCGCCCGGGTGGTCCAGGAGCTGGGCATCACCGCAGAGGTCTATGCCGACGGCCATGCGCTGATCGCCGCCGCGGACGTCCAGGCGGTGCTGGTCGCTTCCTGGGGCCCGACCCACGAGGAATACGTGCTGGCCGCCATCGCCGCCGGCAAGCCGGTGTTCTGCGAAAAGCCCCTGGCGACCACCGCCGAGGGCTGCCGGCGCATCGTCGAAGCCGAGCAGGCCCACGGCAAGCGACTGGTGCAGGTGGGTTTCATGCGGCCCTACGACGCCGGTTATCGCCAGCTCAAGGCAGTGGTCGACGCCGATCGCATCGGCGCGCCGCTGATGATCCACGCCGCTCACCGCAATCCCACGGTGAGCGAGCACTACAGCACCGACATGGCCATCACCGACACCCTGATCCACGAGATCAACGTGCTGGCCTGGCTGCTGGACGATCACTATGTGTCCGCCCAGGTGGTGTTCCCGCGCAAGGCGCCGGCGGCGCGCGAGCACCTGCGCGATCCCCAGGTGGTGCTGCTGGAAACGGCCAAGGGCGTGCGCATCGACGTCGAGGTGTTCGTCAATTGCCAGTACGGCTACGACATCCAGTGCGAGATCGTCGGCGAGCGCGGCATCGCCCGCCTGCCGGAGCCGACCTCGGTGCAGTTGCGCAGCGAGGCGCGGCTGTCCAACGAGATCCTGATGGATTGGAAGGACAGATTCATCGCCGCCTACGACGTGGAGCTGCAGGCCTTTATCGACGACCTCGCCGCTGGCCAGCTGACTGGGCCATCGTCCTGGGACGGCTATATCGCCGCGGTCACCGCCGACGCCTGCATCAAGGCCCAGGACAGCGGCGCCATCGAGCCGGTGACCCTGCCCAGCCGGCCGGCCTTCTACGACTAGGTCGCCCGCGGGGATGAGCTGCCTGCAGGGGAGGCTCCGCACGTGAGAATCGGACTGGTCGGCTACGACGGCCCCGGGCGCCTGCTGCAGGCGCCGCTGATCGCCAGCACCCCGGGCGCCCAGCTGGTGGGGGTGGTGACCGGCTCCACGGCGCCCTGCGCCGAGCTGAGCAGGGCCTATCCCGGCGTCACCTGCCATCCCGACATGGCCGGTCTGATCGCCGCCGGGGTGGACAGCCTGGTGATCGCCACGCCCCTCGGCGAACGGGCGGCGCAGGTGCGGGAGGCGTTGCTGCGGGGCCTGCCGGTGGTCTGCGCGGCGCCGCTGGCGAGGACCCTGGCAGAGGCCGAGGAGCTGCTGGCGCTGGCCGAACGGCTCGGCGTCCCGCTCTGCATCCATCAACCGCGCCGCTGGGATTCGGATCTGCTTACCCTGGCCCGCCTGCTGCGCGAGAAGCGCCTGGGCCGGGTACGCCTCTTCGAGTCGCGCCTGCAACTGACGGACCTGACTGCGGCGGGCCTGGGCACCGAGGCGGGCCTGCTCCTCGAACTGGGCAGCCATCTGGTGGACCAGGCGCTGCTGCTGTTCGGGCCGGTCGAACGGGTCTATGCCGAGGCGCAGTTCCCCCGTGGCGATCCCGCGCGGGAGCGGGAATTCTTTCTGTCCCTGCGTCATCGCTCGGGGGTGGTCTCGCACCTTTCGGGCAGCGGCTTGCAGCGCTGTCCGCAGCGGTTGCGGGTAGTCGGCGAGCGGGGCGTCTATAGCGTCGATGGCCTGGACGGCCAGGCCGAGGCTTTACGGCAGGGCCGTACCCCACGCAGCGAAAAGGCCAGCTGGGGCGCCGAGGAGCATCAGCGCTGGGGCTGGTTGAGCATGGGCGAGGAGCGCTCGCGGGTGCCGAGCGAACGGGGCCGCTGGGACCTGTTCTACGAGAGCTGGCTGGCCGCCCTGACCCAGGGCGCGCCCTTGCCGGTCACGCCGCGGGAAACCCTGGCCTGCCAGGCGATCCTGGAGGCGGCGCGGCAGAGTGCCCGAACGGGCGAAAGTCTTGCGGTAGAGAGCCTCGCAGAGACGGCGGAGCGGCCGCGGGCAGGTGCCCAGGGCCGCGCGCGGCAGTCGTCCGCGAATGTCGAATGAAATTTCTATTTTGCTCTTGTTGTGGAATTAAATTTCCAATAGAGTCGAGAGCAGTTGCACACACGAGTCACCAGGGCCGTGCGCCCCGACAACAATAATAGGTGCCGTCACATGAACCACTCCACGCATTCCTTCCGTCTTGCTCTCTCTACCGTGCACCGCCTCGAGGTGCAGCGTCCCTCCCGGCTGCTCGCCCTGCTGGGCCGGCTGTTCTGCCACGAGCGCAGCGGCGCCGTGCTCTGCGCCTCGCCCGGCGCCGCGGTGTTCTACCGCCCCCACTGATCCCCACCTGTCCGGCGTCCGCCCAGGCTCCGCCCGGTTCAAGACCGCGTGGCGCCCGAGGTGCGCCTGGCCGTTGCGCCTGCCTGATCCCCTTGCTGATCGTCACCCCACGAATGGAGCCTGAACCATGCAGAAAAAAACTCGCTTTGCCACCCTGGCGCTGTCGCTGCTGCTGGGCAGCAGCGCGGCCCTGGCGGACCTCAAGGTCGGGGTGACCATGTCGTCGTTCGACGACAACTACCTCACCTATGTGCGCGAATACATGACCAAGAAGGCCAAGACCGACGGCGTGCAACTGCAATTCGAGGACGCCCGCAACGACGTGGTCAAGCAGCTCAGCCAGGTGCAGAGCTTCATCAGCCAGAAGGTCGATGCGGTCATCGTCAATCCGGTGGACACCGCCGCCACCCGGACCCTGACCGAGGCCGCCACCAAGGCCGGCGTGCCCATCGTCTACATCAACCGCCGCCCCGACGATCCCAAGCTGCCGGCGGGCGTGGTGGCGGTGACCTCCGACGACAAGGAAGCCGGCCGCCTGCAGGCCCAGTACGTGGCGGACAAGCTCGGCGGCAAGGGCCAGGTGGCCATCCTGCTGGGCGATCTGGCCAACAACTCCACCCATAACCGCACCGCCGGGGTGAAGGAAGTCCTGGCCAAGTACCCGGACATCAAGATCGTCGAGGAGCAGACCGCGGCCTGGCAGCGCGACAAGTCCATGGACCTGACCAGCAACTGGCTGCTGGCCGGCAAGGAGCTCAACGCCATCTTCGCCAACAACGACGAGATGGCCATCGGCGCGGCCATGGCCCTGCGCCAGGCCGGCAAGAAGGACGTACTGGTCACCGGCGTCGACGGTACGCCGGATGGTCTCGCCGCCATCAAGCGGGGCCTGGTGACGGTCTCGGTGTTCCAGGACGCCAAGGGCCAGGCCGAAGGGGCCCTCGATGCGGCGCTCAAGATGATCAACAAGACCCCGGGCGAGCAGAACGTGCTGATTCCCTTCCGCCTGATCACCCCGGAAAACGTCGCCGAATTCCAGGCCATGACCAAATGACCTGAGGCGCCAGCGTCGCCCTGGAAGGAGGGCGGGGCGCCGCGCCAGCACGGTTTTCCACACGAAACGGGCAGTCCGGCAGCGGTCTGCCCGTTTCGTCTATTCGGGGTCTTTCCACCCGGCGCCGGCCGGGCCGGAGACCGGTGATCGTTATCACCCAAAAATTCCAAAAATATATTGACTGGAATTTATTTTCCAATAGAGTCGAGAACAAGCCAAGACGTACAGCGGCACGCTTGCCTCGGCGAGCGCGCCCTTCAACAAGAATAAAAGGTGCCGTCATGCCATCCCGCTTCCTGTCCCTGCATGGGTCTCCGATCTCCTGTCCGCCGGGCACCTGCCCGCACCTGGCGAATGCCGTCACGGCCAGCCCTGCGCCCCGCACCCCTCACTGACCAGCGGCCCGCGCCGCCCGGTCGGCGCCCGCGAGGAGATCGTGATCATGCTCAGTTCCGCCACCCCTGCCACAGCTCCCGCCCCTGCGGCCACGGCCGCACCCAGCGAATACCTGCTGGAAATCGTCGACGTCACCAAGGAGTTTCCCGGCGTCAAGGCGTTGTCCCACGTGCAGCTGCGGGTGCGTCCCGGCACCGTGCTGGCGCTGATGGGCGAGAACGGCGCGGGCAAGTCGACGCTGATGAAGATCATCGCCGGCATCTATCAGCCCGATGCCGGCGAGGTGCGGCTGCGCGGCGTGCCGGTACGCTTCGAGACGCCGCTGCAGGCGCTGCAGTCGGGGATCGCCATGATCCACCAGGAACTCAACCTGATGCCCTTCATGACCATCGCCGAGAACATCTGGCTGGGTCGCGAACCGCTCAATGCCCTGCACCTGGTGGACCACGGCAAGATGCGTCGTCAGACCCAGGCCCTGCTGGACCGGCTGCGCATCGCCCTGGATCCGGAAGACAGCGTGGGCAGCCTGTCCATCGCCGGGCGGCAGATGGTGGAGATCGCCAAGGCGGTGTCCTACGACAGCGACGTGCTGATCATGGACGAACCCACCTCGGCCATCACCGAGACCGAGGTGGCGCACCTGTTTTCCATCATTGCCGACCTCAAGGCCCAGGGTAAGGGCATCGTCTACATCACCCACAAGATGGACGAGGTGTTCCAGATCGCCGACGAGGTCGCGGTGTTCCGCGATGGCCAGTACATCGGCCTGCAGCGCGCCGACAGCATGAACGGCGACGGCCTGATCGCCATGATGGTGGGGCGCGAACTGACCCAGCTGTTCCCGGAACGCACCGCGCCGCGTGACGAGGTGCTGCTGTCGGTGCGCGACCTGGGGCTGGACGGGGTGTTTTCCGGCGTCTCCTTCGACCTGCGCGCCGGCGAGGTGCTGGGCATCGCCGGGCTGATGGGCTCGGGGCGCACCAACGTCGCCGAGACGCTGTTCGGGGTGACCCCGGCCACCGCCGGCGAGATCCGCATCGACGGCCAGCCGGTGCGCATGAACGATCCCTGCCTCGCCATCCAGAAAGGCCTGGCGCTGCTCACCGAGGACCGCAAGGACACCGGCATCTTTCCCTGCCTGTCGGTGGGGGAAAACATGGAGGTGGCGGTGCTGAACGGCTTCGCCAGCGGCGGCTTCGTGCAGCAGCAGCGCCTCGATCAGCTCTGCGAGGAGATGCGCCAGCAATTGCGGGTGAAGACGCCCTCGCTGGACCAGTGCATCGCCAACCTCTCCGGCGGCAACCAGCAGAAGGCGCTGATCGCCCGCTGGCTGATGACCCGCCCGCGCATCCTCATCCTCGACGAGCCCACCCGCGGCATCGACGTCGGTGCCAAGGCCGAGATCTACCGGTTGATCGCCAAGCTGGCCGCCGAGGGCCTGGCGGTGATCATGATTTCTTCCGAACTGCCCGAGGTCCTGGGCATGAGCGACCGGGTGATGGTGATGCACGAAGGCACCGTCACCGGCTTTCTCGATCGCGGCGAAGCCACCCAGGAGCGGGTCATGCACCTGGCCTCGGGCAATCCCGTACTGCACTAGCGCGCGTCACGCGCGGCGGGTGCCTGCCCGCCGCCTCCGGCCTATAACGAGGTAGAACAAGATGAGTGCCCTCCTGGACAAGAAAACCGCCGAGCTACCCACCGCGCGCCCGCGGCGCCGCATCCCCACCGAACTGGGCATCCTGCTGGTGCTGCTGGGCATCGGCCTGGCCTTCGAGGCCTTCGGCTGGGTGCTGCGCGACCAGAGTTTCCTGATGAACTCCCAGCGCCTGGTGCTGATGATCCTGCAGGTCTCGATCATCGGCCTGCTGGCCATCGCCGTGACCCAGGTGATCATCACCACCGGCATCGACCTCTCCTCCGGCTCGGTGCTGGCGCTGTCGGCCATGGTGGCGGCGAGTCTGGCCCAGACCTCGGACTTCGGCCGCGCGGTGTTTCCCTCGCTGACCGACCTGCCGGTCTGGGTGCCGGTCATGGCCGGCCTCGGGGTGGGGCTGCTGGCCGGCGCCATCAACGGCAGCATCATCGCCGTCACCGGCATCCCGCCCTTCATCGCCACCCTCGGCATGATGGTCTCGGCCCGCGGCCTGGCGCGCTACTACACCGAAGGCCAGCCGATCAGCATGTTGTCCGACAACTACACCGCCATCGGCGCCGGGGCCATGCCGGTGATCATCTTCCTGGTGGTGGCGGTGATCTTCCATATCGCCCTGCGCTACACCAAGTACGGCAAGTACACCTATGCCATCGGCGGCAACATGCAGGCCGCGCGCATCTCCGGCATCAACGTCAAGAAGCACCTGATCATCGTCTACAGCATCGCCGGTCTGCTGGCGGGCCTGGCCGGGGTCGTGGCCTCGGCCCGCGCCGCCACCGGCCAGGCCGGCATGGGCATGTCCTACGAACTGGACGCCATCGCCGCGGCGGTGATCGGCGGCACCAGCCTGGCGGGCGGGGTAGGGCGCATCACCGGCACCGTGATCGGCGCCCTGATCCTCGGCACCATGGCCAGCGGCTTCACCTTTCTCGGGGTGGACGCCTACGTCCAGGACATCATCAAGGGCCTGATCATCGTGGTCGCCGTGGTCATCGACCAGTACCGCAACAAGCGCAAGGCCAAGCGCTAGGGCTGGCGCTTTCCCCTTTCCCCTGAGAGAGGGCTGCGCTTGCACCCGACCGCTTTTCCCCCCTCCCTCCGGGAGAGGGCCGGGGTGGGAGCCGAGCCAACACCCGACCGCTTTTCCCCCTCTCCCTCCGGGAGAGGGCCGGGGTGAGGGCGAGCCTGCACCCACCCTTCCTTTTACCCGGTCGGCTACTGGCTTGGCCGGCCGGGTCTTTCCATACCTCTGACGGAGAACGACATGCGCGACATCGGCATCGGTCTGATCGGCACCGGCTTCATGGGTCATGCCCACGCCCAGGCCTTCCATCACGCGGCGAGCAGCTTCAGCTTGCCGGTCCGTCCGCGGCTGGTGGCCCTGGCCGACGCCGATCCGGAACGCGCCGCCCGCTGCGCCGACGCCTGGGGTTTCGTCCGCAGCTGCGACTGGGAGCGCCTGATCGCCGATCCCCAGGTCGAGCTGGTGGCCATCACCACGCCCAACCTGTTGCACGCGCCCATGGCCCTGGCCGCCCTGGCGGCCGGCAAGGCGGTCTATTGCGAAAAGCCTCTGGCGGTGAGCCTGGAGGAGGCCACGCGGATGCGCGACGCCGCGCGCCAGGCCGGGGTGGTCAACCGGGTCGGCTACAACTACCTACAGAATCCCATGCTCAAGCAGGCGCGCGAGTTGATCCAGAGCGGCGAGCTGGGCGAGATCGTCAGCTTTAGCGGCGAATTCAGCGAAGACTTCATGGGCGATCCCCAGGGGCCCATCACCTGGCGCTGCGAGACCCGCCAGGCCGGCGGCGCCCTGGCCGATCTGGGCAGCCATATCCTGTCGCTGGCGCGCTTTCTGCTCGGCCCGGTGGCGGCGCTTTGCGCCGATCTGCACACCGCCCATGGCCAGCGGCCCCACCAGGGCGGCACCCGCACGGTGGAGATCGACGACCAAGCCCATCTGCTGCTGCGCTTCGCCAGTGGCGCTCGCGGCACCCTGACCACCAGTTGGCTCAAGCACGGGCGCAAGAATCGCCTGGCCTTCGAGGTCTGCGGCACCCGCGGCACCCTCAGCTTCGACCAGGAGCGCCTCAACGAACTGCGCCTCTACCAGGTCGGCGATCGTCCGGGCCTGGCCGGCTTCCGTACCCTGCTGGCCGGTCCGCACCTGCCGGACTACGCCGCCTTCTGCCCGGCCCCCGGCCACCAGCTCGGCTACAACGAACTCAAGACCCTGGAGGTCCGCTCGCTGCTGGAAGCCCTGGGCGGCAACCCCGATCACACCGGCGTCGACTTCCAGGAGGCCTGGGAGGTGGAGCGCCTGGCCCAGGCCGCGCGGCAATCGGCGCAGGAGGAGCGCTGGGTCAGACTCTAGTCTGGGGTAGGATGCGGGGATCATCCCGCGCGAGGATTGTCCCCTTTCCATGACCACACTCTCCGGCGACGGCCTCACCCCGGTCCGGCGCATGAAGCTCATCGCGCTGCTGCTGCTGTTCCTGGCGGCGGCGCTCTACTGCCTGGCCACCGCCCTGGAGGCCCGCCATCCAGCCTGGGGCTACGCCGCCGCCTTCGCCGAGGCGGCCATGGTCGGCGCCATCGCCGACTGGTTCGCGGTGACCGCGCTGTTCCGCCATCCGCTGGGCCTGCCGATTCCCCACACCGCCATCATCCCGCGCAACAAGGCCGGGGTCGGACGCAAGCTGTCGGACTTCATCTGCCTGCACTTCCTCGCCACGCCCCAGGTGCTGGCCAAGCTGGAGGAACTGGACGCCGCCGGGCGTCTGGCCGGCTGGTTGCGTCAGCCGGACAACGCCGCTGCGGTGGCCAGCCAGGCCACCGGCGTGGCCCGCTATTCCCTGGAGGCCCTGCGCGAGGTGCGGGTGCAGGCCTTCATCCGCCGGGTGGCGGTGGAGCGGCTGCAGCGCCTGGACGTGGCGGCGCTGTCCGGCGAACTGCTCGACATGCTGACCGCCGACGGCCGCCACCAGGCGGTGCTCGACGAGGTGCTGCAGGAGATTGATCGCCTGCTGCAGGACGAAGACACCCAGGCGCTGATCGCCCGCACCATTGGCGGCGAACTGCGCACCCTCAAATACCTGGGGCTGGACGAGCGGGTCGGACGCTGGTCGGCGATCAAGGTGGTGCAGGCGGTGTCGCGGCTGATCGGCGAGATCAGCCATGACCGCGAGCACGAGTTGCGGCGGCATTTCGATGGCTATCTGGTCGGCTTCATCGAGCGCCTCAAGGAGGACCCGGCCGTTCGCCTGCGCGGTGAGCAGTTGCGCGACCGGCTGCTGGAGCACCCGGCGCTGGCGGGTTATCTGCAGGAACTGTGGGACGAACTGGTGAACTGGCTGCAGGCGGATCTCGCCGCGCCGGATTCGCGCATCCGCCGCCGCCTGGGCCGGCTACTGGCCGAACTGGGCGAGACGCTCAGTCGCGACGAAGCCATGAGACGCTGGATCAACGAGCAGCTGATGGCGGTGGCGCCGCCCTTCATCGACCGCAACCGCCAGCGCATCGGCGACTATATCGCCGAGCGGGTAGCCGCCTGGGATACCGATGAACTGGTCCAGCAACTGGAGCAGAGCGTCGGCAAGGACCTGCAATTCATCCGCATCAACGGCACCCTGGTGGGCGGCCTGGTGGGGCTGGTGCTGCATGCGCTGACGCAGTGGTTCGGGCCGGGGTAGGGCAGCCCGAGCATGCGTGGAAAAGGCTGCGCCGTTTTCCACCCTACCGCTGCATGCTCTAACGGTGTGGTTGGGTCCGGGCTAGGAGGCTTGGGCGCATCTTCATCGCGGCCATGGGCCGCTCCTACAAGAGCCTCATCCCCTCTAGGAGCGGCCGCATCGGCGGACCGCCATGGCCGCAATAGTATCGATTCCCGTAGCGTGGAAAACCGCGCAGCGTTTTCCACTGGCTGCCGCCGCTCAAGTTGATACATCGAGAACGTCACCCCCCTTGCCATACCACCCCCTCTCCCCCTGGGAGAGGGCCGGGGTGAGGGCACGCCCAGGCACCACATTTCCAGGTGACACCCCTCCACCCATCACTCCACCCGCACCCAAGCGGCGCCGCGCGGACTAATCCCTAGAGTCCCTGACCCGAGCGTCCCATGTATCGAATCGGCTTTGCCTGCATGTACCGTCACCCCGAGCGCAGCCTGTCGCTCAAGGAACTGGAGCAGGTCGAGCGGGCCTTCAATACCCGCACCACCACCCTGCGCTGGCTGGGCAGCGTCGAGCGCGCCGCCGCCGAGGCCAAGTTGCTGGACGTGGTCACCCACAACCTCGATGCCCAGCTGAGATTCGTCGAGCACGTCGCCGACCTGCCGGACAATCTGCGCATGCTTCGCCTGAGCAGCGACCTGCTGCCCTTCTACAGCCACGCCGAATTCGCCTACTTCTATCGCTCCCAGGAATTGCAGGCGCTGCTGGAGGATCGCTTCGGCCGGCTGGGCGAGCTGGCCCGCCGCCGCGATGTGCGGCTGTCGCTGCACCCCGGGCAATTCTGCGTGCTGGGCTCGGATCGCCCGGAGGTGGTGGAGAACAGCCTGAAGGAATTCGAATACCACGCCGACATGATCCGCCTGATGGGCTACGGCCAGACATTCCAGGACTTCAAGTGCAACGTGCACATCGCCGGTCGCCTGGGCGTGCCGGGCATCCGCGCGGTCTGGCCGCGTCTTTCAGGCGAGGCGCGCAACTGCATCACCTTCGAGAACGATGAAAAGACCTATGGCGTCGACGACTGCCTGCAACTGGCCGACCTCGCCCCGGTGGTGCTGGACATCCACCACTGCTGGATCCACGAGGAGGCCTACATCGATCCCTGGGAGCCACGGGTGGCGCGCATCATCGACAGCTGGCGCGGGGTGCGTCCGGCCATGCACTACTCCCAGCCGCCGGAGGCGCTGATGGAAATGGGCGTCTCGCCCAGCGAGCGCATCGACATCAAGTTCCTGCTGCAGCAGATCAGCAAGCGGCTGCTCTATGCCCACAGTGACATGATGTGGAACGACTGGTGCAACCGCTACGCCTGCCAGTTCCTCGACCGTTTCGACATCATGTTCGAAGCCAAGCACAAGAACGTCACGGTGCGGGATTTCTACGACCGCTACCTGGGCGGCGATGGAAGTTTGCCACCAGCGGATCACGACATCCTTGCGGGCCAGGATGTCGCCAACCCGTAGCGTGGAAAACCGCGCAGCGTTTTCCACAGGTGTGCGCTAATGCCATTAGCAGACAAGGCTACGCCGTTGTCCACGCTACGGGAGCTAGCCACGTAGGTTGGTCTGGGACGGCTCCATCGTCGAAGCCCAACAGGGATGTCCAACCTTGGGCGGTGTTGGGCTTCGCTGCGCTCAACTCAACCTGCGAGAGCGCCGCAACATGCCGCAATGAGCCCGGTAGGCAATCGGCTGGAAGAACCGCTTAACTCAAGGGTCACCTTTCCGAATCCGATCGTCGCGAGGCCCGCCATGCCGACCCGTCGCCATTTCCTGCAGACCACCACCGCCCTGGCTGCGGCCGTGACCGCCGCGCCCTGGCTGTGGCAGAGCGCCCAGGCCGCCGAGCCGCTGCTGACCCGCAAGATCCCGCGCACCGGCGAGGCGCTGCCGGTCATCGGCCTGGGCACCTCGGGCAATCTCGATGTCGACCTGAACGACGCCGCCCTGGCGCCGCTGCAGGAGGTGCTCAAGGCGTTGCTCGACGGCGGCGGCACCCTCATCGACACCGCGCCCAGCTATGGCAACTCCGAACGGGTGGCCGGGGAGCTGGTCAGGCGGGCCCAGGCCCGCGACAAGGTCTTTCTCGCCACCAAGATTTCCTCTACCGGCCGCGAACGCGGCGCGGCGCAACTGGCCGCCAGCTTCAAGGCCCTGCAGACCGAGCGCCTGGATCTGGTCCAGGTGCACAACCTGCAGGACACCGCCAACCAACTGGCCCTGCTGCGCGAACAGCAGCAGGCCGGCAAGGTGCGCTACGTGGGCGTCACCCACTATCGCGAAGCGGCGCTGGACGATCTGCTCGCTACCCTGAAAAAGGAGAAGGTCGACTTCGTGCAGTTCAACTATTCGGTGGGCGAGCGCGAAGCCGAAAAACGCCTGTTGCCCTATTGCCGCGACCAGGGCATCGCCGTGCTGATCAATAGACCCTTCCAGCGCGGCAACCTGCTCGCCGGCACCCGTGGCAAGCCACTGCCGCCGCTGGCCGCCGAACTGGGCGCGACCAGCTGGGCGCAACTGCTGCTCAAGTTCATCCTCGCCGACCCAGCGGTGACTGTGGTGATCCCGGCCACCAGCAATCCGCGCTACATGGTCGACAACCTCCAGGCCGGTCGCGGGCGCCTGCCCGATGCGCGCCAGCGCGAGGCCATCGCCGGGCTGTTCGCCTAGATGAAGGACTGGCTCGGTCGCGTCCTCGACGCCCGCGCCGGTGAATCGTCCGCGGCCCTGGCGGGCTTTGCGCTGTTTCTCTGCCTGTTCGCCGGCTACTTCATGCTGCGGCCGATCCGCGAGGCCATGGGCATCGCCGGCGGCGTGGAGAATCTGCAGTGGCTGTTCACCGCCACCTTTGTGGTGATGCTGCTCGCCGTGCCGCTGTTCGCCTGGCTCAATTCGCGGGTGGCGCGGATTCGCTTCGTCGACTGGGTCTACGGCTTCTTCGCGCTCAACCTCCTGGCCTTCGCCGCCTGCTTCGCAAGCTTAGGCGACAGCGTCTGGCTGGCGCGTACCTTCTATGTCTGGATCTCGGTCTACAACCTCTTCGTGGTCTCGGTGGCCTGGAGTCTGATGGCCGATGTCTTCGACGGCGCCCAGGCGCGGCGGCTGTTCGCCTTCATCGCCGCCGGGGCCAGTGTCGGTGGCCTGCTCGGGCCGGTGCTGGCCGCCGCCCTGGCGCCCCTGATCGGTGAAGCGGGCCTGGCGCTGCTGGCCGCCGCGCTGCTGCTCCTGGCGCTCAGGCTCAAGGCCTATCTGATGGGCTGGCGCGAGACCCGCGGTGCCGGACGCCCGGGTGCGCCGCCGACCGAAAGTCCGCGTCGCCCGGTGGCCGGCAACCCCTTCAGCGGCCTGACCCGGGTGCTGGCCTCGCCCTATCTGCTGGCGGTGAGCGCCTTCGTCATCCTGCTGGCCACGGTCAGCACCTTTCTCTACTTCGAGCAGGCGCGACTGGTGGCCGAGCTGTTTCCCGATCGCGCCCGCCAGGTGCAGGTGTTCGGCCTGCTGGACTTCGTGGTCCAGGCCGGCGCCCTGGCCAGCCAGGTGCTGATCACCGGTCGCCTGGCCCAGCGCCTCGGGGTGCGGGTGCTGCTGGCCGGGGTGCCGCTGCTGATGTGCATCGGCTTCCTGGGCCTCGCGCTGCTGCCCACCTTCGCCATGCTGGCGGGGCTGATGATCGTCAGGCGGATCGGCGAATACGCCTTCATCCGCCCGGGTCGCGAGATGCTCTTCGCGCCGCTGGACGCCGAGACCCAGTACAAGGCCAAGAACTTCATCGACACCGTGGTCTATCGCGCCGGTGACGCCGCCAGCGGCTGGGCCAAGAGTCTGCTGGATCTGCTCGGCCACGGCGCCTGGCTGCCGGCGCTGGTGGGCGCCGGCTGCGCGGCGCTCTGGGCCTGGCTCGGCTTCTACCTGGGCCGGCGCGCGGATCAGGCGGCCCAGGCCGGCGAGGCGGAGCAGCGCTGAATGCCGGCTGAATCGTTGTAGCCGGAAACACACCGGGGCTCCGAGGGGCGACCGGCGGGGTGCTAAGGTAAGACCTCTTCCTAGCCTCAGGGCCCTCCATGTTCCGCTCCCGCGCCATGATGTATCTGGTTCTCTTCGCCCTGCACCTGTTCATCGGCCTCAGCGTCATCGGTGACCTCGGGCTGACGCCGGCCGCCCAGCTACCCTTCTGGGCCCTGCTGCTGCTGTCCTTCGTCCTGGTGCCCCTGGGCTTTCGTTCGCGGGACATGAATTCGCGCCTGCTGGCCTGGGCGGCGCTGATCGCCATGGGCGTGTTCTCCAGCCTGGCGGTGTTCAGCCTGCTGCGCGGTCTGGTGGTGGCCCTGGCCAGCCTCATCGGTCAGCCGCTGGACGCCGCCTGGCGCGTCGGCAGTGCCTGGGCGGTGCTGGGACTGGTGCTGCTGGTGGCCCTGCGCAGCGTCTACAACGCCCGCCGCACGGCCAGGGTCAAGGAAGTGGAACTAGCCTTGCCCAGCCTGCCCTCCGGCCTGGACGGACTGCGCATCGTGCAACTGAGCGACCTGCACATCGGCCCGACCATCAAGGCCGGCTATCTGCAACGCATCGTCGACCGGGTCAACGGCCTGGACGCCGATCTGGTGGCCATCACCGGTGACCTGGTGGACGGCAGCGTGGCCGAACTGCAGCACGAATTCCTGCCGCTGCAAGGGCTCAAGGCGCGCCTGGGCACCTACGCCATCACCGGCAACCACGAATACTATTCCGGCGCCGAAGCCTGGGTGCGCACCTGGCGCGACCAGGGCCTGACCGTGCTGCTCGACGAGCATCGGGTGCTGCAGCACCAGGGCACGCCCTTCGTGCTGGCCGGCATCACCGACTACTCGGCGCCGCTCTATGTGCCCAGCCACCGCAGCGACGCCGCCGCCGCCTTCGCCGGCACCCCGGAAGGCCTGTTCCGCCTGCTGCTGGCCCATCAGCCGCGCTCGGCGCCCAAGGCCGAAGCCGCCGGCGCCGACCTGCAGCTCTCCGGCCACACCCACGGCGGCCAGTTCTGGCCCTGGATGCACTTCGTGCGCCTGCAGCAACCCTGGGTGGCCGGCATCCACCGCCTGGGTCGACTGACCGTCTACATCAGCCGCGGCACTGGCTACTGGGGCCCGCCGCTGCGTTTCGGCGCGCCGAGCGAGATCACCCTGATCAGGTTGCGGCGGGGGTAGCGCCAATAGCAGGTCCACAAGAACCCTGAGCCAGAGGCCTTCCTTTCGTTGGCCCCTGATCGCGCGTGGCAAAAAATAGATGGATGGCCTTTTGCTACTGCTTGTCCTCGGGGGACAGATCCTTATCCTCGTCCCTACCGTCACCCGGACGCTCCAGCGTCCAAGGACAAACTGCAACACGGATAAGGATGTATCGCCATGACGAGGACAGTGGCTTTCTTGCTGGTCCCCGAGGTGCTGATGCTGGATTTCGCCGGGCCGGTGGAGGTGTTCTCCATCGCCAATCGCTATCTGCCGGCAGCCGACCACTATCGCATCGTGACCATCGCCGCGGGGCGGCGGCGGACTCTGCGTTGTTCAAATGGCATGACGATACGCACGGAGCTCACCACCCAGCAGCCGCCGGGGGCCTACGACCTGCTGCTGGTGCCCGGCGGGCCGGGTGCTTATCTGGAGCCCCATCCCGATGTCGCGGCCTGGCTACGGCAGGTGCCCGCGCAGTGCGCGCGCTACGGGGCGGTCTGCACCGGCACCTTTCTGCTCGGCAGCGCCGGTCTGCTCGATGGCCGGCGGGTGACCACCCACTGGAATTATCGCGAACGTCTGGCGCGCCGTTTTCCCCGCGCCCAGGTGACCGCCGACGAGATCTACCTGAGCGACGGCCCGCTGCTCACCTCGGCCGGAGTCACCGCCGGCATCGACCTGGCGCTGGCGCTGGTGGCCGAAGACCACGGCAAGGCCATCGCCCGGGAGGTGGCCAAGGTGCTGGTGGTGGTGACCCAGCGGCAGGGCAAGCAGGCCCAGTTCAGTCCGCTGTTCGACGAGCCGGAGGCGACCACCGCCATCACCCGGGTGCAGCAGCATGTCGTAGCGAACATCGACCAGGCCTATTCGATCAGCCGGCTCGCCGAACTCGCGACCATGGGCACCCGCAACTTCGCCCGGGTGTTCAAGCGCGACACCGGCATGACGCCCCTGGAGTTCGTGCTCAGGGCGCGCATCGATCATGCGCGCGAATTGCTGGAGACCTCCGAGCTGCCGCTGAAGACCGTGGCCTTTCGCAGCGGCTTCGCCAGCGATCGCTGCATGCGCGCCGCCTTCCAGAGCCATCTGGGGCTGACCCCAGCGCAGTACCGCTACCAGTTCAGCTGAACGCAGCTGCGGATGGCGGTATCACGCCCATCGATGGCAGCTTCTGGCCGTAGATCGTCATACGCCTTGCCTGGGCAGCGGCCAGAATGGTCATACCTATCGGCAAGGAGAGGCGCCTACTGGCGAGGGGCTGCGGAGCCAGGTGCCCGCAGGACCCGCAGCGAGGGGGCGCGACATGGTCATGCAAGAGCCCAAGTCCCTGGAAGACGCCAGTGCCTTCCGCTTCTGCGGCCTGGTCCTGGATGCGCGCCGGCGCCTGCTGCTGGATGGCGAGCGGCCGCTGCCCCTGAGTGGGCGCGCACTGGATATCCTGCGGGTGCTGCTGGAGCACCCCGGCGAGCTGGTCGGCAAGCAGACCCTGATGGCCCGGGTCTGGCCCGGCGCCGTCGTCGAGGACATCAATCTGCGGGTGCACATCTCGGCCCTGCGCCGGGTGCTGCGGCCCTACAGCGATCGGGATCCCATTCTCAGCGCCCGGCAGCGCGGCTACGGCTTCGCCCTGGCGGTGGAGCGCCTGAACGAAGCGGACCTCACGCCGCTGGCCGAGACGCCGCTGCCCCTGACGCCCCTGGAGGGGCGCGACACCAGCCTGGTCGAATTGCGTCGCCTGCTCGCGCAACGCCGCCTGGTGTCGGTGGTGGGCACCGGCGGTGTCGGCAAGTCGCTGCTGGTCCAGCACCTGCTGCCCACGCTGGAAGACTTCGCCGACGGGATCCAGAGTCTCGATCTTGCGGCGCTGGGCCACATGATGGCGCTGGTGGACCGTCTCGCCAGTGACCTGGGCCTGGCCAGCGGCAGTGGCCTGCCGGCGCTGCAGGAGGCGCTGGCCACGCGGCGCCTGCTGCTGGTGCTGGACAACGCCGAGCGCCTGGTCGAACCCGCGGCCTGGCTGGTGGAAAACCTGCTGCAGGGCTGTCCGCAACTCAGGGTGCTGGTCACCAGTCGCGAAGCCTTGCGGGTGGAAGGCGAGGCCGTGTTGCGCCTGGCGCCGCTGCCGGTCGCGCAACCACCCGCGCGGCAACTGCGCGACGCCATGCGCGAGCCGGCCTTTCGGCTGTTCGTCCGACGTGCCCGGGCGCGCCTGCCGGGGCTGCAGCTGCGGCCGGCCGACGTGCAGCTGGTGGGCGAGATCTGCCGCCGCAGCGAAGGCGTGCCCCTGGCGCTGGAGATCCTGGCCGAGCAGGTAGCGGCGCTGGGGCTGGCGGGGGTACTGGCGCAACTCGACGGCGGCTATTACCTGAGCGTGGCCGGACGGCGCACGGCGGCGCAACGCCAGCGCAGCCTTGGCGCCATGCTCGACTGGAGTCTGCACAGCCTGAGCGAGTCGGAATTCGCCGTGCTGGCGACCCTGGCCGAGGCCGGCGAGCGCTTCAGTCGTCAGCAGGCCCTGCGCCTGGCGGCGCAGCGCGGGCTGGAGGAGGCCTTGTTCATCCCCCTGCTGGGGCAACTGGTGGACAAGTCGCTGATCCTGGTCGAAGGCAGCGGGGCGGCCCTAGGCTACCGCCTGCTGGCCATGCTGCGGCTGCACCTGCGCCAGTTCCGTCAGCAACCGCCGCTCCAGGGCCTGCTGTTGCCAGGCCAGCGGCGGGACCCCGACGGCGCGGGTGAACACCCGGCTCAGATGCGCCTGATCGAAGAAGCCGCACTCCAGGGCGATCGCCGCCAGGGGTAGTCGGTGCTCGGCGAGCAGGTGCCGGGCGCGGTCGATGCGTTGCTGGCGCAGCCATTCCAGGGGGGCGAGTCCGGCGCTGAGCTTGAACTGGCGGGTGAAGTGACTGCGCGACAGGCCGCAGACGGAGGCGACCTGGCTGACGCTGATGCCGCGCTCCAGATGCTGCAGCAGGACTTCCTTGGCCAGCCGTTCCTGCCAGGCTGCCAAACCGACCAGTCGGGTACTGGATAGAGCCAGGGTGCTATCGACGGTCATGGACATGGCGCTCTCCCTATCAAACCAGCCGCGTGGCGCGACCGCCTGGATGAGAATGATTCCGTGCAGTTGTCTGACGTGCGAGTTGGCTATCGTTAATTAGCGTTAAGACGGCAACCGTCTAGGCGCAATACTGTCGCGACGGACTTGGCCGAGCGTGCCGGCGGGCCAGCAGGTGCCAGCCCAGCAGGGCGAGGCCAAGCAGTCCGGCGAGCAGCAGGGGCGCCGGGCCATAGGCCTGGAGTCCGTCGAGCAGGGCCAGGATGTGCGCCTCGAACAGCCGACCCAGGGCCAGACCGGAGCCGATCCACAGGGTGGCGCCGCCCAGGTCGTAGGCCAGGAAGCGCCGCAGGGGCATGGCACTGGCCCCGGCGCTGAGGGTGGCGAGGGCCGCGGCGCCGGGAATGAACTTGGCCACCAGCAGCAGGCCGGGCAAGCGGGTGGCGGCCGGGACATGACCCGGCAGATGGCGCAGCAGCCAGGCACCATGCCGCCGACCGGCCCAGTACCAGAGCAGATCGGCCACCCCGGTGACCGCCACGGTAGCCAGAAGCGCCAGGAGCAATTCGGCCTCATCGGCCGCCGCGCCCATCACCACCAGCGAGGGATAGGCCGGTACCGGCAGGCCCAGCTGTTCGCCAAAGACGTTCAGCGTCAGCCAGAGGGTGGCGTTACCGGCCACCAGGGAGGTCAGGGCTTGGGTGCTCATGGCGCGTTCTCGGCAAGGGGAGGCCGACTGAGCGGCCTCCGGGCTTGGCGCCTGCTACTACCTAGGCGCAGACAGGGTCAGGGCATTTGCGGCAGTTCGTTGGGCCGCAGATCGAACACCAGCACCTCGGCGTCGGTGCCGTGGGCCAGCTGCAGCTCGCGTTCGCCGCGCAGCCTTGCGCCGTCACCGGCCTGCAGCAGGACGCCGTTCAGCTCCAGGCTGCCGCGGGCGACGTGCACATAGGCATGGCGCTCGGGGGCCAGTTGCAGGCGGGCGCTCTCGCTGCCGTCGAACAGCCCGGCGTAGACGCGGGCGTCCTGGCGCACTTCCAGCGAACCCTCGGCGCCGTCCGGCGAGATGATCAGGGCCAGGCGACCACGCTTGGCCTCGGCGCTGAAGTGCTGCTGCTGGTAGCGCGGTTCGGCGCGGCGCACGTTGGGCACGATCCAGATCTGCAGAAAGTGCACCCGCTCGCTTGCGGAGTGGTTGTACTCGCTGTGGCTGACGCCGCTGCCGGCGCTCATCAGCTGGACGTCACCGGGGCGGATCACCGAGCCGGTGCCCAGGCTGTCCTGGTGCTCCAGGGCGCCTTCGAGCACATAGGAGAAGATCTCCATGTCGCGATGCGGGTGCTCGCCGAAGCCCTGGCCCCCGGTCACGGTGTCGTCGTTGATCACCAGCAGGTCGGAAAAGCCCTGTTCCGCCGGATTGCGGTAGCTGGCGAAGGAAAAGGTGTGGAAGGACTTGAGCCAGCCGTGGTTGGCGGCGCCGCGATCGGAAGCTTTACGAATGGCCAGCATGATGAGGCTCCTTGTCTGAAGGGGCGCGGTCTGTACCGACGCCATGGAAGTCATCCTACTGTGGCGCTGCGGTTTGATTAACGGGCTGGGAGGAGAATGGTCGTCCTATCCTGGTTGACGATGTCTCGGGCTGGGTGGCGTCAGATCCTGGTCCGCGATCACCGAACCGGGCGCGGACGGCCAGGCCAGAGCCGTACCGCCAGGGCCAGCAGGGCGGTGGCCAGCGCCAGGCCGGCGACGCCATTCCAGCCCAGCCGGGCCAGCAGCAGACTGCCCAGGGCCGCACCGCTGGCCATGCCGATGAACATGCCGGTGAAGAGCACCGCGTTGAGTCGGCTGCGCGCCTCGGGTTCCAGGCCGTAGACCTGGGCCTGGTGGGCGATCAGGGTGGCCTGGACGCCCAGGTCGAAGACCACCGTCGCCAGCGCCAGCAGCACCAGACCGGTCACGCCTGGTAGCCAGGGCAGCAGGAGCAGGCTGGCGAAGGCCAGGGCCGCCAGGCCGATGCCCAGCCGCGTTACCCACTCCGAGCCATGGCGATCCGCCAGGCGGCCGGCCCAGGGCGCGGCCAGGGCACCGGCGGCACCGGCCAGGCCGAAGGCGCCGGCGGCGGCGCTGCCCAGCTGGAAGGGCCCGGCGTGCAGATAGAGGGCGAGGGTCGACCAGAAGGCGCTGAAGCCGACCGACAGCAGGGCTTGCGCCAGGGTCGCCCGGCGCAGGGCGGCATGGCGGCGCCAGAGCGCGCCCAGGGAGCCGAGCAGGGCCGGATAGCTGAGTTGGGTGGTGGCGGCGAAGGCGGGCAGGCCGCGCCAGACCGCCACGCCGATGGCGGCGATGCTCAGGGCGGCGAACAGATAGACCGCCCGCCAGCCAAGCCACTCGCCCACCAGGCCGCTGACCACCCGGGACAGCAGGATGCCCAGCAGCAGGCCGGTCATCACCGTGCCGACGATGCGTCCGCGCTCGGCCGGCGGCGCCAGGGTCGCGGCGGCGGGCACCAGGTCCTGGGCCACGGTGGCGGCCAGCCCGGTCACCAGGCTGGCCAGCAGCAGCCCGTGCAGCCCGGGCGCCAGGCTGGCGCCCAGCAGCGCCAGCAGCAGTACGGCCAGCTTGGCCAGGATGATGCGGCGGCGGTCGAAGCGATCACCCAGGGGTGCGAGCAGCAGCAGCCCCAGGGCATAGCCGAGCTGGGTGAGGGTGGGGATCAGCCCGACGTCGGCAGCGGGCGCGGGCAGGGCACTGGCCAGGGTGCCCAGCAGCGGTTGGCTGTAATAGAGGTTGGCCACGCTGAGGCCGGCGCCGGTGGCCAGCAGGCCGAGCAGGGCAGGGGACAGGCCGGTACGGTGCGCTGAGGTCTGGCTATGCGGGAGTGGAATATCGGTCATGGCGGTTCATCCGGTGGGAAGACGATGAGCGTATTGTTCAGCACAACCATCGCCCCCTGTAGCCGAACGTCCGGTACAGGGGGTATACGTAGGCCGTATGAACAGTACCTTTTCTCACGACCGTCTCGACCTGCTGGAGACCTTCGTCCGCATCGTCGAGGCCGGCAGTCTGTCGGCGGCCGCGCGCCAGCTCGGCACCACCCAGCCCACCGTCAGCCGGCGCCTGCAGGCACTGGAGGCGGCGCTGCAGGTGCGTCTGGTGCAGCGTTCGACCCACGCCCTGCGCCTGACCGAGGATGGCCAGCGTTGCTATCGCCAGGCCCAGCAACTGCTCGGCGACTGGCAGGCCTTCGCCGCCGCCCTGCACGGCGCCCATGCCGAGCCCGAGGGGCGGCTGCGGGTGGTGATGCCCCATGCCTTCGGCCAGGAGCAGTTGCTCGATCCGCTGGAGACCTATCTGCGGCGCTATCCGGGCATGCAGGTGGACTGGGTGCTCAGCGACCGCGCACCGAATTTCGTCGCCGATGGCGTCGACTGCGCGATTCGGGTGGGGGCGGTGGAGGATTCGGACACCGTGGCGGTGCGCCTGGGCGATGTCCAGCGCATCCTGGTGGCGGCGCCGGACCTGGCAGGCACGCTGAGGGCACCCGAGGAGCTGACGGCGCTGCCCTGGATCGCCATGACCCAGTTCTACCAGACCGAATTGCGCCTGCAGCTGGGTTCTTCTGGCGAAAGCCGGCTGATCCCCTTGCGGGCGCGGCTGGCCACCGAGAGTCTCTTCGTCGCCCGCCATGCCGCGGTGCGGGGACTGGGCTGCGCGGCGCTGTCGCACTGGATGGTACGCGAGGACGTCGCCGCGGGGCGCCTGGTACATCTGCTCCCCGAATGGCAGGCCACGCCCCTGCCGATCTATCTCATCTATCCCTACGCCCGGGTCTATCCGGCGCGACTGCGCCTGTTCCTCGAGCTGGTGCGCGAGGCCTGCGCCAGGATGCTGGATGTGACGGCGCCCGCCTGAACCCAAGGATCCAGGCGGGCGCAACGAGCGAGGGCGATCAGGCCAGCCGGGCCGCCCGCAGCGGTCGCCGGCCATCCAGGCTCAGGGCCCCGGCGCCGAAGGCCGCCACCTGCAGCAGGCCCCCGGCGATGGCGACGTTCTTGAGGAAGTGGATCAACTGATTCTGGTCGGCGAAGTGGCTGTGGAACACCAGGGCGGTGACCAGGGTGAAGGCGGCCATGGCCAGGGCCACCGGCCGAGTGCGATAGCCGATCAGCAGCAGGCTGGCGAGGCCCAGCTCCACCACCAGGGCGCCCAGGTAGGCGAGGTCCGGGAAAGGCAGGCCCATGGCGGCGATGTAGCCCTTGGTAGCGGCCGGGGCGAGCAGTTTGCCCACGCCACTGAACAGGAAGAGGCTGGCGAGCAGCAGGCGGCCGGTGGTGGCGGTGAGGGCTTGGGTGTTCATGGGCGAGGGTCCTTTTCCAGATCCGGCATCCGGCGTGGATGCGATGGGGCTAGATTACTGTCCACTCCGTATTCGAATAAGTAGTGCTCGCGCGTTAAACAGTCCCTCTGAGGTTGACTATCCTGCCTTGGCTGTGACCTGAATCCTTTCAGCCATACGCCACAGCACAGGCGTACAAAAACCAGCACAGACGTCCAAGGCCGCTCCCCAGCGTCCGGGCGAAAGTCCGCCCCATCGACGGCGCGGGGCTTTTCTCGCAGCCGACTCTCTCATCAGGAGGATGGGCCATGCGCGAGACGCGACTGGATCTGGGACTCTTGTTCCTGCGCCTGGGTGGCGCCGGACTGCTCCTGGCGGTGCACGGCCTGCCCAAGGCGCTGCATTTCCGCCAGCAGCTCGGCCTGATCGAGGACCCGCTGCACCTGGGTGCCTGGCCGACCCTGGGTTTCGCCGTCTTCGCCGAGGTGCTCTGCCCGCTGTTGATCGTCCTGGGCTGGGCGACGCGCCTGGCCTGCCTGCCGATCCTGGGGCTGCTGCTGATCGCCCTGCTGGTGGTGCATCCGCAGTGGTCGCTGGAAGAGGGTCAGTTCGGCTGGCTGCTGCTGGTGCTGTTCGGCACCCTGGCACTCACCGGACCGGGTCGCTACTCGCTGGAGGCGCGGCTGGCCAGGCGTCACGCCGCCCAGGGCCGTTTCGCCAGGGCGCTGTCATGACCGCCGCACTCGGGCAAGACCCGCACCAGGCCCACGGCCGCATCGTCACCCTGGTGATCCGTCACCAGCCCCTGGCCGGCCAGCACCAGGCCTACCAGCGCTGGTTGCAGCGCGCCGTCACCGCCGCCCGCGCGGCCTGCGGTCACCTCGGCGTGGACGTCATCCCGCCGGCCGAGGAGGGCGCCGCCTTCACCACCCTGGTGCGCTTCGCCGACGTCGAACAACTGCAGGCCTGGCTGGCCTCGCCGGAGCGCCAGGCGCTGATCGCCGAGGTGGCGCCGCTGCTGCGCGAGGCCGATGCGCCCGAGGTGCATGCCGACGCCGAATTCTGGTTCACCCCGCCACGCCCCGGCGTGCGCCAGCCACCGGCCTGGAAGCAGGCGGTGCTCACCTACCTAGTCATCGCGCCCCTGACGATGCTGATCCCGCCGCTGTGGCAGCCGCTGTTCGCGCGCTATCCGCTGCTGGCCGGACCGGTGCCCAGCAACCTGCTGATCACCCTGTGCATCGTGCCGCTGGTGGTGTTCCTGATCATGCCGAGGGTGAGCCGCCTGTGCGCGCCCTGGCTCAACGCCCGCTCGGGCGCCTTTTCCACTCCCCCCACCGCTAGAGGCGAACAACCATGAGCACCTTCACCACCCGCGACGGCGTCGAGATCTATTTCAAGGACTGGGGCAGCGGCAAGCCCGTGCTGTTCAGCCACGGCTGGCCGCTTGATGCCGATATGTGGGACTACCAGATGCACCATCTGGCCGCCAACGGCTATCGCGCCATCGCCTTCGACCGCCGCGGTTTCGGGCGCTCCGGCCAGCCGTGGAACGGCTACGACTACGACACCTTCGCCGACGACATCAAGGAGCTGATCGAGCACCTGGACCTGCGCGACGTCACCCTGGTGGGCTTCTCCATGGGTGGTGGCGACGTCAGCCGCTACCTGGCGCGCCACGGTTCGGCGCGGGTCGCCAAGCTGGCGCTGCTCGGCGCCGTCACCCCGCTGTTCGGGCAGAAGCCGGATTTCCCCCAGGGCGTCGACCAGGGCGTCTTCGACGGTATCCGTGGTGGTCTGCTCAAGGACCGCGCCCAGTTCCTCGCCGACTTCGCCCCGGTCTTCTATGGCACCAACAAGGGCCAGGAGGTCTCCGCGGGCGTCTTCACCCAGACCCTCAACATCGCCTTGCTGGCGTCGCTGAAGGGCACCCTGGACTGCGTCACCGCCTTCTCGGAAACCGACTTCCGCCCAGACATGGCCAAGGTCGACGTACCCACCCTGGTGATCCACGGCGACGCCGACCAGGTGGTGCCCTTCGAAACCACCGGCAAGCTCGCCGCCCAGCTGATCCGCGGCGCCGAACTCAAGGTGTACGCCGGCGCGCCCCACGGCTTCGCGGTGACCCACGCCGAGCAGCTGAACCGCGACCTGCTGGCCTTCGTCGCCCGCTGAACCTTCCCGGGCGCCCTGCGCCCGGGCTTCTGACCCTGGTCCCGGAGGCCACATGCAACACGCCGATCTGATCCTGCACAACGGCAAGCTCCACACCGTCGATCCCGAGCGCCCCGAAGCGACCGCGGTCGCCATCAGGGACGGCGTCTTTATCGCCGTGGGCAGTGACAGCGACGTCATGGCTCATCGCGGCCCGGCCACCCAGGTGGTCGACCTGCGCGGGCGCCGCGCCATTCCCGGCCTCAACGACTCCCACCTGCACCTGATCCGTGGCGGCCTCAACTACAACCTGGAGCTGCGCTGGGAGGGCGTGCCCTCGCTGGCGGATGCCCTGCGCATGCTCAAGGACCAGGCTGAGCGCACCCCGGCGCCCCAGTGGGTGCGGGTGGTGGGCGGCTGGAACGAATTCCAGTTCGCCGAGCGGCGCCTGCCGACCCTGGACGAACTCAACCAGGCGGCGCCGGACACCCCGGTGTTCATCCTCCACCTCTACGACCGGGCGCTGCTCAACCGCGCCGCCCTGCGGGTCGTGGGCTACACCAGGGACACCCCCAATCCCCCGGGCGGCGAGATCCAGCGCGACGCTCGCGGCGAGCCCACCGGCATGCTCATCGCCCGGCCCAACGCCATGATCCTCTACGCCACCCTGGCCAAGGGACCCAAGCTGCCGCTGGAATACCAGGTCAATTCCACCCGCCAGTTCATGCGCGAACTCAATCGCCTGGGGCTGACCAGCGCCATCGACGCCGGCGGCGGCTTCCAGAACTACCCGGATGACTATCAGGTGATCCAGGAACTGGCCGACGCCGACCAGCTCACCGTGCGCATCGCCTACAACCTCTTCACCCAGCGACCCAAGGAAGAGCTGACCGACTTCAAGAACTGGACCAGCAGCGTCACCCTGCACCAGGGCACCGACTTCCTCCGCCACAACGGCGCCGGCGAGATGCTGGCCTTCTCGGCGGCCGACTTCGAGGACTTCCTCGAACCGCGCCCGGACCTGCCGCCCACCATGGAAGCCGATCTGGAACCCGTGGTGCGCCACCTGGTGGAGCAGCGCTGGCCGTTCCGCCTGCACGCCACCTACGACGAATCCATCTCGCGGATGCTCGACGTCTTCGAGAGGGTCAACCGCGACGTGCCCTTCAACGGCCTGCCCTGGTTCTTCGACCACGCCGAGACCATCAGCCCGCGCAACATCGAGCGGGTCAAGGCGCTCGGCGGCGGCATCGCCATCCAGGACCGCATGGCCTTCCAGGGCGAATACTTCGTCGACCGCTATGGCGCCCAGGCGGCCGAGCAGACCCCGCCGATCCAGCGGATGCTGGCCGCCGGCGTGCCGGTGGGCGCGGGAACCGACGCCACCCGCGTCTCCAGCTACAACCCCTGGACCTCGCTGTACTGGCTGGTCAGCGGCCGTACCGTCGGCGGCCTCGCGCTCTACCAGGAAGGCCTGCCACGGGCCACCGCGCTGCAGCTGTTCACCCAAGGCAGCGCCTGGTTCTCCTCGGAGCAGGGCAAGAAGGGCCAGCTGCGGGTGGGCCAGCTGGCCGACGTGGCGGTGCTCTCGGCAGACTTCTTCACGGTCGAGGAAGAGGCCATCAAGCACCTGGAGTCGGTGCTCACCGTGGTTGGTGGCCGCATCGTCCATGGCGCCGAGGAATTCGATCGTCTGGGTCCGCCGCCCTTGCCGGTCACCCCGGACTGGTCGCCGGTGGTCAAGGTGCCCGGTCACTGGAAACCTGGTTCGCCCTTGCAAGCCGCCGTGCACCAGTGCGCCGGTGCCTGTGCCGTGCATGGCCACGGCCATGAGCGGGCGCGCCAGAGCCGGGTGCCGGTGAGCGACTTCAGTGGCTTCTGGGGCGCCTTCGGCTGCTCCTGCTTCAGCTTCTGAGGAGCGCCGCCATGACCGCCGCCGCCGTGACTCCCAACGTCGCCTCGCCCTGGCAGCCGCTGCGCCAGCGCACCTTTCGCTGGCTGTGGCTGGCCAGCATCGCCTCCAACATCGGTACCTGGATGCACGAGGTGGGCGCCGGCTGGCTGATGACCTCGCTGTCCGCCAGCCCCCTGGCGGTGGCCCTGGTGCAGGTGGCGGGGGCGCTGCCGATGTTCCTGCTGGCGCTGCCGGCCGGCGCCCTGGCCGACATCGTCGACCGGCGCCGCTATCTGCTCGGCGTGCAGCTGTGGATGGCCGCGGTGGCCCTGGCCCTGGCTGGTCTGACCCTGGCCGGCTGGATGACCGTACCGCTGCTGCTGGGCCTGACCCTGGCCATGGGCGTGGGCACCGCGCTGATGCTGCCGGCCTGGTCGGCGCTGACCCCCGAGCTGGTCGACAAGAGCGAGTTGCCCGCGGCCATCGCCCTGTCCAGCCTGGGCATGAACGTGGCCCGCGCCCTCGGCCCGGCCCTGGCCGGGGTGCTGGTCAGCCTGGCCGGTCCCTGGCTGACCTTCGCCCTCAATGCCGTCTCCTTTTTTGCCGTGATCGTCGCGCTCCTGACCTGGCGACGCCAACCTGCAGCCGCCGTGCTGCCCGCGGAGCGCCTGCTGGGCGCCGTCCGGGTCGGCTTCCGCTATGCCTGCAGCTCGCTCCAGCTGCAGGTGGTGCTGGCCCGGACCGCCGCGTTTTTCCTCGGCGCCAGTGCCGGCATGGCCCTGCTGCCCCTGCTGGTACGCCAGGCCCTGCAGGGCACCGCCCTGGATTTCGGCATCCTGCTCGGCTGTGTCGGCCTGGGCGCTATCGGCGGCGCCATGCTCCTGCCGCGCCTGCGTGAAAGACTCTCCAGCGACCTGCTGGTGGCCGGCGCCAGTGCCCTCTATGCGCTGGTCCTGCTCGGCCTGGCCTGGATCCGCGACTTCGCCTGGCTGTTGCCGGTGATGCTGGCCAGCGGCCTGGCCTGGATCGCCGTGCTCTCCAGCCTGCAGGTGGCCGCCCAGACCGCCGTACCCGCCTGGGTGCGCGCCCGCGCCCTGGCCGTCTATATCCTGGTGTTCTTTGGCACCAGCGCCCTGGGCGGCTTCCTCTGGGGCGCCCTGGCCAGTCATTTCTCCCTGAGCGTGGCGCTGAGCGCGGCGGCCGGGGTGCTGCTGGCCGGCATCGGGCTGACCTGGCGCCTGCGCCTGCCGGTCACCCCGGCGGCGGACATCGCGCCTTCGCTGCACTGGCCGGCGCCCATCCTCGACGACTCCCTGGACCGCGAGCGCGGCCCGGTGATGGTCACCCTGGAATACGACATCGCCCCCGAGCACGGCCCGGCCTTTCGCCAGGCCATGCAGGCGGTGGGCGCCATGCGCCGGCGCAACGGCGCCTTCTCCTGGGCGCTGCTGCAGGACAGCGCCGAACCGCGCCGCTGGCAGGAATTCTTCTGCGACGAATCCTGGCTGGAGCACCTGCGCCACCACCACCGCGTCACCCAGGGCGAACAGCGCCTGGAAGCGGCGGCGCGGCAATACCAGACCCCCGGCGTACCCATCGCCATCCGCCATCTCCTGGGCGGCGCCTAGCGCAGCCCGTTACCTCATCAACCACCACCCCCGAGGACTCCACCATGAGCAAGCCCTACAACCGTCTCGACAAGAACGATGCCGTCGTCCTGCTGATCGACCACCAGGCCGGTCTGATCTCCCTGGTGCAGGATTTCACCCCCAGCGACTTCAAGAACAACGTCCTGGCCCTGGCCAACAGCGCCAAGTTCTTCGGTCTGCCCACCATCCTCACCACCAGTTTCGAGCAGGGCCCCAACGGCCCGCTGGTGCCCGAGCTGATCGAGCTGTTCCCCGAGGCGCCGTACATCGCCCGTCCCGGCCAGATCAACGCCTGGGACAACGAAGACTTCGTCGCCGCCATCAAGGCCACCGGCCGCAAGCAGCTGATCATTGCCGGTGTGGTGACCGACGTCTGCGTGGCCTTCCCGGCGCTGGCCGCCATCGCCGAAGGCTTCGACGTCTTCGTGGTGACCGATGCCTCCGGCACCTTCGACAAGACCGTGCAGCAGGCCGCCTGGGCGCGTATGAGCGCCGCCGGCGTGCAGCTCATGAACTGGTTCAGCGTGGCCTGCGAACTGCACCGCGACTGGCGCAACGACATCGAGGGCCTGGGCGCCCTGCTGTCCAACCACATCCCCAACTACCGCAACCTGATGACCAGCTACGCCAAGCTGGCCGCCAAGTAAGGTAAACGACGGTCAGGCGCCTCTCCCGGCGCCTGACCTTCGCGGAGGGATGCCGTGAACCGCAACGACCTGCGCCGCATCGACCTGCACCTGCTGGTGGTGTTCGAAAGCCTGATGCACGAGCGCAACCTCACCCGCACTGCGGAAAAGCTCTTTCTTGGCCAGCCGGCCATCAGCGCCGCCCTGGTGCGCCTGCGACAGTTCTTCGACGATCCCCTGCTGGTCCGCAGCGGTCGGGCGATGGAGCCCACCCCGCGCGCCCTGGCCATTCTCGAACGGCTGCGTCCGGCCCTGGACGGCCTGTCCAATGCCTTGAGCGAGGTCGACGACTTCGACCCCGGCGCCAGTCGCGCGGTGTTTCGCCTGGGCATGTCCGACGACGTCGAATGCGGCCTGCTGCCGCCGCTGCTGGCCCATCTGCGCGAGGTGGCGCCGCACTGTGTGCTGGTGGTGCGCAACGCCAACTTCCTGCTCCTGCCCGGGCTGCTGGCCAGTGGCGAGGTGTCCCTGGGCATCAGCTACACCACCCAGCTGCCGGCCAACGCCAAGTGCCGCACCCTGAGGCACATCCGCGCCTTGGTAGTGCGCGCCGACCGCGATCCCGCACCCCTGACCCTGGACGACTACTGCGCCCGGCCCCATGTGCTGGTGTCCATGTCCGGCGATCTCTGCGGCAACATCGACGACGACCTGGCGCGCCTCGGCCGCAGTCGCAAGGTGGCCCTGGGCGTACCCCACTTCAACGGCCTCGGCGCCCTGTTGGCGGGTAGCGAATTGCTCGCCACGGTGCCTGACTACGCAGCCCGGGCGCTGGCCGCCAGTGGCAGCTTGCGCCTCGAGGAACCGCCGTTTCCCATCGTCCCGGCCAAGCTGTCGCTGGTCTGGCGCGCCGCCCAGGACCAGGATCCGGGCGAGCGCTGGCTGCGCGGCGAGATCATCAGATTCATGGGCGAGAACCCCTAGCGCCGCGGCCATCAGCGTCGTCGATAAGCGCTATCCGCCGGTACGATTTATGGGGGAGGGGGTTGGCTTCTTAGGATGGCTCCATATTGTTTGGAGCCACTCCCATGAGCCTCGCCGCCCTTCGCACTACCCTCCGCCTGCTGGCCTGCGCCGGCTTCCTCGCCCTGCTGGCCGGCTGCGCCAGCTCCCACAACGCCTACCTCAGGGATGGCAGCACGGCCTACCTGGTGCAGTGCAACGGGGTCTTCGGCAGCTGGTCCGGCTGCGCGGGCGAAGCGGCGGCGCGCTGCCCCACCGGCAGCTATCAGGTTCTCGCCCGCAACCACCTGGACGGCGCCAGCGAAGCCCAGGCCGAAGCCAGCGTCGCCGGCCAGTCCTACCCGGTGCGCAACCTGCTGGTGCAGTGCCAGGGCGAACAGCTGGCCTGGCGGGTGGGCAACTTCGTGCGCCGGCTGCCGGTCAGCGAGGGCTGAGGGTAGCTCTGCAGGCTGTCTAGCGTTCTGCCGCGGCTGAACACCGGCTCGAATAACTCCCTCTCCCTCCGGGAGAGGGCTGGGGTGAGGGTACGCCCCGCACAACGATGTCACCTCTGGAAAAGGCTGCGCCGTTTTCCAGGCTACGGTTCAGATAGAGCTGAACGCCTGCACGGCTAGCCCCCTTTCCCTCCGGGAGAGGGTTGGGGTGAGGGCGCTCCCCGCACAACGATGTCACCCTCGGAAAAGGCTGCGCCGTTTTCCAGGCTATGGTTCAGATAGAGCTGAACGCCTGCACGGCTAGCCCCCTCTCCCTCCGGGAGAGGGTTGGGGTGAGGGCACGCCACGCAAAACGACGTCACCCCTTTGAAAAGGCTGCGCCGTTTTCCAGGCTACGGTTCAGATAGAGCTGAACACCTGCTCGAATAACCCCCCTCTGCCTCCGGGAGAGGGCTGGGGTGAGGGCACGCCCCGCACGACGACGTCACCCCCGGAAAAGGCTGCGCCGTTTTCCAGGCTACGGCTCTACACACCTATCGCGGCCACGGGCCGCTCCTACAGGAGCCGCCATTCCTGTAGGAGCGACCGCATCGGTGGACCGCCATGGCCGCGACCAGGGAGCTTGCCAAGTCCTCAGTTCTGCGCCAGGAAATCAACAGCCTCCCACTGGGATCGCGGACAAAGAAGCGCCTCACGCTCCAGAGGTTCGTCACCGGACCATACTTCGGCACGTAGCCCGCGCATATCGCCTCAACGGCTGTACGGCCGACCGATGCGCGACAGCTAATCCGCCAGCGCCTCTTCCAGTACCTTGAGAAATTCCCGGGTCGCCGGCGTCGGCAGCGGCGACCAGATGGCGTGGACGTTACGCTGGGGCGCATCGCTGACCGGCACCCGGGCCAGGCCGGCAAAGGTGCTGGCGATACTTTGAGGCACCAGACCGATCGCCAGGCCGCGGCGGACGAAGCGCTCCAGCAACTGCATGTTGCCCGTCTCGAAGCGCACCCGATGGGGCAGGCCCAGGGCGGCGAAGGCTTCGTCGGTCTGCCGCCGCGCGCCGCTGCCCGCGGGCAGGTCCACCAGCGGCAGATCCACCAGCTCGTGCAGCGACAGCCTTTCTCGCCCCGCCAGGCTGTGCGCGGCGGGCAGCACCGCCACCAGTTCCTCGCTGAGCAGCAGGCGGCTGTCCACCGCCTCCAGGGCCACCTGGCGCGACAGCCCGATCAGCGCGAAATCCAGTTGCCGCTCGCGCACCGCCGCCAGCAGCGTCTCGCTCTTGTCCTGGCGCAGGCGAATGTCCACCTGGGGATGACGGGCATGGAAGGTGGCCAGCAACTCGACGATATCCAGGCGCGGCACCGAGGAGATCAGGCCCAGCGTCAGGGTGCCGCGAATGGCGCCGACCGCGGCGGCCACGTCCTGCTGCAAGCGCTCCACCGCCGCCAGCGCCTGGCGTGCATGCACCAGCAGGGCCTCACCAGCGGGAGTGATGCGTACCTGGCGCGGCAGGCGCTCGAACAGGGTGGCGCCCAGCTCGGCTTCCAGCCGGGCGATCTGGTGACTGAGCGCCGACTGCACCACATGGCAACGCTCGGCGGCGCGGGTGAAGTGGCGCTCCTCGGCCAGGGCGACGGCGAATTCCAGCTGCTTGAGATTCATGGCGCTATCTTGAAATGAGATCAAGGCCATCTTAACGATTCATTTAACCGATAGCTGCCGTTGCCCGATACTGACCAGCCTCTTCCCTGCCGGATCCTGCGGATGTCCAATCCCACGCCTCCTCTCAGCCGCTGGCTGACCCTGCTCATGGCCGTCGCCACCGGCATCGCCGTGGCCAGCAACTACTACAACCAGCCGCTGCTGCACACCATCGCCCAGCGCTTCGACCTCAGCTACACCCAGGCCGGCAGCATCGTCACCACCGCCCAGCTCAGCTACGCCGCCGGACTCCTGCTGCTGGTGCCCCTGGGCGACCTGCTGGAGCGCCGGCGACTGATCGTCACCATGAGCGTGATCGCCGCCGCCGGCCTGGCCCTGAGCGCCACCGCCACCAGTCTGATCTGGCTGCTGCTGGGCACCGCCATGACCGGGCTCTTCTCGGTGGTGGCCCAGGTGCTGGTGCCCTTCGCCGCGACCCTGGCCGCGCCGGAGCAGCGGGGCAGGGCGGTGGGCACGGTGATGAGCGGCCTCATCCTCGGCATTCTGCTGGCCCGCACCGTGGCCGGGGCGCTCTCGTCCCTGGGCGACTGGCGCACAGTCTATGCCGTGGCGGCCGGTCTGATGCTGGCCACCGCCCTGGCCTTGCGCCTGGCGCTGCCGCGCTATCAGCAGTCGGCCGGCCTGAGCTATCCACGGCTGCTGGGGTCGGTGTTCGAGCTCTTGCGCGACGAGCCCCTGCACCGGCTGCGCACCCTGCTGGGGTGCCTGGGCTTCGCCGTCTTCGCGGTGTTCTGGACGCCGCTGGCCTTTCTGCTCGCCGCCGAGCCCTATGGCTTCAGCGACGGCACCATCGGCCTGTTCGGTCTCGCCGGCGCGGTAGGCGCCCTGGCCGCCAACCTGGCGGGACGCATGGCCGACCAGGGCAAGGGCAATCTCGCCACCAGCATCGGCCTGGCCTCCCTGACCCTGGCCTGGCTACCCCTGGCCTTCGCCCAGCAGTCGCTGGCGGCGCTGCTGGTTGGCATCCTGGTGCTGGATCTCGCCGTGCAGCTCAGCCACGTGAGCAACCAGAACGTGGTCTATCGGCTGCGCCCGGAAGCGCGCAGCCGCCTCAACGCCGGCTACATGACCGGCTACTTCCTCGGCGGCTCCCTGGGTTCGCTGCTGTCGGCGCGACTCTACGAGCACTTCGGCTGGACCGGCGTGAGCCTGGCTGGGTGCCTGCTGGCGGCCACGGCACTGGCCGTGTGGTGCCTGTTCCTGCTGCGCCAGCGTCAGGCGCGGGCCTGAACGCCATCATCAGCGCGGTCGATGATCGCTATCCCGAGGGACGATTTCTAGGCGCGGGGTGGGCTGGCGACAATGAGTCCACACCCACCCGACACAGGTACTCGCCATGAAAGCCCTCACCGCCCTCTTCGCCGCCACCCTGCTCACCGCCGCCATCGCCCAATCCGCCCAGGCCGAGGAAAGCGCCCTGCGCCCCCTGGGTTCGCTGATCGAAAAGCACCAGCAGCAGGATCGTACTCTGGCCGAAAACGGTGCCGATCGCAGTCTGCAGCCGTCGATCCAACGTCAGCAACAGCGTCTCGACCCGCGCCGTGCCCTGGCCGAGAACGGCGCCGATCGCAGTCTGCAGCCGTCGATCCAACGTCAGCAACAGCGTCTCGACCCGCGCCGTGCCCTGGCTGAGAACGGTGCCGAGCGCAGTCTGCAACCCTCGATCCAGCGCCAGCAACAGCGCCTGGACGGCCAACGCCTGGCCGCCGACGGCGCCGAGCGGACCCTGCAGCAGTGGCCCCAGCGTCAACCGACCCGCGGCGCCGCGGCGTGAGTCGGCTGAACCGTCAGCCGGTCGCGCAGATAGTCCGAGAACAGCTGGACGATGCGCGCCGACTGACGATGCTGGGGATAGACCGCATAGACCGCCGCGCTGGGCAGGGCGAAGTCCTCCAGCACCTGCACCAGCGCACCTGAGGCCAGCGCCGCGCCGATGATGAAGGTCGGCAGCACCGCGATGCCCTGACCGGCGATGGCCGCATCCCGCACCACCTCTCCGTTGTTGGCCCGGAGCTGACCCTGCATGGGCAGCACCAGCGGCTTGCCCCCACGCTGGAAGCGCCATTCCACCTGGCGACCATGGCCATAGAGCAGACAGCTGTGCTCGGCCAGATCCTCCGGCTGCAGCAGCGGCGGCGCCTTTTGTAGATAATCCGGACTGGCACAGGTCACCAGTTGCATCTCGGTCAGCCGCTTGGCGATCAGACTGGAGTCGGCCAGGGTGCCGATACGGATCGACATGTCATAGCCCTCCGCCAGCAGATCCACCGCCCGGTCATTGAGATCCAGCTCCAGGCGGATCTGCGGATAGGCCGAGAGAAAATCCGGCAGCAGGGGACTCAGGTGCAGGGTGCCAAAGGTCATGGGCGCACTGACCCGCAGCACCCCTTGGGGCACCGTCCGCCGGCTGGAGAGCAATTCCTCGGTGTCGTTGACGTCTTCGAGGATCTTGACCGCCCGCTCATAGAGCAGCATCCCCAGTTCGGTCGCCTGCAGGCGTCGCGTGGTGCGATTGAGCAGCCGCACCCCCAGACTTTCCTCCAGTGCCATGGTCCGCCGGCTGACGAATTGCTTGGACAGCCCCAGCTTGTCGGCGGCGGCGGTGAAGCTGCCCTCGTTCAGGGTGGTGACGAACAGGCGCAGGTCTTCGAAATTCATGGCGGCATCCAGGCGGCGGAAAGAGCCCAAGCGGGCGGTCGAGCGACGGTCATTGTGCCAAATCGACGTCCCGCGAGCCGTGCCTTTGCGCGGCGACAGCCAATCGCCGCGCAAAAGAAAACCCCCTCGCCACCTTGCGGTGAGGAGGGGGTTCTTGGTGTTCGCCGTGACTCAGACGTTGAAGCGGAAGTGCATGACATCACCGTCCTTGACGATGTAGTCCTTGCCTTCCAGGCGCCACTTGCCGGCTTCCTTGGCGCCGTTCTCGCCCTTGAAGGCGATGAAGTCGTCATAGGCCACCACTTCGGCGCGGATGAAGCCCTTTTCGAAGTCGGTGTGGATGGCGGCGGCCGACTGGGGCGCGGTGGCGCCGACGCGGACGGTCCAGGCGCGGACTTCCTTCACCCCGGCGGTGAAGTAGGTCTGCAGGTTGAGCAGTTCGTAGCCGGCACGGATCACCCGGTTCAGGCCCGGCTCTTCCATGCCCATGGACTCAAGGAACATCTGCTTTTCCTCGTCGTCGTCCAGCTCGGCGATTTCCGCTTCGATCTTGTTGCATACCGGCACCACCACGGCGCCTTCTTCTTCGGCGATGGCACGGACCACGTCCAGGTGCGGGTTGTTCTCGAAGCCGTCTTCGGCGACGTTGGCGATGTACATCACCGGCTTGCTGGTCAGCAGGTGGAAGCTGCGCACCAGGCGCTTCTGCTCTTCGTCCAGGCCCTTCATCAGGCTGCGGGCGGGCTTGCCGGCCTCGAAGTGGGGAATCAGCTGTTCCAGCAGGGCCTTTTGCGCCAGGGCTTCCTTGTCACCGCCCTTGGCGTTGCGGGTCACGCGCTGCAGCTGCTTTTCGCAGCTGTCGAGGTCGGCGAAGATCAGCTCCAGGTCGATCACCTCGATGTCCCGCTTGGGGTCCACCGAGTTGGCCACGTGGATGACGTTCTCGTCTTCGAAGCAGCGCACCACGTGGGCGATGGCATCGGTCTCGCGGATGTTGGCGAGAAACTTGTTGCCCAGGCCTTCACCCTTGGAGGCACCCGCCACCAGGCCGGCGATGTCGACGAACTCCATGGTGGTGGGGATCACCCGCTCGGGTTTGACGATCTCCGCCAGGGCGTTCAGTCGCGCATCGGGCATGGGCACGATGCCGCTGTTGGGCTCGATGGTGCAGAAGGGGAAGTTTTCCGCCGCGATACCGGATTGGGTCAGGGCATTGAACAGGGTGGACTTGCCGACGTTGGGCAGGCCGACGATGCCGCAATTGAATCCCATGGTGTGTGTCCTCGCGGAAGAAAAGGAAGAGGGTAGGGTAGGTCAGGCCTTGCGGCTGTGCAGGCGTTGCATGGCGCGGGTCAGGTCGCCGTCCAGCAGCGCCGGTACCACCTCCAGGGCGGCCTCGATGCTGGTGTCGAGCAGGTCCTGCTCGCTGCGCGGTGCGCGGCCCAGCACGAAGTTGGAAACCAGGCTGGCATGGCCCGGATGGCCGATGCCCAGGCGCAGGCGCTGGAAGCCGTTCTGATTGCCGAGCTGGGCGATGATGTCGCGCAGCCCGTTGTGCCCACCGTGGCCGCCGCCGGTCTTGAGGCGCGCGGTGCCGGGTGGCAGGTCAAGTTCGTCATGGGCCACCAGGATGGCCGCCGGCGGGATGCGGAAAAAGCCGGCGAGCGCCGCCACGGCCTGGCCGCTGCGGTTCATGTAGGTGGTGGGAATGAGCAGACGAACATCGTTGCCCGCGTGGCGAAAGCGCCCCACGAGGCCGTGATACTTGCGGTCGACAGCCAGGCTCGCGCCCTGGGCGGCTGCCAGCCGCTCAACGAAAAGGGCCCCTGCATTGTGCCGGGTCTGGTCGTATTCGGGGCCCGGATTACCCAGGCCGACGATCAGTTGGACGGCAGTCATGTCAGGAGCCCTTCTCTTTCAGGCGTGCGAGAACTTACTCGGCAGCGCCTTCTTCGGCAGCGCCGTCAGCAGCTTCTTCACGGATGCGCGGCATGTGGATGCTGGCAACCGGCAGATCGCTGCCGTGGGCCAGGGACACCAGCTCGACGCCAGCCGGGACGTTCAGGTCGCTCAGGTGAACGATCTGGTCCAGCTCGACCTTGGCCATGTCGACTTCGATGAATTCCGGCAGGTCTTTCGGCAGGCAGGAAACTTCGACTTCGTTGATGGTGTGCAGGATCTCGCCACCCTGTTGCTTCACGCCCACGGAGGTTTCCTGGTTCATGAAGTGCAGGGGGACGTGGGCGGTCAGCTTCTGGCCGGCGATGACGCGCAGGAAGTCAGCGTGCATGACGTAGCCCTTGGAGGGATGACGCTGCAGGGCCTTGACCAGGACGCTTTCGTTGCTGCCACCGACCTTCAGGGTGATGACGCTGGCGAAAGCGGCTTCGCTTTCCAGCATCTTGGCCAGGTCTTTGCCGACCAGGGTGATGGAGGTCGGAGCCTTGTCGCCACCGTAGATCACGGCGGGAACGTTACCGGCATTACGACGCAGGCGGCGGCTCGCACCTTTCCCCAGGTCGGAACGCACTTCGGCATTCAGAGTGAAATCAACCATTGTGAATCTCCAGGATAAGGAATCGGCAGACCGAGACTTGCGACCAGTTCTACGGCCCTACCGACTAAAAAGCCCCGGTAGACCGTCACGGCCTTCCGGGGCGCTTCCAGAGCGGCTGTTCCTTAACGGAACATCGCGCTGATGGATTCTTCGTTACTGATCCGGCGTACCGCCTCGGCCACCACCGGCGCGATGTCCAGTTGGCGGATACGGCTGCAGGCCTGGGCCGCGGCGGACAGCGGAATGGTGTTGGTCACCACCAGCTCGTCCAGCACGGAGTTGTCGATGTTCTCGATGGCCCGACCCGACAGCACCGGGTGGGTGCAGTAGGCCAGGACCTTGGCGGCGCCGTGTTCCTTCAGGGCCTTGGCCGCATGGCACAGGGTGCCGGCGGTATCGACCATGTCGTCGACCAGCACGCAGGTGCGGTCCTGGATGTCACCGATGATGTGCATCACTTCCGACTGGTTGGCCTTGGGACGACGCTTGTCGATGATCGCCAGGTCGACACCCAGGCTCTTGGCCACGGCACGCGCACGCACCACGCCGCCGATGTCCGGGGAGACGATCATCAGATTTTCGAAACGCTGGTCTTCGATGTCATCCACCAGGGCGGGGGAGCCGTAGATGTTGTCCACGGGAATATCGAAGAAACCCTGGATCTGGTCGGCGTGCAGATCGACGGTGAGCACGCGATTGATGCCCACCACGGTCAGCATGTCGGCCACGACCTTGGCGGTGATGGCGACGCGCGCGGAACGCGGACGGCGATCCTGGCGCGCATAGCCGAAATAGGGGATGACTGCGGTGATACGAGTGGCCGAGGAGCGGCGGAAGGCATCGGCCATCACCACCAGTTCCATCAGGTTGTCGTTGGTCGGCTCGCAGGTGGGCTGGATGATGAAGACATCCTTGCCCCGAACGTTCTCGTTGATTTCGACGCTGATCTCGCCATCGGAGAATTTTCCGACGGAGACGTCACCGAGAGGGATGTGCAGCTGGCGCACGATGCGCCGTGCCAGATCGGGGTTGGCGTTCCCCGTGAAGACCATCATCTTGGACACGCTGCAGTTCCTGCGGCTTGAGGTGGGTCTTGGAAGGAAAATGGCAGGGGCGGCTGGATTCGAACCAACGCATGGCAGGATCAAAACCTGCTGCCTTACCGCTTGGCGACGCCCCTGTATCTTGCAGAGTACTAGCTGTACTCATTCTCTGGTCAGACTTGCTAGCGCCCGGTGCAACATGGAAGTGTTGCTGCCTTTGGCTACGAAGCCTGGAAGTGATGCTGGTAGCTGGCTTGCTACTGTATCAGCTTCGGTCTTATTTGGAAAGCTTCCAAATATGCAACCTCCAGTGCCGGTTAATCTAGCTGAAACAAATTTGTTTAGCAAGATCAAAGCGTTACGAATTTCTGGGTAACGCCTTTCGACCGTACTCTGGCAGTCGTTTCGACCTGACCACTTGAGAACGGCGCAAACTTTAATGGCGGGAGTGTCCCGTGTCAACAGCGGATCTGAAAAAATTTCTGCTGTACTTACAGAGACTTGCGGCACGGCCACGAGATACCAGGGTTCCGGCGGTGCGACCGGGGTGAGCTTTTCGCCCACGCCCTCGGCGAAGGCGGCCTGGCCGCGGACGAACACCGGTACGTCGGCGCCCAGGCGCAGTCCCAGGGCCGCCAGGTCGTCGAGGCTGGCGCCCAGGCCCCAGAGGTGATTCAGGCCGAGCAGGGTGGTGGCGGCATCCGAACTGCCTCCGCCGATGCCGCCGCCCATGGGCAGCCGCTTGGTCAGCCAGAGATCGGCGCCTTGCCGGGTACCGCTTTCCTGCTGCAGCAACCGGGCGGCGCGCAGGATGAGATTCTGCTCGGGGGCGACGCCCGGCAGGCCGTCGTGCAGCTGCAATTCGCCGTCGTCGCGTCCGGCAAAGCCCAGGTCATCGCCCCAGTCGAGAAACTGAAACAGCGTCTGCAGTTCGTGATAGCCGTCCGCGCGGCGCCCGAGGATGTGCAGGAACAGATTGAGCTTGGCCGGCGCCGGCAGGGTGAAGGCGGGCGCCGGGGTCATTTGCCCAGCTCGCGCGGCTGCCAGGTCTTCACCACCAGGATGACTTCTAGGTCCTTGCCGGTGAGCTTGAGGCGCTCGGGCAGGGTGTAGCCGTTCTGCTCGGTGTAGCGGGTGTATTCCACGGTCCAGCCGTCCTGCACCAGGCGCGCCAGGTGGCTGTCGGCGTCCAGGGTCAGCTGGCTGCGGCTGTCCGGGGCCGGCAGGCCGCGCACCCACCAGAGCAGGTGCGAGACCGGCAGGCGCCAGCCGAGTTGCTGTTCCAGCAGGGCCTCGGGGGAGTCGGCCTGGTAGCTGCCCTGGCCGGAGACGTCGAGGGTGACGGCGCCCGGACGCCCGGTGAGGCGGGTGGCGCCGCGCCCCAGGGGGCCGGCCAGACGGATGTCGTAGTAGTCCTGGCGTTGCAGCCAGAACAGAGTGCCGCTGCCGGAATCGCGCGGCGCGCGGATGCCGACCTTGCCGTCGATCTGCCAACCGTCGAGGGCGGCAATACGTTTTTTATGGGCCTGCCACTGGGCGGCGTTGCCCTGGCCTTCCACGGCCTCCTGGCGAGAGGTGCTGGCGCAACCGGCCAGCAGGGCGAGCAGGAACAGGGTGAAGAGGGTACGCAGGCGGATCATCGGAGGGTTTCGCTTCCAGTCAGGCGTTTGAGGGTACTGCGCAGGATGGCGTCATCGGCGTCGGCGTCGAGGCCCACGCGCCAGACCTTGCGCGCTTCGCTGCGCTTGCCCTGGGCCCAGAGCACCTCGCCCAGGTGGGCCGCCACCTCGGCATCGGGGAAGCGTTCGTAGGCCTGGCGCAGATAGCGTTCGGCGTCGGCCAACTGGCCCTGGCGATAGCGGATCCAGCCCATGCTGTCGAGGATCGCCGGATCGTCCGGACTCAGCTGGTGTGCCTTGTCGATCAGCTGGCGCGCCTCGGCCAGTCGCGGGGTGCGATCGGCCAGGGTGTAGCCGAGGGCGTTGAGCGCCATGGCGTTGTCGGGGTCGTGGGCGATGATATAGCGCAGATCGGCTTCCAGCTGACCGAGATCACCGCGCTTTTCCGCCAGCATGGAGCGGACATAGAGCAGATTCAGGTCGTTGGGATACTGCTGCAGGGCCTGCTGCACGGTCTGGTCGGCGAGGGCGGTCTGGTCGGCACTGGCCAGGCCTTCGACTTCCAGCAGATAGAGCGGCACGGCGTATTCGCTCTGGCGCTTGCGGGCGTCGGCCAGGCGCTGACGGGCCTCGGCGATGCGGCCGCTGCCCAGCAGGATTTCCGCCTGGCGCTGCTGGGCGGCCAGGTAGTCGGTGCCCGGTCCGACCTGGGCGTATTCGGCCAGCGCCTGTTCGGGCTGGTCGAGTTCTTCGTAGCTGCGCCCCAGGTTGAGGTGCGCGGCGTCCACGTGGCTGCCGCGCTCGAGCAGTTCCTTGAGATAGATCTGGGCTTCGCGCCAGGCCTGGGCTTCCAGGCAGACCAGCGCCAGGGAGAATCTCAGGTCGTCGTCGTCCGGGAACTGGGTGACCAGCTCGGCGAATTCGCGCTTGGCCTGGTCCAGGCGATCCAGCTCCACCAGCAGCCGGGCATGGGCCAGGCGCAGGCGGCGGTCTTCCGGGTGCTGGCGGATGCCGGCTTCGAGCAGCGGCAGGGCCTCGGCGCTGCGGTCCTGGCTCTGCAGCAGGCGCGCGCGCAGCAGCAGCGGGGCGACTTCGCGCTTGGCCGCCGGATTGCGCTCCAGCAGTTTCAGCGCCTCGTCGGCGCGGCCGTCCTGCTGCAAGAGCAGCGCCTTGCCAAACAGCAGCTGGCCGTTGCGCGGATACTTGGCCAGCAGTCGATCGAAACTCTTGAGCAGCCCGGCGCGGGTGGTCTCGTCGGTTTCCGCCGCGGACAGGGCGAGGAAATCGAAGTGGGTGTCGCCCTGGCCCTGGAGCACGCGCTCCATATAGGCCATGGATTCGTCGTAGCGCCCGGCGCGGGCCAGCATGATGGCGGCGGCGCGCTGGGCATCCAGGTTGTCGGGGGCGTTGCGCGCCCAGATCTGCGCGGTTTCCAGCGCCGGGGTATCGGCGCCCAGGTATTCGGCGATGCGGAAGGCGCGCTCGGCCACCCCCGGGTCCTGGGTCGACTTGGCCTGCTCGACATAGTTGGTCAGGGCGATGTCGAAACGGTTGCGCTGACCGGCCAGCTCGCCGACCAGCAGGTCATAGAGGGTGTCTTCGCGAAAGGAGCCGGCCGGTTGCGGCGTGCTGGTCTTGGCGGTGGGCGGCGGGATGGCGGCGGCGGGCGTCGGCTGCCGGCCGAGGTTCTGGCAGCCGGCGAGCAGCAGGGCGGTCGTCAGCAGCGCGAGGTATCTGGTCATAGGGTCAGGGCGGCCTTTTTACAGTCGGTCCATCATGCCACAAGAGTCGCCGTGGCCGCGTCGCACATGCGGAGCGGCGGGCCGAGAAGTGCGGTGGTCGAGGCTGTTGACGCCTTTTGCCCGGCAAGATTCATTCGCCCAGGCTATGACGGCGATTGTCCGACGTCTCGTCGCTGCTGGTTGTCGCCACCGCCCGCGCGTAGGACAATGTTCGGCTTTCCCAATCCGTTCGACTGCTTGCGTCCATGGCCTTTCTCGCGCTCGGCATCAATCACAAGACCGCCTCGGTTGAGGTGCGCGAACGCGTGGCTTTCACTCCGGAGCAGACGGTCGAGGCCCTGCGCCAGCTGGAGCAGGCCACCCACAGTCGCGAAGCGGCGATTCTTTCCACCTGCAATCGCAGCGAACTCTACCTGGAGCTGGAGCCTAGCCTGGCGGACGCCGTGCTGGCCTGGCTCGCCCAGTACCACCGGGTGCCCCTGGAAGACCTGCGCGCCAGCATCTATCTGCACCAAGACGAAGCCGCGGTACGGCACATGATGCGGGTGGCCGCCGGGCTGGACTCCATGGTGCTGGGCGAGCCGCAGATCCTCGGCCAGCTCAAGTCGGCCTATGCCGTGGCCCGCGAGGCCGGCACCGTGGGGCCGCTGCTGGGCCGCCTGTTCCAGGCCACCTTCAATACCGCCAAGGCGGTGCGCACCGACACGGCGATCGGCGAGAACCCGGTGTCGGTGGCCTTTGCCGCGGTCAGCCTGGCCAAGCAGATCTTCAGCGACCTCAGCCGCAGCCAGGCGTTGCTGATCGGCGCCGGCGAGACCATCACCCTGGTCGCCCGCCATCTGCACGAACAGGGCGTGCGCCGCATCGTCGTCGCCAACCGCACCCTGGAGCGCGCCAGCCACCTGGCCGAGGAATTCGGCGCCCATACCGTGCTCCTGGCCGACATTCCCGACGAACTGGTCAACAGCGATATCGTCATCAGTTCCACTGCCAGCCAGTTGCCCATCCTCGGCAAGGGCGCGGTGGAACGGGCGCTCAAGCAGCGTCGGCACAAGCCCATCTTCATGGTCGACATCGCCGTGCCGCGCGACATCGAGCCGGAGGTGAGCGAGCTGGAAGACGTCTACCTCTATACGGTGGACGACCTGCACGAGGTGGTGGCGGAAAATCTCAAGAGTCGCCAGGGCGCGGCCCAGGCCGCCGAGAAGCTGGTGCTGGCCGGGGTCGACGACTTCATGCAGCGGCTGCGCGAGCGCGCCGCGGTGGACGTGGTCCGCGCCTATCGTCAGCAGGGCGAGCAGATCCGCGACGACGAACTGGCTCGCGCCCAGCGCCAGCTGGCCAATGGCGCCGATCCCCAGGAAGCCCTGGCCGCCCTGGCGCGCAGCCTCACCAACAAGCTGATGCACGCACCGAGCGTGCAGCTCAAGAAACTATCCGCCGAGGGACGCGTCGACGCGCTGACCCTGGCTCAGGAACTCTTCGCCCTCGACGAGGGTTTGGACAAGACATGAAGACCTCTCTGTTGCACAAGCTCGACGGTCTGCAGGACCGCTTCGAGGAGCTGACCGCGCTGTTGGGCGACGCCGAAGTCATCAGCGACCAGACCCAGTTCCGCGCCTATTCCAAGGAATACGCTGAACTCGAGCCGGTCAGCCAGGCGTTCACCGAATACCGCAAGGTGCAGGCCGACCTGGAGGGCGCCCAGGCGCTACTCAAGGACAGCGATCCGGATCTGCGCGAGATGGCCGAGGAAGAGGTCGGCACTGCCAAGGCGCGCCTGCAGGAACTGGAAGACGAGTTGCAGCGCATGATGCTGCCGCGCGATCCCAACGACGGCCGCAACGTCTTCCTGGAAATCCGCGCGGGTACCGGTGGCGACGAGGCGGCGATCTTTGCCGGCGATCTGTTCCGCATGTATTCGCGCTATGCTGAACGCCAGGGCTGGCGACTGGAAGTGCTCTCGGAAAACGAGGGCGAGCACGGCGGCTTCAAGGAGGTCATCGCCCGGGTCGAGGGCGACAACGTCTACGCCAAGCTCAAGTTCGAGTCCGGCGCGCACCGGGTGCAGCGGGTGCCGGAAACCGAATCCCAGGGCCGCATCCACACCTCGGCCTGTACCGTGGCGGTGCTGCCCGAGCCTGACGAGCAGCAGGCCATCGAGATCAATCCGGCCGATCTGCGCGTCGACACCTATCGCTCCTCCGGGGCGGGCGGTCAGCACGTCAACAAGACCGACTCCGCGGTGCGCATCACCCACCTGCCCACCGGCATCGTGGTGGAGTGCCAGGAGGAACGCTCCCAGCACAAGAACCGCGCCAAGGCCATGGCCTGGCTGTCGGCCAAGCTCAACGACCAGCAGGACGCGGCGGCGCACAAGGAAATGTCCGACACCCGCCGGCTGCTGGTGGGGTCGGGTGACCGCTCCGAGCGCATCCGTACCTACAACTTCCCCCAGGGGCGGGTGACCGATCACCGCATCAACCTGACCCTCTATTCCCTCGGCGAGGTGGTCAACGGCGACGTCCAGCAGGTCATCGATCCGCTGCTGCAGGAATACCAGGCCGACCAGCTGGCGGCCCTGGGAGACTAAGCCATGGCCACCATCGGCGCCCTGGTGCGCGAAAGCCAGTTGCCGGATTCGCCCAGCGCCCGCCTCGACGTGGAATTGCTGCTGGCGGCCGCCCTGGACAAGCCACGCAGCTACCTGCGCACCTGGCCGGAGAAGCTGGTGCCGCGCGAGGCCCTGGCACGGTTCCAGGCCGATCTCGAACGCCGCCGGCAGGGCGAGCCGGTGGCCTATATCCTCGGCCAGCAGGGCTTCTGGTCGCTGGACCTGGAGGTCAGCCCCGATACCCTGATCCCGCGTCCCGACACCGAGGTGCTGGTGGAAACCGCCCTGGCGCTGCCCCTGGCCGACGAGGTGCGGGTGCTGGATCTGGGCACCGGTACCGGTGCCATCGCCCTGGCCCTGGCCCATGAACGACCGCGCTGGCAGGTCAGCGGGGTGGATCGCATCCCGGCGGCGGTGGAACTGGCCCGGCGCAACGCCCAGCGCCTGCGGCTGGGCAACGTCGGCTTCCAGCAGAGTCACTGGTTCGCCGCCCTCGCCGGACAGCGTTTCGAGCTGATCGTCAGCAATCCGCCCTATATCGCCGGCAGCGATCGCCATCTCGACGAAGGCGATGTGCGCTTCGAGCCGCGCAGCGCCCTGGTAGCCGGCACCGATGGACTGGACGATATCCGTGAGCTGATCGCGGCGGCGCCCGCGCACCTGCAGCCGGGTGGCTGGCTGTGGCTGGAACACGGCTTCGAGCAGGCCGCCGCGGTACGCGAACTGCTGGTGCGCCAGGGCTTCATCGAGGTCGAGAGTCGCCAGGACCTGGGTGGTCACGCGCGCATCAGCGGAGGCCGCTGGCCATGCTGAGCGACGGCGAACTGCTGCGCTACAGCCGGCAGATACTGCTGGCCCAGGTGGATATCGCCGGACAATTGCGACTGAAGGACGCCAGAGTGCTCATCGTCGGCCTCGGCGGTCTGGGGTCGCCGGTGGCGCTCTACCTGGCTGCCGCCGGCGTCGGCGAATTGCACCTGGCCGACTTCGACCAGGTGGACCTGAGCAACCTGCAGCGCCAGGTGCTGCACGACGAGAGCCGCATCGGCCAGGGCAAGGTGGATTCCGCCCTGCAACGCCTGGCGGCGCTCAATCCGGAGGTACGCCTGGTGCCGCTGCGCGAGGCGCTGGACGCCGACAGCCTGGCGGCGCGCATCGCCGCGGTGGACCTGGTACTGGACTGCTCGGACAACTTCAGCACCCGGGCGGCAGTCAATGCCGCCTGCGTGGCCACCGGGCGGCCGCTGGTCAGTGGCGCGGCCATTCGCCTGGAAGGCCAGCTCAGCGTCTTCGATCCGCGTCGCGCCGACAGTCCCTGCTATCACTGCCTCTATGGCGAGGGCAGCGAAGCCGAGCTCAGTTGCAGCGAAGCCGGGGTGCTTGGTCCGGTGGTGGGGCTGGTGGGCAGTCTGCAGGCACTGGAAGCGCTCAAGCTGCTGGCCGGCTTCGGCGAGCCGCTGGTGGGACGACTGCTGCTGGTGGACGCCGCGGGCAGTCGCTTCCGCGAATTGCGCGTCAAGCGCGATCCGGGTTGCCCGGTGTGCGGCGCCCGCCATGGCTGAGGAGGCGCCGGTCGGAGTCTTCGACTCGGGCGTCGGCGGCCTGTCGGTGCTGGCGGAGATCCGCCAGCTGTTGCCAGCGGAAACCCTGCATTACATCGCCGACTGCGGCCATATCCCCTATGGGGAAAAGACCCCCGCCTTCATCCGCGAGCGCTGCCAGCTGATCGCGGCGCGGCTGCACGCCCAGGGTGCCAAGGCCCTGGTGGTGGCCTGCAACACCGCCACCGTGGCGGCGGTGGCCGATCTGCGCGAACGCTATCCCCGCTGGCCCATCGTCGGCATGGAGCCGGCGGTGAAGCCGGCGGCCGCCGCCACCCGCAATGGCCGGGTCGGGGTGCTGGCGACCACGGGTACGCTGCAGAGCGCCAAGTTCGCGGCCTTGCTGGACCGATTCGCCCTGGGCGTCCAGGTCGTGACCCAGCCCTGCCCGGGACTGGTGGAGCAGGTCGAGCGCGGCGATCTGCACGGCCCCGAGACCCGGCGCCTGCTGCAGGGTTTTCTCGAGCCGCTGCTGACGGCAGAGTGCGACACCCTGATCCTGGGGTGCACCCACTACCCCTTCCTGCGCCCCTTGCTGGCGGAACTGGTGCCGCCAGAAATCATCCTGGTGGATACCGGCGCCGCCGTGGCCCGGCGCCTGCAGAGTCTGCTGGCGCGGGACGCGCGCCTGGCCCCTGGACCCGCCGGCCCGACGCGGATCTGGACGTCCGGCGAGCCCGCCGACCTGGAGGCGGTACTGCCGCAACTCTGGCCGGCAGGTGCCGAGGTAAAGGCGTTCGTCTGACTTTTCTGCCCGGGTTTTGCTCGCCAAATGCCTGTCCAGCGACTAGCATCCGACCTTGTAGGTAAAAATGTCCCAGCCTGTGAACACCTTCACGACTTAGGGGTCAATGCTGGCGGTTCGTAAAAACTAGAAACATCCATAAGGGCACTCTCATGAACAAATTGCTTTCCGTCGCAGTAGCCGCCGCGCTTTCGCTGGGTGGCGTGGCAGCGGCACAGGCTGTGGAAATCACCGGGGCGGTCGGCGCCACCAGCCAGAGCGGCATGACGTACCGCATCGGTGCCGGCTGGAACTGGGACAAGAGCTGGTGGCAGAGCTCCACCGGCCGCCTGACCGGTTACTGGGATGCGGGCTACACCTACTGGGAAGGTGACAACGGCCATTCTTCCGACCAGCATTCGCTGTCCTTCGCCCCGGTGTTCGTCTACGAATTCGGCCAGGGTCAGGTGAAGCCCTTTGTCGAGGCCGGTATCGGCGTCTCGGTATTCTCCAGCACCAAGGTCGGCGAACAGGACCTGGGTTCGGCCTTCAACTTCGAAGACCGCATCGGCCTGGGCCTGAAGTTCGGCGACACCCAGCGCGTCGGCATCCGCGCGACCCACTATTCCAACGCCGGCATCAAGCAGCCCAACGATGGCATCGAGTCCTATGCGCTGTTCTACAGCCATACCCTCTGATCCAGGGCCGATATGAAAAAAGCCGGACCTAGTCCGGCTTTTTCGTTTCCGTCTTGCGCGCCATGCCACGGTAGGCGGACAGGGCGCGCTGGCGACTCTCGCCCAGGTCCACCAGCGGCGTCAGGTAACGGCCCCCGGGGGTGTGCACGGCCTTGCCCTTGAGGTCGGCCAGCTCCGGTATCCAGGTGCGCACATAATCGCCCCGGGCATCGATCTTGAGCGCCTGGGTATGGGGATTGAATACCCGGAAATAGGGCACCGAATCGGTACCGGTGGAGGCGCTCCACTGCCAGCCGCCGTTGTTGGAGGCCAGATCGCCGTCGATGAGGTGCTGCATGAACCAGCGTTCACCTTCACGCCAGTCGATCAGCAAATTCTTGCAGAGAAACATGGCGGTCAGCATGCGCATGCGGTTGTGCATCCAGCCGGTCTGCAGGAGCTGGCGCATGGCGGCATCGATGATGGGAATCCCGGTGCGCCCCTGCTGCCAGGCGTCGAGGCCTTCGGGGTCGTCGCGCCAGGGCAGGGCGGCCAGGTCCCGGTTGAACGGCTGGTGCCGCGAAACCCAGGGATAGCCCACCAGCACGTGGCGATAGAATTCGCGCCAGAGCAACTCGGTGATCCAGGTGGCCGCCCCCTGCTTGCCGCCGCTGAGCAGGCCGTCATTGGCCCGGACCGCCGCCTGCAGGCACTGCCGGGGCGTCAGCACGCCGGCGTTGAGGTAGGCGGACAACTGGCTGGTACCGGGTGTGGAGGGAATGTCCCGCGCCTGGTGATAGTCCTCCAGGTCGTTTTGGATAAAGGCCTGCAGACGCTGCAGGCCGGCCTCTTCACCGGCCGGCCACAGCTGTTGCACCTCGGGCGAGATGGCCGCAAAGCCGGCGACCGAGGTGGGCAGGTCATCCGCCTGGACCAGACTTTTCTTCTGCTTGCCGGGAGCGGGCAGGGGCGTCGGCAGACCGGTTTCCAGGCGTGCCAGGCAGGTCTTCCTGAACTGGCCGAAGACCTTGAAATAGCCGCCGCTCTTGGTCAGCACCGTACCCGGCGCGAACAGCGTCTGGTCTAGATAGCGATGGGCCGTCAGCCCCGCCGCTTCGAAGGCTTCAGCCACGGCGTCGTCGCGCGCGGCTTCGTTGACCCCGTATTCGTCATTGAAGTGCAGGTGTTCGAGGTCCAGTTCCCTGGCCAGCTCAAGCAGTACCTGGGGCGCCTGTTTCCAGCGCTCGGCGCTGCGCACCAGCAGGGGGATACCGAGAGAACCGAGCGTCTTGCCCAGTTCGGCGAGATTGCGCAGCCAGAAATCGACCTTGACCGCCGCCTCGTCATGTTCCTGCCACTGGGCAGGACTCAGCAGGAAGACGGCCACCATCGGACCCTGTTCGGCGGCGGCGTGGAGAGCGGGATGATCGAGGGTGCGCAGGTCGGTACGAAACCAGACGAGCTGACTCATGTGTGGCGTTCCTGGCGCAGGAGGCCGGCACTCTGCAGGCGGTCGAAGGCCTCCCCCGGGCTGCGCGCCGGTGCGGCGTCGGCGGTCAGGGATTCGCCCAGAGCGCCCAGGGTCAGGCAGGGGCGGGCATGGCGGTTGGCGAAGGTCTGCAGCTGGCGGCGCAGCTCGCTGTCGGGTCGACTGTCACGGCAGAGCACCAGCGCGCGGGGCTCCAGCTGCTCGACCAGGCGATCCAGATTGCCCGCGGGGACCGCCCATTCCACGATCTCGACCGGGCACTCGGCGGCGCTGATCAGCCAGGCGCAGAGCCACAGGGACACATTCATCGGCGTGTCGTCGAGATTGAGCAGCACCAGGGGGGCGCCTCTCAGGCTGTGCTGGCTGTGGTAGATCCGCGCGCCCAGCTTGCTGCGCAGCCAGGACTGGAAGAACACCTGTTGCAAGCCGCCATCGTCGGTGGCCTGGCTCAGGCGCTCCAGTTCCCGCAGCAGCGGCCAGAGCAACTGGTCCAGCAGCACCCGCGGGGGATAGAGCGAGGCGGCGCGATTGTAGGCTTCGTCCAGGGCGCGCGAGGCCAGCCGGCCGATGGCGTCCATCATCTCCTGATGGATGCCCTGCCAAGGCGTGTCGCTAGGTACCGCGGCGGGCCGCTGTTCGTCGAGCAGTCCCTTGACCTGGCTGACCGCCACGCCGCGGGCGATCCAGGCGAGGATCTGCTGCACCCGGACCACATGGGCCTCGCTGTACAGCCGATGGCCCTTGGGGGTGCGCTTGGGCACCAGCAAGCCATAGCGCCGCTCCCAGGCCCTCAACGTCACGGCGTTCACGCCGGTGCGCCGGGCGATTTCCCGGATGGGCAGCCAGCCCTCATGGAGAGCGGACTGGTAGTCCTGCTCTTCGGCGTTGGACGACGAAGGCAAGGGAGAGGCGCTAGATGGCATTTCGCAGACTCAGGCGTTCGGGGTGCGGTTGGAGATAGGCCTGCTCGTTCACATAACGATCCGGATGCTGGCGGAAGTGGTGCTTGAGCAGCGTCAGGGGCACGACCAGAGGAACGACGCCCTCGTGGTACTGCTCGATGAGCTGCTGCATTTCCTGCTTCTCGCTGTCGCTCAGGACCCGACGCAGATAACCGAATAGATGATAGAGCACATTGCAGTGAGTACCACGGGTAGCGCACTTTTTCAGTGCAGCCATCAGGCCACTGAAATACTCCTGTCCCAGCTCGTCCAGATTGCGCTGGCCGATGCTGCCGACCAACTGACCAAGCGCCCGGGCCCGGTGGGCATCATGGGCCATGAGTTGGTACTTGTAGCGCGAATGATAGGACAGCAGGGCACGTGCCGTCAGGCCTTGTTGCATGAGCTGCAGCCAATGAGCGTGGGCGAAGACGCGGGTGACGAAGTTTTCCCGCAGCACCGGATCATTCAGGCGCCCGGCTTCTTCCACCGGCAAGTCCGGTCGTAGACGCATGATGGCGGCGGCGAACAGGCCGCGACCGTCGGTTTCGCTGCCCTGGCCATTGGCGTGATAGACCTTGACCCTTTCCATGCCACAGGAAGGCGATTTCTGCATGAAGATGAAGCCGGACAGGTCGGTGAGCTCGCCCGCCATCTTTTCCCCGTAGCGGGTCAGGGCGGCGGTCACGTCCAGGCTGGGGTCGACGGTGCCCACCGCGCGCGGCGCCTGGGAGTCGCCCACCAGGCGGATGGGTTCGCGGGGCGTGCCGAGGCCGATGGCCATTTCCGGGCAGACCCGGACGAAGTCGAAGTGCTCGGCGAAGGTCTGGCTGCAGAGCCGGGATTCCTTGTGTCCACCGTTATAGCGGACTTCGTCACCCAGCAGGCAGGCACTGATGCCCAGGCGCGGGCGGGGCAGGCTGGAGGAGGAGTTGGCAAGCATGGAGATCCCCTGTCGTGTATTTTCTTGTACAAGGTTTTCCTGTTTGTACAAGTTTGGTGCAACTTTCGACAGGGGGCTGCGGCAAAAGATTCGCCGCAGGTTACAGACGGCGTGCGCTTCGTCGCTTAATCCAGACTGCTCAGGAGCTGCTGCGCAGCCTCATGACCACTCAACCAGGCCCCTTCCACCCGCCCGCTGGAGCACCAGTCGCCACAGACGAAGACGCCCATGTCGGGGTCGGCCAGGGCGCCCCACTGGTGAGGTTGCGCGGGGCGGGCATAGAGCCAGCGATGGGCCAGGGTAAAGGCCGGCGCCGGCAGCGGACAGCCGATCAGCTCGGCGAAGGCGCCGTGCAGACGTTCGATCACCGCGTCCTTGGAGGCATCGATGTGCGCCTTGCTCCAGGCGCTGGTGGCGTGCAGCACCCAGGTGTCCAGGGTGGTGTCGCGCCCGGGCTTGCAGCGATTGCGCGCCAGCCAGTCCAGTTCGCTGCCCTGCACGAAGCAGCCTTCCACCGGGGTCTGCAGGGGCGTGGCGAAGGCCAGGGCCACCGACCAGGTCGGTTCCATGCTGACGCCGGCCACGGTGGCCGCCAGCTTGGGCACGCTGGAGAGCAGGGCGGTGGCCTGGGGCGCCGGCATGGCGATGACGACCTGGGCGAAGGGGCCGTGGGTCTCGCCGCTGGCGTCCAGCAGGTGCCAGTGCTGGGCGCCGCGAAAGACCTCGGTGATGCGGCAGTCGAAGGTGACCGGCAGATCGGCCAGCAGGTGGCGGGTGATGGCGCTCATGCGCGGCACCCCGACCCAGCGCGGCTGCTCGTCCTGGGAGGGACTCAGGCGCCCGTCGCGATACTGGTAGAGCACCGGATTCCATTCGGCCGCGCAACCGGCTCGCCGCCATTCGTTGAGGGCGTCGATGAAGCGCCGGTCGCGGGCGGTGAAATACTGGGCGCCCAGGTCCAGGGCACCGGCTTCGCTGCGCTTGCTGGCCATGCGGCCGCCGCTGCCGCGGCTCTTGTCGAAGATCTGGACCTGCTGCCCGGCGCGAATCAGCGTCTGGGCCGCGGCAAGTCCGGCTATTCCTGCGCCAACGATGGCGATGGGGGCAGTCATGATGGACCTCGCTTGTCTGACGATTCGCCCTTGTCGAACGTTTGCGCGCGCAAGGGCTCTACGGCTACGACTGGCAACCGTTCTGGATCTTTCGACCCACGACCATACCAAACAATCCTCTTCCCTTCGTTCAGATGCATACGGGCGGCAGGGCAATACGAGAAGGAAGTGACGACATGCATATCCTGCTGACAGGTGGCACCGGATTGATCGGCCGCGCGCTGTGCCGCCAATGGGCGGCTGCCGGGCACCAGCTCACCGTGCTCAGCCGCGACCCGGCGCGGGTAGCGCGCGAATGCGGACCCGGCGTGCGCGGCATCGCCCAGCTGGACGCGCTGGGCGACGAGCAGCTGGACGCGGTGGTCAACCTGGCCGGCGCGCCCATCGCCGACAAGCCCTGGACACGCAGTCGCAAGGCCGAACTCTGGCAGAGCCGCATCGGCACCACCGAGCGCCTGATCGAGTGGCTGCGCGGGCGCCCGCAGAAACCCGCGGTCCTGCTCTCCGGCTCGGCCACCGGCTTCTATGGCGACAGCGGCGAAAAACCGGTGAGCGAGGCCGACAGCCTGGCCGGCCCCGACTTCGCTGGCGAGCTGTGCCTGGCCTGGGAGCAGATCGCCAACGAGGCCGAGCAACTGGGCATCCGCGTGGTCAACCTGCGCACCGGCCTGGTACTGGCCGCCGACGACGGCTTTCTGCTGCGCCTGCTGCCGCCCTTCCGCTTCGGCCTGGGCGCGCGCCTGGGCAATGGACGCCAATGGATGCCCTGGATTCATTTACAGGATCAAATCGGGGCCATCGATTTTCTTCTCAACCGAAGCGACGCCCAGGGTCCCTATAATCTCTGTGCCCCCCAGCCGGTCCGCAACCGCGAGTTCACCGAAGCGCTGGGGCGGGCCTTGCGGCGCCCGGCGCGATTGCTGATTCCCGCCTTCGCCCTGCGCCTGATGGGAGAGCTGTCCATCCTCCTGCTGGGTGGTCAGCGCGCCCGACCCGAGCGCCTGCTCGCGGCCGGGTATGTCTTTCGCTATCCCGAGCTGGACGCGGCCCTGGCCGACCTGCTCGCTGCCAAGGATTCACGATGACTACCAACGCTCTGCTGCTCGCCAACCTGGGTTCGCCCGATTCGCCCCACGTCCCCGACGTGAAGCGCTATCTGAACCAGTTCCTGATGGATCCCTATGTGGTCGATCTGCCCTGGCCGCTGCGCCGTCTGCTGGTGTCCCTGGTGCTGATCAAGCGACCCGCCGCCTCGGCCGAGGCCTATGAGTCGATCTGGTGGGACGACGGCTCGCCGCTGATCGTGCTCAGCCGCCGCCTGCAGGAGGCCGTGCGGCCCCTCTGGCGCCACGGTCCGGTGGAGTTGTGCATGAGATACGGCGAGCCCTCGGTGGAATCGGTGCTCAAGCGCCTGGCCAGCCAGGGCATCCGCGAAGTGACCTATGCGCCGCTCTATCCGCAGTTCGCCGACAGCACCACCACCACCGCCATCGTCGAGGCACGGCGGGTGATCGAGGCCCACCAGCTGCCGCTGACGCTGAAGATCCTGCCGCCCTTCTACGACCGTCCGGAATACCAGGCGGCGCTGGCGGCCAGCGTCGAGCCCTATCTCGAGGAGCCCTACGACCACCTGTTGCTGTCCTTCCACGGCCTGCCCGAGCGGCACATCCGCAAGCTGGTCAAGGATCGCAGCCACGACCTGCGCGCGCCCGACAGCAGCAAGGTCAGCGCCAAGGCCCTGGCCGTCTGCTATCGCAGCCAGTGCCAGCGCACCGCCGAGCTGGTGGCCCGGCGCCTGGGCATTCCCGATGGCAAGTGGTCGGTGTCCTTCCAGTCACGGCTGGGCAAGGACAAGTGGATCGAGCCCTACACCGAGGCGCGGCTGGACGAGCTGGCCAAGGCCGGCGTGAAGCGCCTGCTGGTGATGTGCCCGGCCTTTGTCGCCGATTGCATCGAGACGCTGGAAGAGATCGGCGATCGCGGGCGCGAGCAGTTCATCGAAGCCGGTGGCCGGGAGCTGGTGCTGATTCCCTGCGTCAACGACAACCCGGCCTGGGCGCAGGCGCTGGTGGAACTGTGCGAAGAGGTGGCGGAGCTGCCGCCGCAGCCCATCGAGCAACCCAAGATGCCGGCCTAGGCCGGCATCTGGAGGCGTGCCGTCAGAGCAGCGGACGCTCAGGCGGCTCGGCGTCCTTCTTCCAGGCGTTGTGCCCGGGCAGGACCAGGTTGAGGCCGATGGCGATCAGGCCGCAGAGGGAGATGCCCTTGAGGCCGATCTCGCCGTTGCCGAAGACGATGCCACCGATGCCGAACACCAGGGTCACCGAGACGATCACCAGGTTGCGCGCCTCGGACAGATCCACCTGATGGCGGATCAGGATGTTCAGCCCCACCACCGCGATGGAGCCGAACAGCAGGCAGAGGATGCCGCCCATGACCGGCACCGGGATGGTCTGCAGTGCCGCGCCGAACTTGCCGACGAAGGCCAGCACCATGGCGAAGCCCGCCGCCCACAGCATGACCCGCGGATTGTGGTTCTTGGTCAGCATCACCGCGCCGGTCACCTCGGCGTAGGTGGTGTTGGGCGGTCCGCCGAACAGGCCGGCGGAGGAGGTGGCCAGGCCGTCACCCAGCAGGGTGCGGTGCAGACCGGGTTGCTTGAGGTAGTTCTCGCCGGTCACCCCGCCCACCGCAATCACCCCGCCGACATGCTCGATGGCCGGCGCCAGGGCCACCGGGACCATGAACAGGATGGCGCCCCAGTGGAATTCCGGTGCGACGAAGGCCGGGATCGCCAGCCAGGGCGCAGCGCCGATGCCCTCGGTATGGACGATGCCGAAGACGAAGGCCAGCGCGTAGCCGACGAAGACCCCGGCGAGGATCGGCACCAGGCGGAACATGCCCTTGCCGTAGATGGCCACCAGCAGGGTAGTGACCAGCGCCGGCATGGAGATCATCATCGCCGTGGCATAGGGCACCAGCTGGGCGCTGCCGTCACCGGCCTTGCCCATGGCCATGTTGGCCGCCACCGGCGACAGGCCCAGGCCGATGGAGATGATCACCGGGGCGATCACCACCGGCGGCAGCAGGCGATCGATGAAGCCCACGCCACGCAGCTTCACCGCCAGCCCCAGGAAGGTGTAGACGAAGCCGGCCGCCACCACGCCGCCCAGCACCGCCGGCAGGCCGAATTCGGCCTTGGCGGCGATGATCGGGGCGATGAAGGCAAAGCTCGACGCCAGGAACACCGGGACCTGACGGCCGGTGACCAGATGGAACAGCAGGGTGCCGAAGCCTGCGGTGAAGAGGGCCACATTGGGGTCCATGCCGGTGATCAGCGGCATCAGCACCAGGGCGCCAAAGGCCACGAAGAGCATCTGGGCGCCGACCAGGATCTCCCGCCAGAGCGGTTCCCGCGCGGTCACGCTCAGGCGTCCTTCTGCTTGGTGCCGAAGATCTTGTCACCGGCATCGCCCAGGCCCGGCAGGATGTAGCCATGCTCGTTGAGGCGCTCGTCGATGGAGGCGGTGTAGAGGCGCACGTCCGGATGGGCTTGCTCGACCGCGGCGATGCCCTCGGGCGCCGCGACCAGCACCAGGGCGCGGATTTCCTTGGCCCCGGCCTTCTTCAGCAGATCGATGGTGGCGATCAGGGAGCCGCCGGTGGCCAGCATGGGATCGATGATCATGGCCAGGCGCTGGTCCAGTTCACCCACCAGCTTTTCCAAGTAGGTGTGGGCCTGCAGGGTGGATTCGTTGCGGGCGAGGCCGACCACGCTGACCCGGGCGCTGGGGATCAGGCTGAGCACGCCGTCGAGCATGCCGATGCCGGCGCGCAGGATGGGCACCACGGTGACCTTCTTGCCGGAGATCTTTTCCACCTTGACGGTACCGCACCAGCCCTCGATGTCCACCTCTTCCACCGGTAGGTCCTTGGTCGCCTCGTAGGTCAGCAGGGCACCGACTTCCTGGGCCAGTTCACGGAAGTTTTTGGTGCTGATGTCGGCGCGCCGCATCAGACCGAGCTTGTGACGGATGAGCGGGTGGCGGATTTCGTGGACGGGCATGGGATTCTCCAGAGACGGTAGGGCAGCGGATCGAGGGCGGTTTCGGTACGACCGGCGGCCCGAAGGCCTGCCGCAGGAAGGGCAGGCGCACAAAAAAACCGCGGTACATTAAAGCATCCGGCTCGAGGTGGGCAGTACCCTGCGACAATAGTAGCCGCCTGGCGGCGCTTGAGATCGGTCCGCGGTGTCTGTACCTTTGCCGCCTTTTATCCGCGCCAACCACCCCGCAGGCGCCCCGTCCCCCGGAGAAGCCCCATGTCCGCCGATCTCGCCCACATCCGCCAGGTCATGCAGGAAGCCGATTGCCTGTATGACGAAGCCCAGGTCGAAGCGGCCATCGACCGGATCGCCGCGGCCATCACCGCCGATCTCGCCGAGCGCAATCCAGTGGTCTTCTGCGTCATGAATGGCGGCCTGATCCTGACCGGCAAGCTGGCCACCCGGCTGAATTTCCCGCTGGAAATGTCCTATCTGCACGCCACCCGCTATCGCAACGAGACCACTGGCGGCGAGCTGTTCTGGAAGGCCAAGCCCGAGGTGTCCTTCATCGATCGCGACGTCCTGATCGTCGACGACATCTTCGACGAGGGCCACACCCTCAAGGCCATCATCGACTTCTGCCGCCATGCCGGCGCCCGCGAGGTCCATACCGCGGTGCTGATCGACAAGACCCACGACCGCAAGGTCAAGGGCCTGCAAGCCACCTATGTCGGCCTGCCCTGCATCGATCGCTATATCTTCGGCTACGGCATGGACTACAAGGGCTACTGGCGCAATGCGCCCGGCATCTACGCCGTGAAGGGACTGTGACCGCCCGGCTGTTCGATCAGGCGCTGTTCGCCGATCTGCTCCGGCAAGCGGCGGCCAGTCCGCGCCGCCGTGCCCATCACAACCTGCACGCCATGGACGAGCCCTGCCACCGCCTGGTGGTGGGCATGTGCGAGGACAGCTACATCCCGCCCCATCGCCACCTGGATCCGCACAAGTCCGAGAGTCTGCTGGTGCTGCAGGGCCGACTCGGGCTGTTGACCTTCAGCGAAGAAGGGCAGGTGCTGCTGCGCCGCGAGTTGTCCCAGCGCGCCGGTTGCCCGGGCGTCGATCTCGCCCCCGGGCACTACCATGCGCTGGTTGCCCTGGAGGGCGACTGCCTGTTCTTCGAATGCAAGGCCGGGCCCTTCGTGCCTCTGGGCGAGGGTGAGCGACCCGACTGGGCACCGCTGGAAGGCGCCGCCGATGCCGAGCGCTATCGCCGCTGGATGCGCGCTCAATTCGATTGAACTTTTGATCGGGGTCGCGGTATTGCCCTGGCTTTGTCACTGGCGGGCAGGCGAGGGGCGGGGTTAGAATCGGCCCTCTTTTCTCCAAAGAATCCCCCAGCACAGGTAGCCAAAGGATGCGCAAGGATAAAAAGCAGGTCATCGGTGAAGAGATCAGCGACGAGCAGATCAAGCTGTTTCTCGCGGTCGAGCCGGCGGACGATACCCCCGCGTCTCTGCACAAGCTGGTCAAGGCCTATCGCGGTCTGCGTCCGGACGATTTCGAGCGCTTCGTCGGCTTCTTCGTCGAGGCCGGCTACGATCTGGATGCCCGTAACGATCAGGGTGAAGACTTCATCGAGCTGATCCGCAGCCATCGTCAGGCCGAGCCCTATATCGACGCCCTGCGCGCCGCGCACGCCTGATCTGCCGCAGGCAAAAAGAAACCCCGCCAACGCGGGGTTTCTTTTTGCCTGGAGTTTGGGCCGCCTGAGCGGCCCGCACTTCATCAGGCTTCGCGGTTGCGGGTCAGCAGCGCGGGCTTCTCGCTGCGCGGCCGGCTCGGCAGGTCTTCCAGCTGCTCCAGGGTCGGCAGGCGGTCGGCACGCGACGGCTTGTGCACGATCTTCGGTTGCGGCTTGCTCGATGCCCGCTCTTCCTGGGCATAGGCACGCGGCTCGCTGGGTGCGGCCTCGTAGGGGCGGGCGGCGCGGGGCTGGCCATTCTGGCCACGGCGCTTGCCGGGCTGCTGCTGTTGCTGGCCACGCTGGGCACGGGCAGCGCCCTGACCCTGGCCTTGACCCTGACGGGGCTGCTGACCATTGCTGCTCGCGGCTGCCGGACGGGCACCGTTGCCGCCGTTGCCACGGCGCTGGCCGTTGCGACCCTTGCCCTGGTAGGGGCTGACGTAGTCGACGCTGTTGCCGAAGTTGTCGTAATCGTCGTCCAGGAATTCTTCCGGATCACGATTGCGCGGCTGCTGGGCCGCGGCCTGGCCGGGTTGCGCATTGGCCTGACCGGCGTCGTCGCGATCACGGCGGTCGCGACGATTGCGGGTACGGCCCTTGCGCTCGCCCTGGGGCTGGGCACCGGACTGCTCGCCGCTGGCGGCCTTGCCCTGGTTCTGGCCCTGGCCCTGATTCTGGCCTTTGCCTTCGCTGCGCGCCGGCTTGTCGGCCTTCTTCTGGCGATTCTGCTGCGGCTTGCCACGCGGCTCGCGCGGGGCACGTACTTCCGGCTGCTCCGGCGGCACGGACTGCGGATCGAAACCCTGCATGTCGCCGTCGGGGATGCTCTGCTTGGTCAGGCGCTCGATGGCCTTGAGCAGCTTCTCTTCGTCGGGCGAAACCAGGGAGATGGCTTCGCCGCTACGCCCGGCCCGACCGGTACGGCCGATGCGGTGGACATAGTCTTCCTCGACATTGGGCAGCTCGAAGTTGACCACGTGGGGCAACTGGTCGATGTCCAGGCCGCGGGCGGCGATGTCGGTGGCGACGAGGACGCGGACCTCGTTGCTCTTGAAGTCGGCCAGGGCCTTGGTGCGGGCGTTCTGGCTCTTGTTGCCATGGATCGGCGCGGCCGGCAGGCCATGCTTGTTCAGGTACTCGGCCAGGCGGTTGGCGCCGTGCTTGGTGCGGGTGAACACCAGCACCTGTTCCCAGGCACCCAGGGTGATCAGGTGGGCGAGCAGGGCGCGCTTCTGGTTGGCGGGGATGCGGAACAGCCGCTGCTCGATGCGCTCGACGGTGGTGTTCGGCGGGGTGACCTCGATCCGCTCGGGATCCTGCAGCAACTTGCCGGCGAGGTCGGTGATGTCCTTGGAGAAGGTGGCCGAGAACAGCAGGTTCTGGCGGCGCGCCGGCAGACGGGCCAGGACCTTCTTGACGTCGTGGATGAAGCCCATGTCGAGCATGCGGTCGGCTTCGTCCAGCACCAGGATCTCGACGGCGGACAGATCGACGCTCTGCTGACCGGCGAGGTCCAGCAGACGCCCCGGGCAGGCGACGAGCACGTCGACGCCCTTGGCCAGGGCGGTGACCTGCGGCTTGAGGCCGACGCCGCCGAAGACGCAGGCGCTGCGCATGGGCAGGTCACGGGCATAGACCTTGAAGCTGTCGTGGACCTGGGCCGCCAGTTCGCGGGTCGGCGTCAGGACCAGTACGCGCGGCTGCTTGGCCACGTGCTGGCGGCCATCGGGATGACCATTGGGAAACAGGCGCTCGAGTACCGGCAGCGCGAAGCCACCGGTCTTGCCGGTGCCGGTCTGGGCAGCCACCATCAGATCGCGACCCTGCAGAACGGCCGGAATGGCGCGTTGCTGAACAGGAGTGGGATTCGTGTAGCCAGCGTCTTCCACGGCGCGGGCAAGGGCCTCGGAGAGACCGAGGGAAATGAAGGACATGCGGGGTTCCTGTCTCTGTCGGCGTCCCGCCGACGTGGGGGCGCGGTTGCGCTTCCGGTTGACGTCCGAAAGGTTTCGGACGTCTCGCCCGCCCTCGTCATCCTGCGCTGGATGAAGAGTCGGGCGATGACCGGTAGCGGTAATCACGATTGGGTGAAGTCGCCGCCAGTTCGCGTGGCCGACTTCAAAAACCGAGGTTTCGCCAGATGGCGATACACGGCTCCGCTTGGTTCAGGGTGTAGAAGTGCACACCGGGTGCCCCGCCTTCGAGCAGTCGCTCGCAGAGGGCGGTCATGACTTCTTCGCCAAAGGCCTGGATGCTCTGGGTGTCGTCACCGTAGGCTTCCAGTTGCTTCCGCAGCCAGCGTGGCAGTTCAGCGCCACAGGCATCGGAGAAGCGCGCCAACTTGCTGTAGTTGGTGATCGGCATGATGCCAGGGATCACTGGGGCTTCGACTCCCAGTTTGCGGACACGTTCCACAAAATGGAAGTAGCAGTCGGCGTTGAAGAAGTACTGGGTGACCGCGCGGTCAGCACCGGCCTGCATCTTGTACACGAAATTGCGCACGTCGTCCGTAAAGCTGCGCGCCTGCGGATGGGTTTCCGGATAGGCGGCGACCTCGATATGGAAGTGATCGCCGGTTTCCTCGCGGATGAAGGCGACCAGATCGCTGGCATAACGCAATTCGCCACCACCGGACAGGCCCATGCCGGACGGCAGGTCGCCACGCAGGGCGACGATGCGGTTGATGCCGGCTTCCCGGTACTGCTGCAGCAGCTCGCGCAACTTGGCCTTGCTGTCGCCGACGCAGGACAGGTGCGGCGCGGTGGGTACCCCGACCTCGTCGTTGAGCTGGCGCACGGTACGATAGGTGCCGTCGCGGGTGGAGCCGCCAGCGCCGTAGGTGCAGGAAAAGAACTCCGGCCCATGACTCGCCAGCTGCCGCGCGGTGGCGATCAGCTTCTCGTGGCCCGCTTCGGTCTTGCAGGGAAAGAATTCGAAACTCAGACTGGGTTTCACGGCGTCTCTCTCGTGAGCGGCCCCGCCCTGGCGGGCGGGGCTGGCCATCAGTAGCGGTAGCTGTCGGGCTTGAAGGGGCCTTCCTGGGTCACGCCGATGTACTTGGCCTGAGCCTCGGTCAGACGGGTCACCACACCACCGAAGCCCTTCACCATTTCCAGCGCCACTTCCTCGTCGAGCTTCTTGGGCAGGACCATGACGGTGACGTTGGCGGTCTTCTCGGCGACCGGCAGGTCGGCGAACTTCTCCTGGTACAGGTGGATCTGCGCCAGCACCTGGTTGGCGAAGGAGCCGTCCATGATGCGGCTGGGGTGACCGGTGGCGTTGCCCAGGTTCACCAGGCGGCCCTCGGCCAGCAGGATCAGGTAGTCGTCGTTGGCCGGATCGACGGTCAGGCCGGTGCGGTGGATCTTGTGCACCTGCGGCTTCACCTCTTCCCAGCCCCAGTGCTGGCGCATGAAGGCGGTGTCGATCTCGTTGTCGAAGTGACCGATGTTGCACACCAGGGCGCGCTTCTTCAGGGCCTTGAGCATGTTGGCGTCACAGACGTTGACGTTGCCGGTGGTGGTGACGATCAGGTCGATCTTGCCCAGCAGGGCGCGATCCACGGAGGCTTCGGTGCCGTCGTTCAGGCCGTCGACATAGGGCGAGACCAGCTCGTAGCCGTCCATGCAGGCCTGCATGGCGCAGATCGGATCGACTTCCGAGACCTTGACGATCATGCCTTCCTGACGCAGCGAGGCGGCCGAGCCCTTGCCCACGTCGCCGTAGCCGATCACCAGCGCCTGCTTGCCGGACAGCAGGTGGTCGGTGGCGCGCTTGATGGCGTCGTTGAGGCTGTGGCGGCAGCCGTACTTGTTGTCGTTCTTGCTCTTGGTGACCGAATCGTTGACGTTGATCGCCGGGACCTTGAGGGTGCCGTCCTTGAGCATGTCCAGCAGGCGATGCACGCCGGTGGTGGTCTCTTCGGTGATGCCGTGCACGCGCTCCAGCACCTGCGGATACTTGTCGTGCAGGATCTGGGTCAGGTCACCGCCGTCGTCCAGCACCATGTTGGCGTCCCAGGGCTGGCCATCCTTGAGGATGGTCTGCTCGATGCACCACTCGTATTCGGCTTCGGTCTCGCCCTTCCAGGCAAACACCGGGATGCCGGCGGCGGCTATGGCGGCTGCGGCCTGGTCCTGGGTGGAGAAGATGTTGCAGCTCGACCAGCGCACTTCGGCGCCCAGGGCCACCAGGGTCTCGATGAGCACGGCGGTCTGGATGGTCATGTGGATGCAGCCGAGAATCTTGGCGCCAGCCAGGGGTTGCTCGCCGGCGTACTTGCGTCTCAGACCCATGAGGGCGGGCATTTCCGATTCGGCGATGATGACTTCGCGACGACCCCAGTCGGCCAGGGAGATGTCGGCGACCTTGAAATCGTTGAAAGCGGCAGGCGTGAGGACAGCGCTCATTGAAGAGTCTCCATTCGTTAGGTGCGAATGGGCGCCGTTGATGCGTTCTGATAACGCTCCGCTCGAGCCTGACAACGCCTGGCGTCATGCCCGCCGAGGGTCCCGCGCCAGCGGCGGGTCGGCTAGGATGGGATAACGCAGCGTGCTGCAGCGCCCCTCGAACGGAAGGCGGGGCGGCCTGGTGGCCGCGATGCGCGGGCAGTATAACGAGGATCGCGATAAACCCAAAGGGTGGCGCTCTGCCTCATGTCGACCGGAATCTACCGCGCGCACCCTGATCTGATGTCTCAAGACCCCGGGAATTCAAGGAGCCCTGATGAACTTCCATACCCGCAAGTGGGTGAAACCCGAAGACCTCAACGCCAATGGCACCCTGTTCGGCGGCAGCCTGCTCAAGTGGATCGACGAGGAGGCGGCGATCTACGCCATCGTGCAGCTGGAAAATCCCAAGGTGGTGACCAAGTACATCTCCGAGATCAACTTCATCAGCGCCTCGCGCCAGGGCGACATCATCGAACTGGGCATCACCGCCACCGAGTTCGGGCGTACCTCCATCACCCTCAGATGCGAGGTGCGCAACAAGATCACCCGCAAGAGCATCCTCACCATCGACAAGATCGTCTTCGTCAATCTCGACGAGGAAGGCAATCCGGTGCCGCACGGCAAGACCGAGATCACCTACGTCAAGGACAGGTTCAAGGAGTCGCCTTGAGGCCCGCGCGGGTCACGTCCAGCCGCCGTCGCTCGGCCCAGTAGAGCAGCAGTTCGCGCAGCTGCGAGAGTTCGATCGGCTTGCCCATGTGGCCGTCCATGCCGGCCTCCTGGGCGCGATCCTTGTGCTCGGCGAGGATGTGGGCGGTGAGGGCCACCACCGGGGTGCGCGACCTATGATTCTGCTGTTCCCAGGCGCGTAGCCGGCGGGTGGCGCCGAAGCCGTCCAGCAGCGGCATCTCGCAATCCATCAGGATCAGGTCGTAGGTGTTCTGCTGGAGCTTTTCGAAGGCTTCCAGGCCGTTGCTCACGGTGTCGGGTTCGACGCCGAGCTTCTTCAGCATGCCGCGGATCACCTTGACCGAGATGCTGTTGTCCTCGGCCACCAGCACGCGGAAATCGCTGGGGATGCCGCTGGGCTGTTCTTCGGGCTCGGGTTCGCTGACCCGCTGGCCGCGGCGCGACAGCTCGTCCGCCAGGGTCGCCCTGAGGGTATAGCCGGCCACCGGCTTGGCCAGCACCCGCTTGATGCCGGCGTTGCGGGCGATGACCTTGCTCGGCGCATTGCTCAGGCCGGTGAGCATGATCAGCAGCAGGTCGTGGTTGAGATTCTCGTCTTCGTTGATGCGCGCGGCCAGCTGCATGCCGGTCATGCCCGGCATCTGCTGGTCGAGCAGCACCACGTCGAAGTATTCCCGCAGGTGCGACTGGGTGCGCAGCAGGGCCAGGGCTTCGCGTCCGGACGCGGCGGTGACCGCCTGCATGCCCCAGGCGCTGCACTGCTGCTGCAGGACCTTGCGGCAGAGCTCGTTGTCGTCGACCACCAGCACCCGTACGTCCTGCAGTGGATAGTCGCTGTCGCCGCGCGACAGCACCAGCGCCTGGGCCGGGATGGGCAGGCTGATCCAGAAGCTGGAACCGCCCTCGGCGTTGTTCTGGATGCCGAAGTCGCCCTGCATCAGCAGCACCAGCTGGCGGGCGATGATCAGGCCGAAATCCAGGCTGTCGGTGTCGCTGGCGAGGAAGTCGCGGCGGTCGAGGTGGGTGGACAGCAACTGGCGACTCAGGGCCGCATCCAGCGGGGTGCCGCTGTCCTGCACCGAGATGCGCAGGCGCGGCGGCTGGCCGGTGGCCTCTTCCAGGGAGATCACCAGCAGGATCTCGCCTTCCTCGGTGCGCTGGAAGGCGTTTTCCAGCAGGTTGAGCAGGATCTGGCGCAGGCGGGTCGGGTCGCCGATGAAGCGGCGGGGCACTTGGGGCTGGATGAAGCTGAGCAGTTCGACCCGGTGCTCCTCGGCGCGCGGCCTGAAGATGTCCAGGCAGTCGTCGAGCAGGGCATTGAGGTCGAAGGTGACCTCTTCCAGCTCGATCTGGCCACTTTCCAGACGGGTGATGTCGATGATCTCGTTGATCAGGTTGAGCAGTTCGGCACCGGCGCTGTGGATGGTCTGCACATAGTCGCGCTGCTTGGCCGACAGCGCCGTGCCCTGCAGCAGCTCGGTCATGCCCAGCACGCCGTTCATGGGCGTGCGGATCTCGTGGCTGATGCGCGAAAGGAATTCGGCCTTGCCCTTGAGCTCCGCATGGTTGGCCGCTCTGTCACGGGTACGGGTGAAATGCTCTTCGCGCAGATAGCGACGGCGCTCCTCCAGGGCCAGGGTGAGCAGGATGCCGCTGAACATGCAGCTGGCGATCAGGCCGCGGCCCATCCACACCGGCGGATTGGCGTAACCGGCCAGGATCGGCAAGGCGATCAGTCCGGCCAGGGCCAGCAGGGCGCAGCTCACCACCAGCAGCCGCGCATAGCGGGCACCCTGGTGCCAGCGCTCAAGGGCGATGCTCAGGCAGGCGAACAGCGCCAGACCATTGACCACCATGAGCCAGTCGCCGATATAGAACTCGCCGGCGGCGATGCGCACCACGGCGGCCAGGGCGACCAGCGCCAGCAGGCCCCTGAGCGTGCGGCGGATCCACAGCGGCAGTCGCCGCCAGCCAAAGAAGGCCCCCACGAAATTCAGCCCGGCGGCGCTGCAGGCCAGCACCGACAGATCGGTCAGCAGCGGCGTCTGGCCCTTGAAGCCGCCCAGGAAGAACTTGCTCAGCCCGAAAATGTTCAGGGCCACGCAGACCAGCATCACCAGCAGCAGGGTGAGGGCGCTGGTGGCGCGACTGCGGTGATAGAGCAGCTGGGCGCCGTTGTACAGCGCCAGCATGGCCAGGCAGCCGAGCAGCACGCCGAACATCACCAGCCGATGGGTGACCTCTGCTTCGGCACTGCTGCTCAGGGTCAGGGCGATCCGCATCGGCTGGGGCGATTCGAATCTCAGGAAGAGGTCGAGCGGCTGGTCGCTCTGCGGAATCGGAAAGACGAAGTCGCGACTGAGTTGCTGCGGATTGAGCAGCGGCCGCGACAGGCCATCGCGGATCTCGCTGAGCAACTGGTCGTCGCGATAGGCGAAGAAGTCCAGATAGCCGACATTGGGCGAAATGATGCGCAGCAGGCGCTGCTGGGTGTCGGGCTGGATGCGGGTGTGCAGCCAGAGCGCCCCGGGGCCGGCGGGGCGGTGGGCGCGGGCGGTGGTCAGCGGCTTGAAGGCGGACAGCCGGTCACGGACGTCGTCGAGCGAGAATTCGCCGGTGGCGTCCTCGTATTGCGCCCAGCCCGCATCCGGCGAATTCTCGGCCTGCACGGAATTGGCCACCAGCAGCAACAGCAGCCAGCTGACCACAAAGCCTATGGCGATCCAGAGCCGGTGCACGAGAGTTCCCTTCGCAAATGCGGACGTCGAGTATAGATCAGCCCGTCACGTCTGTTGACGTAACAGTGTAACAGGCTGATCCCTTAGGCGAGCTTCACTGTCGCTCGCGGGCGATGGCGCGGTAGCCGATGTCGCTGCGGTAGAAGCAGCCCTTCCAAGAGATTTCCTGGGCCAGCGCATAGGCGTTCTGCTGGGCGGCGGAGACCGTTTCGCCCAGGGCCGTGGCGCACAGCACCCGACCGCCGGCCGTGACGACCTGACCATCGCGCAGGCTGGTGCCGGCGTGGAACACCTTGCCCGGCAGCGCCGCGGCGGCTTCGAGACCGGCGATGGCGTCACCCTTGGCGTAGTCGCCCGGATAGCCGCCGGCGGCCAGGACGATGCCCAGGCTCGGACGCGGATCCCAGCAGGCTTCGATCTTGTCGAGCGCCTCGGCCAGGGCGGCCTCCACCAACAGCACCAGGCTGGACTGCAGGCGCAGCATTACCGGCTGGGTCTCGGGATCGCCGAATCGGCAGTTGAATTCGATGACCTTGGGCGCACCGCTCTGGTCGATCATCAGGCCGGCATAGAGGAAGCCGGTGTAGACATTGCCTTCGCTGGCCATGCCGGCCACGGTGGGCTCGATGATCTCGCGCATGACCCGCTCGTGGACCTCGGGGGTCACCACCGGCGCCGGGGAATAGGCGCCCATGCCACCGGTGTTGGGACCGCTGTCGCCGTCGCCGACGCGCTTGTGATCCTGGCTGGTGGCCATGGGCAGGACGTTCTTGCCATCGACCATGACGATGAAGCTGGCTTCCTCGCCGTCGAGGAATTCCTCGATCACCACCCGCGCCCCGGCGTCGCCGAAGGCATTGCCGGAGAGCATGTCACGCACGGCGTCCTCGGCTTCGGCGAGAGTCATGGCGACGATCACGCCCTTGCCGGCGGCCAGGCCGTCGGCCTTGATCACGATGGGCGCACCCTGCTCGCGCAGATAGGCCAGGGCCGGCTCCACCTCGGTGAAGTTGGCGTAGGCGGCGGTGGGGATCTGGTGGCGCGCCAGGAAATCCTTGGTGAAGGCCTTGGAGCCTTCCAGCTGGGCCGCACCGGCGGTGGGGCCGAAGCAGGGCAGGCCGCGGCTGCGGAACAGGTCGACCACGCCGGCCACCAGCGGCGCCTCGGGGCCGACGATGGTCAGCTCGACGTTGGCGGCGGCAAAGTCGGCCAGTTGTTCCAGGGCCAGGACGTCGAGGGCGACGTTCTCGCACTTGGCTTCGGTGGCGGTGCCGGCGTTGCCCGGGGCCACATAGACCTTGGTGACCCGGGTGTCCTGGGCGACCTTCCAGGCCAGGGCGTGTTCGCGACCGCCGCTGCCGATGATGAGTACGTTCATGCAGTGTTCCTCTCGGGCGGCCGCAGGGTGGCGTCCGCACTTTGAATTGGAGCGACGGCGAGGCGCGTGCGGCCTCGCCGTGACGGGTCCTTAGTGGCGGAAGTGGCGCATGCCGGTAAAGACCATGGCGATGCCGGCTTCGTCGGCGGCGGCGATGACCTCGGCGTCGCGCATGGAGCCGCCCGGCTGGATCACCGCGGTGATGCCGTTGGCCGCGGCGTTGTCGATGCCGTCACGGAAGGGGAAGAAGGCGTCCGAGGCCATGACCGCGCCGGCCACGGCCAGGCCGGCGTGCTCGGCCTTGATGGCGGCGATGCGCGCCGAGTTGACGCGACTCATCTGGCCGGCGCCGATACCTACGGTCTGCTGGCCCTTGGCGTAGACGATGGCGTTGGACTTGACGAACTTGGCCACCTTCCAGGCGAAGATCAGGTCCTGCAGTTCCTGCTCGCTGGGGGCGCGCTGGGTCACCACCTTGAGGTCGGCGGCGGTGATCATGGCGATATCGCGGCTCTGCACCAGCAGACCGCCATTGACGCGCTTGAGGTCCAGGCCGGGCTTGCGCTCGGCGGGCCACTCGCCGCATTCCAGCAGGCGGACGTTGGCCTTGGCCGCGACGACGTCGCGGGCCTCGACACTGACGCGCGGGGCGATGATCACCTCGACGAACTGGCGTTCGACGATGGCGCGGGCGGTCTCGGCGTCCAGTTCGCGGTTGAAGGCGATGATGCCGCCGAAGGCCGACTCGCTGTCGGTGGCATAGGCCAGTTCATAGGCCTGGCGGATGTCGCCGGCCACGGCCACGCCGCAGGGGTTGGCGTGCTTGACGATGACGCAGGCCGGCTCCTCGTAGCTCTTGACGGTTTCCAGGGCGGCGTCGGTGTCGGCGACGTTGTTGAAGGACAGTTCCTTGCCCTGCAGCTGGGTGGCGGTGGCCACGCAGGCCTCGCTGGCGTGCTCGACATAGAAGGCCGCCTGCTGGTGCGGGTTCTCGCCGTATCTCATGTCCTGCGCCTTGATGAACTGGGCGCTGAAGGTACGCGGGAAGGCGGCGCGGCCTTCGGTGGACAGGGTCTCGGCCTGCTGGTCGATGCTGCCCAGGTAGTTGGCGATCATGCCGTCGTAGGCGGCGGTGTGCTCGAAGGCCTTGAGCGCCAGGTCGAAGCGCTGGGCATAGCTCAGGCCGCCGGCCTTGAGGTCGTCGAGGATGGACGCGTAGTCGCTGGCATTGACCACGATGGCGACGTCCTTGTGGTTCTTGGCCGCGCTGCGGACCATGGTCGGACCGCCGATGTCGATGTTCTCGATGGCGTCGGCCAGGCTGCAGCCGGGCTTGGCCACGGTGGCGGCGAAGGGGTAGAGATTGACCGCGACCAGGTCGATCGGGCGGATGCCGTGCTCGCTCATGACCTCGTGGTCGATGCCGCGGCGGCCGAGGATGCCGCCGTGGATCTTCGGATGCAGGGTCTTGACGCGGCCGTCCATCATTTCCGGGAAGCCGGTGTAGTCGGCGACTTCAACCGCCGGGATGCCTTCGTCGCGCAGCAGCTTGTAGGTCCCGCCGGTGGACAGGATTTCCACGCCGATGGCCGCGAGTTCACGGGCGAAGTCGACGACGCCCGTCTTGTCGGACACGCTGATCAGCGCACGGCGGACGGGGAGGCGAGAGGTCTGGTCGGTCATGGTCATGTCCATCAGGAGGAGAGAGACCGCCGGTCAAGCCCCCTGGGCCGCCGGCGATGAGGCGGATCAGAGCAGGTCGTATTGCTTGAGCTTCTTGCGCAAGGTGCCGCGATTGAGCCCGAGCATCTCCGATGCCTTGGTCTGGTTGCCCTTGACGTAATTCATCACGCTTTCGAGCAGGGGTGCTTCCACTTCGCAGAGCACCATGTTGTAGACGTCGGTCACCGGCTGCCCATCGAGGTGGGCGAAATAGTTGCGCAGCGCCTTTTCCACGCTGTCGCGCAGCGTCTGGCCCTCCTGCAGGGGAGCGGTCAGGTGCTGCTTGAGGTCGCCGTTGTCACTCACGGGCGCTGTTCCAGTCAAAGTCTCGGTCATCGAATTCATGCCACCTGCTTCCCGATCTGGGGCTGCGCGAAGAACGCGCGAATGCTGGCGTGCTGGGCTTGGGTATCTTGCAGTCGGTTGAACTGGGCGCGCGATTCCGCGGCGCCCGGCCGGTCGGCCAGGTACCAGCCGACGTGCTTGCGGGCGATGCGCACGCCCATTTCCGGGCCATAGAAGGCATGCAGGGCGTCGAGGTGCTCCAGCAGGATGGCCTCCACCTCGGCATCGCTCGGCGCCGCCAGGTGCTCGCCGGTCGCCAGGTAGTGGGCGATCTCGCGGAAGATCCAGGGGCGGCCTTGGGCGGCGCGGCCGATCAGCAGGCCGTCGCAGCCGGTGTGCTCGAGCACGCGCCGGGCCTTTTCCGGGCTGTCGATGTCGCCATTGGCGAACACCGGGATATCGACCGCCTGCTTGATCGCGGCGATGGTGTCGTACTCGGCGGCGCCCAGGAACCTGTCGTCACGGGTGCGGCCGTGCACGGCCAGTGCCTGGATGCCGGCGGCTTCGGCCAACTGCGCGATGCGCAGGCCGTTGCGATTCTCGGGATTCCAGCCGGTGCGGATCTTCAGGGTCACCGGAACGTCCACCGCGGCCACCACGGCGGCGAGGATCTCGGCCACCAGGACCTCGTCCTTCATCAGCGCGGAGCCGGCGGCCTTGTTGCAGACCTTTTTCGCCGGGCAGCCCATGTTGATGTCGATGATCTGGGCACCCAGTTCGACATTGCGCTGGGCCGCTTCGGCCAGCATCGCCGGATCGCCGCCGGCGATCTGCACCGAGCGCGGTTCCTGCTCGCTGGCGTGGATCAGGCGCAGCCGCGACTTGCGGCTGTCATAGAGCCGCACGTCACTGGTCACCATTTCCGACACGGCCATGCCGGCGCCGAGTGCCAGGCACAGGCGCCGGAAGGGCAGGTCGGTGACCCCGGCCATGGGCGCGAGAATCAGCGGATTGGGCAAGGTATAAGGGCCGATGCGTACCATCGACATATCTTTTTCCCTGGCGAATAGGCGCCTGTTCCGCCTGCGCCGGAAACCGGCCGCGGACAGGGGCTGCTGTGCTTGAAAAGGGTTGGGAATGATACCCGCTCGCCGCCTCCGGATAAAGCGCGAGTTGGCTAGTTTATGAGCAATTCGCCCTGGCGCTACTCCGGCGAGAAGAAGCTCAGGCTGTAGTTCACCGCGCGCGGACCGGGGTCGAGAATGTCCAGGGCGATGTGGATCGGCGTCTGCGGCGGCATCTCGTCCTGGCCCTTGAGCTCGCCGTTCAGGTACTCGCCGGGCTTGAAACGGCGGCTGGCGAGCAACTGGCCGTTGAGGTCGGCGAAGCGCAATTCCAGCAGCGGAAAGGGCTGCGAGAAGGGCGCCCGGTTGTAGAGAATGGCATCGACGCGCAGGGCTCCGGAAAACTGCGGATGGCTGCGCACCACCAGGTTGCTGCTGCGGATCTGCTGGACATCGACCTTGGACGGCACCTTGCAGCCCAGGCTGGCGCAGGCCTGGACGAACAGCGGGCGATAGCTGTCCTGCCGCGCCAGTTCGTCGAAGTGGTAATAGACGTACTGGCCGGCCAGGCCGAGCAGCGCCAGCAGGCAGAGCAGGATCCACAGCAGGCGGCGACCCCAGTGCGGGCGCCGTGGCTGGCTGTCCAGCTGCAGCGGATCGTCGTGCAGGTCCAGCAGGGGATCGTCCTGCCATTCCGGTTCGCTGCGCAGGGCGGTCGTGGCCTTGGCCGGCAGCGGCTCGTCGTCGCCGTCGCGTGCGGCGCTGAGGGGTTCGGCAACGGGCTCCTGCCAGTCGTCGAGCCGACCCAGGCCGGGCTCGGCGCGTTCGTCGTCGTCGGCTTCGACCCGCCCGAGTGCCGGCTCCTGGCGTTCACGCGGGGGCGCGGTGGTGAGGGGCGCGGGCGGCGTGGCCGGGGCGGGCTTGAGCGGGGCGCGGGTGGCCGCGAGCGGTGCCACAGGTACGGCCGTCGGCACGGGAGCGATGTCCGGCTCCGGCCGGGCCTCCACGGCGGGCTCAGGCTCGGGCTCGGGCTCCGGTTCCGGCTCGGCGGCGGGAAGCGGCAAGGGCGCGGGCTGCGGTTCGAACTCGACCTCGGGTTCGGCCGGCAGGCGCAGGGATTCCGGCTCGGGTTCGCGCTCGGCCGAGGCGGCGCCGAGCGACGGCAGTTCGAAGGGGTCTTCGTCGTGCTGGGGGCGATGGGCCGCCAGGCCCTGGACCGGTGCCGGTTCTTCCCGCGGCGCGGCCACGGCGGGCGGCGTTGCTGCTGCGGAAGGTGCTGCCGGCGCGCGGCGCTGTTCTTCCAGGGCGCCCAGACGGGCGACCTCGGCGTCCAGCTCCAGGTGGCTCAGGTCCAGTTCGTCATGGGGCCAGGCCGCTTCGCTGGGCGTCGGCGCCGGTTCGGCCACGGGCGCAGGTGGCACGGGCATGGGCTGCGGCGCCGTCAGGGGCGCGGCCTGGTTGCTGGCGTTGAACACTTCCAGGCAGACGCCACAGCGTACGTCGCCGTCCGCGGCAGCCAGGTGTTCCTGGGTGACGCGGAAGCGGGTATGGCAATGCGGACACTGGGCGACGAGGGATTCGGTCATGGCGAGGCGACAGCCAGGGAGTGAAGCGCGCTAGTGTACCCGAAGGCCCTGGCGAAAGAAGGGCCTCCACCGGGCCGCCGGGTGAGCGGACCGGTGGCGGTGCGCAGGTCAGCGACGACGGGTGCCGCTAATGCGTACCCAGCCGTCCAGGGTGGCGGTGGGTTCCAGGTCGAAGCAGCCGGCATAGGCGGCGCGCACGTCCTCGGCCTGCTCGGCGAGGATGCCGGAAAGGGCCAGGCGACCGCCGATGCGGGTCAGGCGGGTGATCTGCTCGGCCAGGCCGACCAGCGGACCGGCGAGGATGTTGGCCACCACCACGTCGGCCGGCTCGCCTGGCAGATCGACGGGAAGGTACAGCGGAAAGCGTGCCGGGTCGATGCCGTTGCGATTGGCATTCTCCCGCGAGGCTTCCAGGGCCTGGACGTCGATGTCGGTGCCCACGGCGCGCTCGGCGCCCAGCAGCAGGGCAGCGATGGCGAGGATGCCCGAGCCGCAGCCGAAATCCAGCACCTGCAGGCCCTGGACCGGTTCGCCGTCCAGCCACTGCAGGCAAAGCGAGGTGGTGGGATGAGTGCCGGTGCCAAAGGCCAGGCCCGGATCCAGCAGCAGATTGACCGCCTCGGGTTCCGGGGCCTCGTGCCAGCTGGGCACGATCCACAGTCGCTGGCCGAAACGCATGGGCTGGAAGTTGTCCATCCAGCTGCGTTCCCATTCCTGGTCTTCCAGGCGCTCCACCTCGTAGACGAGGCCGTTGGCCAGGAGCTGCACGCGCTGCTCCAGGGCGGCGGCGTCGGTATCACCTTCGAACAGCGCCAGCAGGTGGGTCTGGGACCACAGCGGGGTGGTGCCGAGATCCGGCTCGAAGATCGGCTGGTCCTCGGCGTCCATGAAGGTCACCGAGACGGCGCCCAGTTCGAGCATGAGGTCTTCGTAGGTTTCCGCCTGGGCGGGGGTGAGGGCGAGGCGGACTTGCAGCCAGGACATGGTGGGCTACCTGAATCGGGTCAAAGCGGGGAGGGTAAATGAAAACGGGCTGCCCGAGGGCAGCCCGTTCGCTGAATCAGAGCTCGTCATGCACTCAGTGGCGCAGGCCGAGCTTCTTCTCCAGGTAGTGGATGTTCACGCCGCCCTGGCCGAAGGCCTGGTCGCGGGTCAGCATCCGGTGCAGATCGGCATTGGTCTTGATGCCGTCGACGATCAGCTCGTCCAGGGCGTTGCGCATCCGGGCCATGGCCTCGTCGCGGGTCTTGCCCCAGGTGATCAGCTTGGCGATCAGCGAATCGTAGTTCGGCGGAACCTTGTAGCCGCTGTACAGGTGCGAATCCACCCGCACGCCGTTGCCGCCCGGTGCATGGTAGTGCTTGACCAGGCCCGGGGAAGGCATGAAGGTCTTGGGATCTTCGGCGTTGATCCGGCACTCGATGGCGTGACCGGTGATCTTGATGTCTTCCTGCTTGATCGACAGCGGGTTGCCCGCGGCGATGCTGAGCATCTCCTTGACGATGTCGACGCCAGTGATCATCTCGGTCACCGGATGCTCCACCTGCACGCGGGTGTTCATCTCGATGAAGTAGAAGCGACCGTCTTCGTAGAGGAACTCGAAGGTGCCGGCGCCACGGTAGCCGATGTCGATGCAGGCCTTGACGCAGCGTGCCAGGACTTCTTCGCGGGCCTTCTCGTCGATCTGGGGCGCAGGCGCCTCCTCGATGACCTTCTGGTGACGACGCTGCAGCGAGCAGTCGCGGTCATAGAGGTGCACGGCGTTGCCCTGGCCATCGGAGAGCACCTGGACTTCCACGTGACGCGGATTGCCGAGGAATTTCTCCATGTAGACCATGGAGTTGCCAAAGGCGGCGCCGGCTTCGGTCTGGGTCAGCTTGATCGACTTGATCAGCTCGGCCTCGTCCTCGACCACGCGCATGCCGCGACCACCACCGCCACCGGCGGCCTTGATGATCACCGGATAGCCGACTTCGCGGCCGATGCGCAGGCACTCGGCCTCGTCATCCGGCAGGGCGCCGTCGGAGCCCGGCACGGTGGGCACACCGGCCTGCTTCATGGCGTTCTTGGCGGACACCTTGTCGCCCATCAGGCGAATCACGTCGGCGGTGGGTCCGACGAAGGCGAATCCGGACTGCTCCACCTGCTCGGCGAAGTCGGCGTTCTCGGCGAGAAAGCCGTAGCCGGGGTGGATGGCGGTGGCGCCGGTGACTTCCGCGGCACTGATGATGGCCGGGATGTTCAGGTAGGACTGGGGCGAGGGGGCCGGGCCGATGCACACCGATTCGTCGGCGAGGGACAGATGCATCAGTTCGCGGTCGGCGGTGGAATGAACCGCCACCGTCTTGATGCCCAGCTCCTTGCAGGCACGCACCACGCGCAGGGCGATTTCCCCGCGGTTGGCGATCAGGACTTTTTCCAGCATCGTGGGCTCCACGGGCTTAGACAATGGTGAACAGCGGCTGGTCGAATTCGACGGGCTGACCGTTCTCGACCAGCACCTGGCCGATGGTGCCGCTGGCTTCGGCTTCGATGTGGTTCATCATCTTCATGGCTTCGACGATGCACAGGATGTCGCCTTTCTTCACCTGCTGGCCGACTTCGACGAAGGCCGGGGTGGTGGGCGAGGAGGCGCGGTAGAAGGTGCCGACCATGGGCGAACGAGCCACGTTACCGGTCAGTTGCGGCGCGGCGGCTTCGCTGGCGGGTGCAGCGGCAGCGGCCGGCGCGGCAGCCGGGGCCGGGGCGGCGACCGGAGCGGGGGCAGCGGCGTAGACGGTCTGCATGCCCTGGCCGCGGCCGGTGTTGCGGCTGATGCGGACGGATTCTTCGCCTTCGCGGATTTCCAGCTCGTCGATACCGGACTCTTCCAGCAGCTCGATCAGTTTCTTGACTTTACGGATGTCCATTGGCGTTGGCTCTCCCCTCGGGTTCTGGTGATGTTCTGGATATTGAGTCGCGCTCAGCCGCGGGCGGCGAGCTGTTCGCAGGCGGCTTCCAGGGCCAGGCGATAGCCACTGGCACCGAGCCCGCAGATGACACCGACCGCCACGTCGGAAAAATAGGAGTGGTGGCGGAAGGCCTCGCGCTTGTGCACGTTCGACAGGTGCACTTCGATGAATGGGATGCTCACCGCGAGCAAGGCGTCACGTAGGGCGACACTGGTATGGGTGAAGGCAGCCGGATTGATGAGGATGAAATCCACCCCTTCGTCACGCGCGGCATGGATGCGTTCGATCAGCAGGTGCTCGGCGTTGCTTTGCAGGTATTGCAGGCGATGCCCCGCCGCAGTGGCGCGGGCTTCGAGATCGGCGTTGATCTGGGCCAGGGTGGTGGCCCCGTAGACGCCCGGCTCGCGGGTGCCCAGGAGATTCAGGTTGGGCCCGTGCAGTACCAGCAGATGCGCCATAGCCACTTGCCTCGCGATTTCGCAACCAGATTGGCCGCGGACTATGCCGCAACCGGAGGTGACTGTCCAGTCGCTAGACGTTTGCCGGAAATGCCCGCACGTTGGGCGAAATTCTTTTAATCGCTGGCGATAAGCCTTTTTGCTTCACCGAGTCGGGCGAGAAAACCCGCGGCGTCGATTTCGCCGACGATGCGCGCCTGGGTCTGCTCCTGGCCACTGCCGGCATAGAACAGGATCGCTGGCGGACCGAACAGTCCCTGCCGTTCCAGCCACTGCCGCTGTTCCCGGGTGCTTTGCGTCATATCGAAGCGGATCAGCGTGAAGTCGCGCAAATGCGCCTGGACCTCGGGATTGCCGAACACCTCGCGCTCGATCAGCTTGCAACTGATGCACCAGTCGGCATAGACGTCCACCAGCACCGGTCGCCCCTGGCCGAGACGGCTGGCCAGGGCCGCCGGATCGCTGAGGCTGTGCATGACGTCCGCGCGGCCGGCCACGGCGGGCGCCGCGGCGTCGCCCAGCGGTCGCAGGGGATCGCTGGCCCCGCGCAGGGCGCCGATGCCGGCGGCCGCGCCATAGACCACCAGGGTCAGGCCGGCCAGTTGCAGCAGCCGCTGACGGGGTGGCTTTGGTACGAATTCCAGAGCGCCGAGAAACAGCCCGACGCCGGCCGCCAGCAGGCCCCAGGCGGCCAGCGCCAGCGGCCCCGGCAGCAGCCGTTCGAGCAGCCACAGGGCTACCGCCAGCAACAGGACGCCGAAGGCATTGCGCATGCCCACCAGCCAGGCGCCGCTGCGTGGCAGCAGGGCGCCGCCACCGGCGGCGATGAGGATCAGTGGGGTACCCATGCCCAGGCCCAGGGCGAACAGCGCCAGTCCGCCGCCGAGCCAGTCGGCGGTGCTGCTGATATAGAGCAGCAGGCCCGCCAGGGGCGCCGAGACGCAGGGCGAGACGATCAGGCTGGAGAGCACGCCCAGGGTGGCCGCGCCGCCCAGGGAACCGCCGCGGGTGCCGCTGGCCAGCTGCTCCAGGCGCTCGCGCAGGACCGCCGGCAGGCGCAGCTCGAAGAGACCGAACATGGCCAGGGCGAACAGCGCGAACAGCGCGGCGAAGGGAATCAGCACCCAGGCCGACTGCAATTGCGCCTGCAGATTGAGACTGGCGCCAAAGACGCCCATGAGCGCGCCCAGGGCGGCGAAGCTCAAGGCCATGGGCACCACATAGGCCAGCGCCAGCAGCAGGCCACGTCCGGGGCGCGCCTTGCCGGCCAGAACCACCGCCGAGACGATGGGTAGCATCGGCAGGACGCAGGGGGTGAAGGTCAACCCGAGTCCGGCGAGAAAGGCCAGCAGGATCCTGTGCCAGCCCAGCTGATCTGGGACGGGTGCGGCGGCCGCCGGGGTCGCCGTGGTCGCCAGCGCAGGGCCGGCGATGTCCAGGGTGCGGGTTTCCGGCGGATAGCAGAGGCCGCGATCGGCGCAGCCCTGGTAGGTCACCTTGATCTGGCCGCCACGGTCGGGCGCCAGGGGCAGGGGGATGTCGACGCCGGCGTGATAGACCTGGACGTCGCCGAACCATTCATCGTGCTTGGGCTCGCCGGGCGGCAGGGCTACCGGCGCGGTGAGCAGGCCGGGGTCGGCGTCGAAGGCGAAGCGTTGCCGATAGAGGTAGTAGCCCTCGGCGATGGTGAAGCGCAGCTGGGGACGGCCCTCGGCGTCGCGGCGCTGCTCCAGGCGAAAGGCCTGATCCACCGGCAGGAATTGCTGACTGGGGCGCTGACCGTCCAGGCCCAGCGCGGCGCTCGGGCGCGGCGCATCGAACAGCCCGGCAGTGGCGGGCAAGGTCAGCAGCAGGGTGAGCAGGAACAGCAGGACACGCATGGGCTTCTCGGCGATCGGCAGCGGCCGATCATAGCAGAGGCATCTGGCTGGTCAGTCCTGGCCGTACTGGCGTACGCAATTGCGTCCCGCATGCTTGGCGGCATAGAGGGCTTCGTCCGCCTGTTTGGCCAGCGCGGGCATCTCCTGGCCGGGCTGCAGCTGCGCCACGCCGGCGCTGAAGGTGCAGCTGAGTTCCTTGGGCGGCGCCGGATAGTGGATCTCGGCGAAGCGCTGGCGGATCTCGTCGATAAGGCGGGTGGCGGTGGCCAGGTCGGTGTCGGGCAGCACGATGGCGAATTCCTCACCGCCATAACGGCCGATGTGGTCGGACTTGCGCAGGCGCTGCTTGAGGAACAGCGCCAGGCTCTTGATCACCCGATCGCCCATGGGATGGCCGTAGTGGTCGTTGACCTGCTTGAAGTGGTCGATGTCCAGCATGGCGAAGGTGATCGGCCGCTGGCTGCGCCGGGCGCGGAAGCAGGCGTCTTCCAGCAGCTGCAGGGTGTGGGTGTGGTTGTACAGGCCGGTGAGGCTGTCCTGGACGATGCGCGCCTGCAGGCTGCGCGCCCGGGCCGCGCGGGTACGCACCGTGGCGATCAGGTGGCGCGGCTTGATCGGCTTGGTGAGGAAGTCGTCGCCGCCCTCGCTCATGGCGTCCAGCTGCTTGTCGAGGTCGTCCTCGGCCGACAGGTAGATGATGGGCACGCTGACATAGCGCTCGTGCTGGCGGATGACCTTGGCCAGCTCGGTGCCGGTGCACTCGGGCATGTACATGTCGAGGATGATCAGATCGGGCACGAATTCGGCCAGGTGCGCCATCACCGCGCCGGGTTGCATCAGGGTGCGGGTGACGATGCCGGCGCTGTTGAGCGCCATTTCCGTGGCCATGGCCTGGGCGCGGGAGTCGTCCACCACCAGGGCGCGGATCGGATCGTAGTAGACGGTGCGGGTGAGGGTCTCGATCTTTTCCAGTAGCCGCGCCGAATCCAGGGTGCCGGTGTAGAACTCCTGGCCGCCGGCGCGCACCGCGGCCAGGCGAAAGGGGGTGTCGGCTTCCTGGTGGCTGTAGAACAGCACCGGCAGCTTGCGCTCCAGACCGGTCTGGGCCTCCAGCGCCAGCTGGATGCCGGCACCCGCGCCGCCGAAGTCCACGTCCATGACGATGACCGCCGGGTGCCGGCTGTCCATCATCGCGCGGAAGTCGTCGGCGCCGTGGATGATCTGGATGGTGACGCCGAAGTATTCCATCTGCTGCGCCAGGCGCTCGGCGCGCTCGGTGTCGAGCAGGGCGATGTAGATCGGCTTGCGCAGCGGCGGCAGGCTGGTGGTTTCCAGCTGGTCACCCTGGCGCAGTCCGGTGCGCGACAGGCTCTGCATGGCCAGGCTGAGTTCGGTGATGGCCTGGCTGTTGAGACGGCCGCGATTGGCGGCGACCTGGGCCAGGGAGGCGCCGATGGCCTCGGCGAGCTCGGCATGGCCCTGCTGCTCGAAGCGCTTGGCGTATTGCAGCAGGCGTGCGTTGGCGTCGGTCAGCTCGACCAGGCTGCCGGCCGTCCACTCGTCTCGTTGCAGCCGTTGCCAGATCTCCAGCACCTGGCGCGACTGGTGGATGACCCGTTGCGCGAAGTGCAGCTTGAGGCGGTCCCGGCTCGGATCATCTGGTTCGCTCACGAATTGTTCCGTCATTCTTGAGGTGGTGGCCCTATGCTACCAATTGCTGGCGAGCAGGGGAGAGGCGGTACCCTGGTTAGCGGCGGCTATGCCGCTCGCATGGACACTGTCGGTCGCTTCTGGAGTAGCGTCCGTCGCCTGTTACCCTAGTCTCGGAAGTGGCTGCCCGGGTGCCTGGCGCCCGCGTCGGCCGCCAAGGCTGCGCAACCGGCGCCGCGGGCAGGGGTCCAAGCGCCAACACCTTTGAAAACATTGCAAGGAATTGCCCATGCGGGAGTGGAACTTGAGGTCGGGATGGCTCCGGCTGGTGGCAGTGCTGGTCGCGCTCTACCTGCTGGTCACCCTGGCGATAGGCTGGTACTGGAGTCGCGAACCGGATTTCTTCCCGGTGCAGCAGCATGCCCAGGAGGCGGCCGCGGCCAGCGGGCGCAAGCTGGTGCTTGGCTACACCACGGTCGAGACCCTCAAGCAGGTGGCCGGTACCCTGCTGGACAAACCGGGTGGCTATCTCTCCAACGACATCTTCCCGCCGGGCCTCTGGCTCGACGACATGCCGTCCTGGGAATACGGCGTGCTGGTGCAGACCCGCGACCTGGCGCGCGCCCTGCGCAAGGACTTCGCCCGTTCCCAGTCGCAGTCCACCGAGGACGTCGACCTGGCCCAGGCCGAGCCGCGCTTCAACTTCGACAACCACAGCTGGGCCATGCCCTCGTCGGAATCGGAATACCGCGCCGGCATCGCCTCCCTGGACCGCTACCTGGCGCGCCTGGGTGGCCAGAATGCCCAGGGCCAGCCCACCGCCTACTTCTATTCGCGTTCGGACAACCTGCGCAACTGGCTGGGTGACGTCGAGACCCGCCTGGGTTCGCTGTCCCAGCGGCTGTCCGCCAGCGTCGGTCGGGTTCGCCTGGACGCCGAGGTGCGGCCGAACCAGGACATCCCCGCCGGCCAGGTGCCGGAGGTGCACGAGCAGCGCGTCGAGACGCCCTGGCTGCAGATCGACAACGTCTTCTACGAGGCCCGCGGTCAGGCCTGGGCGCTGTCGCACATCCTGCGCGCCATCGAGGTCGACTTCGCCGACACCCTGGCGAAGAAGAACGCCACGGTGAACGTGCGCGAGATCATCCGCGAACTGGAAGCGGCGCAGCAGCCGGTCTGGAGTCCGATGATCCTCAACGGCAGCGGCTTCGGCATCCTGGCCAACCACTCGCTGGTGATCGCCAACTACATCTCCCGCGCCAACGCCGCCATCATCGACCTGCGCCAATTGCTGGAACAGGGCTGATGACGCCGGACGCTCGCGAAGCGGCGCATCGCGCCGCCTCCGACCGGGAACGGGTGGTCTGGGTCGATCGCGACGACCGCATCCAGGGTGAATTGCCGCGGGCGGAACTGCGTGCCCGCGGCCTGATCGGTCGCTGCACCTTCATCCTCCTGTTCAATGATGCCGGCGAACTCTGCGTGCACCGGCGCACCCTGAGCAAGGCGCTCTACCCGGGCTACTGGGACGTCGCCGCCGGCGGCATGGTGGCGCCGGGCGAGAGCTATGCGGAGTCCGCCGCTCGCGAGCTGGCCGAGGAACTGGGCGTCAGCGACGTGCCCCTGCGCGCCCATGGCACCTTCTATTTCGAGGAGCCGGGCAATCGCCTCTGGGGCGGCGTGTTCAGCGCGCGCTGGAACGGTCCGTTGCGGCTGCAACCGGAAGAGGTGCTGGAGGCGCGCTTCCTGGCCCCGGCGGCCATCCTCGACGACGCGCGTCAGCGACCCTATTGCCCGGATTCGCTGGAAGCCCTGCAGCTGGCGCTCAGCCGCGCGGATGTCGCATCCCTGCCTTAATTTCTCGCATTCGCGCCTTAGCATCCGCGGACGATGCTGCTACATTGCGCGGCCCCGGACCAGCGCGGCCCGTGCCGGCCGGCGCTGCGTCCAAGGCTTCCTCCAGGCGCCCGGCGCCTGAACCCGACTGGGAGGACCGTCCCTTGAGCAAGAAAACCTCGTCGCTGTCGGATCTCAGCCGGCTGGTGTACTCCACCGACGTCGGCCGCATTCGCCCGGAAGAACCCCAGGCCGCGGCTCCGGCGGGCGACGGCATCGCCCGGGTGCGCCGCGAGACCAAGGGTCGTGGCGGCAAGACGGTGACCACGGTCAGCGGCGTGCCCTTGGGCGAGGAAGCGCTCAAGGACCTGGCCAGCGCGCTCAAGCGCCGCTGCGGCACCGGCGGGGCGCTCAAGGATGGCGTCATCGAGATCCAGGGCGACCATGTCGACCTGTTGCTCGGCGAACTCGAAAAACGCGGCTTCAAGACCAAGAGATCGGGCGGCTAGGCCAGGCCTTCCAGCCCCCGCGTACAACTTACCGCCCCTGGCGGCGGTCCATCCAAAGCAAGATTCCCTACAGGAGATTCCCGCGAATGTCCCCACGACGCACGCGCAAAGATGACGGCAGCCAGTGGACCGTGGCGGACAGCCGCAGCGTCTATGGTATTCGCCACTGGGGTGCCGGCTACTTCGCCATCAGCGACGCCGGCAACGTCGAAGTCCGCCCCCACGGCCCGGACGGCCAGCCGATCGACCTCCATGTGCTGGTCGGCCAGCTGCGCGAAGCGGGGCTGTCGCTGCCGCTGCTGGTGCGTTTCCCCGACATCCTCCAGGGCCAGGTGCGCCACCTGACCGGTGCCTTCGATCGCAACATCGAGCGCCTCGACTATCAGGGCCGCTACACCGCCCTCTATCCGATCAAGGTCAACCAGCAGGAAGCGGTGGTGGAAAACATCATCGCCACCCGTGACGTCTCCATCGGCCTGGAAGCCGGCTCCAAGCCGGAGCTGATGGCGGTGCTGGCGCTGGCGCCCAAGGGCGGCACCATCGTCTGCAACGGCTACAAGGACCGCGAATTCATCCGCCTGGCGCTGATGGGCCAGAAGCTGGGCCACAGCGTCTTCATCGTCATCGAGAAGGAATCCGAGGTCCCGCTGGTGATCGAGGAGGCGGCCGAGCTCAAGGTCACGCCCCAGGTCGGCCTGCGCGTGCGACTGTCGTCCCTGGCGTCGAGCAAATGGGCCGACACCGGTGGCGAGAAGTCCAAGTTCGGTCTCTCCGCCGCCCAGCTGCTGTCGGTGATCGAGCGCTTCCGCGCCGCCGGCCTGGAGCAGGGCGTGCGCCTGCTGCACTTCCACATGGGCTCGCAGATCGCCAACCTGGCCGACTACCGCCAGGGCTTCCGCGAAGCCATCCGCTACTACGCCGAGCTGCGCGCCCTGGGCCTGCCGCTGGACCACATCGATGTCGGTGGCGGTCTGGGCGTCGACTACGACGGCACCCACTCGCGCAACGCCAGCTCGATCAACTACGACATGGACGACTACGCCGGTACCGTGGTCGGCATGCTCAAGGAATTCTGCGACCAGCAGGAGTTGCCGCATCCGAACATCTTCTCGGAAAGCGGCCGGGCCATGACCGCCCACCACGCCATGCTGGTGATGCAGGTCACCGACGTCGAGCGCCACAACGACAGCGTGCCGGCCAGCGAGCGCTTCGAAGGCAAGGCCGAGGTGGTGCAGTGGCTGGCCGAACTGCTCGGCGACACCGATCCGGAGATGGTCACCGAGACCTACTGGCGCGCCACCCAGTACGTCAGCGAAGCCGCCGCCCAGTACGCCGCCGGCACCCTGAGCCTGAGCGACAAGGCCCTGGCCGAGCAGTGCTACTTCGCCATCTGCCGTCGCCTCTACAACCAGCTCAAGGCGCGCCAGCGTTCCCACCGCCAGGTGCTCGACGAACTCAACGACAAGCTGGCCGACAAGTACATCTGCAACTTCTCGGTGTTCCAGAGCCTGCCCGACACCTGGGCCATCGACCAGATCCTGCCCATCGTGCCCCTGACCCGCCTGGACGAGGAGCCGGTGCGCCGCGCCGTGCTGCAGGACCTGACCTGCGACTCCGACGGCAAGATCAAGCAGTACGTCGACGAGCAGAGCATCGAGACCAGCCTGCCGGTGCACGAGGTGCGCGAGGGCGAAGACTATCTGCTGGCGGTGTTCCTGGTGGGCGCCTATCAGGAGATCCTCGGCGACATGCACAATCTGTTCGGCGACACCGATTCGGTGAACGTCTACCAGGACGCCGACGGCAGTGTGCGCCACGGGGGCATCGAGACCCACGACACCATCGAGGACATGCTCAGGTACGTGCACCTCTCGCCCGAGGAGCTGATGACCTACTACCGCGACAAGGTCGCCAGTGCGCGCCTCACCGCGCGCGAGCGCACCCAGTTCCTCGACGCCATGCGCCTGGGCCTGACCCGTTCCTCCTATCTCGCCGGCTGACGAAGCGAACCCTGGCGGCCGGGCGGGCTCTATAGCCTTGCCGTCAGGATGGAGGAGCAGAGGTATGAAAGGGCGCTTGGCGCTGTTGCTGGTGGGCAGTCTGATGCTGGCCGGCTGCGGCAAGGTCAATCAGGAAAACTATTCCCGGCTCAAGGCCGGCCAGACCAAGGCCGAGGTGGAGCAGATCCTGGGTGCACCCACGGAATGCGCGGGTGCCCTGGGCGTCACCACCTGTACCTGGGGCGATCGCGGCTCCTTCATCAGCGTGCAGTATCTCAACGATAAGGTGGCGATGTTCGCCGGGCAGGGTCTGCGATGAAAACCTCTACCAAACTGCTACTGCTGGCGGGTGCCGCCGGACTGCTCGCGGCCTGCGCCAGCGGCCCGCGCGAAGTCCCGCCGCTCACCGCGGGCAATGTCGACCTGCAGCGCTACCAGGGACACTGGTACGAGGTGGCGCGGCTGCCGATGTTCTTCCAGCGCAAGTGCGCCCAGTCCGAAGCCAACTATCACGTCATGGCCGACGGCTCGGTCGCCGTGTTCAACCGCTGCCGTACCCTGGACGGCAAGGTGGAGGAAGCCACCGGCACCGCCACCCCCATCAAGCCGGGCGTGACCGATCGCCTGGAAGTGCGCTTCGATACCTGGTTCAGCGGTGTCCTGCCCAATGTCGCCAAGGGACCCTACTGGATCCTCTATGTCGACGACGACTACAAGACCGCCCTGGTCGGCAGTCCGGATCGCAAGTACCTCTGGTTGCTGGCGCGCAAGCCCGACATTTCCGCGGCGCAGAGCGAAAAGCTGCTGCGCATCGCTCGCGAGAAGGGCTACAACCTCAATCGTCTGGTCTGGCGCGAGACCGACGCCCACATGCCCTAGGCCACAGGAGCTCTCCGTGAAACTCTGGACCGATGCCTTTTCCGACAACGCCTTCATGCCCAAGCGCCACGAATTCGACGTGGCCGACTTCGGTGCCCACGGCGACAACATCTCGCCCGCGCTGCAGTGGTCCGATCTGCCGGCGGATACCAAGAGCCTGGCGCTGACCGTCTACGATCCGGACGCCCCCACCGGCAGTGGGTTCTGGCACTGGGTGGTGGTCAACATCCCGGTCGGTACCCAGGGCCTGGCGGAAGACGCCGGCCGCGCCGATGGCTCGGGTCTGCCGGCGGGCGCCCTGCAACTGATCAACGACTATGGCACCCGCGGCTTCGGCGGGGCGGCGCCGCCCAAGGGTGACAAGCCGCACCGCTACATCTTCCAGCTGCATGCGCTCAAGGTCGATCAGCTGCCGGTGCCGGCGGACGCGACCAATGCGGTCGGTCGCTTCATGATCCACCTCAACCAGCTGGCTTCGGCGACCTACACCGGTCTTTACGAGATCAAGTAGGGCCGCGGACGGACGGGCTAGAGCACGTCCGTCGAGGTCGCCAGGCGGATGCCGGCGGCGCGCATCTCGGCGAGGAAGGCGTCGCCCTGGGCTTCGAAGCCCGGCACCGAATGACTGCAGTCGGTCAGCAGCACCAGGTCCTGGCGCCTCTCACGCGGCCAGAATTCCAGCAGATCGCGAACGGTGCTGGCCACGCAGTGCGAAAGCGCCTCGCCGGCGATCAATAGGGTATCGGCCGCCTGGAGGCGGTCGATCAGGCCAGCGTCCACCGCGGTGCCCGGGTCCGCCGGATCCGGGACCTCGGCGCGCAGCGCCGAATAATGTTCGGTATGGGGATTGCCGCCCTTGGCGATGAAATCCACCAGGCGTCCCTGCTGCCGGCCCCAGGCATTGAGCGCCTGATGGACATCCTGCTGCACCCCATGGCCCCAGCCGCCCACCAGGCAGTGCTCCGGCCAGATCACCAGGCGATAGCGACCCCCGGCTTCCAGCGCCTGCACATAGGCCAGCGCCCGGGCACGTTCGGCTGGATCACGGGTCTGCCAGCGACCGCTGGCCACCTCGTCCGCACCGATCTGGGTAAAGGGCGCCGGTGGCTGGCCCTGGGCATCCTGCCAGCCGTGCGGATGGGCGATGTGCAGCGGCTGATGGGAGTCCAGGGTCACCTGCACCCCGCTGAGGCGGGCACCCAGGCGCTCGATCAGGGCCGCGACGCGCTGCAGCCCGGCCACCGCACCGGGCACCGGCAGGGCCGCACCCGGCAGGTCGCAGAAATCGTTTTGCGGATCGATCAGCAGCAACTGCAGCTTGGCATGGGACATGGCGATCTCCTCTGGCGACTGGCCGTCGATGGTGCGGGTGCCACTGGACGCGAAGCAAGCCCGGGTAGCGTGGAAACCCGGTAAGGTGCAGGTCTATGATGAAGGGGCCGACCCTGCCCCGCGGAGCGCGACATGCTGAATCTGTATCCGGAAATCAAGCCTTACGCCCGCCACGAGCTGGCCGTCGAAGCGCCCCATGTGCTCTATGTCGATGAGAGCGGCTCGCCGGATGGTCTGCCGGTGCTGTTCATCCATGGCGGACCCGGCTCCGGATGCGATCGCTTGAGCCGGCGCTTTTTCGATCCCAATCTCTACCGCATCGTCACCTTCGATCAGCGCGGCTGCGGTCGCTCCACGCCCTATGCCAGCCTGGAGAACAACACCACCTGGCACCTGGTCGAGGACATCGAGCGCCTGCGCGAACACCTGGGCATCGAGCAATGGGTGCTGTTCGGTGGCTCCTGGGGGTCGACCCTGGCGCTGGCCTATGCCCAGCGCCATCCCGAGCGGGTCAAGGCCATGGTCCTGCGCGGCATCTTTCTCTGCCGCCCGGTGGATCTGCAGTGGTTCTACCAGGAAGGCGCGAGCCGGCTGTTTCCCGATTTCTGGCAGGACTATCTGCACCCCATCGCCGAGGAAGAGCGCGGCAACCTCATCCAGGCCTACTATCGCCGCCTGACCGGTCCGGACGAACTGGCACAGATGTCCGCCGCGCGCGCCTGGTCCTGCTGGGAGGGGCGTACGGTGACCCTGAGGCCCAATCCCGACGTGCTGGAGAAATTCAGCGAGCACGCCCTGGCCATCGCCCGCATCGAGTGCCACTACTTCATCAACAATGCCTTCCTCGAGCCCGACCAGCTCCTGCGCGACATGCCCCGGATCGCCCATATCCCGGCGGTGATCGTGCACGGCCGCTACGACATGGTCTGCCCGCTGGACAATGCCTGGGCCCTGCACCACGCCTGGCCGGGCAGCGAATTGCAGATCATCCGCGACGCCGGTCATGCGGCCAGCGAGCCCGGTATCTGCGACGCCCTGGTGCGGGCGACCGATCAGATCGCCCGCCAGCTGCTCGATCTGCCCCAGGAGGCCGAGTGAAGGCGCTGCTGCAAAGGGTCAGCCGCGCCAGCGTCGAGGTTGAGTGCCATACGGTCGGCGCCATAGGCGCGGGCCTGCTGGTCCTGGTCGGTATCGAGCCGGCGGATGACGAGGCCGCCTGCAGCCGCATGCTCAAGCGACTGCTGGAGTACCGGGTGTTCGCCGACGGCGAGCAGCGCATGAATCTGTCCCTGCAGGACGTTGGCGGCGGCTTGCTGCTGGTCTCCCAGTTCACCCTGGCCGCCGATACCCGCAGCGGCCGCCGGCCGAGCTTTTCCAGCGCCGCGCCACCGGCTCAGGGCGAGCGGCTGTTCAACCATCTGGTAGGCCTCGCCCGCGACCTTCATCCCGAGGTCCAGACCGGTCGTTTCGGCGCCGACATGCAGGTTTCCCTGGTCAACGACGGACCAGTGACATTTTTATTGTCGATTTAGTGAGGGCGCCCCTTACAGCGCCCTGCCAAGTGTCTATGATTGCGCAGTTCGAGTTTGAACGGTCGTCCAACTGGGGAATCATTGACCCCTGCGGGAGTCGGACCTCTGCCTATCCGTTTCGCGACCACCCGTCGCCAAACGTATTCGTACGCTGATTTAGGAGGCTGCGTGTTATCTCATTCCAAAGTTAAGCCGGGCAAGCAGGGCTTCGCCCTGATCGGGCTCTCCGTCGCTCTGGGTCTGTTCAGTGCCCAGGCCCTGGCCTTCAGCCTGGACGACGTGGCCGCCAAGGCCAAAGAACTCTCCGGCCAGAAATTCGTCGCGCCCAAGAGCAACCTGCCCGCATCCTTCAGCGGCATGAAGTATGCCGACTATCAGCAGATCACCTTCAATCAGGACAAGGCCTACTGGAAGGATGCCAAGACGCCCTTCCGCCTGAATTTCTATCACGAGGGCATGCACTACAGCGTGCCGGTGAAGATCAACGAGGTCACCGCCAACAATGTCGAAGAGATCAAATACGATCCCTCGATGTTCAACTTCGGCAACCTGCAGGTCGACCAGGCCCAGCTCAAGGATCTCGGCTTCGCCGGATTCAAGGTGCTCTATCCGCTGAACAAGGCGGACAAGCATGACGAGCTGATGACCATGCTCGGCGCCAGCTATTTCCGCGTGATCGGCAAGAACCAGGTCTATGGCCTGTCCGCCCGTGGCCTGGCCATCGACACCGCGCTGCCGTCCGGCGAGGAATTCCCGCGCTTCACCGAATTCTGGGTCGAACAGCCCCAGTCGGATCGCCGCAACCTGGTGATCTATGCGCTGCTCGATTCGCCGCGCGCCACCGGTGCCTATCGCTTCGTGCTGACTCCCGGCAAGGACAGCACCGTCGACGTCGAAGCCAAGGTGTTCCTGCGCGACAACGTCAACAAGCTGGGCATCGCGCCGCTGACCAGCATGTACCTGTTCGGCCCCAACCAGCCGAGCGCCCAAGTCAACTATCGTCCGGCGCTGCACGACTCCAACGGTCTGGCCATCCATGCCGGCAACGGCGAGTGGCTGTGGCGTCCGCTGAACAACCCGCGCCGCCTGTCGGTCAGCACCTACACCATCGAGAATCCGCGCGGTTTCGGTCTGCTGCAGCGTGGCCACGAGTTCTACAAGTACCAGGACCTGGACGAGCGCTACGACAAGCGTCCCAGCGGCTGGGTAGAGCCCAAGGGCGACTGGGGCAAGGGTCACGTCGAGCTGGTGGAAATCCCCACCCCGGACGAGACCAACGACAACATCGTGGCCTTCTGGACGCCGGACACCCTGCCGGAGAAGGGCCAGCCGATCGATGTCAGCTATCGCCTGCACTTCACCACCGACGAACCCAACCTGCACACCAAGGACTTGGCCTGGGTCTCCCAGACCCGTCTGTCCACCGGTGACGTGCGCCAGTCCAACCTGGTGCGCCAGACCGATGGCAGCCTGGCCTACATCATCGACTTCGAAGGTCCGAACCTCGATGACCTGCCCGAGGATTCGCAGGTCGGCTCCCAGGTCAGCCTGGATGCCAACGGTGAACTGGTCGAGAACTCTGTGCGCTACAACCCGGTTACCAAGGGCTATCGCCTGACCTTGAGACTCAAGGTCAAGGATCAGACCAAGCCGGTGGAAATGCGCGCCAACCTCGCCCAGGGTGACAAACCGCTCAGCGAAACCTGGACTTACCAGCTACCTGCCAATGAATAACACCACCCGCGATACCTCGGTCGCCGCTGCTGGCGACTACCTCGAACACCTGCCGTTGCCCGCCGGGCAACGGCAGGTGCTGGACCAGACGGCGGACGTCGAGTCGCTGCACCGGCAACTGGCCGGTGCCCGCGGCGAAGGCGCCCAGGGTGCCGAGGCGGTGATCGCCTCCACCGAAGCGCGTCTGGCCGCCGGTTGGGACGATACCCTGGAGGATGGCGAGCTGCTGGGCAGCGATGCCCAGGGTCGCGTCTTCATCAAGGCCACCCCGCCCATGACCCGCTCCATGATGGTGCCCGATCCCTGGCGCACCAATCCCGTGGCGCGGAGCTGGAAGCGGCTGCTCGGCCGCAAGGATCACAGCCGCTGGCAACCCGATCCCGAAGCCGATGCCCATGCGCACTGGCGCAAGGTAGGTTCCTTCCGGCGCTTCATCCTGCTGATCCTGATGCTGGTGCAGACCGGCATCGCCACCTGGTACATGAAGGCCGTGCTGCCCTATCAGGGCTGGGCGCTGGTCGATCTCGGCGAGGTCTACCGTCAGGGCTGGGGCGAGTCCATCCGCCAGGTACTGCCCTATGTGGTGCAGACCAGCATCCTGCTGCTCTTCGCCCTGCTGTTCTGCTGGGTGTCCGCCGGTTTCTGGACCGCTCTGATGGGCTTCTGGCAACTGCTCAGCGGCCGCGACAAGTACAGCATCTCGGCCAGTTCCACCGGCACCGAGCCGATCGATCCCCAGTCGCGTACCGCCCTGGTGATGCCCATCGCCAACGAAGACGTGCCAAGGGTCTTCGCCGGTCTGCGCGCCACCTACGAGTCGGTCCGCGCCAGCGGCGAGCTGGAGCACTTCGACTTCTTCATCCTTAGCGACAGCAACGATCCGGACAAATGCGTAGCCGAAGAAAAGGCCTGGCTGGAGCTGTGCCGCGAGGTTGGTGGCTTCGGCCACATCTTCTATCGCCGTCGTCGTCGTCGGGTGAAGCGCAAGAGCGGCAACATCGACGACTTCTGCCGTCGCTGGGGCAGCCAGTACAAGTACATGGTGGTGCTCGACGCCGACAGCGTCATGAGCGGCGAATGCCTGGCCAGCCTGGTCCGGCTGATGGAAGCCAATCCGCGTGCCGGCATCATCCAGACCGCGCCCAAGGCGTCCGGCATGGACACCCTGTATGCACGCCTGCAGCAGTTCGCCACCCGCGTGTACGGACCGCTGTTCACCGCCGGCCTGCACTTCTGGCAGCTGGGTGAATCCCACTACTGGGGCCACAACGCCATCATCCGGGTCAAGCCGTTCATCGACCACTGCGCCCTGGCACCGCTGCCGGGCACGGGTTCGTTCGCCGGTGCGATTCTCTCTCACGACTTCGTCGAAGCGGCGCTGATGCGGCGTTCCGGCTGGGGCGTGTGGATCGCCTACGACCTGCCGGGCAGCTACGAAGAACTGCCGCCCAACCTGCTGGACGAACTCAAGCGTGACCGTCGCTGGTGCCATGGCAACCTGATGAACTTCCGGCTGTTCCTGGTCAAGGGCATGCACCCGGTACACCGCGCGGTGTTCCTCACCGGGGTGATGTCCTACCTGTCGGCGCCGCTGTGGTTCCTCTTCCTGGTGCTGTCCACGGCGCTCTTGGCGATCCACAAGCTGCTGGAGCCCCAGTACTTCTTCCAGCCCCGCCAGCTGTTCCCGGTCTGGCCCCAGTGGCATCCGGAGCAGGCCATCGCGCTGTTCTCCACCACCCTGATCCTGCTGTTCCTGCCCAAGCTGCTCAGCGTGGTGCTGATCATCGCCAAGGGTGCCAAGGAATTCGGTGGCGGCCTGCGGCTGTTCCTTTCCATGATGCTGGAGATGCTCTTCTCGGTGCTGCTGGCACCGGTGAGGATGCTGTTTCACACGGTGTTCGTGACCGCCGCCTTCCTGGGCTGGTCGGTGCAGTGGAATTCGCCCCAGCGGGACGACAACGACACGCCCTGGAGCGAAGCCTTCCGCCGCCATGGTTCGCAGATGCTGCTCGGTCTGATCTGGACCGCCGGCGTGGCCTGGCTGGATCCGCGCTTCCTCTGGTGGCTGTCGCCCATCGTGGTGTCGCTGATCCTGTCGGCACCGGTGTCGGTGATTTCCAGCCGGACCAACCTGGGTCTGGGCAGTCGCCGCCATCACCTGTTCCTGATCCCGGAAGAGTATGCACCGCCGCGCGAGCTGGTAGCGACCGACGAGTACCTGCACCTGAACAACCGCAACGCCCTGACCAGGGGCTTCCTGCGCGCCACCGTCGATCCGGTGCTCAATGCCCTGGCCATCGGCATGGCCCGCGGTCGCCACGGTAAGGTGGTGGAGCCGGCACGCCGGCTGCGCGAAGAGCGGGTGGCCCGGGTCCTGGCCGCCGGTCCCGAGAAGACCAAGGGTGACGACCAGTGGCGTCTGCTAAGCGATCCGGACGGCATGGCGCAACTGCACCTGCAGGTCTGGAAGGCTGAAGAGCACCGCAACTGGCGGGAAGCCTACGCCACCCTGCGGCCGCGCTCCCACAGTGACTCGGCCGCGGATGCCGCAGCCAGTCCGGCCAGCCTGACCCCGCGGCCCGCCTCCTGAGGCGGCGCTCCGCGCATTGAAAAAGCCCCGGTGTCGCGAGACGCCGGGGCTTTTTCTTGTCCGTGGTCGGGCTAGAACAGGCGGGCGAGGAGGGCGGGTACGGCGTTCTCGACGCGCAGGATGCGCTCACCGAGCTGTACGGGCGCCAGACCCGCTTCCTGCAGCTTTTCGACCTCATAGGGTATCCAGCCACCCTCGGGACCGATCGCCAGCGTCACGGGCTCGTTGAGGGCGCGAGGGCAGGCCGGGTAGTTGCCCGGATGACCGACCAGGCCGCGGGTGCCGGCGACGAGCGCGGGCAGGCGATCCTCGACGAAGGGCTTGAATCGCTTTTCGATCAGCACCTCCGGCAGCACCGTGTCCCGGGCCTGCTCCAGTCCCAGGCGCAATTGCTCCTCGATAGCCGCGGGCTCGAGGAACGGGGTCTGCCAGAAGCTCTTTTCCACCCGGTAGCTGTTCAGTAGCACCAGGCGCGCGACGCCCATGGCGGACACGGTCTGCAGTACCCGGCGCAGCATCTTGGGACGGGGCAGGGCCAGCAGCAGAGTGAGCGGCAGCTTGGCCGGCGGTGGCTGGTCGAGGGTGACGGTCAGGCAGGCCTGGCCGGCGTCGAGGGACTCGATCTGGCCGGTACCCATCAGGCCATCCAGGAGGCCGACGCGCATCCGGTCGCCGGCAGCCGCCTGGTGAACCTCGCGCAGATGGGCGAGACGGCGTGGATCGCGCAGCACGACCCGGTCAGCGGCCATGAAGTCGGCCGCTTCGAGCAGGATCAGATTCACGGACGTTCGGCGGGCGGTTGGGCTTCGGGGGCGGCGTCTTCGTCGCCCAGCGGGCGCTCGCGCTTCTGCACGAAGCGGCCAAATAGCAGGCCGATCTCGAACAGCAGCCACATGGGTACGGCCAGCATGGTCTGGGAGAAGACGTCCGGCGGGGTCAGGATCATGCCGACCACGAAACAGCCGATGATGACGTAGGGGCGGATCTTCTTCAGGTAGGCCACGTCGACCACGCCGATCCAGATCAGCAGCACGGTGGCCACCGGAATCTCGAAGGCGACGCCAAAGGCGAAGAACAGCGTCAGGATGAAATCCAGGTAGGCGTTGAGATCCGGCATCATCATGGCGCCTTCCGGCGTGATGCTGCTGAAGAAGTGGAAGATGATCGGGAACACCAGGAAGTAGGCGAAGGCCATGCCGGCGTAGAACAGCACGATGCTGGAGATCAGCAGCGGGATGGCGACCTTCTTCTCGTGACGATAGAGCCCGGGCGCGACGAACCCCCAGACCTGGTGCAGGATCACCGGCATGGCGATGAACAGCGACACCACCAGCGTCAGCTTGAAGGGCGCCAGGAACGGCGAGGTGACGTCCGTGGAGATCATGGTCGCGCCCTCGGGAAGGACGCGGCGGATCGGCTCGGAGGCGAAGGCATAGATCTTCTGGGCGAAGTAGAACAGCCCGAGAAAGATCAGAAAGGTCGCCAGCACGCATCGGAGGATGCGGGTGCGCAATTCGGTGAGGTGCGAGACCAGGGGCATTTCCTGGTCATCGTGTTCGGAAGGCTTGTCGCTCATGGTGCTCTTGGCGGCGTCTGGGGCGGATCCTGCGGGCGTTCGGCAACCACGTCCTGGGGCATGGGCGGAGCAACGGCGGCCGGTGGGGTCTGGGCTTCCGGGGTGGAGGCGGCAGGCTTGGGCCGGTTGTCGCGCTGTTCCATGGACAGGATATGCTCGTTGCGCAGTTGCTGGCGAATTTCGTCAGCGCCGATCTCGCGCTCCACTTCCTGGCGGATGCTGTTGAAGCTGCGCCTCAGGCGACCGATCCACAGACCCGCGGTGCGCGCGGCACCGGGCAGGCGTTCCGGGCCCAGCACCAGCAGGGCGACGAACCCCACCAGCATCATTTCGGGAAAGCTGATTCCGAACATGGCGGGGCCTTAGTCCTTGCGCACCACCGGCTCTTCGACCTTGCGGTGCTCGGCATCGAAGGTCTGGGGGCGATTCAGGGGAGCGTTCGGGTTGGCCGTGCTGGCGGTGGACGCCGGCTGTTCGGCCTTGTCGTCCTCGTCGGTGTGCATGGCCTTGCGGAAGCCCTTGATGGCTTCGCCCACGTCGGAGCCCAGATGCTTCAGGCGTTTGGTGCCAAAGACGATCACCACGACGAGCAGGATGACGATCCAGTGTTTCCAGTCGAAGATACCCATGGTCTTTCCTCGTTGCGAAGCTTGGGGTCAGGATTGAGTGCGGGCGGCCTTTTCGGCGTGCCCGGAGAGGCCGAAACGACGATCCAGCTCGTCCAGCACGGCCTGGGGATGCTGGCCCAGGGCCGAGAGCATGATCAGGCTGTGGAACCAGAGGTCGGCGGTCTCGTAGATGACGTCGTCGTATTGCTGGCTGATGGCGGCGTCCTTGGCGGCGAGAATGGTCTCGACGCTTTCTTCGCCGACCTTTTCCAGGATCTTGTTCAGACCCTTGTGGTAGAGGCTGGCCACATAGGAGGAGTCCGGGGCGGCCTGCTTGCGTTCTTCCAGCACCTGCGCCAGGCGCGCGAGGGTGTCAGTCATGGCCGTGCCCTCCGGCATAGATGGCACTGGGGTCCTTGACCACCGGATCGACGGTCTCCCACTGGCCCTCGCGCAACACGCGATAGAAGCAGCTTTCCCGGCCGGTATGGCAGGCGATGCCACCGAGCTGTTCCACTTGCAGCACCACCACGTCGGCATCGCAATCCAGGCGCAGCTCGAGGACGCGCTGCACGTGCCCGGATTCCTCGCCCTTGCGCCACAGCCGGTTGCGCGAACGCGACCAGTAGACGGCACGGCCTTCGGCAGCGGTCAGGGCCAGGGATTCGCGGTTCATCCAGGCCATCATCAGGATGCGCCCCGAGGTGGGGTCCTGGGCGATGGCCGGTACCAGGCCATCGCTGTTCCAGTGGATCTCGTCTAACCAGTCGCTCATCGGTCTGTTCAGTACTACGAATTTAGGGTACCAGCCTCGCACAAGACGCGGCTCGAATACAGCGGCAGGGCACCAGTGGCTGAGGGCGTGTATTTCGCCCGATAAAAATGACAGGACGGTTACAGCTTAAGGAGTTCAGCGCCTGATCACCAGAACCAGGCCGCCGACCAGCATGGCCCAGGCCGGCCAGGCATGGGGCTGGGGTTCGAGACCCAGCTGGGCGGCGCCCACCAGCAGCACCGCGCCTATGACGCGCACGATCCAGTCGTCGCGGCGATCCCCCCAGGGATTGGGCGGGTCCTTGCGGTGGGGCTGGGTGATGCGTTCCAGGGTGTCGCGGGCCATCTGCGCCAGATGCGGGATCTGCTCCAGTTGCTGCTGGATGTTGCGGGCGACCTGGGGCGGACTCAGCCGCTTGCGCATCCACTTTTCCAGATAGGGCTTGGCGGTGGACCAGAGGTCCAGGTCCGGATAGAGCTGGCGGCCCAGGCCTTCGATGTTGAGCAGGGTCTTCTGCAGCAGCACCAGCTGCGGCTGGATTTCCATGTTGAAGCGGCGTGCCACCTGGAACAGTCGCAGCAGCAGCTGCCCGAAGGAGATGTCCTTGAGCGGTTTCTCGAAGATGGGTTCGCAGACGGTGCGGATGGCCGCTTCCAGTTCGTTGACCTGGGTGTTGGCCGGTACCCAGCCGGAGTCGATGTGCAGCTGGGCGACCTTGCGGTAGTCGCGCTGGAAGAAGGCCCAGAGGTTGCGCGCCAGGTAGTCCTGGTCCTCGGGGGTCAGGCTGCCGATGATGCCGCAGTCCACCGCGATATAGAGCGGATCCCAAGGCTTGGCGGTGCTGACGAAGATGTTGCCCGGGTGCATGTCGGCATGGAAGAAGCTGTCGCGGAACACCTGGGTGAAGAAGATCTCCACGCCGCGCTCGGCCAGCAGCTTGAAGTCGGTGCCCTGGTCGCGCAGCGCGGCCAGGTCGGTCACCGGGATGCCGTAGATGCGCTCCATGACCAGCACCCGCTCGCGGCACCAGTCCCAGTACACCTGGGGCACATAGAGGCGCTCGGAACCGTCGAAATTGCGTCTGAGCTGGCTGGAGTTGGCGGCTTCGCGCAGGAGGTCCAGTTCGTCGTAGATGGTCTTCTCGTAGTCGCTGACCACGTCCATCGGGTGCAGGCGGCGGGCTTCGGCGGACAGCCGCTCGGCCATGCGCGCCAGCAGGAACAGCCAGGCGATGTCCTGGCTGATGATGCCCTTCAGGCCTGGCCGTACCACCTTGACCACCACCTCTTCGCCGGTGCGCAGCTGGGCGGCATGCACCTGGGCCACCGAGGCCGAGGCCAGCGGCTGGTGGTCGAAACGGGCGAAGGCCTGCTTGATGGGGACGCCGAGTTGCGACTCGATAAGCGCCACGGCCTTTTCCGGTGGAAAGGGCGGGACCTTGTCCTGCAGGAACATCAGTTCGTCGGCGATATCCTCGGGCATGAGGTCGCGGCGGGTGGAGAGGATTTGGCCGAACTTGACGAACACCGGGCCCAGGCCTTCCAGCGCCAGGCGCAGGCGGGCGCCGCGCGGCAGGGTCTTGCTCGGCCGCGGCAGCCAGCGCCAGGGCAGCACATAACGGGTGGCGCGCAGGTACCAGGGCAGCGGCAGGGCGTAGACGATGTCGTCCAGCCGATAGCGGATCACCACGAAGAAGATCCGCAACAGGCGGTTGAGGGCAGCGAACAGCTTCATTCGTCGGGGTTATCCCTGGCGTTGCGGGCGGTGCCCAGGCGGGCGAGACGGGCGTCGAGACGATCCACGTCCAGGCGCAGGGCATCGATCTCGGCGAAGCGGGCCTCGCCTTCCAGGCGGCCGACCAGCTGACGACTCTCTTCGTTCAGCCAGTTGGACAGCGTCAGCTGCAGACTGTCACGACTCTGTTCGCCAAGGGCCTGGCCACGCCGGGCCAGATCGCCGAGCAAGGCCGCGGGCAGCGGGCCGAGCCAGCGACTGACCTCGTGCTGCCAGTCCAGCTCGAGCTTCTGCAGGATGTCGGACAGCTCGATCAGCAGGGTGCTGTCGCCTTCCAGGCGGACGTCCGGCTGGTGCAGCACCCGCTGCTTGTCGCGGGCCAGGGCCAGCTCGGCCAGGCGCGTCGCCGGGGCGCTCAGGGTGCAGTCGATGTCGCCCTCGTGATGGGCGGCGAAGTGCAGGCCGTCACCCGCGGGCAGGATGTAGAGGCGCAACGCCGGTTGCCGGGTCTGGACCGCGATCACCCGGCCGGTCAGGCCGGCCAGTCGCGGCAGCGCCACCGGATCCAGCGCCAGCAGCGGATTCAGGCCACGCTCTAGCGCGGCCAGCAACGCCTGGGTGACGAGGGCCATCAGGGCTTGATGCCGCGGTGCAGGGCGACCACGCCGCCGGTCATGTTGTGGAAGGTCACCCGGGCGAAGCCGGTCTCTTCCATCATGGCCTTGAGGGTCTGCTGGTCGGGGTGCATGCGGATGGATTCGGCCAGGTAGCGATAGCTGTCGGCGTCACCGGCCACCAGCTTGCCCATCAGCGGCAGGAAGCCGAAGGAATAGGCGTCATAGGCCTTGGACACCAGCGGATTGGTGGGCTTGGAGAATTCCAGCACCAGCAGCCGGCCGCCGGGCTTGAGCACGCGCAGCATGGAGGCCAGCGCCTGGTCCTTGTGGGTGACGTTGCGCAGACCGAAGGCGATGGTGATGCAGTCGAAGTGGTTGTCGGGGAAGGGCAGCTTCTCGGCATCGGCCTGAACGAAGCGCACGTTGCTGGCGACGCCTTCGTCGAGCAGGCGGTCGCGTCCGACCCTGAGCATGGAATCGTTGATGTCGGCCAGGACCACCTCGCCGGTGGGGCCGACCAGGCGGGCGAACTGCTTGGTCAGGTCGCCGGTACCGCCGGCGATGTCCAACACTCGGTTGCCGCGGCGCACGCCGGAGAGTTCGATGGTGAATCTCTTCCACAGCCGGTGGATGCCCGCCGACATCAGGTCGTTCATCACATCGTACTTGGCCGCGACCGAATGGAAGACTTCCGCGACCTTGTAAGCCTTCTGGCTCTCCGGAACGCTCTGGTAGCCGAAGTGGGTCTGGGATTCGGCCTCGGGGCCTTTGCGCGGATCGCTCATGGGGCTACACCTGGGACAGGGACAAGAGGGCATTCTAGCAGGGGGATCGCCCGGCTTGCCTGGCTAAAACCTGGCTGACCGCTCGGTTCTCGCGATTGGCGAGGTGCCGGGCCCTCGCTATAGTCAGGGCCCCTTATCCGGAGTTCCCCGATGTCCCAGATCACCATCGAACGCAGCCATTCGCTCGGCCTGGAAAGCGTTCGCCAAAAGACCGACCAGCTGGCGGAAAAACTCACGCGCGACTATGGGGTGGCCTGCGCCTGGGAAGGCGATACCCTGAAGTTCACGCGCAGCGGCGTGGATGGGCGGATCGAGGTCGGTGAGGACCGGGTGCGGGTGCTGGCGACCCTGGGCATGATGTTCTCGATGCTCAGTGGCCAGATCGAGAAGGAAATCGAGCGCAAGCTGGACAAGGCCCTGGCGGCCTGAGGCCGCTCAGAGCATCAGCTTGACCGCGCTGACATGCGGGTCCCGCGTCTTGCCGGCGCGGGCCAGTTGTTCCAGGTAGTCGGCCCAGAGCGCGTCGCGGCGACTGCCCAGTTCATAGAGATAGTCCCAGCTGAACAGGCCGCTGTCGTGGCCGTCGTCGAAGGTCAGCTTGATGGCATAGCGCCCGGCCGGTTCGACGGCGCTGATGCCGACCTGCTGCTTGCCCCACTGCAATACCGGATTGCCGTGTCCCTGAACCTCGGCCGAGGGCGAATGCACGCGCAGGAATTCGGCGGGCAGCTCGAAGGTTTCCGCGCCATAGCTGACGCTGAGGGTCTTCGAAGCCTTGTGGAGCTGGATGGCGGTGGGAGTACGCATGGTGAGGTTCTCTGAGCGGTTTTGCAGTCTTTGCCTGAGGCCATCGCGGCCATGGCGGTCCGCCGATGCGGCCGCTCCTACAGGGTTCGATGTCTCCTGTAGGAGCGGCCGATGGCCGCGATCACGAATGCACCAAACCTACCGTTACAGTATATAGCGCGACAGGTCTTCGTCCTGGGCCAGTTCGCCCAGGTGGCCGTTCACATAGGCCGCGTCGATGACGATGGGCTCGCCATTCTGCTGGCCGGCGAGGTCGGCGGCGCTGAAGGACACCTCTTCGAGCAGGCGCTCCAGCAGGGTGTGCAGGCGCCGGGCACCGATGTTCTCGGTCTTCTCGTTGACCTGCCAGGCGATCTCGGCGATGCGGGTGATGCCGTCGGCGGCGAAGTCCACGTGCAGCCCCTCGGTCTTGAGCAGCTCGCGATACTGCTCGGTGAGCGAGGCGTGCGGCTCGGTGAGGATGCGCTCGAAGTCCTGCGGGGTCAGCGCCTTGAGCTCGACGCGGATCGGCAGACGACCCTGCAGCTCCGGCACCAGATCGCTGGGCTTGGACAGGTGGAAGGCGCCCGAGGCGATGAACAGGATATGGTCGGTCTTGACCATGCCCAGCTTGGTGTTGACGGTGCAGCCCTCGATCAGCGGCAGCAGGTCGCGCTGCACGCCTTCGCGGGACACATCGGCACCGCTGGTGTTGCCGCGCTTGGCGACCTTGTCGATCTCGTCGATGAAGACGATGCCGTGCTGTTCGACGGCTTCCAGGGCGCGGCCCTTGAGTTCTTCTTCGTTGACCAGACGGGCGGCTTCCTCGTCACGCACCAGCTTGAGCGCTTCCTTGACCTTGAGCTTGCGCTGCTTGGTCTTGCCCTTGTGCATGCCGGCGAAGAGATTCTGCAGCTGGCTGGTCATCTCCTCCATGCCGGGCGGGGTCATGATCTCGACGCCGGCAGGGGCATCGGCCACCTCGATGTCGATTTCCTTGTCGTCCAGCTGGCCTTCACGCAGGCGCTTGCGGAACAGCTGGCGGGTGTTGCTATCGGTCGACGCCGGCTGGGGTTCGTTGCTGAAGCCTACCGAGGGACGCGCCGGCGGCAGCAGGGCATCGAGGATGCGCTCTTCGGCGGCGTCTTCGGCGCGATGGCGGTTACGCACCATCTCCTGCTCGCGCAGCATCTTCACCGCGGCATCGGCGAGGTCACGGATGATGGACTCGACGTCGCGGCCGACATAGCCGACCTCGGTGAACTTGGTGGCTTCCACCTTGAGGAAGGGCGCATTGGCCAGCTTGGCCAGACGGCGGGCGATTTCGGTCTTGCCCACACCCGTCGGGCCAATCATCAGGATGTTCTTGGGCGTGACCTCGGGGCGCAGCTCGACCGGCAGCTGCATGCGCCGCCAGCGGTTGCGCAGGGCGATGGCCACAGCGCGCTTGGCGTCGTCCTGGCCGATGATGTGGCGATTGAGTTCGTGGACGATCTCGCGGGGGGTCATGGACATGGGCAGTCTCTAAACCGGATCACGCCTGGGGCGCGTCCAGCTCCTCGATGGTCAGGTTGCGGTTGGTGAACACGCAGATGTCACCGGCGATATTCAGGGCGGTCTCGGCAATCTCGCGGGCACCCAGGTCGGTGTGCATGAGCAGGGCGCGGGCGGCGGCCTGGGCATAGGCGCCACCGGAACCCATGGCGATCAGGCCTTCTTCGGGCTCCACCACGTCGCCATTGCCGGTGATGATCAGGGAAGCGTCCTTGTTGGCGACCGCCAGCATGGCTTCCAGGCGGCGCAGGGCGCGGTCGGTGCGCCAGTCCTTGGCCAGCTCGACGGCGGCCCGGACCAGGTGGCCCTGGTGCTTCTCGAGTTGCGCCTCGAAGCGCTCGAAGAGGGTAAAGGCGTCGGCGGTACCGCCGGCGAAACCGGCCAGCACCTCGCCCCGGTACAGCCGCCGGACTTTCTTGGCGTTGCCTTTCATGACGGTATTGCCCAGGGAAACCTGGCCGTCGCCGCCGATCACGACCTTGCCGTTGCGGCGTACAGAAACGATGGTGGTCAAGGGAATCTCTCCGCGTTGCTTGGGGCAGTCAGCCCCGGTTACGCGGAGATATGGGGATGGCCGCGACGCCCTTCAAGCGCCGCGGCGAGGGATTGCTCCGATCAGTGACCGCGTCGCTGTTGCAGCAACAGATTCTTGAAGCCGCTGCCGGCGAGCTGTTTCTGCGCCTGGGTCAGCTGGTCGCGATCGCTGTAGGGACCGACCAGTACCCGGTACCAGGTGTCGTCCTTGACCTTGCCCGACTCCACCCGCACGTCCTGGCCAAGCATGATGATCTGGGCGCGGACCCGGTCGGCATCGGCCTGGGTGCGGAAGGACCCGGCTTGGAGGAAGAACAGCGTCACCGGCGGCTGGGCCTTGGTGGTGGCTTCCTTGGGCGGCGTGGCGGCCGGCTGGCCCGGCGTAGTCGCGGGCGTGGCCGGTGTCGCCGTGGCCGCCTGGCCAGGTTGCGCCGGGGTCGCGGCGGCATCCGGCTTGGCCGGGGTGGCCGGCTTGGCGGCCGGATTGCGCGGCACGGCATCCGGCGGCACGATCACCTCGGATTCCGGCAGCAGGGTATAGAAATCGTACTTGGGCTTGATCGGCGTGGGCGGCGTGCCCTCGGTCTTGCCGGCGGCGGTCGCGGCCGGCTTGCCGTTGCCCGCCGCGGCGGCCGGGCGACCCTCTTCCGGCTTGGCGCGCTGCACCGCCTTGTTGCCCGGTTCGAGCTTCATCAGGAACACCACGAAGGCCCCGATGGCCAGACCCGACGCGAGCCAGACCCAGCCGGGCAGGGGCTGTTTCTTGGGAGCCGAGGTGTTGCGACTGGCGCCGCGCTTGGGTGGGGCTTTCTTGGTGGCCATCAGGCGGTGATCCGTCTCTTACATGCGTTCCAGGGTGTGCAGACCGAGCAGTTCCAGACCCTGCTTGAGGGTGCGCCCGGTCAGGGCGGCCAGCCGCAGGCGGCTCTGGCGCAGGGCGGCGTCCTCGGCGGTCAGGATCGGGCAATTCTCGTAGAAGCTGGAGAACAGGCCGGCCAGGTCATAGAGGTAGCTGCACAGCAGGTGCGGGGTGCCCTTGTCGGCAACGCTGGCGAGGATCTCGCCGAATTGCGCCAGACGTCCGCCGAGGTCCTGCTCCTGGGGCGCGTCCAGGCGGATGCTGCCGGCGGGGTCGTTCTGCTCGGCCTTGCGCAGCACGCTGGCGACGCGGGTGTAGGCATACAGCAGATAGGGCGCGGTGTTGCCCTCGAAGCTGAGCATCTGTTCGAAGTTGAAGCTGTAGTCGCTGGTACGGTGCTTGGACAGGTCGGCGTACTTGACCGAGGCGATGCCCACCACGCGGCCGATGTGGCGCAATTCGTCCTCGCTGAAGGGCGCTTCGCCACGCTCGGCGCGACCGGCATTGCGCTCCTTGACCAACTGGTAGGCACGTTCCTCTGCTTCGTCGAGCAGGTCGACCAGCTTGACGGTGCCACCGTCGCGGGTCTTGAACGGACGGCCGTCGGCGCCGTTCATGGTGCCGAAGCCCATGTGCTCGAGGTCCATGGCCGCATCGACGAAACCGGCGCGGCGCGCCACCTCGAAGGCCATCTGGAAGTGCAGGGCCTGACGCTGATCGACGAAGTAGAGCGTGCGATCGGCGTGCAGCTGGCGGCTGCGATAGCGCATGGCGGCCAGGTCGGTGGTGGAATAGAGATAGCCACCGCCGGCCTTCTGCACGATCACCGGCAGCGGATTGCCCTCGGCGTTCTTGAATTCGTCGAGGAAGACGCAGCGGGCGCCGTCGCTCTCGGTGAGCAAACCGGCGGCGTCCAGATCGGCCACCACTTGCGCCAGATCGTCGTTGTAGGCGCTCTCGCCCTTGACGTCGGCCGGGGTCAGCTTGACGTTGAGGCGATCGTAGACCTCCTGGCAGTGGGACAGGGAGACGGCATTGAATCGCTCCCAGAGCCGCAGGCAGTGGGCATCACCCGCCTGCAGCGCCACCACCAGTTCGCGGGCGCGAGCGGCGAATTCCGGCGAGGCGTCGAAGCGGCCCTTGGCGGCGCGATAGAACACCTCGAGATCGGCCAGCTCGCCTTCGGCGGCCTGGGGCTGCTCTTCCATGTAGGCCAGCAGCATGCCGAACTGGGTACCCCAGTCACCCACGTGGTTCTGGCGGATCACCTCGTCGCCGAGGAATTCCAGCACCCGCGCCACGGCATCACCAATGATGGTGGATCTCAGGTGACCGACGTGCATCTCCTTGGCCAGGTTCGGCGAGGAGAGGTCCACCACCACGCGCTGACGCGGCTCGTGGCTGGGCACGCCCAGGTGCGGATCGGCGAAGGCCGCATCCAGCCGCGCGGCCAGTTGCGCATGATTCTGGAAGAAGTTGAGAAAGCCGGGGCCGGCGATCTCCACCTTGCTCACCGCCGGATCGGCGGGCAGGGCGGCCAGCAGCTTCTCGGCCAGGTCACGGGGCTTGGCCCGAGCCGGTTTGGCCAGCAGCAGGGCGACGTTGCTGGCGAAATCGCCGTGGCTCTTGTCCTTGGTGTTCTCGACCTGGATGGCCGGGGCCACGTCGGCCGGCAGGGTGCCGTCGGCGATCAGGCGGTCGAGGGCGTGCTGGATGAGCTGGCGGATGCTGTCTTTCATGGTCTTTGGCCTTCGGCGTGCGCCGAGCGCGCACTGCGATGAAAACCCGGCATTATCCGTGGCGAGCCCGGCCTTGCCAATGGTAAGCCTATGCCACTAGAAGAGATCGATGGGATCCACATCCAGCGACCAGCGCACCTGGCGGGCTTCGGGCAGGCTTTCCAGCTGGACGACCCAGATGCCCAGCAGCCGGTGCAGGGGCGCGCGACTGCTGCTCTGCAGCAGCAACTGGGCCCGATGGCGACCGGCGCGTCTTTCCATTGGCGCCGGTACCGGACCAAGCAACTCCACCTGGGGCAGGGCGAGATTGACCGCCAGGCCCTCGGCGACGTGATAGGCCGCCTCGAGAAAACTCTCCACCTGATCCTGGCGATGGGCATCGGCACGCAGCAGCGCCAGATAGGCGAAGGGCGGCAGGCCGGCGGCGCGGCGCTCCTGCAGGGCCTGGCGGGCAAAGGCCGGATAGCCTTCCTCGGCCAGCTGCACCATGAGCGGATGATCGGCCAGATGGGTCTGGATCAGCACCTGGCCCGGTTCCTCGGCGCGCCCGGCACGGCCGGCCACCTGAACGATCTGCTGGGCCATGCGCTCGCTGGCGCGGAAGTCGGCGGAAAACAGCCCGCTGTCGGCGTCCAGCACGGCGACCAGGGTCACCTTGGGAAAGTGGTGGCCTTTGGCGAGCATCTGGGTGCCGACCAGGATGCAGGGCGCGCCGCTGTGGATGGTTCTGAGCAGCTTGCCCAGGGCGTCCTTGCGCGCCGTGGTGTCGCGGTCGATGCGCAGCACCGGGACGTCCGGGAACAGCAGCTGCAGGCGTTCCTCGGCGCGTTCGGTGCCGGCACCCACCGGGCGCAGGTCGAGCTTGCCGCAGGAGGGGCAGTGGCGCGGGGGCGTCTGGCGCTGATCGCAATGGTGGCAGCGCAACTCGCCGGAGCCGCGGTGATAGGTCATGCGGGCATCGCAGCGCGGGCACTGGGCCAGCCAGCCGCAATCGTGGCAGAGCAGGGTAGGGGCGAAGCCGCGGCGATTGAGGAACACCAGCACCTGCTGGCCGCGTTCCAGGGTCGCGCCCATGGCCTTGAGCAGCGGTTGGGACAGGCCGCTGTCCAGGGGGCGACTGCGCACGTCCAGGCGCTCGAAGCGCGGCGGCTGGGCGCCACCGGCGCGGAGCGACAGACGCAGATGGGCGTAGCGCCCCTGCTCGGCGTTGTGCAGGCTTTCCAGCGAGGGCGTGGCCGAACCCAGCACCACCGGCAGATTCTCGAAGCGCGCGCGGACCACCGCCAGGTCGCGGGCGTGGTACCTCAGGCCTTCCTGCTGTTTATAGGAGGCGTCATGTTCTTCGTCGACGATGATCAGCCCGGGGTGCTTGAGTGGGGTGAACAGCGCCGAGCGGGTGCCCACCACGATGTCCAGTTCGCCATCGCGGGCGGCCAGCCAGATGTCCATGCGCTCGCGATCGGTCAGCGCCGAATGCAGCAGGGCGATGCGCGCATTGAAGCGCTGTTCGAAGCGACCCAGGGTCTGGGGCCCCAGGTTGATTTCGGGGATCAGCAGCAGGGCCTGACGTCCCGCTTCCAGGGTGGCGCGGATCAGCTGCAGATAGACCTCGGTCTTGCCGCTGCCGGTCACCCCTTCCAGCAGATAGCAGTGGAAGCCGCTGCCGGCGCGGACCGCTTCGTAGGCCAGGCGCTGCTCGCCGTTGAGCGGCAGCTCGGCCTGGGCGAGCCAGGCGCCCTGGTGCCGATGCGGCTGGTGATAGCGGGTCTCCACCTTGACCAGGCCCTTGGCCTGCAGGAGGTCCAGACTGTCCTTGACCAGGCCGAGCTGGCCGAGCAATTCGTGCAGCACGCCATGGGGGTGCTGGCGCAGGGTCTTGAGCGCCTCGCGCTGGCGCGGCGCCCGGGCCAGGCGCGGATCTTCCGGGCGGGCGTCGGGTTGGGCGATCCAGAAGCGCTGCAGCCGTCGCTCCGCCGGTTCTCCCTGACGCAAAAGGGCAGGAAGTGCCCAGCTCAGGGTGTCGCCGAGGCTGTGCTGATAGTACTGGGCGGACCACTGGCAGAGTTCGAACAGCGCGCTCGGCAGTGGCGGACGCTCGTCGAGCAATTGCAGCGCCTTGCGCAGCTTGTCCGCCGGCACCTCGGTCTCCTGGGCGACCTCGATCAGGACCCCGATCACCTCGCGGCGGCCAAAGGGCACCCGCAGCCGCACGCCCGGGCGCAACTGCTCCTCGACCGCTCCCTTGGGCGGCAGATAGTCGAACAGGCGGCGCAGCGGGGAGGGCAGCGCCAGGCGCAGGATCAGGGGCACGGCAGGGCTCGCAGGAGGAAAGCCCGATGGTAGCAGACGGGCGGTGTGGGGGCTGCTTGCACCTCTTAGCTGCTCTGGTATGATTTGCAGCCCAAATCTGTGCGGTATCCGGCAATGGCGCCGGGTGGCGGCACAGCTAGACCCCGAGGATAGCCCCATGAAAGCTGATATCCATCCGCAGTACGATGCCATCGAAGCCACCTGCAGCTGCGGCAACGTCATCAAGACCCGCTCGACCCTGAGCAAGAACATTCACCTGGACGTCTGCTCCGAATGCCACCCGTTCTACACCGGCAAGCAGAAGGTCCTGGACGCTGGCGGCCGTATCGACCGCTTCAAGCAGCGCTTCGGCGTGTTCGGCAGCAGCAAGTAATGCGCTGCCGTCGACCATCTCCGCATGGTTCGACACTGAAGAAGGCGTCCCTCTGGGGCGCCTTTTTCGTTTCTGGCCTGACCGGCGCGCCCGCGGCCCTGGCGGCGGCGTGCCCGCTGCTGCCTGGTAGCCAGGAGGTGATGGTCCGGCAGGTGGTGGATGGCGATACCCTGCGCCTGGTCGACGGCCGCTCGGTCCGGCTGATAGGCGTCAATGCGCCCGAGCTGGGCAAGTCCGGCGGTACCGCCCAGCCCTATGCCGAGGCGGCGCGCCGGCGCCTGCAGGAACTGGTCGCGGCCAGCGACGAGCGCCTGCGGCTGGTGCCGGGTAGCGAGGCGACCGACCATTACGGCCGCACCCTGGCACATCTCTATGATCGCGAGGGCGACAATCTTGAAGCCCGGTTGATCGCCGAGGGTCTCGGCTATGCCGTCGCCATCGCGCCCAATATCCGGCTGGCCGATTGTCAGGCCGCCGCGCAAAGCCAGGCGCGCCGGGCGCGTCTCGGGGTCTGGAAGCAGGAGCCGACCCCCGCCACCCGGATCGCGGAAGGCGGTTTCGCCGTGGTGCAGGGGCGTCTGCTGGACGTCGAACGCAATCGCGGCGGCCTCTGGCTGCAGTTCGAAGGCGATCTGGTGGTCCATGTCCCCGAGCGCTTCGTCGAGGCCTTCGACGGCGTGCCGCTGCATCAATGGATCGGCCGCCAGCTCGAGGCGCGGGGCTGGATTTCCGATCGCAGCCGGCGCCAGGAAGCGGGGCGCGCCCGCTGGCAGATGACCTTGAGCGATCCGCACATGCTGGGTTTGCAGGTTGAATCGTTTTAGCCGAAAGTCGTATTGCGATTGATTTCAGGCATATGGCCGATTGCTTGTGGCACCTTGAGTCTTTGCGTATTCTCGCCCGACCCAAGACCCACACCACGCGGATATACCAATAATGTCTGATCTCAAAACCGCTGCCCTCGAATACCACGCCCAGCCGCGCCCCGGCAAACTCAGCGTCGAGCTGACCAAGCCCACCGCGACCGCCCGCGACCTGTCCCTGGCCTACAGCCCCGGCGTCGCCGAACCGGTCCGCGAGATCGGTCGCGATCCCGAAATGGCCTACCGCTACACCGGCAAGGGCAACCTGGTCGCCGTGATCTCCGACGGTACCGCCATCCTCGGCCTGGGCAACCTCGGCCCGCTGGCCTCCAAGCCGGTGATGGAAGGCAAGGGTGTGCTGTTCAAGCGCTTCGCCGGTGTGGACGTCTTCGACATCGAGGTGGACGCCGAGAGCCCCCAGGCCTTCATCGACACCGTCAAGCGCATCTCCATCACCTTCGGTGGCATCAACCTGGAAGACATCAAGGCGCCCGAGTGCTTCGAGATCGAGCGCGCCCTGATCGAGCAGTGCGACATCCCGGTGTTCCACGATGACCAGCACGGCACCGCCATCGTCACCGCTGCAGGCATGCTCAACGCCCTGGAAATCGCCGGCAAGCGCCTGGAAGACGCCAAGATCGTCTGTCTGGGTGCCGGTGCCGCCGCCATCTCCTGCATGCGCCTCCTGGCCAGCATGGGCGCCAAGGTCGAGAACATCTACATGATCGACCGTCAGGGCGTGGTCCACAGCGGCCGCAACGACCTGAACCAGTACAAGGCGGCCTTCGCCACCGAGACCAGCAAGCGCACCCTGGACGATGCCCTCGAGGGTGCCGACGTCTTCGTCGGTCTGTCCGGCCCGAATCTGCTGTCGGCCGAAGGCCTCAAGCGCATGGCGGCCAACCCCATCGTCTTCGCCTGCTCCAACCCGGATCCGGAAATCACCCCCGAGCTGGCCCACGCCACCCGCGACGACGTGATCATGGCCACCGGTCGTTCCGACTACCCGAACCAGGTCAACAACGTCCTCGGCTTCCCCTTCATCTTCCGCGGTGCCCTGGACGTCCGCGCCCGGGTCATCAACGAAGAGATGAAGATCGCCGCCGCCCTGGCCCTGCGTGACCTGGCCAAGCTGCCGGTGCCCAAGGAAGTCTGCGAAGCCTACAAGGTCGACAGCCTGAGCTTCGGCCGCGAGTACATCATTCCCAAGCCGATGGATGCGCGCCTGATCACCTTGGTATCCGATGCCGTGGCCAAGGCCGCCATCGAGACCGGCGTGGCCACGCTGCCCTATCCGGCGAACTATCCGCTGAAGTCGGTGGATGACGTCTTCGCCAAGTAAGGCCTGAAGCAATAAAAAACCCCGCCGCGGCGGGGTTTTTTATTGGCTGGAGATCAGAAGATGTCCATGGGCACGGTTTCGCTGGAGGGCAGCGGCGTGCCGGGCGCCACGCCAGGCGGCAGCTCGTCCAGGCTCGGCGGGGTGTCCTCGCTCTTGAACAGCTCGAAGTAGGCGTTGGGCGTGCCGGGCGGCGCGGCGCGACCGGTGGTGGGGTCCACGCGGATGGAAACGATGCCTTCCGGTTCCTTGAGCTGATGCGGCGGCTTGTCCTTGAGCGCCGCGCCCATGTAGCTCATCCAGATCGGCAGGGCCACGGTGCCACCGAATTCCTGGCGACCCAGGGTCTCGGGCTGATCGAAGCCGGCCCAGACCGTGGTCACGTAGTCGCCGTTGTAGCCGGAGAACCAGGTGTCCTTGGATTCGTTGGTGGTACCGGTCTTGCCGGCCAGGTCGTTGCGACCCAGTTCCAGCGCCTTGCGCCCAGTGCCGCGCTTGATCACGTCCTGCAGCATGCTGTTCATGATGAAGGCATTGCGCGGGTCGATGACCTGGGGCGCGAACACCGGCGCCGGATTGGCCGGATCGGCGGCGGCGGTATCGGCCGCTGGCGTGACCTCGACGCCGGGTGCGGCCTTGGCCTGCACCTGCTGGGGCACCCGCGGCGCGGCAGTGCGATAGACCACCTTGCCGTCGCGATCGGTCACGTGATCGACCACGTAGGGGGTCACCTTGTAACCCTCGTTGGCGAACACCGACCAGCCGGTGGCGACTTCCAGCGGCGTCAGGCCCGGGGTACCGAGGGCCAGGGACAGGTTGCGCGGCAACTGGTCGCGCTCGAAGCCGAAGCGACTGACGTAGTCCAGCGCATAGTCGATGCCGATGGCCTGCAGCACCCGGATGGACACCAGGTTGCGCGAGCGATACAGCGCCTCGCGCAGGCGGATGGGGCCGAGGAAGGTGTTGTTGTCGTTCTTTGGTCGCCAGGCTTCGTCGGGATTCTCGTCCATGAAGACGATGGGCGCATCGTTGACCAGGCTGGCGGCGGTGAAGCCCTTTTCCAGGGCCGCGCTGTAGATGAACGGCTTGAAGCTGGAGCCGGGCTGGCGGCGGGCCTGGGTCGCGCGGTTGTAGTTGCTCTGCTCGAAGGAGAAGCCACCGATCAGAGCACGGATGGCGCCATCCTGGGGGTCGAGGGAGACCAGGGCGCTCTGCGCCTTGGGGATCTGCGAGAACTTCAGGCTGCCATCGTCCTGGCGCTGCACCCGGATCAGGTCGCCGACCTTGACCACGTCGGCCGGACCGTTCGGCCGCGGCCCCAGGCTGTTGGCGCTGAGGTAGGGGCGGGCCCACTTCATCGAATCCCAGGAGACTGCCTCTTCCTTGCCCTCGCGGGTCAGGACCATGATCCCGCTCTTTTCCACCTGGGTGACGATGGCCGGATCCTGGCCGCCGACGATGCGCTGCTTCTGGATCAGTGCGGTCCACTCGGCCCGGCTGCGGTTGGGCCACTGGGCCTCGGGCCCGCGGTAGCCATGGCGGCGGTCGTAGTCGGTCAGGCCGTCGCGCACGGCCTCGAAGGCGTCCGTCTGCAGCCGGCTGTCGATGGTGGTATAGACCTGGTAGCCATCGGTATAGGCGTCACCGCCATAGCGGCCGACCATTTCCGCCCGCGCCATCTCGGCGATGTAGGGGGCGTTGAGCTCGGGAATGGCGACGTGGTGATAGGCCTCAAGCGGCTCGGCGATGCCGGCCTGGTAGGCCGCCTGATCGATATAACCGAGCTTGAACATGCGTTCGAGAATCCAATTGCGTCTTTCCAGGCTACGCTCAGGATTAGCGACCGGGTTGTAACGCGACGGCGCCTTGGGCAGACCAGCGATCATCGCCATCTGGGCAACGGTCAGGTCCTTGATGGACTTGCCATAGTAGACCTGGGCGGCGGCCTCGATGCCGTAGGCGCGGTTGCCCAGGTAGATCTTGTTGACGTAGAGCTCGAGGATCTCGTCCTTGGTCAGTTGGCGCTCGATTTGCAGCGCCAGGAGGATCTCGGTGAATTTGCGCGAGAAGCTGCGTTCGCTGGTCAGGAAGTAGTTCTTGGCGACCTGCATGGTGATGGTGCTGCCGCCGGTCTGGATGTGTCCGGTCTTGACCAGCTGGCTCACCGCTCGCGCCAGGCTTTTCACATCCACGCCATAGTGATTGGCGAAGTTGTCATCCTCGGCGGAGAGCAGGGCATGGATGAAATCGGGCGGTATCTCGTTGAACCGCAGCGGCGAGCGGCGCATTTCACCGAATTCGGCGATGAGTTTGCCGTCCGCGCTGTACACCCGCAGAGGGATCTGCAGTTGCACGTTTCGCAGGGCGTCGATGGAGGGCAGGCTGGGGCTGAGGTAGAGGAAGGCACCGCTGAGACCCAGCAAAAGGCTGCAGACCAGGGCGACCAACGACCACCAGAAAAATTTCAGAAGACGCATCAAGAGACTTTTCGAATGGAAAGAAGGAAAGGGCGACAGGTGAGGGTCAGCCTACACGGCGTCGCCATTATAGGCGCGTTTGGCGGTTGGCCGCTATTTGCTCGGGTGTCAAGTCTGTTATCTAATGCCCGTCCGCGGAAGACCACCGTCGCTCATAGGGAACTGATGTGCTAGGGCTATTCAGAAAGAAGGCGAATACGCTGCTGGGTATCGACGTCAGTTCGACATCCGTGAAACTCATCGAGTTGAGCCGTGCAGGCGGGCGCTACCGGGTGGAGGCCTATGCGGTCGAACCCCTGCCGGCCAATGCCGTGGTCGAGAAGAACATCGCCGAACTCGAAGGCGTGGGCCTGGCCATCGGCCGGGTGCTGGTCAAGGCGCGCACCTCCGCGCGCAGCGCTGCCGTGGCCGTCTCCGGCTCGGCGGTGATCGCCAAGACCATCGAGATGGACGCCGGTCTGACCGACGACGAGCTGGAAAACCAGATCAAGCTGGAAGCCGACCAGTACATTCCCTATCCGCTGGACGAGGTCGCCATCGATTTCGAGGTGCAGGGGCCGTCGCCGCGCAACGCCGAGCGCGTCGAGGTGCTGCTGGCCGCCTGCCGGAAGGAAAACGTCGAGGTCCGCGAAGCGGCCCTGGCGCTGGCCGGCGTCTCGGCCAAGGTGGTCGACGTCGAGGCCTATGCCCTGGAGCGCGCCTATCAGCTGCTGGCCAATCAGCTCGGTGGCCACGTCGACGACCTGACCGTGGCGGTGGTCGACATCGGCGCCACCATGACCACCCTGAGCGTGCTGCACAACGGCAAGACCATCTACACCCGCGAACAGCTGTTTGGCGGTCGCCAGCTCACCGAAGAGATCCAGCGTCGCTATGGCCTGTCGGTGGAAGAGGCCGGTCTGGCCAAGAAGCAGGGCGGGCTGCCGGACGACTACCAGAGCGAGGTGCTGACGCCCTTCCGCGAGGCGGTGGTGCAACAGGTGGCGCGTTCGCTGCAGTTCTTTTTCGCCGCCGGGCAATACAATGATGTGGACTACATCTTGCTTGCTGGAGGAACCGCGTCAATTTCCGGACTCGACCGCTTGATCCAGCAGAAAATCGGCACCCCCACGGTCCTGGCCAATCCCTTCGCCGACATGACCGTCAGCAACAAGGTCAACGCGGCGGCCCTGGCGGGTGACGCCCCGGCGCTGATGATCGCCTGCGGCCTGGCCATGAGGAGTTTCGACTAGATGGCCCGCATCAACCTCTTGCCCTGGCGGGAGCAGCTGCGCGAAGAAAGGCGCAAGCAGTTCCTGGTGATCCTGGGTGGCATCTTCGTGCTCTCCTGTGGCGCCGTGTTTCTCGGCGACCAGTACCTGTCCGGCGAGATCGCCCGCCAGGAGGCGCGCAATGCCTTCATCCAGCAGAACATCGCCCAGCTGGATGTGCGCATCAAGGAGATCAGCGAACTCAAGACCCGCCGTCAGCAACTGCTGGCGCGGATGAAGATCATCCAGGACCTGCAGGGCAACCGCCCGGTCATCGGCCATGTCTTCGATCAACTGGTGCGGACGCTGCCGGACGGCGTCTACTTCCGCGAGCTGAAGATGCAGGGTGACACCCTGTCGATCAGCGGCGAGGCGGAATCCAACAACCGGGTCTCCAACCTGATGCGTAACCTGGATGCCTCGGACTGGTTCGCCTCGCCTACGCTGATCGAGGTGAAGGCCACCACCGCGGGTGCGGTGGACCAGGCCAATACCTTCCAGCTCACCGTCAAGCAGACCCAGCCCGGCGCCCCTGCGACACCGGCCCCGCTCGCCCAGGGAGGCAAACCATGAGTCTCGCCGATTCCCTGGCCAGCCTGCGCAAGGTCGACATCAACGACCTCAATCTCGAGAATCTGGGTTCCTGGCCCAAGCCGGTCAAGGTCATCGCCTGCCTGCTGATCGTGCTGGTGGTGCTGCTGCTCGGCTATCAGTTCCACCTGAGCGACATGCAGGCCCAGCTGGATAGCCAGCGCAACCAGGAAGAGACCCTCAAGCAGCAATACGCCAGCAAGGCCTTCCAGGCGGCCAATCTGGATGCCTACAAGCAGCAGATGGTGGAGATGGAAGAATCCTTCGGTGCCCTGCTGCGGCAACTGCCCGGCGACACCGAGGTGCCGGCGCTGCTGGAGGACATCACCCGCACCGGTCTTGGCAGTGGCCTGGAATTCGAGCAGATCAAGCTGTTGCCCGAGGTCACCCAGCAGTTCTATGTCGAGTTGCCGATCCAGATCACCGTGGTGGGCAGCTATCATGACCTGGCCACCTTCGTCAGTAGCGTGTCCAGCCTGCCGCGCATCGTCACCCTGCACGACTTCGACCTCAAGCCGGTGGACGACAGAAACGCCAATGGCGGCGGCACGGTCTCCGGAGGCGGCGGCAAGTTGCGCATGAATGTCCTGGCCAAGACCTATCGCTACAACGACAAGGGGCTCGGCAAATGAGGACGCCCCTGTTGTTATGCCTGCTGACCGGCGTGCTGGTCGGCTGCGGTTCCAGCGATACCAGCGATCTGCAGGCCTTCATGGACGAAACCCGCGCCAAGCCGCGTGGTTCCATCGAGCCGCTGCCGCAGTTTCGCGCCTACGAACCCTTCACCTATGCGGCTTCGGCCCTGCGCAGCCCCTTCCAGGCACCGGTACGCATCGATCCCACGGTGCGCCAGCGCGGAACCGGCAACATCAAGCCGGACGTGAATCGGCCCAAGCAGTTTCTCGAAGGCTTCAACATCGAGACCTTCAGCATGGTCGGCATCCTGGCTAATGCCAGTGGCCGCTATGCGCTGGTCAACGGCGCCGGGGGCGTGCATCGCGTCAAGGTGGGCGACTACCTGGGACGCAATGACGGGCGCATCACCAAGATTACCGATGGCGAGATCGACGTGATCGAAATCGTCCCGGATGGCGAGGGTGGCTGGCTGGAACGGCCGCGCACCATCACCTTGAAGGAAAAGACTTAAATGGGCGGGGCGAGCACTGTGAACACTACTATCGCGGGACGACTGGGGCTGGGCCTGGCCCTGCTGCTGAGCAGCCTGGCCGGCCAGGCTCTGGCAGCCGATCTGCAGGCCTTGAACGTCGCCTCCCTGCCCGGGGATCGCATCGAACTCAAGCTGACCTTCGATCAGCCGGTGCCGGTGCCCAAGGGCTACACCATCGAGCAGCCGGCGCGCATCGCCCTGGACCTGCCCGGCGTTGCCAACAAGCTCGGTACCAAGAGCCGTGAGCTGGGCAATGGCAATGCCCGCAGCGTGACGGTGGTCGAGGCGGGCAACCGCACCCGCCTGATCATCAACCTCACCAATCTGGCCAGCTACGACACCCGGGCCGACGGTCGCAACCTGTTCGTCACCATCGGGGGCACCGCCGGCCGCCAGACGGCCAGCGCCCAGGCCAACCTGACGCCCAACCTGCCGCGCGCCGCTGCGCCGACCACCGTGACCGCGCCGTCGTCCGCTCCCTTGCCCGGCGCGATCGCCCGCACGCCGCTGCCGCCGACCCAGGCCACCTCTACCGTGGCGGCCATGACCGCGCCGCGGCCGCAATTGCGCGGCAAGGCGATCCGCCATATCGATTTCCAGCGTGGGCCCCAGGGCGAGGGCAACGTGGTCATCGACCTGAGCGAGACCGGCATCAATCCGGACATCCAGGAGCAGGGCGGCAAGATTCGCCTGACCTTTGCCGGTACCCAGCTGCCCGAAGAGCTGCGGGTACGGCTGGACGTCAAGGATTTCGCCACCCCGGTGCAGTTCGTCAACGCCTCCGCTGACAGCGGCGGGGCGTCCATCGTCATCGAGCCGACCGGTACCTACGACTACCTGGCCTACCAGACCAACAACCGTCTGACCCTGAGCGTCAAGCCGCTCACCACCGAGGAAAAGGAAAAGCGCGCAGCCGATCGCTTCACCTATACCGGCGAGAAGCTGTCGCTGAACTTCCAGGACATCGATGTCCGCTCGGTGCTGCAGCTGATCGCCGACTTCACCAATCTCAACCTGGTGGCGAGCGACACCGTGCAGGGCAACATCACCCTGCGCCTGCAGAACGTGCCCTGGGATCAGGCGCTGGATCTGATCCTCAAGACCAAGGGCCTCGACAAGCGCCAGATCGGCAACGTGCTGCTGGTGGCCCCGGCCGACGAGATCGCCGCCCGCGAGCGTCAGGAGCTGGAGTCCCAGAAGCAGATCCAGCAACTGGCACCCTTGCGTCGCGACCTGATCCAGGTCAACTACGCCAAGGCCGCCGACATCGCCAAGCTGTTCCAGTCGGTGACCAGTGCCGACAAGACCGCCGACGAGCGCGGCTCCATCTCGGTGGACGAGCGCACCAACAGCATCATCGCCTACCAGACCCAGAATCGCCTGGACGAACTCCGCCGCATCGTCTCGCAGCTGGACATCCCGGTGCGCCAGGTGATGATCGAGGCGCGGCTGGTGGAGGCCAACGTCGACTACAGCAAGCAGCTGGGCGTGCGCTGGGGCGGTAACGCCAGTTCGGGCAACTTCGCGGTCTATGGCAAGGACGGCGCCACCACGGTCGACCCCACTACCGGTCAGGCCTTCCTGCCGGGTACCAGTACCGTGGGTAACTTCACCTCTACCAACGGCGTCGCGCCTACGCCTTTCGTCGACATGGGCGTTTCCGGCAGCACCTCGGGTATCGGCATCGGCTTCATGGTCGGCGGCAAGATGCTCGACCTGCAGCTGTCCGCCCTGCAGTCCAGCGGCAATGGCGAGATCATCTCCCAGCCCAAGGTGGTGACCTCGGACAAGGAGACCGCCAAGATCCTGCGCGGTACCGAGATCCCCTACCAGGAAGCCAGTTCCAGCGGTGCCACCAGCACCAGCTTCAAGCAGGCCGCCCTGTCGCTGGAGGTCACGCCGCAGATCACCCCGGACAACCGCATCATCATGGAGGTCAAGGTCAACAAGGATGCCCCTGACTACCAGAACGCCCTCAATGGCGTGCCGCCGATCAGCAAGAACGAGGTCAATGCCAAGGTACTGGTGAGCGATGGCGAGACCATCGTGCTGGGCGGGGTGTTCTCCAACACCCAGACCAAGTCCACCACCAAGGTGCCGATGTTGGGCGACATCCCCTATGTCGGCCGACTGTTCCGCCGGGATTCGGTCACCGACAGCAAAGTCGAGCTGCTGATCTTCCTCACGCCGCGTATCATGAACAACCAGGCGATAGCGGTTGGTCGATGACATAAGTGCGTAATCTGTTTCTCGTAGGACCGATGGGCTCGGGCAAGAGCACCATCGGCCGGCTCCTGGCGAAGGAATTGCGGCTGCCGTTCAAGGATTCCGACAAGGTAATCGAAGAACGTACCGGTGCCGACATCCCCTGGATCTTCGATGTGGAAGGCGAGCAGGGCTTTCGCGAGCGCGAACGCGCCGCGATCGCCGAGCTGTGCGCGGAAAACGGCCTGGTGATGGCCACTGGCGGTGGCGCCGTGCTGCGTGAGGACAATCGCCAGGCGCTCAAGCGCGGTGGGCGGGTCATCTATCTGCATGCCTCCATCGAGCAGCAGATCGAGCGCACCTCCCGCGATCGCAATCGCCCGCTCCTGCAGACCGCCGATCCCGCGGCGGTGCTGCGCACTCTCATGGCCATGCGCGATCCGCTGTACCGCGAAATCGCCGACATCATCATCGAGACCGACGAGCGGCCGCCCCGGCTGGTCGTGCTGCAGATACTCGACCGTCTGAAAGCCCTGGCACCGCATTAAAGCCGCAGGCGTTCTGCGCTATGCTAGGCGCCCTTTGAATCAAGGTGACGGCATGCGGACTCTTCACGTCGAGCTCGGTGAGCGCAGCTACCCGATCTACATCGGCCAGGGCCTTCTGGATCAGCCGGAATGCTTCCTGCCCCATCTCGCCGGGCGCAAGGTGGCGATCGTCACCAACGAAACCATCGCGCCGCTCTATCTGGAGCGCCTGCTGCGCACCCTGGGCGATCGCCAGGTCAGCTCGATCGTGCTACCCGATGGCGAGGCGCACAAGAACTGGGAAACCCTGCAGCTGATCTTCGACGGTCTGCTGCAGGATCGTCATGATCGCAAGACCACCCTCATCGCCCTCGGTGGCGGGGTGGTCGGCGACATGGGCGGCTTCGCCGCGGCCTGCTATCAGCGCGGGGTGGACTTCATCCAGGTGCCGACCACGCTGCTGTCCCAAGTCGATTCCTCGGTGGGCGGCAAGACCGGCATCAACCACCCGCTGGGCAAGAACATGATCGGCGCCTTCTACCAGCCCAAGGCCGTGGTCATCGACACCGCCAGCCTGGCGACCCTGCCGGCGCGGGAGCTGTCGGCGGGTCTGGCCGAGGTCATCAAGTACGGCCTGATCTGCGATGAGCCCTTCCTCGGCTGGCTCGAGGAGCATGTCGAGGCGCTCTTGGCGCTGGACCAGCAGGCGCTTACCGAAGCCATCGAGCGTTCCTGCGCGGCCAAGGCCCAGGTGGTCGGCAGCGACGAGCGCGAGTCGGGCCTGCGGGCGATCCTCAACCTGGGGCATACCTTCGGCCACGCCATCGAGACCCACCAGGGCTATGGCGTCTGGCTGCACGGCGAAGCGGTTTCCGCCGGCATGGTCATGGCGCTGCAGATGTCCCTGCTGCTGGGCTGGCTCACGGCCGCCCAGCGCGACCGCGCCCTGCGCCTGCTGGTCCGGGCCGGGCTTCCCGTGGTACCGCCGGCCGACATGCAGCCGGCCGATTTCGAACGCCTCATGGCGGTGGACAAGAAGGTCCTGGATGGACAACTCCGGCTGGTACTGCTCAGTGACCTGGGCCAGGCCGTGGTGACCGCCGACTTCGCCCGCGACATTCTCGAGCAGACGCTGCGTACCGATTACCAAGCGCTGACCGCCCAGTAAGGAGAACAAGAGAGTCCCATGTCCAATCTGCACGCCGACGAAGCCTTCCTCGGTCACTATCAGTTCACTCACGACCCGTTCGCCGCCCGCGTTCCCGGTTTCAAATTCTTTCCGGCGCAGCGCAAGCCGGTGCTGGGTCAGTTGCATCACCTGGCCCGCTACAGCCAGTTGTTGCTGGTGGTCAGCGGTCCCGAGGGCAGCGGCAAGACGCTGCTGCGTCAGGCGCTGGCGGCCAGCACCAAGAAGGAAGCGGTGCACTGCGTGGTGATTTCCGCGCAGAACGGCGGCGACGCCCGCACCGTGCTGGCCCAGGTCGCCAAGGGCGTGGGCGCCGACAGCCAGACGCCGGCGGCCATTCTCGCGCAGGCGGCGGAAGTGCGCCTGGCGGGGCAGGAGGTCTACATCCTGGTGGATGACGCCGAGGCGCTGGCCACCCCCGCCCTGGAAGCCCTGCTGGAGCTGGCCGGTGGCGGCGAAAAGGAGCGTCTGCACGTCTTCCTGTTCGGCGAGGCGGAAGTGGTGATGCGCCTGGAGGACATCGCCCAGGGCGAAGAGCGCTATCACGCCATCGAATTGCTGCCCTACAGCGAAAGCGAGGCCGAGGAATATCTCGCCCAGCGCCTGGAGGGTGCCGGTCAGGGTCTGGAGATCTTTACCGACGAGCAACTCGCGACCATTCACCAGCGCTCCGGTGGCTGGCCCGGTCGGCTCAACGAAGAAGCCCGGGATGTCCTGGTGGCCGGCATGACCGCCCGGCGCAAGAAGGCCGCCGCTCCGGCGAAGGGCTCGCGCAATCTGCTGGCGGCGCTGCCGCGCAAGCATCTGGTCATTCTCGGGGTAGTGGTGCTGGCAGTAGGCGCTGCGGCTCTGTCGCTCAAGGGCGGCAAGAGCGAAACCCCGGCGACCGGCACGGCCGGGCAGGACCTGCCCATGGGCGGCCAGAACACCGCGTCCGCCGGCAAGGACGCCCAGGGGGCGCCCATCCAGTTCGATGGCTCTTCCAAGCCGCTTCCCCTGCCGCTGGTGGGCGAGTCGCAGCCGGTCATCCGCGAACCCCTGGCGGAAGCGGCGGGTGGGCGTCAGGCTGGTACCGCTGCAGGCAACGACATGGGTGCGGGTGGCGTACCGCCCACCGTGACCACCGACGCCCCGCCCATCAGTGACGAGGACGAACTGCCCAGCCGGACGCCGGCACGCACGCCGGCGCCCAGCGCGCCAGCAGTGGCCGCTCCGGCGCCCCGGCATACCGCACCTGCGCCGACCCCCGCGCCGGCACCGGCCAAGCCGGCCCCGGCTGCTGCCCCTGCGCACGCCGGTGGCACTGCGGCGGGCTGGTACGGCAGTCAGGCGGGCAGCAAGTACGCCTTGCAGGTGGTGGGCACCAGCACCGAAAAGGCGGCGCAGGACTTCATCGCCGCCCAGGCCGACAGTGGCAACTTCCGCTATTTCAAGAAGAGCTACCAGGGCAAGGCGCTCTATGTGGTGACCTACGGCAACTTCGCCAATCGGGCGGCGGCCGAGGCGGCGGTCAAGCAGCTGCCGGCCAAGGTACAGGCCAGCAAGCCCTGGCCGCGGACCTTCGCCAGCATCCAGCAGGACATCGCCACCAGTCGCTGATTCTTGCCTGGCACGAAAAGAAAGCCCCGGCGCTATCACGAGAGTGACGCCGGGGCTTTCTGTTTTGCGTCATCGAATTTTCATCAGGTGTCATCAGTGTTTGTCGTAAGCGATTTTTTCGCTACACTGGTCAGCCTTTGACTGTCCGAAAAAAGTTCAAATAAGCGGACCGTTTTGTGATGCCTTCGCAATAACCTGATTGCCGGTGAGAGCGCTATGAAAGCAGGCCTGTTCAATCCCGATAGCTTCAAGGACAACTGCGGCTTCGGCCTGATCGCCCATATGCAGGGCGAGCCCAGCCACGACCTGCTGGAAACGGCCATCGAAGCCCTGACCTGCATGACCCACCGGGGCGGTATCAACGCGGACGGCAAGACCGGTGACGGTTGCGGTCTGCTCATGCAGAAGCCGGACGCCTTCCTGCGCGCCATCGCCCAGGAGCAATTCGGCGCCGAGTTGCCCGAGCAGTACGCCGCGGGCGTGGTGTTCTTCAACCAGGACGAGGCCCGCGCCGAACAGGCCCGCGCCAACATGAACCTGGAGATCGAGGCCGCCGGCCTGACCCTGGTCGGCTGGCGCAAGGTGCCCATCGACACCTCGGTGCTGGGCGAACTGGCCCTGGCCCGCCTGCCGCGCATCGAGCAGGTATTCGTCGCCGGTCCGGGTCTCGACGACCAGCAGTTCGGGGTCAAGTTGTTCTCCGCGCGCCGCCGCTCCTCGGTGCGCAATGCCGAGGACGCCGAGCACTACATCTGCAGCCTGTCGTCGCGGGTCATCGTCTACAAGGGCCTGATGATGCCGGCGGATCTCGCCGCCTTCTATCCGGACCTCGGCGATCCGCGCTTGGCGACCGCCATCTGCGTGTTCCACCAGCGCTTCTCCACCAACACCCTGCCGAAGTGGCCGCTGGCGCAGCCCTTCCGCTACCTCGCCCACAACGGCGAGATCAACACAATCACCGGCAACCGCAACTGGGCCCAGGCGCGGCGCACCAAGTTCGTCAACGAACTGATTCCGGATCTCGACCAGCTTGGTCCGCTGGTCAACCGCGTCGGCTCCGATTCCTCCAGCATGGACAACATGCTGGAGCTGCTGGTGACCGGCGGCATGGACCTGTTCCGCGCCGTGCGCATGATCATTCCGCCGGCCTGGCAGAACGTCGAGACCATGGACGCCGATCTGCGTGCATTCTATGAATTCAACTCCATGCACATGGAGCCTTGGGACGGTCCGGCCGGCGTGGTGCTGACCGAAGGCCGCTACGCGGTCTGCCTGCTCGACCGCAACGGCCTGCGCCCGGCGCGCTGGGTGACCACCAAGAACGGCTACATCACCCTGGCTTCGGAAGTCGGCGTCTGGAACTACCAGCCCGACGACGTCATCGCAAAGGGCCGGGTCGGCCCGGGCCAGATCCTTGCCGTGGACACCGAGACCGGCGAGGTGCTGCAGACCGACGACATCGACAATCGCCTCAAGGCGCGCCATCCCTACAAGCAGTGGCTGCGCAAGAACGCCATGCGTATCCAGGCGACCCTGGACGACAACGATCACGGTTCGGCCTTCTACGACCAGGATCAGCTGCGCCAGTACATGAAGATGTTCCAGGTCACCTTCGAGGAGCGTGACCAGGTCTTGCGCCCGCTGGGCGAGCAGGGCCAGGAAGCCGTGGGCTCGATGGGCGACGACACGCCCATGGCGGTGCTGTCGCGGCGCATCCGTTCGCCCTACGACTATTTCCGCCAGCAATTCGCCCAGGTCACCAACCCGCCGATCGACCCGCTGCGCGAGTCCATCGTCATGTCCCTGGAGACCTGCCTGGGCGCCGAGCGCAACGTCTTCGAGGAAACCGCCGAGCACGCCGATCGCGCCATCCTGAGCAGCCCGGTGGTCTCGCCGGCCAAGTGGCGGACCATTCTCAACATGCCCAAGCCCGGCTTCGAGCATGTCAAGATCGACCTCAACTACCCCGAGTCCATGGGCCTCGAGGCGGCGCTGCGCAACATCGTCGAGCAGGCCGAGGAGGCCGTGCGCGCCGGCAAGGTATTGCTGGTGCTGACCGACCGCCACATCGAGCCGGGCAAGCTGCCGGTACACGCGGTGCTGGCCACCGGCGCCGTGCACCACCACCTGGTCAACCTGGGCCTGCGCACCAGCAGCAACATCCTGGTGGAGACCGCCACCGCCCGCGATCCGCACCACTTTGCCGTGCTGCTGGGCTTTGGTGCGACCGCGGTCTATCCGTTCCTGGCCTACGAGGTGCTGGGCGATCTGATCCGCACCGGCGAGGTGCTGGGCGATCTCTACGAGGTGTTCAAGTACTACCGCAAGGGCATCACCAAGGGCCTGCTCAAGGTGATCTCCAAGATGGGCATCTCCACCGTCGCCTCCTATCGCGGCGCCCAGCTGTTCGAGGCCGTGGGGCTGGCGGACGAGGTCACCGACCTCTGCTTCCCCGGCGTCACCAGCCGCATCAAGGGTGCGCGCTTCGTCGACCTGGAAGCCGAGCAGAAGCTGCTGGCCGGCGAAGCCTGGAACAACCGCAAGCCGATCCAGCCGGGTGGCCTGCTCAAGTTCGTCTATGGCGGCGAGTACCACGCCTACAACCCGGACGTGGTCAATCTGCTGCAGGCCGCCGTGCAACAGGGCGACTACGCCAAGTTCCGCGAATACACCGCGCTGGTGGACCAGCGTCCGGTGGCCATGATCCGCGACCTGCTCAAGGTCAAGACCAGCGACCAGCCCCTGGCCCTGGAAGAGGTCGAGCCGCTGGCCAATATCTTTACCCGCTTCGACGCCGCCGGCATCTCCCTGGGCGCCCTGTCGCCGGAGGCCCACGAGGCCCTGGCCGAGGCCATGAACCGCCTGGGCGGGCGCTCCAACTCCGGCGAGGGTGGCGAGGATCCGGCGCGCTACGGCACTATCAAGAGCTCCAAGATCAAGCAGGTGGCCACCGGCCGCTTCGGCGTCACCCCCGAGTACCTGGTCAACGCCGAGGTCTTGCAGATCAAGGTGGCGCAGGGCGCCAAGCCGGGCGAGGGCGGCCAGCTGCCGGGCGGGAAGGTCAACGGCCTGATCGCCAAGCTGCGCTATGCGGTGCCCGGCGTGACCCTGATCTCGCCGCCGCCGCACCACGACATCTATTCCATCGAAGACCTGTCGCAGCTGATCTTCGACCTCAAGCAGGTCAACCCCAAGGCGCTGGTGTCGGTCAAGCTGGTCTCCGAGCCCGGGGTGGGTACGGTGGCCGCCGGTGTGGCCAAGGCCTATGCCGACCTCATCACCATCTCCGGCTACGACGGCGGTACCGGCGCTTCGCCGGTAACCTCCATCAAGTACGCCGGCTCGCCCTGGGAGCTGGGCCTGGCCGAGGCGCACCAGACGTTGCGCGGCAACGATCTGCGCGGCAAGGTGCGGGTGCAGACCGACGGCGGCCTGAAGACCGGTCTGGACGTGATCAAGGCGGCCATCCTCGGCGCCGAGAGCTTCGGCTTCGGCACCGCGCCGATGATCGCCCTGGGCTGCAAGTACCTGCGTATCTGCCACCTGAACAACTGCGCTACTGGCGTCGCCACCCAGAACGACCGGCTGCGCAAGGAACACTTCATCGGCACGGTGGAGATGGTGATGAATTTCTTCACCTTCATCGCCGAGGAAACCCGCGAGTGGCTGGCCAGGCTGGGCGTGCGCAGCCTGGGCGAGCTGATCGGCCGTACCGACCTGCTGGAAATCCTGCCGGGCGAGACCGCCAAGCAGCAGCACCTGGATCTCACCCCGCTGCTGGGAAGCGATCACATTCCGGCCGAGAAGCCGCAATACTGCCAGGTGGAAAAGAACCCGCCGTTCGACCAGGGTCTGCTGGCCGAGGAAATGGTGCGTCTGTCGCTGCCAGGGATCGAAAAGCTCGAAGGCGGTGAGTTCAGCCTGAGCATCGGCAACTGCGACCGCTCCATCGGCGCCCGGGTCTCCGGCGAGATCGCCCGACGCCACGGCAACCAGGGCATGGTCAAGGCGCCGCTGACCTTCCGCTTCAAGGGCACCGCCGGCCAGAGCTTTGGCGTCTGGAACGCCGGCGGCCTGCATCTGTATCTGGAAGGCGACGCCAACGACTACGTGGGCAAGGGCATGACCGGCGGCAAGCTGGTCATCACCCCGCCGCAGGGCGCGGGCTTCAAGAGCCAGGAATCGGCCATCATCGGCAACACCTGCCTCTATGGCGCCACCGGTGGCAAGCTGTTCGCCGCCGGCACCGCCGGTGAGCGCTTCGGGGTGCGCAACTCCGGGGCCCACACCGTGGTGGAAGGCACCGGCGACCACTGCTGCGAATACATGACCGGCGGCTTCGTCTGCGTCCTGGGCAAGACCGGCTACAACTTCGGCTCGGGCATGACCGGCGGCTTCGCCTATGTGCTGGACCTGGATAACGGCTTCTATGACCGGGTCAACCACGAGCTGGTGGAAATCCAGCGCATCAACAGCGAAGCCATGGAAGCCTATCGCAGCCACCTGGAAGGGGTGCTGGCCGAATACGTGCGCGAGACCGGCAGTGCCTGGGGCAGCCATCTCCATGAAAACCTGGACGACTACCTGCGCAAGTTCTGGCTGGTGAAGCCCAAGGCCGCAAGCCTGGCGTCGCTGCTGGTCAGCACCCGCGCCCGTCCGGAATAACGACTTCGATGCCGGCTCCCCAGGGCGCCGGTTTCACCGTGATAGCTCGTGGCGCCCGGCAGAAAAGGGCGTCGCTTCAAGAGGTTTGGAAATGGCTGAACGTCTGAACAACGACTTCCAGTTCATCGAGGTCGGTCGCAAGGATCCGAAGAAAAAGCTGCTGCGCCAGCGCAAGAAGGAATTCGTCGAGATCCACGATCCCTTCAAGCCGCAGCAGGCTGCCGAGCAGGCGCACCGCTGCCTGGGTTGCGGCAACCCCTATTGCGAATGGAAGTGCCCGGTGCACAACTTCATTCCCAACTGGCTCAAGCTGGTATCCGAAGGCAACATCCTGGCGGCGGCGGAGCTGTCGCACCAGACCAACACCCTGCCCGAGGTCTGTGGCCGGGTCTGCCCGCAGGATCGCCTCTGTGAGGGTGCCTGTACCCTCAACGACGGCTTCGGCGCGGTGACCATCGGTTCGGTGGAGAAGTACATCACCGACACCGCCTTCGCCATGGGCTGGCGCCCGGACATGTCCAAGGTCAAGCCGACCGGCAAGCGCGTCGCCGTCATCGGTGCCGGTCCGGCCGGCCTGGGTTGTGCCGACATCCTGGTGCGCAATGGCGTGACCCCGGTGGTGTTCGACAAGCACCCCGAGATCGGCGGCCTGCTGACCTTCGGCATTCCCGAGTTCAAGCTGGAAAAGACCGTGCTCAGCCGCCGTCGCGAGGTCTTCGGCGGGATGGGCGTGGAGTTCCGCCTCAATACCGAGGTGGGCAAGGACGTGACCATGGACCAACTGCTCGAGGAATTCGATGCGGTCTTCCTGGGCATGGGCACCTACACCTACATGAAGGGCGGCTTCCCCGGCGAAGACCTGCCGGGCGTGCATGACGCCCTGGATTTCCTGGTGGCCAACGTCAATCGCAACCTGGGCTTCGAAAAGGATGCGGCCGACTTCGTCGACATGAAGGGCAAGCGCGTGGTGGTCCTGGGGGGTGGTGACACCGCCATGGACTGCAACCGCACCTCCATTCGCCAGGGCGCCAAGAGCGTGACCTGCGCCTACCGTCGCGACGCCGCCAACATGCCGGGCTCGCGCAAGGAAGTGAAGAATGCCAAGGAAGAGGGCGTGAAGTTCCTCTTCAACCGCCAGCCCATCGCCATCATCGGCGAAGACCGGGTGGAAGGCGTCAAGGTGGTGGAGACCCGCCTGGGCGAGCCCGATGCCCGCGGTCGCCGCAGTCCCGAGCCGATCCCCGGTTCCGAGGAGATCCTGCCGGCCGATGCGGTGGTCATCGCCTTCGGTTTCCGGCCGAGCCCGGCGCCCTGGTTCGAGCAATTCGGCATCGACCTCGACAGCCAGGGCCGCGTGGTCGCGCCGGGGCTGCACGAGTTCAAGCACCAGACCAGCAACCCGAAGATCTTTGCTGGTGGCGACATGGTGCGCGGCTCCGACCTGGTGGTGACCGCCATCTTCGAAGGTCGCAACGCCGCCGAGGGCATCCTCGACTACCTGGGCGTCTAAGCCACTGCGGCTGGACAAGAGCCGACCGGCGCCAAGCCGGTCGGCTTTTTTCTTGGGCGCCATGCGGTGACAGGGCTGCTTTCTGGTGCAGCGAGAGGCGGGCAGGGCGCTGCGGAGGCCTTGCCAGAGCGCTTTCTGTGTCTGGCACAGGGTCTGCAAAGATCCCGGTTCTCTCCTGCGAGGTACTGCCATGAACAAGCCCGAAATGACCGCCGCCATTCTCGCCGCCAAGCAGCGCCTGGGCCTGAGCTGGGCGGCGATCGCCGCCAGCCTGGAAATGTCGCCGGTCTGGACCACCTCTGCCTGCCTGGGCATGAACAGCATGGCGCCGGCGGTGGCGGAACGCCTGTGCCAGGTGCTGGAATTGCCGGCCGAGGTGTCCCTGGCGCTGCAAGCCTGTCCGCACAAGCAGTGGGACAAGGCCGTGCCCACCGATCCGCTGATCTATCGTTTCTACGAGATGATCAATGTCTACGGCGATACCATCAAAACCCTGATCCATGAAGAGTTCGGCGACGGCATCATGAGTGCCATCGACTTCAGCATGGACATCTCGCGGGTGGCCGATCCCAAGGGCGACCGGGTGCAGATCGTGCTCAACGGCAAGTTCCTGCCCTACAAGAGCTGGTAAGCCGATCGGTGCGATAGACAAAAGGCACGCCCCGGTGCCGTGCCTTTTGCCAGCCGCTTTGCGACAATGCCGGCACTTTTGCTGCCGGATGTCGCCATGACTGCCCTGAAGAACGACCGTTTCCTGCGTGCCCTGCTCAAGCAGCCGGTGGATGTCACCCCGGTGTGGATGATGCGCCAGGCCGGACGCTATCTGCCCGAGTACCGCGCCAGCCGGGCGCGTGCCGGGGACTTCATGAGTCTGTGCAAGAACCCGCAATTCGCCTGCGAGGTGACCCTGCAGCCGCTGGAGCGCTATCCGCTGGATGCCGCCATCCTCTTTTCCGACATCCTCACCATTCCCGACGCCATGGGGCAGGGCCTCTACTTCGAGACCGGCGAGGGTCCGCGCTTTCGCAAGGTGATCGACACCCCGGCCGACATCGAGGCGCTGCCGATACCCGATGCCGAATCCGACCTGGGCTACGTCATGGACGCCGTGCGCACCATCCGCACGGCGCTGGACGGGCGGGTACCCCTGATCGGCTTTTCCGGCAGCCCCTGGACCCTGGCCACCTACATGATCGAAGGCGGCTCCAGCAAGGATTTCCGCAAGGCCAAGGCCATGCTCTACGACACCCCCGAGGCCCTGCACCTGCTGCTGGACAAGCTGGCCCAGGCGGTCACCGCCTACCTCAACGGCCAGATCCGCGCCGGTGCCCAGGCGGTGCAGATCTTCGATACCTGGGGAGGCAACCTGTCCGCCGCGGCCTACCAGGAATTTTCCCTGGCCTACATGCGCAAGATCGTCGCCGGGCTGATCCGCGAGCATGAAGGACGCCGGGTGCCGGTGATCCTCTTCACCAAGAATGGCGGTCTCTGGCTGGAAAGCCTGGCCGACAGCGGCGCCGAGGCCCTGGGCCTGGACTGGACCTGCGACATCGGCGAAGCCCGTCGGCGGGTCGGCAGCAAGGTCGCCCTGCAGGGCAACATGGACCCCAGCGTGCTCTACGCCAAGCCGGCGGCCATCCGCGCCGAGGTGGGGCGCATCCTGGAAAGCTATGGCCAGGGCAGCGGCCACGTCTTCAACCTCGGCCACGGCATCACCCCCGAGGTAGATCCGGCCCATGCCGGTGCCTTCATCGAAGCCGTGCACGAGTTGTCGGGGCGCTACCACCAGGGCTGACTGTGCCGGGATCGGCACGACCGATCCCAAGTCGAGCGAGCGGGTCGTGGCCGGTTGCGGCATAGTCGGGGTTTTCCCAACGGAGCGCCGCCATGGCCCAGATGACCCCGGAAGACCTGCAGCACCTGGCCGAAGAGGTGCTCGCGGCCCAAGGTTTCAGTCAGCCGCAGGGCGCGGCCATCGCCGCCATGATGGTCGCCGGCCAGCGTGACGACTGCGCCTCCCACGGCATCTATCGGCTGCTGGGCATCGTCAAGACGCTCAAGGCCGGCAAGGTGGTGCCCGATGCCGAGCCGACGGTAGAGGACGTGGCTCCGGCCATCGTCCGGGTCGATGCGGGTGGCGGCTTCTCCCCGCTGGCCTTCGAGACGGGGCTGCCCCTGCTCGACGCCAAGGCGCGCAGCTGTGGCCTGGCAGCCCTGGCGATCAACAACTGTGTGCACTTCTCGGCGCTCTGGGTGGAGATGGAAGCCCTTACCGCCAGGGGCCTGGTGGCCCTGGCCTGCAATCCGACCCAGGCCTATGTCGCCCCGGCCGGTGGTCGTCGCCCGCTGTTCGGTACCAATCCCCTGGCCTTCGGCTGGCCGCGGCCCGAGGGTCCGCCCTTCGTCTTCGATTTCGCCACCAGCGCCGTGGCCCGCGGCGAAATCGAATTGCATCGTCGCGCAGGCAAAGCCCTGCCCGAGGGCTGGGGAGTGGATGCCGAGGGCGCGCCCAGCAACGATGCCCGCACCGTGCTGGAGGAGGGCGCCATGCTCACCTTTGGCGGTCACAAGGGCTCGGCGCTGTCGGCCATGATCGAATTGCTCGCCGGCCCGCTGATCGGCGATCTCACCAGTCCGGAGTCTTCCGCGGTCGACGCCGGTGCCGGCGGGCTGCCCTATCACGGCGAACTCATCCTGGCCTTCGATCCCCAGCGCTTTCTCGGTACCGCGGTAGCCGACTACCAGCAGCGCGCCGAGCAGCTGTTCGCCGGCATCGAAGCCCAGGGCGCCCGCCTGCCGTCGCAGCGTCGTTACCAGGCACGAGAACGCAATACCACCCGTGGCTGGTTGGAGGTGCCCGACGAACTCCTGGCCGACGTCCGGGCGCTGCTGCCCGGCTGAGCCAGGACGCGATCCGCATCACTTCGAAGAGGCTGCGCCAACGCAGTCTCTGAACCCCGCCCCGGACGCAGGGTCCACGACTGGCCCCCTTAGTGCCAGCCTGGGTCTTCATGTACGCCGACGACACCGATCGCCCCCATCATCGCGGCCTGTTGCTGCTGAGCATCACCCTGATGGTGCTGGTGTACTTTCTCGACAATCTTTCCATCGCCCTGGCCAACCGCTACGTATATGGCGGCCTGGGTATCGACCAGCGCAGCTACACCCTGGCCACCGCCTGCTACAGCGCCGCGGTCATCGTCACCAGCGCCCCGCACCAGTGGTTTGCCCAGCGCCTGGGCTATCGCAACCTGATCTTCGCCGCCGTCGGCATCCACCTGGTCGGCCAGGTGTGCTGCCTGGTGGCTACCGATCTGCCGACCTTCATCGTCGGGCGGGCGCTGATGGGCGCCGGTGCCGCCACCTTCTTTGCCGGGGCGCGGGTGCTGGTGCAGATGTATTTTTCCGGCCCCCAGCTGCCGACCGGGATTCGCGCCTTCGCCTCGGGCGTGCCCCTGGGTGGGGCGCTGGCCTCCTTCACCACCGCGGAGCTGCTGGAAGGTCACCAGTGGCGCGCCATCTTCATGGTGCCGGCGCTGGCCTGCGCGCTGGTGGCCGTCTGCGTCTGGCTGTCGCTGCCGCGGCGCTCCCATCCGCTGCAGAATTCCGGGGCGCCGTCGCTGCTGTCCATGGTGCTGCTGACGGTGGGCAGTCTGCTGCTGACCACCACCACCCAGCGCCTGGCCTTCGACTTCTTCAGCGATGGTCCGTGGCTGGCCGTGGAACTGCTGGTGGGAGCGGTCATCCTCGGACTCTATGTCTACTACGAGCGCGGCCTGGCGCGGCCGACCCTGGACTTCAAGCACGCCATCACCCCGGGCTTTCTCGCCGGCATGCTGTTCATGATGCTCAACTACTTCCTGCTCGGCGCCTACAACTTCATCATCCCCCAGTACGTGGTCAACGGCCTGCAACTGCCGGTCTATACCGCCGGGGGGGTCATGGCGCTGGGCTGGCTGTGCGGCCTGGCGCCGCTGCTGATGATCACCTCGGTGCGGTTGCGCGAGCGCTTTCCCTGGGGCGGCTTTCGCAAGTACCTGGTAGCGGGTTACCTGCTGCTGGCCGGCTACGGCTTCTGGATGGTGCGGCAGCACGCCGACGTGCCCCTCTACCAGCAGCTGGTGCCTGGGCTGATGATGCATGGCACCTACCTGATCGGCACCTTCGCGGTGATCATCATGTACACCTTCATGCGCGTCGAGCCGGCCTATTTCAGCCAGGCCTACCAGATCAAGAACATGACCCAGCAACTGGTCATGCCCATGGGCATCGTGCTGTCCAACGTCTTCCTGCAGTGGCGCGACGCCTTCCATGCCTCGGTGCTCAGCGCCGCGGTCACTCCCTATGCCCAGACCTACCAGGCCTATGGCGAGCGTTATCGGCTGGCCACCGGTGCCGACAGCGCCCTGGCGCAGATCTCCAGTCTGGTCACCCGCCAGAGCCAGGTGCTGGGCTATCTCGACTATTTCTGGCTGGTCGGCTGGATCGGTCTGGCGCTGGCCCTCTACATGGCCGTGCAACGGCATTTTCGCTAGGGCGCGACGTTTGCCGGCCCTTAAGCCGACGTTCAGCTAGCGACCACCATAATGCGGGCTTTTGCAGGCGGCGGCAGGTGCCGGACGCCTGCGCCGGTCGGCCGCGCCCCAGTCGGTCCGGAGCTTGCATTGCTGGGCTGTCGGGCTTTGTGGAACAATGCGGGCAACGACATTTTTCAAGGGTGGCAGCCGTGATCGACGCTGATGGTTTTCGCCCCAATGTCGGCATCATTCTCGCCAACGATGCCGGCCAGGTACTGTGGGCTCGCCGCATCAATCAGGATGCCTGGCAGTTCCCCCAGGGTGGGATAGACGACCGGGAAACGCCCGAAGAGGCGCTGTACCGGGAGCTGAACGAAGAAGTGGGGCTGAGCCCCGATGACGTCCGTATCCTGGCCTGTACCCGGGGCTGGTTGCGCTACCGTCTGCCGCAGCGCATGGTGCGTACCCACAGCCGTCCGCTGTGCATCGGCCAGAAGCAGAAGTGGTTTCTGCTGCGGCTGACCGCGGAAGAGCAGCGGGTGCGGATGGATGTGACCGGCAAGCCGGAATTCGATGGCTGGCGCTGGGTAAGCTACTGGTATCCGCTGGGCCAGGTGGTGACCTTCAAGCGAGAGGTCTATCGGCGGGCGCTCAAGGAGTTGGCACCCCGCTTGCTGGCCTGATTACCGGTTCGGCCGGTGCGAAAGAGGTGAGGAGAAGCTGTGGTCATGCAGGATGAACGACACGTGATGCACGCCGGCGGCTCCGCCGGACGTCGGCTGCGGAGGCGCTAGATGCTTGCAGTTCTGCGCAAGATCGTCCAGGAGGTCAATGCCGCCAAGGATCTGGGGTCGGCACTGTCCATCATCGTGCAACGTGTCCGCGCGGCCATGCAGTCGCAGGTCTGCTCCGTCTATCTGCTGGATCCCGACACCAACCGTTTCGTGCTCATGGCCACCGAAGGCCTCAACAAGAGGTCCATCGGCCGGGTCAGCATGGCCCCCAACGAGGGCCTGGTCGGCCTGGTCGGCACCCGTGAAGAGCCGCTCAATCTCGAAGACGCCGCCAGCCACCCGCGCTTTCGCTATTTTGCCGAGACCGGTGAGGAGCGCTATGCGTCTTTCCTCGGTGCACCCATCATCCACCACCGCCGGGTCATGGGCGTGCTGGTGGTGCAGCAGAAGGAACGCCGTCAGTTCGACGAAGGCGAGGAAGCCTTCCTGGTCACCATGAGCGCCCAGCTCGCCGGGGTGATCGCCCATGCCGAGGCCACCGGGACCATCCGTGGTCTGGACCGGCAGGGCCGCGGCATCCAGGAGGCCCGTTTCGTCGGCATCCCCGGTTCGCCCGGGGTCGGCGTCGGCAAGGCGGTGGTGGTCCTGCCGCCCGCCGATCTGGAGGTGGTCCCGGACAAGACCGTGACCGACATCGACGCCGAGCTGCAACTGTTCCGCTCGGCGCTCGAAGGCGTGCGGGCGGACATGAAGGCGCTATCCAAGCGGCTGTCCACCCAGCTGCGCAAGGAAGAGCAGGCGCTGTTCGACGTCTACCTGATGATGCTCGACGACGCCGCCCTCGGTAACGAGGTGACCACCATCATCAAGAGCGGCCAGTGGGCCCAGGGCGCCCTGCGCCAGGTGGTGATGGAGCACGTCCAGCGCTTCGAACTCATGGACGACGCCTATCTGCGCGAGCGCGCCGCCGACGTGCGTGACCTCGGGCGCCGCTTGCTGGCCTATCTGCAGCAGGCCCACCAGGCCTGCCTGATCTATCCGGAAAACACCATTCTGGTCAGCGAGGAGCTCTCGCCGGCCATGCTCGGCGAGGTGCCCGAGGGGCGCCTGGTCGGCCTGATCTCGGTACTCGGCTCGGGCAACTCCCACGTCGCCATCCTGGCACGCGCCATGGGCGTGCCGACCGTGATGGGCGCGGTGGACCTGCCGTATTCCAAGGTGGACGGCATCGACCTCATCGTCGACGGCTACCACGGCGAGATCTTCACCAATCCGTCGCCGACGCTGATCAAGCAGTATGGCGACGTGGTGGAGGAGGAGCGCCAGCTGACCCAGGGCCTAGACGCCCTGCGCAGCCTGCCCTGCGAGACCCTCGATGGTCACCGCATGCCGCTGTGGGTCAACACCGGCCTGATGGCCGATGTGGCCCGCGCCCAGCAGCGCGGCGCCGAAGGGGTCGGTCTGTATCGCACCGAAGTGCCCTTCATGGTCAACGAGCGCTTTCCCAGCGAGAAGGAACAGCTCTCCATCTATCGCGAGCAGCTGGCCGCCTTCCATCCGGCACCGGTGACCATGCGCACCCTGGACGTCGGTGGCGACAAGGCGCTGTCCTATTTCCCGATCAAGGAAGACAACCCCTTCCTGGGCTGGCGCGGCATCCGCGTCACCCTGGATCATCCGGAAATCTTCCTGGTGCAGACCCGCGCCATGCTCAAGGCCAGCGAAGGCCTGAACAACCTGCGCATCATGCTGCCGATGATTTCCGGCGTGCACGAGGTGGAGGAGTCCCAGCATCTCCTGCACCGCGCCTGGTGCGAGGTGCGGGACGAAGGCGTCGACATTCCCATGCCGCCGGTGGGTGTCATGGTCGAGGTACCCTCGGCGGTCTACCAAGCCCGCGACCTGGCGCGCCAGGTGGACTTCATCTCGGTGGGCTCCAACGACCTGACCCAGTACCTGCTGGCGGTGGATCGCAACAACCCGCGGGTGGCCGATCTCTACGACTACTTCCACCCGGCGGTGCTGCAGGCGCTGCAACAGGTGGTCGATGGCGCCCACGCCGAAGGGGTGCCGGTGAGCATCTGCGGCGAGATGGCCGGGGATCCGGCGGCGGCGGTGCTGCTCATGGGCATGGGCTTCGACACCCTGTCGATGAACGCCACCAACCTGCCCAAGGTGAAGTGGCTGCTGCGCCAGGTCACCCTGGAAAAGGCCCGCGAGCTGGTGCAGCAGATGCGCCAGATCGACAACCCCCAGGTCATCCACAGCGCCCTGCATCTGGCCTTGCGCAATCTCGGACTGGGTCGGGTGATCAACCCGGCGGCCAGCGTCCAGAGCTGAGCGTGCCCGGCGGGAAGGCCGCTTCCCGCCGGGCAGGCAGCGGCGTACCATGCCGCCTCCTGCGCCCGAGGTGATGATGGATCTCTTGCTCTTCCTGGTGCTCGGCGTCTGCGCCGGGCTGCTGGCCGGTCTGTTCGGGGTCGGCGGCGGCCTGATCATCGTGCCGGTGCTGGTCTACAGCTTTACCGCCCAGGGCCTCGATCCGGACATCCTCACCCACCTGGCGGTGGGGACCTCGCTGGCCACCATCGTCTTCACCTCGCTCAATTCCGTCTGGGCCCACCACCGACTCGGCGCCGTGCGCTGGCGGCTGTTCGCCTGGATGGCCCTGGGCATCGTTTTCGGCAGCGCCCTGGGCGCCCTGACCGCCGCCGCCATCCATGGCCCGCTGCTGCAGAAGATCATCGGCACCTTCGCCATCCTCATCGCCATCCAGCTGGCGCTGGACCTGCGCCCCAAGGCCCAGGCCGGCGAACCCGGCAAGCCGGCGCTGACGGTGGCCGGGGTGGTGATCGGCTGTGCCTCGGCCATCTTCGGCATCGGCGGCGGCTCGCTCACCGTACCCTTCCTGATCTGGCGCAGCCTGAGCATGCAGCAGGCGGTGGCCACCTCGGCGGCCTGCGGCCTGCCCATCGCCCTGTCCGGGGCGCTGTCCTTCATCCTGGTCGGCTGGCAGGAGCCGGGCCTGCCCGCCTGGAGTCTGGGCTATGTCTATCTGCCGGCCTTGCTGGGTATCGCCCTGACCAGCATGTTCTCGGCCCGTTTCGGTGCGCGGCTGGCCCATCGCCTGTCGCCCCGGCTGCTCAAGCGCCTGTTTGCCCTGTTGCTGTTCGGCGTCGGACTCAACTTCTTACTCTGATCCCTTTCAAGGAGGCACCATGCTGCCGTATCCGCAAATAGACCCGGTGGCCCTGTCGCTGGGGCCGCTGAAGATCCACTGGTACGGCCTCATGTACCTGGTGGGGATCGGTGGCGCCTGGTGGCTGGCCAAGCGGCGACTCAATCGCTTCGATCCGCGCTGGACCAGCGAGACCCTGTCCGATCTGGTGTTCTGGGTGGCGCTGGGGGTCATCGCCGGCGGGCGACTCGGCTACGTGCTGTTCTACAACCTGGCGGAATACATCGCCAATCCGACGCTGATCTTCGAGGTCTGGAAGGGCGGCATGTCCTTCCACGGCGGCCTGCTCGGGGTGATCCTGGCGGTCTGGTGGTTCGGCAAGCGCCACAACAAGGGCTTTTTCGAACTGATGGACTTCATCGCGCCGCTGGTCCCCATCGGTCTCGGTGCCGGCCGCATCGGCAACTTCATCAACGCCGAACTCTGGGGCAAGCCCACCGACGTGCCCTGGGCGATGATCTTTCCGCCCTACAGCGATCCGGCCCAGCTGCCGCGCCATCCCTCGCAGCTCTATCAGTTCGCCCTGGAAGGGGTGGCGCTGTTCGTGATCCTCTGGCTCTACTCGCGCAAGCCGCGGCCGACCATGGCCGTGTCCGGCCTGTTCGTGCTCTGCTACGGCATCTTCCGCTTCATCGTCGAATTCGTGCGGGTGCCCGACGCCCAGCTCGGCTATCTGGCCTGGGGCTGGCTGACCATGGGGCAGGTGCTCTGCGTGCCCATGGTGCTCGGCGGCATCGCGCTGATGGTCTATGCCCATCGCCGCGCGCCGCAGCCGGTCGTCCGCGCCGAATGACGTCTGAGGCCCGCCCGCATGACAAGTGCGGGCGGCCTGTTATAGTTCAGGGACCACCATCACAACCGCGCAAGGGATCAGCCGTATGAATCCGTTCCGTAGCCTGGCTGCCGTGCTGGCGCTGGCCCTGACGATGCAGGTCTTGCCGGCGCAGGCGCAGCAGGCTCAGGGTGAAGTCACCGAATATCAGACCGCCGACCAGGCGTTCGGTGAAGCCCAGGCACCCGCTGCCTTTTCCATGATCGGCGACCTGCTGATCGCGCGGCCGCTGCTGATCGCCGCGACCGTGATCGGTGCGGGGGCTTTCGTGGTCAGTCTGCCGTTCACCGCCGCCGGCGGTAACATCGGCAAGGCCGGCAAGGCGTTGGTGGTCGAGCCGGGCAAGGCGGCCTTCGTGCGCTGCCTGGGCTGTACCCAGAGCGGGTACGGGCGTACCGAATAGGCCCTGGCGCCGGACCTGACCGCTCAGGCCTGGCCGCTGATCTTCAGATACTTGTCGTGCAGCTGCTCCTTGGTCTCGACATGGTTCTCGTCGAGGGGGATGCAGTCCACCGGGCAGACCTGCTGGCACTGGGGTTCGTCGTAGTGGCCCACGCACTCGGTGCACAAGTTCGGATCGATCACGTAGATCTCCGCACCCTGGGAGATGGCGCCGTTCGGGCACTCGGGCTCGCACACGTCGCAGTTGATGCAATCGTCGGTAATGATGAGGGACATCGTCGGCTCCACGCTGCGCGAACGCGCAGCGATCCAAAAGTCAGGCGCGCATTTTGCCCCATCCGCGCGCCGGCTGCACCCGACAGTCCTTGGGGTTAATCAGCTGGCCGGGGCAAAACGCTCCAGCAGCGCCTGATGCACGGTGGGATGGACGAACTTGGTCACGTCGCCGCCGAGCGCCGCGATCTCCCGCACCAGGGTGGAAGACAGGTAGGAGTAGTGTTCCGACGGGGTCAGGAACATGCTTTCCGCCTGGGGCGCCAGCACCCGGTTCATGTTGGCCAGCTGGAATTCGAATTCGAAATCCGACACCGCGCGCAGGCCGCGCAGGATGATGGTCGCCTTCTGCTGCTCCACCAGGGTGGCCAGCAGGCAGCTGAAGCCGATCACCTCGACATTGGGCAGGTGCGCGGTCACCGCCTTGGCCAGCTCGACCCGGCGCTCCAGCGGAAACAGCGGATTCTTCTTGGGGCTGGCCGCCACCGCCACCACGACTTCGTCGAACAGCCGCGAGGCGCGCTCCACCAGGTCGCCATGGCCCTTGGTGATGGGGTCGAAGGTGCCGGGGTATAGCACTCGGTTCATGACGCTGTCCTGGGGGCGAAGCTGTTGGGGCTTGGATGGTAGCTCAGGGGCGGAGTGAGGCCAAGGCGACAGCCGCCGGGATCGCCGACCCGTGGGCGTTTATCGGCCGGATGGCGCTGCCCGCTGGCTGACCAGCCAGTCGGGGATGCGTCTTTCCAGGTAGTAGTCCGGATCGTGGAAGGGGCCGCCGACGAAGCCGACATGGCCGCCATGGGGCAGGCGCTCGAACAGGGTGTCGGGCGCCAGTTCGGCGCGGGCGGGCAGGGCGTCGGTGCCGATGAAGGGGTCGTCCTCGGCCTGGATCAGCAGCGTGGGGATGCGGATACCCCCCAGGTAGTAGCGGCTGGAGGCCTGGCGGTAGTAGTCCCGGGCATCGCGAAAGCCGTGCAGGGGCGCGGTGTAGCGATCGTCGAAGTCCCAGAAGGTCTTGAGTCCCTCGGGCGGCCCCAGGCGCGCGAGGATCTCGTGCTGTTCGGGGTGAAGGTCGCGGTCGAACAGCGCCTGCTTGTCGCGCACATAGCGCGCCAGTTCGCGGATGAAGTGCCGCTGATAGATGCGCGAGAAGCCGATGCCGATGCGATCGGCGCAGAGGTCCAGGCGAAAGGGTACCGAGACCGCAGCGGCCGCCTGCAGGCCGCTGTGCTCGCCCCGCTCGCCCAGGTACTTGAGCAGCACGTTACCGCCCAAGGAAAAGCCCACGCCATACAGTAGCGCGTCCGGACGACTGGTTTGCAGGTGGCGCACCACCGCGGCCAGGTCTTCGCTGACGCCGGAGTGATAGCCACGTGGCAGGCGGTTGGGTTCGCCGGAGCAGCCGCGCCAGTTGAGGCCGACGCTGGCCCAGCCGCGGGCGGCCAGGGCGAATTGCAGGCCGAGCACATAGTGGGAGCCGGAGCTGCCGGTCAGGCCGTGGGCGATCAGCACCAGTGGTGCCCGCGGATCCTCGGCGTTGTACCAGTCCAGATCGAGGAAGTCGCCGTCCTCCAGCCACAGTCGTTCCCGCGGCCGGGTGATGGGCGGCAGGCGGCGCCACAGTGAGCCCCAGAGGGTCTGCAGGTGCGGGCCGGGCAGCCAGCGCGCCGGCTTGAAGGGCGTGCTGGTCACGCCTGGCGGTGCCAGAGGGCGTAGTGGACGTTGCCGGTCTTCTTCTCGCGGTGCAGTTGCCAGGTCGCGGGCAGCGTCAGGCGCGAGGGCTGGGTCTCGCTCTCAGTGTAGATCCAGGCGTCCGCAGCCAGCCAGCCCTGGGCTTCCAGGGCCGCGCAGGCCGGTTCCAGCAGGTTTTTGCCAAAGGGCGGATCGAGAAACACCAGGTCGAAGGGCGCTTCCGCCGGCTTAACCAGGGCCTGCAGGGCGTCGGTCTGGCGCACCTCGGCCTGGGCACAGCCCAGGGTCTGCAGATGGCCGCGCAGGGCAGTGGCGGCCTGGGCATTGAGGTCGAAGGCCAGCGCCTGGCCGGCGCCGCGGGAGAGGGCTTCCAGCAGCAGCGCGCCGCTGCCGGCGAAGGGGTCCAGCACCCGCGCGCCTGGGGTGACGGCGGCCAGCCAGTTGAACAGGGTCTCGCGGACCCGGTCCGGGGTGGGCCTCAGGCCCAGGGCATCGGGAAAGACGAAGCGCCGGCTGCGCCATTCGCCACCGATGATGCGCAGTTGGTTGGCGGTCTTCTGGGCCATGCTAGTGCTCCGGAACGCCGCTGGGCGGCAGGTTGGGAAGAGGGCGGGGGGGCGGCAGCGGCTGCTGGGCGACCCGCGGGCCGGCGCTGACCACGACGAAGCGCTCGGGATCGAGGTGGCGCTGCAGGGCCGCATGCACCTGTTCCACCGTCAGGCGGCGGACTTGCTGAAGGAAGTCGTCCAGGTAGCTGCTGGGCAGGTCGTAGAAGCCGATGTTGCCCAGCTGGGCGACGATGGCGCCGTTGCTGGCGTTGGCCAGCGGGAAGCTGCCTTCGATCTGTCGCTTGGCGCGGTCCAGTTCGGCCTGGGTGGGACCCTGGGCCAGGTAGTCGCGCAGCAGGTCGCGGACCAGCGCCAGGGTGGCATCGCCCAGTTCGGCGCGGGTCTGCAGGCCGATGGTGAAGGGACCCGGCTGACGCATGGGGGTGAAGCCCGAGCTGACACCGTAGGTGAGGCCGCGGCGTTCGCGCAATTCGGTCATCAGGCGACTGCCGAAACCGCCACCGCCGAGGATCTGGTTGCCGACGAAGAGGGCGGCATAGTCGGGATCGCGGCGGGTGATGCCGAGCTGACCGAGCAGCAGGCGGGTCTGCTGGGCCGGGACCTCCAGTTGCACCCGCGCCGGCGCGGCGGGAGCCGGCACGGGCAGCGGCGGCAGGGCCGGACCGCGGGGCAGGGCGCGCGACAGCTGGGCGGCGATCTGCTCGGCGCGGGTCCGATCCAGATCGCCGGTAAGGGCGATCACGGCATTGCCGGCGGCATAGGCGCGGGCATGGAAGGCCCGGAGGCTGGCCGCGTCCAGGCGGGCCAGGCCAGCGGCCGTGCCCCGCGGCGAATGGGCATAGGGGTGGTTGCCGTAGAGACGTTCCTGCAGCGCCTCACCCGCCAGGTTCGCCGGTTCGCGACGGCTGGCGGCGATCAGCGTCAGCAGCTGGTCGCGGATGCGCTGGATGGCCTCGGCGGGAAAGGTCGGGCGACCTACCACGTCGGCCAGCAGCGCCAGGGCCGGTTCGCTGTGGGCCGGATCGGCGAGGGTGCGCAGGCCGGCCACCGCCTGGTCACGATAGGCGCCGTTGCTGAAGTCGGCGCCCAGGCGCTCGAAGCCATCGGCGATGGCGCCGGCATCGCGTCCCGGGGTGCCTTCGTTGAGCAGGCCGTTGGTCAGCATGGCCAGGCCCGGGGTGGCGCCATCCTGGCTGCTGCCGGCGGCAAAGATCAGGCGCACGTCGAACATCGGCAATTCCGGCGCCGGCACGAACAGCACCTGGGCGCCCTCGGCGGTGCGCCAGCGCTGGATGTCCAGCTGGCGCCCCAGGGGCGGCGCGTCCTTGAGCGTCTTGAGACTGTCTACAGCCGGATAGGCGCGCGCCAGATCGCCGACCGGGGTAGGGGACTGGCAGCCCGCGAGCAGGCACAGCGACAGCCAGAGCAGCGGCTTCATGGACGATTCTCCGCGGTGGCTGCGGGCTCGAGCTGGGCCAGGGTCAGGCGCTCGCGGATGAAGTAGGTGCGGGCCACCCGGCGCAGGTCGTCGGGGGTGACCCGGCCCAGTTCGTCGAGCAGCCGATCCCCCTGGCGCCAGCCGAGGCCGACGCTTTCCAGCTGGCCGATGCTGCTGGCCTGGGCAGTGATGGAGTCGCGGCCATAGACCAGCCCGGCCACCAGCAGGGCGCGGACGCGGGCCAGTTCCTCGGTGCTGGGCGGCTCGCGCTTGAGCAGCTCCAGTTGCGCCCAGAAGGCCGCTTCCAGCTGGTCGAGGGTCTTGCCGCGCGGGGTGTTGGGGGTGCCGCTGAGCAGGAAGAGGCTGTCGCCACGGGTGTAGGCGCCATAGGCGGCGCGCACGCTGCTGGCCACTTCCGCGCCGCGTTCGAGACGGCTGGGCAGGCGCGCCCCCGAACCGCCGCTGAGCAGGGCGGCCAGCAATTGCAGCGCATAGGCATCGCGCGGCTGGGCAGCGGTGGCCAGGCTGGGCACGTTGAAGCCCATCAGCAGGCTGGGCAGTTCGCGGGCCTGCAGGGCCAGGCGCCGCTCGCCCGGCGCCGGCAGTTCCAGCGGCCGCCGCGGCGCGGGCAGGTCGCTGCGGGGAATGCCGCCGAACCAGCGCTGCACCTCGGCGCGGATTGCCTGGGGTTCGACATCGCCGACCACCACCAGGGTGGCGTTGTTGGGTGCGTACCAGGTCTGGTACCAGCGACGCAGGTCGTCCACGCCGAGGCGCTGCAGGTCCTGGGGCCAGCCGATAGTGGGGTTGCGGTAGCCGCTGGCCGGGTAGGCGGCGGCCTTGAAGCGCTCGAAGGACAGCGCCTCGGGCCGGTCATCGGTGCGCAGCCGGCGCTCTTCCTTGATGACTTCCAGCTCGCGGCTGACTTCGTCCGGTTCCAGGCGCAGGTGCTGCATGCGATCGGCTTCCAGCTCCAGGGCCACGGGCAGGCGATCGCGGGCGAGCAGCTGGTAATAGACGGTGTAGTCGTCGGTGGTGAAGGCGTTTTCCTCGGCGCCCAGGTCGCGCAGCAGGTGCGAGGCCTCGCCGGCACCGAGCTTGCGGCTGCCCTTGAACATCAGGTGTTCCAGAGCATGGGACAGGCCGGTCGCCCCGGGCGCCTCCAGGCTCGAACCCACGCGGTACCAGAGTTGCACCACGGCGACCGGCGCCCGGTGATCTTCGCGGACCACCAGCTTGAGGCCGTTGTCGAGGGTGAATTCCTCGGTGTTCTGCCGGCTGGCCGTGGCCAGGGCGAAGGCGGGGAGCAGGCTGAGCAGGACGACCAGGGCGGTCCGACGGGAGCGGGAGGCGGGCATCGCGAGAGCAGGCCTTGTAGCGCGGTAGGGGACGAAGCGGCTGCGTCCTGGGGACGGTCGCGCGTTTTTCGCCGACGGGGAGGTCTTCCGCCCGGCAGGCTGCTAGGATACGCATCCCTTTTCCCGACGGCCATGCCTGACGGTCGAGCCCCGCCTGGCGGAGCTCCCGCAGCCGGTTCGTCCGTTCGATACAGAGCCCCGCATGTTTGGATCCGACGACAAGAAGTCTCCCCCCACGGAGAAGAAAGGCCTGTTCGGCTGGTTCCGCAAGAAGACTGCCGAACCCGTAGAGACGCCTGCCGAAGCCCCCGCGCCTGAAGCCGAGGAGCGCCTGCCCGAGCCGCTGGCCAGCGAGCCGGTGCAGCACCCGGAGCCGGTGCCCGAACCGCCGGAGGCGATTCCCTCGCTGACCCCGGTGCCGGTCGCCGAAGAGGAGGCGCCGTCGCCGGTGGCGCTCACGGCGCTGGTCGAGCCGCTGGTGGCCGATCCCATCGTGCCTCCGGTCGAGGTCGAGCCGGCTAGGGCGCCCGAGCCGGAGCCCGAGCCCGAACCAGTGGCTGTGCCGGTCGCGCCGCTGCCTCCGGTTATGCCGGTGCCTGAGCCTGCTCCCGCCCCGGTCGTACCCGTTGCGCCCGTCGCCCCGGTCCGTCCTGAGCCCGAGGTGGTTGCGCCCGAACCCGAACCCGCTCCACCCGCTGTCGCCGCCACCCCGGCCGAACCGGCCAAGCTGGGCTTCTTCGCCCGCTTGCGCCAGGGCCTGTCCAAGACCAGCGCCAGTCTCGGCGAAGGTATGGCCAGTCTGTTCCTCGGCAAGAAAGCCATCGACGACGACCTGCTCGAAGAGCTGGAGACCCGCCTGCTGACCGCCGACGTCGGCGTCGAGGCCACCGGCGTCATCATGCGCAACCTGACCCAGAAGGTGGCGCGCAAGCAGCTGGCCGACAGCGAGGCGCTCTATCAGGCGCTGCAGCAGGAGCTCACCGAGATGCTGCTGCCGGTGGAACAGCCCCTGGTGATCGATACCTCGCACAAGCCCTATGTCATCCTGGTTGTCGGCGTGAACGGCGCCGGCAAGACCACCACCATCGGCAAGCTGGCCAAGCGGCTGCAGAACGAAGGCAAGAAGGTCATGCTGGCGGCCGGCGACACCTTCCGTGCCGCAGCGGTCGAGCAGCTGCAGGTCTGGGGCGAGCGCAACCGCATCCCGGTGATCGCCCAGCACACCGGCGCCGATTCCGCCTCGGTGATCTTCGACGCCGTCCAGGCGGCCAAGGCCCGCGGCATCGATGTGCTGATCGCTGACACTGCCGGCCGGCTGCACACCAAGGACAACCTCATGGAAGAGCTGCGCAAGGTGCGCCGAGTGATCGGCAAGCTGGACGAGGCGGCGCCCCACGAGACCCTGCTGGTGCTGGACGCCGGTACCGGCCAGAACGCCCTCAACCAGGCCAAGCAATTCCACAACGCGGTGCCCCTGACCGGCCTGGCGCTGACCAAGCTCGACGGCACCGCCAAGGGCGGGGTGATCTTCGCCCTGGCCAAGCAGAGCGCCCTGCCGATCCGCTATGTCGGCGTCGGCGAGAGTATCGACGACCTGCGGCCCTTCGAGGCGCGGCCCTTCGTCCAGGCCCTGTTCGCGGAGCGGGGCGTCTCATGATCCAGTTCGACCGCGTCTCCAAGCGCTATCCCAACGGTCACGTCGGCCTGCAGGAACTGAGCTTCCGTGCCGAACGCGGCGAGATCCTCTTCGTCACCGGGCATTCCGGCGCCGGCAAGAGCACCCTGATGCGGCTGATCCTGGCCATGGAAAGGCCCACCGGCGGCAAGCTGACCCTGGCCGGCCAGGACATCTCGCGCATTACCAATGCGCAGATTCCCTTCCTGCGCCGGCAGATCGGCGTGGTCTTCCAGAACCACCAGCTGCTCTATGACCGCACCGTGTTCGACAACGTCGCCCTGCCGCTGCAGATCCTCGGCCTGTCCAAGCCCGAGATCGCCAAGCGCGTGGCCGCGGCGCTGGAGCGGGTCAGCCTCAAGGACAAGCTCGACGACTATCCGGCCGAGCTCTCCACCGGCCAGCAGCAGCGGGTCGGCATCGCCCGCGCCGTGGTGCATCGGCCGGCCCTGCTGCTCGCCGACGAACCCACCGGCAACCTCGATCCGCGCCTGGCCTCGGAGATCATGGGCGTCTTCGAGGACATCAACAGCCTCGGCACCACGGTGCTGATCGCCAGTCACGACCATGCCCTCATCGCCCGGCTGCACCATCGCATGCTGACCCTGCAGCGCGGCCGCCTGATCGGCGACGAAGAGGAGAGCCAGCCATGAGCGCCACCGAACTGCCCCGTGGCCAGGAACAGGGCGGCAAGCCCCAGCGTCCGCAGCGCCAGGCCCCGAAGAAACCCAAGAGCGACTGGCGCAGCCCGCTGCATGCCTACCTCGAAGCCCACCGCACCGGTCTGAGGGACAGCCTCAGGCGCATGGTGCAGCAGCCCATAGGCACCTTCCTCACCTGTCTGGTGATGGGCATCGCCCTGGCGCTGCCCATGGGCGTGTCGCTGCTGCTGAAGAACGTCGAGCGCCTGGGTGGCTCCTGGCAGCGTGCGGCGCAGATCTCGGTGTTCCTCGACCTGCGCACCGGTCAGGACCAGGCCGAGGTGCTGATGAGCCAGATCAAGGTCCTGCCCGATGTGGCCGAGGCACGCTGGATCAGCCCGGACGACGCCCTGAAGGAATTGCAACAGGACGCCGGCCTCGGTGAGGCGCTGCGCGAATTGCCGCAGAATCCGCTGCCCGGCGTGATCGCCGTGACCCCCAAGGAAATCGACAAGAGTCGCCTCGACATGCTGCGCAGCCAGCTGGCCGAGATGAACGGCGTGCAGCAGGTGCAGCTGGACATGCAGTGGGTCGAGCGCCTCACCGCCATCCTCAAGCTCGGCGAGCGCTTCGTCTTCGGCCTGACCGTGGTGCTGGTGATCGCCCTGCTGCTGGTGATCGGGAACACCATTCGCCTGGCCATCGAGAATCGCCGCACCGAGATCGAGGTGGTCAAGCTGGTGGGCGGTACCGACGGCTACGTGCGTCGGCCCTTCCTCTACATGGGGGCGCTGTTCGGCCTGGGCGCCGGCATCGCCGCCTGGGCCCTGCTGGTGTTCGGCCTGAACTGGCTGAACGCCGCGGTGCTGGATCTGGCCGGCCTCTACGGCAGCGATTTCGCCCTGGGCAGCGTCGCCCTCGAGGACGGGCTGCAGCTGCTGATCGGCGCCGTGCTGCTCGGCTACATCGGCGCCTGGCTGGCGGTTGCCCGTCATTTGCGCGAACTCGCCCCGCGCTGACGAACGGCCGTTTCCGACACCTCCGGAAACGGTCTAATCCCCTTATGGCACATGGCTTTCACGGTGGTTTTCAGCTGGGGTTAAGGGAACCTCGGCTAGTCTGGCGCTGTCCAAAAAATCAGTGTTAGACTGCCCAGTGCTTAGTGAATCGGAGGATTCGCATGACCACTTCGTTGCAACCTGTTCCTACATTGGTTCCCGGCGCCAGCCTGGAAGCCTATGTGCATTCGGTGAACAGCATTCCGCTGCTCACTCCGGAGCGGGAGCGTGAACTGGCCGAGCGCCTCTTCTACAAGGAAGACGTCGAGGCCGCCCGGCAGTTGGTGCTCGCGCATCTGCGTTTCGTGGTGCATATCGCCAAGAGCTATTCCGGCTATGGTCTGGCCCAGGCCGACCTGATCCAGGAAGGCAACGTCGGCCTGATGAAGGCCGTGAAGCGCTTCAATCCCGAAATGGGCGTACGCCTGGTGTCCTTTGCCGTGCACTGGATCAAGGCCGAAATCCACGAATTCATCCTGCGCAACTGGCGGATCGTCAAGGTCGCCACGACCAAGGCGCAGCGCAAGCTGTTCTTCAACCTGCGCAGCCAGAAGAAGCGACTGGCCTGGCTGAACAACGACGAGGTCCATCGCGTGGCCGAAACCCTGGGTGTCGAGCCCCGGGAAGTGCGTGAGATGGAAAGCCGTCTGACCGGCCATGACATGGCCTTCGACCCGGCCAGCGATGCCGATGACGACGCGGCCTATCAGTCGCCGGCCCAGTACCTGGAAGACAGCCGTTACGATCCGGCGCGTCAGCTGGAAGAAGCCGACTGGACCGACAGTTCCACGGCCAATCTGCACGAGGCTCTGGAGCGCCTGGACGACCGCAGCCGCGACATCCTCTACCAGCGCTGGCTGGCCGAGGAAAAGGCGACGCTGCATGAGCTGGCGGCCAAGTACAACGTCTCGGCGGAACGTATCCGTCAGCTGGAGAAGAACGCGATGAACAAGCTCAAGGGCAACATCGCCGCCTGATCCGGGCTCTGCTCGAAGAACCGCACCCTGGGGTGCGGTTTTTTTTGCCTGCGAAGTCGCCTGTTGTGACCCAAAGTACAGGCCGGTCCAGCGCTATCGCGGCCATGGGCCGCTCCTACAGCAGCCGGATATTCTGTAGGAGCGGCACATGGCTGCGATTGAGTCGGTAGCGTGGAAAACCGTGCAGCGTTTTCCACGCTACTGCCCGGTCACCCGCTGCAGATAGTTGCTGCTGCCAAACTGGCGAACCCAGGCGGCAGGTTCGGCGACATAGGTGCTCTCCATGCGGCCGCTGCTAGAAATGCCGGTAGTCCGTAGGAGCGGCCCATGGCCGCGATCAAACGCGGGTAGGGTGGAAAACCGCGCAGTGTTTTCCACGCGTTAGCGTTAGCGTCCTGTAGGCAGTGCGTCGGGTATCCCGTGGAAAAGGCTGCGCCGTTTTCCACCCTACTGCCCGGTCATCCGTCGCAGGTAGTCGCTGCCGCCCAGCTGGCGTTCCTGCTGGCGGATCCAGGCGGCGCGTTCGGCGACGTAGGCGCTGGGGCGGCTCGGGCTCCATTCGCGAGGATTGGGCAGCACCGCGGCCAGCAGACTGGCCTGGCGGTCGGAGAGATAGGGCGCACCTATGCCGAAATGGTGGCGGGCCGCGGCCTCGGCGCCGAACACGCCGTCGTCCCATTCCACGCTGTTGAGATAGACCTCGAGAATGCGCTGCTTGGACCAGAAGGTTTCCAGCAGCACGGTGAACCAGGCTTCGAAGGCCTTGCGTAGATAGCTGCGGCCGCTCCAGAGAAAGAGATTCTTGGCGGTCTGCTGGCTGATGGTGCTGGCGCCGCGCAGGGAGCCGCCGGCTTCGTTGTGGCTGAAGGCCTGGCGGATCGCCGCCATGTCGAAGCCCCAGTGCTCGGCGAAGTGCTGGTCTTCACCGGCGATCACCGCCATCTTGAGATCGTCCGGCAGTTCCTTCCAGGGCCGCCAGTCGCGCTGCAGATCGATGGGCTTGCCGTCGATCCAGGATTCGACCTTGCGCTCCACCATCAGCATGCTGCCCGGCGGCGGGACCCAGCGCAGGATCAGCACCAGGGCGGCGCTGAGGGCGGCGAACCAGAGGGCGATACGCAGGAGACGGCGGAGGAGGGTGAGCAGCATCGGCTTGGTCTTTGGCGGTTAGCGGGCCATTATAACCAGCGCTTCTCTCCCATCGCCCGGTAAAACCCATGTTGCGTCTCTTCCTGCTGTTCGCGGCCCTGGCCGGCTTCACCGGTGTCGGACTCGGCGCCTTCGCCGCCCACGGACTCAAGGGCCGGCTCACCGCCGACTACCTCGCGGTGTTCCAGACCGGCGTGCTCTATCAGCTCATCCACGCCCTGGCGCTGTTTGGCATCGCCCTGCTGTCGCTGCACTTCCAGGGGCGCCTGGTGGCCTGGGCCGGTGGCTTCTTCATCGCCGGCATCCTGCTGTTTTCCGGCAGCCTCTATCTGCTGACGCTGACCGGCTTCTCGCGGCTGGGCATCATCACTCCCTTCGGCGGCCTGTGCTTTCTCGCCGGCTGGGCCTGCCTGGCCATCCTCGCCTGGCGTCTGAGCAGCCTCTGAGCGCGCACTGGCCGTCGTTCCCGGCCCGGCGCCGCTGCAATGAACGCCCGACCGGCGTAGAATGCCGGCTCACCCCGTGACGATGCCTTTGCCATGCAGATCCTGTTGAACGGCGAATCCCTTGAATTGCCGGACGGTGCCACCGTCGCCGACCTGCTCGTGCGTCTCGACCTGACCGGACGGCGAGTGGCGGTGGAACGCAACCTCGACATCGTGCCGCGCAGCCAGCACGCCACCACCGCCCTGGCGGACGGCGACCGGCTGGAAGTGGTCCACGCCATCGGCGGCGGCTAGCCGCGAAAGAGGAATCCAGATGAAAGACACTCCCTTCACCCTGGCCGGGCGTACCTATGCCTCGCGCCTGCTGGTCGGTACCGGCAAGTATCGTGACCTCGAAGAGACCCGCGTGGCCATCGAGGCCTCCGGCGCCGAGATCGTCACCGTGGCGGTGCGCCGCACCAACATCGGCCAGACGCCCGGCGAGCCCAACCTGCTCGACGTGATCTCGCCCGAGCGCTACACCATCCTGCCCAACACCGCCGGCTGCTACGACGCGGTGGAAGCGGTGCGCACCTGCCGCCTGGCGCGTGAGCTGCTCGACGGCCACAACCTGGTCAAGCTGGAAGTTCTGGCCGACCAGAAGACCCTGTTCCCCAATGTCATCGAGACCCTCAAGGCCGCCGAAACCCTGGTCGCCGACGGCTTCGACGTCATGGTCTACACCAGCGACGACCCCATCGTCGCCCGCCAGCTGGAAGCCATCGGCTGCATCGCCGTCATGCCGCTGGCCGGTCTGATCGGCTCGGGTCTGGGCATCTGCAATCCCTACAACCTGCGCATCATCCTCGAAGAGGCCAAGGTGCCGGTGCTGGTGGATGCCGGGGTGGGTACCGCCTCCGACGCCACCATCGCCATGGAGCTGGGCTGCGAAGCGGTGCTGATGAACAGCGCCATCGCCCATGCCCGCGAGCCGGTGCTGATGGCCGAAGCCATGAAGCACGCCATCGTCGCCGGTCGCCTGGCCTATCTGGCCGGGCGCATGCCGCGCAAGCTCTATGCCACGGCGTCTTCGCCGCTGGATGGCCTGGTCAACTAGGACCTGGCGCCCTCCGTCACGCGCCCGGCCTCTGCCGGGCGTCTCTTTTTCCCACTATCGATAACGCCATGACCGATCATCAAGACGACCAGACCCCCGACCGCCCCCGGCGCACCATCAAGAGCTTCGTGATGCGCGCCGGCCGCATGACTGAAGGCCAGCAACGCGGTCTCGACCAGGGTTGGCCGCGCTTCGGTCTGGAGCTGACCGACGGCCTGCGGGATTTCGACCAGGTGTTCGGGCGCCAGGCGCCGCGCACCTTCGAGATCGGCTTCGGCATGGGCCATTCCACCCTGGAAATGGCCGCTGCTGCGCCGGAGCAGGATTTCATCGGCGTCGAGGTGCATCGCCCGGGCGTGGGAGCGCTGCTCAACGGTGCCATGACCCAGGGACTGACCAATCTGCGGGTCTACAGCTGCGATGCCCTGGAGGTGCTGCGCCAGTGCGTGGCCGATGCCAGCCTGGACCGGGTGCTGCTGTTCTTTCCCGATCCCTGGCACAAGAGCCGCCACCACAAGCGGCGGATCGTCCAGCCGGCCTTCGCCGAGCTGGTCAGGCAGAAGCTCAAGGTCGGCGGGGTGCTGCACATGGCCACCGATTGGCAGGCCTATGCCGAACACATGCTCGAGATCATGAACGCCGCCCCGGGTTACCGTAATCTCGGCGACGCCTCGGGCTATGTGCCGCGCCCCGAGGAAAGACCCATCACCAAGTTCGAGCGCCGTGGCGAACGCCTGGGGCATGGGGTCTGGGATCTCAAGTTCGAACGCCAGAGCTGACCGTGTATCTCTGACGAATCGAGCTTGAGCTGCCGAAGGGCAATTGGCATGATGGCCAATTGCCCTGCTGTGATGGCGGTTGCAGTCGAATTCACAGAGACATCTGGATGTCAGCCCTTCCCGAGAAAGCCAACCGGCTCCGCGCCGCCCTTCGTGCAGGCCGGATCCGATGACGGACCTGGTACGCCCCGACTCGCCGGCGGCCGAATTGCACGCCGTACGGCGTTGGCTCGAAGTCGAACGCAGCGCCCGGCAGCGCACCGAACGCTCGCTGCACCTCATCGCCTCGGCCTTCGCCCTCTGCCGCGACGCCATGGCCGTGCTGACCGAAAGCGGTCAGATCATCGAAGCCAATGACGCCCTGCGCGCCCTGATGCTCAGCGCGGAGCGCAGTGTCAGCGGCCAGTACCTGTCGCACTACATCAAGTTGCCCGAGGCGGCTATCCGCACCTTCGAGCGCGACGGCTATGCCCTGTGCGAAGCCCAGTTCCACGTCTCCGCCAAGCGCGTCACGCCGGTGGAGATCAGCCTGAGTCGCTTTGCCGGCGAGGCGGATCGCGAAGGCTATGTGGTCGCCAGCCTGAGGGACATCACCGAGCGCAAGCGCGCCGAGCAGGCCCTGGAACGCATGGCCCTGAGCGATGCCCTGACCCAGCTGCCCAACCGGACCTCCTTCTACCAGGCTTTCGAGACGCGCCTGCAGAAGCTGGAGGAGACCGGCAACCTGGCGGTGCTGTTCATCGATGTCGATGGCTTCAAGGAGGTCAACGACTCCCTGGGCCATGCGGCCGGTGACGAGTTGCTCTGTGCCCTGGTGCGGGAGTTGCGCCAGGTGCTGGGCGCCGGCGAGGTACTGGCGCGCTGGGGTGGCGATGAATTCGTTGCGCTGCTGGACGTGAGCGATCGTGACCAGGCCCGCCAGGTGGCCGAGCAGCTGGTGCAGGCGGTGGGGCGCCAGCAATGCATCGCCGGCCACGATATCCGCGTATCGGCCAGCATCGGCCTGAGTCTGGCGCCCGAAGAGGGGCTGGATGTGGAGACCCTGTTGCGCAACGCCGATGCCGCCATGTACGCGGCCAAGGCGGCCGGCAAGAGCCGGGTGCGCTGCTACGATCCGCAGCTGACCAGCGAGGCGCGCAGCAAGGTGACCCTGCTGGCCCATCTGCATGGCGCCATCGAGGCCGAGCTGATCACCTTTGTGCTGCAGCCCAAGTTCGATGCCCGTCAGCGCATGATCAGCGCCGAGTTGCTGGCGCGCTGGAATTGTCCGGGCGTCGGCGCCGTGCCGCCCAATGTCTTCGTCGCCCTGGCCGAGCAGAACGGCATGGCCTCGGCCCTCGGGCGCCTGGCCATCCGCCGCGCGGCCGGTTGCGCCCGGGCCCTGCAGGACGCCGGCCTGCAGATCCCGGTGGCGGTCAACATCTCGCCGCTGCAGGTGGCCGATGATGAACTGGTCGAAGTCCTGGCGGCGGCCTGCGCCGAATTCGCTATCGCGCCCAGGGCCCTGGAGCTGGAGGTGACCGAGTCGGTGTTCCTGCAGAAGGGCACCCCGGAGCGGCGCCTGGCCCTGTTGCGCGAGCAGGGCTTTCGGGTGGCGATGGATGACTTCGGCACCGGCTATTCGTCGCTGGGCTATCTGCACCGCTTGCCCTTCGACACCATCAAGATCGACCGCAGCTTTCTGCTGGCGGTGGACGCCGACGACAGATCCCGGCAGTTGCTGGCCGGCATCGTCAGCCTGTGCCGCGCACTGGACATGCAGATCGTCGCCGAAGGGGTGGAAACCCAGGCCCAGTTCGAATTGCTCAAGGACCTGGGCGTGGACACCTTCCAGGGCTTCCTGCTGGGGCGCCCGCAATCCCTGGAGTGCCTGCTGGACGCTATCCGCGCCGCCGACCGCTAGCCGCGCCGCTCGGCCAGCACGCCCAGCAGACAGACGCCGATCAGCAGCACCGGGGCCAGGGCGTAGTTGTTGAACTGCGCCAGGCCCTTGACCACCCAGGGGGTCAGGAAGGTCATGGCGGCGCCATAGATGGCCAGGCAGGCCAGGGCGAAGGCCGGGACCCGGACGGCGGTCGGCAGGCTGCCCAGGCGCGCCTGGATGAAGGCGTTGACCTGGCTGCCGAACAGCACCAGCAGGGTGGCGGTGACCGCCAGGGCCACCTCGTCCAGGTGACTGCGACTCCAGCGGGAGAGGTCGGCGATATGGTCGAGTACGAAGTCCAAGGCAGAGCTCCTCGTCAGTCAGGCAGAAAGGATTGCAAGAGGTCGTTCAGGAACAGCTGGCCGCGGGCGGTGGGGCGCAGGCGCTCCTCGTCCTCGGCCAGCAGGCCGGCGCGGCGCGCCGCGGCCAGCGCCGGCGCCAGGCTGTCCAGTGACTGGCCGGTCCGCTGCGGATACCAGGCGGCGGGCACCCCGTCGATCAGGCGCAGGGCGTTCATCATGAAATCGAAGGGCAGATCGGCCGGCTCCAGAGCTTTCGCGCCGGCCTGGAAGGCCTTGGCCGGATCCAGGTAGTCCTTGGGCAGGCGGGTCTTCCAGGTGCGCAGCAGGGTACCGTCCGGCGCGCTGAGCTTGGCGTGGGCGCCGGCACCGATGCCGAGGAAGTCGCCGAAGCCCCAGTAGTTGAGATTGTGCCGCGCCTGGCGCCCGGGCTGGGCATAGGCGGAGGTCTCGTATTGCCCGTAGCCGGCGGCCGCCAGCCGCGCCTGGCCGGCTTCCTGGATGTCCCAGAGGGTGTCGTCTTCGGGCAGCTCCGGCGGCTGGCTCCAGAACACCGTGTTGGGCTCCATGGTCAGCTGGTACCAGGACAGGTGCGTGGGCGCCAGGGCGATGGCCTGCTCCAGATCACCGAGGGCATCGGCCACGCTTTGCTCGGGCAGGCCGTGCATGAGGTCCAGGTTGAAGTTGTCGAAACCGGCGGCGCGCGCCCGGTCGGCGGCGCGGATGGCTTCCTCGCGCCCGTGGATACGCCCCAGGGCCTTGAGCTTGGCGTCCTGGAAACTCTGGATGCCGATCGACAGCCGATTGATGCCCAGGCCGCGATAGGCGACGAACTTGGCCTGCTCGAAGGTGCCGGGGTTGGCTTCCAGGGTGATCTCGATGTCCGGCGCGAAGCTCAGGCGCCGGGCCACGCCGTCCAGCAGGCGCCCCAGGGCCTCGGCGGAAAACAGGCTGGGCGTGCCGCCGCCAAAGAAGATCGAGGTCAGCGGGCGGCCATGGACGTGGACCAGGTCCCTGTCCAGATCCGCCAGCAAGGCGTCGACGTACTCCGCTTCCGGCAGGGTCGGACCGGCCGCATGCGAGTTGAAGTCGCAATAGGGGCACTTGCGCACGCACCAGGGGATGTGGATGTAGAGCGCCAGTGGCGGCAGGGCGAACACCTGGGTCACAGGCCGAGCCGTTGCTTGAGCTGGGCCATGGCGCGGGCGCGATGGCTGCGCTGGTTCTTTTCCGCCGGCGCCAGTTCGGCTGCGGAGACCGCTTCGCCATCGGGCTGGAACAGCGGATCGTAGCCGAAGCCATGCTCGCCCTGGGCGGCATGCAGGATGCGCCCGGGCCAGAGGCCTTCGCAGAGGACCGGTAGCGGATCGTCGGCGTGACGCACCAGCGCCAGCACGCAGACGAATTGGCCAGTGCGCTCGGCGTCGGGCACCTCTTTCAAGGCCTCGAGCAGCTTGGCGTTGTTGGCCGCATCGCCCTGGCCGTCGGCGTAGCGCGCGGAATAGATACCGGGGGCGCCGCCGAGGGCGTCCACCGCCAGGCCCGAATCGTCGGCCAGGGCCGGCAGACCGGACAGCCGCGCCGCGTTGCGTGCCTTGAGGATGGCGTTCTCGACAAAGGACAGCCCGGTTTCCTCGGGCTCCACCTGGCTGAATTCACCCACCGAGCGCACCCGCACCCGGTCGCCGAGCATGGCCTGGAGTTCCTTGAGCTTGCCGGCGTTGTGGCTGGCGAGCACCAGTTCGGTAAGGTCGGACATGGGAGACTCCGCGTCGCGTTGAGAAGGGCGGCGTATTGTACGCGAAGCCGTGCCCGGGCTGGATGCGCCCCCCGTGCCTTACGTCATATCGCGACGCGATGCTCCTGCAGGCGCGGCGCGCTGACCCGGTAGATGCCGATCTCGCCGAGCAGGTTGGGCCACAGCTTGCTGGCCCAGCCATGACGATGCAGGCGGTCCACAGCGAGGCGATCCAGCACCTGGGCGCGCTGTTCGCGGCAGAGGCGCTCGAAGTCCTCGAAGGTGCAGAAGTGGATGTTCGGCGTGTTGTACCAGGTGTAGGGCAGGAAGTCGGAGACCGGCATCCGCCCCCGGCCGCCCAGGTACAGCCGGCAGCGCCAGTGACCGAAGTTGGGAAAGGTGATGATGCACTGGCGACCGACCCTGAGCATCTCCTGGAGGATGCAATCGGGGTACTGCATGGCCTGCAGCGACTGGGTCATGACCACCACGTCGAAGCTGTCGCTGGCGAAGTTGGCCAGGCCGCCGTCGAGATCCTGCTCGATGACGTTGACGTCCTTGAGCAGGCATTCGGCGATCTTGTCCGGGTCGATCTCCAGGCCGTAGCCGGTGACCTGCTTGTGATCGCGCAGCCAGGCGAGCAACTCGCCGGTGCCGCAACCGAGGTCGAGGACCCGGCTGCCGGCGGGGATCCATTCCTGAATGATGTCCAGATCGGCGCGCACGGCAGCTATACCTCGATGCGGGTCATGTAGTGGGAGAAGGCCTGCAGATAGCGCGGGATGGGGATGAGGAAGGCGTCGTGACCCTGGGGGGCGTCGACCTCCAGGTAGCTGACGTCCTTGCGCGCGGCCATCAGGGCGTTGACGATCTCCTTGGAGCGCGCCGGCGAGAAGCGCCAGTCGGTGGTGAAGGAGACGATCAGGAAGCGTGCCTGCACCCCGGCCAGGGTCTTGGCCAGGTCGCCGCCATGGGCGTGGGCCGGATCGAAGTAGTCCAGCGCCTTGGTCATCAGCAGGTAGGTGTTGGCGTCGAAGCGGCCGGAGAATTCCTCGCCCTGGTAGCGCAGGTAGCTCTCCACCTGGAATTCGACGCTGTGGAAGTCGTAGTTGAGCTGGTCGGTCTTGAGTTCGCGACCGAATTTCTCGCCCATGGCCTCGTCGGACAGGTAGGTGATGTGGCCGACCATGCGCGCCAGCATCAGGCCGCGCTTGGGGATCACGCCCTTTTCCTGGAAGTGCCCGGCATGGAAGTCCGGGTCCGAGAGGATGGCCTGGCGCGCCACCTCGTTGAAGGCGATGTTTTCCGCCGACAGCTTGGGTGCCGAGGCGATGGCCAGGCAGTGGCGGATGCGCTCGGGATAGCTAATGGTCCACTGCAGCGCCTGCATGCCACCCAGGCTGCCGCCGATCACCGCCGCCCACTGCGCGATGCCCAGGCGATCGGCCAGCCGCGCCTGGCTGTTGACCCAGTCTTCCACGGTCAGCACCGGGAAGTCCGCGCCATAGGCGCGGCCGGTGTCGGGATTGGGACTGCTGGGACCGGTGGAGCCGTTGCAGCCACCGAGGTTGTTGAGGGCGACGACAAAGAACTTGCGGGTGTCGATGGGCTTGCCCGGACCGATGCAGCTGTCCCACCAGCCCGGCTTGCGGTCGTCGAGGCTGTGATAGCCGGCCGCGTGGTGATGGCCGGAGAGCGCGTGGCAGATCAGCACGGCGTTGCTGCGGCTGGCGTTGAGTTCGCCATAGGTCTCGACCATCAGGTCGTAGGCCGGCAGGGTGCGGCCACAGGCCAGGGCCAGGGGCTCGTTGAAGTGCAGCAGCTCGGGGGTGACCAGGCCGACGGAATCTTCGGGAATGACGCTGGGCATTGACGGCTCGTCCGGGGCGGGGCTCGCCAGTCTAAAGAGCGTCGCCAGGAGCGGCAAGGGCAGCCGTGGCGCGGCGGTCAGGGGCCGCGCCTCGGGTGGCGGATGGGGCTAGCCGACCCGCGCCAGCGGCAGGGTGACCACGTTGTCGTGGCGCTGGGAAGGGGCCGGCCGGCTGATCTGCTTGAGCATGTCGCTGACCTCGCTGAGCTGCCGGTGCAGGACGTCCTCGTGCACCTGCAGGCGCCGCACCTGTTCCTGGCTGTTGAGGTTCTGCTGGGTGAGCTGCTTGAGCGCCAGCATGCTGGTTTCCAGCAGCTGCTTCTGCTCGCGGGTGTGCTGCACCAGCGGGGTCAGGGCGCCGTCGTTCCAGCGCAGCACCTGGGCATGGGCGCCTTCCTGCAGGGCCTGGACCTCCTGGGCCACGGTGGCGAAGAAGCGGCGGGCCAGGGCGCTCTGCTCGGTGAGCAGGGTCTTGACCTGGCGCTGGACCTCCTCGGTCTTGAGTTGCAGCTGGCGCAGCTCGCGGACATAGGGGCGGATGCGTAGCCGCGGCGCTTCCAGGGGGTGTAGAGGATTCTCCACATTGTGCCGCTGGTAGACCGCGCCGAGCACCTTGTTGGCCCGGTCCGCCTCGTTGTCCAGGGCCAGCAGGTCATGCTCGACCACGCGGAAGAAGCGGGCGATGGACTGGTTGATGCCGACGGTGGTCAGGCTGGTGCGGAATTCCCGGCGCGCGGTGTCCAGATGGGCGTCCAGGCGTTCCGGCGCGACCAGGTCGGTCAGCAGCTTGCGCTGCCCGGCCAACATGTTCTGGGTGGTGCGCAGATCCAGCAGGCGGCGGTGATAGAGGTCGTATTCCTGGCGGGTGCGCGCGGTCTGCAATTCCAGGCCGGCACCGGGCAATTCCTCGTCGGCCAGTTGCGCGTACTGGGCGCGAATGGCTTCCAGGCGCTGCTCGATCAGGGTCCGGCTGGCACCCAGCAGACCACTGGCCTGCTGCACGATGCGCTGCTGCAGCAGGCGCTCGCGGGCGCCGACGATGCGTTCGGCGAGCAACTGTTCGAGGCTGTCCAGCTGGCTGCGCGCGAGCAGTTCCAGATCGCCGCGGACCTTGCCCAGCAAGGCCTGCTTGGCCGACAGCGGCAGGATGTGCTCGGCTGGTAGCGCCAGTTGCCGGGCGCTGGCCTGGCGGACGTTTTCCAGCGACTGGGCGACATGGGCGACGCCGCCGAGGTCGTCCCAGAGGCTGTCGATCTTGTTCATCACCGCGAACAGTCGCTCCGGGGCATCGCCCAGGGACGGCTTGACGCACTGCTCCCAGAGCGCGAGGTCCGAGGCGGTTACGCCGGTGTCGGCACCGATGAGAAAGAGCACGGCCTGGGCGTGGGGCAGCAGCGACAGGGTCAGCTCGGGTTCGGCGCCCAGGGCGTTGAGGCCGGGGGTGTCGAGGATGCGCAGGCCCTGGCGCAGCAGCGGATGATCGATGCTGATCAGCGCATGGCGCCAGGCCGGGATGCTGACCAGGCCGTCGCTGTCGAGTTGTTCCAGTTGCTCGGGATCGAAGCCCAGCTGCACGGCGACGGCGGTTTCCACCTCGCGGGTCTCGGTGACCTTGGCCAGCAGGGCGGCCATGGCGTCCGCGTGGCTGTCGTCCAGGGCGAAGCGCTGCCAGGCCTCGGGCGCCTTGCGCCAGGCGGTCAGGCTGCGTTCGTCCAGGCGGCTGTCGATGGGCAGCAGCTGCAGATAGGGACCGTCGGCCCCGGCGTCGAAGAAGATCTCGGTGGGGCACATGGTGGTGCGCCCGGCCTGGGACGGCAGCATGCGCTGGCCGTAGTCGGCGAAGAAGAGGGCGTTGATCAGTTCGGTCTTGCCGCGGGAGAACTCGCCGGCGAAGGCCAGGGTGATGCCGTCGGCCTGCAATTCGCTCTGGCAGGTCGCCAGGGCGGCGTCCAGGGCCGGGGAGGCCAGACGATTACGCTGCAACCAGTCGCGGTAGCGGCCCAATTGGGTGTCGAGTTCGGCTTTCCACGCGGCATAGGCATCGACGTGGCGGAACAGGCGTTCCATAGGGGACTTCCTTGACCTGAACAGCAAAGGCTGGACGGTGCCCCAGCGTCCAGAGGACGTCAATGGCGCCTCCGCCACGACGCGGCGGGCGGTCGTGGCGGGTGCGCGAGTGGTGCGTCAGAGGAAGGGCGCGAGAATCTGCGGCATGCCGGTGGCCGCGGCCAGCTGGCCGATGACGAAGCGGTCCAGCAGGTTGATCACGATGAAGGCGAAGATCGGCGACAGATCCAGCCCGCCCAGGCTCGGCAGGATGCGGCGGAAGGGTGCCAGCAGCGGCTCGCAGATCTGGTTGACCAGTTCGGCGGCCGGATTGTGGGTCTGGGGCGCGACCCAGGAGAGGATGACGCTGACGATCAGGGCGAAGAAGAACACCTTGAGGAACAGCGAGGCCACGCCGAGCAGGGCCCAGATCAGCAGGGCGGGGAACAGGCCGCCGATGCTGGCGCCGAGCAGCACCACCACGACCATCATCAGCGCCAGCTGGACCAGCACGGCCAGCACCAGGGCCGCCAGATCGACGCCGCCGAAGCCGGGAATGATGCGTCGCACCGGCTTGAGCAGCGGCTGGGTGGCGCGCACGGTGAATTGCGACAGCGGATTGTAGAAGTCGGCCCGGACCAGCTGCAGGATGAAGCGCAGCAGGATGATCAGCAGATAGAGACTGCCGAGGGTCTGGATGACGTAGACGAGAGCTTGCGCGAGAGCGGACATGGATACTCCTTATCGATCCGGCAACTGGGCCAGTTCCGCAGCCCGGTCGGCCGCGGCGGTGAGGGCTTCTTCCACCAGGTCCTCGAAGGCCCCGGCTTGGAAGGTTTCGATGGCGCGCTCGGTGGTGCCCTTGGGGGACATCACCGAACGACGCAATTGTTCGGGGCTGCGGTCACCCTGGCAGGCCATGGCGGCGGCGCCGCGGGCGGTGTGCAGGGTCAGTTGCTGGGCGACCTCGGCCGGCAGGCCGAGCTTGGTGCCGGCCTGGGTCATGGCTTCCATCAGCAGGAAGAAATAGGCCGGGCCGCTGCCGGAGACGGCGGTGACCGCGTCCAGCTGCTGTTCTTCCTCGACCCACAGGGCCAGGCCGACCGCGGCGAGGATCTCCTGGGCACGGGCGCGCTGCTCGGCGCTGACCTGGTCATTGGCGAACAGGCCGCTGGCGCCCAGGCGCAGCTGCGAGGGCACGTTCGGCATGCAGCGCACCAGCGCGCGCGGGCCCAGCCAGCGGGTCAGGCTGGCGCAGGTGATGCCGGCGGCGACCGAGACGATCAGCTGGTCCGGACGCAGATGGGGGGCCAGTTCCTGGCAGACCTCGCCCATGACCTGGGGCTTCACCCCCAGCACCACCACGTCGGCGTCGGCGAGCACGGCGCTGTTGCTGGCCTCGACGCGGATGCCGTGCTCCCGGGCCAGGGCTTCGCGCTTGGCCGGATTGCGATTGCTGGCGCTCAGCTGCCGGGCCGGCACGCCCTGGGCGAGCAGGCCGCCGATGATGGCCCCGGCCATGTTGCCGGCGCCGATGAAGGCGATGCGGGTGTCGTTCATCGAGACTTCCTAGGTTGAAGAGGCGGCGCCGTAGTCGCGGGCGCCAAAGAGGGCGGTACCGACGCGGACCCAGGTGGCACCCTCGGCGATGGCGGCTTCCAGATCTTGGCTCATGCCCATGGACAGGGTGTCCAGGCCCAGGTTCAGGGCTTCGCTCAGGGTGCGCAGCCGGGCGAAGGCGGCGCGCTGGCTGGCCGGGTCGTCGGTGGGTTCGGGGATGGCCATCAGGCCACGCAGGCGCAGGTTGGGCAACCGGCTGACCGCGGCGGCCAGGGCCGGCAGCTCGTCGGGGTGGCAGCCGGACTTGCTGGCTTCGCCACTGACGTTGACCTGCAGGCAGATGTTCAGCGGGCCGCGCTCGGGCGGGCGCTGCTCGGCCAGGCGCTGGGCGATCTTCAGGCGATCCACCGAATGCACCCAGTCGAAATGGCTGGCGATGGCGCGGGTCTTGTTGGACTGGATGGGACCGATGAAATGCCACACCAGGGGCAGGTCGGCCAGCGCCGGCTGCTTGTCCAGCGCCTCCTGCAGATAGTTCTCGCCAAAGTCGCGCAGACCGGCGACGGCGGCCTCGCGCAAGGCGGCGGCGGGCTTGGTCTTGCTCACCGCCAGGAGGCCGACAGTCGCGGGATCGCGGCCTGCCGTCCGGCTGGCGGCGGCGATGCGTTCGAGTACGGTTGCGCTATTCTCGGCTATCGTGGACATTCAGCCCCTGCTTGCGTCGGCGCATCCGGCAGGCCTCGGCGTACCGGATGAGTGAGTGGCGGTGACCAGGTCAGACCGCCAGTGCTGCGCGGCATTCTACCTGCTTGCTCGACATCTGGGAGTCCCATGGATATCACCGAATTGCTGGCCTTTTCCGCGCGGCAAGGCGCCTCCGACCTGCACCTGTCCGCCGGCCTGCCGCCGATGATCCGCGTCGACGGCGACGTGCGCCGCATCAACCTGCCGGCCTTCGAGCACAAGCAGGTGCACGCGCTGATCTACGACATCATGAACGACAAGCAGCGCAAGGACTTCGAGGAATTCCTGGAGACCGACTTCTCCTTCGAGGTGCCGGGTGTGGCGCGCTTCCGGGTCAACGCCTTCAACCAGAATCGCGGTGCCGGCGCGGTGTTCCGAACCATTCCGTCCAAGGTGCTGAGCATGGAAGAGCTCGGCATGGGCGAGGTGTTCAAGAAGATCACCGACGTCCCGCGCGGCCTGGTGCTGGTGACCGGGCCGACCGGCTCGGGCAAGTCCACCACCCTGGCGGCCATGCTCGACTACCTCAACAACACCAAGTACCACCACATCCTCACCATCGAGGATCCCATCGAATTCGTCCACGAATCCAAGAAGTGCCTGGTCAACCAGCGCGAGGTGCACCGCGACACCCTGGGCTTCTCCGAGGCCCTGCGTTCGGCGCTGCGCGAAGACCCGGACATCATCCTGGTGGGCGAGCTGCGTGACCTGGAGACCATCCGCCTGGCGCTGACCGCGGCCGAGACCGGGCACCTGGTGTTCGGCACCCTGCACACCACCTCGGCGGCCAAGACCATCGATCGGGTGGTGGACGTCTTTCCGGCGGAAGAGAAGTCGATGGTGCGTTCCATGTTGTCCGAATCCCTGCAGGCGGTGGTTTCCCAGACCCTGCTCAAGAAGGTCGGCGGCGGCCGGGTAGCGGCCCACGAGATCATGATCGGCACGCCGGCCATCCGTAACCTGATCCGCGAGGACAAGGTGGCGCAGATGTATTCCTCGATCCAGACTGGTGGCGGCCTGGGCATGCAGACCCTGGACATGTGCCTCAAGGCGCTCCTGGCCAAGGGCCTGATCAGCCGCGACGCGGCCCGCGAGAAGGCCAAGACGCCGGAGAACTTCTGATGGATTTCGACAGGTTCCTGCAGCTGATGGTGGACAAGGGGGCGTCCGACCTCTTCATCACCACCGGCGTGCCCCCTTCGATGAAGATCAACGGGCGCATGACGCCGGTCACCAAGGACTCGCTCACGCCCGAGCAGTGCCGGGCCCTGGTGCTGGGGGTGATGAACGACGAGCAGCGCCAGGAATTCCAACAGAAGCGCGAGTGCAACTTCGCCATCAGCGCCCGCGGCATCGGCCGCTTCCGGGTCAGCGCCTTCTACCAGCGCAACCTGGTGGGCATGGTGCTGCGCCGCATCGAGGTCAACATCCCCACCGTCGAGCAGCTGCGCCTGCCGGAGATCATCAAGAAGCTGGCCATGACCAAGCGCGGCCTGGTGATCTTCGTCGGCGCCACCGGCACCGGCAAGTCCACCTCGCTGGCGGCCATGATCGGCCACCGCAACAAGAACTCGGCGGGGCACATCATCTCCATCGAGGACCCCATCGAGTACATCCACCAGCACCAGGGCTGCATCGTCACCCAGCGTGAGGTGGGCATCGATACCGAGTCCTTCGAGGTGGCGCTGAAGAACACCCTGCGCCAGGCGCCGGACGTCATCATGATCGGCGAGATCCGCAGCCGGGACACCATGGAGCACGCCCTGGCCTTCGCCGAGACCGGCCACCTGTGCCTGGCCACCCTGCACGCCAACAACGCCAACCAGGCGCTGGACCGCATCATCCACTTCTTCCCGGCCGATCGGCACAGCCAGACCTGGATGGACCTCTCGCTCAACCTCAAGGGCATCGTCGCCCAGCAACTGGTGCCCACCATCGATGGCCAGGGCCGCCGCGCGGTCATCGAGGTGCTGCTCAACACCCCGCTGGTCGCCGACCTGATTCGCAAGGGCGAGGTGCACGAACTCAAGGCGCTGATGAAGAAGTCCGGCGAGCTGGGCATGCAGACCTTCGACCAGTCGCTCTACGGGCTCTATCGCGATGGCGAGATCACCTACGAGGCCGCCCTGGCCCACGCCGATTCCGCCAACGACCTGCGCCTGATGATCAAGCTGGGTTCGGAAACGGATGCCGATCACCTCAATCAGATCACCCGCAACCTCTCGGTGGACATGGGCGACGAGCCGCCCAAGCGCTTCCGCTAGCCTTCGGCTGTGCTGCCGGCTGCCAGGGCCCTGGCCTCGCGCAGGGCGGCGACCAGGGCCTGGCGCGCCTGGTCCTGCTGTTCGGCATCCGGGGTGCGCAGGATGTAGGAGGGGTGATAGGTGGCGATGATCCAGCGCTCGTCCAGTCGCAGGGGTCGTCCCATGAATTGCGCCAGACCCCTCGGCTTGCGCTTGAGCAGGGCTTCCAGGGCGGTCGAGCCCAGGGCCACCACGACCGTCGGCTGGATGTCGCGCAATTCCTGCTCCAGCCAGTAGCGGCAGGGGGCGATCTCCGGTCCCGGGGTGACGTGCTTGCGTCTTCTGCCCTGGGGAATCCACTTGAAGTGCTTGACCGCATTGGTGAGGAACACCTCGCTGCGCTCGAGGCCGGCTTCGGCCAGCGCCGCCATCAGCACCTGCCCGGCCGGGCCGACGAAGGGCCGGCCCGCCAGGTCCTCCTGATCGCCGGGCTGTTCGCCCAGCAGCAGGATGCGCGCGGTGCGCGGGCCTTCGCCGGCCACCGGCTGGGTGGCCTTTTCCCAGAGTTCGCAGCGACGGCACTCGTCGAGGGTGGTGGGCAGCGGGCGTTCGGGCTGGGCGCGCTCGGCCGCGATCAGCACCTCGCGACCGCTCTGGCGACCTACGGCCTCGGCCTGGGCCAGGCGCTGGGCGCCGGCCCGCGCCTCGCTGAGCAGCGCCGGGATCAGCGGCCCTTCCGGCAGATCCTTCCAGAAACGCGCCGGCATGTTGCCCCTCAGGGTGCGCGGATTGGCCCGCGCCGGATTGAAGGTGCTGCGGTAGTAGGCGCGCCAGAGTTCGTCACCGGCGTTGCGGTCGTCGTCTTCCGGCGTCTGCCGGGCCAGGCGTTGCAGTTCGGCGGGGCAGGGCTCCACCAGTTGCAGCGCCTGACCGTCCCAGAGCGCAGCGGCTTCGGGAGTCGCGATCAGCCAGCTGCTGTTGCCCATGCGGTCGCAGAAGTGCGGCGCCGCCAGGGCCAGGACGTCGTGGGCTGGCTGGTGCCAGGCCACCCAGGCCGGCGGACCGGCGCTTTCCGCGCGCGGCCGAAAGCGCAGGAAGGCATGCACATGGTGGATCTCGCGGCGGATCGCCTTGACCCGGCGCTGCAATTCGCTGCCGTCTTCGTCACCGGCCAGCATGGCTGCCCGTTCGCCGCGGGCGACGCGCCAGAGCACCTGGTAAAGCAGCGCCCAGCGATCGTCGCTGCGAAAGCAGGCGGCGTAGGTCAGGGCTTCGGCCAGTTGCGGCGGGATGCGTATGGCGCCGCTGGGCGGGGGCGCCACGACTTCGGCCGGTTCGTCGAACAGATCGCCCAGGCCGCGACTCTCCTGCCAGCTCACCTGGGCCGGCGGGATACCAGCCTGCAACAGCCGCCGCGCCTCCTTGCGCCAGCCGGCGAAGGTGCCGTCGAAATCGACTCTCTGCATCTAGAGCAGGGCGAGCTGGGCGGGCGGTTCGGCGAGCTGCCGGCGCAGGTCCAGGGACTCGGCCAGGCGCGGTTGCGGGCGATAGTCCTGGGTGACGATGAAGGGGCGCGCCTTTTCCACGCTGCATTTCAGGCGGATCAGGTCGGCGTAGCGGATGCGCCGCTCGCGTCTGAGCTCCACCAGCCGCTTGGCCGAGAGCACGCCGATGCCGGGTACCCGGGCGATCAGCGCCTGGTCGGCGCGATTGAGATCCAGCGGGAAGATGGCGCGATTGTGCAGCGCCCAGGCCAGCTTGGGATCCACGTCCAGCGGCAGCTGGCCGTCCTCGGTGGGCAACTCATCCGCTTGGAAGCCATAGCCACGCATGAGGAAGTCGGCCTGGTACAGGCGATGCTCGCGCAGCAGCGGCGGCGGTTGCAGCGGCACCGTGCCCGGGCTTTCCGGGATGGGGCTGAAGGCCGAATAGTAGACCCGCTTGAGGCGATAGGCGCCGTACAGCGTCTGGGCGGTGTCGAGAATGGTGCGGTCGTCGGTGGCATCGGCGCCCACGATCATCTGGGTGCTCTGGCCCGCCGGGGCGAAGCGCGGCGCCTTGGCTTCGGCCTCGGCTTCTTCCAGGCCCAGACGGATGTTGCCCATGGTCTTGCGGATGCTGCTGCCGTTCTTTTCCGGCGCCAGCTTGATCAGGCTGCTCTCGGTGGGCAGCTCGATGTTGACCGACAGGCGGTCGGCATAGAGACCCGCCTGGGCGATGATCTCGGGATCGGCGTCGGGAATGGTCTTGAGGTGGATGTAGCCGCGGAACTGGTGCTGCTCGCGCAACAGCTGGGCGACCCGGGTCATCTGCTCCATGGTGTAGTTGGAGGAGCGGATGATGCCGGAGCTGAGGAACAGTCCGCTGATGACATTGCGTCGATAGAAGTCGAGGGTAAGCTGCACCACTTCCTCGGGCGTGAAGCGCGCCCGCGGCACGTTGCTGCTGCGGCGATTGACGCAGTACTGGCAGTCGTACTGGCAGAAGTTGGTCAGCAGCACCTTGAGCAGCGCCACGCAGCGCCCATCCGGGGTGAAGCTGTGGCAGATGCCCATGCCATCGGTCGAGCCCAGGCCGTCCTTGCCCTTCGAGCTGCGTTTGGGCGCGCCGCTGCTGGCGCAGGACACGTCGTACTTGGCGGCATCGGCGAGAATGATCAGCTTGTCGGCGAGCTCCATCGAGATCTCCTGGACTGTGATTGCATACAGTATCCAGGAAGCGGAGCGTCGTTCAATGGCTTTGCGCCGGGCGGCGCCGAGTGGAGCGACACTCCGCCGGGCGGTAGTGCCCGGCGGAGCGAGGGGGAGGGATCAGGACTTGCGGGTACGCTTGGTACGCGGCTTGTCCGCGACGGGATCGGCTTCCGCCGCCAGAGTGGTGGGCTGCTGCAGCACGCGCTTGGCCGAGGCGAAGCGCTTGGTCCAGTAGGGCTTGCTCAGGTGATCGACGCGCACGCTCTCGCCACTGCGCGGGGCATGGACGAATCTATCGTTGCCCAGGTAGATGGCGACGTGATCGATACCGCTGCGCTGACCGGTCTTGAAGAACACCAGGTCGCCGGCCTTGAGATCGCCACGGGCGACCTTGGGTCCCTTGAGCTGGGCCAGCTCCCGGGAAGTACGCGGCAGCTTGACGTTGTGCACGTCGCGATAGACGTAGTTGACCAGGCCGCTGCAATCCAGACCGTTCTGCGGATTGGTACCGCCGAAGCGATAGGGCGTGCCGACCAGGTCCATGGCGCGGGTCGCCACCTGGGCGCCGACGTTGCGGGTGGCGGCCTGGGTGGTGGCCTGTTTGCGGTGCAGGGCGCTGGTCGCACGGGCGGCGCGCTTGGCGCGGGCCGCGGAGGCTGCCTGGGCACGGTCGACGCTGGCGACGTGGCGAGCGGCGGCCTTGGGTGCGGGAGCAGCGGCGGCGTGCCGGGCGGTCTTGGGAGCTGAGGCGGCGGTGACATGCCGGGCTGCGACCTTGTGGACCGGAGCGGCAGTGCGCGCTGCAGAGTTCTCTTTCGCTTGCACTGCCGCGGGCAGTACAAGACAGGCGGAGAGCCATGTCAGAAGAAATAGACGCATTGTCGTAGGGGTGTCTGAAGATCGAAGCGAGGGATTCTATACCAACCCTGTGGATATTTTGTGCACCTCTCATCAAGAAATTATGTAATTTTTAGCGGAAAGTGAGGTCCCTTGAGCGCCAGCCAGTGAGACTCCCTGGGCATTCATCCAGTTTTCGACATAAAGTCACGGTGAAGGTAAGGGTGTAGGTAAGGCGGGTCTTTTCCTTCAGTCGCGAGGTAGTAGGCATGCGGTATCAGGACACCCACAGCAAGGTCATGGGCTATCTGCTGTGGATCTTCGGCTTTCTCGGCGCCCACCGCTTCTACTATGGCAAGCCGGTCACCGGCACGATCTGGTTCTGCACCCTGGGCCTGCTGGGCATCGGCTGGCTGATCGACCTCTTCCTGATCCCGGCCATGGATCGCGAGGCGGACCTGCGCTTCCAGTCCGGCTCGCTCAACTACAGCCTGGGCTGGATCCTGCTGACCTTTCTCGGCATCTTCGGCGTGCACCGCCTCTACCTGGGCAAGTGGATCACCGCCATCCTCTATTTCTTTACGGCGGGTTTCTTCCTGCTGGGCGTGCTCTACGACTTCTGGACGCTCAATTCGCAGATCTCCGAAGAGAATCGCCGGCGGCTGGTGCGCTAGCGTCGGCTGGATGGCAAGAAGAAGGGGCTCCATGGAGCCCCTTCTTCTATTCAGGCGTCACGGCGGTAGGTGGTGCGGCCACCCACCAGGGTGCGTTCGATGCGTCCCCCCAGGGTGAGGCCCTGGAAGGGGCAGTTGCGCCCACGGGACAGCCAGGGCGTGGCGGCCTGGGCGGTCGGCTGCTGGGCGAACAGCACCAGGTCCGCCGGCAGGCCCTTGGCCAAGCGGCCTGCCGCGAGGCGCAGGGCCTGGGCCGGGCCGCTGGTGAGGCGGGCCAGCAGGGTCGGCAGATCCAGCAGGCCATCGTCCACCAGGGTCAGGGCCAGGGGCAGCAGCAATTCGACGCTGCTGATGCCCGGCTCGGTGGCGGCGAAGGGCGCCAGCTTGGCGTCCGCCTCGTGGGGCTGGTGATGGCTGGAGATGGCGCCGATCACCCCGTCCCGTACCCCGGCGCGCAGGGCGTCGCGATCGCGCGCGGTGCGCAGCGGCGGCTTGACGTGATAGAGACTGGAAAAGCCCTGCAGGGCCTCGTCGGTGAGCAGCAACTGGTAGAGCGCCACATCGGCGGTCACCGGCAGGCCGCGCGCCTGGGCGGCGGCGATCATCTCCACCGCGCGGGCACTGGTCAGCTGCCCGAAGTGGGCGCGCACGCCACTCTGTTCCACCAGCAGCAGGTCACGCGACAGGGCGATGGTCTCCGCGGTCTCCGGGATGCCGGTGAGCCCCAGGAAGCTGGCGGTGGGCCCTTCGTGGGCCAGGCCGCCGTGGGCCAGATCGGCGTCCAGGGCGGTAAAGACCACGGTGAGGTCGAAGGTGGCGGCGTATTCCAGCGCCCGCCGCTGCACCCGCAGATTCTCGAAGGGCTGCAGGCCGTTGGTGAAGGCCACGCAACCGGCGTCGCGCAGGGCCATCAGTTCGGCCAGCTGTTCCCCGCCCAGGCCCTTGGTCAGGGCGCCGATGGGGTGGACGCGAGCGTGATCGGCGGTGCGCGCCCGGTCGAGGATGAGTTCGGCCACCGCCGTGGTGTCCAGCACCGGGCGGGTGGTGGGCGGGCAACAGAGGCTGGTGACGCCACCGGCCGCGGCGGCGCGGGTCTCGCTGTCGACGTTGCCCTTGCGGGTCAGGCCCGGTTCGCACAGGGCGACATCCAGATCGACCAGGCCGGGCGCCAGGATCAGGCCGCTGGCGTCCAGCTGCTCGTCGGCCTGGAAGCCCGAGGGCGCCTCGCCGAGGGCGAGGATGCGACCCTGGTCGACATGGACGTCGCCGATCCGGTCGAGACGGGTGGCCGGGTCGATCACCCGGGCATTGCGGATGCTCAGGCTCACTGCGCATTCTCCTGTAGCTGACGCTGGGCCGTCTGCCCGCTCATGGTCATCGACAAGACCGCCATGCGGACCGCGATGCCGTAGGTGACCTGGTTGAGGATGACCGACTGCTCGCCATCGGCGACCGCGGACTCGATTTCGACGCCCCGGTTGATCGGCCCGGGGTGCATGACGATGGCATCGGGCTTGGCGCGCGCCAGGCGCTGGCGGGTCAGGCCGAACAGCCGGTAGTACTCGCCTTCGCTGGGCAAGAGGCCGCCCTGCATGCGCTCGCGTTGCAGGCGCAGCATGATCACCACGTCCACGCCGTCCAGGCCCTCGGCCAGGTCGGTGAAGGTGCGTACGCCATAGAGTTCTTCGAGGCCGACCGGCAGCAGGGTGCGCGGGGCGATCACGCGGATGTCGCGGCAACCCAGGGTGCGCAGCGCCAGCATGTCGGAGCGGGCGACCCGCGAATGCAGGATGTCGCCGACGATGGCCACCGACAGGTTGGCGAAATCGCCCTTGTGGCGGCGAATGGTCAGCATGTCGAGCATGCCCTGGGTGGGGTGCGCATGGCGGCCGTCGCCACCGTTGATGATGGCCACATCGGGGCAGACGTGCTCGGCGATGAAGTGGGCGGCGCCGGAATCGGCGTGGCGCACCACGAACATATCGGCAGCCATGGCTTCCAGGTTGCGCAGGGTGTCGAACAGCGTCTCGCCCTTGCTGGTGGAGGAGGTGGAGACGTTGAGGGTGATGACGTCCGCCGACAGCCGCTTGGCCGCCAGTTCGAAGGTGGTGCGGGTGCGGGTCGAATTTTCGAAGAAGACGTTGCACACGGTCTTGCCGCGCAGCAACGGCACCTTTTTCACCGCCCGGGCACCGACCTCGAGAAAGGAGTCGGCGGTGTCGAGCAATTCGGTGAGGAGTTCGGCGGGCAGGTCGTCGAGTGACAGGAAGTGGCGCAATTGGCCCTGGGCGTTGAGTTGCAGCGAACGCGTAGCGTCGGTCATGGCGGCAGATCCAGGTCAGGCGGCGGGGACGTCGCGGTATTCGAGGGCGAGCGGCGAGGGGCCGGTCAGCTTGACGCGCTGGGTGGGGGCCAGGGTCAGGGTGGCGCCCACCACGTCAGGCTGGATCGGCAATTCGCGGGCATTGACGTCCAGCAGGCAGACCAGGGTCACACTGGCGGGACGGCCATAGTCGAAGAGTTCGTTGAGCGCCGCGCGCACGGTACGGCCACTCATCAGCACGTCGTCCACCAGCACCAGGTGGCGCCCGTCGATCTCGAACGGCAGGGCCGAGGGGCGCACCTGGGGGTGCAGGCCCTTCTGGGTGAAGTCGTCACGGTAGAAGGAGACGTCCAGGCTGCCCAGCGGGGTGTCAAGGCCGAGTTCGGCCAGCAGGGCCTCGGCGACCCAGAGGCCGCCGGTGTGGATGCCGACGAAGCCGGGGTCGGTGATGCCACGACGATCCAGCGACAGGCGCAGGTCGGCGGCCAGCCGCGGCAGGAGCTCGGCGGGAGAGGGCAGGTGCATGGCTACTCCGATTGCGGGCGCGCGGCCCGTTCCAGTTGTTGGGTCAGCCAGCCTTCCAGGAGAAGGGCGGCGGCAAGGGCATCCACCGGGCGCTCGCGATAGCCGTCGCGCTGACCGCCCTGCAGGCGCTCGCCCTTGGCGGCATAGGTGGTGAGGCGCTCGTCATGGGTATGCACGGGCAGGCCGTAGCGGCCGTGCAGGCGGCGGGCGAAGCGTTCGGCGCGCTCGCTCATCTCGCTGGGGGTGCCGTCCATGTTCAGCGGCAGGCCGACCACCAGGGCGGTGGGCCGCCACTCGTCCAGCAGCCGCTGGATCTGCTGCCAGTCGGGTACGCCGTTCTGCGCCTTGAGGGTGAGCAGTTCGCGGGCCTGACCGGTCACGGCCTGGCCGACGGCGACGCCGATCTGCCGGGTGCCGTAGTCGAAGCCCAGGTAGAGCCCGCTGGGCGCGCTCATGCGTGGCCCGCCTGGCGCGAGAGCAGGCGCAGGTCGACCCCCAGCAGGGCGGCGGCCGCGCCGAGGCGCTGCTCGCTCGGCGTCTCGAACAGCAGGGCGCTGGTGGCCGGGGTGGTGAGCCAGAGATTGGCGGCGAGTTCTTCTTCCAGTTGGCCGGGCCCCCAGCCGCTGTAGCCCAGGGTGATCAGGTGGCGGCTCGGACCGGTGCCGTCGGAGAGGGCGAAGAGCACGTCCGGCGAGGTGGTCAGGCTCAGTTCTTCGAGTTCCAGGGTGTTCTGGAACACCGGGCCGGCGTCATGCAGGACGAAGCCGCGATCGGTCTGCACCGGACCGCCGGCATAGAGCACCACTCGGGTGTCTTCCGGGGTGGCCGGTATGTCCGGACGCAGCTGTTCGAGCAGGTCGTCCAGGTGCAGGCCATTGGGCCGGTTGATCACCAGGCCCATGGCGCCGTCCGGGCCATGGTCGACGAGGTAGATCACCGTCTCGGCGAAATTGGGATCGTCCATCTGCGGCATGGCGATCAGGAGCTGGTGCTGTAGGGTGGTGCTGGAGGTCGGCTTCATGACCGGCAAGTTTCCCGGTTGCGCGGTCCGGCTTCAAGTCCAACGGCGTCCCGGGCTATTGACTGGACAGGCGGTCGCCACGCTCGAAGCGCCAGGTGCGGATGATCTCCAGGCGGTCGATGTCGGCCAGGTCGCCGCTGAAGGGGGCGAAGGGCGCCGCCAGCCGGACGATGCGCAGCGCCGCCTGATCGAGTACCTGGCGCCCCGAGGACTCCAGCACCTGGACCTCGTAGAGCGAGCCGTCCTTGTTGATGGACACCAGCAGGCGCAGGCTGCCGTAGAGGCGGTCGCGCTTGGCCTGTTCGGGGTAGTTGAGATTGCCGATGCGCTCGATCTTGCGCCGCCATTCTTCCTTGTAGCGGGCGCCCTTATCCTTTTGCGTCGAGGCGGCGTTGATCCGCCAGATCTTTGGCCGCTTGGCGTATTGCTGGCGCTCTTCGGCGAGCTGGGCCTCCAGGCTGGCGAGTTCGGCGGCCTGGCTGTCGGACTCGGGACTCGGCGCATCGCGCTGCTCCCGTTCGGGCGTCTCGCGACTGGGTTCGGCCTTGGTCGGCCGCGCGGCGCGGGTGGTCACCGCCGCCTTGGGTGCCTGGGCGCGATCCGCTGCGGGCGGGCGGGCTGGGGGCGCGGCCTGGCGGATCTCGCTGTCGTGGAAGGGCGCCTGCACCGGGGTGCTCGGGGCCGCCGCCTTGTCCAGGGTGCCACTGCCCTGCTGGTTCTCCTGGGCGAGGAAGTCGGCCTGCTTGGGCGCCTCGTCGCTCTTGAAGCTGGCCAGCGTCACCTCCAGGGTGCGGCTGATCTGGGTGGGCTCGGGCAGCGAAAAGCCGACGCCGAGAATCAGCACGACGTGCAGCAGGATCGCGATGAGCAGCGTGAAGCCCAGGCGGTCGGCGGGACGAACCTGGCTGGCGGGGGAGGAGGCGGTGCTGGGCATTGACTGGGTCGGCAAGGGCAGAGGACGCGCGGCAGGGCTGGCGCCAGTCTGCGGATTGTGTCCGCGGTTGTCCATGCCGCCACCGGCGGCACGGACCCTCGCCTCAGCCCGCGCGTTGCTGCGCGATCACCTCCATGAGGCGCTCGGCGATGCGGGTGTCATAGGCCGCATCGATCTCGCGGATGCAGGTCGGACTGGTGACGTTGATCTCGGTGAGGTGTTCGCCGATCACGTCCAGACCGACAAAGAGCAGGCCGCGCTTGCGCAGTTCCGGGCCCACCGTGGCGGCGATTTCGCGATCCCGCGCCGACAGCGGCTGGGCGACGCCCCGGCCACCGGCGGCCAGGTTGCCGCGGGTCTCGCCCTGGGCCGGAATGCGCGCCAGGCAATAGTCCACGGGTTGACCGTCGATCATCAGGATGCGCTTGTCGCCGTCCTTGATGCCTGGCAGGTAGCGCTGGGCGATGATCTGCTGAGTGCCGTGGGCGGTCAGGGTCTCGAGGATCACCGAGAGATTGGGATCGCCTTCGCGGTGGCGGAACACGGAGCTGCCGCCCATGCCGTCCAGCGGCTTGAGGATGACGTCGCCATGGGTGCGGGCGAATTCGCGGATGATGTCGGCGCGGCGGCTGACCAGGGTCGGCGGTGCCAGCTCGGGAAACAGGGTGGCAAAGAACTTCTCGTTGCAGTCGCGCAGGCTGGCCGGGCGATTCACCACCAGGGTGCCGCCACGCTCGGCCTGCTCCAGCAGGTAGGTGGCATAGACGAATTCGTTGTCGAAGGGCGGATCCTTGCGCATCAGGATCACGTCCAGCTCGCGCAGGGGCAGGTCGACGTCCTCGCCAAAGGCGAACCAGCGCTCCGGATCCTGGAACACGTCCAGCTGTCGACCGCGACCACGGGCCTCGCCATCGACCTGGTACAGGTCCTGCATCTCGAAATAGTGCAGGGTCCAGCCGCGCGCCTTGGCCGCCCACAGCATGGCCATGGAGCTATCCTTCTTATAGGAGATGCGTTCGATGGGATCCATGACGATCCCCAGGCGGATACTCATTGACGCTAGACCTCGGTTGTACGTGGGCAAGGCGTCAGAATAGCCCTTCGATCCCCTCCAGTGCCAATGCTTGCGCGATCGTCGTGGCGGGCGGGCCGGTGGTCCGCCACCAGGGGATCTGCGTGGTACGTCACGGTATTGTGTGCTACAAAGAGGCGCCGCCAAAGTGCCCGGATCGACATCATTCACGTTTCATCGACGATGAGCTGGTAGCTTGAACATGGAACAGTATTCGGAAGGGCTGAAGGTCATGGTGATCGACGACTCGAAGACGATTCGTCGGACCGCCGAGACCCTGCTCAAGAAAGTTGGCTGCGAGGTCATCACCGCCATCGATGGATTCGATGCGCTCGCCAAGATCGCCGATAGTCACCCCCACATCATCTTCGTGGACATCATGATGCCGCGACTGGATGGCTATCAGACCTGCGCGCTGATCAAGAACAACAGCGCCTTCCGCGCGACGCCCGTCATCATGCTGTCCTCCCGTGACGGGCTCTTCGACAAGGCCAAGGGCCGCATCGTCGGCTCTGACCAGTACCTCACCAAACCCTTCAGCAAAGAAGAGCTGATCGGTGCGATCAAGACCCACGTCCCCAGTTTCACTCCGCTCGAACAAGCGTCCTGAGTGTCCTGAGGCGGGCGATTCAATCTAGTAGGAAATTTTCATGGCTCGAATTCTGATCGTCGACGACTCTCCCACCGAGATGTACAAGCTCACCGCCATGCTGGAAAAGCATGGGCATCAGGTGCTCAAGGCCGAGAACGGTGCCGACGGCGTCGCCCTGGCCCGCCAGGAGAAGCCGGACGCGGTGCTGATGGATATCGTCATGCCCGGCCTCAATGGCTTCCAGGCCACCCGGCAGCTGACCAAGGATGCCGAGACCAGCCACATCCCGGTGGTCATCGTCACCACCAAGGACCAGGAAACCGACAAGGTCTGGGGCAAGCGCCAGGGCGCCAAGGACTACCTCACCAAGCCCATCGACGAAGACACCCTGCTGCGCACCCTGGCGGGTGTCCTGCAAGGCTGAGGTCTTTCGTCCGTTTCTCGCGGCAGCGCCCCACTGGGCAGGGAATCCTATGAGCGACGCCACCACGCCCTACGAACTCTTGCGCCTGATCGATCTGCGCTGCCGCGAGCGGGCGGCCGGCCTGCCAGCGCAGCAGGAAAACCAGCGCAGCTGGAGCGGTATCGGCTTTCGCCTCGGTGAATTGCGCTTCGTGATTCCCATGGGCGAGGTCAGCGAGATCCTGCCGGAGCCGCGCTTCACCGCGCTGCCCGGCGTCAAGCCGTGGCTCAAGGGCGTGGCCAACGTGCGTGGTCGCCTGCTGCCGATCGCCGACCTGGGGCAATTCCTCGGCGTGAAGATCCAGGCCCTGCGCAAACAGCGGCGCATCCTGATCGTCGACCATGGCGACCTCTTCGTCGGGTTGGCGGTTGACGAAGTCCTGGGGATGCAGCATTTCGACATCGAGGCCTATCGCGAGCACGCCGACAGCGTGCCGGCGGGCCTGCACTTCTTTCTGGAAGGTGTCTTCCAACGCGACGTGCCCTGGCTGGTCTGCAGCCCGCGCGCCTTGGTTGAGCATCCCGAGTTCATGGACGTCGCGGCCTAGCGGGTCGGAGGTCCGGACGCTGCAAGGCGGATCGGGGTCGGGATGGCAGGAGCCGTCGCCGACGGGTGGGGGTAGGGCGACGAGCACCGGCTTCAAGCAAACCGGTCCGGCGTCCGACAAGGATAGAACTAAAGGAACCAAGGTCCAGGCGGGGGCCGCTGATGAACAAACTCAATACCGGGAAACTCAACGCGTGGGTCGCGGGCATGTTCGTGGTGCTGATCGTCGCGATCGTGCTGCTGTTCGCCAACTTCGCGTACCTGGGCACTCAGACCAACTACGACAACCAGTATCAGGGCCAGGCCACCGAGCTGCGCATCCTCTCGCAGCAGCTGGCCAAGAGTGCCAGTGAGGCCGCGACCGGCAAGGCCGACGCCTTCAAGGACCTGCGCCAGGCCCGTGCCGAATTCGAGCGCCGCCTGAACATCCTGCGCAGCGGCGATCCGCAGACCGGCCTGCCGGCGTCGCCGGCGATCCTCCGCCCGCGGCTGGACACCCTGGAGTCCCAGTGGGAGGCCCAGCGCAAGCAGGTCGACACCATGCTCGGCAGCGAGCAGACCGTACTGTCCCTGCACCAGCTGTCCGGCGCCCTGGCCGACACCATCCCCCAGCTGCAGGTCGAGAACGAAGAGATCGTCGACATCCTGATCGAGCGCGGCGCGCCCGCCAGTCAGGTGGTGGTGGCCCAGCGGCAGGCGCTGCTCGCCGAGCGGATCCTCGGCGCCATCAACAAGATCCTCACCGGCGACGAAGCCGCCGTGCAGGCGGCCGACAGCTTTGGTCGCGACGCCAGCCTGTTCGGCCGGGTGCTCAAGGCCATGCGCGAAGGCAATGCCTCCATGGGCATCGCCAAGATCACCGATCCCGAGGCGGTCGGCCGCCTCAACGAAGCCAACAAGCTGTTCGAATTCGTCTCCGGCAACGTCGACGAGATCCTCGCGACCTCGCCCGAACTGCTGCAGATCCGTTCCGCCGTGGGCCTGATCTACCGCGGTTCCCAGGCGCTGCTCGGTTCCGCCTCGGACCTGAGCGCCGGTTACGCGTCGCTGGCCCAGAGCCGCAAGATCAACACCGTGGGCAGCTACCTGCTGGTGTTCATCGCCCTCGGCGCCATCCTCTGCATCGGCTACATCCTGGTGCGCGACACCCGCCGCCGCCTGGCCGAGACCGACGAGAAGAACCAGCGCAACCAGACCGCCATTCTGCGTCTGCTGGACGAGATCGCCGACCTCGCCGACGGTGACCTGACCGTGCAGGCCACGGTGACCGAAGACTTCACCGGCGCCATCGCCGACTCCATCAACTACTCCATCGACCAGCTGCGCGAACTGGTGGAAACCATCAACCAGACCGCCGTCCAGGTGGCCGCCGCCGCCCAGGAGTCCCAGGACACCGCCACCGTGCTGGCGGAGGCCTCGGAACACCAGGCCCAGGAAATCGCCGGGGCCTCCGCGGCGATCAACGAGATGGCCGTGTCCATCGACCAGGTATCCACCAACGCCTCCGAATCCACCGCGGTGGCGGAGCGCTCCGTGGCCATCGCCAACAAGGGCAACCAGGTGGTGCACAACACCATCATCGGCATGGACAGCATTCGCGAACAGATCCAGGACACCGCCAAGCGGATCAAGCGCCTGGGCGAGTCGTCCCAGGAGATCGGCGACATCGTCGGCCTGATCAACGACATCGCCGACCAGACCAACATCCTGGCCCTGAACGCCGCCATCCAGGCCTCCATGGCCGGTGACGCCGGCCGCGGCTTCGCCGTGGTCGCCGACGAGGTCCAGCGCCTCGCCGAACGTTCCTCCGGCGCCACCAAGCAGATCGAGGCCCTGGTCAAGGCGATCCAGACCGACACCAACGAAGCGGTCATCTCCATGGAGCAGACCACCTCGGAAGTGGTGCGCGGGGCCGCCCTGGCCCAGGACGCCGGTGTGGCCCTGGAAGAGATCGAGAAGGTATCGCAGAGCCTCGCCGGGCTGATCCAGAACATCTCCAATGCCGCGCGCCAGCAGTCTTCGTCCGCCAGCCACATCTCCAGCACCATGAACGTGATTCAGGAGATCACCTCGCAGACCTCGGCCGGCACCACCGCCACCGCGCGCAGCATCGGCGAGCTGGCCAAGCTGGCCAGCGAGATGCGGCGTTCGGTCTCGGGCTTCAATCTGCCGAACGAGCAGCCGCTGGGCTGACCGCAGCGGCCGCATCGCGGTGTGGCGAGGGGGAGACGGGGTGAGGGAGTCGAGTTGGGCGTTGCGCCGTGCTCCCGAGCTGCCGGATGCGGACTTCGAGCGTTGGCGACAGCTGCTCGAGATGCGCGCCGGCATGGTACTGGACGATCGCCAGCGCAGCTTTCTGCAGATCCAGCTGGCCGCGCGCATGCGCGAACTGGAGATCGCGGATTACGACAGCTACTACCAGGTCGTCTGCGCGGGCATCGGCGGGCGCATCGAATGGGTCCGGCTGCTCGATCGGCTGACCATCCAGGCCACCCGCTTCTTTCGCCATCCACCGTCCTTCGCGCTGCTGGAAGCCTATGTGAGTGAATTCGCCCGGACCACCGAGGGCAACGGTCTGACCCTGTGGAGTCTGGGGTGCGCCAGTGGAGAGGAAGCGTTTTCGATGGCCATCAGTACCGCCGAAGCTCTGGCCCGGCAGCCACGCCCCCTGACGTTCGCCCTGACCGGTACCGACATCAGCAGCGAAGCACTACGCCAGGCGCGGCAGGGGACCTACAGCCTGCAGCGGCTGGCTGGGGTGCCGGCCAGCCTGCGCGAGCGCTATTTCCGCACCCATGCGGACGGCAGTTTCGAGGTCACCGCGGGCCTGGCGGAGCGACTGTGCTTCGCCCGACTCAATGTGCTGGAACTGGGGCAGGCCCCCTTGCAGGGGCTCAATGTCATTTTTTGTCAGAACTTGCTGATTTATTTCCGCCGCTGGCTGCGTCGAGACCTGCTCAACCAGCTGGTCCAGCGGCTTGCACCGGGTGGGCTCTTGGTCCTGGGTGTCGGTGAGGTGAGCAATTGGAGCCACCCGCAACTGGTACCCGTCGATCATCCCGAAGTCCTGGCGTTCACCCGCCAGGTAAGCCCCCCGGCATGACAGGAGCCGAGATGATCGATCGACACGACTACGTAGCCCTCGAGTGGGTCAAGGGAGAGATCGCCGAAACCTTGCAGCAGGCCCGCAAGGCGCTCGAGGCGTTCGTCGACAACCCGCACGACCGTAGCCGCCTGGGTTTCTGCCGGACCTATGTGCACCAGGTCTACGGCACCCTGCAGATGGTGGAGTTCTATGGCGCCGCGCTGCTCGCCGAAGAGATGGAGCTGCTGCTGCAGGCCCTTCACGAAGAGCGGGTGAACAGCTCGGACGAGGCGCTGGAAGTCCTGATGCAGGCCATCCTGCAGGTGCCGCCCTATCTGGACCGGGTTCTCGAGGCCCGCCGCGATCTGCCACTGGCCATCCTGCCGCTGCTCAACGACCTGCGCTCGGCGCGCGGGGAAAAGCTGCTCTCGGAAACCAGCCTGTTCTCGCCGGATCTGTCCGCCACGCCGCTGTCGCTGAGCGATGCCGAACTGGCAGACCGCGCGGCGCCGGACTGGCTGCCACGCCTGCGCAAGCTGCGCCAGGCGCTGCAGGGCGCCCAGGTCGGACTGTTCCGCGACCGCGACGTCCAGTTGCACCTGGATTATCTGCTGCGGGTCTTCGAGCGGCTGGATCAGCTCTGCGCCGGCTCGCCCTTTGGCGCCCTCTGGCCGGTGGCGGCGGGTCTGACCGAGCTGTTGCAGGCCGGCGAGCTGGACAACAGCAGCTCGATCCGCGGTCTGCTCCGGCAACTGGATCGTGAACTCAAGCGACTCATCAGCGATGGGGTGACCACCCTCAACCAGCCGGCGCCGGCCGATCTGCTGAAGAATCTGCTGTTCTACCTGGCCAAGGCGCCGGTGCAGAGTCCGCGCATCGCCGCGCTCAAGGCGCACTATCGTCTCGACGAGGCCCTGCCGGATGCCGAGCTGGTGGGCTTCGAGCGTTCGCGCATCGTCGGTCCGGATCGCGAAGCCATGCGCTCGGTGGTGACCGCGCTGTGCGAAGAGCTGGTACAGATCAAGGACAGCCTGGACCTTTTCGTGCGCAGCGATCGCCAGCAGCCTGCCAGCCTGCGCGGCCTCCTGGCGCCGCTCAAGCAGATCGCCGATACCCTGGCGGTGCTGGGCTTCGGGCAGCCGCGCAAGGTGGTGCTGGAACAGCACGAAGCCGTGGCCGAACTGGCCGAAGGCGTGCGCGAGGCCAGCGACGCCGCCCTCATGGATATCGCCGGGGCGCTGCTCTATGTCGAAGCCACCCTGGCCGGCATGGTCAGTGGCAACGAGGTCGGCGATGCCGAGGAGAGCCGGCTGCCCACCACCGACATCGATCAGCTGCATCGGGTGGTGGTGCGCGAGGCGCGCAACGGCCTGGAGCAATCCAAGGACGCCATCATCGAGTTCATCGCCTCCCAGTGGAACCATGTTCACCTGGAGTCGGTGCCCCTGCTGCTGACCCAGGTCCGTGGCGGCCTGGCGATGATTCCGCTGGAACGGGCCGCGGCCCAGGTCCAGGCGGCCAACGACTACATCTGCCAGCAGCTGCTGGGCAAGCAGGCCGTGCCCGACTGGCAGAGTCTGGACACCCTGGCCGACGCCATCACCAGCGTCGAGTACTACCTGGAGCGCCTGGCGGAAGACCCGTCTACGCCTCACGACATGATTCTCGACATCGCCGACGAAAGCCTCATCGCTCTCGGCTATCCGCCCAGGGCGGCCGGCGAAGGCGAGGCGGCGGCCGCGCCCCTGGCCTCCGGCGAGGTCGAGCCGCCGGCTCAGGAGCTGCCCGAAGAATTGCCACCGCCGGCGGAGCCGGTGGCTGAAGAGGCGCTGGAACCTACCGCCCTGCCGGTCGAGGAGCCTGCGGACGCCGACGAAGAATTCCTGGTCGAATTCGAGCCTGCCGAAGCGCAGGAATCTCCGACCTCCGCGCCCCAGGCAGACGAGCAGGACGCGGCCGCGGTGAGCGATGAAGCGCCGCAGGCCGAGGCCGAGCCGGAGGGTGCAGAGCCCGAGGAGTTGCTGGCCGGCATCGAGCTGGACAGCCTGCCGCCGCCGACCCCCGATGCCGAGGCGATCGCCGAGGTGCTGGCGACGCCGGTCAACCCCATCAATCCTCCGGCGGCGCAGGTGCCGCAGGCGCTGCTGCCGCCCGCGGCCGATGCCGAGCCGGTCGAGGAGGAGCTGCGCGAGGTCTTTATCGAAGAGGCCGGCGAGGTCCAGGCCGAACTGGAGCGCTGGCTGCCGACCTGGCAGGCCGAGCCCGAGCAGCGCACCGCGCTGAGTGAATTGCGGCGCAACTTCCACACCCTCAAGGGCAGTGGCCGCATGGTCCAGGCGCTGGTCATCGGCGAACTGGCCTGGGCGCTGGAGAATCTGTTCAATCGCCGGCTGGATCACAGCGTCGCGCACAGCGCTGCCGTGCAGACGGTGGTCGAGCAGACCTGCGCGCTGCTGCCGGAGCTGGTCGCGGAATACGCTGCGGATCGTCAACGGCAACGTGACGACGTCGACTGGCTGGCCCACGCGGCCCATGCGCTGGCCCGCAACGAAGCCCTGCCCGAGCGAGCGCCGGCCGGCAGCGCGGCCCCGTCCGCGGCGGCTGCGCTGCCTGTGGCAGAGGTCTTCGAATCCGCGAGCCCGGCGCCTGCCGCCATCGAAGCCGATACCCAGCTGCTGGATATCTTCCGTACCGAGGCCCAGGCGCATCTGGAAACCGTACGCCGTTTCCTCGAGTCGGCCGACGCCGGCAGTGCCCAGCCGGTCTCCGACAATCTCCTGCGCGCCCTGCACACCCTCAAGGGCAGTGCCCATATGGCGGGCAGTTCGCCGATGGCCGAGCTGGCGTCGGCGCTGGAGCGGCTGGCCAAGGAATACAAGCTCGCCCATGTCGCCTTCGCCGAACCCGAGTGCGGCTTGCTCGCCCAGGGCGCCGAGTTGCTGGAGCAGCGACTGGCCGAACTCGACGAAGGGTCGCTGGCGACCCCGCTGGCGGGTGCGGCGGAAGTGATTGCGCGCTGCGAAGGGCTGCTGGAAGAGCTGAATCCCCAGTTGCCGATCCCCGCGGCGCCGCTGCCAGAGCAGCGTGACGTCCTGCGCCTGACCGATTTCCTGATGCCGGCCATGGATCTGCTGCTGGAAGCCGACGAGCGCCTGCATGCCTGGCGCACCGACGGTGATCTGGCTGCCTGCCCGGATCTGCTGGCCGAACGCCTGAACACCTTTGCCGACGGGGCCGCCCGGGTCGGGTTGGCCGATGTCGAGCAACTGGCCGAAGCCCTGCAGGTGGTCTATGCCGCCGCGGCGAGCGGTTCGCTGCCCGCCGATGCGGCTTTCTTCCGCGAGGCGGAAGAGGCCCAGGAAGCCCTGATCAGCATGCTCAATCAGCTGGCCGGTGGCATGCGGGCGACGCCCAGCGAGGAACGTATCCAGGGCCTGCGTGGCCTGCTGGCCGGCATTCTCGCCGGGTTGCCCATGGCGGACACCAGCCTGCTGGCCGAGCCCGAACCCGAAGAGCTCTTCGATCCGGCAACGGCCACGCCGGTGGCACCTGAGCTGGCGCTGGACGTCGAACTGCCCGCCGAAGCCGAAGCCGAAGCCGAAGCCGAAGCCGAAGCCGAAGCCGAAGCCGAAGCCGAAGCCGAAGCCGAAGCCGAAG
>NZ_JASNRF010000005.1:196066-432507 GCF_030175875.1 Pseudomonas sp. HR1
AGCCGAAGCCGAAGCCGAAGCCGAAGCCGAAGCCGAAGCCGAAGCCGAAGCCGAAGCCGAAGCCGAAGCCGAAGCCGAGCCTGACCTCGAGCTGCCGGAAGCGCCGCAGCCGCTGGCAGCGGACAGCGAGCCGGCGGCGGTCGAGGCCGAGACCGCCGAGCCCGTCGATCCGGAGATGCAGCTGATCTTCCTTGAAGAGGCCCAGGATCTGCTGGACAGCGCCGACCGGGCGCTGAAACGCTGGCTGGTGGAGCCGCAGCAGCGCTTCCACCTCGGCACCCTGCAGCGCGATCTGCATACCCTCAAGGGCGGCGCCCACCTCGCCGGGGTGGCGCCGGTCGCGCACCTGGCCACGGAGCTGGACGCCATCTACGAAGGCCTGCTCGACGGCCGTCTCGCCGGCGGTGCCGAACTGGCCCAGCCCCTGCGCGATGCCCATGGCTGCCTGGCGGCGCAACTCGAAGAGCTGGCGGCGGGGGAGCCGGTCAGCGAGCATGCCGACCAGGTCGAGCGCCTGCAGCGGATCCGTAGCGGTCATCTCGATGACCTGCCGGCGCTGGACGACAGCGGATCGGCCCCGGGCGAGCCCGCGCTTGGCGAATCGCTCGCGGACCACCCGGCGGACGCCGAGTCTGCGCTTCGGGAGCCGGCGCCCATGGCGACCGCGCCGGAGGCGGAGGAAGGTCCCGACGCCGAGTTGCTGGCCATCTACATCGAAGAGAGTCGCGACCTGCTCGACAGCATGGCGACCTCGCTGCGCGCCTGGGAAGCCGAGCCGCACAACAGTCTCGAACTGGAATCCCTGCTGCGCGACCTGCACACCCTCAAGGGCGGTGCGCGGCTGGCCGAGGTGGATGCCATCGGCGATCTCGCCCATGCCCTGGAAGCCTTCTACGAAGGGCTGGCGCGCGGACGGATCAAGCCCGGCGCGGACCTGGGCGACCTGCTGCAGCGCTGCCATGACCGCCTGCACGAGCAACTCGAAGCCCTAGCCCGGGGCGAGACCCCGGTCCCGGCCGCCGATCTGATCGCGGCCTTGCGCGACTACCGCGGCGAGCCACTGGCGACCGGCGTGACCGCTGCGGCCGTGGTGGCGGCACCGGTCTTCGATGCCGACACCGATGCGGAAATCCTCGAGATCTTCATCGAGGAAGCCCAGGACCTGCTGGTCAGCATGGACGAGGCCCTGGCGGACTGGGCGGCCGCGCCCGATGTGGCGGTGGACGAATTGTTGCGCTGCCTGCATACCCTCAAGGGTGGCGCGCGCCTGGCCGGTCTGCACGGCCTGGGCGAGCAGGCCCATGAACTGGAACAGCAACTGGCGGAATTGCGCTCGCTCGCCGTGGGGCTGAGCGAGGGCGACCGAGAACGGGTACGCGCCCTGGCGACCCAGGGCGTCGACGGGCTGCAACTGGCGGTCGCCCAGCTGTCGCTGCCGGCTGCCGCCCAGGCGAGTGCGACGGCCGAGCCGGTCGAGACGCTCGAGGCCGAACCGGACGTCGTGCGCGAGGCTGAGCAGCCACCGGTCGCGGACGTCGCCGAGGAGGAAGCGCCTGCCGACCCGGACGTCGAGCCCGCCATCGAGGGCCTGCCTGTTGCCCTGCCTGAGCAAGACAGCGCGGCGGCCCCCGTCATGGTCGCGGCCGAGACACCCGCGGCCCCAGTGGCGCCACTGCCCTTCGTGCTACGCCTGCAGCAGGTCCGCCAGCAGGCGGCGCAGCGGCGTTCGTCCCAGGAGCTGGTGCGGGTACCGGCCGCGCTGCTGGAGCAGCTGGTCAACCTGGCCGGCGAGACCTCGATCTTCCGCGGTCGCGTCGAACAGCAGGTCAGCGACATCGGCACCACCCTCGGCGAGATGGAAGCCACCATCGAGCGGGTGCGCGATCAGCTGCGCCGGCTGGATACCGAGACCCAGGCGCAGATCATCAGTCGTCACCACGAAGACGTGGATCGCGCCGGCTACGAGGATTTCGACCCCCTGGAGCTGGATCGCTATTCCCAGCTGCAGCAGCTGTCCCGCGCCCTGTTCGAATCGGCGTCCGACCTGCTGGATCTGAAGAACACCCTGGGCCAGCGCAATCGCGATGCCGAGACCCTGCTGCTGCAACAGGCGCGGGTCAACACCGAGCTGCAGGAAAGCCTCATGCAGACGCGCATGGTGCCTTTCGAGCGCATGGTGCCGCGCCTGCACCGGGTGGTACGCCAGGTCAGCGCCGAACTGGACAAGCCGATCGAGCTCAGGGTCGGCAACGCCGAAGGCGAGCTGGACCGCACGGTGCTCGAGCGGATCATTCCGCCGCTGGAGCACATGCTGCGCAACGCCATCGACCACGGCGTCGAGGACGCCGCCGGACGCCAGCGCGCCGGCAAGCCGGCCGAAGGCGTGATCAGCCTGGATCTGCGCCGCGAAGGTGGCGACATCATTCTGACCCTGGCCGACGACGGCCGTGGCATCGACCTGGCCGCGGTACGCCGCAAGGCCATCGAGCGCGGCCTGATGGCGGAAGACGCGCAGCTCGCCGATGAGGAGCTGCTGCAATTCATCCTCGAATCGGGCTTCTCCACCGCGCCGACCGTCACCCAGATCTCCGGGCGGGGTGTGGGCATGGACGTGGTGCACCAGGAGGTGAAGCAGCTCGGCGGCAACATGGACATCCACAGCGTGGCGGGCGAGGGGACGCGCTTCACCATTCGCCTGCCGTTCACCGTGTCGGTGAACCGCGCGCTCATGGTGCATGCCGGCGACGACCTCTATGCCGTGCCGCTCAACACCATCGAAGGCATCGTGCGGGTGACCGCGGCCGATCTCGAACGCTATTACCGTCCGGGAGCGGGCACCTTCGAATACGGCGGCCAGCACTATGACCTGCGCTACCTGGGGCACCTGCTCGGCAATGGCCAGCAGCCCAAGCTGAGCGGCCAGAGTCTGCCGCTGCCGGTGGTGCTGGTGCGCGCCGCCGAATACGCGGTGGCGGTACAGGTGGATGCGGTGGCCGGTTCGCGGGAGATCGTGGTGAAGAGCCTGGGTCCGCAATTCGCCGGGGTGCCGGGTCTGTCCGGTGCCACCCTGCTGGGGGACGGGCGCGTGGTGGTGATTCTCGACCTGCTGGCGATGATCCGCAGTCAGCGCGCCAGTGGCGAAGAGCTGGCGCGGCTGGCGCAGGGTCCGGCCACTGTGGCCGAGGTCACCCGACCGGCGCTGGTCATGGTGGTCGACGATTCGGTCACCGTGCGCAAGGTCACCAGCCGCCTGCTGGAACGCCACGGCATGGAGGTCTTCACCGCCAAGGACGGGGTGGACGCCATCGCCCAGTTGCAGGAGCGGCAGCCGGACATCCTGCTGCTGGACATCGAGATGCCGCGCATGGACGGCTTCGAGGTGGCGACCCTGGTGCGCCACGATGCGCGCCTCAAGGACCTGCCGATCGTGATGATCACCTCCCGGACCGGGGAAAAACACCGCGAGCGGGCGCTGAGCCTGGGCGTGAACGAATACCTGGGCAAGCCCTACCAGGAGAGCGAACTCCTGGCCCACATCCATCGGTTGGTCAGGGAACATGACTGAGATGCACACCGCCCGCGTCGCCATCCTGGCCGACAGTCCGCTGCAGCGTCACGTACTGCAGCAGGTGCTGGCCGACAATGGCTATCACGTCGTCCTCAACAGCGATCCGGAGCGCTTCGACGAAGCGGCCTGGCCCTCGGTCGCGACCGACCTGTGGCTGATCGACCTGAGCCAGACCGAGGAATCACCGCTGGTGGACGCGCTGCTGGAGGGGGCCGAAGTGCCCATCCTGTTCGGCGAAGGCCAGGCGCCGGAGCGCTTCACCGACCCCTTCACCCAGTGGGAGAAGCGCCTGATCGGCAAGCTCAAGCGGCTGATCGGCGATCCGGTGGCGGCGGTCGGTCCGGCCTTGGAGACCCTGTTGCAGGACCAGCCGCGACCGCCGCGCCTGACCCTGCCGGAACCCCTAGCCAACCTGCCGCTGCCCGCCGGCGATCCGGCTCCCGAGGTCTGGTTGCTGGCGGCCTCCCTGGGCGGTCCGGCGGCGGTAAAGGCCTTTCTCGACGCCTTGCCGGGCGGTCTGCCGGTCGGTTTCCTCTATGCGCAGCACATCGGTGACGGCTTTGCCGCCAACCTGCTGCGCGCGGTCGGCCGGCACAGTCAGTGGCACATCCAGGGCGTGCGCCCGGGTGAGCCGGTGCGCTGTGGCGAGGTGGTAGTAGTGCCGACCCAGCAGGAGCTCACCTTCCGGGCCAACGGCGCCCTGGACATCGTCGAGCGCGCATGGCCCGAGCCCCATACGCCGTCGATCAGCCAGATGATGCTCAACCTGGCGCAGCACTTCGGCGCCCGCTGCGGGGTCATCGTGTTCAGCGGTATGGGCAACGACGGCACCGCCTCGGCGCCCTATGTGCGGCGGCGCGGTGGCACGCTCTGGACCCAGTCGGCGAGCACCTGCATCGCCCCGAGCATGCCGGAAAGCATGCGCGAATCGGGTCTCGCGACCCTTACCGCCGATCCCCGCGGCCTGGCCGAAGCCCTGGTGGCGCGCCTGGCCGAGCAGCAAAGCTGAAGGAATCTCCCATGTCGACCGCCGCGCCCGCCGAACACCTGACCGGTCTGCTGCTGACCCTGGCCGATCGCACCCTGCTGCTGCCCAACGCGGCGGTGGCCGAGCTGGTGCCCTGTCGCGAGATCCGGCCACTGCCGGTGCAACCCGACTGGTGCCTGGGCCAGGTCGCCTGGCGCGACCTGCGTCTGCCGCTGATCAGTTTCGAGGCGCTGTCCAGTGGCAGCGCCGCGCAATTCGATGGCGATCGCCATGCGCGGGTGGCCATCCTCAACGCCCTGGGTGGGCGTGAGCGGGTGCGCTTCCTGGCCCTGCTGATCCGCAGCATTCCGCGCTCGTTGCGCATCACCCCCGAGCTGGTCGCTGCCGAGGTACCCCTGGCCGCCCTGGAACTGGGCGCCGTGGCCTACGAAGGCGGCACGGCGCGCATTCCCGATCTGATCGGGGTGGAAGAGCGCCTCGCCGCCGCGGGCGTCTTCTAGTCCTTCCGGATCAGGCGCAGGGCGCCGTCTTCATCACGGCTGATGCCGACGCCGCGGTAGTCGGCCAGGGTCGGCAGCCCCAGGTCCAGCGGCTGGCGATGGGTCGCGGTGATGGCCACCGCATCGGCGCCGGCGGCCTTGGCCGCGGCAAAGCCGGCGTGGGCATCCTCGAACACCAGGCAGTCGCCGATCTCCACCCCCAGCTTGCGCGCACCCGCCAGGAAACAGTCCGGCGCGGGCTTGCCCTGGGTGACGTCTTCGGCGCAGATCATCACCGGCGGCAGGGCCATGCCGGCCGCGGCGAGCCGCACTTCGGCCAGCCGGCGCGAAGCCGAGGTGACCAGCGCCCAGCTGCCGGCCGGCAGGCTGGCGAGAAAGGCCGCGGCGCCGGGGATTTCCTGGATATCGGCGACATCGGCGATCTCCAGTTCGGTGATGGCGCGGGTCTCGGCGTCGATGTCCGCGCCCGCCGGGGCGAAGCGCCTGACCGTCTCCACCGCCCGCACCCCGTGCATCACGGCGAGGACGTCCGCCGGATCGAGGCCATGGCCGAGGGCCCAGGTGCTCCAGGCGCGTTCGGCGGAGGCCACGCTGGTGAGCAGGGTGCCGTCCATGTCGAACAGGAAGGCGGCGTAGGGGCGAGAGGGCAGGGTCATCCGGGGCTCCAAAACTATCCGTGGGGAAAGGGACGGACCGCCGCGGGGCAGCGGTCCGGGGGGCAGGTCAGGGGGTCTGGAAATCACCCCAGAGTTGCTGGGCCACGCTCAGGGCCACCACCGGCGCGGTCTCGGTGCGCAGCACCCGCGGCCCTAGGCGGGCCGGCTGGAAACCGGCGGCGCGGGCGGCCGTGACTTCGGTCTCGCTCAGGCCGCCTTCCGGCCCGATCAGCAGGGCCAGGCGGGTGGGGCGGGCATGGCTTTCCAGGGGCTCGGCCACCGGGTGCAGGACCAGCTTGAGATCGGCGTCCAGCCCGGCCTGCCAGTCGGCCAGCAACTGCGGTGGATGGATCAGCGGCACCGTGGAGCGACCGCACTGTTCGCAGGCGCTGATGGCGACCTGGCGCCAGTGCTGCAGGCGCTTGTCGGCGCGTTCGTCCTTGAGGCGCACCTCGCAGCGTTCGCTGACCAGCGGGGTGATCTCGGCCACCCCCAGCTCGGTGGCCTTCTGGATCGCCCAGTCCATGCGCTCGCCGCGGGACAGGCCCTGGCCGAGGTGGATCCGCAATGGCGAATCGGGTTGGCCGGGCAATTCCTTGGTGAGGTCGACGCTGAGGGTCTTCTTGCCCACCTCGGCGACCTGGCCGAGGTATTCGCGGCCGCTGCCGTCGAACAGTTGCACGGCATCCCCCGGCGCCAGGCGCAGCACGCGGCCCAGGTAGTGGGCCTGGGCCTCGGGCAGTTCGAGACGGCCGAGGGCCAGGGGCAGGTCGAGGTGGCAGCGGGTGAGACGCATGGCGGACTCCAGATCAGCCGGGATCGCGGTGGTTGGGGTGCAGGTCGCTCAGGGCGACGCTGACCGAGGTGCGGGTGGCGAGGTCGATGCCTTCGCTCGCCACCTCGGCGAGGAAGTCGATCTGCTCGGGGGTGATCACATAGGGCGGCAGGAAGTAGACCACGTTGCCCAGCGGCCGCAACAGGGCACCGCGGGAGAGGGCGTGCTGGTAGACGGCCAGGCCGCGGCGCTCCTGCCAGGGGTAGGGCGTGCGGCGGGCCTTGTCGGCGGTCATCTCGATGGCCAGGGCCATGCCGGTCTGGCGTACCTCGCCGATCTGGGGGTGCTCGGCCAGGTGCGCGGTGGCCTCGGCCATGCGCCGGGCCAGGGGCTTGTTGGCCTCGATGACGTCGTCCTCGGCGAAGATGTCCAGGGTCGCCAGGGCGGCGGCGCAGGCCAGCGGATTGCCGGTATAGCTGTGGGAATGCAGGAAGGCGCGCAGAGTGTGGTAGTCGTCGTAGAAGGCCTGGTAGACCGCATCGGTGGTCAGGCAGGCGGCCAGCGGCAGGTAGCCGCCGGTCAGGGCCTTGGACAGGCAGAGGAAATCCGGACGGATACCGGCCTGTTCGCAGGCGAACATCGTCCCGGTGCGACCGAAGCCCACGGCGATCTCGTCATGGATCAGGTGCACGCCATAGCGATCGCAGGCCTCGCGCAGGAGGCGCAGATAGACCGGGTGGTACATGCGCATGCCGGTGGCGCCCTGGATCAGCGGCTCGACGATGACCGCGGCGACGCTGGCGTGGTGCTCGGCCAGGGTGCGCTCCATGTGCACGAACATCTGCCGCGAATGCTCTTCCCAGTCCATGCCTTCGGGGCGCAGGTAGCAATCGGGGCTCGGCACTTTGAGGGTGTCCAGCAACAGGCCCTGGTAGGTCTCGGTGAACAGCGCCACGTCGCCCACCGACATGGCCGCCACCGTCTCGCCATGGTAGCTGTTGGTCAGGGTGACGAAGCGGCGCTTGTCCGGCTGGCCCACGTTGCGCCAGTAGTGGTAGCTCATCTTCAGGGCCACCTCGATGCACGAGGAGCCGTTGTCGGCGTAGAACACCCGGTCGAGACCGGCCGGGGTCAGGGCGACCAGGCGCTCGGACAGCTCGATCACCGGCTGGTGACTGAAGCCGGCGAGGATGACGTGCTCCAACTGGTCGACCTGGGCCTTGATGCGGTCGTTGATGCGCGGATTGGCGTGGCCGAAGACATTGACCCACCAGGAACTGACGGCGTCCAGGTAGCGCTTGCCGTCGAAGTCTTCCAGCCAGACGCCCTCGCCGCGGCGGATCGGGATCACCGGCAGCTGCTCGTGATCCTTCATCTGGGTGCAGGGGTGCCAGAGCACCTCCAGGTCACGGCGCATCCAGTCGTGATTGGTCATTGGCGGTCTCCTGGCGACGGGCCCGGCGATAAAAAGGGGGCGCAAGCCTAAGCCAGGGCGCGCGACGGGAGCAAGGCGCGGGCCGATTGCCGGTCGTGGCGCCGTCTGGTTGCCCCGGGGCCGCTGGCGTATGCTGCGCCACCGCCGTTTCCCGGTCCCAGGAGTCTAGAAAAGATGTCGTCGCGTTGGACAGGTTTTACCGTCTGCTTGGCAGCCGGCGTATTCGCTACCAGCCTGAGCGCAGGCGCTGCCGAGAAGGCCCATAAAGAGTCGCACAAGGCGCCGGAAAAGGCTGCCGCGGCGCCCGTCGCGCCCAGTGGTCCTTCGGTGATCGTGGTCGGTGCCGGCATGGCCGGTCTGGCCTCGGCCTATGAACTGCAGCAGGCCGGCTGGAACGTGACCCTGCTGGAAGCCGGCGCGCGCGTCGGCGGTCGCTCCGGTCTCGCCTCCAGCGAATGGATCGGCGACACCAAGGCCCAGCCGGTGCTCAACCACTACCTGGACACCTTCAAGCTCAAGACCGTGGACGCGCCGTCCTTCGTGCGCACCCCGGGCTATCTGATCGACGGCCAGTACTATTCCCAGGACGACCTGGTGCAGAAGATGCCGGCCGTGGCCGATGCCCTGAAGCGCGTCGACAAGTCCCTGGACGACCTGGCCGCCGCCATCAGCGATCCGCTGCAGCCGACCGCCACCCCGACCCTGCACGCCCTCGACCAGATCAATGCCGCCACCTGGCTGGACAAGCAGAATCTGCCGCCGGTGGCCCGCCAACTGATCAACCAGCGCATCCGCGTGCGCTATGACGAGCCCTCGCGGCTGTCGCTGCTCTATCTGGCCCAGCAGACCCGCGTCTATCGCGGCGTCGAGGACAAGGACCTGCGCGCCTCGCGCCTGCCCGGCGGCAGCGACGTCCTGGCCCAGGCCTTCGTCAAGCAGATCAAGACGATCAAGACCGACAGCAAGGTGTCGAGCATCGTCCAGGATCCGAGCGGCGTGACGGTCAAGGCCGGCGCCAATGGCTACAAGGCCGACTACGTGGTGATGGCGGTGCCGCTGCGCGCCCTTGGTCAGGTGCAGATGACCCCGGCGCTGGACGCCACCCAGCAGGCCGCCATCAAGGGCACCACCTATGGCTGGCGCGACCAGATCCTGCTCAAGTTCAAGACCCCGGTGTGGGACAGCAAGTCGCGCATGAGCGGCGAGATCTACAGCGACCAGGGTCTGGGCATGCTGTGGGTGGAACCGGACGTCAAGGGCGGCGCCAATGTGCTGGTCAACCTGGCCGGCGACAGCGCGCGCCTGGTGCAGGCCTTCGGCGACAAGCAGATGGTCGATCAGGTGCTGATTCGCTTCCACGCCCTCTATCCCAAGGCGCGCGGTGCCTTCTCCGGCTACGAAGTCCGTCGCTACAGCCGCGATCCGGGCGTGGGCGGTGCCTACCTGGCCTATGGTCCGGGCCAGATCACCCGCTACTGGCGGCTGTGGGAAAAGCCCACCGGCCGGGTGATCTTTGCCGGCGAGCACACCGATCCGCTGCATCCGGGCACCCTGGAAGGGGCCCTGGCCAGCGGTCAGCGCGCCGCCGGCCAGGTCCGCGACCTCAAGGCCGGCAAGGCCGTGGTGCCGGTCGTCGCCAGCGCCAAGGCCCCGGCTCAGCCGGCTGCCGCGCCCAAGGCCGCCGACGCCGCGCCGGCCAAGGACAGTGGCGAGCACGGCTTCTTCTGGAAGCTGTTCCACTGGTCGTTCTGATCCAGACCCGCGCCGGGAGGCTGCCCCTGCGCAGCCTCCCGGCCGCAGCGGACGGGGCCTCCATGCGCCGTCCGATCCATCGATTCCTTCGATATTGATTCGACACTTTTTCCGCTTTCCATCGATACGTTTGCGGCTAGGCTTAGGCAAAGCTTTTTCAGGAGAGAAAAGCGATGCACTGGCGCAACGATGGCCTTCGCTACGGTCTGGTAAGTCTGGTTCTGCATTGGGTCATGGCCCTGGCGATCGTCGCCATGTTCGCCTCCGGCCTGTGGATGCGCACCCTGGACTACTACGACACCTGGTACCACACCGCCCCCGAACTGCATAAGAGCGCCGGCATCCTCCTGCTGATCGCCCTGGTGCTGCGCCTGCTCTGGCGTCTGGTCAGTCCGCCGCCGCCGGTGGAGGGCAGCCCTCTGGTACGCCGCGCCGCCGGGGCCGGGCACTTCCTGCTCTATGCCTTGATGCTCAGCGTCATGGTGGCCGGCTATCTGATCTCCACCGCCGATGGTGTGGCCATCGATGTCTTCGGCTGGTTCAAGGTGCCGGCGACCCTGAGCGGCCTGCCGGACCAGGCCGATACCGCCGGCAAGATCCACCTCTGGTTCGCCTGGACGCTGATCGTCCTGGCCGGCCTGCACGTGCTGGCCGCGCTCAAGCACCATTTCGTCGACCGCGACGGCACCCTGGTGCGCATGCTCGGCCGGGTCCATACCCCTTCCTGATGTTCGCTTCCCACCACCACATGGAGCTCCATCCAATGCTGAAGAAAACCGTTGCCGCCCTGGCCCTGGGTACCGCTCTGCTGGGCGCCGGCCAGGCCATGGCCGCCGATTACAAGATCGACAAGCAGGGCCAGCACGCCTTCATCCAGTTCCGCATCCAACACCTGGGCTACAGCTGGCTGTACGGCACCTTCAAGGACTTCGACGGCAACTTCAGCTTCGATGCCAAGGATCCGTCCGCCGACAAGATCAAGGTGACCATCAACACCGACAGCGTCGACACCAACCACGCCGAGCGTGACAAGCACCTGCGCAGCGCCGACTTCCTCAACGTCGCCGCCCATCCCCAGGCCAGCTTCGAATCCACCAAGGTCACCCCCACCGGCGACGGCACCGCCGACGTCACCGGCAACCTGACCCTGAACGGCGTGACCAAGCCGGTCACCATCAAGGCCCACTTCATGGGCGAGGGCAAGGATCCGTGGGGCGGCTACCGCGCCGGCTTCGAGGGCACCACCACCCTCAAGCTCAAGGATTTCAACATCCAGAAGGACCTCGGTCCGAAGTCCCAGGAAGTGGAATTCATGCTGTCCTTCGAAGGCGTGCGCCAGTAACGGGACGCCCTCAGGTTGTAACCAAAGATGCCGGATTCGTCCGGCATTTTTATGCCTGGTCGTTTTTGGCGACGAGGCGGGCGCCAGAGGAATCCCCCGGCAGAACTCGCCTTCAGCCTGATGGTCTGCTACCGAGGTCGGTCGTCTGGGCCTGATGTCGTAGGAATAGCCGTTTTCACGAGGCGCCGGAGCCGCCGGCGAGATACCCGAGCATGGCGCTTGGGTTATTTACAAACAGTCGTGAACGTAAGTATATTTGTCTGATAATAATTCCTATGCTCGAGCCGGTGCGGATCCACAAGGCGCGCTGCGCATGCTCATTTCCCCGCTTTCAAGGACTTTTGATATGCAGATCAAGCCGGCGCATGCCTTTTTCGCCCCCGCCCTGCTGGCCGTGGCCCTGGCCCTGGGCGCCTGCGGCAAGCAGGACAACAAGGACCAGCAACAGCAACAGCAGCAGAAGCCCGCGGAGGTCGGGGTGGTGACGATGCAACCCCGCACCGTGACCCTCACCGACGAACTGCCCGGGCGCACCTCGGCCTTCCGCATCGCCGAGGTCCGTCCCCAGGTCAGCGGCATCCTGCTCAAGCGCTACTTCACCGAGGGCGCCGACGTGAAGGCCGGCACCCAGCTCTATCAAATCGATCCGCGCACCTACGAAGCCAACGTCAACTCGGCCAAGGCCTCGCTGGCCCAGGCCCAGGCGACCCTGGCCTCCAACCGGCTCAAGGCCCAGCGCTATGGCGCCCTGGTCAAGGAGCAGGCGATCAGCAAGCAGGAAGCCGACGACGCCCTGTCCATGCAGCGGCAGAACGAAGCCCAGGTGGAATCGGCGAGAGCCGCCCTGCGCAACGCCGAGATCAACCTGGCCTACACCAAGGTCGCCGCGCCGATTTCCGGCCGCATCGGGCGCTCGATGATGACCGAAGGCGCCCTGGTCACCGCCGACCAGACCACCGCCCTGACCAGCATCACCCAGCTCGATCCCATCTATGTCGACGTGACCCAGTCCGCCACCGATCTGCTGCGCCTGCGCCGTGAACTGGACAGCGGTCAGCTGCAGCGCGTGCAGGGCGAGAACGCCGCCGAGGTCAAGCTGATGCTGGAAGACGGCAGCGCCTACAGCCGTCCCGGCAAGCTCAAGTTCGCCGAGGTTTCGGTGGATCAGGGCACCGGCTCGGTGACCATCCGCGCCGAATTCCCCAACCCCGACAAGCTGCTGCTGCCCGGCATGTTCGTGCGTGCCCAGCTGCAGTCCGGCGTTCGCCAGAATGCCCTGCTGGTGCCGCAACAGGGCGTGACCCGCGACATCAAGGGCCAGCCCACCGCCATGGTGGTCAACGGCGAAGGCAAGGTCGAGCAGCGAATCCTCAAGACCGAGCGTACCGTGGGCTCCGACTGGCTGGTCACCGACGGCCTGAAGGCGGGTGACAAGGTCATCACCGAGGGCCTGCAGAAGATCAAGCCGGGCGCCACCGTCACCACCAAGCCGGCGAGCAACATCGCCTCCGCCGAGCAGAAGCCGGCGGGTCAGGCTCAGTAAGGGGAGCGCCCGATGTCCAAGTTCTTCATCGACCGGCCCATCTTCGCCTGGGTGATCGCCCTGGTGATCATGCTCGCCGGTATCCTGTCGATCCTCAATCTGCCGATCAACCAGTACCCGAACATCGCCGCCCCGGCGGTCTCGATCCAGGTGAGCTACCCGGGCGCCTCGGCGCAGACGGTGCAGGACACCGTGGTCCAGGTCATCGAGCAGCAGATGAACGGGATCGACAACCTCAGGTACATCTCCTCGGAGTCCAACTCCGATGGCAGCATGACCATCATCGTGACCTTCAACCAGGGCACCAACTCCGACATCGCCCAGGTCCAGGTGCAGAACAAGCTGCAGCTGGCGACGCCGCTGCTGCCGCAGGAAGTGCAGCAGCAGGGCATGCGCGTGGCCAAGTACCAGCGCAACTTCATGATGGTGGTGGGCCTGGTCTCCATGGACGGCTCCCTGACCAAGGAAGACCTGTCCAACTACATCGTTTCCAACATGCGCGATCCCATCGCGCGGACCAGCGGTGTGGGTGACTTCCAGGTGTTCGGTGCCCAGTACGCCATGCGCATCTGGCTCGATCCGCAGAAGCTGGTGAAGTACCAGCTGACGCCGGTCGACGTCAGCAGCGCCATCCAGAGCCAGAACGTGCAGATCGCCTCCGGTCAGCTCGGCGGCCTGCCGGCGGTGCCGGGGCAACAGCTCAACGCCACCATCATCGGCAAGACCCGCCTGACCAGCGTCGAGGAATTCGGCAAAATCTTCCTCAAGGTCGATCAGAGCGGCGCCCAGGTGCGCCTGCGCGACGTGGCACGGGTGGAGCTGGGGGGCGAGAACTATTCCATCGACGCCCAGTTCGACGGCAAGCCGGCCTCCGGCATGGCCCTGCGTCTGGCCACCGGGGCCAACGCCCTGGATACCGCCAAGGCGGTCCGCGCCACCATCGAGCGGCTCAAGCCGTTCATGCCGCCGGGCATGGAAGTGGTCTATCCCTATGACACCACCCCGGTGGTGACCGCCTCCATCCACGAGGTGGTCAAGACCCTGGGCGAGGCGATCCTGCTGGTGTTCCTGGTGATGTTCCTGTTCCTGCAGAACTTCCGGGCCACCCTGATCCCCACCATCGCCGTACCCGTGGTTCTGCTGGGCACCTTCGCGGTGCTCTTGGCCGCCGGTTTCACCATCAACATCCTGACCATGTTCGGCATGGTGCTCGCCATCGGCCTGCTGGTGGACGATGCCATCGTGGTGGTGGAAAACGTCGAGCGGGTGATGGCCGAGGAGGGGCTCTCGCCCAAGGAGGCGACGCGCAAGTCCATGGGTCAGATCCAGGGCGCCCTGGTCGGTATCGCCATGGTGCTGTCGGCGGTGTTCGTGCCCATGGCCTTCTTTGGCGGCTCCACCGGGGTGATCTATCGCCAGTTCTCCATCACCATCGTTTCCTCGATGGTGCTCTCGGTGCTGGTGGCCCTGATCCTGACTCCGGCGCTGTGCGCCACCCTGCTCAAGCCGGTCAAGCAGGGGCACCACGAGAAGCGCGGTTTCTTCGGCTGGTTCAACCGCAAGTTCGAGAGCGGTCAGCACCGCTACGAGCGCAGCGTGGCCGCGGTGATCCGCCACAAGGTGCCCTTCCTGCTGCTGTACCTGCTGATCGTCGGCGTCATGGTGTTCCTGTTCACCCGCATCCAGTCGTCCTTCCTGCCGGAAGAGGACCAGGGCGTGATCTTCGCCCAGGTCACCACGCCGCCGGGCTCCAGTGCCGAGCGGACGCAGAAGGTGCTCGACACCATGCGCGAGATGATGATGAAGAACGACTCGAGCGCGGTCAGCTCGATGTTCACCGTCAACGGCTTCAACTTCGCCGGTCGCGGCCAGAGTTCGGGTCTGGCGTTCATCCAGCTCAAGCCCTGGGAAGAGCGCCCGGACGCCAAGGACGGGGCCAGTGCCGTGGCCGGTCGCGCCATGGGCTACCTGTCGGGCATCAAGGACGCCATCGTCTACGCCATCGTGCCGCCGGCGGTGCTGGAGCTGGGTAACGCCACCGGCTTCGACTTCTATCTGCAGGACCAGGGCGGCATCGGTCACGAGGCGCTCATGGCCGCGCGCAACCAACTGCTCGGCATGGCCGCGCAGAATCCCAAGCTGATGCAGACCCGTCCCAACGGCCTCAACGACGAGCCGCAATTCAAACTCATCGTCGACGACGAGAAGGTGCGCGCCCTGGGGCTGTCGCAGAGCGACGTCAACCAGACGCTGTCCATCGGCTGGGCGTCCAGCTACGTCAACGACTTCATCGACCGCGGTCGGGTGAAGAAGGTGTACCTGCAGGGCGAAGCCAGCGCGCGGATGAATCCCGAGGACTTCAACAAGTGGTACGTGCGCAACAGCGCGGGCGAGATGGTGCCAGTGTCGGCCTTCGCCCGCGGCGAGTGGATCTACGGCTCGCCCAAGCTGGAGCGCTACAACGGCATCTCCTCGCTGGAGATCCTCGGTTCCGCGGCGCCCGGCTACAGCACCGGTGACGCCATGGCCGAGATCGAGCGCATGGCCAAGGACCTGCCGCAGGGCGTGGGTATCGCCTGGACCGGTCTGTCCTACGAGGAGCGGCTGTCGGGCTCCCAGGCGCCGGCCCTCTACGCCCTGTCGCTGCTGGTGGTGTTCCTCTGCCTGGCGGCGCTGTACGAGAGCTGGTCGATCCCGATCGCGGTCATCCTGGTGGTGCCGCTGGGGGTGGTGGGGGCCTTGCTGGCCACCTACTTCCGTGGCCTGGCCAACGACGTCTTCTTCCAGGTCGGTCTGTTGACGACCATCGGTCTGGCGGCGAAGAACGCCATCCTGATCGTGGAATTCGCCAAGGAGCTGCACGAGGGCGGGAAGAACATCGTCGATGCGGCGGTGGAAGCCTCGCGCATGCGTCTGCGGCCCATCATCATGACCTCCATGGCCTTCATCCTGGGCGTGGTGCCCCTGGCGATCTCCTCGGGCGCGAGCTCCGGCAGCCAGCACGCCGTGGGTACCGGCGTGATCGGCGGCATGCTCACCGCCACGATACTGGCGATCTTCTGGATTCCCATGTTCTACGTGGTGGTCAGCAGCCTGTTCAAGGACAAGGCCACCAAGGACCAGGAAGCCCATGGCAAGGAAGGACACTGATATGAAGAAGTCTCTCTTGGCGGTGGTCGTGGGCATGCTGGCCGTCTCCGGCTGCAGCCTGATCCCCGACTACCAGCGACCCAACGCGCCGGTGGAGAATGCCTGGCCCCATGGCCAGGCCTACGATGCCCTGACGGTCAACCGCGACCAGCAGGCGGCCGACATCGGCTGGCGCGATTTCTATCGCGATCCGGCCCTGCAGCAACTGATCCAGCTCTCGCTGGACAACAACCGCGACCTGCGCCAGGCCGCGCTGAACGTGCGCCTCTACCAGGCGCAGTACCGCGTGCAGCGCGCCGAGCTGTTTCCCGACATCAGTGTCAGCGGCACCGGGACCCGTACCCGCCAGCCGGAAGACCTGAGCCAGGTCTCCGCCATCCGCGAACTGCTCGCCGGCAACAGCGCCAACGGCGCGGGTGGCGGTGGCGGCGGCAGCATCAGCAGCCAGTACAGCGTGACCCTGGGCTTCACCTCCTATGAGCTGGACCTCTTCGGTCGCCTGCGCAGCCTCAGCGAGCAGGCGCTGCTCAACTACTTCGCCACCAGCGAAGGACGTCGCAGCACCCAGATCTCGCTGGTCTCGGAAGTGGCCAACGCCTACTACGCCTGGCTCACCGACCAGCGCATGCTGCAACTGACCCGCGAGACCCTGGACGCCTATCAGCGCTCCTACGACCTGACCCGTCAGACCGTGGAGAACGGCGTGGCCAGTGGCCTGGACCTGCGCCAGTCGCGCACCGCCCTGGAAGGGGCGCGGGCGAATCTGGCGCAATACACCCGCCAGGTGGCCCAGGATCGCAATGCCCTGACCTTGCTGCTGGGCACCTCGATCCCGGCGGACCTGCCGCAGGGCAAGGGCCTGGACGGCAAGGACCTGCTCGCCGAGCTGCCGGCCAACCTGCCGTCGGATCTCCTGCAGAAGCGCCCGGACATCCTCCAGTCCGAGCTGCAGCTGCGCGCCGCCAACGCCAACATCGGCGCGGCGCGGGCGGCCTTCTTCCCGCGCATCAGCCTGACCGCCCAGGGTGGCACGGCCAGTCGCGATCTGAATGGCCTGTTCGACGCCGGCTCCGGCTACTGGACCTTCTCGCCGAGCATCAACATCCCCATCTTCACGGCCGGCAGCCTCAAGGCCAGCCTGGATGCGGCCAGGATCCAGAAGGACATCAACGTCGCCACCTACGAGAAGTCGATCCAGACCGCCTTCCGCGAAGTGGCCGATGCCCTCGCGGCGAAGGGCACCTACGACGACCAGCTGCAGGCCCAGCAGGACCTGGTGCAGGCCAGCCAGGAGTACTACGACCTGGCCAACCTGCGCTATCGCCAGGGCATCGACAACTACCTCACGGTGCTCGACGCCCAGCGCTCGCTGTACAGCGCCCAGCAGCAGCTGATCACCGATCGACTCAACCAGCTCAACAGCGAGGTCACCCTGTACAAGGCCCTCGGCGGTGGCTGGCTGGAGCGTAGCCAGACGCGACCGCCGCTGGCGGCCAGGCCCTGACCCTGCTCCAGGAAGACGCCGGCCTCGTGCCGGCGTTCTTCTGTCCGGGGTGCCCGTCTATCGACGCCGCTGGGGGGCTGGGTATACTGCCCCCTGTCCCTTTCTCTGGAGTCTCTGCATGCGCTATCGCCTGTTGCTCGGCCTGCTCGCCGCCACTGGTCTGACCCTGGCCGGCTGCGCCAGCAGCCCCCAGCAATTGAGTCCGCAACCCCAGATCACCGCGCCCATCGCCCCGGTCGGCCAGGGCCAGCCGGTCTCGGTCCGGGTGGTCGACGGTCGCTCCTCCTTTACCCTCGGCACCCGTGGCGGTCTCTATCCCGACACCAGCGTGGTGGTGGTGCAGACCCAGGACGTGATTCCCAAGCTGCAGGCCGAAGCCGAGAAGGCGGTCCGCCAGATGGGCTTCACCCCGTCGCCCAATGCCGGCCCCGGCGCGCCCCAGCTGACCCTGACCCTGGCCGAGCTGAACTACCAGTCGCCCAAGGAACTGTACGTCACCGCCTCCGACGTCGCCGCGGCCTTCCAGGTCGACGTGCGCAACAGCCAGCGCGGCTACCGCGGCCGCTACGGCGCCAGCCTCAACCAGCGTTTCGGCATGGCGCCCAACGCCGAGGCCAACACCAAGCTGGTCAGCGATGTGCTGAGCGATGCCCTGACCCGGGTATTCAAGGATCCGACCGTGGTCCAGGTGCTCAGCGGTCGCTGAAAACCCGACGCCCACGAAAAAGCCCGGCCAGTGCCGGGCTTTTTCATGGGTCGCCGACCGCTATTCCAGGCCGGCCAGCACGCGGTACTTGTTGAGCACCGGCTGGGCGTACTGGCGCACCAGCTGCGCGCGGTATTCCGCCGGGCACTCGGCCAGGCGCTTTTCCCACTCGCCGCGGGCGACCGCGATCTCCTCGACGGGAAACAGGGCGTCCACCGCGGGCACGGCCAGCTCCGGATCGCGACCCTCCCAGGCGGCATAGGCCAGGTAGCTGGCCGGGAACAGCCGGTAGTTGCCGAGGATCTGCCGGTCCATTTCCTGGGCCAGCGCCTTGGCATCCTCGAACTCACCCGTGACCGGCTCGCCAAAGGCCACGTGCACCCGGCCCTTGTAGCCGGTGATGCCCAGGGCGATGCTGACGTCGTCCTCGCCCGGTGCCTTGGTATAGCCGCCGGTGATGGCGCGGATGTGCAGTTCGCGGGCCTTGGCCTGGTCGCAGGGATCGAATTCGTAGCTGATGGATACCGGCACGATGTTCAGCGCCTTGACCAGCTCGGCGAAGGGGGCGTCCTTGCAGCTCATGTGGAACATCTTGAGGATGGCCGAATCGGTACGGTCGTCGCCATCCTTGGCCCGGCCCTCGGCCTGGGCGATCCAGATGGACTGGCCGTCCTGGCGGATCGAGTGATTGATGTAGGCGGACAGATTCTGGTACGCCGCCAGCTTCTCGCGCCGACCGCTGATGGAGCGGTGCACGATGAAGCTCTTGTTCAGCCGCATCAGGTCGCTGACGAAGGGCTTCTGCAGGAGGTTGTCGCCGATGGCGATGCGCGGCGTTGGCAGGCCGGCGTGGTAGACGGCATAGTTGACGAAGGCCGGGTCCATCACGATGTCGCGGTGGTTGGCCAGGAACAGATAGGCCCGGCCGCTGCGCAGCTGGTCGATACCGGAGTAGGTGACGCCGTCCGAGGCCTTTTCGATGGCGCGATCCACATAGGGTTCGAGCTTGTCCTGCAGCGCGGCGACGCTCTGGATGCCGCCCAGTTCCTGGCGCAGGCGGGTGCGCAACAGGGGCCGCACCACCCAGCCGAGGCCCTTGGACAGGCGCGGGAAACGGTAGCCGGCGAGGATGGCGATGAAGTGGTCGTCGTCGATCAGGCGGGCCAGAACCCCGGGGACTTCCGCGTCGTTATAGGGTCGAATGGCTTCGAACTCGCCCATGGTGTTCTCTTGTAGAAATTCCGGCGGCCATAGTAGTGGGCGTGGCGCCAGATGCAAGCGCCAGGGGCCGGATGGGCGGCAGGTTGGCGGTCGAGGAGTGCAGGCAGATGCTGGAAAGCCAGGAATACGATTGCCCTTATTGCGGCGAACCGGGCGAGGTGGTGCTCGACCTCAGCGGCGGTGATCAGGACTACTACGAAGACTGCGAAGTCTGCTGCCGGCCAATCCGCTTCGGCCTGCACACCGATGGCGAGGACTGGAATCTCGAGGTTCGTCGGGAGGACGACTGATGCGTCGCATCTACGAGCCGGGTTCGCTGCACGAGGGTGAATTGCTCCTGGCGGTGCTGACCAGCGAAGGCATCAGCGGCTTTCTCGCCGGGCGCCATCTGCTCGGGGGCATCGGCGACCTGCCGGCGGCAGGGCTGCTCGGCCTGCTGGTCGAGGATGAGGAGGCCCTCCGCGCGCAGGCGCTGATCGCCGCGTACAATGCCGCCACGCCCCTGCCGGGAGAGGATCCGTCCCCCGAGCAGGGCATCCTCGTCTGCTAGGTTCTAGACGAAAAGTGCCTACGCATCGGTGATGCTTCGTTGAAAAACGCTTCGGAATGCTCATTTACCACTTGTAAACTCCGCTTCCTCAGCATTTTTCGCCTCGCCTGACCTTCGCTCGGCGACTTTTCGTAAAGAACCTAAAAAGGTTTTCATGTCCGGACGCTACGCCCTGTTCCGCTGGCCCGCCGAATTCGCCGCCCTGGCGGGATTCCCCGAAAAGCATGCGCCGCGCTGGAACATCTCCCCCCACCAGCAGGTGCTGCTGCAGCGGCGGACCGCCGAGGGCGAGCGGGTCGACAGCGGTCGCTGGGGACTGACTCCGCCCTGGCTCACCGATCTTTCCCGCACCCCCACCCATGCCCGCGCCGAAAGCCTGGCCACCCAGCCGATGTTTCGCGAGCCCTTTCGCCTGCGGCGTTGCCTGCTGCCCGCCAACGGCTTCTACGAATGGCGCGGCAATCATCGCAAGCGGCCCTACTGGATGCTCAATGGCGAACCCCTGGCCTGGTTCGCCGCGCTCTGGGAGGCCTATCCGGCCGGGGACCAGCTCTGGCTGTCGGTGGCCATGGTCACCCAGGCCGCCGGCCCGCTGCGGCGGCCGATCCTGCTGGACGAAGCGGGGCGCGCCCTCTGGCAGGATCCGGACAGCCCGCCCGAAGCCCTGCAGGCGCTGTTGGCCACGGGCGGCATGCCGCTGCGCGAGCGGGTGCTGGCCGATATCGTCAATCGGCCCGAGGTGGACGGACCGGAGTGTCTGACGCCGCTGTAGAGGCGGTCCTCACCCCGGCCCTTTCCCAGGAGGGAGAGGGTGGCTTGGCACTTGGGGGAGGGGACTAGACCCGGAACCGTCCCGCCAGCTGGCGTTGCTGTTCGGCCAGTTCGCGCAGTTGCTGGCCGGCGCGGGAGGCGCTGTCGGCTTCGCCGTGGACCGCCTGGGCGCTCTGGCCGATGTTGACCACGTTGCGATTGATGTCCTCGGCCACCGCGCTCTGTTCTTCCGCGGCGCTGGCGATCTGCAGATTCATGCTGGTGATCTCGCCCACCGCCGCCAGGATGGTGTCCAGGGCCTGGCGGGTGGCCTCGGTCTGGGCGACCTGGGTGCTGGTCTGGGCGCCGCTGGCCTGCATCACCGTCACCGCCTCGCGGGTGCCCTGCTGCAGGCGCTGGATCATCTCCTGGATCTCGCCGGTGGCGACCTGGGTCTTTTGCGCCAGGTTGCGCACCTCGTCGGCCACCACGGCAAAGCCGCGGCCCTGCTCGCCGGCCCGCGCCGCCTCGATGGCGGCGTTGAGTGCCAGCAGATTGGTCTGCTCGGCGATGCCGTTGATGGTGGTGAGGATGGAGCCGATGTTCTCGCTGTCCTCGGCGACCCGGCGGACCTGCTCCACCGCGCGCTCGATCTCCCGGGCGAGGGCGGCGCTGCTGGCGACGTTCTGCTGCACCAGCCGCTGGCCTTCGTTGACCGCGCCGTCCGCCTCGGTGGCGGCCCGCGCCGCGCGACCGGCATTGCCGGCCACGTCCTGGGCGGTGGCGGTCATCTCCTGCATGGCGGTGGCCAACTGGTCGATCTCCTGCAACTGGCGCTGCACGCCGTCGCGGGTGCGCTGGGCGATATGGGAGGTGTGCTCGGCGGCCGAGGCCACCTCGCCCACCGAGCGGATCAGCTGGCCGATGAGGCCCTGCAGCGAGGCCAGGAAGCGATTGAAGCCGCCGGCCATGGCGCCGACCTCGTCGCGGCGCTCGGTGGCGAGGCGCTGGGTGAGGTCACCGTCGCCCTGGCCGATGGCGTCGAGCATGGTCACCATCTGCCGCAGCGGCCGGGCGATGCGCAGGCTGATCAGCCAGAGCACCAGCAGACCGGCGCCGGCGACCGCCAGGCCCACCAGCAGCATGCCGATCACGTCCTGGTGGCGTTGGCTGCCAAGGGTGTCCTTGAGGCTGTAGAGGTCGGCCAGCACGGCTTCGCGGGGGAGTTCGATGATCAGCGTCCAGACCTGGCGGTTGTCGCCGGCGAAACGCAGTGGCAGATAGACCTGGTAGCGCTCGGTTTTGGCGTCGAAGCGCCGGGTGACGCCTTCGCCCAGGTCCTTGAGGCCGGCCAGGGTCGCGCCCAGCACCGGTTCGGCCGGTTTGCCCAGCTGGCTGGCATCGGCGGTGTAGGCGACCAGGGTGCCGCGGCCGGCCACCAGGGCCATGCGGCCCACGCCGCCATAGAGGCGGCCATTGGCCTTGACCAGCTGGCGCTGGATGAAGTCCAGCGGCACGTCGGCACCGACCACGCCCTTGAAGGCGCCGCCGACCAGGATCGGCACGTTGAAGGAGGCGATCAGCACCTGCTGCTCGTTGACCGTGTCGGGCATGGGGTCGAGCACGCAGGTGGTGCGATTTTCCCGCGGGCAGAGGTAGTACTCGCCTTCGCGCACGCCCGAGGGCAGCCGGGTCTGGCTTTCCACGGTCGGGCCGATCGGTTCCACCGTCACATCGCCGTCGAGGGTCTTGTGCCACCAGGGGGTGAAGCGCCCCTGCTCGTCGTAGCCGGCCGCGGCATCACCGCGATGGCGGTCGTCCTGGCCGTCGATGGCATTGGGCTCCCAGACGGTATAGAGACTGAGCAGGCCGGACTGGCGCTGCAGACTCCGGCCCAGCAGGCGGACCAGACTCTGGCGATCCAGCTCGACCTGCTGGTCGCCCGGACTGGCCATGGCCACGTTGAGTTGCGCCAGCTGACTGGCCAGTTGCAGGGGGACGTCCAGCTGGCGTTGCAGCTGGTTGCCCACGGCCTCGGCCTCGGCCGTGAGCCGGGCTTCGGCGGCCGTGGCGGCCAGGGCCTCGGTATGGCTGTCGACCAGGGCGCGGGTGCGCTGACCGGCGAACAGGGTGTAGGCGATCAGGGCAGCGACCACCGCCAGGATGCAGGCGCCGGCCAGCAGGGTGATGGAGGTGCGGATGGAGCGGGAATTCATGGGGGACTCCGGGGCGTTCGATACCGGGAGCTATCGGCGCAGATGTCTGTCCATTGAGGCCTCCGGTCGGCTGGCAGGAGAGCGTTGCCGGGCATTACCGGACGTTGCCGGGTCTGACGCCCCTCTCTAGACTGTATCCGCCTCGATACCTGGAGATTCCCATGCGCCGTATCCTTCCCCTCGCAGGCCTGTCCCTGAGCCTGCTGCTGGTCGCCTGCCAGACCGTCAATACCACCTCGGGTGGTGCGGTCGGGGTGCAGCGCAAGCAGTACATGTTCAGCATGCTGTCCGAGCAGCAGGTCAACCAGATGTACGCCCAGTCCTATGCCAAGACGGTCAGCGAGGCCAAGTCCGCCGGCAAGCTGGCCAACGACACGGCCGACGGCAAGCGCGTGGCCGCCATCGCCAAGCGGCTGATCCCGCAGACCGCGGCCTTCCGTCCGGACGCGGTGAACTGGGATTGGCAGGTCAACCTGGTGCAGAGCGACGAACTCAACGCCAACTGCGGCCCGGGCGGCAAGATCTTCGTCTACAGCGGCCTCATCGATCAGCTCAAGCTGACCGACGACGAACTGGCGGCGGTGATGGGCCACGAGATCGCCCACGCCCTGCGCGAGCACAGCCGCGAGCAGATGTCGCGGGCCTATGCCATCCAGATGGGGGAGAACCTCGGCGGCGCCCTGCTGGGTGTCGGCCAGGGCGGCATGCAGCTGGCCGACCAGGTGTCCCAGGTGGCCCTGACCCTGCCATTCAGCCGCGGCAACGAGAACGAGGCGGATCTCATCGGTCTGGAGCTCTCGGCGCGCGCCGGCTACAACCCCAATGCCGCCATCACCCTCTGGCAGAAGATGGCCCAGGCCAGCCAGGGCAAGCAGCCGGCGGAATTCCTCAGCACCCACCCCTCCGACGCCAACCGCACCAAGGCCCTGCAGGCGGCGATTCCCAAGGTGATGCCGCTGTACGAGGCGGCGAAGAAGGGATAAGGATTTGGGTTTGGGGGAAGGTACTTCCCTCACCCCAGCCCTCTCCCAGGGGGAGAGGGGGCGGGTAGGCGCCGTAGGCTGGGTTGAGTGCAGCTAAGCCCGGCAGGGCTCAGCGTCGCTACCGCCGCCGGGCGCTGTAGACCTTGAAGCCGTCGCGTTCGGCCAGGGTGCGGCAATTGCCGAAGGCGGCCTCGATCAGCGGCGGATAGCGCAGGAAGCTGTTGGCCACCAGGCGCAATTCGCCGCCGGGGCGCAGATGGCGCACCGCCTCGGCCAGCAGGGTCTCGGTGGTGCGGTAGTCGGTCTTCACGCCGCTGTGGAAGGGCGGATTGCTGACGATGGCGGCAAGACCGCTGGGCGCCGCGGCGATGCCGTCACCGGCGATCACGGTTCCGGCCAGGCCATTGGCCGCCAGGGTCTGGCGACTGCTGGCCACGGCGAAGGCGTCCACGTCGAGCAGGTGCAGGGTGCTGGCGGGATAGCGGCGGGCCAGGGCGGCGCCGACCACGCCGGCGCCACAACCGAAGTCCAGCACCGCCCCCTCGGGCAGGCCGTCGAGGTGTTCCAGCAGCAGCGCCGTGCCCACGTCCAGCCGGCCATGGCTGAACACACCCGGCAGGCTGAGAATCTCCAGACTCATCCCCGCCCGCTCCAGCCGATGGCGTTGCAGCCAGGCGTCCGGCTGCGGATCGGCCGAGGTGCGAGGGTCCTGCACCACCCACAGTTGGCAATGGCGGGCGCTGTCGAGCTTGCTGGCCTGGCCCAGGACGCCCAGCTGGCGCGCCGCGCGTTCGATCCCGGCCTTCTTTTCCCCGACCAGAAACAGACTACCCGCGGCCGGCAGGCGCTGGCTCAGGGCGGTGAGCAGGAAGTCGGTGGCCTCGCGGGACTTGGGCAGGAACAGCACGGCAGCGGTGAAGTCGCCCGCCGGGGGCTCGATCCCCAGGCTGACGCGACCCGGATAGCGCCGCATCAGTTGTTCGGCCTCGCCCGCATGCCAACTCCAGCCGCTGGCCGCGGGCAGGGCGCCCAGCAGCTCATCGGCCGGCAAGCCGGCCAGCAGCAAGGCGCCGCCAAAGCGCTCGGGGTGACGGAGGAGGACTTCGCTGCGCGGATCCATGGGGCTACCTGGCGAAAAAAGCGCGAACTTTAGCAGACCACCCGCTGCGGCGTGCCGGCGAAATGACCCTCGGCATTGGCGGCGAGCTGGCCAATGATCCGCTGGCGCGCCTCGCGACTGCCCCAGGCGTTGTGCGGGGTGACGATCAGTCGTGGAATGTCGCCGGCCAGCAGCGGATTGCCGTCGCGCGGCGGCTCGACGCTGAGCACGTCGGTGGCGGCGCCGGCCAGGTGGCCGCGTCTCAGGCAGTCGGCCAGGGCCTGTTCGTCGACGATGCCGCCGCGGGCGGTGTTGACCAGGAAGGCCGTGGGTTTCATCGCCGCCAGTTCCGCCGTACCGATCAGGCCGCGGGTCTGCTCGGTCAGCGGGCAGTGCATCGTCAGGGCATCCACCTGGGGCAGCAGCTCGGCCAGCGGCAGGCTGCCCGGGCGGGCGGGCCGACCGGGCAACTGGCCCACCAGGGTCTGCATGCCGAAGGCTTCGGCCAGCCGCTTGACCGCGCTGCCCAGTTCGCCGAGGCCGAGCAGGCCGAGGGTCTTGCCTTCCAGCTCGACGATGGGGTGGTCGAGCAGGCAGAACTGGCTGGCGGTCTGCCAGCGACCGGCGCGGATGTCCGCCTGGTAGTCCGGCAACCGGGTGGCCAGGGCCAGCAGCAGCGCCAGGGTGTGCTGGGCGACCGAGGCGGTGCCGTAGCCCTGGCAGTTGCAGACGCGCACGCCCTGGGCGCGCGCGGCTTCCAGGTCGATGTTGTTGGTGCCGGTGGCGCTCACCAGCACCAGCTTCAACTCGGGGCAGGCGGCCAGGATGGCGGCGTCCAGCACCACCTTGTTGACGAGGGCGACCTGGGCGCCGGCCAGGCGCGCCGCGACCTCCTCCGGGGCGCTCGCCGGATGGAGTTCCAGTTCGTCGAACACCGCGCGCAAGGGCGCCGGGTCCAGATCGCCCAGGTCGAGAGAGGCATAGTCGAGGAACACGGCGCGAACGGGCATGGCGACTCCAGCGGACAGGGAAGGGAGGTCCGAGCCTAGCAGCCGCGGGTCGTCCAGGAAAACCGCCCGGGCGCGGCTGGAGTATGCTGAGGGGATGAATTATCTCGCGCACCTGCACCTGGGCGGCCCCGGCCGCGAAGATCGCCTCGGCAGTCTCTACGGCGATTTCGTCAAGGGCTCGGCGGACGTCTGGCCGGCCGGGATTGCCGCCGGCATCCGGCTGCACCGGCGCATCGACGTCTATACCGACGACCATCCCCTGGTGATCCGGGCCAAGACCCGGTTGCCCGCGGCGCGGCGGCGGGTGGCCGGGCTGCTGGTGGATGTCTTCTTCGATCACTGCCTGGCGCGCCTCTGGCACGACTATGCCGAGCAGCCGCTGCCGGATTTCGTCGCGGACTGCTACCAGACCCTGCTGGAGGAGCCGGAGCTGCCGCCGCGGCTGGCCCGCATCGCGCCCCTGATGGCGCGTCAGGACTGGCTGGGCAGCTACCGGGACTTCGCCGTGCTGGAGCGGGTGGTGGAGGGGATGGCGCGACGGCTGTCGCGCCCGGAACTGCTGGCCGGCGCCTTCGCCGAGCTGGAGGCCGCCTACGATGGCCTGCTGGCAGATTTCCGCGATTTCTATCCGCAGTTGCAGGCCTTTGCCGCCGCCGAGCGGGCGGCGCGGGTTTCCAGCTGAATCCCGAGGCGGCCGGCGATGGCCGCCTGGCAGCGACCCGCCAGTACCTGGCGCGCCTGGCCCTGGGGCAGCACCGCGGGCAGCAACTCGATCCTCAGGGTGGTCCCGCCGTTGTCCAGCAGCCGCAGCAGATGACTCACCAGGTCGTCGTCGCCGATGAAGGCCGCGGCCCGGTCAGGCTCGCCGTGGCGCCAGTAGCTCAGGGCCACGGGTTGCAGCGGGGTGCCGGTGGCGATGGCCGGACTCAGCAGCCGGCCATGAAAGGTGCGCAGCACGCTGCCGTCGGTGGTGGTGCCCTCGGGAAAGAGCGCCAGTGACAGGCCCTGGGTCAGGCGCGTGGTCAAGGCCTCGCCCAGGGCGTCGCCGCGTTCGGCACCGCGGCGGATGAACAGGGTGCCGGCCTGACGCGTCAGCCAGCCGGCGAAGGGCCAGTCCGCCACCTCCGCCTTGGACAGGAAACCCAGCGGCCGCAGGCTGCCGAGGGCGACGATGTCCAGCCAGGACACATGATTGGCCAGCCACAGGTGGGTGCCGCGCGGCACCTCGCCCCGGACCTCCAGGCGCAGGCGCAGCGCCCGGGCCAGCAGCTGGAAGAAGCGCCGCGTCAGCCGTTGCCGCAGCCCCAGACAGGGCCGCCGACCGAGCGTTACCGCCAGCGCCACCGTCAGGGCGAACAGCGCCCCGAGCAGCAGCGCGGCCAGCACCGGCAACAGCCGCAGGGCGAGGTGCAGTCGCCTCATACCGCGGCCTTGAAGTGGCGGGCATAGCGTGGGCAGAGGTCTTCGCGCTTGAGCAGGATGAAGACGTCGGCCACGCCGAATTCCGGATCCCAGCAGGGCGCGCCGCAGACCTGGGCGCCCAGGCGCAGATAGGCCTTGAGCAGGGGCGGCAGCTGCACCACCAGGTTGTCGGGCACGGCGACGAAGGGCAAGGGGCGCCGCGGCGTGGCACGGATCGCCGGGATGCGTTCGTCCCGCGCGGCCTGGCGCAGCAGGGCCGCGGCCTGCAGACCGCCATCGGCCATGGGCACGCTGGCGCAGCCCATGAGGTAGCGATAGTCGCCACAGGCCATGATTTCGGCCAGTTCCGCCCACAGCAGGGCGATGGCGGCGCCGGTGCGATGCCCGGGCGCCACGCAGGTGCGGCCGATTTCCAGCAGCGGACCCTGCAGGCCGTCCAGGCCTTCCAGCTGGAATTCGCTTTCGCTGTAGAGACTGCCCAGGCGCTCGCGGCGGCGTCCGTCGAGCAGTCGCGTGGTGGCGATCAGCTCGCCGCTGCGCAGGTCGCGTACCCCCAGGTGCAGGCAGTGGGCGTCGTAGACATCCTGGTCGAGGTTGTCGGCGAAATGCACGCCGTAGGTGCTGCCGAAGACGTTGGCCCGCAGGCGCTGGGCGGCGCGGATATCCGCGGCGGTCGACAGGCGTTCGGCGCGCAGCGCGGGCGGTGCGGACACTGGAATCGGCATGGCAGGGCTCCGGCAGTGGGTATGCAGCAAACCCTAGGTAGCCGGGATGACAGCCCCGTGAAGCGACCGTGGCGATCTCGTGACGAGCGGTCGAGCACCGTTGCAGGGGCGCCCTCCAGATGCCTCCGGGCGCCAGGGGACTGACCGAACGCATTCGCAATTGCTAGGTTGGACGCGTAGACTGATGCGTCAATCCTATTTTTTCCCAGCATGAAGGTTCTGGCCATGCAGATCGCGGCGAACACGGCAGTATCCATCGACTACACCCTGACCAACGACGCCGGCGAAGTCATCGACAGCTCCGCTGGTGGTGCTCCGCTGGTGTACCTGCAAGGCGCGGGCAACATCATTCCCGGCCTCGAGCGCGCCCTGTCCGGCAAGCAGGCCGGCGACGAGCTTAAGGTGGCCATCGAGCCGGAAGACGCCTACGGCGAATACACCCCCGAACTGGTTGCCACCCTGGGCAAGGAAATGTTCGAAGGCGTGGACGAGCTGGAAGTGGGCATGCAGTTCCACGCCTCCGGCCCGGACGGCGCCATGCAGATCGTCACCGTGCGTGACATCGACGGCGACCAGGTCACCGTCGACGGCAACCACCCCCTGGCTGGCCAGCGTCTGAACTTCGACGTCAAGGTGGTCAACGTGCGTGCGGCCAGCGACGAAGAAATCGCCCACGGCCACATCCATGGCGAAGGTGGTCACCACCACTAAGCCTGGCCTCAGGCTCCTGCGACGCCCGTGTCCGGCCTTGCCGGCGCGGGCGTTGTCGTTTGTGGCGTCCGTGCGACGTGGCCCTCACCCCAACCCTCTCCCAGGGGGAGAGGGGGCCGGTAGGGTGCCTTAGGGACGCACCACCAGGGCCTTGTCGCCCCCTTCACGTACCCAGAACAGCGTCGCCCCGGCCACTGCGGCGGGCATGAACAGGGCGTTCAGGCCAGGGACCAGCAGCGCCAGGTAGGTCACCCCGCCAAAGCCCAGGCAGCGCAGGCGGCGGGTGCGCAGCCAGGCGAGCATGGCGCGGAAATCCAGCTTGTGGTTGTCGGCGGGGAAGTCGATGTACTGCACCGCCATCATCCAGACGCCGAACAGGATCCACAGCGGCGCGGCGATCAGGTTGAGGCCGGGGATGAAGGTCAGCACCAGCAGGCCCAGGGCGCGCGGCAGGTAGTAGCCCAGCTTGCGCAGTTCGCGCTGCAGGGTGCGTGGCACCATGGTGACCAGTTCGGTGAGGTTGAACGGCGGGAAGTCGTCCTGGCCGCGCACCATGACCTCGACCTTTTCCGCCAGAAAGCCGTTGAAGGGCGCCGCCACCAGGTTGGCCAGCATCGTGAAGGTAAAGAAGATGATCGCCAGCAGCAGGAGCACGAACAGCGGCCAGAGCAGCCATTCGACGAAGCTCGCCCAGGCCGGCAGGCTCGGCATCAGCTGCTCCAGCCAGCCCTCGAAGCCGCGCACGGCAAAGGTGAGGATGGCGGCGTAGAGCAGCAGGTTGATGGTCAGCGGGATGACCACGAAGCGGCGCATGCCGGGGCGGGTCACCAGGCGCAGCCCTTCGGCGAAGTAGGCGGAGCCGGACAGCGGAGCGACAGCCATGAAGATTCCTGACAGGTGGCGGGAGGCACAGCTTACCTCAGGGCTCCCTGGCCGAAGCGGTCGACATAGGCGCGCCCTATGGTCTGGATTTAGAATGGTCGCTTCTGTGGAGGGGCGGCACCCGTTAGGCTGAGCCCCATCCCTGGACCCGGTGTCCGCCTTTTGGCGCCGGTCGCGCCGTCGCCAGGAGCGACCGGCGCTTGCGGAACGGCTCCGCACGCACACCGGCCGGCATGCCCCCAGGGCGCGCTGGCCACTCTACTCTTAGGTCTGCCGGAGACCCCGGCAGGGAGAATGTCATGTCTGAAGTCAGCAACTCGCGCCATTCGCGTCTCATCATCCTCGGTTCCGGTCCGGCCGGTTACACGGCCGCGGTCTATGCCGCCCGTGCCAACCTCAAGCCGCTCTTGATCACCGGCATGCAGATGGGCGGCCAGCTGACCACCACCACCGAGGTCGACAACTGGCCGGGTGACCCCCACGACCTGACCGGTCCGGCGCTGATGGAGCGGATGCGCGAGCACGCCGAGCGCTTCGAGACCGAGATCGTCTTCGATCACATCAACGCCGTGGACTTTGGCGGCAAGCCCTACACCCTCAAGGGTGACAGCGCCACCTACACCTGCGACGCCCTGATCATCGCCACCGGTGCCAGCGCCCGCTACCTGGGTCTGGCCAGCGAGGAGGCCTTCATGGGCAAGGGCGTGTCCGCCTGCGCCACCTGCGACGGCTTCTTCTATCGCAACCGCGAGGTGGCGGTGGTCGGCGGCGGCAACACCGCGGTCGAGGAAGCCCTGTACCTGGCCAACATCGCCAGCAAGGTGACCCTGATCCACCGCCGCGAGACCTTCCGCGCCGAGAAGATCCTGCAGGACAAGCTGCGTGCCCGGGTCGCCGAAGGCAAGATGGCGCTCAAGCTCAACGCCAGCGTCGACGAGGTGCTGGGCGACAACATGGGCGTCACCGGCGTGCGCATCAAGAACAACGATGGCAGCAGCGAAGAGCTGCAGGTGGCCGGTCTGTTCGTCGCCATCGGCCATACCCCCAACACCGGGTTGTTCGAAGGCCAGCTGGAGACCCACGACGGCTATCTGGTGGTGAAGGGCGGCCGCGAGGCCAATGCCACCGCCACCAACGTGCCGGGCGTGTTCGCCGCCGGCGACGTGGCCGACCACACCTACCGCCAGGCCATCACCTCGGCCGGTGCCGGCTGCATGGCGGCGCTGGACGCCGAGCGCTACCTGGATGGGTTGGGCGATCTCCAGGTCCTCTAAGGCCTGATCGACGCCTGAAAAAGAAAAACCCCGGCACTGGCCGGGGTTTTTCTTTTTCGGAAGCTTCCGGCGTGCGGCAAGAGCTGGCCTGGCTGCCTTGACGACCCTTCTGGAAATGCAAAGAGCCCCGGCCATTTGGTCGGGGCTCTTTGTTCTGGGGGTTCCCTCACCCCGGCCCTCTCCCAGGGGGAGAGGGGGAAGGCGTGCCTCTTACTTGCCATAGACCGGCAGGCGAGCGCAGACGGCCTTGACCTTTTCACGGACGGCGTCGATCACCGATTCGTCGCCCATGTTGCCGAGGATGTCGCAGATCCAGCCGGCCAGTTCGCGGCACTCGGCTTCCTGGAAGCCACGGGTGGTGACGGCCGGGGTGCCGATGCGCAGACCGGAGGTGACGAAGGGCGAGCGCGGATCGTTCGGCACCGAGTTCTTGTTCACGGTGATGAAGGCGCGACCCAGGGCGGCGTCCGCGTCCTTGCCGGTGATTTCCTGCTTGATCAGGCTGAGCAGGAACAGGTGGTTGTCGGTGCCGCCGGAGACGACGTCGAAGCCACGCTCGATGAACACGCCGGCCATGGCCTGGGCGTTCTTGATCACCTGCTGCTGGTAGGTCTTGAACTCGGGCTGCAGGGCTTCCTTGAAGCACACCGCCTTGCCGGCGATGACGTGCATCAGCGGGCCGCCCTGGGCACCGGGGAAGACCGCCGAGTTGAGCTTCTTCTCGATGGCTTCGTTGGCCTTGGCCAGGATCAGGCCGCCACGCGGACCGCGCAGGGTCTTGTGGGTGGTGCTGGTGACCACGTCGGCGAAGGGGACCGGGTTGGGGTAGACGCCGGCGGCGACCAGGCCGGCGAAGTGGGCCATGTCGACGAACAGGTAGGCACCCACGGCATCGGCGATGGCGCGGAAGCGGGCGAAGTCCAGCACCTGGGAGTAGGCGGAGTAGCCGGCGACGATGACCTTGGGCTTGTGCTCCTGGGCCAGGCGCTCGACCTCGGCGTAGTCGATCAGGCCCTGCTCGTCGATGCCGTACTGCACGGCGTTGTACAGCTTGCCGGAAGAGGACACGGTGGCGCCGTGGGTCAGGTGACCGCCGTGAGCCAGGCTCATGCCGAGGATGGTGTCACCGGCTTCGATCAGCGCGAGGTAGACGGCCGAGTTGGCCTGGGAGCCGGAGTGCGGCTGGACGTTGGCGTAGTCGGCGCCGAACAGCTGCTTGGCGCGGTCGATGGCCAGTTGCTCGACCACGTCGACGTATTCGCAGCCGCCATAGTAGCGCTTGTGGGGATAGCCTTCGGCGTACTTGTTGGTCAGCACGCTGCCCTGGGCTTCCATGACCGCCGGGCTGGTGTAGTTTTCCGAAGCGATCAGCTCGATGTGATCTTCCTGACGCTGGGCTTCCTGCTGCATGGCGGCATACAGGTCGGCGTCGAAGCGGGCGAGGGTGGTTTCACGGCTGAACATGGCGGCAGGGTCCCCTGAGGCATGGCGAAGAGCGAGCCCGATCGGGCTCGTGAGGGGCAGTATTCTACCCCATCGCGGGAACTCTGAGGTATGAGCGCCGGTCATGCGGTGGCGCCATCGGTCTCATGTCAGGACCGGAAACAGCCCCTGGTGCTCCAGCCGTTCGCGCAACAGATCCGGCGGCAGCGGACGGTCGAAGAGGAAGCCCTGCACCTCGTCGCAGCCATGCAGGCGCAGGAATTCCAGTTGCGCCGGTTCCTCGACGCCCTCGGCGATCACCGAGAGATTGAGGCTGTGGGCCATGGCGATGATGGCCCGGGCGATCTGCGCATCCTGCTCGCCGTGGGGCAGGCCGTCGACGAAGCTGCGGTCGATCTTGAGGATGTCGATGGGGAACTGCTTGAGGTAGTTGAGCGAGGAATAGCCGGTGCCGAAGTCGTCCACCGCGATGCACAGGCCCAGGCTCTTGAGTTCGCCGAGCAGTTGCAGGGCCTCGCCGACGTCGCGCATCAGGATGCTCTCGGTCAGTTCCAGCTCCAGGCAGGCCGGCGCCAGGCCGGTCTCGGCGAGGATCGCCGCGATGCGCTGGCCGAGCTGGCCGTCGCTGAACTGCCGTGCGGAGAGATTCACCGAGACCTTGGGAATGCGCACCCTGGCCGCGTGCCATTCGCGCATCTGCCGGCAGGCCTCGCGAATCACCCAGTCCCCGACCTGGACCACCAGGCCGATCTCTTCGAGCACCGGGATGAATTCCGCCGGCGAGACGTGGCCGCGCACCGGATGCTCCCAGCGCAGCAGGGCCTCGACCCCGGTCAGGCGCCGGTTATCGCAGCGGTACTGCGGCTGGTAGTGCAGGCGGAATTCGCCCTGCAGCAGGGCGTGCCGCAGATCGGCTTCCAGTTCCAGGCGTTCCAGGGCGCGGGCGTTCATCTCGGCCTGGTAGAACTGGAAGTTGTTCTTGCCCATCTCCTTGGCGTGGTACATGGCGGTGTCGGCGTTCTTCATCAGCTGGCTGAGCTCATGGCCGTCCTGCGGCGAGAGGGCGATGCCGATGCTGGCGGAGACGAAGAATTCGCGGCCTTCGAGCACGAAGGCCTCGGACAGCTGGGTGAGGATCTGCTCGCCGACGCGGATCGCCTGGGCCAGGGCCACCTCGCGGGTTTCCAGGCCCGACAGCAGCAGGGTGAATTCGTCGCCACCCATGCGCGCCACGCTGTCCTCGGTGCCCACGCAGGCGGTCAGGCGCATGGCCACCTCCTTGAGCAGGCGGTCACCGGCGGCGTGGCCGAGGCTGTCGTTGATCGGCTTGAAGCGGTCGAGGTCGAGGAACATCAGCACCACCCAGCTGCCGTTGTGGCGACTCTGCTGCAGGGCGTTGTGCAGGCGGTCCTGGAACAGGGTGCGGTTGGGCAGCAGGGTCAGGGCGTCGTAGTAGGCGAGGCGATGGATGCGTCTTTCGCTGGCCTTGCGCTCGCTGATGTCGACGAAGAAGCAGACATAGCTCATCAGGTCGCCGTCGTCGTCGCGGATGGCGGTGATGCCGACCCAGGAGGGGTAGGGCTCGTTGTCCTGGCGTCGCTGCCAGAGTTCGCCTTCCCAGCTCTCCTGGGTGCGCAGCTGTTGCATCACGTGCTGCAGCTGGTTGGCTTCCTGCTTGTCCGCGCAGAGCATCATCGGCTGCTGGTCGAACACCTCTTCGGGGCTGAAGCCGGTGATGCGGGTGAAGGTGCGGTTGACCCGCACGATGTAGCCGGCCGGGTCGGTGACCAGGATGGCGCCGGCGGAGTGGTCGAACACCGTCGCCGCCATGCGCATGTCCTTTTCCGTGCGGCGCTGGGCGGAGATGTCGCGGCAGATGCCGAGCAGGCCGGCGAAGCGCTCGTGGTCGTCCCACAGCGGCTTGAGCCGCAGCTCGATCTGCAGGGTGTGACCCTGGGCGTGCAGGCAATCCAGCAGCAGGGGCGCGAAGTGTTCCCGGCGCAGCTCGGCCAGGGCGCGCGGATCGTCGAGGCTGCGCAACAGCCGCTGCAGGGTGCGGCGGAATTCCTGCAGCTGGCGCGAATGCACCACCAGCTCCGCCAGGGTGCGCTGTTGCAGCTCGGCGACGGGATAGCCGAGCAATTCCTCGACCGAGGGGCTGAGGTAGTTGAGCACCAGCTGGGCGTCGGTGGTGAAGATGACGTCGCTGATGCTTTCCGCCAGCTGCCGGTAGCGATTCTCGCTCTCGCGCAGGCGCTCGCTGGCGCGCACCATGTCGGTGACGTCCAGGGCCAGCCCCACCACGCTCGCCGCGCTGCCGTCCGCCGCACTGGCGAGGCGTTGCTCGCGCACGTCGAACCACCGCCAGCCGCCGTTGCGGTGCTGCCAGCGCAGGAGGCTGCTGCTGGGCTGGTCGGACAGCGTCGGCCGCATGCTGACCACCCGCTCGTGCAGTTCGACGTCGTCCGGGTGCAGGCGCGCGCGACCCAGGCTGGCGAAGGCCTCCGGCGGATAGCCGAGCTTGAGCGCCAGCGAATGACTCTCGTAGGTCAGCTCGCCACTGGCCACGTCGTAGGTGTAGAGGGTGTCGGGGATGGCGCTGATCAGATTCGACCAGAAGCTGTCGCGCTCGAGCAGGCGCAATTCGCCGAGCTTGCGCTGGGTGATGTCGGTGAGGCTGAGCAGGGTGGCATCGAGGTGTTGGGGATCGGCCGGCAGGTGCATGGTCAGCCAGAGATGGCGCTCGCCCTCGGCGGTGTCGATGCAGGTCTCGAGTTCCAGCACCTGCTGGCCGGAGAGCAGACCGGCCAGCAGGCGGTAGCGCTTGCCGCCGAGCTGGACGCGGGAGTCACCCACCAGCCGCGCCCAGGCCTGGTCCAGGTGGCCGATGCCGAGCATTTCCAGGGCGCGCTGGTTGATCTCGGTGATGCGCACCTGACGGCCCAGGGCATCCAGGGCCTCGGGCTGGCGGGCGAACAGCTCCGCCAGTTGCTCGGGACGTTCCAGGCCCAGGGCGTGCATGTGGGGATGGACGGCGCTCAGATCGACCACGCAGATGCCGGTGTGCACCCCGTTGAAGATGCTTTCGTAGCGCTGCCGGGTGGTCTGGATGGTATCCAGGTTGCGCTGCTGCTCGGTGACGTCGCGCAGTACCCAGACGAAGCCGTCCTGGGTCTGGGTGCGGTCGCGCAGGACGCGGGCGCTGGGCTGGCTGGCCGCCAGGGCATGGCAGCTGACCGCGAAGCGCCGCGGCTGGCCTTCCACCACCAGGGTGACCAGGGCACCGCCGTCACGTTCGGCGGGCGTCAGGGCCACCACCTCGGGCAACAGACTGGCGAGGAAGAACTGCTGGGCGTCATCGGCGGCGATGCCCAGCAGACGGGCGGCGGTGGCGTTGACATGGACCAGGCGACCGTCGGCCTGGGTCATGCAGACGGCTTCCTCGATGCCGTTGAGGGCGATGCCGGCCAGGCGCAGGCCGCGTCGCGAGGCGAGGGTCAGGGCGCGCAGGCCACGTTCTTCGCGCAGCAGCAGGTAGAGCAGGATGACCGCCACCAGGCCGGACAGGCCGAACAGCGCCAGGCGGCCGAAGGAGGCCCCGAGCAGGGTGGTGCCCATGTCTTCGGCGGGATGGCTGCCCACCACCTGCCAGTTGCTGTAGGCCAGCTCCTGGCGTACTTCATCGCGGCTGTCCGCCGCCGGGGTCGCCCCGCCGCGGAACAGCAGGGTGCCTTGGGCGCGATCTTCCAGGCGCCAGTCGAGGCCGGACGGGACCCGGGTCGGCCGCCACAGGGGTTCGAGCAGGGGGGCGCTGGTCAGCACCCACCAGCCCCGCTGCTCCTCGCGATCGCCGGCCAGCAGCACATAGAGGGGCGCCGCCGCGGCCTCGGCATTGTAGCCGTAGCGGAAATCGGCCTGGCCGGCGCGCGCGATCAGTTGCTGGATGAAGGCGGCGTCCGGCGTATCGCCCAGGCGGGCGGCGCGCAGAGTGGCGTTGGCCGGCAGCCAGCGCACCTGTTGCAGCCCGGGAAAGAAGTCCTGGAGGCCGAGCAGCAGGTTGGGAGCCAGCGGCAGGGTAGGGTCCAGCGACCAGCGCAGGGTGCTGCGCACCGCCTGGGCCTTGAGCGCCAGGCCGAATTCGACGGTGTTGGCCAGTTGCTGGGTCAGGCTGTCCAGCTGTTCGCGCCGCAGGGCCTCGCGCTCGGCCACGCTGGCGAAGGCCTGCCAGAACATCAGGGCCAGCATGGCCACCAGCGAAAGGACGAGCAGGCCGCGGGTGAGGCGTCGCGAGGCGGGGGCGAGCGGCGCTTCCGGCAGCGAGGAGGGCGGGCTGTTCACGACGGACTGCGTTCCTGCAGAGGCGATGGCCGTTCGGCTGCGCCCGATTCCGCGGGGCAGGGATGGCCTATGATAAGGGACCGGACGGTGTCTCCGCCGGTTTTTTCCGCGTGATCAGCGCCGGCGCTTTCGTCGCGCGGGGTTTCGACAGCGTTCGCTGCTGACGCCATACTGTGTCCCCTGTTTTTCATTCCGGTCCCAAGGTCCCACCATGGCTCAATACGTCTACACCATGCATCGGGTCGGCAAGGTCGTGCCGCCCAAGCGTGAAATCCTCAAGAACATCTCCCTGTCGTTCTTTCCCGGCGCCAAGATCGGCGTGCTCGGTCTGAACGGTGCGGGTAAATCGACGCTGCTGCGCATCATGGCCGGCGTCGATACCGAGATCGAAGGTGAAGCGCGTCCGATGCCCGGTATCAATGTGGGTTATCTGCCGCAGGAACCGAAACTTGATCCCGAGCAGACGGTTCGTGAGGTGGTCGAGGAAGCGGTCGGTCAGATCAAGCAGGCCCAGGCCCGCCTGGATGAGGTCTATGCCGCCTACGCCGAGCCGGATGCCGACTTCGACGCCCTGGCCGCCGAGCAGGCCAAGCTGGAAGCCATCCTCCAGGCCGCCGACGGTCACAACCTGGACCGCCAGCTGGAAGTCGCCGCCGACGCCCTGCGCCTGCCGGCCTGGGACGCCAAGGTCGGGGTGCTTTCCGGTGGCGAGAAGCGCCGCGTGGCACTGTGCCGCCTGCTGCTGTCGGCCCCCGACATGCTGCTGCTGGACGAACCCACCAACCACCTGGACGCCGACTCGGTGGCCTGGCTGGAGCACTTCCTCCACGACTTCCCCGGTACCGTGGTGGCCATCACCCACGACCGCTACTTCCTCGACAACGTCGCCGGCTGGATCCTGGAACTGGACCGTGGCCAGGGCATCCCCTTCGAGGGCAACTACTCCGGCTGGCTGGAATCCAAGGCCGCGCGCCTGACCCAGGAAGCCAAGCAGGAAGCCGCCCATGCCAAGGCCATGAAGGCCGAACTGGAATGGGTGCGCTCCGGTGCCAAGGCCCGCCAGTCCAAGTCCAAGGCCCGCCTGCAGCGCTTCGAGGAAATGCAGTCCCAGGAATTCCAGAAGCGCAGCGAGACCAACGAGATCTACATCCCCGCCGGCCAGCGCCTGGGCGACAAGGTCATCGAGTTCAAGAACGTCAGCAAGGGCTACGGCGATCGCCTGCTGATCGACGACCTGAGCTTCGTGGTGCCCAAGGGCGCCATCGTCGGTGTCATCGGCGGCAACGGCGCGGGCAAGTCGACCCTGTTCCGCATGATCATGGGCAAGGAGCAGCCGGATTCGGGCAGCATTGAGATCGGCGACACCGTGCAACTGGCCAGCGTCGACCAGAGCCGCGAGAACCTGTCCGACACCAAGACCGTCTGGGAGCAGGTCTCCGATGGCTCCGACGTGATCAAGATCGGCAACTACGAGGTGCCCTCGCGCAGCTATGTGGGTCGCTTCAACTTCAAGGGCGCCGACCAGCAGAAGTTCGTCAAGGACCTCTCCGGCGGTGAGCGCGGTCGTCTGCACCTGGCGCTGACCCTCAAGCAGGGCGGCAACGTGCTGCTGCTGGACGAACCCTCCAACGACCTGGACGTGGAAACCCTGCGCGCCCTGGAAGACGCCCTGCTGGACTTCCCCGGCGCGGCCATCGTGATCTCCCACGATCGCTGGTTCCTCGACCGCATCGCCACCCACATCCTCTCCTACGAGGATGACTCCAACGTGGTGTTCTTCGAAGGCAACTACACCGAGTACGAAGCCGATCGCAAGAAGCGCCTTGGCGAGGCCGCGGCCCAGCCCAAGCGGGTGAAGTACAAGAAGCTGGCCTAAGCGCCAGGATCAACGCCGGCGGGGCCACCTGCCGGCGTTTTCTTTTGTGCCCTCCGCAGCCGTCAGCGTCCTGCGGCTGCGGAGGGATTGCCAGCCCCGAGGAAGAAAGCCCGATGCCGTCCAGCCGTTCCCGCCTGTTGCTTTCCCTGCTTACTGCGGCCCTGGCCACCCCGGCCCTGGCCGACGAGGTCCAGGTCGCCGTGGCCGCCAATTTCAGCGCGCCGCTCAAGGCCATCGGCGAGCGCTTCGCCCAGGACACCGGCCATCAGCTGGTGATTTCCAGCGGCGCCACCGGCCAGCTCTATGGCCAGATCAGGAATGGCGCGCCCTTCGCGGTCTTTCTCTCCGCCGACGACAGCACCCCGGCCAAGCTGGAAAGCGAGGGGGCGGCGGTCAAGGGCTCGCGCTTCACCTATGCCATCGGCACCCTGGCGCTCTGGTCGCCCAAGCCCGGCTATGTGGACGGCGACGGCGCGGTGCTCAAGCAGAACGCCTTCACCCACCTGGCCGTGGCCAATCCCAAGACCGCGCCCTATGGCCTGGCCGCCAGCCAGGTGCTGGCCAAACTGGGCCTGACCGAGGCGGTCGCGGCCAAGCGGGTCGAAGGCCAGAACATCACCCAGACCTACCAGTTCGTCGCCACCGGCAATGCCGAGCTGGGCTTCGTCGCCCTGTCGCAGATCTACGGGGACGGCAAGATCAAGGAAGGCTCGGCCTGGATCGTGCCGGCCGAGCTCTATGAGCCGATCCGCCAGGACGCCGTATTGCTGGACAAGGGCCAGGACCAGCCGGCGGCCAAGGCGCTGCTGGCCTATCTCAAGGGCCCCCAGGCGGCCGCGGTGCTCAAGGCCTACGGCTACCGGCAGTGACGCCATGAGCCTGAGCGCGGCGGACTGGGCGGCGATCCGCCTGACCCTGGAACTGGCCAGCGTGACCACCCTGCTGCTCCTGGTGCTGGGTACGCCCCTCGCCTGGTGGCTGGCGCGCACCCGCTCCCGGCTCAAGGGACCGGTCGGCGCCCTGGTGGCCCTGCCGCTGGTGCTGCCGCCCACGGTGATCGGCTTCTACCTGCTGCTGGCCATGGGGCCGGAGGGCTGGGTAGGGCAATTGACCGAGGCGCTGGGGCTGGGGCGGTTGCCCTTCACCTTCGCCGGGCTGGTGGTGGGTTCGCTGTGCTATTCGCTGCCCTTCGTGGTGCAGCCGCTGCAGAACGCCTTCGAGGCCATCGGTCCGCGCCCGCTGGAAGCGGCGGCGACCCTCAGGGCCAGTCCCCTGGATACCTTCTTCCACGTGGTGCTGCCGCTGGCGCGGCCGGGCTTCGTCACCGCCGCCATCCTCGGCTTCGCCCATACCGTGGGCGAATTCGGCGTGGTGCTGATGATCGGCGGCAACATCCCCGGGCGCACCCAGGTGGTCTCCACCCAGATCTTCAATCATGTGGAAGCCATGGAGTATCCCCAGGCGCACCTGCTGGCCGGGGGCATGCTGGCCTTCTCCTTCGTGATCCTGCTGCTGCTCTATGGGCGCCGTGGGCGGTCGGCCTGGACATGAGTATGAGTCTGACGGCGAGATTCGAACTCTCACACCCGGGCTTTACGCTGGACGTGGACCTCGCCCTGCCCGGCAGGGGCGTCACCGCGCTGTTCGGTCCCTCGGGTTCGGGCAAGACCAGTTGCCTGAGGTGCGTGGCCGGACTCGAGCCCGCCGCCCGTGGCCGCCTGGTGGTGGCGGAAGAGACCTGGCAGGACAGCGACCGCGGCCTGTTCCTGCCGCCGCACCGACGCGCCCTGGGCTACGTCTTCCAGGACGCCAATCTGTTCGAGCACCTGGACGTGCGCCGCAACCTGCTGTTCGGTTGGAAGCGGGTGGCGCCCGCCGCGCGTCGACTGGAACTGGAGCAGGTCGTCGAGTTGCTGGGCATCGAAGGACTGCTCGCGCGGATGCCGGCGCGCCTGTCCGGCGGCGAACGCCAGCGGGTCGGCATCGCCCGCGCGCTGCTGACCAGTCCGCGGCTGCTGCTGATGGACGAACCCCTGGCGGCGCTGGACGCCGAGCGCAAGGCCGAGATCCTGCCCTACCTGGAGCGCCTGACCCGGGAGCTGGCGCTGCCGATCCTCTATGTCAGCCATGCCCCCGACGAGGTGGCGCGGCTGGCCGATCACCTGGTGCTGCTGGACCGGGGCCGTGTGCTGGCCAGTGGGCCGACCACCGAGATACTGGCGCGCCTCGACCTGCCCATCGCCCTGGCCGACGACGCCGGGGTGGTGCTGGAAGGGCGGGTGCTCGGCCATGACCCGGACTACGGGCTGCTCAGCCTGGGCCTGGCGGGCGAGCAGCGCGTGCTGCTGGCCCATGCCCCGCTGCCGCCCGGGCAGTCGCTGCGCATCAAGGTGCTGGCACGGGATGTCAGCCTCAGCCTGGAACGCCAGCACAGCAGCATCCTCAATGTGCTGCCGGCCATCGTCGCCGAGATCGCCCCGACCCGTTCGCCGGCCCAGGTGCTCTTGCGCCTGGACCTGGGCGGCACGGCGCTGCTGGTGCGGATCACCCGCTATTCGCTGGAGCGGCTGGCGTTGCAGCCGGGGAGTCGAGTGTGGGCGCAGCTCAAGTCGGTGGCGGTGCTAGCCTGAACCTGGGGTTGGCCCGAGCCGCTCCAGCAGAAAGTCCACCAGCGCCCTGACCGCCGCCGGCAACTGGCGATCCGGCGGATAGAGCAGCCAGGCGGTGCCCTGGTAGGGGCCGAGGTATTGCCAGTCGGATAGCACCCGCCGCAGGCGGCCGTCCGCCAGACCGGCTTCGGCGGCGAAGGCCGGCAGGCAGGCGATGCCCAGGTCGGCGAGAGTGGCTTCCAGGCGCACCCCGCTGTGGTTGCAGGCCAGGCGGCCGCGCACCGTCACGCTTTCCACCCGGTCGCCGCGGCGCAGTTGCCAGCGCTGGTCGCCCGGGGTTTCGCCCAGGTAGAGGCAGTCGTGCTCGGCCAGCGCCTGGGGCTGCTGGGGCGTGCCGCGGCGTCCGAGATAGGCCGGGCTGGCGCAGAGCACGAAGTCCATCTCGCGCAATGGCCGGGCGACGAAGCCGGCGGGTGGCTGCTCGGTGATGCGCACCAGCAGATCCTGATCGTCGGCGATGGGATCCAGCGGACGGTCGTCCAGGCGCAGTTGCAGATCCACCTCGGGATAGCGCTGGAAGAAGTCCGGCAACAGCGGCGCGATCAGCCGGTAGCCGACCGCCTTGGGTACCGCCAGCCGCACCTGGCCGCGGGGCTCCTCGCGATGCTGCAGACCGCTGTCCAGCGCCGCGCCGGCGGCGGCCAGCAGCTGGCGGCAGTGGCCGAGCACCTCGCGGCCGGCCTCGCTCAGGCGCAGCTGGCGGGTGGTGCGTTGCAACAGGCGCACGCCCAGTTCCCGCTCCAGCCGCGCCACCTGGCGACTGACCGCCGAAGGCGTGGCGTCCAGCAGGCGGGCGGCGGCGGTGAAGCTGCCGGTCTCCACCACCTTGGCGAAGGCGACCAGGCAGGGCAGCAGGGGGAGGGCGCGCACGAGATCCATGCCAAATCCGTGGGAAGCAATGAGGTCGAAAAGATTGGCATTGCTTCCCTGGCGGAACAAGAGCTATGCGCGCGGACAGGCTTATCGCGCTTATCTGAGATGGGCACACTGGCGGCCTGATCCAGGGAGAAGCCGTCATGCCGCCACGCCCCACCTTCGGCCTCGCCGAAGGCCTGCTGCTCGCCACCGCCCTGGTCTGGGGGACCAGCTACGCCGTGGTCAAGGACGCCGTGATGCTCTACCCGGTGCTCGGCTATCTGGCGCTGCGCTTCTGTCTCACCGCAGCGCTGCTGCTGCCCACCCTGAGGGGCGAGGGCCGGCGGGCCTGGCGGCCCGGGGTGCCGACCGGTCTGCTGCTATTGGCGATCTTTCTCGCCGAGACCTATGGCGTGGCCCTGACCAGCGCCAGCAACGCCGCCTTTCTCATCAGCCTGTGCGTGGCCCTGACGCCCTTCGCCGAATGGTGGCTGCTCGGCCAGCGCCCCGAGGCCCGTGCCCTGGGCGCCGCGGCCCTGGCGGTGGCGGGCGCCGGGCTGCTGACCCGTGGCGTGACCCTGAGCTTCAACCTGGGTGATGGCCTGATCCTGCTGGCAGCCGTATTGCGCGCGGTCAATGTCTGCGTGGTGCGCCGGCGTCTGCAGCGGGCCAGTGCCCCGGTGCCGGCCCTGGCACTGACCGCGGTACAGACCGGGGTGGTCGGCCTGGCCTGCCTGCTGCTGTTCGCCCTCGGCCCGGGCCTGGCGCCGCTGCCCGTACAGCCAGGCTTCTGGCTGGCCACCGGCTACCTGGTGCTGTTCTGCACCCTGGGCGCCTTTCTCGCCCAGAACTTTGCCCTGGGCCGCACCAGCGCCACCCGCGTCGCCCTGCTGATGGGCGCCGAGCCGCTATTCGGTGCGCTGTTCGCCAGCGTCTGGCTGGACGAACGCCTGGGCCTCTGGGGCTGGCTGGGCGGCCTGCTGATCGTCATCGCCTCGCTGTGGGGGACCTTGCCACGGCGGGCGCCGGACTATTCGGAACCAGCTATTCGAACACGATCCGCGGGAAGTAGAAGCTGACTACCCAGTTGGGTACGTCGACGATCTCGCTGATGCGCAGGTCGCCACACACCGAGCAGAGCAGATAGGCCTGTTCCGCCGGCAGGTTGCGGCTCTGCCCGAGCCAGTCGATGGCGCCGCTGACGGCCATGCGCGCCGCGGCCAGCAGGTCCGGTCCGACGCCGGTGAAGACCTCGTAGCCGGCGCCGTCCAGGTGGCGGGTGACCGGCCCCGGGGTGCTGAAGCGCGGCATGGCCAGCGGTTGCCCCTTGATCAGCTCGAAGGTGGCGGTGACCGCCATGGCCGTTTCGATGGCGGTGCCGCAGACCTCGCCATCGCCCTGGGCGGCATGGGTGTCGCCGATGGAAAACAGCGCCCCGGTGACCTCCACCGGCAGGTAGAGGCTGGTGCCGGCGGCCAGGTCGCGGATATCCAGATTGCCGCCCACCCGTCGCGGTGGCACCACCGAGTGCAGACCCGGCGCCGCGGGCGCCACCCCCAGGGTGCCGGCGAAGGGCTTGAGCGGGACCCGCGCCAGCTCGCCGAAGGCGGCCGGCGTCTGACCACTGCGGTCGTACTGCCAGAGTTGCAGCACCGGGTCCGGAAACTGGTCGGCGAGCAGGCCGAAGCCGGGGATGTTGGCGGTCCAGCCAAAGCCGCTGGGGGTGAAGCTGTCCAGCGTCACCTTGAGCACGTCGCCCGGCTCGGCACCGTCGATCCACAGCGGACCGCAGACCGGATTGACCCGCTCGAAGGGCAGGGTGGCGATGTCGGCGGCGCTGGAGTGGCCGTGGAAGTGGCCGTCCGCCGCGTCGCGGCAGGCAAAGCTGACCGTTTCGCCCGGCGCGACCTCCAGCGCCGGGGGGAGGCTGTGGTCCCAGCCGCAATGGCAGTGCTGGCTGTGCAGGGTCTTGATCATCTGAAGCCTCCGCGGCGGGTCTGTGCCTAATGGACGGCGTCGTTGGCCTTGAATTCCGTGGTCCGGCCGCTGAGCCTGAGGAAGGCCAGCACGGCCAGGCCCAGCACCATCCAGCAGCTGCCACCGACCTTGGCGTAGACGTCGGCGTTGAACAGCACATAGGCGAGGATGATGAAGCCGATCAGCGGGACCAGCGCATGGAGCAGCGGGCGACCGGCGCCGCGGTGATGCCAGGCCACTGCCACATGCAGGAGCAGGAAGGCGGTCAGCGCACCGAAGTTGCACATGGAGGCGAGCAGATTGATCTGGCCGACAAAGAACAGCCCCAGCACCAGACTCAGGGCCGCCACCAGCAGGATGGCGCGTTGCGGCACCCGGGTCGTGGGATGGATCTGCCGCAGGAACTGCGGCATCTGGCGATCACGGGCCATGGCGAACAGCAGGCGCGAGGTGGCGGCCTGGGCCACCAGGGCGTTGGCGATGGCGGCGCCGATGGCCACCGCCAGGGCGATCACCACCTGCAGCCAGGGGCCGGCGATCAGCCGACCGATCTCGTAGAAGGCGTTGTTGGAGGCGTCGGCGTCGGGGTACTGGATCAGGTTGGGTTGCAGCAGGGCGGCCAGCCAGGTCTGCACCATGAACAGCGCCGCCACCAGGGTCAGGGCCAGCAGGGTGGCGCGACCCACCACGCGGCTGCCGCCGCGGGTTTCCTCGGAAAGGGTGGAGATGGCGTCGAAGCCGAGAAAGGACAGCACCGCCACCGACAGGGCGCTGAAGATCAGCGGCAGGGAGAATTCCTGGGGGTTGTACAGCGGCTTCAGGCTCCACTCGGCGCCGTTCACGCCGCGGCTGATGGCCAGCGACGCCAGCACCACGAACACCAGCAGCACCGCCAGCTGACCGTAGAGGAACAGCCGGTTGGCGCGGGCGGTGGTCTCGATGCCGCGCAGGTTGACCAGGGTGTTGAGGCCGACGAAGAAGAGGATCCACAGCGGCTGGGGAAGCGCCGGGATGACGTTGGCCATGGCGTTGGCGCCGATCACATAGAGCAGGGTGGGCACCAGCAGGTAGTCGAGCAGGATGGCCCAGCCGGCGAGAAAGCCCAGGGCCGGGTGTAGGCCGCGGCCGACATAGGCATAGACCGAACCGGCCACCGGGAAGGCGCGCGACATCTGCTGGTAGCTGACCGCGGTGAACAGCATGGCGACGAAGCCGATCAGGTAGGTGAGGGGCACCATGCCGTGGCTGGCATCGAACACCCCGCCAAAGATGGAAAAGGGCGCGATGGGCACCATGAACACCAGGCCGTAGATCAGCAGGTCCTTCAACCCGAGCTGGCGCTTGAGTTCCTGGGTGTAGCCGAAGCGGGCGAGGTCGGCGGCGTCGCCGGACGGAGCGTGCTGAGTCATGGGGGCTTCCTCGAAGGGGCGGGTTAGGCTCGACTCTAGGCCAGGGTGGGGCCTGGCCCCATCCGCAAAAGTGCTAGGTTTGCAGCAGTGCTGTCGCGACTGGCAGAACCTTTGCTTCGCGTTCCCCATCGCGATCCAGGGGAGGAGCTCCAAGATGCATGCCGATCTGCTTACCGTCAGCAGCCGCCTCGCCGGACTGCCCACGCTCGACGCCTGTCTGGATGCCGTCCAGGCCAGCGCCGACCACCTGGGGTGCAAGGCGCTGATCTACGACTATGCCCCGGTGCCCCTCAGTCACGAGGGCGTGCTCATCACCCCCTCGGTATTCAAGGTGCGCAACGCCCCGGCGGACATGCAGGCCTTCTGGTGCGAGCGCGGCTATTACCAGATCGACCCGGTGCAGCAATGCGCCAGTCGGCGCGCGGCGCCCTTCGTCTGGTCGTTTCGCAGCGAAACCCGCAGCGCCCTGCGCGAGTACCTGGGTGACAGTCACCGCCCGGTCACCTGCTATGTGCGTGACAGCGGCCTGGCCACCGGGGTGACGGTGCCGCTGCACCTGCCGGGCGGTGCCTTCGCCACCCTGACCGGCATCCTCGATGCCGATGCGCGGGACGCCGAGGCCGCCGGCGAAGCCTGCCTGGGCGCCTTCCTGGTGCTGGCCCATGCCTTCCAGGCCCGGGCCGACGAACTGCTCGCGCCGGCCGAGCGCCGCTGCGGCCAGGTCCGCCTGACGCCGCGCGAGCGCGAATGCCTGCAGTACTCGGCCAAGGGCCTGACCGCCAAGCGCATCGCCGCGACCCTCAACCGCTCCACCGCCACGGTCAACCTGCACCTCAACTCCGCCGCCCGCAAACTGGGCGCGCGCAACCGGGTCGAGGCGGTGGTGCGGGGCTTGCACTATCGCCTGGTCGAGGTCTGAGCGACTTGGCCGGATCCGTGGGGTGATCGACCTTGTGACACCCGCGCTGCGGCCCGACACTGGGGCCTCATCTGCCTAGGAGTGTCCCATGAGCGCCGCCCGTCCTCCCGTCCCGCCCTTCACCCTCGAATCCGCCCGGCAAAAGGTCCGCGCCGCCGAAGACGGCTGGAACAGCCGCGATCCGGCCAAGGTGGCGCTGGCCTATACCGCCGACAGCCGCTGGCGCAATCGCAGCGATTTCCTCCAGGGCCGCGCCGCCATCGAGGCCTTTCTCACCCGCAAGTGGCAGCGCGAGCACGAGTACCGGCTGATCAAGGAACTCTGGGCCCATGACGGCGCGCGTATCGCCGTGCGCTTCGCCTACGAATGGCGGGACGAAGACGGCCAGTGGTACCGCGCCTACGGCAACGAGAACTGGCACTTCGACGACCAGGGCCTGATGGCCGAGCGTCACGCCAGCATCAACGACCTGCCGATCACCGAAGCCGAGCGGCTGTTTCATTGGCCCCAGGGGCGGCGCCCGGATGACCATCCCGGCCTGAGCGACCTGGGTCTCTAACCTGAGGCAGGTGGCTACCCCGGGCGCGCCGGGTCCTGTACAAGGACCTCTGGCCGCCTGGACCCCAAGACGATGCACTACCGCAACCTGCTCCGCCGCCTCGACCTGGTCTCGCTGCAGCTGCTGCTGGCGGTGCACGAGGAGGGCACCCTGACCCGCGCCGCCGAGCGCGAGATGATCGCCCTGTCCGCCGCCAGCAAGCGACTGCACGACCTGGAGCGCTCGCTCGACATCGAACTCTTCGAGCGCAACGCCAAGGGCACTACCCTCACCCCGGTCGGCGAGACGCTGCTGCATTACGCCAAGCGCATCCTCGCCGACGTCGAGCGCATCAGCATCGATGTCGGCGAGCACCTGCAGGGCGTGCGCGGCTACGTGCGGATGATGGCCAACATCTCCGCCATCATCGAATTCCTCCCCGAAGACCTGCAGGCCTTCACCGTCGGCCATCCCCAGGTCAAGGTCAGCCTGGACGAACGACCCAGCGCCGGGGTGGTAAAGGGGGTGCTGGAAGGCGCCGCCGACCTGGGCATCTGCTCCTCGGACACCGATACCCGCGGCCTGCTGGCCGTGCCCTACCGGCAGGACACCCTAGTGGTGGTGATGCGTCCGGATCATCGCCTGGCCGCACGCCCGCGGCTGGCCTTCGCCGAGACCCTGGACGACGACCACGTCGGCCTGCACGCCGACAGCTTCATCAACCTGCGCACCAAGGCGGCCGCACGCAGTCACGGCAAGGCCCTGCGCCTGCGCATCCATGTGCCCGGCTTCGATGCCGTGTGCCGCATGGTGCAGGCGGGCTTCGGCCTGGGCGTGCTGCCGCTGCAGGCCTTCGAACTCATCGGGCGACCGCTCGGGCTGATCGCCGCGGCGCTGGATGACGATTGGTCCCAGCGCAGCCTGGCGCTGGTGGTGCGCGACGTCGAGTCGCTGTCGCCGGTCAGCCGGCTGCTCTACGACCACCTGCTGGACGTGTGAATCGGGTCTTCGCGATCTGCGAAGACCCCTTGCCGAAAGACGTTAACCACTGACTGCACTATTGTCCTAGCATCGGCCTCATTCCAATAACAAAGAGAGGCTAGGCCACCATGACGGCTCTCACCGGACTCCGTGTCATCGAGATCGGCACGCTCATTGCCGCCCCCTTCGCCGCTCGGCTGATGGCCGAATTCGGCGCCGAGGTGATCAAGATCGAAGCCCTGGACAAGGGCGATCCCCTGCGCAAGTGGCGCAAGCTGCACGAGGGCACCTCGCTCTGGTGGTACCTGCAGTCGCGCAACAAGAAGTCCCTCGCCCTGAATCTGCGCTCCGCCGAAGGCGTGGCCCTGGTCAAGCAGCTGGCCGAGGGCGCCGACGTGCTCATCGAGAATCTGCGCCCGGGCGCCCTGGAAAAGCTCGGCCTCGGCTGGGACGTCCTGCACGCCCTCAATCCCAAGCTCACCCTGGTGCGCATCTCCGGCTACGGCCAGACCGGCCCCTATCGTGATAGACCCGGCTTCGGTGCCATCGGCGAGGCCATGGGCGGCATCCGCTACACCACCGGTACCCCGGGCGTGCCGCCGGCGCGGGTTGGGGTCAGCCTCGGCGATTCCCTGGCCTCCATGCACGCGGTGATCGGCGCCCTGATGTCGGTGCTGCGGGTCAAGACCGGCCAGGGCGACGGCCAGGTGGTCGATGTCTCCCTGGTCGAGAGCGTGTTCAACGTCATGGAAAGCCTGGTGCCCGAATACTCCATGCTCGGTCATGTGCGCGAGCGCACCGGCGGGGCGTTGCCGGGCATCGCGCCGTCCAACACCTATCCCACCGGCGATGGCGGTTTCGTGGTGATCGCCGGCAACAGCGATCCCATCTATGTCCGGCTGATGCAGGCCATCGGCCGTCCCGATCTGGCCGAGCGCCCGGACCTTGCGCAGAACGATGGGCGCGCCCGCCACTGCGAGCTGATCGACGAGGCCATCGCCGCCTGGACCGGCAGTCGCGGCATCGACGAGGTGCTGGAGATCCTCGAAGGCGCCGAAGTCCCGGCCGGCCGCATCTATTCGGCCGCCGACATCGTCGCCGATCCCCACTACCAGGCGCGAGACATGCTGCTGGATACCACCCTGCCCGACGGCGCCACCCTGAAGATGCCGGGCATCGTGCCCAAGCTGTCGGCCACTCCGGGCCAGGTCAACTGGCAGGGTCCGACCCTCGGTCAGCACACCGACGGCCTGCTGGCCGAACTGGGGCTGAGCGAAGCGGACATCCAGCGACTCAGGCAGGGCGGGGTGGTGCAATGAGTACCGAACGCCTGATCGTCCAGGAAGTCGCCCCCCGCGATGGCTTGCAGATCGAGCCGAGCTGGGTGGAAACCACCGACAAGATCGCTCTGATCGACGAGCTTTCGGCGCTGGGTTTCTCGCGGATCGAGGCCGGTTCCTTCGTCTCGCCCAAGGCGGTACCCATGCTGCGCGACGGCGAGGCCGTGTTCCAGGGCATCGCCCGCCGGCCCGGGGTGACCTACGTCGCCCTGGTGCCCAATCTCAAGGGCGCCCAGCGCGCCCTGGCGGCCGGCGCCGACGAGCTGAACCTGGTGCTCTCCGCCAGCCAGACCCACAACCGCGCCAACATGCGCATGAGCTGCGAGCAGTCCCTCGCCAGCTTCGCCGAGGTGGTGCAGCTGGCCAAGGGGCAGGCGGTCTCGCTCAACGGCACGGTGGCGACCACCTTCGGCTGCCCCTTCGAGGGGCGCATCGACGAAGGCTGGGTGTTCGAGCTGGTGCAGCGCTATCTGGCGCTGGGCATGACCGGCATCACCCTCGCCGACACCACCGGCATGGCCAATCCGCGGCAGGTCGCGCGGATCGTGCGCCAGGTGCTGGAGCTGATCCCGGCGTCCGCCCTGACCCTGCATTTCCACAACACCCGCGGCCTCGGCCTGTGCAACGTGCTGGCGGCTTATGAAGCCGGCGCGCGCCGCTTCGACGCCGCCCTCGGCGGCCTCGGCGGCTGCCCCTTCGCGCCCGGTGCGTCCGGCAACATCTGCACCGAGGACCTGGTGAATCTCTGCGTGGAAACCGGAGTGGAGACCGGAATCGACCTGGAGCGGCTGATAGCGCTGTCGCGCACCCTGCCGGCGCTGCTCGGCCACGACACCCCCGGTCAGCTGGCCAAGGCCGGTCGCAACTGCGATCTGCATCCTCCGCCCGCCGCCACTGGCTGAGCCGCCCCCGTTTTCATTCGTTCGCCCTGACTACAACAACAAAGGAGCGCCAGCCTGGCCGCTCCCGGGAGACCGCTATGTCCTCATCCGCAACCTCCGCCGCCCTGGCGGCCACCGAACAGGCCATCGTCCGCAAGGTCGCCTGGCGGCTCATGCCGCTGATCATGGTCTGCTACCTGTTCGCCTTCTTCGATCGCATCAACATCAGCTTCGCCAAGTTCCAGCTGCAGGCCGACCTGTCGCTGAGCAACACCGCCTATGGCCTGGGCGCGGGACTCTTCGTGGTGGGCTATGTGCTGTTCGAGGTGCCCAGCAACATGATGCTGTACAAGGTCGGCGCCCGGCGCTGGATCGCCCGCATCATGATCTCCTGGGGCATCGCCACGGCGCTGATGATGTTCGTCACCGCCGAATGGCAGTTCTATGTGCTGCGCTTCCTGATCGGCGCCATGGAGGCCGGCTTCGCGCCGGGCATCCTCTACTACCTGACGCTGTGGTTTCCGCAGAGCTATCGCGGCCGCATCACCTCGACGCTGTTTCTCGCCTCGGCCTTTGCCGGACTGATCGGCGCCCCGGTCTCGGGGGTGATCCTCGGGCAGATGGACGGTCTGCTCGGCATGCGCGGCTGGCACTGGCTGTTCCTGGTCGGTGGCATCCCCTGCGTGCTGCTCGGCGTGCTGGTGCTGCGCCTGCTGCATGACCGCATCGCCGATGCGCCCTGGCTCAACGCCGACGAGAAGACCTTCCTGGCCAGCCGCATCGCCCGCCATGAAAACAACAGCCACGGCTCGCTGCTGGCGGCGATCCGGCTGCCGGGCTTCCTGCTGCTCGCGGTGATCTACTTCCTGATCCAGGTCGCCTCCTATGGCCTCAACTTCTGGGCGCCGCAGCTGATCCGCAGCGCCGGTACCGAGAGCCCCACCCTCATCGGCCTGCTGACCGCCGTGCCCTACGTCTTCGGCGCCATCACCATGGTGGTGGTGGGACGGCTGTCGGACGCCAGCGGCGAGCGGCGCAAGTTCGTCTGCGGCCTGGTGATCGCCGGCGCCCTGGGGTTCTTCAGTGCGGGACTCTTCGCCGACCACACCCTCTTCCTGATCCTGTCCCTGGCCCTGATGGGCGCCGGCATCATCGCCGCCATCCCGACCTTCTGGTCGCTGCCGCCGAAACTGCTGGCCGGCGCCGGCGCAGGCGCCGCGGGGGGCATCGCCCTGATCAACACCCTGGGGCAGGTCGGCGGTATCGTCAGTCCGGTGATGGTGGGCTACATCAAGGACCTGACCGGCAGCACCACCCCGGCGCTCTATCTCATCGGCTGCACCAGCCTGCTGGCCGCCGGCCTGATGTTCTGGGCGCTGCCGCAGAGCCTGCGGACCTCGGACAAGCTCGGCGCCCGCAAGCCCGAGCCCGCGCCGGTCGAGGACGCCACGCTGCTGGGCGACAAGCGCCCCCACAACGCCTGAGGCTAACGGTCCGGCGCGCGCCAGCGCCGGACCAGCCGCAGCACCAGCACGAAGAACACCGGAACGAAGACCAGCGCCAGGGTGGCGCTGAGCATACCGCCGATCACCCCGGTGCCCACCGCCTGCTGGCTCGCCGAGCTGGCCCCGGTGGCCAGGGCCAGGGGCACCACGCCGAGGATGAAGGCCAGCGAGGTCATGACGATGGGTCGCAGGCGCAGGCGGGCGGCGCGGCAGGTGGCCTGGTGCAGGTCCATGCCTTCGTCGTGCAGGCGCTTGGCGAATTCGATCATCAGGATGGCGTTCTTCGCCGTGAGGCCGATCACCGTGATCAGGCCGACCTTGAAGAAGACGTCGTTGGGCATCCCCCTCAGGGTCACCGCCAGCACCGCACCGAGCACCCCCAGGGGCACCACCAGCAGCACCGCGGTGGGAATCGACCAGCTCTCGTAGAGCGCCGCCAGGCAGAGGAACACCACCAGCAGCGACAGGCCCAGCAGCAGGGGCGCCTGGCCGGCGGAGAGGCGTTCCTGCAGCGACAGCGCCGTCCACTCCAGGGCGAAACCGCGCGGCAACTCGGCGGCCAGGCGCTCCAGTTCGGCCATGGCCTCGCCGGTGGTATGACCGGGCAGCGGTTCGCCGGCCAGGCTGATGGCGGGGTAGCCGTTGTAGCGCGACAACTGCGCCGGGCCCTGGGTCCAGTCGGCGCTGACGAAAGCGGACAGCGGCACCATGCGTCCGCGCTCGTTGCGTACCTCCAGGCGCAGCAGGTCGTCCACCTGGCTGCGGGTACCCAGGTCGGCCTGCACGATCACCTGCTGCATCCGGCCTCGATTGGGAAAGTCGTTGACGTAGCTGGAGCCCAGGGCCGTGCCTATGGTTTCGCCGAGGGCGCTGAAACTTACTCCTAGCGCGGCGGCCTGGCGGCGATCCACCACCAGCTGCACCTGGGCGCTGTCGGCCAGGGTGGTCTCCCGCACGTAGGCGATGATCGGATTGCCCACCAGCCTGGCCTGCAACTCGTCCCGCGCGGCCTTGAGCGCCGCCTGGCCGCGATTGGACCTGTCCTGCAGGCGCACCTCGAAGCCGCTGGAGGTGCCCAGGCCTTCCACCGGCGGCGGCAGCACGGCGAAGCCCTGGGCCTCGCTCTCGCCCGCCAGGACGGTATTGGCCCGCCCGGCGATGGCCGCGGCGGAGTCGGCCGGGCCGCGGGCGGACCAGTCCTTGAGGGTGGTGAAGGCCAGGGCGGCGTTCTGGCCGCTGCCGGAAAAGCTGAAGCCGAGCAGCACGAGGTCGTTGGCCACCCCGGGTTCCGCGGCGTAATGGCGCTCCAGGCGCTCGAGCACCTTGAGGGTGCGCTCCTGGGTAGCGCCCGGCGGCAGCTGGATGTCGGTGATCAGATAGCCCTGGTCCTCGGTGGGCAGAAAGGCGCCGGGCAGGCGGCCATAGAGCGCCACCAGGGCCGCCAGCAGGACGGCGAACAGCAGGAGATTGGGCAGCAGTCGGCGGATGGCGCGGGCCACCCAGCCTTCGAAACCGCCGGTCAGGCGCTCGAAGCCCCGGTTGAAGGCGCCGAAGAAGCCGCCGCGGGCATGGGCGCCCTGGGGAATCGGCTTGAGCAGGGTGGCGCACAGCGCCGGGGTCAGGCTCAGGGCGAGAAAGGCGGAAAGCAGGATGGCCACCGCCATGGACGCCGAGAACTGGCGATAGATGACGCCCACCGAACCGCTCATGAAGGCCATGGGCACGAAGACCGCGGTCAGCACCAGGGTGATGCCGACGATGGCGCCGGAGATCTCGCCCATGGCCTTGCGCGTGGCGGCGCGCGGATCGAGTCCTTCCGTGGCCATGAGGCGCTCGACGTTCTCCACCACCACGATGGCGTCGTCCACCAGGATACCGATGGCCAGCACCATGCCAAACAGGGTCAGCACATTGATCGAATAGCCCAGCGCCAGGAGCACGGCGCAGGTGCCCAGCAGTGCCACCGGCACCACCAGGGTCGGGATCAGGGTGTAGCGCAGATTCTGCAGGAACAGGTACATCACCGCGAACACCAGCGCCATGGCCTCCAGCAGGGTGTGGATGACCTGGGTGATGGAGATCTCGACGAAGGGCGCCGTGTCGTAGGGGATGTCGTACTTCATCCCCGGCGGAAAGTACCGGGACAACTCGGCCAGCTTGGCGCGCACCGCCTTGGCGGTGGCCAGGGCATTGGCGGTGGGCGCCAGCTGCACCCCCACCGCCACCGAGGGCTTGCCGTCCAGCCGGGTGCCGAAGTTGTAGCTCTGGCTGCCCACCTCGACCCGGGCGACATCGCCCAGGGTCACGCTGGAGCCATCGGCCCCGGCGCGCAGCAGGATGCCGGCGAATTCGGCCGGGTCGCTGAGCTGGCCCTTGATCAGCACCGGCGCGGTCAGCTCCTGACCCGCGGGGGCGGGCAATTCGCCAAGACTCCCGGCCGCCACCTGGACGTTCTGCTCGGCAATGGCGCGGGTCACGTCGGCCGGGGTCAGGCCGACCGCCACCAGGCGACTGGGATCGAGCCAGACGCGCAGGGCGTGCTCGGCGCCAAACAGCTGGGCCTTGCCCACGCCGTCCAGCCGGCGCAGTTCGTTGACCACGTTGCGCGCCAGGTAGTCGCTCAGGGCGGTGGTGTCGAGGCGCGCGTCGGTGGCGGTGAGGGTGACGAACAGCAGGTAGCCGGCGGAAGTCTCCTCGATCTGGATGCCCTGCTGGGTGACCGCCCGCGGCAGGCGCGGCTCCACCACCTTGAGGCGATTCTGGATGTCCACCTTGGCCAGCTCCGGATCGGTGCCGGGCTGGAAGGTCACGGTCAGGGTGGCGCTGCCCTGGCTGCTGCTGGACGAGAAGTAGAGCAGGTGATTGACGCCATTGAGTTCCTGCTCGACCAGGCTGACCACGCTCTCGTCCAGGGTCTGCGGCGAGGCGCCCGGATAGCTCAGGGTCAATTCGATCTGCGGCGGCGCCACGTTGGGGTACTGGGCCACCGGCAACTGCGGCAGGGCCAGCAGGCCGGCGAGCAGGATGAACAGCGCCACCACCCAGGCGAACACCGGGCGGTCGATGAAGAAATTGGCCATCAGCGCGCCTCCGCCGGGGCGGCCTGGGGTTCCACCACCAGGCCCGGCTGCGCCTGTTGCAGGCCCGAGAGCAGTACCCGCTCACCAGCGGCCAGGCCGGATTCCACCACCCAGCGACCGTCCACCACCGGTCCCAGGCGCACCTCGCGCAGGGCGAGCCGGTCTTCGGCATCCACCACCCAGACCTGGGCCTGGCCGCCGGCGCTGCGCTGCACCGCCCGTTGCGCCACGCTCAGACCCTGGTCGAGCCGCGCCTGCTCCAGGCGCACCCGCACGAAGCTGCCCGGCAGGAGTTCGCGCCGTGGATTGGGAAACTGGCTGCGCAGGGTGATCTGGCCGGTGCTGGCGTCCACCGCCAGATCGGCGAATAGCAGGCGGCCGCTCTCCAGGTAGGGGCTGCCGTCTTCCTGCAGCAGGGTGACCCGCGCCTGGTCCGGCGCCACCTGCTGTAGCCGGCCGTCGCTGAGGGCATCGCGCAGCGCCTTGAGCTGGCGGGTCGACTGGGTGACGTCGGCATGGATGGGGTCCAGCTGCTGGATGATCGCCAACGCCGTGGCATCGCCCTGGCCGACCAGGGCGCCTTCGCTGACCAGGGCCTTGCCGATGCGCCCGGCGATGGGCGCGGTGACCGTGGCATAGCCCAGATTCAGCCGCGCCCGCTTGAGCGCTGCCTGGGCGGCCGCCACCTCGGCCTGCGCCTGCAGACTGGCACCCTGGGCATCGTCCTGCGCCTGACGACTGATCGCCTCGCTCTCCACCAGTGCCGCATAGCGCTCGGCCAGGCGGCGGGCCTGGAAGGCGCTGGCCTCGGCCTTGCGCAGGGCGGCGGCGGCGCTGTCCACCTCGGCCTGCAGCGGCGCCGGATCGATACGGAACAGCACCGCGCCGGCCTTGACCTCGCTGCCCTCGTGAAACACCCGCTGCAGCACGATGCCGGCGACCCGCGCCCGTACCTCGGCGGTCCGCGGCGCCACCAGGCGGCCACTGAGTTCGCTGGCGATGGCCAGGGGCGAGGGGTGCAGCGTCTCCACCTGCACCCTGGGCGCGGGCGGGATGGCGGCCTCCGGGGCCGGACGGTCGCAGGCGGCGAGCAGCAGGCAGAGCAGCGCGAGGCTGCCGAGGGCAGGGCGGGGCAGGGACATCGGGGCTTCCTCCAGGAGAGCGCCATGGTAGGCGTCCCGCTCGGGCCTCCCTGTAAACGTCTGTAGGTCTCTTGTGAAAGAGTGTTAAGCCCCGCGCCCGCCTGCCCGGGGCTCGGCTATGCTCGGCACTTTCCGCCATGAAGGCCTGCCGTGATCCCCTTGCTCATCGTCGAAGACGACACCGCCCTGGCCGAGCTCATCGCCACCTACCTGGGCCGTCAGGGCTATGCCGTGACGGTGATCGGTCGCGGCGACGAAGCCCTGGCCGCGGTGCAGCGCCTGCGCCCGCACCTGGTGGTGCTCGACGTCATGCTGCCGGGGCTGGACGGCCTGCAGGTCTGCCGTCAGCTGCGCGCCGCCCAGCCAGGCCTGCCGATCCTGATGCTCACCGCCCTGGACGACAGCCACGACCAGGTGCTGGGCCTGGAGATCGGCGCCGACGACTACGTCAGCAAGCCCTGCGAACCGCGGGTGCTGCTGGCACGTATCCGCACCCTGCTGCGCCGCTGCCAGCTGGGTGAGGCGCCCGCCGATGACCGCCTGACGATCGGCCAGCTGCGGCTGCTGCCGGGTGAACGCCAGGTCTGGTGGCGCGACCAGCTGGTGGAGCTGTCATCTACCGAATTCAACCTGCTGGCGATCCTCATGCGCCATGCCGGCGAGGTGCTCAGCCGCGACCAACTGATCCAGCAACTGCGCGGCATCGAATTCAACGGCGTCGACCGCTCGGTGGACGTGGCCATCTCCAAGCTGCGCCGGCGCTTCGAAGAGCACCCCGGCGACGCCCGGCGGATCAAGACCGTCTGGGGCAAGGGCTATCTCCTTTCCCGCGCCGAGTGGGAATAGATGCTCAAGATCCTCGTCCGCCTCTACCTCATCCTGCTGGTGACCTATGGCGCCGCCAGCTACCTGGTGCCCGAGGCGCTGCTGCAGGTGTTCTACGAGCGCTACAGTCGCTACACCCTCGAACAACTGCACGGCCCGCTCAGCCTGGTGCAGCGCACCTTCAACCAGGCGCCGCCGGCGCGCTGGCCAGCCCTGCAGGAGGAGTTGGCCGCGGAGCTGGCGCCCATCAGCCTGCGTCTGGTCCCGCTTGAGGATCCAGCCCTCACTCCGGAGGAGCGCGCCGATCTGGCCGCCGGCCAGCGGCGGGTACGCCTGGGCGACTATGGCGAACCCAGCGCGGCCCTGGTGCCGCTGCCGACGGATCAGGTGCTCTGGGTCGGCATCCCCGAGGCGCCCACCGACATCGCCTTGACCTACTGGGCCATGAACGCCCTGATCGGCGCGGCCCTGCTGGTCTGTCTCTATGTCTGGCTGCGACCGCACTGGCGCGACCTGGAGCGGCTGCGGCGTACCGCGGCGCGCCTGGGCAAGGGCCATCTGGGCGAGCGCACGGCCATCTCGCCGCGCTCGGACATCGGCGAGGTGGCGCGGGCCTTCGATGACATGGCCCAGGAACTGGAGGCGCTGATCGTCCAGCAGCGCGACCTGCTCAACGCCGTCTCCCATGAATTGCGCACGCCGCTGTCACGCCTGGAATTCGGCCTGGCGCTGTTGCAGGCCGATCCGCTGCCCGCCGAGGCCCACCGCCAGCTGGAACAACTGGTGCGCCACGTCCGCGAACTGGATGCCCTGGTCGACGAATTACTGTCCTTTGCCCGCCTGCAGAGCAGCCAGCAGCCGCCCGAACGCCTGAGCCTGGAACTCGAAGCCTTTCTCGACAGCGTGCTGGCCGACTTCGCCGAAGAGCAGGAGCGCCGCGGCGTCGTGATGCACCTGGACCTGACGCAGGCGCCCAGGCGGGCCGAACTGGCGCCACGCCTCACCGCCCGCGCCCTGCAGAATCTCGTCGGCAACGCCCTGCGTTATTGCCAGCGCGAGGTCTGGGTAGCGGTCCGTGACGACGGCGACGCGTTGCTGATCGCCGTCGAGGATGACGGCGAAGGGATTCCCGCGGCGGAGCGCGAGCGGGTCTTCGAACCCTTCTATCGTCTGGATCGTAGTCGCGACCGCGCCACCGGCGGCTTCGGCCTGGGCCTGGCCATCAGCCGGCGCGCGGTGGAAAACCAGGGTGGCCGGCTGGACCTGAGCGCCGGTGCCCAGGGTGGCGCTCGATTCGAGATCCGCCTGCCATTGCCGCCGCGCCTGGGGCTCGCCTGAGGCCGCCGTGGCCCCTACACTTGGCGCCCCCGCCCGTTTCGGAATCGTCATGGCAGAGCCCTTCGACCGCCACTCGCTGCAACCCCTGCTCGACCGTATCGCCGCCGCCGCGCCGCGCCATTTCGGCGAAGGAGAGGTGGCCGACTACATCCCGGCCCTGGCCGAGGTGGCGCCGGATCAGTTCGGCATCGCCGTCTGCGACGTCAACGGCCAGGTGTGGCGCGCCGGGGCGGCCGACACGGCCTTTTCCATCCAGTCCATCTCCAAGGTGCTCAACCTGGTGATCGCCATGCAGCGCCTGGACGAGGCGGATATCTGGACCCGCGTCGGCCGCGAGCCTTCCGGCCATGCCTTCAATTCCATGGCCCAGCTGGAAGAAGAGAAGGGCGTGCCGCGCAATCCCTTCATCAACGCCGGCGCCGTGCAGGTCTGCGAATTGCTGGTGTCGCGCATCATGTCGATCCACTGGATGATGCGCGAACAGGCGCGCCGTCTGGCCGGCAATCCGACGCTCAACTTCGACGACCGCGTGGCCCGCTCGGAGATGGACCACAAGGCGCGCAACGCCGCTCTGGCCTATCTGATGAAGGCCTACGGCAATCTGCACAGCGAGGTCGATGACGTCCTCGACGTCTATTTCCACGGCTGCGCCCTGGCCATGAGCTGCGTCGACGTGGCTCGCGCCTTCGCCTTTCTCGCCAACGGCGGCATCAATCCCCAGGATGGCCAGGTCGTGGTGACGCCCCAGCAGACCCGCCAGCTCAATGCGCTGCTGCTGACCTGCGGCCTCTATGACGCGGCCGGCGACTTCGCCTGGCGCGTCGGCCTGCCGGGCAAGAGCGGGGTAGGGGGCGGCATCGTCGCCATCGTGCCGGGACAGATGAGCATCTGCGTCTGGTCGCCCCGGCTGGACAGCTACGGCAACTCGGTGGCCGGCCTGCGTTCTCTAGAGACCCTGGTGGAAGGGCTGGGCGTGGCGCCGCTCGGCTAGTAGGCCATGGACAGGCTGAGGGTCACCTGGGGCACCACGCCGTCGGTCTCGCCCTCCGGACCGCTCAACTCGCGCAGGGCGCCGTCGCGATAGAGCGCCAGGGCTTCGGCGCGAGCGCTCCAGCGCGTCTCGCCCCAGCGAAAGGGCTGCTCCAGCGCCAGCCCGGTGCGGGCATAGAGGCGATCGCCGGAATCCGGTCCATAGAAGCCGTTCCACCCCACCCCCAGGGCACTGGGGAAACTCAGGCGCAGGCCGCCCGCCGAGAGGTCCAGTCCGGGTTCCAGGCTGCCCTGGGTGTAGAGACCACTGTCACCTTGGGTGCGGGTGGTCACCGCCAGTCCCGGACGCCAGGCACCCAGGCCCGAATCGGCCTGGTAGGCCAGGGTCAGGCTGGCTTCCTGAGTGGTCGCGGCAACGTCGTTGGGACTGCTCTTGACCGTGTAGACGAAGCCGACCCTCAGGCCCTCGGCCGGTGACACCACCAGGCCCAGCAGGTTGTTGCTCTCGTACCAGCGCCGCGGGCTGACCCGTTCCTCGCTGGAGGGGCTGTGCAGGCCGTTGCTGCTGCTGAACACCAGCCAGGCATCGGCATTGCCGTCGCTTCCCTGGTGCAGATCCAGGGCGAAGCCCGCCTGCAGGTGCAAGGGGACGCGGTCGAGGCTGGCCGCGTCGTCATCGTAGTTGCCGCGGGAAAAGTCGCCGTTGCGCACGTCCGTGCCCAGTTGCGGATGGAAGCGCCCGGAGTTTTCGCTGACCTCCACGCTGCCCAGGGCGGCGTCTTCGCTTTCGATGGACGGCACGCTACGCGGCGCGGCGGTGGCCTCCAGGGCCAGACAGCCCGCCAGCAGACCGGCGCAACGCAGGGACGAGGGGCGCGACATGGCGACTCCGGGATGCGCGGGGCGCTCCGGGTGAGGCGCCATGGGGCATCGGACTAGGCCGCCGCCGAGCGGGTTCCAGGCCCTAGAGTACCGGCGAAAACACCCGCGCCACCCGCATGGCCACCCGCCGCCAGCGGCGCAGGGCGGCATTGTCCTCGGGGGTGAGTTCGCGGGAGCGACTGAAGTCCTGCTCCAGCATCTTGCGCACCTCCCAGGCGAAGGAGACGTCCATCACCATCACCATGACCTCGAAGTTGAGGCGGAAGGAGCGGTTGTCCAGGTTGGCGCTGCCCACCGCGGCCACGTCCTCGTCGATCAGCACCACCTTCTGGTGCAGGAAGCCCGGGCCGTAGCGGAACACCCGCACCCCGGCATGCACCGCTTCGAAGGCATAGAGATAGGAGGCGGCATAGACCACCTTGTGGTCGGGTCGCGAGGGCAGCAGGATGCGCACGTCCACCCCGCGCAGGGCGGCCAGGCGCAGGGCCGCCGAAACGGCTTCGTCGGGGATGAAGTAGGGTGTGGTGATCCAGACGCGGTGGCGCGCCGAGTGGATGGCCTCGACAAAGAACAGCGAGCAGGTCTCCTGATCGTCCGCCGGCCCGCTGGGCACCACCTGGCAGAGCACGCCGCCTTCTTCGTAGCGTTCCGGCAGCAGCAGGGTGGGCAGCTTTCTGGTCACCCAGTACCAGTCCTGGGCAAAGGTCTCCTGCAGGGTGGCCAGGGCCGGACCGCGCAATTCCAGGTGGGTGTCGCGCCAGGGCGCCAGGGGCGGCTTGAGACCCATGTATTCGTCGCCGACGTTGAGCCCGCCGGTAAAGCCCACCTCGCCATCGACGATGACGATCTTGCGGTGGTTGCGGAAGTTGACCTGGAACCTGTTGATCAGCCCGCGACGGTTGCTGAAGCCCTTCACCTCGCAACCGGCTTCGCGCAGCTTTTCCACATAGGCGCGCGGCAGGGCATGGCTGCCGATGGCGTCGTACAGCAGAAAGACCTGGACCCCGGCGCGGGCGCGGTCCAGCAGGGTGTTCTGCAGAGCCAGGCCGAGGGCGTCGTCGTGGATGATGAAGAACTGCACCAGCACCACCTTCTGCGCCCCGCGGATGGCCGCGAGGATGGCGGCGAAGGTCTCCTCGCCGTTGATCAGCAGCCGCACCTGGTTGTTGGCCACGCAGGGCGTGCCGGTGAGGGCGGTCATGGCCTTGAGCTTGCGATTGGCCGCGCTGCACTGCTGGGCGGCCATGGCCTCGGCGATCCAGGGTCGCCAGTCCAGTTCGGCGGCCTGGCGCGCCATCTCCTCGTCGGCCTGGCGCCGCGCCTTCACGTAGCTGTCGAAGCGCCGCCGGCCGAATACCAGATAGGGGATCAGGCTGAGGAAGGGCATGAACACCAGCGCCATGGCCCAGGCCATTGCGCCCTGGGCGGTACGCACCGTGATGATGGCGTGGATCGCCGCGCTGATGCCGATCAGTTCGAGGACCAGGGCGATGTAGTGGAGATCGAGGGGCAGGGAAGGCACGCGGGCAGCTCTCGCTCCTGGGTGGATGTCAGAGGGGTTGGACCGCCCTGAGCACCACGAATTTCGGCGTGGCCGCGATCTGTTCGACACGCCTGAACAGCCGCTTGAGCTTGACGTGATAACCCAGGTGGCGATTGCCCACCAGCCAGAGTTCGCCCTGCTCGGTCAGCGCCGCCCGCGCCTGCTGGAACATGCGCCAGGCGAGGAAGTCGCCCACCACCTGCTGCTGGTGAAAGGGCGGATTGCACAGGATCAGCTCCAGCGACCGCGGCGGCTGGTCGGCCAGGCCATCGGCCGCGCGGATCGCCACCGGTCGCTCGCCGAAGGCCGCGCTCCAGTTCTCTCGCGCCGACTGCACCGCCATGTAGGACTCGTCCACCAGGGTGAATTGCGCCTCCGGATTGGCCAGGGCGCAGGCCAGCGCCAGCACGCCGTTGCCGCAACCGAGATCGGCCACCCGGGTCTGGCCCAGGCCCTGGGGCAGGTGTGGCAGGAAGGCACGGGTGCCGATGTCCAGGCCCTCGCGGCAGAAGACGTTGGCATGGTTGACCAGGGTCAGTGGCGGCGCATCCAGGCGATAGCGACTCGGGTAGGGCGAGGCCACCGCCGGTCGCGCCTCGGGGGTGGCGAAGAGCAGCCGCGCCTTCTTTACCGCCAGCGAAGCCTGCACCGGGCCGATATGCCGCTCCAGCAGGTCGCCGGCGGCGCGGGGCAGGTGCTTGAGCATGCCGGCGGCGATCACCCGGGCACCCGGCGCCAGCTGGCCGTGCAGGCGGATCAGCTGCTCTTCCAGCAACGCCAGGGTCTTGGGCACCCGCACCAGCACCAGATCGAAGGGACCGCTGATCGCCTCGCTGGCCGGGACGAAGGTTACCGCCTCGGCGGCGAGGCCGTTGCGCGCCAGGTTGGCCGCCAGCGCCAGGGCCGCCAGGTGCGAGTCGCCACTGGAGGTCACCTGGGCATGAGCGGCGAGACTGGCGGCCAGGGCGCCGAAGCCGTCGTTGAGCACCAGCACCCGGGCGGACGGGGCCAGGCCCTCCTCGGCGACCTGCTGCAGCAGGTATTCGTCGGCGGCGTCGAAGGCCTGCAGGGGATCGTCGCGGCGCGGGGGCTGACGGTCGAGTTCGAGGGTGGCGAAGGGCGAGACGAGAGAAGGCATGGTTTCTGTCGGTGTTTATCGGCGGCTCACTGCGGGACAATGGCGCCAAGCAATCGGGAAAAAGAGGCCAGTATGACCGCCACCGAAGACAAGTTCACCCGCGAGACGATCACCGCCGTCTGGCCCTGGAGCGACAACCTCTTCAGCCTGAGGACCACCCGCGATCCGCGCTATCGCTTTCGCGCCGGCCAGTTCGCCCGGCTGGGCGTGCGCAAGGCCGATGGCGACATCGTCTGGCGGGCCTACTCCATGGTCTCGGCGCCCCACGACGACTTCCTCGAATTCTTTTCCATCGTGGTGCCGGGTGGCGCCTTCACCAGCGAACTGAGCCGCCTACGCGAGGGCGACGAACTGCTGGTGGAAAAGCAGCCCTATGGCTATCTCACCCTGGAGCGCTTCGGCGGCGGTCGCGATCTCTGGCTGCTGGCCACCGGCACGGGCCTCGCGCCCTTCCTGTCGATGCTGCAGGAGCCCGATACCTGGGAGCGCTTCGAGCGCATCGTGCTGGTCTACAGCGTGCGCGAAGCCCGCGATCTGGCCTATCAGGAGGTCATCCGCGGTTACGGCGAGGTGGAGCACCTCGAAGGTCTCACCGACCGCCTGGTCTATGTTCCCGTGGTTACCCGCGAGGATCACCCCGGCGCCCTGCGTGGCCGCATCACCACCCTGATCGAGAACGGCGAGCTGGAACGCGCCGCCGGCGTCGAACTCTCGCCCGAGCACTCGCGCATCCTCATCTGCGGCAATCCGGAGATGGTCGACGACACCCGCCAGCTGCTCAAGACCCGCGATCTACAGCTGGCCCTGAGTCGCCGACCCGGGCAGGTGGCGGTGGAAAACTACTGGTAACAGGGGCCACCACCGGCGTCTTTACGTTTTCTTCACAATTGGAAAAGGTTGGGCCTTTAGCTTTGGCCCCACCTTGCTCTAGGATCGGAATTTCCAAGGCTACTTTCCGAGTCCCGATGAGCAGTGACAGATCCGAGCCGCCCCCGGCCCCCAGGCCAGGTGCGGCTGACACCCCCTACCGTCTTTCTTCCTCCGCGGCCGTTCGGCCCTCTATCGCGGAGGCATCCCGCTAATGGAATGGATCGCCGATCCCACCGCCTGGTTGGGACTCCTCACCCTGATCGTCCTGGAAATCGTCCTGGGCATCGACAACCTGGTGTTCATCGCCATCCTCGCCGACAAGCTGCCGCCCGCGCAGCGTGACAAGGCACGGGTGATCGGCCTGTCGCTGGCGCTGATTATGCGTCTGGGCCTCTTGGCCAGCATCTCCTGGATGGTGACCCTCACCGAGCCGCTGTTCGAGGTCTTCGGCAAGGCCTTCTCCGGCCGTGACCTCATCATGCTGTTCGGCGGTATCTTCCTGCTGTTCAAGGCCACCACCGAGTTGCACGAACGCATCGAGGGCCACACCCACAAGACCGGTGGCAATCGCGCCTACGCGGCCTTCTGGCCGGTGGTCGCGCAGATCGTGGTGCTTGACGCCGTGTTCTCGCTGGACGCCGTCATCACCGCCGTAGGCATGGTCGAGCACCTGAGCGTGATGATGATCGCCGTGATCATCTCCATCGGTCTGATGCTGGTGGCGAGCAAGCCGTTGACCGCCTTCGTCAACGCCCACCCCACGGTGATCATGCTGTGCCTGGGCTTCCTGATGATGATCGGTCTGAGCCTGACCGCCGAAGGCCTGGGCTTCCACATTCCCAAGGGCTACCTCTATGCCGCCATCGGCTTCTCGATCCTCATCGAGCTGGCCAACCAGGTGGTGCGCTGGAAGCGCAAGCGCCAGTTGCACGAGCGGCTCGGCATGCGCGAGCGGACCTCCCAGGCCGTGCTGCGGCTGCTGGGCGGTCGCCTGCGCGAAGACGAGGTGGACGAGGACATCGCCGAGCTGATGGAAGGCGAGAAGGGCGAAGGCCCGGTCTTCGATCGCCGCGAGCGCCTGATGATCAGCGGCGTGCTGCAACTGGGCGAGCGCCCGGTGCGCACGGTGATGACCGCCCGCGCCGACGTCGACATCCTCGATGCCGACGCCGCCCCGGAACGGCTGCGCGAGCAATTGCTGGCCTCGGCCCACTCGCGCCTGCCGCTGGTGGTCAACGGCAACATCGACGAACCCCTGGGCTATGTGCACAAGAAGGAGCTGTTCGCCGACATCCTGCAAGGCCAGTCGCCGGATCTGCGTGCCCGGGTGCGCACCCCCATCCACCTGCCGGCCCAGGCCACGGTACTGGGCGCTCTGGAACAGCTGCGCGCCGCCTCGACCCACGTGGCCTTCGTGGTCAATGAATTCGGTGGTTTCGAAGGCCTGTTGACCCTGACCGACATCCTCGAGGCCATCGCCGGCGAATTGCCGGATGCCAGCGAGGAGAGCCTGCCGGAACTGGAAAAGGTGGAGAACGGCTATCGCGCCAGCGGCGGCCTGAACCTGCATCCCCTGGCCCAGCGCACCGGTTTCCAGATCGCCGAAAACGAGGACTACCAGACCCTCGGCGGCCTGGTGGTGGACCTGCTGGGACGCCTGCCGGTGGCCGGTGATCGCCTGGAATACCAGGGCTGGCAGTTGACCGTGGAATCGGTCAAGGATCGGCGGATCGGCTGGATCCGCCTGGAGCGGCCCGCCTCCTAGCGAGGCGGGCGTTCTGTAAGCCTGTTCAAAGGCTGCGAGCTAGAGTCAAACAAGGCGAAAATGGCTGAGGAAGCGGAGTTTACAAGTGGTAAATGAGCATTCCGAAGCCATTTTCAACGCAGGTTGGCCGACGCGCAGCCGCCTTTGAAAGGCTTACAGCGGGTTGACCGGCGGTTCCTGCTTCACCACGGGAACCTCGGTCGCCTTGCTGTTCTGCTCCTTGAGCAGGTCGCGGATCTCGGTCAGCAGCACCTGGTCCTTGGTCGGACCGGCCGGGGCGGCATCCTGATGCAGGCGCAGGCGGTTGAGCACCTTGATCGCCATGAAGATGGCGAAGGCGATGATCACGAAGTCGAAGATGGTCTGCAGGAACTTGCCGTAGGACATGACCACGGCTGGCTGGTCACCCACGGCGGCCCTCAGGGTGATCGCCAGTTGCGAGAAATCCACACCCCCCAGCAACAGGCCGAGCGGCGGCGTGATGATGTCGGCCACGAAGGACGACACGATCTTGCCGAAAGCCGCGCCCAGGATGATGCCGACCGCCAGGTCGACCACGTTGCCTCTCATGGCGAATTTCTTGAACTCGGCAATGATGCTCATGCTGCACTCCTTTGGATGGTTTCGAAGAGACGATAGACGATTGTGCTCGCTTCGCTCGGGTTTGGAACCCTGCTAACGGTCTCCAGGTTCCCCGGAAGCGGCAAATCGCCGCGCGATCGGCAACTGGTCGCGGCTGTCGCACTTTGTCGAAGGGGCCGGGTCCACCCTTGTACGCCGAGGGCAGCAACCCTCGCGACCTCCACCTCTCGTCCCCAAGGAGCCCCTGATGGTTGCCAAACACGACCTGCACAAAGACTTTCCCGAGTACGCCGAGCAGCTGGACAGCCGTCCGCAGACCGATGCGGCCTTCGCCAAGCTGCTGGAAGACTATGCGAAGCTCGACCAGCAGATCCTCGATCTGGAGGAAGTGGAAGAATCCAGTGGCGACGAGGAACTGGGTCGCCTGCGCCGCGAGCGCGTCCTGCTCAAGGACAAGATCGCTCAGCAGCTGAAATACCCGTCCTAGCCGTACCGGGCTCGACCGGCAGCGTCGAGCCCTGCCTGGCGCGATTGGCAAGAGCCGCTGGCGTTGCCATCATGGCCTCCCAGGAGAGGAGCCGATGACCGACGAAGTGGCGATGTACCAGCAGTGGCACCTGTGGATCACCGAGGCGGCCGTGGAAGCCCAGCGCCGTCGCGTGCAGCTCGAATTCGCCGAATACAGCCGGTTGCTGGCCGACCTGCAACTGCTCGAACAGCAGCGCTGGCAACAGGCGTTGCCCGTCTGGTTGCGTGGCGAGGCGGAAATGGTGTCGACGCTCAAGCACTAGCGGCTGATCGGCGAACCCCCTGCAGAGCCTGATGACAGCGCGATGAACGACCAGCGGTGCCCGGCGGTCAATGGGTTACCCCAGGCTACTTTCGCGGGGTGAGCGAGGTTTATCCGGCCTACCTGGCCCTCTCAACGAGGATGTCCCCATGAAGCGTACCGCCCTGATCGCCCTGATGATGTTTGCCGCCGCCCCCGTATTCGCCAAGGATCTGTGCGCGGTCCAGCTGCAGAAGCTGGACGATGCCAGCAAGATGAAGACCAACATGATCGGCCCGGGCAGTTCCCAGGCCCAGCAGATCGCCGAATTCCGCAAGAACGCCATGGCTGCCCAGAAAGCCGGTGACGAGAAGAAGTGCATCGCGCAGGCCAACCAGGCCCTGACCATGCTGCGTCAGCCGGGTGGCGAGGGCAACTAAGGCCCAAGCCTGCCGTTCGAGAAAAGGCGCGCTCCCCCGCGGGAGTGCGCCTTTTTACTGTCTATGCATCCAGTCGTGTTATGCTGGAGGTCTTCCCTTCTCGACTGGAGAATTCCGCCATGGCCAAGGCCAAGCGTCTCTACGGCTGCACCGAATGCGGCGCCACCTTTCCCAAGTGGGCGGGCCAGTGCGGTGAGTGCGGCGCCTGGAACACCCTGGTGGAAACCGTCGTCGAGACCTCCGCTGTCCCTTCCGGACGCGCCGGCTGGGCCGGAGCCCAGGCGACCATCAAGACCCTGGCCGAGGTCAGCGTCGAGGAAACCCCGCGCTTCACCACCGATTCCACCGAACTCGACCGGGTGCTGGGTGGCGGCCTGGTGGATGGCTCCGTGGTGCTGATCGGCGGCGATCCCGGCATCGGCAAGTCCACCATCCTGCTGCAGACCCTCTGCCACCTGGCCGCGCGCATGCCGGCGCTCTATGTCACCGGCGAGGAATCCCAGCAGCAGGTGGCCATGCGTGCCCGCCGCCTGGGCCTGCCGGAAGACAAGCTCAAGGTCATGACCGAGACCTGCATCGAGTCCATCGTCGCCACCGCCCGCCAGGAAAAGCCGCGGGTCATGGTGATCGACTCCATCCAGACCATCTTCACCGAGCAGCTGCAGTCCGCGCCCGGCGGCGTGGCCCAGGTACGCGAGAGCGCAGCGCTGCTGGTGCGGTTCGCCAAGCAGACCGGCACCGCCATCTTCCTGGTGGGCCACGTCACCAAGGAAGGCGCCCTGGCCGGACCGCGGGTGCTGGAGCACATGGTCGACACCGTGCTCTATTTCGAGGGCGAATCCGACGGCCGCCTGCGCATGCTGAGAGCGGTCAAGAACCGCTTTGGCGCGGTCAACGAACTGGGCGTGTTCGGCATGACCGACAAGGGCCTCAAGGAGGTCTCCAACCCTTCGGCGATCTTTCTCAACCGGGCCCAGGAGGCGGTGGCCGGCAGCGTGGTCATGGCGACCTGGGAGGGCTCGCGGCCGATGCTGGTGGAGGTGCAGGCCCTGGTGGACACCAGTCACCTGGCCAATCCGCGGCGGGTCACCGTGGGCCTGGACCAGAATCGCCTGGCCATGCTGCTGGCGGTGCTGCACCGCCATGGCAGCATTCCCACCTACGATCAGGACGTCTTCATCAACGTGGTCGGCGGGGTCAAGGTGCTGGAGACGGCGGTGGACCTGGCGCTGATGTCGGCGGTGATCTCCAGCCTGAGGGACCGCGCCCTGCCGCACGACCTGCTGGTGTTCGGCGAGATCGGCCTGTCTGGTGAGATCCGCCCGGTGCCCAGTGGCCAGGAACGGCTCAAGGAGGCGGCCAAGCACGGCTTCAAGCGGGCCATCGTGCCCAAGGGTAATGCGCCCAAGGACCCGCCACCCGGCTTGCAGGTGGTCGCGGTGACGCGTCTGGAGCAGGCGCTGGATGCCCTGTTCGAATAGCCCTGGGCGGCTTTTGTAATATTTTTTAAAACTCTCGGCGGGGCAGGGTGGTCTATCAGGCGCTTCCATGACCCTGGATACCCGCCATGTCTCGTCTGCTCCCGCTTTCCGTATTCCTTGCCGGCTTCGCTACCAGTGCCCTGGTCCAGGCCGCCGATCCCAGCAGCTCCGCGCCGGCCAGTCTGGAGGTGGATCAGCTGGAGTGGCAGCACGCCGACGAAGGCAGCGTCTTCAACTGGGATCTGGAAGGCTGGGCCCTGGGCGGCGGCGCCAATCGCCTGGATTTTCGCAGCCAGGGCGAGCGTACCAACGGCCACACCGAGCAGGCCGAGGTGCAGGCGCTCTGGGGTCACGCCCTGGCCAAGGGCTGGGGCAGCGTGGCCGGCATCCGCCAGGATTTCAAACCCGGCTCGCCGCAGACCTGGGCAGCCCTGGGCATCCAGGAACACGATCCCGAGGATCTCGACATCGAGATCACCGCCTTCTTTGGCGAAAACAGCCAGACCGCCCTGCGCCTGGAAGCCGAATACGACTGGGCCCTGACCCAGCGGCTGATCCTCCAGCCCCACACCGAACTCAATTTCTACGGCCGCAACGACGAGTCCCGCGGCCAGGGCGCCGGTTTCGCCGAAAGCGAAGCCGGGCTGCGCCTGAGATACCAGGTGACCCCGGAGGTCGCGCCCTATGTCGGGGTGTCCTGGAACGCCACCCACGGCAACACCGCCGCCATGGCGCGGGAAGAGGGCGAAGACACCCACGACGCTCGCCTGGTGGTGGGTCTGCACCTGGAGTTCTAGGCCCGGTCCTACGGAAGACTTCGCCCTTCGCTTCGGACAGGCGCCCTCGCTCAGGGGGTAGGCAGAGGTGACCTGGCTGTTCTATCGCGGCCACGGGCCGCTCCTGCAGCGCTTTCCGTGTACCTATAGGAGCGATCGCTAAGGCGCACCGGCATGGCCGCGATAGAGATCAAGCAGAGCAGTAGCGTGGAAAACGGCGCAGCCTTTTCCACTGGGCCTTCGCGGCGAGGGACACCCTCACCCCAACCCTCTCCCGAGGGGAGAGGGGGCTATCCGTGCAGGTGTTCATCTCCATCGGCTTCAGGATCGCGATCAGCTGTCTGCCTACACCTGTAGGAGCACCCCGCGACCGCGATAAGCCGCAATCGGCACAGACGATAGAGCGCTAGCCAGTACCGTCGACCCCAAGACCTAGGGCGAACCCAGCGCCGCCAGTTCGCGTTCCAGCAGGGTTTCGTCGCCCAGGTTCAGCTCCACCAGGCGGCGCAGGTGGCTGATGGAATCCAGATCGATCTGGCGGCAGGCGAAGGCCAACTGCTCCGGGGTTTCCCGTACCAGCTCCACGTCCATGCTCACCTGGGCCTCGTCGTTCAGCAGGATGCGCAGCTGATAGGTCGCGCTCGGCTGGGCCGACCAGTCGGCAGGCCGCGCCAGCAGCACGCCCTTGAGCGAGATGTCGTCCACGGGCGCTGCCCACTGGCGCTCACCCTGGTGCAACTGGGCAGGGGCATCGAAGGTGAAGCGGGTAAAGCGGCGACGCTCGTTGGTGTCGTTCATGGAAGGGCTTCCTGAGGTTTCCTGATCACTGTAGACGACCGTGGCCGTCCCGTATCGACTGCGCCTGGAAGGGTAGCCGGCGGCGGCCGGTGGGGCCAGGACGAGAGGGCTCATTGGTCGCCAGGGGGCGAGCAGCGGCCCAATTCGTCAGACGTTGGAGGTGCCCTCCGGGCGCCAGCCGTACTCGCGCGCATGGCGGACCAGATCGGCCGGCTTCTGGATGTCCAGCTTGCGGCGGATGCTCAGGCGGTGGGTTTCCACCGTGCGCACGCTGAGCCCCAGCTGCTGGGCCATGGTCTTGTTGTTGAGGCCCTGGGCCATGAGCAGCAGCACCTGGCGCTCCCGCGGGGTGAGGTCGCCGTCACTGGTGCCCCCTTCGCCCAGGCGGGCGGCGATGGCGCTGCTGTAGAAGCGCCCGCCGACCGCCAGGGCTTCCACCGCGGCGATGATCTCCTCGGACGGCGCATCCTTGAGCACATAGCCGGCCGCGCCGACTCGCAACGAGGTGCTCACGTATTCGCGATTGTCGTACATGCTCAGGATCAGCACCCGGGCGCGCGGGGCACGCTCGGCGATCAGGGCGGTCAGCTCCAGGCCGTTGATGTCCTTGAGGCCGATGTCCACCAGCAGGATGTCCGGATCGAGCCGCGCCAGCAGGTCGAGGGCTTCCGCACCACTGCCGGCCTCGCCGACCACGACGAAGCGCTCGATGGTGCCCAGCAGCGCCCGCACCCCGGCGCGGACCAGGGCATGGTCGTCGACCAGGAGGATGCGGATGGGCGTCATGTCGGGCTTTCCTCGTCGGCCGGGAGGTCCGAGCGTAGCAGAACCACGTCCAGGGTCGTGCCGCCGGGGCCGGACTGGATGGCGCAGCGACCGCCGAACAGCTCCACCCGCTCGCGGATGTTGCGCAGGCCGATGCCGCCGCTGAGATGTTCCACCTGGCCGGTATCGAAGCCCCGACCGTCGTCGTGCACGGTCAGGCAGATCCAGCGCCCGCGCCGCTGCAGGTCGATGACGACCTTGCGCGCCGCCGCGTGGCGCTCGATGTTGGTCAGGGCCTCCTGGACGATGCGGAACAGGGCGACGTCCATGTCGCCGCCGGCGGTGCTGTCGTCCAGGGTCTGCCGATAGTCCACGTCCAGGCCGCTGCGCTGGCGGAATTCCTCCACCAGCTGCCCGAGCGCCGCGGGCAGGCCGAGGGTATCCAGCAGCGAAGGGTGCAGGTCGTGGGAGATGCGGCGGATCTCGCCGATGGCGGCGGCCAGGCGCTGGGTGCCTTCGCGCAGGGTCTCGCCGGCGCTGGGCTTGCCGGTCCCCAGTTCGCGGCTGGCCAGTTCGAACTGGAACTTGATGGACACCAGCAGCTGGCTGATGCCGTCGTGCAATTCCCGCGACAGCCGCGATCTTTCCTCTTCCTGGGAGGTGATGAGTCTCTGGGTCAGCTGCTTGAGCTTGCGATCGGCCAGGCGGTGCTCGCTGACGTTGAGCGTCAGGCCGCCGGCGAACACCAGCAGCACCGCCACCAGGGCCACCCCGGCGCTGGCCAGCAGGGTGGTGCGGATGCCAGCGGCCACGTCGTGGCGCACCTGGGCGAGGGCGGCGTCCACGTCGTCCAGATAGAGGCCGGTGCCCAGCACCCAGCCCCAGCGCTGCAGCTGGGTCACGTAGGCGAGCTTTTCCGCCATCTGGCCGCTGGAGGGCTTCTGCCAGCCATAGCGCTGGAAGCCGTCGCCCTGGCTGGCACTGCGCAGCAGCGCCTGGATCACCAGCAGGCCGTTGCCGTCGGTGAGTTGCCAGAGATCCTGGCCGACCAGCTCGGGCTGGCGCGGGTGCATGAGGTTGCGGCCATGCTGGTCGTAGACGAAGAAGTAGCCGTCGCTGCCGAAATTCAGGCTGGCCAGCAGCGCCAGTACCCTGGCCTTGGTCTCCTCGTCGTCGCGACCGCTGCCGTACAGCGGCTGGATGGCACTGACGCCCATCTCCACATAGTTGCGCAACTCGGTCTTCTTGCTGCCGAGGATGCTGTGTTCGAGTAGCCGTGCCTGCTGCTCGCCCAGGCGCTGGCTCTGTTCCAGGACCACCAGGCAGACCGCGGCCACCGCCAGCAGCAGCGGCAGCAGTCCGAGGGCGACCATCTTGTATTTGAGCTGCATCGGCACCTGTCCGGGCTGGCGGCTACGTAGAACTACGTAGCGGGCCTTGGGTAGTTCTGCGAATTTCGCTGTCGCGTCGAGCCGCCGATAGTAATATGGCTCCGCTGTGGGCTCTCACAATAACAAGTATCGCCGCGGCCACCGGTGCGCGGCAGGAGAACAAGCATGACCCGAATGGCCAGCCATCTTGCCTGGTTCGCCGTTGCCGTACTGGGCGCCTTCGCGCTGGGTACCGTGGCGCTGAGTCGAGGCGAAGCGATCAACGCCCTCTGGATCGTGGTCGCCGCCGTGGCGATCTACCTCGTTGCCTACCGCTACTACAGCCTGTTCATCGCCACCAAGGTGATGGGCCTGGACGCCAAAAGAGCCACGCCCGCCGTGCTCAACAACGACGGCCTGGACTACGTCCCCACCAACAAGCACATCCTCTTCGGCCACCACTTCGCCGCCATCGCCGGCGCCGGTCCGCTGGTGGGCCCGGTGCTCGCCGCCCAGATGGGCTATCTGCCCGGCACCCTCTGGCTGATCGCCGGGGTGGTCTTTGCCGGCGCGGTGCAGGACTTCATGATCCTGTTCCTCTCCACCCGCCGCAACGGCCGCTCTCTGGGCGACATGGTGCGCGAGGAGATGGGGCGCGTCCCCGGCACCATCGCCCTGTTCGGCTGCTTCCTGATCATGATCATCATCCTCGCGGTGCTGGCGCTGATCGTGGTCAAGGCCCTGGCCGAGAGCCCGTGGGGCATGTTCACCGTGATCGCCACCCTGCCGATCGCCATGTTCATGGGCGTCTACATGAGATACATCCGCCCCGGGCGCATCGGCGAGATCTCGCTGATCGGCGTGGTACTGCTGCTGGCCTCCATCTGGGTGGGTGGCCTGGTCGCCGCCGATCCGGTCTGGGGTCCGGCCTTCACCTTCACCGGCGTGCAGATCACCTGGATGCTGATCGGCTACGGCTTCGTTGCCGCCGTGCTGCCGGTCTGGCTGGTGCTGGCCCCGCGTGACTACCTGTCCACCTTCCTCAAGATCGGCACCATCATCGCCCTGGCCATCGGCATCCTGGTGACCATGCCGATGCTGAAGATGCCGGCCCTGACCCAGTTCGTCGACGGCACCGGTCCGGTGTGGAAGGGCACCCTGTTCCCCTTCCTGTTCATCACCATCGCCTGCGGCGCGGTGTCCGGCTTCCATGCCCTGATCAGCTCGGGCACCACCCCCAAGCTGATCGCCAAGGAAACCCATGCCCGCTACATCGGCTACGGCGCCATGCTGATGGAGTCCTTTGTCGCCATCATGGCCATGGTCGCCGCCTCGGTGATCGAGCCGGGCGTCTACTTCGCCATGAACAGCCCGGCCGCCGTGGTCGGCGCCGACGTGGTGTCGGTGGCCGCCAAGATCAGCACCTGGGGCTTCGTGGTGACGCCCGAGATGCTGCAGGCCACCGCCACCGAGATCGGCGAGCACACCATCCTGGCCCGTGCCGGTGGTGCGCCGACCCTGGCGGTGGGCATCGCCCAGATCATGCACAACGTGCTGCCGGGCGAGAACACCATGGCCTTCTGGTACCACTTCGCCATCCTGTTCGAGGCGCTGTTCATCCTGACTGCGGTGGACGCCGGCACCCGCGCCGGACGCTTCATGCTGCAGGACCTGCTGGGCAGCTTCGTACCGGCGCTGAAGCGCACCGACTCCTGGACTGCCAACGTCATCGGCACCGCCGGTTGCGTCGCCCTCTGGGGCTGGCTGCTGTACCAGGGCGTGGTCGATCCGCTGGGCGGCATCAACACCCTCTGGCCATTGTTCGGCATCTCCAACCAGATGCTCGCCGGTATCGCCCTGATGCTGGGCTCGGTGGTGCTGATCAAGATGAAGCGCCAGCGCTATGTCTGGGTGACCCTGGTGCCGGCGGTGTGGCTGCTGATCTGCACCACCACCGCCAGCCTGATCAAGCTGTTCGATTCGAATCCGGCGGTCGGCTTCCTGGCCCTGGCCAAGAAGTACAGCACCGCCATGGCCCAGGGCCAGGTGATCGCCCCGGCCAAGAGCATGGAGCAGATGCAGCACATCGTCTTCAACGCCTACACCAACGCCACCCTCTCGGTGCTGTTCCTGGTGGTGGTGATGAGCATCCTGTTCTTTTCCATCAAGGTCGGTCGCGCCGCCCTGGCCAAGCCCGAGCGCAGCGATCGCGAGACCCCGTTCCAGCCGGCCGCGGGCGTTTAAAGGAGAATCCCTATGTTCAATGACCTGGGTCGCATGGGTAAGTACCTGGGGCAGGCCGCCAAGATGCTGGTGGGCATGCCCGACTACGACACCTATGTCGAGCACATGCGCGGCAAGCACCCGGACCAGCCGGTGATGAGCTACGAAGCCTTCTTCCGCGAGCGCCAGGAAGCGCGTTACGGTGGCGGCAAGTCCGGCGCCATACGCTGCTGCTGACCCAGGGTCTCCTCCAGGCCGGGCCTCGAGCCCGGCCTCTTTCTGTCTGGAGTTGCCATGCACGAACCCATCCCCGTCACCGTCCTGACCGGCTTTCTCGGCGCCGGCAAGACCACCTTGCTCAAGCACATCCTGCAGGCCGAGCACGGCCTCAGGATCGCCGTGATCGAAAACGAATTCAGCGCCCTCGACGTCGACGGCGAATTGCTGGAAGACGCTGGCGCCGTACAACTGATGAAGGTCGCCAACGGCTGCGTCTGCTGCACCGGCAGCAAGGACCTGGCCTATGCCCTGACCGTGCTGCTGGAGCGGCTGGACAGCGGCGAACTGGATTTCGAGCGCCTGGTAGTGGAATGCACCGGTCTCGCCGATCCCGGTCCGGTGGCCCAGACCTTCTTTACCGACGACCTGCTGCGCGAGCGCTATCTGCTCGATGGGGTGCTGACCCTGGTGGACGCCGTCCACGCCAGCGAGCAACTTAGCGATCCGCTGCTGCAGGCGCAGATCGGTTTCGCCGACCGCCTGCTGCTGACCAAGCTCGACCTGGCCGAGCCGGCCGCCGTCGAGGCGCTGGAGAATCGCCTGCAGCGCATCAATCGCCGTGCGCCCATCCGCCATGTCGATCATGGCCGCATCGAGCTGGCCGAATTGCTGGACATCCGCGGTTTCAACCTGCACGACGAAGACCTGGCGCCGCCCACGCTGTTTCGCCCGCTGCGCCCGGTGTCGGAAGCCGTCAGCCTCACCGAGCGCATCCAGTCCATCGCCATCCGCGAGTCGCGCCCCTACGATCAGGACAAGATCGGCAAGGTCATGGAGATGCTGCTCGACACCCTCGGCTGCGACCTGCTGCGCTACAAGGGGCTGCTCAATATCGCCGGCGAGGAGCGCCGCCTGCTGTTCCAAGGCGTGCAGCAGATCTATGCCGCCGACTGGGAGCGTGACTGGCTGGCCGACGAGGAACGCGAGAGTCGCGTGGTGCTGATCGGCATGGACCTGCCGGAGGAGCGCATCCGCGCCGCCTTCGAGCGGGCGGTGGCACGCACCTGAGACGGGCTGGATCGTTAGCAACAAAATCAGGACGGATAGCGCCGCGGGGCGCAGAATCCCAGGGCGCCTTCGATACGGGCTTCAGCGATCCGGCGTCCGGCCATGCCTGAGCGCGGTGTCGGCGCCAATGGGGTGGCGGCAACCCGGTCGATGACGCCGGACGAGGCGTAGCGCCACCGAACGAAATATCCCTCACCGAGGACGCTCTGCATGCTCCTGCTATGGCAAGCCCTGGCCACCGGTGGCCTGATCCTGCTGGGCGCCTTGCTGATCGATCACCTGTTGCCGCACCGGGAGACACGCGCGCGCCGCTGGGCGCGGCGTATCGCCCTGGTCGTCATGGGCAGTCTGGCCGGCATCGCTGGACGGCTGTTAGTGGGCTGGCCCTAGGCGTTGTCGTCCGCGGCAGGCGCCTTGGGCGCGGCGCGACTGGCCAGGCGTTCCAGGGCCGCCTTGAGCTTGGGGTCGCGGATGCCGGCGGCCACGTCGCGCAGGCTGTCGGCGCCCACCTGACTGACCTGGCGCACCGGTCGGACCCGGGTGGCGACGCCGGGACTCGGCTGCATCTTGAATTGCAGGCGCATCAGGCCGGCGAATTCCGGCGCCTGCTGCAGCAGTCTGAGCAGGCGGCGCTGCTGGTAGCGCAGTCGTGTCGCCCAGTGGGCATCGTTGACCACCAGCAGCAGGGTGCCCTCGCGCCAGCTGGCCACCCGGCAGTGGGGGCGGGCAGCCGGTTGCAGCTGTTCTTCCAGCAACTGTTGCAGGCGCCCCAGTCGCTCGGCTTCGCGAAACAGCGACTTGAGCGGTTTGGCCTGGCGCAGCAGGGCAGCGGGAGCGACGGCGGAGAGAGGGCGAAAGGCCATGCGCAGGACTCGCGATGGGCGAAGAGAAGACGCCGATGGTAACAGATCGCTCTGGCGTCCTGGCGGCTGGGGGCCCGTCGTTCTTTCCTCATCGGCATTTCCGAGTAGAATGCCCGATTACCATCGCGGGACACCGCGGGTCTCAACCCCCGCGCCCAGGCGTCTGGCCAGGCTCTGCAGAGGCCTTGCCGCCCGTTTCGCTCCCCTCATTCCAGCGGAAGAATTCCAGTCGATATGTTTGCGCCTTTGTTGAAGAAATTCTTTGGAAGCAAGAACGAACGAGATGTCAAACGCCTAGGCAAGGTCGTGGTGGCCACCAATGCGTTGGAATCCCAGATTGCCTCCTTGAGCGACGAGCAACTGCGCGCCAAGACCGAGGAATTCAAGCAGCGCGTGGCCAAGGGCGAGTCCCTCGATGCCCTGATGCCGGAAGCCTTCGCCGTGGTCCGCGAGGCCGGCAAGCGCGTCATGGGCATGCGCCACTTCGACGTCCAGCTGATCGGTGGCGCGGCGCTGCACGAAGGCAAGATCGCCGAGATGCGCACCGGTGAGGGCAAGACCCTGGTGGGTACCCTGCCGGTCTACCTCAATGCGCTGTCCGGCAAGGGCGTCCACGTGGTCACGGTGAACGACTACCTGGCCCGCCGCGACGCCAACTGGATGCGGCCGCTGTACGAATTCCTCGGCCTGTCGGTGGGCATCATCCTGCCGTTCCAGCCGCCGGAAGAGAAACGCGCCGCCTACGCCTCGGACATCACCTACGGCACCAACAACGAATTCGGCTTCGACTACCTGCGCGACAACATGGCCTTCAGCATGGCCGAGAAGTACCAGCGCGAGCTGAACTTCGCGGTGGTCGACGAGGTGGACTCCATCCTCATCGACGAAGCCCGGACCCCGCTGATCATCTCCGGTCAGGCCGAAGACAGCTCCGAGCTCTATCAGAAGATCAACCAGCTGATCCCGCGTCTGCAGCAGCACATCGAGGAAGAGGAAGGCAATCCGACCCAGGTCGGCCACTACACCATCGATGAAAAGACCCGCCAGGTGGAGATCACCGAGCTGGGTCACCAGTACATCGAGGAGATGCTCACCGAGGCCGGGCTGCTGGCCGAGGGCGAGAGCCTCTACTCGGCGCACAACCTGGGCCTGCTGACCCACGTGTTCGCCGGTCTGCGCGCCCACACCCTGTTCCATCGCAACGTCGAGTACATCGTCCAGCAGGACCAGGTGCTGCTGATCGACGAGCACACCGGCCGGACCATGCCGGGTCGCCGCCTTTCCGAAGGTCTGCACCAGGCCATCGAGGCCAAGGAAGGACTGCCGATCCAGCCCGAGAGCCAGACCCTGGCCTCGACCACCTTCCAGAACTACTTCCGCCTCTACAACAAGCTCGGTGGCATGACCGGCACCGCCGACACCGAGGCCTTCGAATTCCGCCAGATCTACAACCTCGACGTGCTGGTCATCCCGACCCACCGCGAGATCGCCCGTAAGGACTTCAACGACCTGGTCTACCTGACCCAGGCCGAGAAGTACCAGGCCATCATCGAGGACGTGAAGCAGTGCCAGGCCGAAGGCCGCCCGGTGCTGGTGGGTACCGCCTCCATCGAGAGCTCCGAGTACGTCGACCAGCTGCTGACCCAGGCCGGCATCGAGCACAAGGTGCTCAACGCCAAGTACCACGAACGCGAAGCCGAGATCATCGCCCAGGCCGGGCGTCCGGGCGCCGTGACCATCGCCACCAACATGGCCGGTCGCGGTACCGACATCCTGCTCGGCGGCAACTGGGAAGTGGAGGTCGCGGCCCTGGAGAATCCTTCCGAGGAGCAGATCGCCGCGATCAAGGCCGCCTGGCAGGCGCGCCACAAGCAGGTCATCGACGCCGGCGGCCTGCACGTGATCGCCTCCGAGCGCCACGAATCCCGCCGGATCGACAACCAGCTGCGCGGCCGTGCCGGGCGCCAGGGCGACCCGGGTTCCAGCCGCTTCTACCTGTCGCTGGAAGACAGCCTGATGCGCATCTTCGCCTCCGACCGGGTGAAGAACTTCATGAAGGCCCTGGGCATGCAGGGCGGCGAGGCCATCGAGCACCGCATGGTCACCAACGCCATCGAAAAGGCGCAGCGCAAGGTCGAAGGCCGCAACTTCGACATCCGCAAGCAGCTGCTGGAATACGATGACGTGGCCAACGAACAGCGCAAGGTGATCTATCACATGCGCGACACCCTGCTGGCCAACGAAGACGTCGGCGACACCATCAAGGGCTTCCGCGAGGAAACCCTGACCCAGGTGATCAACGAGCACATCCCGCCGCAATCGCTGCCCGAGCAGTGGGACATCCCCGGCCTGGAAGCCGAGCTGTACAGCGTCTTCGGTCTGCAACTGCCCATCGGCCAGTGGCTGGACGAAGACGACAAGCTGTACGAGGACACCCTGCGGGTGAAGATCCTCGAGCAGCTCGAAGCCGCCTACATGGAAAAGGAAGACCTCGCCGGTCGCGAGGCCCTGCGCAACTTCGAGAAGCAGATGCTGCTGCGGGTGGTCGACGACCTCTGGAAGGACCACCTCACCACCATGGACCACCTGCGCCACGGTATCCATCTGCGCGGCTACGCCCAGAAGAACCCCAAGCAGGAATACAAGCGCGAGTCCTTCACCCTGTTCCAGGAGCTGCTGGACAGCATCAAGCGCGACACCATCCGCGTCCTGTCCCACGTCCAGGTGCGTCGCGAAGATCCGGCCGAGGAAGAGGAGCGCATGCGCCGCGAGGCCGAGGCCATGGCCGAGCGCATGCAGTTCCAGCACGCCGAGGCGCCTTCGCTGGTCGACCCCGAGGTGCTCGAGGACGAGCAGGGCGAAGACACCGTGGTGCCCTTGCAGCCCCAGCGCAATGACCAGAAGATCGGTCGCAACGAGCCGTGCCCCTGTGGTTCCGGCAAGAAGTACAAGCAGTGCCACGGCAAGCTCGATTGAGGGCCTGCCCAGGCAGTCGAGGCGACGGCAACCTGTCGGCATAGCAGCCGACAGGTTGTAAACTCCACTCGCTAGGCTGTTTGCGCCCCTTGCCCCGGCTGGGCGAGGCGGGCGCTGGAAGGCTGCTTTCCACGCCGCGACCGGTTTTCCGCTCGCGGCGTTTCCTTTTCTTTCACTGGAGTTTTCCCATGGCTGTCGGTCTCGGTCCGCTCTCCACGCTGCACCCGGTTCCCGGTTTCGAACTCGGTATCGCCTCTGCCGGCATCAAGCGCCCCGGGCGCAAGGATGTGGTGGTGATGCGCTGTGCCGAAGGCTCCAGCGTGGCCGGGGTCTTTACCCTGAACGCCTTCTGCGCGGCCCCGGTGATCATTGCCCGTCAGCGCTTCGCCGGCCCCGTGCGTTACCTGTTGACCAACACCGGCAATGCCAACGCCGGCACCGGACAGCCCGGCCTGGCCGCGGCCGAGCGCACCACCAAGACCCTGGCGACCCTGGCCAGCGTCGGCGAGGAGGCGGTACTGCCGTTCTCCACCGGCGTGATCGGCGAACCGCTGCCGGTGGAAAAGATCGAAGCCGCGCTGCCGGCTGCCCTGGCCGATCTGGCCGAGGACAACTGGGCCGCCGCCGCCACCGGCATCATGACCACCGATACCCTGCCCAAGGGCGCCAGCCGCCAGTTCCAGGTGGACGGCACCACCGTCACCGTGACCGGCATCAGCAAGGGCGCCGGCATGATCAAGCCGAACATGGCGACCATGCTCGGCTACGTGGCCACCGACGCCAAGGTCGCCCGGGGCCTGCTGCAGGATCTGCTGGCCGACGCCGCCAACCGCTCCTTCAACCGCATCACCATCGACGGCGACACCTCCACCAACGACTGCTGCATGCTGGTGGCCACCGGTCAGGCGGCCATGGCGGAGATCACCCAGCCCAACGGCGCGGCCTTCGAGCAGCTGCGCGAGGCGGTGTTCGCGGTATTCGCCGAACTGGCCCAGGCCATCGTGCGTGACGGCGAGGGTGCCACCAAGTTCGTCACCGTGCAGGTCAATGGCGGTGGCAATGCCCAGGAATGCCTGGACGTCGGCTACGCCGTGGCCCATTCGCCGCTGATCAAGACCGCGCTGTTCGCCTCCGATCCCAACTGGGGGCGCATCCTCGCCGCCGTCGGCCGGGCCGGCGTGCCCCAGCTGGACGTCAGCCTGATCGACGTCTTCCTGGGTGGCGTGCAGATCTGCCAGCAGGGCGGTCGCGCGGCCACCTATACGGAAGAGCAGGGCGCGCGGGTCATGGCCCAGGCCGAGATCGAGATCCGCATCGAGCTGGGTCGCGGCAGCCACAGCGAGACCATCTGGACCACCGACCTCTCCCACGACTATGTGAAGATCAACGCCGAGTACCGTACCTGACGGCTACCCGACGCCTTGGCGTCCGCTCCGGCGGGCGCCTGCGGCGGTCCTCGCGGGCCGCATCGTTTCGAGGAATCCCCGCATGTCCCAGCTGCAACTCGTGATCGGCAACAAGAATTTCTCCTCCTGGTCGTTGCGGGCCTGGCTGGCCATGGAGCTCAGCGGCGCCGCCTTTGAAGAGGTGTCGATCCCGCTCTATGCGCCCAACAGCCGCGCCTTGCTCAAGGCCCAGTCGCCCACCGGCAAGGTGCCGGTGCTCAAGCTGGCCGAGGGCACCATCTGGGATTCCCTGGCCATCGTCGAATACCTCGCCGAGGCCTATCCCGACGCCGGGCTGTGGCCCGCCGAGACCCTGGCCCGCGCCCATGCCCGGGCGCTGTGCGCGGAGATGCACAGCGGCTTCCTGGCCCTGCGCCGCGAACTGCCCATGGATCTGCGTCGCCGGCAGCGGTTGAAGTCGACCACCGCCGAGGCGGTGGAAGACATCCAGCGCATCCAGCGCCTGTGGCGCGAATGCCGCGAACGCCATGGCCAGCAGGGTCCCTATCTGTTCGGTACGCCGACCATCGCCGATGCCTTCTATGCCCCGGTGGCCAGTCGCTTCCGCAGCTACGGGGTGGAACTGTCGGCCGAGGCGGCCGCCTATGTCGAAACCATCTACGCCTGGCCGGCCTTCCAGCGCTGGCTGGCGGAGGCCGAAACCGAGGAGCAGAGCGCATGACTCGTCTGCATGTCGTCGCCGCGGTGATCCGCGACCCCCAGGGCCGGATCCTCATCGCCCAGCGCCCGGCGCACAAGCACCAGGGCGGTCTCTGGGAATTCCCCGGAGGCAAGGTCGAGGCCGGTGAGGCCCCGGCCGCGGCCCTCGCCCGCGAACTGGCCGAGGAGCTGGGCATCCAGGTGACAAGGGCGCGGCCGCTGCTGCAGGTGCGCCACGACTATCCCGACCAGGCGGTACTGCTGGATGTCTGGCAGGTGGATGCCTTCACCGGCGACGCCCATGGCGCCGAAGGCCAGCCCTTGGCCTGGGTCGCGCCTCGCGAGCTGGCCGACTACGACTTCCCGGCGGCCAACCGGCCCATCGTCCAGGCGGCGCGGCTGCCCGAGCGCTACCTCATCACCCCCGGCGAGCTGACCACCGCGGAATTGCTCAATGGCCTGCACCGGGCGCTGGACAGCGGCATCCGCCTGGTCCAGCTGCGCACGCCGGACAACTTCGATCCCCAGTACCGCGATCTGGCCGGCGACGTCCAGGGCCTCTGCACCGGCCGCGCCCAGTTGATGCTCAAGGGGCCGCTGGAGTGGCTGGGGGATTTTCCCGCGGCTGGCTGGCACCTGACCGCCGAGCAGTTGCGCCGCTATGCGCCCAATGGCCGGCCTTTTCCAGAGCACCGTCTGCTGGCGGCTTCCTGCCATGACGCCGAGGAACTGGCCCTGGCCCAGCAGATGGGCGTGGACTTCGTCACCCTGTCGCCGGTGATGCCCACCACGAGCCATCCCGGTGCCCCGACCCTGGGCTGGGTCAAGGCCCAGCAGCTGCTGGCCGACTGCAACCTGCCGGCCTATCTGCTGGGCGGGTTGGGCGAGGACGACCTCAACAGCGCCTGGCAGGCCGGCGCCCAGGGCGTGGCGGCGATCCGGGCGTTCTGGCCTGAGGGCGTTTGAGACAAATGGTGTAATCCAATCGCGGCCATGCCGGTGCGCCGTAGCGACCGCTCCTACAGGGGCACCGAACACCTGTAGGAGCGGCCGCATCGGCGGACCGCCATGGCCGCGATATTGGCACAAAAAAAGCCCGCCAACCGGCGGGCTTTTTTATCCACGGAAAAACCTACAGCCGCGGATAGTCGATGTAGCCGACCGGGCCCTTGCTGTAGAAGGTGTCCGGGTGCGGCTCGTTCAGCGCGGCGTCCTGTTCCAGGCGTTGCGGCAGGTCCGGGTTGGCGATGAAAGGCACGCCAAAAGCCACGGCATCGGCCTTGCCTTCTGCCAGCCAGGCATTGGCCTTGGCCTTGTCGAATTTCTCGTTGGCGATGTAGACGCCACCGAAGGCCGCCTTGAGGTCCGGGCCGAGGCTGTCGCTGCCGGCCGCTTCGCGGATGCAGATGAAGGCGACTTGGCGCTGGCCGAGCTCGCGGGCGACATGGCCAAAGGTGGCGGCAGGGTCGTTGTCGCCCATGGTGTGCATGTCGCCACGGGTGGACAGGTGCACGCCGACGCGATCGGCGCCCCAGACGTCGATGCAGGCATCGGTCACTTCCAGCAGCAGACGGGCGCGATTCTCGATGGAGCCGCCGTAGTTGTCGGTGCGCTGGTTGGTGTCGCTCTGCAGGAACTGGTCGAGCAGATAGCCATTGGCCCCATGGACCTCGACGCCATCGAAGCCGGCGCGCTTGGCGTTCTCGGCGCCATGGCGATAGGCGGCGACGATGCCGGGGATCTCGGCGGTTTCCAGTGCCCGCGGGGTGACATAGTCACGCTTGGGGCGCAGCAGGCTGACGTGCCCCTGGGCGGCGATGGCGCTCGGCGCCACCGGCAGTTCGCCGTCGAGGTAGCTGGGATCGGAGATGCGGCCCACGTGCCAGAGTTGCAGCACGATGCGGCCACCGGCCTTGTGCACGGCGGTGGTGACGCGCTGCCAGCCGGCCACCTGCTCGTCGGACCAGATGCCGGGGGTGTCGGGATAGCCCACGCCCATGGGGTCCACCGAGGTGGCCTCGGTGATGATCAGGCCGGCGGATGCGCGTTGCACGTAGTACTCGACCATCAGGTCGCCCGGGACCCGTCCCGGTTCGGCACGGCAGCGGGTGAGGGGCGCCATGATGACGCGGTTGGGCAGTTCCAGGGCGCCGATCTTGATCGGGTCGAACAGCTGAGTCATGGCTAGCTCTCTTGATTAGCTGGCGATCGCCAGGCCGCTCTTGCGGGCCTGGCTGGCGGTCAGCAGGGTGGCGATAAGGGCCAGCAGGGCGAGCCCGCTGGCGGCGAGGGGTACCGCGGTAAGACCCAGGCCGTGGTCGATCACCAGGCCACCGACCCAGGCGCCGAGGGCATTGCCCACGTTGAAGGCGCCGATGTTGAGGGTCGAGACCAGATTCGGCGCGTCCTTGCCGAAGGTGACCACGTTGATCTGTAGGGCCGGCACGGCGGCGAAGGCGGCCGCGGCCCAGAGGAAGAGGGTGATCTCGGCGGGCAGGAAGGCCTGGCCGGTCCAGCGCAGGGCGGCGGAGGTCAGGGCCAGGGCGACGAAGATGCCCACCAGGCTGGTGGCCAGGCGCCAGTCGGCCAGGCGACCGCCGATGAAGTTGCCCAGGGTCAGGCCCAGACCGATCAGCAGCAGGGTACCAGTGACGCCACGCGGCGAGACGCCGGTGACCTCCTGCAGTAGCGGCGCCACATAGGTGAAGAGGGCGAACATGGAGGCGGCGAAGAACACCGTCATCGACAGCGCCAGCCAGAAGCCCAGGCCGCGCAAGGCGAGCAATTCCCGGCGCAGGTCGGCGCGCGGCTGGTTGCGGTCGGCCGGCAGCACCCGCCAGAGACCGATCAGGGCGACCACGCCGATCGCCACCACCGCCCAGAAGGTCGAGCGCCAGCCGGCGGCCTGGCCGAGGGCGGTACCCAGGGGCACGCCCAGCACATTGGCCAGGGTCAGACCGGTGAACATCAGGGCCACCGCCGAGGCGCGGCGATTCTCCGGGACCAGGCTCGCCGCCACGACCGCGCCGATACCGAAGAAGGCGCCATGGCAGAGGGCGGTGACCACCCGCGCCAGCATCAGCATGTTGTAGCCGCTGGCAATGGCGCAGAGCAGGTTGCCGACGATGAAGATGCCCATCAGCGCGAGGAGGGCACGCTTGCGCGGCCAGTGGGCGGTGGCCAGTGCCATGAAGGGCGCGCCGACGGCCACGCCCAGGGCATAGCCAGTGACCAGCCAGCCGGCGCTGGGAATGGATACGCCGAGATCGGCGGCGACGTTGGGCAGCAGCCCCATGATGACGAATTCGGTGGTGCCGATGGCGAAAGCGCTCAGCGCCAGCACGATGAGAGAAGCGGGCATCAGGATTCCTTGCAGACTAGAGTTCGCGGGCGAGACGTTGCAGAAAGGCCTGGATGGCGGCCTCGTCGCGTTGGTAGAACACCCATTGGCCGATGCGCCGCGTGGTGACCAAGCCAGCCCGGGTCAACACCGCCAGGTGCGCCGAGACCGTGGACTGCGAGAGTCCGGCACGGGCTTCGATCTGTCCGGCACAGACGCCCGTACCCAGGTCGTGTTCCTGGTGCGGGAAATACTGCCGGGGATCGCGCAGCCAGCCGAGGATCTGGCGGCGCAGGGGATTGGCCAGGGCTTTGAGGATCTCGTCCATCACGGTCGCATCGTCATATTGGGTTGTAACGAACCTTAGATCGCGAAAAATCGATATGCAAGCTATCCATCTTCGATTCTGCCTATCGCGGACTTAGAGGCTCACTATCGCGATAAGTGTCCGCGAGCGCCGCTTCGTTCAGTTGCGATTCAGATCACGCGGCTAGAATTGCCGGGTGCGGCCCCATTCGCCGCAATGGATTTCCAAGGAGCAAAGACATGGCGCTGCCCACCCGTATCCTTCTCGCCAGCCTGGCCCTGGCCACCCTGGCCGGATGCGCATCCCCCAATCCCTACGAAAACCAGGGTCAGGCCAGCGGTGGTACCTCCAAGACCGCCAAGTACGGCGGCCTGGGTGCCCTGGCCGGTGCCGTCGCCGGTGCCGCCATCGATCACAACCACCGCGGCAAGGGTGCGCTGATCGGCGCCGCCGCCGTGGGTGCGGCCGCCGCCGGTTACGGCTATTACGCCGATCGCCAGGAAGCCGAGTTGCGCCGGCAGATGGAAAACACCGGCGTCGAGGTGCAGCGCCAGGGCGACGACATCAAGCTGATCATGCCCGGCAACATCACCTTCGCCACCGATTCGGCCGATATCGCCAACAGCTTCTACAAGCCGCTGAACGACCTGGCCAATTCCTTCAAGCAATTCGATCAGAACAGCATCGAGATCGTTGGCTACACCGACAGCACCGGCAGTCGTGCCCACAACGTCGAGCTGTCCCAGCGCCGGGCGCAGAACGTCGCCGGCTACCTGACTGCCCAGGGCGTGCCCGCGGCGCGCCTGAGCACCCGGGGCGCCGGTCCCGATGCCCCCATCGCCAGCAACGCCACCGCCGATGGCCGCGCGCAGAATCGCCGCGTCGAAGTCAATCTGCGCCCCCTGCCCGGAGCCACCGGCACCCCCGCCCAGTAGCGACCGCTCGTCGCCGGCGACCGGCAGTTTCCGCGCCTTCGGGCAGCCTGGCGGAAACTGCTTTTTCATTTTGCGCTCTGATAGACGTCGCGAAGGGTCCCGCCTGCCAATCGGCAGGCGGCAGACCCCTGTCCGGCTGCTACCCTAGTAGGGTTGAGAGCGACGCGTCGCATAACGGTCACGACGGGAAGAGGTAGCCAGCCGCGCATGGCTGCTGCACGGCGGCAGAGGCCGCGGGGAGAAGAGGCTTGATGGAGTGCCCGTTGCCGCAGACAGAGCAAGGTCCGGTGTTGCTGGTGGTCGACGACCGCCTGGAGAACCTGCTCGCCATGCAGGCGGTACTGGAGGTTGGAAACTGGCGGGTAATCACGGCCGCTTCGGGTGAGCGTGCCCTGCAATACCTGCTGGACGAAACCGTGGATCTGGTGCTGCTCGACGTCCAGATGCCGATCATGGACGGCTTCGAGGTGGCGCGCATCATGCGCAGCAACCTGCGCACCCGCTTCACCCCGATCATCTTCGTCTCCGCCGAAGCCCACTCCTACGAATCGGTCCTGCGGGGCTATGCCACCGGCGCGGTCGACTATCTGCTCAAGCCGGTCGATCCCAATATCCTCAGGCACAAGGTGCGCTCGCTGCTCGATCACGAGCGCAATCGCCGCGAATTGCTGCAGGCCACCCAGCAGCTGGAACTGGCCAAGTCCTTCAGCGATTCGCTGCTCGACAATGCCGCCGAAGGCATCCTTACCGTCAACGAACAGGGTCGGGTGACCTTCGCCAACGCCGCCATCGCCCGCATGCTGAGATGCAGCGTCAGCGACCTGGTGCACGCCAATTTCCTCGACTTCCTCGAAGGCGGCAGCGGTCTCGACGACTGGCAGACCTCGCCCTTCATGGAGCACTACGACCGCCGCGAGACCTATCGCCTGCACGATGCCCGCCTGCGCACCAATCGTGGCGACAGCCTGCCGGTGGCGCTGTCCTGCGCGCCGCTGCCGCGCATGCAGCGGGCCATGGTCATCATCGCCCTGGACATGTCGCGCATGCGCGAGCTGCAGGACCAGCTGGAATCCCAGGCCGTCACCGATGCCCTGACCGGTCTGCTCAATCGCCGCGGCTTCAACCAGACGCTGGAAGCGGCGCTGGCGCGCAGCGGCCGCAACGGCAAGCGCATGGCGGTGCTCTACATCGATCTCGACGGCTTCAAGCGCATCAACGATTCCCTCGGTCACGAAGCCGGGGATCGGGTGCTGTGCATCGTCGCCGAGCAGCTCAAGAGCTGCATGCGGCCCTACGACATCCTGGCGCGCATGGGCGGTGACGAATTCACCGCGCTGCTCGATTCCCTGGAGCATCCGGAGGACGCTGCCCGCGTGGCCGAGAAGCTGCTGGAGCTGCTGGCCACGGTGCATCGCATCGACGGCATGGAAGTCAGCCTGGGCGCCAGCATCGGCATCGCCAGCTATCCCGACTGCGGCCATACCGTGGACGGCCTGCTGAGATCCGCCGACATCGCCATGTACGAGGCCAAGCGCGGCGGGCGCCAGCAATACCGCTTCTTCTCGCCGGACATGAACGGCCGCGCCCGTTCCCGGTTGATGCTCGAAGAAAGCGTGCGCAACGCCATCGACAACAAGGACTTCGTGCTCGCCTACCAGCCGCAGGTCTATCTGCGCGACGGCCGCCTGCGCGGCTTCGAGGCGCTGCTGCGCTGGGAGCACACGGTGGCCGGCAAGGTCTCGCCGAGCGTCTTCATCCCGCTGCTGGAAGAGACCCGGCTGATCAACCGCATCGGCGACTGGATCTTCCGCGAAGGCGCGACCAAGCTGCAGTCCCTGCAGGAAATCTATGGCGACGAATTGCTGCTGAGCATCAACCTCAGTCCGGTGCAGTTCGGCATGCCGCAACTGGCGGAAAGCCTGCGCCAGATCATCGAGACCCATGGGCTGCGACCCGAGCAGCTGGAAATCGAGGTGACCGAGTCGGCGCTGATGCACGACATCGACTACACCCGCGCCCAGCTGTCGCAACTGCGCGCCCTCGGCGTGCGCATCGCGGTGGACGACTTCGGCACCGGCTATTCCTCGCTGGCCTATCTGCGCCACTTCGAACTCGACACCCTCAAGATCGATCAGCTGTTCATCGCCAACATGCTGGATTCCTCCCGCGACGCCGCCATCGTCAGCACCATCCTCGAACTGGGTCGCAACCTGGATCTGGAGGTCATCGCCGAAGGGGTGGAGACCCTGGAACAGCGCGACTGGCTGATCGAGCACGGCTGCGAGATCATGCAGGGCTTCCTGGTCTCCCGGCCGCTGAGCGCCGAGGTGACCGGTCGCTTTCCCCAGCAAGTGGACTGGACCGCCCGACGCCCCGAGCCCACGCTCTAGGCGCGCTGACGGCCTGCTCCAGGGGCAGGCCCCTCCGTCCATCGGCGCAGGCCGTCGAGCAGGCGCCGCGCCAGAGCCAGCGGTGCTCCCCTGGCCAGCCAAACCACGCCTGCCACTGAACGAACCCCCGTCCGCGCCTTCTTATGCAATGGCCACAGGCACGGAGTAGGAAGCATGCGGGGCGCCGTCTTTCCATGGCGGGAAAACAACAGGTTCGAATTGCTGGTGGACGGCGGTCGGTTCTTTCCGGCCATGCTCGAATCCATCGCGGGCGCCAGTCGCCGGATCGATGTCGAACTCTATCTGGTGGAAGCCGGCAGTTGCTCCGAGCAGTTGCTCGTGGCCCTGACCGAAGCGGCCCGACGCGGCGTCGCGGTGCGTTGCCTGTTCGATGGCTTCGGCACCCTGCGCATGGACGCCGGCTTGCGCCGCCAGCTGGAAGAGGCGGGCGCCGAGCTGCGCATCTTCAACCCCGTGCGCTTCGGTCACGGCTTGCACAACCTGCACCGCGACCATCGCAAGATCTTCATCATCGACGGCGAGGAGGCCTTCGTCGGTGGCAGCGGCGCGACCGATGACTTCTGGGATCCGGCCAAGAGCGACTGCAACTGGCACGAGGTGATGGTACGCATCCAGGGACCCCTGGTGGAGGACTGGCTGGCGCTGTTCGAACGGCAATGGGAAGCGGTGGGTCGCCGCCGCGCCTGGAAGCCACGCCCGCGGCGGGGTCGCGAGCGGCCACCGCCGCCACCCGCCGCCCAGGAAGGGCAGGGCCGGGTCGCCTATGCCGATGCCCGTCAGCACCGCGACATCCTGCAGGCGCTGATTCGCGCCTTGGTGGGCGGCCGCGAACGCATCTGGTTCGCCACCCCCTATTTCCTCCCGACTTGGCGCGTGCGCTGGGCCTTGCGACGGGCCGCGCGGCGTGGCGCCGACGTGCGGCTGCTGCTTACCGGTCGGCACACCGACAATCCACCGGTGCGTTTCGCCGGGCAGCGCTACTACCGCAGCCTGTTGCGCGCCGGTGTGCGCATCTACGAATACCAGCCGCGATTCATCCACGCCAAGATGGTCCTGGTGGACAACTGGGTCAGCGTCGGCTCCTGCAATTTCGATCACTGGAATCTGAGGTTCAACCTGGAGGCCAATGTCGAGGCGGTGGATCGCGGCCTGAGTCAGGCGGTGGCGGCCAGCTTCGTCAAGGATTTCGCCCAGAGTCGCGAGATCACCCTGGAATTCTGGCGCAGTCGGCCCTGGTGGCGGCGCGCACGCGAGTGGCTCTGGGGTTCGCTGGATCGCCTGGTGATCGGTGTACTGGGGCGCGGTTAGCAGCCCCGGGTGTCAGGTGCGGGTAACATAACCGATCCGGCGCTGTAGGCCGGACCCATCGTCCCGCGGACGAGGCCAGACGAGTAACGCCTTAGTGCAGACTTTAGATAAACACCGCTTCATCGGTCTGGAGTGGCTCAGGTTCCTGATGGGTTTCTATGTGGTCGTCTACCACACCATCCATTTCTATCCCGAGCGCAAGACCATCCCCCTGCTGGACGAGATCACCAGCATGGGCTTCTTCGCCACCAGTACCTTCTTCGTGCTATCCGGCTTTCTGCTCGCCCACGTCTATTGCGGCCGCGGCAGCCTGCGCGAGCCGGCGCGCAGTTTCTGGGTCAAGCGTTTCGCCAACCTCTATCCGATCCACATCTTCGCCCTGCTGCTGGCGATGGCGGTGGTGACCTGGATCGGCAGTCTGGGCATTCCGCCGGGCGCGGCCACGGCGAGCATCCGCTTCGTGGTGTTCGACACCAACGAGCCCCTGGCCCGGACCAACCCCGAGCTGTTCCAGCACTTCATGAGCAACGCGGAGCTGGCCTTCAATGCCGTGCTGCAGCTGTTCATGCTGCAGGCCTGGAATCCCTACTACCTGACCTTCAACGCACCGCTCTGGTCGATCTCGGCGCTGTTCTTCTTCTACCTGACCTTTCCCAAGCTGGCCCCGCGGCTGATGACCAGCGAGCGCCCCTGGCAGCTGTTGCTGCTGGTCTGGGTGCTCTATCTGATTCCGCCGCTGCTGGTGATCCTGCACCAGAACTACGGCATGCCCTTTACCGGCCTGCTGCAGCGCGTGCCGCTGTTCCGGCTGCCGGAGTTTCTCGCCGGTATCCTGCTGTACGCCATCTTCCGCCGCCAGCACGCGCGGGGCTGGATACCCTCGGAGCGGCAGCGGCTGCTGCTGGCGACCTACCTGATCCTGAGTTTCGCCCTGGGCACGGCGCTGTTCACCCATGGACCCAAGTTCTGGTACTTCCTGTTCCACAACGGCCTGTTCCTGCCGTCGCAGCTGATCCTGGTCTATCTGGCCGCGCTGGCGCAGGAGCCGGCCAGCGAACGCATCCGCCACTGGTCGCCACGACTCGGCGGTGCGTCGCTGTCGATGTTCGCCCTGCACGTGCCCCTGTCGGGGATCTACATGACCCTGGAGCAACTGATCGGCGGCAATCTCAAGGCCTGCCTCAGTGGCGATCGCGAGGTCTGCATCGCCGCCGCCGGGGCCTATACCAACTCCATCGAGTGGTACTGGCTGTTCCTGCTGGCGGTGGTGGTGCTCTGCGTGCTGTTCCAGGAGCGGCTGGTGGTGCCGACCCGCAAGCGCATCCTCGCGGTACTGCTGCCGCGCCTGGCGCCGCCGCAGCAGCCGCCCCAGGCTAGCGGCGGAAGCCTGCGGCCATGACGAAGAAACGGGCGTTCAGGGCCGCCAGCGGCTCGCGTAGCTGCTCCAGCTGATCGGCCGCACCGAATACCTCGAAGCGTTCCAGGGTGGCGATGGCCTGGGCCTGCTCCAGCAGATCGCCGACGTTGTCCAGGTGCGCCAGCAGCGCCTGGGCATCGCGATAGCCTTCGCGGCAACGCGCCGTGGTGCCGTCATAACAGAAGCCGTAGTAGAGGCAGCCGGGTTCGTTGCGGGTGCGCTCCAGCATGGCCTCGCCCAGGCGCTTGAAGGCTTCGAGCTGATCGGGCTGGACGGCGAAGACGGGGGCCAGGCTGCAGACGGAATCGCTGGGAAGAGTGGGCATGGGGGCTCCGGGGTCGGGGATGGTCTGCATGCGACCTCGGCCGATCGGCAGTGCTCCCGCCGGCTGACGGACGTCAGGCGCCGACCTGGGCGATCCAGTCGTTCAGGTTGTAGTAGTTGGTCACCCGCGCCACCTTGCCGTCGCGGATCTCGAAGAAGGCGCCCACCGGCAGCTCGTAGGTCTGACCCCTGGCCTCGGGCAGACCCTCATCGGTGACCAGGTATTCACCGTGGATGATGAATTCGGCGGCCGCCCGCCGGCCACTGGGCTCGGCCATCACCACTAGGTCGGTCAGCCGCTCGCGATAGCAGCGATTCATGTGGGCCATGAAGGCGGCAAAGGCGGCCTTGCCTACCTGGCGCTCCCCCTGATTGATGTCATGGACCACATCCTCGGTGAGCAGCTCCAGGAAGATATCCATGTCACCGGCGTTGAAGGCGGCGTAATAGGCATCGATGAGGTCGGTCGTGGTCATGACAACTCCTGTCGTTGGCGAAAAGATGCGATTGCCGGCGCATGGTAGGGTGCCTGGACGATCCCGACATAGCCATTCACGTCTCCTGCTTAACCAGAAGAGTCCATGGACATCCAACTCATCCACGGCGCTGCCATCACCCCGCTGATTCCCGAGCTGGCGAAGCTGCGCATCGCTGTCTTTCGCGAATACCCCTATCTCTACGACGGTACGCTGGATTACGAGGTGCGCTATCTGCAGACCTATGCCGCCGCTCCGGACAGCCTCTGCGTGCTGGTCCGCGACGGCGGACGGGTGGTGGGGGCGGCTACCGCCCTGCCACTGGCGGACGAAACCGTGGAATTCCAGCAGCCCTTCCGCGCGGGCGGTTGGCCGGTGGAGCGAATCTACTATTTTGGTGAATCCCTGTTGCTGCCGACCTACCGGGGGCGGGGGCTCGGACGGCGCTTCTTCACCGAGCGGGAGGCGCGGGCACGACAGCTGGGGTGTTTCACCTGGTGCGCCTTCTGCGCCGTACAACGCCCGGACGACCATCCGCGCCGTCCGCCGGGCTATCGACACTTGCACGGCCTCTGGCACAGCCAGGGCTTCGCCGAGCATCCGGAATTTACCACCCACTACCTGTGGCAGGATCTCGACGAGGTCGCCGAGTCGCCCAAACCCATGACCTTCTGGCTCAAGGAATTGCCATGATCCGCCTGGCCGCTTGCCAATACGCCATCGAATTGCTGGAGACCTGGGACGCCTATGCCGCGCACCTGACCGAACTCTGCGAGGAGGCCGCCGCCGAGGGTAGCCAGCTCCTGTTGCTGCCCGAATACGCCGGGCTGGTGCTCAGCGGCCAACTGCCGCCCGCCGAGCGCAGCGATTTGCACGGCTCCATCGCCGGTATCCAGCCATTGCTGCCCGCCTGGCGCGACCTCTGCGAGGGCCTGGCGCGCCGGCTGCAGCTCTATCTGCAACCCGGTTCGCTTCCCGTGCTCGATGACGGTGGTCGGTACCGCAACCGGGCCTGGCTGTTCGGTCCCGAAGGCTGCCTGGGCCATCAGGACAAGCTGATGATGACCCGCTTCGAGCGGGAGGAATGGAATATCGTGGGCGGCCGCGAAGGCTTGCGCGTCTTCGATACGGCCTTGGGCCGCCTCGGCATCCTGATCTGCTACGACAGTGAATTCCCGCTCCTGGCCCGGCACCTGGCCGAGGCTGGAGTGGATCTGATCCTGGTGCCGAGCTGTACCGATACCGTCGCCGGCTTCCACCGGGTACGGGTGGGGGCCCAGGCGCGAGCGTTGGAAAACCAGCTCGCGGTGCTGCAGGCGCCGACAGTGGGGTTGGCGCCCTGGTCACCCGCACTGGACGAGAACGTCGGCCGGGCCGGGCTCTTCGTCCCGCCAGATCGGGGCATGCCGGCCGACGGGGTGATCGCCCAGAGCGACGCCCTCTGTCCTGAATTCAGCCACTGGCTCCATGCCGAGGTCGATCTGGACGAGGTACGGCGGGTGCGGACCCATGGTCAGGTATTCATCCGCCGTGACTGGCCGGCGCAGTGGCAGGTACTAGAGTCCGGTCACTGAATGAAAAAAGCCCAGCACTGAGGCTGGGCTTTTCTGTCGCGACGGGCGCTTAGATCTCGACGGCCAGGCTGTCGGCGATCTTCTTCTGCCACACCTGCGGACCGGTGATGTGCACCGACTCGCCACGGGTGTCCACGGCCACGGTCACCGGCATGTCCTTCACCTCGAACTCATAGATGGCTTCCATCCCCAGTTCCGGGAAGGCCAGGACCTTGGCGCCCTTGATGGCCTGGGCCACCAGGTAGGCGGCGCCGCCGACGGCCATCAGGTAGACGGCCTTGTGGTCCTTGATCGCCTCGATGGCGATGGGGCCGCGCTCGGACTTGCCGATCATGCCCAGCAGACCGGTCTGGTCGAGGATCTGGCGGGTGAACTTGTCCATGCGGGTCGCCGTGGTGGGACCGGCCGGGCCGACCACCTCGTCGCCCACCGGATCGACCGGGCCGACGTAGTAGATGAAGCGGCCCTTGAGGTCCACCGGCAGCGGCTCGCCCTTGTTGAGCATGTCGACCATGCGCTTGTGGGCGGCATCGCGACCGGTCAGCATCTTGCCGTTGAGCAGCACGGTCTCGCCCGGCTGCCAGCTCTGCACCTCCTCCGGAGTCAGGGTGTCGAGATCCACGCGACGGGCGCTCGGACCGGCTTCCCAGACGATTTCCGGATAGGCGTCCAGCGGCGGGGCTTCCAGGCTGGCGGGGCCGGAGCCGTCGAGCACGAAATGGGCATGACGGGTGGCGGCGCAGTTGGGGATCATGCACACCGGCAGGGAGGCGGCGTGGGTCGGGTAGTCCTTGATCTTGACGTCCAGTACCGTGGTCAGGCCGCCCAGGCCCTGGGCACCGATGCCCAGTTGGTTGACCTTGTCGAAGATCTCCAGGCGCAGCTCTTCCAGGCGATTCTGCGGACCGCGGGCCTTCAGCTCATGGATGTCGATCTCGTCCATCAGCGATTCCTTGGCCAGCACCGCGGCCTTCTCGGCGGTCCCGCCGATGCCGATGCCCAGCATGCCCGGCGGGCACCAGCCGGCGCCCATGGTCGGCACGGTCTTGAGCACCCAGTCGACGATGGAGTCGGACGGGTTGAGCATGGCCATCTTCGACTTGTTCTCGGAGCCGCCGCCCTTGGCCGCGACGTCGATCTCCACGGTGTTGCCGGGGACGATCTGGTAGTGGATCACCGCCGGGGTGTTGTCCTTGGTGTTCTTGCGGGCACCGGCCGGGTCGGCCAGGATCGAGGCGCGCAGGACGTTTTCCGGCAGGTTGTAGGCGCGACGCACGCCTTCGTTGATCATCTCGTCCAGGCTCAGGGTGGCGCCGTCCCAGCGCACGTCCATGCCGACCTTGGCGAAGACGGTGACGATGCCGGTGTCCTGGCAGATCGGCCGGTGGCCGGTGGCGCACATCCGCGAGTTGATCAGGATCTGGGCGATGGAATCGCGCGCGGCGGCGGATTCTTCGCGCAGATAGGCCTCGTGCATGGCCTGGATGAAATCGACGGGGTGGTAATAGGAGATGAACTGCAGGGCGTCGGCAACGCTCTGGATCAGGTCATCCTGCTTGATCACGGTCATGTACGCGCTCCTCTTGGCGGTTTCTTGCGTCTCGGCCACAGCGGTGGCGAGACGGGCGCGCAATTCGGGTCGCACGGACCGGGCCGCGAAGGAGCCCGATCGGAGGGGTGGCCTGACACACTGAGAGAGGCCCACCCGGCCAGGGCGGCCGACCCGAGAGCGGCGCGGCAGTATAGCCTTTAAGCGCCCGGACGGCACGCCACCTGGGTCGACGGTGGGCGATCAGCGCCTAGCGGCGATCCAGCGCCGCCGGATTGACCAGATCGGTCGGGCGCTCACCGGTGAGGGCTGCGATCAGGTTGTTCACTGCGCGTTCGGCCATGGCGTAGCGGGTCTCGTGGGTCGCCGAGCCAATGTGCGGCAAGGTGACCACGTTGGGCAGTTCGAACAGCGGCGAGGCCTCCAGCGGCTCGCGGGTATAGACGTCCAGACCGGCGCCGCGGATCTGGCCCTGGCGCAGCGCCTCGATCAGCGCCGGCTCGTCGATGACCGGGCCGCGCGCCAGGTTGATCAGGATGGCGCTGGACTTCATCAGCCCCAGTTCGCGGGCGCCGATGAGGCCTTCGGTGGCGGCCGACAGGGGTACCACCAGGCAGACGAAGTCGGCCTCCCTGAGCAAGTCGTCCAGCTCGCGGCGCTGGGCACCCATCTGCTCTTCCAGCTCGGGCTTGGCGCTGTTGGCGGTATAGAGGATCGGCATGTCGAAACCGAAGTGGCCACGCTTGGCGATGGCCGCGCCGATGCGACCGGCGCCGACGATGCCCAGCGTACGGCCATGGATGTCGGTGCCGAAGTGTTCTTCGCCGATACCCTTGCGCCAGTGTCCGGCCTTGACGAAGGCGTCCAGCTCCGGCACCCGCCGGGCGGCGCTCACCAGCAGGGTGAAGCCGAGGTCGGCGGTGGTATCGGTGAGCACGTCCGGGGTATTGGTGAGCAGGATGCCGCGCTCGGTCAGGTAGTCCACATTATAGCTGTCGTAGCCGACCGAGACGCTGGCGATGGCTTCCAGGGTCGTGGCCATTTCCAGCTCCTTCTCGCCCAGCTTGCGACTGGCGCCGATCAGGCCCTGGGCCTTAGCTGCGGAAGCGGCGAACAGGTCGATGTTGGCGCTGGCGGGAATCACTTCGACGGTGAAGTGTTCGCGCAGGCGTTCCGCCAGCTGTTCGGGCAGGCGGTTGAAGACCACTACGTGCTTCTTGCTCATCGATACCTCGGCGTGTGGGAAAGGATTAGGCCAGACCGGCCGCGGCGAAGCGCGGCCGCTCGGGATGTTGCCTGAGCAGCGGCTCGAGTCCCTCGCGGGTTGGCTCCTGGTTGAAGTCCAGACCGAGGGCCTCGCGGTGGATGCCGGTGGCCGCCAGCCAGAGGCAGTCGATGCCCGCCGCCACCGCGCCGGGTACATCGGTCACCAGCGAGTCGCCGACGAACAGCAGGCGCTTGGCGCCACGCTCGGCCAGGGCGCCTGCCGCGCAATGGAAGGCATAGGGATCGGGCTTGCCATACCAGGTGACCGCCCCTCCCAGGGCGGCGAAGCGATCGGCCAGCTTGCCGGCTGCATAGAAGGGTAGACCCCCGGACACCACGTTGCGATCCGGATTGGCGCAGAGAAAAGGCTTGTCCAGCGCCGTGGCCAGGGGCGCGAAGCGCGCCTCCAGTTCGTCTTCCGGAAAGCTGCCGACGCCCAGGATGATGGCTGCCTGCGCGATGTCCTCGACGAAGCGCGCGCGGATTTCCGCGGGCCAGCCGACCTGGCCGGTGCCAGGACCGGAGAGGTAGATTCCGCCCTCGCTGAAGGTCGGGTCCTGCTGAAAGGCATCGATGGCCAGCTGACCCGAGGTGGTGATGCCGGCGAAGAGCTCGCGCGGCACGCCCAGCTTGCCCAGTTCTTCGACCATGCCGTCCGCATCGCGTGAGGCATTGCTGAGGAACCACACCGGCTTGCCTTCGGCGGCGCGGCGCTCCAGCCAGGCGCGGGCGCCGGGAAAGGTTTCGTAGCCGTCGATCAGCACGCCCCAGAGGTCGAGGATGAAGCCGTCGTAGGCGGCCAGGGCCTCGTCCAGTTGATCGAGGCGGAGCAGGGTGGGAGCGGTCATGCGGCGGATCCGATGGCGAAAGGGGAAACGACAAGCCTAACCGGTTTTGCCGAGCGGCTGCCGAAAACGCAGACACCGGCCGGAGCCGGTGTCTGTTCATTGCCGCACAGCGAGGCTTAGCGGGTCGACGCCTTGCCTGCCTTGGCGACTTCCAGGGCCTGGGTGTCGACGCGGCCATAGATGTCTTCGAAGCGGACGATGTCGTCCTCGCCCAGATAGCCACCGGACTGCACTTCGATCAGCTCCAGCGGTACCTTGCCGGGGTTGGCCAGGCGGTGCACGGAGGTCATCGGGAGGTAGGTGGACTGGTTTTCGGTCAGCAGGAAAACCTTGTCGTCACAGGTGACCTCGGCGGTACCCGAGACCACGATCCAGTGCTCGGCACGGTGGTGGTGCATCTGCAGCGACAGCTGGGCGCCCGGCTTGACGGTGATGCGCTTGACCTGGAAGCGCTGGCCCATGTCGATGGAGTCGTAGGAACCCCAGGGACGGAAGACTTCCTGGTGGGCCTTGACCTCGTTGCGGTTCTGCTTCTCGAGGGTGTTGACCAGCTTCTTGACGTCCTGGACCTTGTCCTTGTGGGCGATCATGACGGCGTCCTTGGTTTCCACCACGACCACGTCGTCCAGACCGACCAGGGTCACCAGCTTGCCGTTGCCGTGCACCAGGCAGTTGCGGCTGTCATGCAGGACGACGTCGCCCTTGATGACGTTGCCGTTGTTGTCCTTGGCATGCACGTCCCACAGCGCGGACCAGGAACCGACGTCGTTCCAGCCGGCGCTCATGGGCACCACGCAGGCGCGGGTGGTCTTTTCCATCACGGCGTAGTCGATGGAATTGTCCGGGCAGACGGCGAAGGTGGCGGCATCGATGCTGATGTTGATGCCGTCGATGCTGCTGCGCTCAAGTGCCAGTAGGCAGGTGTCATAGATGTCGGTGTCGTGCTTCTTCAGCTCTTCCAGGAAACGGCTGGCGCGGAACAGGAAGATGCCGCTGTTCCAGCAGTAGTCGCCGGAAGCCACGTATTCGGTGGCGGTGACGGCATCGGGCTTCTCGACGAAGCGCTCGACGCGGGACACGCCCTGGGGCAGACCGTCGTTGGAACCGGTCTTGATGTAGCCGTAGCCGGTCTCGGGCGCGGTGGCCGGGATACCGAACAGCACCATCTCGCCACGCTCGGCGGCGGCGGCGGCCTGTTGCAGGGCGGCCTTGAATTCGGCTTCGTCCTCGATCACGTGATCGGCGGGCAGCACCAGCATCAGGTCGTCCTTGCCGTCAGCGACCAGTTGCATGGCGGCGATGGCCACGGCCGGTGCGGTGTTGCGACCGAAGGGCTCCATGATCAGCGCCTGCGGCTTGCACTCGACGGCCTTGAGCTGCTCTTCCACCAGGTAACGGTGTTCGGCGTTGCAGACGATGATGGGGCAATCGATGCTGCCCTCGCAGCCCAGGCGATTGATGGTCTCTTGGAACATGGTCTGTTCGCTGGTCAGTGCCAGGAACTGCTTGGGGTAGAGCTTGCGCGAGAGGGGCCAGAGTCGCGAGCCGCTACCACCGGACAGGATGACGGGAATCATGGGCGTTACTCCTTCAGCGTCTGCTGATTTGTGGCCGCTGTCCCTGAGGTCGGGACGAAGCGTCCATGCTTCGAAAGATCAACCGGCCGACAGGTCGACCGGTACAAATTGAACGTGCGGACTGATTGCCTTTGGCCAGCATGACCCAGGGCAAGGACCAGACAAAGACAGAATCAAACGAAAGTGGTTCTCAGCGAATTTTCCTTTTTCCGGAAAGGCAGCGGTTTTGAGATGTCCGGCAACTTTTCGCGCCTGAAACGTCTCCGCTACGGGGCTGAAACCTTTTTTATTGGAGGGAGATGACAGTCTTTCACGGATGGCAGGCGTCGAATGTGACCCCCTAGCCAGTTCGATGGCCCGATGTGCGGGCAATTGTGCCATCCGTCGATTCGCTCGGCTAATCCGGCGCCGCATCGCGCAGGAACACCAGCGTATCGGCCGAGGATCGCTCGCTCGAATAGCGATAACCCTGGTCGTCGAAGTCGCGCAGGTCGTCCACCGCGGTGACGCGCTGCTTGATCACGTGCCGCGCCATCAGGCCGCGGGCCTTCTTGGCGTAGAAGCTGATGATCTTGTAGTCGCCATTCTTGAGATCGCGAAACTCCACGTCCACGACCCGGGCCTGCAGGCGCGCGCGGCGCACCGCGCTGAAATACTCGTTCGAGGCCAGATTCAGCAGGACATCGTCACCCTGAGCCGCGAGATCCGCCTTGAGCCAGTCGCTGATACGCTCGCCCCAGAAGGCGTAGAGGTCCTTGCCACGTGCGTTGGCGAACTTGGTGCCCATCTCCAGGCGATAGGGTTGCATCAGGTCCAGCGGCCGCAACAGGCCATAGAGTCCGGAAAGCATGCGCAGGTGGCGCTGGGCGAAGTCGAAATCCTCTTCCTGGAAGTCTGCGGCGGCCAGGCCGGTGTAGACGTCGCCCTTGAAGGCCAGCAGCGCCTGCTTGGCATTCTCCGGCGTGAAGTCCGGGGTCCAGCTGCCGAAGCGGGCGACATTGAGGGTAGCGATCTTGTCGGACACCCCCATGAGCGCGGCGACCTCCGCCGGCGCGAGCTGCCGGAGTCCGTCGATCAGCTCACGGGAGTGCTCCAGGTATTGCGGCAGGGTATGGCGGGACGTGCTCGGCGGCGTGCTGTAGTCCAGCGTCTTGGCGGGTGAAATCACCATCAGCATCGGCTTGGCTCCTCTTGGCGAGGCGCCATTCTAGAAGCCTCCGCCGCTGGGCTCCAGTGGCCCTTGCCGATGGGATCGATAGGTATTGACCACGCTCCCGGGGCGAGGTTGCCAGGCCAGGCAGCAGGAAATACCGGTCCGCGAAAAAAACCGGGTACCGCCAAAAAAAGCCTTTGTGCCTCAGGCCTTTTGCGTTATTACCGAAGTGTCCGTCGCATCTCTCGGGTCCCGTGCCCTCATGTTGGCCGGTCCGTGAACCCGTTGCTGGAGCGACGGCACCTTTCGCAGCGGAGCGTCGTCTGGCGCTCCGTCGACAGGCTTGCGAGTCAAGCGTTTCTACGAGGTGACCGAGTATGGATGATCACGGACGTTCCCGCCCCACCCAGCCCACCCTCTATGTGCTCGACACCAACGTACTGATCCACGACCCCAACGCGCTGCTCAATTTCGAGGAGCACCACGTCGCCATTCCCATGACGGTCCTGGAGGAACTCGACAAGCTCAAGACCGGCAAGCACAACGTTGCCGCCGAATGCCGGCAGGCGATCCGCCTGATCGACAGTGTCCTCGCCGAATCCTCGCCCGAGGACGTCGAACGGGGCGTACCCATCCCCCGCGGCAAGGGCGAGGCCAAGGGGCGGCTGTCCATCCTCATGGGGCGTCGCGCCGGGCCCATGGCCTGTCTGCCCGACGACATCAACGACAACCGTATCATCAACCAGCTCGTCGAATTGCGTACCCAGCATCCCCAGGAGCGGGTCGTGCTGGTGACCAAGGACATCAACATGCGCCTCAAGGCGCGGGGCTGCGGCATCGCCGCCGAGGACTACCAGACCGACCAGTTGCTCGACGACGTCTCCCTGCTGTCCCAGGGTTATCACAATCTGCCGGGATCCTTCTGGGACAACGTGAGCAAGGTGGAAAGCCGGCAGGAGCTGGGCCGGGTCTGGCACCGGGTGCAGCTGTCGGCCGAGATGCCGCCCTTCAACGTCAACGACTTCGTGCTCGACGAGCAGGGCTTCGTCGGCTGGGTCAAGGCGGTGCGCGATGGCGAGGTCATCCTGCTCGACATGCACCAGGAACCGCTGATGCACCAGGAAGCCTGGGGCCTCAAGCCACGCGACATCTATCAGGCGCTGGCGCTGTTCGCCCTGTTGGAGCCGGATATCCACCTGGTCAACCTGACCGGCGCGGCGGGTTCGGGCAAGACCATCCTGGCGCTGGCCGCGGCCATCGAACAGACCATGGTCACCAAGAGATACCGGCGGATCATCGCCACCCGCAGCGTCCAGGGCCTGGACGAGGACATCGGCTTCCTGCCCGGGACCGAGGCCGAGAAGATGGAGCCCTGGCTGGGCGCCATCACCGACAACCTCGAAGCCCTGCACATGGATGACCACAACCCCCACGGCAGCGTGGACTACATCCTCAGCAAGGTACCGCTGCAGTTCAAGTCGCTGAACTACATCCGCGGCCGCAGTTTCCAGCAGAGTCTGATCCTCATCGACGAATGCCAGAACCTCACCCCGCACCAGATGAAGACCATCATCACCCGTGCCGGCAGCGGCTCCAAGGTGATCTGCCTGGGTAACCTGGCGCAGATCGACACGCCCTACCTCTCGGCCACCAGCTCGGGCCTCACCTATCTTTCCGAGCGCTTCAAGGGCTTCAACCACGGGGTGCACATCACCCTGCAGGGCGTGCCCCGTTCCGTCCTCGCCGAATACGCCGAGGCCCATCTGTAACTCCCCCGATCCCCGTCCGGCCACGGGCGGGGATCAAATTCCCAACCGCGGGTCTACAATGGCAGGTCTTTTCCAGGAGTCATGCCGTGCTGACCCATCTCGATTCCCAAGGCCGTGCCAACATGGTCGATGTCACCGACAAGCAGGTGACCTTCCGTGAAGCCACCGCCGAAGCCCGGGTGCGCATGCGTCCGGAAACCCTCGATCTGATCCAGAGCGGTGGCCATCCCAAGGGCGATGTCTTCGCCGTGGCCCGTATCGCCGGCATCCAGGCGGCCAAGAAGACCGCCGACCTCATCCCGCTCTGCCATCCGCTGATGCTGACCGGCGTCAAGGTCCAGCTGGCCGCCGAAGCGCCCGATGGGGTGCGGATCACCGCCACCTGCAAGCTGTCCGGCCAGACCGGGGTGGAAATGGAAGCCCTGACCGCCGCCAGCGTCGCGGCCCTGACCCTTTACGACATGTGCAAGGCGGTCGATCGGGGCATGACCATCGAGGCGGTACGGCTGCTGGAAAAGAGCGGCGGCAAGAGCGGTCATTTCCGCGCCGAGGAGCAACCGGCATGATCCGCGTGCAATTCTTCGCCCGCTATCGCGAAATGCTGGGCCGCGCCGAGGATAGCCTGGCCTGGGCGCCTGAGCTGGCCACCGTTGGTGACCTGCGCGAGCACCTGGTCCAGCGCGGCGGCAGCTGGGCCGAGACCCTGGGTGAGCGGGGGCTGATGTGCGCGCGCAACGAAGAACTCTGTGGTCTGGCCGAGCCGCTGCGCGATGGCGACGAGGTCGCCTTCTTTCCCACCGTGACCGGAGGTTAGCCATGGCCATTCGTGTGCAGGCCGCGGCCTTCGATCCCGGCCAGGAACTCAATGCCCTGCATGCCGCCAACACCGGTATCGGTGCCGTGGTGGGTTTCGTGGGGTATGTGCGGGATTTCAATGACGGGCGCGACGTCGGCGGCCTGTTCCTCGAACACTTTCCCGGCATGACCGAAAAGGCCCTGGCGCGCATCGTCGAGGAGGCGAAGCAGCGCTGGCCGCTGCTCGGGGTCGATATCCTGCATCGCATCGGTCGCCTGGAGCCGGGCGAGCCCATCGTCTTCGTCGGCACCGCCAGCGCCCATCGCCAGGCCGCCTTCGACGCCTGCAATTTCGTGATGGACTATCTCAAGACCCGCGCACCCTTCTGGAAGAAGGAAGATACGGCCGAAGGCCCGCGCTGGGTGGAAGGCCGCGCCAGCGACCAGGATGCCGCGGGGCGTTGGGCGAAAGAGTGATGGGGTAGGGTGGAAAACCGCGTAAGCGTTTTCCACCTGCTGCTTCAAGGCTGGCGGTGGATGAGGCTACGCCGTCATCCACCCTACGACAGGTGATTTCCAGCGGCTGGCAATCACCGCGCGTGCGCAGCGCTAACACTTATCGCGGCCATGGGTCGCTCCTACAGAGGCGCGATACAGGTGTAGGAGCGGCCGCATTGGCGGACCGCCATGGCCGCGATAAGAGAGGTTCAGCAAGCGGTCGCGTTGGTAGGCCACTTAGGGGGGGCGTTCCAACGCGTCTGCCCTAGCGCTGCCGCGGGACCGACTTGAGCAATTCGGCCGGGGGCATTTCGCAGGAGATCTTGCGACCCAGCAAGGTCTCGATGGGCGGCAGGGCGAAGGCGTCGTCCTCGCCGGCGAAGCTGATCGAGGTGCCGCTGGCGCCAGCCCGACCGGTACGGCCGATGCGGTGCACGTAGTCGTCCGGATCTTCCGGCAGGGTGAAGTTGATCACGTGGCTGATGCCGTCGACGTGAATGCCGCGACCGGCCACGTCGGTGGCCACCAGCACGCGGATCTTGCCGGCGCGGAAGCCTTCCAGGGTCTTGATGCGCTTGTGCTGGGGCACGTCGCCGGACATCTGGGCGGCGCTGATGCCGTCCTTGGTCAGGCGTTCTTCGATGCGGCGCACCTCGTCACGCCGGTTGGCGAACACCATCACCCGCTCCCAGTTGTTCTGGGCCACCAGGTTGTAGAGCAGCTTGTATTTGTCGCTGGAAGAGACCGCATAGACGTGCTGCTCGACGGTATCGCTGGCCACGTTTTCCGGCTCGATCTCGACGATGGCCGGATCGGTGGTCCACTGCCGCGCCAGGTTCATCACGTCGTCGGTGAAGGTGGCGGAGAACAGCAGGGTCTGGCGTTCGCTCTTGGGCGGGGTCTGGCGGATGATCTGGCGAACCTGGGGAATAAAGCCCATGTCCAGCATGCGATCGGCCTCGTCCAGCACCATCACCTCGACCATGTCCAGGTGCACCTCGCCGCGCTGATTGAAGTCCAGCAGGCGGCCCGGGGTGGCAACCAGGATGTCGCAATAGCGCGCTTCGAGCTGCTTGAGCTGCTTGTCGAAGTCCATGCCGCCGACAAAGCTCATGACGTTGAGACCGGTGTACTTGGCCAGGTCCAGAGCGTCGTTGGCGATCTGCACCACCAGTTCACGGGTCGGCGCGATGATCAGTGCCCGCGGTTCGCCCATGTACCTTTCCTTGGGCGGCGGGGTGGTCAGCAACTGGGTGATCGTCGAGATCAGGAAGGCGGCGGTCTTGCCGGTACCGGTCTGGGCGCGACCGATGGCGTCCTTGCCCTTGAGGGTGAAGCCCAGCACCTGCGCCTGAATCGGCGTGCAGTAGGGAAAGCCGAGGTCATGGATGCCGTGCATCAGCCGCGGATCCAGCTTGAAGTCGTGGAAGCGGGTCTTGCCTTCCTGCGGCTCGACCACGAAGTCTTCCAGTTTCCAGGTGTCGACCGGCTTGGGCTTGCGCGGACTGCGTTCGCGACGCGGCTTGGCGGCTCTTTCCGCCTGCGCGCGGGGTTCCTGTTTTTCAGTCTGGGCGCGCGGCTCCTGGCTGCGCGATTCGCCTGAGTTGCGCGGTTTGCGCGGCGCCCGCTCGGCCTGGGGCTCGGGCGCGATGGGTGCAGAAGAGGAGGGGGCGGCAGGAGCGACGCTGGGGGTAGCTTGGGGCGCAGGGGAGGGAGTCGGCTGAGCGACCTCCTGATCCTTGCCCAGAAATTTTTTGAGTGCCTTGAGCACGGAGGGTCTCGATCATCGAAAGCGGAATGAGACCGCAGTGTAAAGCAACCTACGTGCCCGGCAACAACTACCTGCCGAACGCAAGCGCAATCCGCTCAGCCGCTGATCCGATTGCGCCCGGCATCCTTGGCCTGGTAGAGCGACTTGTCCGCACGCCCTACCAGTTCGTCCAGGGAGTCGGCCTTGCGCATCTGGGCCAGGCCGATGGACACGGTCACCCCCGGCAGCTTGCCGCAGGGCGAATAGAAGTCCTTGATCTCCGCCAGGCTCTGGCGCAGGCGCTCGGCGATGGCGATGGCTTCGTCGCGGTCGATCTCCGGCAGCAGGATGACGAACTCCTCGCCGCCATAGCGCGCCATGCTGTCCTTGGGTCTCAGCTGGTCGCGCAGGGTGTTGGCCACCAGGCACAGGGCGTAGTCGCCCGCCAGGTGCCCATGGGTGTCGTTGTAGCGCTTGAAGTGATCCACATCCAGCATCAGCAGGCTCAAGGGCTGCCGATTGAAGGCGCAACGGGTGCTCTCGCGCTCGAACAGCTGTTCGAGCCGCCGACGATTGAAGAGGCCGGTCAGGGTGTCGACATTGGCATTGCGTTCGGTATCGACGATGAGCTGGTTGCCACGGCGCATCCGCTCGCAGAGGATGCCGAGCAGGTTGTGCATGGCTTTGGAGGAGCGCTCGATCAGTTCCAGCACCAGATCGCGGTGCAGGCAGAGCACCTGGGTGTCGGCCTCGGCGATGACGTGGGCGCTGGGTCGCTCGCTGTCCATGAAGCTGATCTCGCCCGAGCATTCGCCCGGACCCAGCAGATAGATGGGCGGATTGTCCGGCGAGCCCAGGTGGACCCGCAGGCGACCCTCTAGGATCAGATACATGTACTGGTTGAGCATGGCGGGCGAGAGCAGGCACTCACCAGCGACCAGGCTGCGCGTGGCCGAGCGGGCGATCAGGGCTTCCAGCAGATAGGTCTCCACGCCCTTGAACAGGCGCAGGTCCTTCAGGGAATCGACCGGGACTTCGGCCAACCAGACCGACAAGGGGGCAGCCATCAAAGGATCACCCCGGGGACTGAAAGGAAAACTCGGGCCATAGCTGCTCCATGCACATCACGACCTTCAGGCACCCACACTGGACCGGATGGGTACCTCAAAGTTCGTTCGCTTTGCCCTTTCCAGGCCTCCCTTCGCGTCCAGATTCTGCAAATTGTCGACCGGTTTCCAAAAACGAAGCGGTCCGGCAATTCGCCCTTTATTTTCCGCCGAGACGTGCCAGCAGCCAGCCCTGGATGTCCTGGATCTCCGCGGGGATGACCTCGTGGCGCATGGGGTAGCTGTGCCAGAGCGCTTCCACGCCCGCGGCCACCAGCGCCTCGTAGGCGGCCCGCCCCAGGGCCAGGGGTACCACGTCGTCCTGCTCGCCGTGCAGGCACAGCACCGGGGTGGCCCCGCCCCGATTGACCTGGGCGTCCTCGAAGCTGGGCGCATAGGTCGACAGCGCCATGACGCCGCCCAGTGTCGGGCAGGCGGTGTTGTAGGCGGTGTGCAGGACCACGGCGCCGCCCTGGGAAAAGCCGGCCAGCACGATGCGTTCGGCCGCAATGCCCTGGGCCTGCTGGGTCTCGATCAGTGCCCGTACCGTGGCGGCCGAGGCGTCCAGCTGGGCGCGGTCGATGGCCCGGGCCGGATTCATGGCCAGGATGTCGTACCAGGACGGCATGGCCCAGCCGCCATTGATGGTGACCGCCTGGGTGGGCGCCTGGGGCAGGACGAATCGGGTCGACGTCAGGCTGCGCTGCAACAATTCGGCAACGGGTTCGAAGTCATGCTGGGTTGCACCCAGGCCATGCAACCAAATGACGCAGCTATCGGCGGTTCCGCTAGGCGATTCCAGCACAAGAGGCGAATTTTCCAAGGCTTTGCTCCAGTTTGGTGCCACTAAAAATGGGTGTGGTAACAGATGGTGCACAAAATGCGTGTCGCATTTTCGTAATTCTGTTGTTCGGCTTTTTGCTCGAAGTCACGCGATTGCCGGGTTTGAGCGAAGTGAGCAGCTGTCGCATTCACTGGTCCGCAAATTGCCTCATCTAGGCTGCGGCCAGGTAGTGCACTAACAGGTAACACTGACTCACTGCTTCGTCACGCCTTCCAGCGCGTCTCCTCCATCCCTTGATAGAGGACGCCCAGGGATCGGGTGGGCGAGTTACACGGCAATCAGGCGAGAGACATCGTGCTGCCGTGCGACTGGAAACGTAATTCATAAACAAAGTGGAGCTTATCGATGAAGATGGTGAAGTCTACCCTGGCAATTCTGACCACCGCCGCTGCTCTGGGCCTGTCCGGCATGGCTCATGCGGGCGCTACTCTGGATGCAGTGAAGAACAAGGGTTTCGTGCAATGCGGCGTCAGCGATGGCCTGCCGGGTTTCTCCTTCACCGACTCCAAGGGTGAATACAAGGGTATCGACGTGGACGTCTGCCGCGCCGTCGCCGCCGCCGTGTTCGGCGATGCTTCCAAGGTGCGTTTCACCCCCCTCACCGCCAAGGAGCGCTTCACCGCGCTGCAGTCCGGCGAGATCGACGTCCTGTCGCGCAACACTACCTGGACCAGCTCCCGCGATGGCGGCATGGGCCTGATGTTTACCGCCGTGACCTACTACGATGGCCAGGGCTTCCTGGTGAACAAGAAGCTGGGTGTGAAGAGCGCCAAGGAACTGGACGGTGCCACCGTGTGCATCCAGGCTGGTACCACCACCGAGCTGAACCTGGCTGACTACTTCCGCTCGAGCGGCATGAAGTTCACCCCCATCACCTACAGCACCTCCGACGAAAGCGCCAAATCCATGGAAGCCGGTCGTTGCGACGTGCTGACCTCCGACCAGTCGCAGCTGTACGCCCAGCGCATCAAGCTGGCCAAGCCCGACGACTACGTCGTATTGCCCGAGGTCATCTCCAAGGAGCCCCTGGCTCCCGCCGTCCGTCGTGGCGACGAAGACTGGTTCACCATCGTCAAGTGGGCTCAGTTCGCCATGGTCAGCGCCGAGGAAATGGGCCTGACCTCCGCCAACGTGGAAGCCCAGGCCAAGGATTCCAAGAATCCTGACGTGCGTCGTCTGCTGGGTACCGATGGCGAATTCGGCAAGGACCTGAAGCTGCCGAAGGACTGGGCGCTGAACATCGTCAAGCAGGTCGGCAACTACGGCGAAGTCTTCGAACGTAACGTCGGCATGGGTTCCGATCTGAAGATCAAGCGTGGTCTCAACGCCCTGTGGAACGCAGGCGGCCTGCAGTACTCCCCGCCGGTCCGTTGATCTCGGCGCCCTAGTCGCCGACACCTTCCGGATGTGCAGATTCTCGCCCTGCAGCGCTGTTCGCGCTGCGGGGCGAGGATTTAATGAGGCTTCCAGTAGATGCAAAACGTTAGCAAAACCTCGCCACCAGTCCGTGGGTCGCTACTGACCGACCCTCAGGTGCGTTCGTGGCTGTTCCAGGTCGTCGCCGTAGTCGCCGTCGTGGCCTTCGGCTGGTTCCTGTTCAACAACACCCAGACCAACCTGTCTCACCGGGGGATCACCTCGGGCTTCGGCTTCCTCAACAACTCCGCCGGCTTCGGCATTCCCCAGCACCTGGTTCCCTATACCGAGGGTGACACCTACGGCCGGGTATTCCTGGTCGGTCTGCTCAACACCCTGCTGGTCTCGGTGATCGGCATCGTGCTGGCGACAATCATCGGCTTCACCGTGGGCGTGGCGCGGTTGTCCAACAACTGGCTGCTGCGCAAGGTCGCCATGGTCTATATCGAGATCTTCCGCAACATTCCGCCGTTGCTGCTGATCTTCTTCGTCTACTTCGCCGTCCTCGCGCCGCTGCCTGGCCCGCGCCAGAGTCTGAGCCTGGGTGACGCCTTCTTCGTCAACAACCGCGGCCTGTACATGCCGGCCCCGAGCGCCGATGCGGGCTTCATTCCGGGCCTGATCGCCTTTCTGATCGCCGTCGTGGCGAGCGTCGTGGTGTTCCGTTGGGCCCGCAAGCGTCGGCACGCCACCGGTGAACGTTTCCCGGTGCTGTGGACGATCCTGGCGCTGCTGATCGGCATTCCGCTGCTGGCGACCCTGGTGTTCGGCAAGCCGTTCCACTGGGAGCTGCCGGAGCTGCAAGGCTTCAACCTGCGCGGTGGCTGGGTGATCATTCCGGAACTGGTCTCCCTGGCGCTGGCCCTATCGGTCTATACCGCGGCCTTCATCGGCGAGACGGTACGGGGCGGTATCCAGGCGGTCAGCCATGGTCAGACCGAGGCAGCCAGCTCCCTAGGCCTGCGTCCCGGGTTGACCTTGCGGCTGGTGATCATTCCCCAGGCGCTGCGGGTGATCATTCCCCCGCTGACCAACCAGTACCTGAACCTGATGAAGAACTCCTCCCTGGGCGCCGCGGTGGGCTATCCGGAGATGGTGGCGCTGTTCGCCGGCACCACGCTGAACCAGACCGGCCAGGCCATCGAGACCATGGCCATCACCATGAGCGTGTACCTGGCCATCAGCATCAGCATCAGCATCCTGATGAACTGGTACAACAAGCGCATCGCGCTGATCGAGCGTTAAGGAGCGCGTATGAGTAACCAGACCCATACCTTCAAACCGGACCTGCCGCCGCCACCCTCCAGCGTCGGTGCCCTGGCCTGGATTCGTGGCAATTTGTTTTCCAGCGTCGGCAATACCCTGCTGACCCTGCTCGGCCTCTACCTGGTCTGGCTGATCGTGCCGCCGGTGGTGAACTGGGCCTTCCTCAATGCCACCTGGAGTGGCACGACCCGGTCCGATTGCGCGCCGGGCGGTGCCTGCTGGGTGTTCATCAAGGAACGCATCGGCCAGTTCATGTACGGCTTCTACCCGGAAGACCAGCGCTGGCGGTTCGACCTGACCGTGGTGCTGGCCGTGGTCGGCGCCATTCCGCTGTTCCTCGACAGCTTCAAGCACAAGGCTCGCTACGGCCTGTCCCTGCTGGTGATCTACCCGCTGGTGGCCTTCTGGCTGCTGTACGGTGGTCTGGGCCTGCGAGTGGTCCCCACCAGCGAGTGGGGCGGCCTGATGCTGACCATCGTCATCGCGGCGGTGGGCATCGTCGGCGCGCTGCCGCTGGGCATCCTGCTGGCCCTCGGCCGCCGCTCGAAGCTGCCGGCGATCAAGGTCATCTCGGTGACCATGATCGAGTTCTGGCGGGGCATCCCGCTGATCACGGTGCTCTTCCTGTCGTCGGTGATGCTGCCGCTGTTCCTGCCCGAGGGCATGAACCTCGACAAGCTGCTGCGCGCCATCGTCATGGTGATCATCTTCGAGGCGGCCTACATCGCCGAAGTGGTCCGCGGTGGCATGCAGGCCATTCCCAAGGGCCAGTACGAGGCCGCTGCCGCCATGGGCCTGGGCTACTGGCGAACCATGGGCCTGGTGATCCTGCCGCAGGCGCTCAAGCTGGTGATCCCGGGCATCGTCAACACCTTCATCGCGCTGTTCAAGGATTCGAGCCTGGTGATCATCATCGGCCTGTTCGACCTGCTCAACAGCATCAAGCGCGCCACCTCGGATCCGGCCTGGCTGGGCATGTCCACCGAGGGCTATGTGTTCGCCGCGCTGATCTACTGGGTTTTCTGTTTCGCCATGTCCAGCTACTCCGCTCGCCTGGAGCGCAAGCTGAACACCGGCCACAAGCGTTAGGAGTCATCAGATGAACGTAAGCAACAAGCAGCAGGTCGACAGCAGTAAGGTCATGATCCAGCTCAAGGACGTGAACAAGTGGTACGGCCAGTTCCACGTGCTCAAGGACATCAACCTGACCGTGACCCAGGGCGAGCGCATCGTGCTGTGCGGGCCGTCCGGCTCGGGCAAGTCCACCACCATCCGTTGCATCAACCGGCTGGAAGAACACCAGAAGGGCCAGATCATCGTCGATGGTACCGAGCTGACCAACGATCTCAAGCAGATCGAGACCATTCGCAGCGAAGTGGGCATGGTGTTCCAGCACTTCAACCTCTTCCCGCACCTGACCGTGCTGCAGAACTGCACCCTGGCCCCCATGTGGGTGCGCAAGATGCCGAAGAAGCAGGCCGAAGAAATCGCCATGCACTACCTGCAGCGGGTGCGCATTCCCGAGCAGGCCAACAAGTTTCCGGGCCAGCTGTCCGGCGGCCAGCAGCAGCGCGTGGCCATCGCCCGGGCGCTGTGCATGCAGCCGCGCATCATGCTGTTCGATGAGCCGACCTCGGCGCTCGACCCTGAGATGGTGAAGGAGGTGCTGGACACCATGATCGGTCTGGCCCAGGACGGTATGACCATGCTCTGCGTGACCCACGAGATGGGCTTTGCCCGCACCGTGGCCAACCGGGTGATCTTCATGGACAAGGGCGAAATCGTCGAACAGGCCGCTCCGGACCAGTTCTTCGACAACCCGCAGAACGAGCGTACCCGCCTGTTCCTTGGGCAGATCCTGCACTAAGCGCGGCCGGGGCGGCGACCTGTCCGCCCCGGTCGTCCTGCGAACCCAGTCACGGGCGTTCGGCGGGAAGGCGGGCAAAGGGCCGCAAGGCGCGGTATCCTCGACGTTTGGCGCCCGGTTTCCGGGGTCGGCGGTCAAGGTCCGCCTTGCCGTTCACCGGCTTCATTGTCGATTTCGTAGCGTATCGCCAGAACGGGCGGTGCGCTGGGCAGTCGAAGCCGTCATCATAGAGAGACGCCCGTGAACTCCATTTCCCATCCGCTCATGCTGACAAAAGCCAAGGCCTGGGGCGCCCATGCGGTGACCTCCAGTGGTGTGATCCTCGCGCTTCTGGCGCTGCTCGCTCTGGTCGACGGTCAACCCAAGGGTTGCCTGATGTGGCTGGGCATCGCCCTGCTCGTCGACGGTCTGGACGGCACCCTGGCGCGCAAGTTCGAAGTCAAGCGGGTATTGCCCCATTTCGACGGCTCGGCGCTGGACCTGGTGGTCGACTACCTGACCTATGTGTTCATTCCGGCCATCTTCATCTATCGCTTCGTGCCCTTGCCGCCGCATTTCGAACTGGTGGCGGTGGGCATCATCCTATTGTCGTCGCTGTTCTGTTTCTGCAATGTGAACATGAAGAGCGCCGACAACTATTTCGTCGGCTTTCCCGCGGCCTGGAACGTGGTGGCGCTGTATTTCTACGTACTGGACCTGGCGCCCTGGTTCAGCATGGCGGTGGTGCTGGTGCTGGCCGCCCTGACCCTGACCCGGGTCAAGTTCCTGCATCCCTTCCGCGTGCGCCAGCTGATGGCGGTGAACATCACCGTGACCTCCATCTGGCTGCTCAGCAGCGCCATGATGGTATTCGTGCATCCCGACAAGCCACTGTGGCTGATGGTCCTCTGGTTCGCCAGCGGCATCTATTTCGTTGGCGTGTGCGTCTGGCGTACCGCCCGGGAGTGGTTCGCCTGACGGTGAGCGATAACCCCCTGCCACCCGCGCGCACCTGGTATGTCTACTTGGTGCGTGCCGAGAATCAGGCGCTCTATTGCGGCATCAGCGATGATCCCGAGCGCCGTTTCGCCCAGCACCGCAGTGGCCGCGGTGCCCGCTTCTTCGCCTCCAGCCCGGCCCAGGCGCTGGTCTATGTGGAAGCCTGTGGCGACAAATCGACCGCCCTGCGTCGCGAAATCCAGATCAAGAAGCTGCCCAAAAAAGCCAAGGAATCCCTGGTGCTGGCCCGCGCCGGCCTGGCGTCCGCGGCCCCTTCAGGAGAGCTGTCATGTCCGAGCTGATTCTGCATCACTACTGGCAATCGCCCTTCGCCGAGAAGGCGCGCCTGCTGCTGGGCTTCAAGGGGCTGGCCTGGCGTTCGGTGATCATTCCGCGGATGCTGCCCAAGCCCGAGCTGGTGGCGCTCACGGGTGGCTATCGCAAGACGCCGGTATTGCAGGTGGGGGCAGATGTCTATTGCGACACGGCACTGATCGCCCGTCGCCTGGAGGCGGAAAAGGCCGTGCCGGCGCTGTTTCCGGAAGGCCAGGAAGCGGTGGCGGCCGCCTTTGCCGCCTGGGCGGACTCGGTGCTGTTCCAGCATGCCGTGGCGCTGATGTTCCAGCCGGAGATCATGGGCCCGCGCCTGGCCAGCCTGCCGCCGGAGCAGGCCCAGGCGTTCCTGGACGACCGCAAGGCGCTGTTCAGCGGTGGCAGCCTGAGCCGGCTGAGTCCCGAGCAGGCCCGGCAACAGTTGCCGACCCTGCTGACCCGCCTGGAGACCCAGCTCCAGCGCAGCGCCGGCGAATTCCTGTTCGGCGCGCCCTCGGTGGCCGACATCGCCCTGGCGCACAACTTCTGGTTTCTCAAGAGCACGCCGCAACTGGCGCCCCTGGTCGACGGGCGCCCCGAGATCGCCGCCTGGTTCGCCCGGGTGCTGGGGTTCGGTCATGGTACCCATGAGGAACTCGGCGCCGCCGAGGCGCTGGAGATCGCCAGGGCGGCGGAGCCACTGGCCTTGCCGCGCGACCAGGCCCTCGCCGTGGAAGGCTTCGCCTGGGGTGACCGGGTGAGTGTGGCGGCAACCGACTATGGGGTGGATCCGGTGGTGGGTGAACTGGTGCATGCCGACAGCGAGGCTCTGGTGATCCGCCGTCACGACGAGCATCTGGGGGCGATCCAGGTGCATTTCCCGCGCCTGAATTTCCGCGTCAGTGCAGCGGGCTAGGGGTCGCGACAACGACAACGGCGCCCGAGGGCGCCGTTTTGCATTTCAGAGCCTACCGCTCAGTCCGGGCGGCGCATGCGGAACAGCGCGGCCTCGGTGATCTCGAAATAGTCGGCCGGGCCACCGCCGCGGACGATGGGGCGAGCGGCCGCGGTCTGGTAGATGCCGTCCTTGAGCAGGCGCTTGTCGATGTGGGCGGCCACCACCTCGCCCAGCACCAGCCACTGATCCAGTTCGTCCCCGGCGGCGGTCTTGAGGCGGACGATCTGGCTCAGCCGGCACTCGAAGGCCACCTGGGCACGGGCCACACGCGGCACCTTGACCACTGTCGAAGCGGCAGGCTCCAGGCCAGCCAGGGCGAATTCGTCCACCTCGGGTCCGACCATGGCGCTGCTGGTGTTCATTTCCTCGGCCAGTTCGCGGGTGGCCAGGTTCCAGACGAATTCGCCGGTACGCTCGATGTTGGCCACGCTGTCCTTGTAGCCCTGGCTGGAAAAGCCGATCAGTGGCGGCTTGTAGTTAAAGGCATTGAAGAAGCTGTAGGGCGCGAGGTTCAGGATGCCGGTTTCGCTCTGGGAGGAGATCCAGCCGATGGGGCGCGGCGCGATGATGGCGTTGAAGGGATCGTGGGGCAGGCCGTGGCCCTGGCTGGGTTCGTAGAAATGGTAATCGATGCTCATCGGGATTCCTTCAGGGGGTGAGTTCCAGGATCTCGGCCTGGATCTGGCCGGCGTCCAGGATCAGGCGGCCGACGCTGATCGGCAGCCGAAAGCGCCGTGGGCCAGCGCTGCCGGGGTTTATGTAGAGTACGCCATCGCGCTCTTCGATCAGCGGCTTGTGCGAGTGCCCGCTGACCACCACCCGTACCTGGGCACCGGCGGCGGCCAGGTCGAGCTCGGGCAGGATGTGCAGCATATGGATGTCGATGCCGCCCAGGGTCAGGGTGACGCGCTCGGGGATGTCGTCGGCCCAGGGCACGTCGTCATTGTTGCCCCGGACCACAGCCAGCGGTGCCAGCTCGCGCAGGGCATCGAGGATCTCGGGTTTGCCGATGTCACCGGCGTGCAGGATGAAGTCGCTGCCGGCGAGGGCCTCCAGCGCCTCGGGCCGGAGCAGACCATGGGTATCGGCGATCAGGCCGACGCGATAGGGATTGGCCATGGCGACTCCTCAATTGGCCTGGACGATGTCCAGGGCCTCGGCGCGTCCCAGCGGCTGGCGCATACGCTGGGCCAGGATGGCGGTGGCGCGTTCCCGCTGGCAGGCCACCACGCCCACCACCCGATCCTCGGCCAGCAGCAGGGCGACAAAGGTCTGGTCGCCGAGGCTGCCGTCCAGATGCATGTCGTCCCAGTGGCGGGGATGGCCAAGGTATTCGTAACGCTTGCCGTGATGCAGGGTCCAGAAGAAGGGCACGTCCGCGTAGCGTTCGGCGTGGCCCAGCAGATTGCGCGCCGCCAGACGGCCGTGTTGCTGGGCCAGGCGCCAGTGCTCGATGCGGGTCGGCTGACCGGCGAAGGGAAAGGTGGCCAGATCGCCGACAGCGTAGAGGCCCTCGGCGGCCCGGAGCTCGGCGTCCACCGGAACGCTGCCGTCACCCGCCAGGGGCAGATCGGTCAGGAAAGTGGTGGCCGGCGTGATGCCGGTACCCACCAGCACCAGATCGGCGGGCAATTGGCTGCCGTCCTTGAGGCTGACCTGGCGGACGTGAGCGTCGCCGGTGAAGCCCACTACCTCGTTGGGGGCGTGGAAGGTCACGCCATTGGCCTCGTGCAGGGTCTTGAAGTGCTGGCCGAGGGTCTCGCCCATCTGCTTGACGAAGGGCAGGGAGGCGGGGGAGACCACGTCCACTGCCAGGCCTCGCTTGCGCAGGGCGGACGCGGCTTCCAGGCCGATGAAGCTGGCACCGACGATCACCGCGCGGCCCTCGGCGGGCAGATCGGCGAGGATCGCGGCCGCGTCGGCGCGGGTCCGCAGCAGGTGGATGCCCTCGAGCTGGGCGCTGGGAACGTCTAGCGGCCTGGGTTCGCCACCGGCGGCGAGCACGCAGCCGTCGTAGCTAAGGGTCTGGCTGTTGGCGAGTTCCAGCTGACGGGTCTGGGGATCCAGGCGGGTCACCTCGGCATGCAGGCGTTCGATGCGCTGCTGGCGGAAGAACTCGGGCTCGCGCAGCGGCGGGGCTTCGTCGGGGGCCTTGTCGCCCTGGAGGACGAATTTGGACAGGGCCGTCCGGTCATAGGGCTCGCCCGGTTCGCGACCGATCAGCAACAGGCGTCCGCCATAGCCGAATTCGCGCAGGGCGGCGGCCGCGGCGGTACCTGCGGCGCCGGCGCCGACGATGACGAACAGGCGGTCGTCGGGTCGGGATTCCGCCGCCTGTGCGGGCAGGGGTTCGCAGCCGACCAGCACCTTGCCATCGCGCACCTCCACCGGATAGCGCTGCAGGGCGTCCAGCGCCGGCGGTTCGCACAGGCTGCCATCCTCGACCGCAAAGCTCGCCTTGTGCCAGGGACAGACCAGGCGCCCCTGGCAGACCGCGCCGTCGGCCAGGGGCGCGCCGGCGTGGGGGCACTTGGCCTGGAAGGCGCGGGCCTCGTCGCCGACGCGCAGCAGCAGGATCTCGGTGTCTTCGATCTTGACCGCGGTGCCACGGTCTTCGCGCAGGTCGGCGAGGCGCGCGACGGGGTGCATGGCTTTCATGGTGGACTCCGGCGCCGTCTGGGCGCTCTCTTGAATCAGGCTCAGCAGATTCGAGAGAGCGCAGCGGCGCCGGGTTCCGCTCAGGTGGCGGGCGGCAGCGGATGTCGGTGCGGAACGTCGGGTGCGTCCAGTGGATCGGCGTGGACCAGGACCTCCGCCTGGGGATATTCGGCGCGGATGGCGGCTTCCACCTCGTCGCACAGCACATGGGCGCGGGACAGGCTCATCTCGCCCGGCAGCTCCAGGTGCAGTTGCACGAACCAGTGATTGCCGGAGAGGCGGGTGCGCAGGTCGTGTGCACCTTCCACGCCCGGCACCTGGCAGGCCAGCTGCAGCATGTGCTCGCTGATGTCGGCGGGCAGTTCCTGGTCCATCAGCACGCCAAAGGAGTCGCGGGCGATGCCGTAGGCGCTCCAGAGGATGTAGAGGGCGATGGCCAGGCCGAACAGCGGATCCAGCCAGTACCAGCCGAAGCCGGTCAGCGCCAGGGCGGCCAGGATGCCGACGTTGAGCAGCAGATCGGAGCGGTAGTGCAGGGCGTCGGCGCGGACCACCGTGGAGTCGGTGAGGCGGATGACGTGCTGCTGGTAGGCCACCAGCACGGCGGTCAGGGCCAGGGAAAACAGGGTGACGGCGATACCCAGGGCATGGGCGCCCAGGGGCTCGGGTTGCTGTAGGCGCCCGATCGCCTGCCAGGCGATGAGCACGGCGCTGACGCCGATGAACACCGCCTGGGCGATGCCGGCGAGGGATTCGGCCTTGCCATGGCCATAGCGGTGGTCGTCGTCCGCCGGCTTGAGGGCGTAGTGCACCGCCAGCAGGTTGAACACCGAGGCCAGGCCGTCGAGCAGCGAATCGGTCAGGCCGGCGAGCAGACTGACCGAGCCGCTGAACCACCAGGCCACGGCCTTGGCCAGGATAAGCGTCGTCGCCACCGCCACCGAGGCGGCGGTGGCGCGACGCAGCAGCCGCTCGGTGCGGTGCGGGTCGCTCATCAGGCGCGCGGGGCGAGCCCCAGGCTGGCGAGCTGCTCGTTGCTGCCGCTGCGCTGCAGCAGGCGCGGATCGTCCAGCGGCAGGCTGTGGCCGGTGGCCTGCTGGATGATGGCCTTGAGGCGCGCGCGATCGACGCTGCCGTCCGGATTGACCGCCTTGTTCAGTTCGCCGGGATCGACCTCGGCGCGCTTGTTGTCGGGCAGGTAGATGGCGCCGGTGGCGAAGTCCACGCCGAAGGCGATCAGGCCGGGAATGATGTAGAACAGCAGGCCGATGGCATCGAGGGCGACGATGCCCGGATCGATCCGGCCACTGCCGGTGATCTGGCCGCGACGCTCGGGATAGAACAGCGAGCCGCAAGCGGTCAGCTGGGTGAACAGGGCGGCGGCGAGGACGCCACACACCGCGCGGGTACGCATCGACATAGACAACCTCCGGTTGGATGAGGCCGCCACTATAGCGGCCGGAATCACGGCGGGCGAGACGCTTTATACTGCCCGCCCCGTTGAGACCACCGGCCGTGCCCAATGACGCCCTTGCCCATCGATGTTGTCCTGCCCGAGCTGCGCCAGGCCCTTGCCCACCGCGACGACTGCGTGCTGGAAGCGCCGCCCGGGGCCGGCAAGACCACCCGGGTGCCCCTGGCGCTGTTGCAGGAGCCCTGGCTGGCCGGCCAGCGCATCCTGCTGCTGGAGCCGCGCCGGCTGGCGGCGCGCGCTGCCGCCGAGCGCCTGGCCGCGGAGCTGGGCGAAGGCGTCGGCGAGACCGTGGGCTATCGCATCCGCCTGGAGAGCCGGGTCGGGCCGCGCACCCGTATCGAGGTGGTGACCGAGGGCATCCTCACCCGGCGCCTGCAGGACGATCCCGCGCTGGACGGCGTCGGCCTGGTGATCTTCGACGAATTCCACGAACGCAGCCTGGACGCCGACCTGGCCCTGGCGCTGACCCTGAGCGGTCGCGAACTGCTGCGCGATACCCCGCTCAAGCTGCTGGTGATGTCGGCCACCCTGGAAGGCGAACGCCTCGCCGCGCTGCTCGGCGGCGCGCCGGTGGTGCGCAGCGAAGGACGGATGTTTCCGGTGACGACCCGCTGGAGCCGGCCGCTCGGCCAGGACGAGCGCCTGGAAGCGCGGGTGGCCGCCACGGTGCTCCAGGCGCTGGACGAGGAAGCCGGCAGCCTGCTGGTGTTCCTGCCCGGCCAGGCGGAGATCCGCCGCACCGCCGAGCGCCTGGCGGAGCAGCTGCCCTCCGGGGTGCTGCTCTGTCCGCTGCACGGCGAGCTGGAACTGGCCGCCCAGCGTGCGGCCATCGAGCCGGCGCCGCCAGGTAGCCGCAAGGTGGTGCTGGCCACCAACATCGCCGAGACCAGTCTGACCATCGAAGGGGTGCGGGTAGTGGTGGACGCGGGCCTGGCGCGAGTGCCGGCCTTCGATCCCGGCAGTGGCATGACCCGCCTGACCACCCGGCGCATTTCCCGCGCCTCGGCGACCCAGCGCCAGGGCCGCGCCGGCCGCCTGGAGCCGGGCGTCTGCTATCGACTCTGGTCGGAGGAGGGGCATCAGCAGTTGTCGGCCTATGACAGCGCCGAGATCCTCCAGGCCGATCTGGCCGGGCTGGCGCTGCAACTGGCGCGCTGGGGCATGAACGCCGAGGAGCTGGCCTGGCTCGATCCGCCACCCGCCGCCGCCCTGGCGCAGGCCCGCGATCTGCTGGTGCGCCTGGGCGCCCTGGACGACCAGGGCGTGCTCACCCCTCACGGCCAGGCCATGAGCGGCCTGCCGGCTCATCCGCGGCTGGCGCACCTGCTGTTGCGTGGGCAGGCCTGGGGCCTGGCCGAACGCGCCTGCGAGATCGCCGCGCTCTTGGGCGAGCGCGACCTGGCTCCGGGGCAGGGCGCCGATCTGCACACCCGCCTGCTGCTCCTGGGCGGTGAAGGCCGTGGTCCGCGCGGCGGCGTGGCGCGTATCCGACAGCTGGTCCGCCAGTATCGCGGCCTGCTGCGTGGTCCGGCCGGGCAGCCGGTGGCCCATCCCGAGCACCCGCGCTGGACCGGTGCCCTGCTGGCCTGCGCCTATCCGGATCGCATCGCCCAGCAGCGCAAGGCCGGCGGCCAGGACTATCGCCTGGCCAATGGCCGGGCCGCCAGCTTTGGCGAACCGGATGGACTGATGAAATCGCCCTGGCTGGTGGTGGCCGATCTGGGCAGCCGCCAGGGCCAGCGCGAAGAGCGCATCTACCTGGCTGCCGAACTGGATCCGGCGCTGTTCGAGGGGCAGCTGGCCGAGCAGGTGGCAGGCCACGACGAACTGGACTGGGACGAGCGCGAAGGGGTGTTGCGCGCCGAACGCCAGCGGCGGATCGGCCAGCTGGTGCTGAGTCGCGAACCCTTGAAGAATCTGGACACCGCCGCCCGCAGCCGGGCCCTGCTCGGACTGGTGCGGCGCAAGGGGCTGGAGCTGCTGCCCTGGACGCCGGAGCTGCGCCAGTGGCAGGCGCGGGTGGCGCTGCTGCGCCAGCTGGATCTGCAGCAGCAGCCGACGAGCGACTGGCCGGACGTGAGCGACGCCGCCCTGCTGGCCAGCCTGGAAGTCTGGCTGCAGCCCTATCTGGATCGCGTCAGCCGCCTGGCCCACTTCGCCACCCTGGACCTGGCCGCCATGCTCCAGGGCCTGCTGCCCTGGCCGCTGCCCCGTCAGCTCGACGAGCTGGCCCCGCGAGGTCTGGCAGTGCCGTCGGGTTCCACGATCCGCCTGGACTACAGCGAGCAGCCGCCGGTGCTGGCGGTGCGGCTGCAGGAGCTGTTCGGCCTGGCCGACACCCCGCGCCTCGCCGGTGGCCGTCTGGCGGTCAAGCTGCACCTGCTCTCGCCCGCGCGGCGACCGGTGCAGGTCACCCAGGACCTGGCCAGCTTCTGGGCCAATACCTACGCCGAGGTGAAGAAGGATCTCAAGGGCCGCTATCCCAAGCACTACTGGCCGGACGATCCCCTGATCGCCGAACCCACGGCCCGAGCCAAGCCGCGGGGGACCTGAGCACGGGGCGTCGATGCCGAGAGGATTAGGCAAGACACCCAGACGATCCGGCAGTGGGGGCGCCAGACACCGGCGCTAGCATGGCCGCTTCCAACGATGGGAGTAGACCATGAACGAGCACAAGACCCTTTTCATCACCGGCGTGAGCAGCGGCCTGGGCAATGCCCTGGCGCGGGAAGCCCTGGCGGCCGGCCACCGTGTCATCGGCACGCTGCGCCGGGAAGCCGATCTGGAGGCCTTCGCGGCCTTGTCGGACCGGGCCCATGGCGTGCTGCTGGATGTCACGGACCATGCGCGCCTGGCGACAGTGGTGGCCGAGGTTCAGGCAGCCCACGGTCCGGTGGATGTCCTGGTGAACAACGCCGGCTACGGCCATGAGGGCATTCTCGAAGAATCGCCGCTGGAAGAGCTGCGCCAGCAATTCGAGGTCAATGTCTTCGCGGCGGTCGCCATGACCAAGGCCTTCCTGCCGTCCTTCCGCGAGCGGCGCCGCGGTCATATCATCAACATCACCTCGATGGGTGGCACCATCACCCTGCCGGGTATCTCCTACTATTGCGGCAGCAAGTTCGCCCTCGAAGGTATCTCGGCGGCCCTGGGCCAGGAGTTGGCACCCTTCGGCGTCTGGGTCACCGCCGTGGCCCCCGGCTCCTTTCGCACTGACTGGGCGGGTCGCTCGATGCGTCGCAGCGCACGCGGCATCTCCGACTACGACGAGCAGTTCACGCCGATCCGGGCGGCGCGGGAGGCCAAGAGCGGCAAGCAGCTGGGCGATCCACGCAAGGCGGCCCAGGCGCTGCTGCAGCTCATCGCCCTGCCGGCGCCGCCAACGCACTTGCTGCTGGGGAGCGATGCCTTGCACCTGGTTCGCGAACGCCTGGCCACGGCCAGCCGGGAAATCGACCGCTGGGAAGCCCTGACCCTTTCCACCGATGGCTGAAGCGGAGGTCCCATGAATCCGAGCGATCCCCTTGCCAGACGTCTGGTGGCGCTGCTGGGCAGGCTGGCGCCCCAGGAAGGCTACAACCTCAGCCCTCTGGAGGATGTGCGCTTCCTGCGCTCGGATCGCCCGCTGACCGGCGTACCCGTGCTCTATGATCCCGGGGTCGTCATCGTCTGCCAGGGCGGCAAGCGTGGCTACTTCGGTGACCGCGTCTATCAGTACGATGCCCAGCACTACCTGGTGGTCTCCGTGCCCGTGCCCTTCACCATGGAGACCGATGCCAGTCCGGAGGCACCGCTGCTGGCCATCTATCTACGCCTGGATTTTCGGCTGCTCGGCGACCTGGTGCTGCAGCTAGACAGCGAACTGGGGCCGGCGCTGGAGGCGCCCCGCGGACTCTATGCCTCGCCGATCGATGAGCCGCTGCGCACCTCGACGCTGCGCTTTCTGGAGGTCCTGAGCGTGCCGACCGACGCCCGGCTGCTGGGGCCGGCGCTGCTGCGTGAGCTCTACTATCGGATCCTCACCGGCGCCCAGGGTGGTTCGTTGCGCGCGGCCCTGGATCGCCAGGGGCGTTTCGGCCGTATCGCCCGGTCGTTGCGCACCCTGCACGCCCGCTATGCCGAGCGGCTGGACGTCGCCGCGCTGGCGCAGGAAGCGCGCATGAGTCAGCCCAGCTTCCACCGGCACTTCCGCGACATTACCGGCACCACGCCCATGCAGTATCTGAAGTCGACCCGTCTGCACCAGGCGCGGCTGTTGATGCTGCGCGACGCCCTCCCGGCGGCGAACGCGGCCTTTGCCGTAGGCTACGAGAGCGCCTCCCAGTTCAGCCGCGAATTCAAGCGGCTGTTCGGCCGGACCCCGCTGGCGGAGATCGACTGGATGAAGGCCACCTATGCGCTGCCGGCACCGCCTGCGACGGCGGTCTATGTCGCTTCCCACTAGGGCTGTCCGTCCGAAAAGCCCGGGCGACGCCGCTGCGCCGGAACCAAGCGGCCGCCGCCCCCGGTCTGAATGGAGACGGGCACTGCCTGCCCGCCCAACCGGAGCGACCCCCATGGCCGACAAGACCCTGCACGACCTTTCCAAAGCGATGCGCGATCTGGATTTCTGCATGCTGACCACCGGCACCGGGCGCCTGACCAGCCGGCCGATGAGCAACAACGGCGACGTCGAATACGACGGGGACTCCTGGTTCTATGCCTACGAGGACTCGGCCAAGATCCGGGACATCGAGCAGGATCCGGCGGTGGGACTGAGCTTCAGCGAAGGCAAGAGCCTGCTCGGCAAGCCCGGCATCTTCATCGGCATCGAAGGGCACGCCGAGCTTATCCGCGACAAGGCGCAATTCGAGGCGCACTGGACCAAGAGTCTGGACCGCTGGTTTCCCCAGGGCACCGACACGCCCGGCATGATCCTCATCAAGGTGCATGCCGAGCGCATCCGTTACTGGGATGGGGAGGAAGAGGGCGAGCTGCGCCCCTAGGCTTTGTCTGAAAGGTGCCTGCACTCGGTCATGCTGCGTTAAAAATCTGCTGGAATGCCAGCCCAGTCGGAATGCTCATTTACCATTCGTAAACTCGAGCGCGAGTCCGATCCGCTTCCTCACAGATTTTTGCCTTGCCTGACCTTCGTTCGACGACCTTTCAAACAAGCCTAAAAGCAGGTGGCGAAGGTCTCCACCACCTGCAGTCCTTCGTCGACGATGCAGCCCTGGCGCCACTTGTCGAAGGTCAGGCAGGGGTGGGAGGTGCCCAGGGCGATGAGGTCGCCGATGGCCAGCGCGGTTCCCGGGGCGACGACCATGAAGGCGTGCTGGTCCATGATGGCCGTGACCGTGCAGCCGCTGACGTCGACCGCCTCGGCAGCAGTCTGGCCGGGCCGGTAGCGGCGCAGCGGCAGCGGCAGGCCGGCATCGTGGGCGATGTCGCGCTTGCCCAGGGCCAGGATGGCGAAACCGGGTTCGGGCAGGGATTGCACGTGAGCCCAGACCTCCAGCGCCGGTTGCAGGCCCTCGTTCAGACCGGTGCGGGCCAGGACGCCACGCTGGGCATCGCGATAGATCCCGTGGTCATGGACCACATAGCTGCCGGGCCGCATGACGGCGAGAAAGCGCTCGCGCACTTCCAGCTGGTCGAAGGCGGCGGCGATCAGGTCATACCAGGCCGAACCCGAGGCGGTGACGATGGGTCGGTCGAGGGCGAAGGCGCCCTGGCCGCGCAGTTCCTCCGCCAAGCGCACCAGGGAATCGGCGAAGGCGCGGATGTCGGTGGCCGCCTCGGCGCCGTGGATCACCCCCTCGTAACCTTCGATGCCGGTCAGGCGTAGCGCCGGTTGCCCGGCGATGGTCCGGGCCAGTTCTCGTACCTCGGCTTCGCTGCGGCAACCACAACGGCCGCCCGGTACGCCGTACTCGATCATCACCTGCAGCGCCAGCCCCCGTGCGCCAAAGAAGGCGCCCAGGGCGGTCACCTGGTCGGGATGATCCACCAGGCAATGGAAGTCGAAGTCCGGATCGGCGGCGAGCAACTCGGCGATCAGCGCCATGTTCGGTGCGCCCACCAGCTGGTTGGCCATCAGCACCCGGCGCACGCCGTGGGCCTGGGCGGCGCGGGTCTGCACCGCGGTGGCCAGGGTCATGCCCCAGGCACCCGCGGCCAGCTGCCGCTGGAACAGCGCCGGCGCCATGCTGGTCTTGCCATGGGGCGCGAGTTCGGCGCCGCGGTCGCTGGCGAAGGCCTGCATCCAGCCGATGTTGTGATCGAGTGCGTCCTGGTGGATGACCAGGGCGGGCAGGGCGATGTCGCTGAGCAGGTTGGCGCCAGGACTGGCGGCGCCTTTCTCGGGGGCGATGAGGATGGTCATGGATTCTCCTGGCCGCCCAGGCGCTGGGACAGGCGGCGGGCGCTGTCGACCAGCACCTGGCGGTACTCGGCATGGTGGGCCTGGGCGTCGGCGCGGGGCGCTACGATGCACAGGGTGGCGATGCTCAGGCCGCTGGCGTCCTGCACCGGGGCGGCGAAGCAGTGGGTGTAGGTGTCGGCGATGCTGTCGAAGGAAAAGAAGCCTTCGGCGCAGGCGCTGCGGATCTCGGCGATAAAGGTCGTCGGGGCCAGACGGCTGCCGTCGGGCAGGATGAAGTCGTCCGGATCGATCAGGGCGAGGATCTCGGCATCGCTCAGATGACCGAGCAGCAGTCGCCCGGACGCGGTCCAGGGAATGGGCGCGTCCTCGCCGACATTGGACGAGATGCGAAAGGCGCGGGCGCCTTCCTTCATCAGCGAGACGGTGTACTTGCGGCCGTTGAGCTGGCACAGCTGGGCGGTCTCGCGGGTCTGGGCGACGATGTCGTCCAGCAGCAGCCCGGCCTCGCGGGCCAGATCGAAGTGGCGCAGGTGCGCCTGGCCGAGAAAGTACAGCTCGCGGCCCAGGTAGACCTGGCCGTCGCGGCCCACGGCATCGAGCATGTGCCGCTCCAGCAGCAGGCCGACCAGGTCGTAGACGGTGGACTTGGGAATGCCCAGGCCCGCGGCGATCTCGTTGGGGCGCAGCGGCCGACCCACCCGCTTGAGGTGATCGAGGATGTCGAAGGCGCGGTCCAGGCCGCGGGCTCGTTGGCGGGTAGGTTCGGTCATCTGGGCGGTTTGTCTCAGGCCTTGGGTTTGTAGGCGATGCAGTCGATCTCGACCTTGCAGTCCACCATCATGGAGGACTGCACGCAGGCGCGCGCCGGGGCGTGGCCGGCGAAGTACTCGGCGAACACCTTGTTGAAGCTCCAGAAATCGCGCGGATCGTCCAGCCAGACGCCGGCACGCACCACGTGCTCCAGACCGTAGCCGGCTTCGTGCAGGATGGCGATCAGATTCTGCATGGTCTTGTGGGTCTGGGCGACGATGCCGCCGTCGATGATCTCGCCATTCTCCATGGCCACCTGGCCGGAGACGTGCAGCCAGCCATCGGCTTCCACCGCTCGGGCGAAGGGCAGGGGTTGGCCGCCTGCGCCGCGTTCGCCGGCGCCGTATCGGGTGATGCTCATAAGGGTGCTCCTGTAGCGGGGGAAGGATTCAGAAGGAGGTCCGGCCGAGAAATTCGGCGAGACGGGTGGAACGGGGGCGCTCGAAGAGTTCGCGGGGCGGGCCCTGCTCCTCGATGCGGCCCTGGCTCATGAAGACGATGCGATCGGACACCTCGTAGGCGAATCTCATCTCGTGGGTCACCAGCAGCATGGTCATGCCGTCCTGGGCCAGGTCCTTGATCACCGCCAGCACCTCGCCGACCAGCTCCGGGTCCAGCGCCGAGGTGGGTTCGTCGAACAGCATCAGGCTGGGATTCATGGCGATGGCGCGGGCGATGGCCACCCGCTGCTGCTGACCGCCGGAGAGTTGGCCGGGATGATGGTCGCGTCTTTCGATCAGGCCGACCCGCCGCAGCCATCGCTCACCCAGGGCGATGGCTTCGTCCTTGCCCATCTTCTTGACCTTGCGCAGGCCGAGGGTGACGTTTTCCAGGGCGGTGAGGTGGGGAAACAGATTGAACTGCTGGAAGGCCATGCCGGTGAGCGAGCGCTGGCGGGCGATCTCGCGCTCCGGCAGGCGCTGGCGGCGACCGCCTTCCTCGCGGTAGCCGATGGCCTCGCCGGCCAGCTGGATGCTGCCGCCCTGGAAGTCTTCCAGCAGGTTGACGCAGCGCAGCAGGGTGGTCTTGCCCGAGCCGCTGGAGCCGATCAGGGTGACCACGTCACCGCGGTCCAGGGACAGGTCGATGCCCTTGAGCACCTCGGTGGCGCCGAAACTCTTGTGCAGGCCGTTGATGCTCAACAGCGGGGCGTTGGCGTCGGTCATGGCAGGGTCACCCGTTTTTCCAGATAGCGGCCGAGCCGCTCGATGGCGAAGTTGATGAGAAAGAACAGCAGCCCGGCGAACAGATAGAACTGCAGGGTCATGAAGGTGCGGGCGATGACCTGCTGGCTGCTCAGCAGCAACTCGGCCACGCCGATCACCGAGAGCAGGGTGGAGGCCTTGACGATCTCGGTGGAGGCATTGACCCAGGTCGGCAGGATCTGGCGCAGCGCCTGGGGCAGCAGCACCTCCTTGAGACTCTGGGCGAAGGTCAGGCCGATGGCCTTGGCCGCCTCGTGCTGGCCACGAGGGATGGCCTGCAGGGCGCCGCGGACGATCTCCGCCACGTGGGAACCGCAGAACAGCAGCAGCGCCGCGGTGCCGGCCTGGAAGGGCGTGGGCCGCAGACCCAGCGCCGGCGCCATGTAGTAGCAGGCCAGCACCAGCACGAACACCGGGGTGCCGCGGATCAGATCGGCATAGAGGCGAAAGGGCAGGCGCAGCGGCCAGCGGCCATAGGTCAGCGCCAGGCCGCCGAGGGTGCCGAACAGGGTGCCGCCGAGCACCGCCAGCACCGAGCAGGCCAGGGTGGTGGCGAACCCGGCGGCCAGGGTCTGGCGCGCGTTCCACAATTCCAGGAACCAGGAGGGGGCTTCGTACACGATCGGGCTCCTAGCGGGTCAGGCTCAGGCGTCGCTCCAGCTGGCGCAGCAGCAGGGCGATGACGTAGCAGGTGAGGATGTAGAGGGCGCTGGTCACCAGCCAGGTCTCGATGACCCGGTAGCTTTCCAGGTTGATCTTGCGCGCCTGGTAGGTCAGCTCCGGCACGGCGATGGCCGCCGCCAGGGAGGTGTCCTTGAACAGCGAGATGAAGCTGTTGGAAAGCGACGGCAGCACGTTGCGCAGCATCACCGGAATGATGACGTAGGCCTTGATCTGCCACTCGCGCAGGCCGATGGCCAGGCCCGCCTCGCGCTGGCCCTTGGGAATGGCCATGAGCCCGCCGCGAAACACCTCGGCCAGGTAGGCCCCGGCATAGAGCGCCAGGGTGATGAGAAAGGAGCTGAGCTTGTCCAGGCGGATGCCGACGCTGGGCAGGGCGAAGTACAGCAGCAGGATCAGCACCAGGATCGGGGTGTTGCGCACCAGGGTGACATAGCCCCCCGCCAGCCAGCGCAGCGCCCGCACTGGCGAGAGCAGGGCGAAGGCGGTGGCCAGGCCGATCAGGCAGCCGATGGCGATGCCCACCAGCGCCAGCTGCAAGCCGAGGGCGAGCCCGGCCAGCAAATGGTCCAGGTTCTGCCACACGGGGGCGAAGTTGAGGGTGTAGTTCATGCTCGACGTCTACCTAGAGGGCGCGGACGAGCCGCGCCGGGGCCAGGATCACTTGAACTCGACGGGGAAGCCGATCGCCGGGGAGGGCAGCTCGACGCCGAACCACTTCTTGAAGGACGCCTGATAGGTGGGGAATTCCACACCGGTCATGGCCTCGTGCAGGGCGGTATTGACGAAGTTCAGCCAGTCCTGGTCGCCGCGCTTGACCGCGCAGGCGTAGGTCTGGGGGCTCCAGGCATAGTCGGGCGAGCGGTAGCGGCCGGGATTCTGGGTCATCAGGTACTTGACCGAGGACTGGTCGGTGGCCACGGCGTCGGCGCGGCCGGTGCCCAAGGCCTGGTAGAGCAGGTCGACGCTGTCGTACTGGTCGACCTTGGCGCCGGGCAGCGCCTGGTGCACCAGTTCCTCGGCATAGACGTTCTGCAGCACGGCTACGGTCAGGTCGCCCTTGGCCGCCTTGAGGTCGTCGATCTGCTGGTAGCGGCTGTTGGCCGGCAGGAGCAGGGCCACGCCTTCGCGGTAGTAGGGCAGGGTGAAGGCCACCTGCTGGGCGCGGCTGGCGGTCACGGTGATGAACTGGCAGCTGATGTCGACCTTGTCGGTGAGCAGGTTGGGGATGCGCGCATCCGAGCCCTGGACGACGAATTCGACCTTTTCCGGATCGTTGAACAGGCCCTTGGCGATGACCTTGGAGATATCGATATCGAAGCCTTGCAACTTGCCGTCGGCGCCCTGGAAGTGCCACGGCGCATTGGTGCTGCCGGTGCCCACGACCAGATGGCCGCGCTTGAGCACGTCATCCAGCTTGGCCGCCTGGGCGCCGGTCATGGCGACCAGGCCGACCAGCAGCGCCAGCGTTTTCCACCCCTTCGTCTTGCCTGTCATCGCGTGTCTCCTTTTCCGTTATAGCGGAAGTGTGTTCGTAACAACGGAATAGATTGCAGTGACTGTGCCAGCTCTTCGCGTGGCGTTGCAAATCAAGGGCTTGGCTTTGGTGACAGGCAGCAGAGAGTGCTCCCGGTGTGCCAGAGGGCACCGGGAGGTGGCGGAAGGTAACGGGGATGCACCAGCTGGAGGCGTTACCCGGTAGCGCTCAGGCGGAACGTGGGAAGGTCGACCGCAGATCCCCGGCGCGCGGCAGGAAGCGACCATGACGCTCGCCAATGGCCTGCCCCGGTGCATAGGCCAGGTGCCCATTCACCCAGACCGCTTCGATGCCTTCGGCAGGCCGTTGCGGCTCGCTGAAGTCGGCCACGTCGCGGATGCGGGCGGGGTCGAACAGCACCAGATCGGCCTGGGCGCCGGGCTCGATCAGGCCGCGACCCGCCAAGCCGAAGCGGGCGGCGGAGAGGCCGGTCATCTTGTGCACGGCGGTGTGCAAGGGAAAGAGGCCAAGGTCGCGGCTGAAGTGACCGAGCACCCGCGGGAAGGCGCCCCAGAGTCGCGGATGGGGGAAGGGGTCCTCGGGCAGGCCGTCGGAGCCGATCATGCTCAGCGGATGGGCGAGGATGAGGCGCACGTCGGCTTCGCTCATGCCGTAGTAGACGGCACCGGCCGGTTGCAGGCGACGGGCGGTGGCCTGCAGGTCCAGGCCCCAGTCGGCGGCGATGGCGGCCAGGTCGCGGCCGCCGCACTCGGGGTGCGGGGTGGACCAGGTGATGGTGATGCGGTGGCGGTCGGTGACCTGCTTGAGATCCAGGGTGGAGGAGCTGGCGGCATAGGGATAGCAGTCGCAGCCGACCGGCTGGCTGTGGGCGGCCCGCGCCAGGGCGCCGAGCAACTCCGGCGCGCGGCCCCAGTTGTCCACCCCGGCGCACTTGAAGTGGGACACCACCACCGGCGCCCGGGCCTGGCGACCGATGTCCAGGGCTTCGTCCAGGGCCTCGTGCACCGCGGCGAATTCGCTGCGCAAGTGGGTGGCATAGAGTCCGCCCACGGCGTCCAGCTCGGCGGCCAGCGCGGCAACCTCGGCGGTTGGCGCCGCCATGGCGGAGGCGTAGGCCAGGCCGGTGGAGAGCCCCAGAGCGCCAGCGGCCAGGCTGTCGCGCAATTCGGCGCGCATGGCAGCGATCTCGGCAGGGGTGGCGGCGCGCTGGAGATCGTCCAGGTGATTGCTGCGCAGCGCCGTGTGCCCGACCAGAGCGGCGACGTTGACGCCGGGGCGGGCCTGCTCCACCGCCGCGCGATAGGCAGCAAAGGTGGGATAGCTGAAGGCCGCGGCCGGGCCCAGCAGATTCAGCGGATCCGGCGGCTCGCCACGCAACCGCACCGGGGCGGCGCTGATGCCGCAGTTGCCGACCACCACGGTGGTGACCCCCTGACTGAGCTTGGGCAGTTGCTCGGGGCGGCGGATGACCATGGTGTCGTCATGGGTATGGACATCGATGAAGCCGGGCGCCAGCGCCAGGCCGCGGCCATCGCGGACCTCCCGTGCCGGTTGCCCGGCCAACTGACCGAGTGCCTGGATACGCTCGCCGGCAATCGCCACGTCGAGAACCCGGCCCGGACGGTCGCGACCATCCAGCACAAGGGCATTGAGAATCACTACATCATGCATGCTAGAGCCATCCTGCGACCGTTGGGAGACGCCTTTCGACCGTCGAGTGGCAAAGGGCCATATAAGCGAGACGGCAGGCCGATAGCGATAGAACTGTTACAGAAAACTCTGTCTATTAGGTCACAAATTGGGCGGTACAGCCCAAGTGACCCCCTCTGCCGCCCGTGAGCTCGCCATGAATCTGTTGACCCCCGTCGTAAGCCTAATGAATCGCCTGAGATTCCCCGCCAAATTCGCCTGCCTGGCGGCCATCATCCTGGTGCCCCTGGTGTTTCTCAGCGTCTATCTCTATCAGGATATCCAGGAACAGCGGGTCGGTCTGGCCCAGGAAATCGACGGTCAGCGCTATCTGACGCAACTGACGCCGGTCGCCCGCCTGAGCATGTTGCAGCGCGCCCTGACCAAGCGACTCCAGGATGGCGATGCCTCCGCCCAGCAGGATTGGCAGAACAACCGTGACAACCTGCTCAAGGCCTATGACGACCTCGGCCGGCTGGATCGCGAACTCGGCACCCAGCTGGAAACCGGCGATCGCCTGAGCCAGCTGCGGCGGGGCGCCGAGCGCCTGATGCAGGGAGCCAACGGCACCCCGCTGGAGGGATTCGAGGCCTGGAACGAGCAGCTGACCCAGACCCTCAACCTCTTCTATTACGTGTCGGCCACCTCCGGCCTGGCGCTGGATTCGGATTACACCAGCCTCTTTCTCATCGACATCACCTCCGTGCGCCTGCCGCGGGAAATCAACCTCATCGGCCAGCTGCGCGGCCTGGCCTTCGGCCTGAGTGCCACCAACCGCTTCGATCCGGCCAGTCTGAATCTGGCGCGCAGCGTGGTGAACCAGGAACGGCAGAGCGCCGACGAACTGGAGCAGGGCCTCAGACTCCTGGCGCGGCAGGGGCCGGAGCTGGCCCAGCGCCTCAAGGGCTCCCTGGCCCAGGCGGCGGACGACTATGCCAACTTCCGTCAGGGCATGCAGGCGGCCATGACCAATGAGGGTACGGTTTCCGGTCGCGCCCTGGGTGCCCAGGGCAATGCCGTGGTCGCCCGCTACTACAAGGTGCAGGAGGAAGCGCAGGGTCAGCTCTCCCAGCTGCTGGCCGAGCGTCTGGCGCATGCGACCACGCTGCGTAATCTGGTCGTGGGCATGATCCTGGGCGCCCTGCTGCTGCTGGCCTATACCTTCGCCGGCATCTACCAGGCCCTGCGCCTGGGGATCGCCGAACTGGTCGGGGTGACCGCCGCCGCCGCCCAGGGCGATCTGAGTCGCCGCGCCGCCCTGCTCGGGCGTGACGAGATCGCCGACATCGGCCGTAGCCTGAACGCGATGCTGGAGGCCTTCGGTCGCTCGCTGCGCGAGGTGGATCAGGCCTCCAGCGCGGTGGCCGAGGCCTCGGGGTCCCTGGCCGGCTCCATCGGCCAGGCCCGTTCGACCATGCAGACGCAACAGGGCGAGACCGATCAGGTGGCCACCGCCATCACCGAGATGACCGCCAGCGTGGCGGACGTCGCCAACAACACCGAAGGCGCCGTGGCCGCGGCCCAGCAGGCCGATCAGGCCACCCGGGAAGGCACCCGGGTGATGCAGCAGACGCAACAGGCCATCGAGGCCCTGGCCGCCGAGGTGGACCTCAGCGCCACCAAGGTCGCGGCCCTGGAAACCCACAGCCAGGCCATCGGCGGGGTCATCGCGGTGATCCGCACCATCGCCGAGCAGACCAACCTGCTGGCGCTCAACGCCGCCATCGAGGCCGCTCGGGCCGGCGAGCAGGGCCGCGGCTTCGCCGTGGTGGCCGACGAGGTCCGCACCCTGGCCTCGCGCACCCAGACCTCCACCGAGGAAATCCGCCGCATCATCGAGCAGTTGCAGGCCGCCACCGGCGAGGCCGTCGGGCAGATGCAGGCCAGCCGCGGCCATGCCCTGACCGGCGTCGCGGCGGCCGAGCAGGCCAGCGTCAGCCTGACCAGCATCGGCGCCGCGGTGGAGCGCATCGTCGACGTCAATGTGCAGATCGCCAGCGCCGCGGAACAGCAGGCTGCGGTCTCCGAAGACATCAACCGCAACACCACCGGCATCCGCGCCAGCACCCTGCAGGTCCTGACCGGTATCGAGTCCGATGCCGGTACCGCCGAACGCCTCGCCGGCCTCTCCCAGGACCTGCGCGGCATCGTCTCGCGCTTCCGCCTCAGCGCCTGATGGCGCCGCTCATCGGCGCAGATTAGGTCGGACTTTACAACACGGCAGCTGCGGATAACTGTATAAATAGACAGTTATCCGCAGGAGCGCCTTGTCATGTCCGTTACCGTCCTGGGTTGCCTGGAATCGTCCGACACCCGGCTGCCGCTCTATGATTTTCGCCTGCCGTGCGGCTTCCCGTCGCCGGCCCAGGATCATCTGGAGCGCCAGGTCTCGCTGGACGAGCTGGTCGACCTGCGCGCGCCCCACACCTATGTCATCCAGGTCAGTGGCGACAGCATGACCGGCGCCGGCATCTTTGCCGGCGACCTGGTGATCGTCGATCGCGCCCGGCCGGCACGGGTCGGCGACATCGTGGTGGCGGTGCGCGATCGCGAACCCACCCTCAAGCGCCTCGGTCGGCGCGGCGCCAATTTCGTCCTGCTGGCGGAAAATCCCGCCTATGCCCCCCTGGTCATCGGCGAGCGCGACGACTTCGAGGTCTGGGGCGTGGCCACCCACAGCCTGAGGCGTTTCGGCCATGGCTGAGTCGGTGCTGGCGCTGATCGACTGCAACGCCTTCTATTGCAGTTGCGAGCGGGTTTTCCGCCCCGATCTCGCCGGGCGCCCGGTGGTGGTGCTGTCCAACAATGACGGCTGCGTGATCGCCCGTTCGCCCGAGGCCAAGCGCCTGGGCATCGCCATGGCGGCGCCCTGGTTCCAGGTGCGCGAACTGGCCCGGCGCGGCGAAGTGACGGCCTTCAGTTCCAACTATGCCCTCTATGGCGATCTCAGCGACCGGGTGATGCGCACCCTGGCGACCCTGGTGCCGCGCCTGGAGCGCTACAGCATCGACGAGGTGTTCGCCGATCTGGCCGGCCTGCCCGAACCCCTGGACGCCCTCGGCCATCGCCTGCAGGCCCGGGTGCAGAAGTGGACGGGCATCCCGGTCAGCGTCGGCATCGCTGGCACCAAGACCCTGGCCAAGCTGGCCAACGCCGCCGCCAAGCGCTGGCCGGAGCGCACCGGCGGGGTGCTGGATCTGCGCGATCCGGCGGTGCATGACTGGGTGCTCAGGCATTCGCCCATCGAAGACGTCTGGGGCGTCGGCCGGCGCCTGGCCGCGCGGCTGCGCGGGGAGGGGGTCAGCACGGCCTGGGACTTGGCCGGGCAGGACGCCTGGTCGCTGCGCCAGCGCTACAGCGTGGTGCTGGAAAAGACCGCGCGGGAATTGCGCGGTCTGGCCTGCCTGAGCCTGGAGGAAGTGGAAGCGCCCCGGCAGACCATCTGCTGCAGTCGCATGTTCGGTCGCCGCCAGTATCAGTTCGGCGCCCTGGCCGAGGCGGTGGCCAGCTACACCGCGCGGGCTGCGGAAAAGCTGCGCGCCCAGGGCTCGCTCTGTCGCACCCTGAGGGTCAGTATCCAGACCGGCATGCACGGCGCCGACGAAGGCCGCTACGCCAATGCCGCCCTGCTCAACCTGCCGGTGCCCAGCGACGACACCCGGGTGCTCAACGACCAGGCCCAGGCGGGCCTGCGCGAGATCTTTCGCGACGGCTTCGGCTACGCCAAGGCCGAGGTGCTGCTGCTCGATCTCTGCGGCCGTAGCGAGGTGGCGGCGGATCTCTTCGCCGCCGCCCCGGATCCGGCCGCGGCCCGGCTGATGGCGACCCTGGACGCCATCAACAGCCGGTTCGGTCGCGAGACCCTGAGACCGGCGCGGATCCCGCGCGATCCCGCCTGGCAGATGCGCCGCGACCTGCTCAGCCCGCGCTACACCACCCGGCTCGATGAACTCTGGACGCTGGGCTGAGCGGCCAGCGTCCGGCTAGCCGGCGCGTAGCGCCCGCCGCCCGCGCCACCAGTAGCCCACCCCCAGCAGCAGGAACCACAGCGGACTGGCGAGCAGCGCCTGGCGGGTGTCGTCCTGCAGGGTCAGCAGCACCAGCACCGCGGCGAAGAAGGCCAGCACCCCGTAGCACACCCAGCGCCCGCCGGGCAGGCGGAAGGCCGAGGCGGCATGGCGCTCCGGACGGTTGCGGCGGTAGGCCAGCCAGGCCAGCAGGATCAGCGACCAGACGAACATGAACAGCACCGCGGCCAGGGTGGTGACCAGGGTGAAGGCGGTGACCAGGTTGGGAATCAGGTAGATCAGCACCGTACCCAGCAGCAGGCACAGGCAGGACAGCACCAGGCCGCGCGCCGGCACCGCCGCCCGCGAGAGGCGGGTGAGGCCGCGTGGCGCATGGCCTTCCCGGGCCAGGCCATAGAGCATCCGGCTGGTGGAGAAGATGCCGCTGTTGGCCGAGGAGGTGGCGGAGGTCAGCACCACGAAATTGATCAGGCTGGCGGCCATGGGCACGCCGGCCAGCACGAAGAGTTCGACGAAGGGACTCTTGTCCGGCACCACCTGGCGCCAGGGCGTCACCGCCATGATCACCACCAGCGCCAGCACATAGAACACCAGGATGCGCACCGGAATGGAGTTGATCGCCCGCGGCAGGTTGCGCCGCGGATCGGCGGTCTCGGCGGCAGTGGTGCCCACCAGCTCGATACCGACGAAGGCGAAGACGGCGATCTGGAAACCGGCGAAGAAGCCGCCCAGCCCCATGGGAAAGACGCCGCCGTCGTTCCACAGGTTGGCGAGGCTGGCGACGTTGCCCGAGGGCGACTGGAAGCCCCAGAGCACCAGGCCGAATCCGGTGACGATCAGGGCGCAGATGGCGACGATCTTGATCAGCGCGAACCAGAATTCCAGTTCGCCGAACAGCCGCACCGTGACCAGATTCAGACCCAGCAGGAGCAGCACGCAGAGCAGCGCCGGGATCCAAGGCGCAAGGCTGGGAAACCAGAACTGGGCATAGGCGGCGATGGCGATGACATCGGCGATGGCGGTGACGATCCAGCAGAACCAGTAGGTCCAGCCACAGAAGAAGCCGGCCCAGGGCCCGAGCAGATCGGTGCAGAAGTCGATGAAGGACTTGTACTCCAGATCCGACAGCAGCAATTCGCCCAGGGCGCGCATGACAAAGAACAGGGCGCTGCCGATGATCAGATAGACCAGCAGGATCGAGGGGCCGGCCAGGGCGATGGTCTTGCCCGAGCCCATGAACAGGCCGGTGCCTATGGCGCCGCCGATGGCGATCAGTTGCAGATGGCGATTGGACAGGCTGCGTTGCAGCCCCTCGGGCGGGGTGGGAGACGCGGACATGACGAGCGGATACCTGACAGCGACAGCGGGGGCCACACGGTAAGAGATGCACGGCGCCGGTGCCAGTCGTTTCACCGGGACAGCATGCCGCAGGCCCGGTCCCGCCTCGGGTGGGCAGGGCGGCGCCAGCGATGGATCGCGGTACTGGCAGGGGCCTTGCGTACCTGCCTATCATGGGCATCCGGGCGCCTCGCGGCAGGCCCGGACGGCCACGAGATCCCTCCGTGCCTCTGCCAGTGAGTCGTCCCTTGTCCTATCTCGAAAGTTTCGCCTGGGAAACCACGCCACTGGGCGCGCGCGCCAGCTGGCCCGTGGCCCTTCGGACCACCTACGACCTGCTCATGGCGTCTCCCTTCGCCATGTGCGCCACCTGGGGCGCCGAGCAGACACTGATCTACAACCAGGCCTACGCCCCCTTTCTCGGCGCCCGCCATCCGGCCGCCCTGGGGCAGCCGATCGACGAGGTCTGGGCGGAATTGTGGGACGAGATCGCGCCGCTGATCGCGCGGACGCTGGCCGGCGAGGCGCTGCACTTCGTCGACAAGCACTTCGTGATGACCCGCAACGGCTATCCCGAGGACACCTACTGGAGCTTTTCCTATAGCCCGCTGCGCGATGGCGAGCGCATCGTCGGCATGCTCAACATCACCACCGAGACCACCGCCAGTGTTCAGGCCCACCGTCAGCGCGATGTGGCCGAGGCCGCCCTGCGGCGGCACAACCTGACCCTCGAACAGGAGCTTTCCGCACGCATCGACGAGCTCGACAGCGCCCGCGCCGCGGAGAGCAGCGTGCTGGCCGCCGCCGAGCGCGTGCAGCTGGCCCTCGCCGCCGGCGCCATCATCGGCACCTGGTACTGGGATCTGCCCACCGACAGATTCACCGTCGACGAGGCTTTCGCCATCAACTTCGGCCTCGACCCGGCCCTGGGGCGCGATGGCCTGAGCCTGGCGCAAGTGGTGGCCACCGTCCATCCGGACGACCAGGCCGGCCTGGCCGCGGCCATCGCCGACGTCATCGGCCGTGGTGGCCGCTATGCCCACCAGTACCGGGTCCGCCGCAGTGACGGCCGCTACTACTGGCTGGAGGCCAACGGCCACGTCGAACTGGCGCCGGATGGCACCCCGCTGCGCTTTCCCGGCGTGCTGCTGGACGTGGACGCCCGCCGGGCCCTGGCCGACGAGCGCGACCGCGCCCTGGCGGACCTGCGGGACCTGACCGCCACCCTCGAGCAGCGGGTCGAAGAGCGCACCGAAGAATTGCGCCGCTCGGAAGAGGCCCTGCGTCAGTCGCAGAAGATGGAAGCCGTGGGGCAACTCACCGGCGGCCTGGCCCACGATTTCAACAACCTGCTCGCCGGGATCTCGGGCAGCCTCGACCTCATGAGCCTGAGAATTGGCCAGGGGCGCTTCACCGAGCTGGAAAAATACCTGACGGCTGCCCAGAGCAGCGCCAAGCGCGCCGCGGCCCTGACCCACCGGCTGCTGGCCTTCGCCCGCCGCCAGACCCTGGCCCCGGAAGCCACCGAGGTCAACCAACTGGTAGGCGGCCTGCTCGACCTGGTGCAGCGCACCGTGGGACCGGCCATCCAGGTGCAATTCAGCAGCCTGCCGGACGACCAGCCCCTGCTGGTGGACCAGTCCCAGCTGGAGAACGCCCTGCTCAACCTGTGCATCAACGCCCGCGACGCCATGCCCAAGGGCGGGCGCATCCTCATCGCCGCCAGTCATCGCACCCTTGGCGAAGCGGATACCCGCGACTTCGAACTGGCCCCCGGGCGTTATCTGCATCTGAGCGTGACCGACAGCGGCAGCGGCATGACGCCGGAAGTCGCCGCCAAGGCCTTCGAGCCCTTCTTCACCACCAAGCCCATGGGGCAGGGCACAGGCCTGGGGCTGTCGATGATCTATGGCTTCGCCCGCCAGTCTGGCGGCCAGCTGCGGCTGCGCTCGACACCCGGCGAAGGCACCACCGTCTGCCTGTACCTGCCCCTGCGACCGGTGGAGCGGCCGTGCGGCTCGCCTCTGGCAGACGGTCAGCCCTGTCTGCTGGAGGGCGCCAATGCCACGGTGCTGGTGGTCGACGACGAACCCACGGTGCGCATGCTGGTGACCGATCTGCTGCGCGAACTGGGCTACGTCATCATCGAGGCCGCCGATGGCGCCGGCGGCCTGGAGGTGCTGCACTCCGATGCGCGCATCGATCTGCTGGTCACCGACGTCGGCCTGCCCGGCGGCATGAACGGCCGCCAGCTGGCCGACGCCGCCCGCGTCCGCCGCCCGGCGCTCAAGGTGCTGTTCATCACCGGCTTCGCCGAAACCTCGCTGCTCAGCGACGGCCACCTGGAACCGGGCATGGCGATCCTGACAAAGCCCTTCGCGGTCGAGGCCCTGGCGCAGCGGGTGAAGGGGCTGGTGGCGGGGTAGGTTTCGCGCGCGAAACCCCTTTGGCAGGGCCCGGAAACGCAACGGCCCCCAATCAGCGTGTCCGCAAGGACTGATTGGAGGCCGTCTGGAATCTGGAGCGGGCGAAGGGAATCGAACCCTCGTCATGAGCTTGGGAAGCTCAGGTAATGCCATTATACGACGCCCGCGTGGGGTGCCTTTGTACCAGAAGCCTGCCTCCGGGTGAAGAGGCGGGAGCCGTCTGGTCGTTTCGTGGTCCAAGAAACACGGACCGCACGCTGCGGTGATCGGGGACCTTTGTCCCCCAGAGGAGGAGGGCGCGCATGTCTTGTAACCCGGGCACCTACCAGGGGGTGATTCCCCCCTACATTCTTGGTCGCATCATCGATCATGGCGACGAACACCAGCGTTCCTGCGCCCTGACCACCCTGAGTCACGTCCAGAGTCTGCTGCACAATCCCGGTCGCCCCGGCGTGCGCCAGGCACCGGTCGGGCCGCTGCCGCGTACCGATGACGCCAGTCCGCAGCGCAGCATCTTCGATGCCGGCAACGCCATGCAGCTGCCCGGGCGTCTGGTGCGTCAGGAAGGGCAGCCGGCACTGAGCGATGTGGCGGTGGACGAGGCCTACGACTACCTGGGTGCCACCTTCAGATTCTTCAGCGAGGTGTTCGGGCGCAATTCCATCGATGGCCAGGGCCTGCCGCTGGCCGGTACCGTCCACTATGGCCAGGAATACCAGAACGCCTTCTGGAACGGCGAGCAGATGGTGTTCGGCGATGGCGACGGCGAGATCTTCAACCGCTTCACCATCGCCCTGGACGTCATCGCCCACGAACTGGTGCATGGCGTCACCGAGAGCGAGGCGGGACTGGTGTACTTCAACCAGTCCGGCGCGCTCAACGAATCGGTCTCCGACGTCTTCGGCATCCTGGTCAAGCAGTACCAGCTCAAGCAGACCGCCGCCGAGGCGGACTGGATCATCGGCGCCGGGCTGCTGACCAAGAAGATCAACGGCAAGGGCCTGAGGTCCATGGCCGAGCCGGGCACCGCCTACGACGATCCGACCCTGGGCAAGGACCCCCAGCCCGGGCATATGCGCGACTATATCGAGACCCGCGAAGACAACGGCGGTGTCCACCTCAACTCGGGCATTCCCAACCGGGCCTTCTATCTGGCGGCGATGGCCCTGGGTGGCTACGCCTGGGAAAAGGCCGGGCCGATCTGGTACGACACCCTGTGCGACAGTCGCCTGGCCAACGATGCGGATTTCGCCGCCTTCGCCCGTCTGACCGTCTCCAATGCCGGTCGCCGTTTCGGCGCCGAGTCGGCGGAGGTGCGTGCGGTCGAAGAGGCCTGGGCCGGCGTGGGCGTCACTCTCATCTAGAGGAGCAGGGCAATGCGCGAACTTCCCCCGCTGGGCAAGGACACCGTGGTGCGACTCTCGCGACAGGGCGGCTTCGCGCCCCTGCACGCGCTGAGCAAGCCGCGGGAGATCGAATTCGGCCAGTACGACAGCGCCCAGCGCGGGCGCATCTGCTCGGTGCTGGAACGCTGCCTGCCGGAATCCGGCGAACCGACCCAGGTCGGGCGGGGCGATCAGCGCTACTTCAAGGTGGAATTGCGCTTCCGTCCCCAGCCCGCCGAGCAGCAGGACGAACTGACCCTGCTGATTCCCGAGGACCGCGCGCCCAGTGAGCTGGTACGACTCTGGGACAAGGGGCTGGTGGAATAACCTGAATTAATGGGCGGGAGCAGCGAGGTGTTGAGGGCATCCTCAAGCGTCCTGGCTGCTTTTGTCTCTTGCCCTGCTGATTACTGATGACATTTAGCGCTAGGCGAGTCGCACCGTTTTTGGGTAAAAAGAAGCGATTGACCCTTTTATGGTTACATCGCGAAAAATGACCCCAAAACAGGAAATAACTGCCAGGACACTCGCGGTAGTAATGGGCGACCTGGTGCATAGCGAGCACGCTGCCGATATCGCGCAGTTACACAAGGCTTTCAATGAAGCGGTCGTGCAGTGCAACAGGCGTTATGCCGACGTCCTGGCATCACCGTTGACCATCACCCTTGGAGACGAATTTCAGGGCTTGGTGACGTCCCTGAATGCCGGCGCTCGGCTGTTGCGTGACATCAGGCTGGATCTCCTGCAGCGTGGTATCGATTGCCGTTTCGTGCTGGGGCTGGCCCGGATAGAAACGGCTGTGAATCCGCAGCAGGCCTGGAACATGATGGGGCCGGGTCTTAGCCGCAGTCGGCACAAGCTAAACGAAAAGCGCGCGCTCTGCCGCTATGGTTTCTCGCTGCCTCAGGAGCCGCTGTTGGAGACCACTCTCGATGCACTAGGGGTTGGCTTGACGGTTATCGAGAAGGGTTGGACACAACGTCAATTGAGCGACATCGCGGCACTGTTGAACGGACAGTTACCCGCGGAGCTGGCAGAGCAGCGTCAGGTGTCGGTCCATAGCATCTACAAGGTACGCACCTCCGGTCACTTCGACGCCTATAGCCAACAGTGGAATGCCGTGCTGGAAGTGCTGGCGGATCTGGATCGCAGGGAGGCTGAGCAATGAACGGGTTGCTGCAAGGATTGCATGCACTGGCCTATACGCTCTTCGCCTTGGCCCTGTTGACCGAGCTTGGCAATGTCTTGTGTCGCAGGATGCTCATCCGCATGACACGGCCAAGAATGCCAGGCGCGTCCAGCGATGGCGCCTTTTCCGCGGGACGCCTCATCGGCTGGCTCGAACGTCTGGTGTTGGCTGCGGGACTGCTAAGCAACAGCTGGGAAATCCTCGCGGCGGTGATAGCGCTAAAGACCGTCGCTCGCTTCAAGGAGCTGGATCAGCGGGACTTTGCCGAATACTTTCTGGTCGGCTCGCTGTTCAGCATTCTCTGGGCCATCGTGATTACCGAGGCCTGGATGCTTTATGACCAGCATTGGGGAGTCGGTATGAGAGCCACCCTGATGGATTGGCTCAGCGCCTCCTCCTTGCCACCTTTGATCGAAGCAGCAAAGGTCGGCGGCTGACCTCAGGGCACCGACCAGATCTCGCCCGGTGCCAGTGTCCGGAACGCCTCGTCCGCCAGGCCATGCAGGGCGCGGGCGTGGGCCAGGTCGCGGGGCGGGGCGAACTGTTCTTCGTCGCTCAGGGAAAAGGTGCCGAAGTGGATGCCCAGGCTGCTGACGGCGCCCAGCGCCTGATGAGCACGTACCGCATCGTCGGGATTCAGATGGCTGTCCCGCATGAACCAGCGCGGTTCATAGGCGCCGATGGGCAGGGCGGCGAAGCGTGGCGCGCCCAGGCGTTCGCGGATCTGCGCGAAGTGCGGGCCCCAGCCGGTATCACCGGCGAAATAGACCGGTCCGGTCGGCGCTTCCAGTACGAAGCCGCCCCACAACCGGCGGTTGGTGTCGAAGCGACTGCGCGCCGACCAGTGCTGGCCCGGCACCAGGTGCAGGCGCACGCCGTCCTTGAGCGGCAGGCTCTGCCACCAGTCCAGTTCGCTGACGGTGACGAAACCGGTCTCGCGGCGGATCAGCTCGGCATTGCCGAGGGGCGTCACCACCGGCGTCAGGGGCGCGCGCTCGGCCAGGCGCCGCAGCGTCGCCAGATCCATATGGTCGTAGTGACTGTGGCTGACGAAGATCAAGTCCAGCGGCGGCAGGTCGTCCAGGGCCACGCCCGGCGCGTGATAGCGTCGCGGACCAATGAAGCTGAAGGGACTGACCCGCTCCGACCACACCGGATCGGCGAGGATGTTGAGACCCTGATGCTGGATCAGCAGGGTGGCATGATTGACGAAGGTCACCCGCAATTCGCCACCCTCGACCCGGGCCACTGGCCGCGTCGGTACGGCCGGCCCGTCCTGCCAGGTCCACTCGGGACGGGTGCGGGTGAACTGCCATTTCAGCAGGGTCCAGAGGCTCTTGTCTTCGCGCGGCGCCAGGTTGTGAAAGCGCTCGCCGTCGAAGTGATCGGAGCGCGGACCCTCGTAGGCGGAGGAGGCGCAACCGGCCAGGGTCAGCAGGTGGATCAGCCACAGCGGACGAAAGATGCGCATGGGACCTCGGACGAATAGACTGGGCGGTCCAGATTACCCTTTGGCTAGCCGCCGTCGATCCCCATGTCGCGAAATACCCGTTCCACCCCCGGCCAGCGTCCGCGTCGCCAGGCCAAGGCACCGCCGGTCACGCCGCGGTTGCTGCTGCTCAACAAGCCCTTCGACGTGCTCACCCAGTTCGCCGACGCCGACGGCCGCGCGACCCTCAAGGCCTATGTCGAGGTGCCGGGCGTCTATCCCGCTGGCCGCCTGGATCGCGACAGCGAAGGCCTGCTCCTGCTGACCAACGATGGCCAGTTGCAGGCGCGCATCGCCGATCCCAGGCACAAGCTGCCCAAGACCTACTGGGCCCAGGTGGAGGGCACACCTGGAGAAGAGCAGCTGCAGCGCCTGCGCCAGGGCGTCGAACTGAATGACGGCCCCACGCTGCCGGCCGAGGCGCGCCTGCTGGCGGAGCCGCCGGCGCTCTGGGAGCGCGATCCGCCGGTGCGCTTTCGCAAGAGCGTGCCGACCGCCTGGATCGAGCTGACCATTCGCGAAGGGCGCAATCGCCAGGTGCGGCGCATGACCGCCGCGGTGGGCCTGCCGACCCTGCGCCTGGTGCGCGTCCGCATCGGCCCCTGGACCCTGGACGATCTGGCGCCGGGCGCGTGGCGCGAGGTGCCGGCGCAGCTCTAGCGGCGGAGCTCAGTCCTGCCGCTGGCTGGCGGCCTCCTCTAGATCGCCGGCGATGTCGGCGAGGCGGCGGCTGACGTCCTTGAGCACCTGCGGATCGACCTCTCGCGGCGGCTGGCCCGGCTCGGTCACCAGCTGATTGGCCAGCAGCGCGCTCAGGGCGCCCACCTCGCCGGCCTGGTGGCGCAGGTCGTGGGTGTGCTGCACGGCGGCGTCGCGCAGGAGATTGGTGCTGAGGACCAGGCGCCCCATTTCGTCATCGCGGCCGCCGGGCAGGCGCTCGCCGAAACGCCCGCGCGCCAGCAGCCCCAGTTGCCGGGCGCAGGCCACCAGCGGATCCACCAGCCGCCGCTCCACCAGCCGTATCCCGAGGAACAGCAGGCCGCCGCCACAGAGCAGCAGGGCGAGGCCGGCGAGCAGGATGTCGCGCTGCGCCTCGGCGCGGATGGCGGCGATCTGCGCGGCGGTGCGTCCGTGCAGGTCGTCGACCAGGGCGGCGAAGCCCTCGGCGGTCTCGCGGTCGATACCACGGACCTCGGCATCGCCGCGACGCGGATCGCGATCATGGGCGAGATAGGCGGCCTGGCCGGCGCGATAGCGCTCGCCCAGGCGTTGGTGCTGGGCCCGCAGCGCCTGGAGCCGCGGTTGCAGATCGGGATCGACGCTGCCGGTCAGTTGCTGCAGACGCCGGTCGACCTCCGCCTCGCGGGTCAGGAAGGCCTGCCAGTAGCGCTCGGCCGTCGTGGCATCGCCGCCGCGCAGAAGAAAATTCTTCCACTCCTGGACCTGGATCTTGAAGATCAGGTGGGTGTCGTCAATCTCCACCAGGCGCTCCAGCGGGCCTTCGATCAGGTGCTGGTAGCGATGCAACTCGCGGGAGAGCAGGCCGAAGCCGGCCAGGGCGATCAGCAGCATCAGCAGCAGGCTGCCGCCGAACAGGAGCAGGCTCTGACTGCGGAGCGAGCGGGCGAAGGGCATGAGGACTCTCGACAGGAAACGCAGAGCCGCAGCTTAGGGCGCTCGCCCGGGGAAGGCCAGCCTCAGGTCGAGACCAGCAACTGGGCGGCGACGGCGAACATCACCCCGGCCACCAGCAGATCGATCAACCGCCACACCCCTGGGCGGGCCAGGTAGGGCGCGGCCCAGGCGGCGCCTAGGGCGAGGCCGAAGAACCACAGCATGGAGGCCGTGGCCGCGCCGAACACATAGGCCAGGGGCGCGGCCTGCTGGCTGCCCAGGGAGCCCACCAGCAGCACCGTGTCCAGATAGACATGGGGATTGAGCAGCGAGACCGCCGCGGCGGCGAGCAGCGCCTGCCGCCTGCTGCGTGGCTCCGCCGCGGCCAGGGTGCCCATGGCTGCCGGCCGCCAGGCCCGACGCAATGCCTGGGCGCCATACCAGAGCAGAAAGGCCGCGCCGCCCCAGCGCAGGATATCCACCAGCAACGGACTGTGCTGGATCAGCGCGGCCAGGCCCAGTACCCCGGCGGCCACCAGAATCACGTCGCAGGTAAGGCAGAAGGCGGCGATGGCCAGATGGTGCTCGCGGCGCAGCCCCTGGGCCAGCAGATAGGTGTTCTGCGCGCCCAGCGCCATGATGAGACTGGCCATGGTCAGGAGGCCGGTGACGTAGCTGTTCATTGCGGAAGTGGTGCCCTGTCGTGCTGGATTGGCTGCCACCTTGCCGCGTCCAGGTGTATAAGAAAAACCAATATTCCTTATGCAGCATTAGCTGAATCGATGATCGACTACAAGTTGCTGGAAGCCCTGGCAGTGGTGGTGGAAGAGGGCGGTTTCGAGCGGGCGGCGCGGCGCCTGGGGCTGTCGCAATCGGCGGTGTCCCAGCGCATCAAGCTGCTCGAAGCCCGGGTCGGCCAGGCGGTGCTGGTGCGGGAGACACCCCCGCAGCCGACGGCGCCGGGTCTGCGGCTGTTGCGCCATATCCAGCAGGTGCGGCTGCTGGAAGCCGATCTGGGCAGCGAGGTGCCGGGTCTGGCCGAAGAGGCGCCGCAGCGCCTGCGCATCGCCCTTAACGCCGACAGCCTGGCCAACTGGTGGCCGCTGGCGGTCGGCCCCTGGGTCCGGGCACAGCGGGTGTTGCTGGATCTGGTGGTGGAAGACCAGGACGTGGTGCTCCGACGGATGCGCGCCGGCGAGGTGGCGGCCTGCCTCTGCGCCAACGGCCAGCCGCTGGCCGGCGCACGGGTCAGCGCCCTGGGCGCCATGCGCTACAGGGCCCTGGCCAGTCCGGAATTCCGCGCTCGGCAACTGGCCGCATTGCCGGATCCCCAGGCCCTGGCACGGGCGCCGGCCATCGTCTTTGGCCCGGATGATCGCCTGCAGCATCGCTATCTGGAGCAGCTCGGCGTCACCCAGACCTTCGACTACCACCTCTGTCCTTCCGCCGAGGGCTTTCTGCAGATGACCCTGGGTGGCATCGGCTGGGGTCTCCTGCCGGATATCCAGAGTGCGACCGCCCGGGCGCGGGGCGCGCTGGTGGATCTGGCGCCCGGTCACTGGGTGGACGTGCCGCTGTTCTGGCATCACTGGCGCAATGGCGGCGCCGCCTTGCAGGCACTCACCCGGCACCTCGAACAGGTCGCCGGCCAGTGGCTGGTGCGCGACTAGCGGCGCCTGTCGAAGGCTTTGGTTACACTGGCGGATGGGTCGCCCCGGGCGACCGCGGACAGCTTCGGGAATCCCAGCGACATGCGTATCTTGATCACGGGCGCCAGCGAGCCGCTCGGTGCGGGCCTGGCCTGCGACCTGCTCGACCGCGGCCAACTGGTGCGGGTGCACGGCCGCCCCGGCGCGACCCTGGACGCCCTGGTCGAGCGCGGCGCCGACTATCACCCGGCCTTGCTCGACCAGCCCGCGCAGGTGGTGGCGCTGTGCGACGACATCGATGCCATCGCCCACTGTACCGATGTGGCCGGCGTGCCGAGCGCGGCCGATCTCGACCACGGCCAGGTGCTGATCGAAGCCGCGCTGCAGCAGCAGGTCGCGCAATTCGTCTATGTCTCGTCCGCCCGCGTCTACGAGCGGGGCGGCGAAGCGCTCAAGGAAGACCAGGTGCCGGCCAAGCCCGCCAGCCGCGAGGCCCAGCGCCGGCTGCAACTGGAGCGCCTGGCGCTGGCCGCCGGCGAATTCGGCCCCCAGGTCACGGTGTTGCGGCCGGCCCAGGTGCTCGGCCTGGCCGATCGCGACTGGGCGCGCTGGTTGCTGGAAAGGGCCAAGGCCAGGCAGCTGGGCCGCAGCGGCAACGGCCTCAATCGCTGGGACTTCACCAGCGCCGGCAATCTGCGCAAGGCCCTGGTGACCTTGTTGCTCAGGCAGCCGGCCGCCACCCAGGGCAAGGTCTTCAACCTCAGCGATGGCCAACCGCTGGTGTGCTGGGATGCGATCAACTTCCTGCTGCGGCGCTTCGAGCTGCCGCCGGTGGTCGAGCGCAAGGCCTTCGATCCCCGGCGTCTCTATGCCCGCCTGCGTACCCCGGGTCACGAGTCGCGCTGGCCCGACCTGCTCGACAGCCCCTTCACCCTGGATATCCGCGCCGCCCAGGAGGCCTTCGGCTACCTGCCCGAGGCCAGCTCCTGGAACGCCCTGGAAGAATATCGCCCGCGGGCGCCCCAGGCCCGCAGCGGCCCGGTCTAGCGCCGCACCAAAGGCACTCGGGATATGGCATGCTGGCGCTTTGCTATCGGCGCAGACTGCGTTTCCGCGCACGCTCCCGGGGTGAATCCGTCTGCGCACGGCCTCGCGTCGGCGCCGACGGCCGTTATACTGGCCGCGATTTCGTCTTCCTGCCTTTGCTCACAGGTCTGCCATGCGCAACGATCTTCTCGATGAAATGGATAACGTCCCGAGTCTGACGCCGGAGCGTGACGATCGCCGTCCCGCGGGTCGCCGGTCGGTCGAAGCCGAGGAGGTCTATCGCGAGCCCACGGCCGGTCATGCGCGCGCGGTACGCCGTGGCCCGTCCACCGCGCCGCTGTGGGTGCTGGTCGCGGCCCTGACTCTGGCCCTGGCCGGGGTCGCCTGGTGGAGTCATCAGCAACTGGTGCTGATGCAGGAGCAGGTGGTGGCCACCCAGGAAAACTTCGCGCGCATCAGCGAAGACGCCCAGGGTCGCCTGAGGGACATCTCCGGCAAGCTGGTGGAAAGTGAATCCTCCGGCACCACCAGTCGCGAGGCGCTGCTGCTGCAGGTCAAGACCTTGCAGACCAAGGTCGCCGAACTCACCCGCCAGCAGCAGGGGGTGACGGACAACCAGCAGGCCCAGGACAACCGTCTGCAGAATCTCTCTACCGCGGTCCAGACGGTGCAGACCGGCAGTGGCGAGGTAGATACCCGCCTCAAGGCCCTGGCCGATGAGCAGACCGCGCTGAAGAACGGCCTGGCGCAGACCGCCAGCCTGACCGAGCAGGTCGCCAGCCTCACCGCGCAGAACAAGGCGCTGCAGGCCGACATCGCCGCGCTGAAGAAGCCCAGTGCTCAGAATCAGGCCCTGGGCGAGATGCAGCAGGACCTGCTGGTGCTGCGCAGCGAGCTGGATGCGCGCCCGGTGGGCCCGGACAGCAAGGAATTCGACGCCTTCCGCCTGCAGACCACCCGCAACATCACCACCCTGCAGACCCAGGTGCAGAATCTGCAGCAGCAGATCAGCGCCGGGGCGCGTTGATCGGATCGATCTCGCTGCGCTGCCATTCCTGCGGCCAGAGCTCGCCATCGAGTTGATCGAGCCGGCGCTGCAGGACCTTCTGCTTGAACACCTCGAGGATCTCCACCAGCACCTCGTCCAGGGCATTGTCCTGGGCGCCGCTGGGCAGACTCTGATCGAAGCCGTGATCGGCCAGGCGACTGGCCAGGGCGCGGAAGTCGCGGGTGCGCAGGCTGGCCGCCGCCTCCCTGACCAGGCCGTTGACGATATCGGTGAGCACCCCGTCCAGGGTGTCGGCCAGGCGCTCGCCCATGGGTAGGCGCTTGAGTCGGGCCAGATCGGGATTCTCGTTCAGGGCGCGTTGCACCACGTCGCCAACCAGGCGCTCCAGGGTGGCGCGATTCTGGCTATAGCCCTGTTCCACCATGGTCTGGATGCGCAGCGCCATGCCGTCGATCAGCCGCTGCTTGCGCGGGCGGATGACGCGGTCGATCACGCTCTGGGAGAAGTCGTCGCGGGTGTTGAGTTCGTCCTGCAATTCGCCGCAGATCTTGATCATCACCCGGTCGGACAGGTCTTCCATGAGCAGCTGGTAGTAGTGGTTGAACAGCCGATAGGGCCGCCAGCCGCGCATGTCGATCAGCCCCAGGCGTTGCAGGCGCAGCAGCAGCGAGACGATGCGCAGCGCCCGCAGCAGGCGGAAGCCGCCCAAGGGGATGCAGCCGAGCACGTCGTACCAGTGGATGAAGGGGTAGTGGTACCAGCGCGCGTGGCGGCGCTCGATCACCGCCACCAGCCAGCCGAGCAGCACGTCGGCGATGAAGAAGGCGACGAACACCAGGTCGATGCGCGTGAAATGGGCGTGGATGCGTTCGCCATAGAAGGCGTGGAAGCCGGGCAACACCGCAGCCAGGGCCTGGTTGAGCGGTCCCAGGGCATAGAGGCTGTCGAACAGGATCAGCGCCAGGTTCACGCAGACCAGGATCAGGATCAGGCCGTCCCAGAGCGCCAGCAGGCCCTCGTGGCGGCGCGGCGGTGGCGCGGCGGGTGCGGCCGGCGCGCTCATGGCCGCGCGGCCTGCCAGAGCACCTCGCTCACCCCCTGGCGCCGGGCGACGATGCGGGCGGCGACGAACAGCAGGTCGGACAGGCGATTGAGATAGGGCAAGCCCTGGCCCTCCAGCGGCTCCACCGCATGCAGGCTGCGGCAGCGGCGCTCGGCGCTGCGCGCCAGGGTGCGGCAGACATGGGCCTGGGCCACGGCGCGCGAGCCGCCGGGCAGGATGAAATTCTCCAACGGCCCCAGCTCGGCGTTCCACCGATCGATGGCGCCCTCCAGGCGTTCGATCTCCACCGGTTGCAGGGCGCGATAGCTGGGCATGGCCAGTTCGCCACCGAGGTCGAACAGGCGGTGCTGACAGGGCGCCAGAAGCTCGCTCACCTCGGCCAGGCGGGCGTCCTCGGCCAGCTCGGCGAGCAGCAGACCCAGGGCACTGTTGAGCTCATCCACCGCGCCGATGGCCTCGATGCGCGGATGGTCCTTGGGTACCCGGCTGCCGTCGGCCAGGCCGGTGTCGCCGGCGTCGCCCTGGCGGGTGTAGATCTCGGTGAGGCGAAAACCCATGGCGCAGCTCCTGATGAGGTCCTAGGCCGCGTCGAAGTCGGCCTGGACGAGGGGCAGGCGCAGGGTGAAGCAGGTCCCTACGCCGGGCGTGGAGTGCACCTCCATCTGCCCCTTGTGGTTGTTGGTGATGATGAAATACGACACCGACAGGCCCAGACCGGTGCCCTGACCCACCTCCTTGGTGGTGAAGAACGGCTCGAAGATGCGCTTGCAGATGTCCTCGGGGATGCCGATGCCGTTGTCTTCCACCTGGATCTCGGCCCAGCCGCCGCGCAGCTTGGTGCGCAAGGTGATGCGGCCGTATTCGCCTTCTTCCTCGTCATCGCGCAGGTGGATGGCCTGGGCGGCGTTCTTCAGCAGGTTGAGCAGCACCTGCTCCAGTTCGTTGCCGATCACCGGCACCGGTCCCAGCGCCGGATCGAATTCGCGGATGATCGACAGGGTGCGGAAGTCGAAGCCCTCGGCCAGGTCGAAGTCGTTGCCGGCGATCTCGATGGCCTGGTCGATCAGCGGCGGCAGTTCGCTGGCTTCCATCTTGCGATTGCTGCGGCGACTGAAGGCCAGCATGTGGCTGACGATCTTGGCCGCACGGCTGCCGGCCTGGTGGATGCCGTCGAGCAGCCGCGGGATCTGCCGGCTCTCCAGGTAGCAGTTCACCGCATTGAGCTCGACACCGGATTCGGCGGCCTGCTCGACGTTCTTCGGCAACTCCGGCGACAGCCGCCGACGGATGTTCTGCACGTTGTGCAGGATGGCGCCCAGCGGATTGTTGATCTCGTGGGCCATGCCGGCGGCGAGGCCGCCCACCGAGAGCATCTTTTCGGACTGCACCATCATCTCTTCCATGTTCAGGCGCTGGGTGATGTCGTCGATGCGGATCACCACGCCACGCCCGGCGCCGCCCATCAGCGGGTAGAAGGTCAGGGTGTAGTGCCGCGGGGTATCGGTCAGCGCCCAGGTCACCCGTTCCACCTTTTCCACCCGCAGCAATTCGGCGGTGCGACTCAGCTGCGGCAGGAACGGCTTGAGCGAGGGAAAGGCCAGGAACACCGGCTGGTTCAGCGCCTCGTCCAGCTGGGTGCCGGAGAGGTGGGTGGCCTCCTGGTTCCACTGGGTGACGTAGAACTGCTCGTCCACGGCGATCAGCGCCGAGGGCATGGAGTCGATGATGCTGTTGAGGTAGTTCTGGAAGCCGGTGAGCTTCTTCTCGATCTTGCCGCGGACCTGCACCTCCAGCTCCAGCTTGCGGTTGGAGCGGCGAGTCTCCTCGGCCAGGCTCTGGGCCTGCAGCACCGCGTACTGGGCGTCGTCGCGGGCGCGCTTGAGTTGCTGCTCGCGGCCCTGGATGCGGCCGAGCATGGTGTTGAAGGATTCCGCCAGGCGGCCCAGTTCGTCTTCGCTGCCCTTGCTGGCGCGCAGCGAATAGTTCTCCTCGCGGGTCACCTGGCGCGAGAGTTCTTCCAGTTCGCGGATCGGCAGGGTGATGAGTCTCTTGATCTGCCGCGCCACCACCAGCCAGAGCAGGATACTGAAGGTCAGGATCGCCAGACTGGCGGTCAGGGTGCCGCGGTAGAAGGCCCCCGGCAGTTCGCTGCTGGCCACCAGCAGCAGATGCCCGGGAGCGCCCTCGGGACGCGGCAGCTCCACCAGCAGATTGGTGCGGAATTCGCGCAGGCGCCAGGTCTGCAGCTCTTCGAAGCGCGCCGGCACCTGCAGCCGATCGCCATTGTGCAACTCGGCCAGGCGCTGGCCCTGGCTGTCGTAGACCGCGGCCAGGCGCAGCGGCGCATAGCCGTCCAGCTGGCGCAGCTGCACCTCGGCCGCCGCCGGCGAGGCCAGCACCTCGCGGCTGAGCACCGGGCTGGCGAACAGCCGGCCCAGGGTCTGCAGCGCCTGGGGTGCCACGCTCTCCTGGGAGATCCAGTAGGCGGCGCTGATAAAGGTCACATTGGCTACCACCAGCACCGCGATCATCATCACCAGCAGGGCAGCCAGCAACTTGCGGCCGACCGGGAGATTCTTCAGGCGTTTGGCGAGGATCATGGCGCAGCCGTGGCAACAGGGAAGCGGGCAGGGTAGCCCGCTGCTAATCGACGGGCAATCCACGCTCCGCGAGCCGGACCTGCAGGCGCTGCTGCAGCTCGGTCAGGTGCGGCACCGGCAGGCGCAGCCGTCCGGCGATCGGCAGGGCGTGGCCGAGCAGGTAGCTCACCTCGGTGCGCTGGCCGCGCTCCACGTCCTGCAGCATCGAGGAGCGGTTGTTGGCCGTGGCGGCGATCACCGCCTCGACCTCCTGCTGCAGCCCCTGGGCCGCCGGGGCGAGTCCCATGGCTTCCAGCAGCGCCGCGAGTTCGTCGCAGAGCGCCGTGACCTCCGGCAGATGCTGGCGCAGTTCGCCGTTGCGGCAGCGATAGAGCACGGTCAGCGGATTGATGGCGCAGTTGATCGCCAGCTTGCGCCACAGGCGGGCGTCGATGTCGTCGGTCCAGCGCACCGGGAAACCCAGCTCGGCGAGGGTATCCAGCCAGGGCGGCGGGGTGTGGCTGCCGAGCTGGTCGCCGATCCAGATTTGCCCGGCACCGGCCGCGACCACATGGAAATCGGTCTCGCGATAGGCTCCCTCGGTGGTGCTGGCTCTCAGGCAGCGCGCCCGCGGTACCCGGGCGGCCACGGCGTCCTGGCTGCCCAGGCCGTTCTGCAGCAGCAGGATCTCGGCTTCCGGTTCCAGGCGCGCGGCGACGCTGGCGATGGCCTCTTCGGCGTCGTAGCTCTTGCAGGCGAGGATCAGCCGGCGGATCGGATTGCCGGCCTCGGGCGTCTCGGCCGGCAGCGGATAGAGGCTGGTGGTGTCGCCTTCGCTGAGTTGCAGGCCGCCGCGGGCGCGATACTGCGCCAGGCGCGTGCGATCTCGCAGGATCAGCCGGACCGGCTCGCCACCGCGAAACAGCCGCGCGGCCCAGAGTCCGCCGAGACTGCCGGCGCCCAGCACGTGCCAGCTCACAGCTGTGACTCCAGTGTCGATTCCTTGCGCATGGTCGGATTCCTGAGGAAGAGGGCCAGTCGTTATAATGGTCGGTCAGGCTGCAGCGTCAAGGCTGCCCCACCCCAACCGAGGAGAAAATCCATGCCTTCCTTCGACGTCGTATCGGAGCTGGACAAGCACGAAGTCACCAACGCCGTGGACAACGCCATGAAGGAGCTCGAGCGCCGGTACGACCTGCGCGGCAAGGGCAGCTTCGAGGCCAAGGACCTTACCGTCACCCTGACCGCCGACGCCGATTTCCAGCTCGAGCAGATGCTGGAGATCCTCAAGGTCAACCTGGCCAAGCGCAAGATCGACGTCCAGTGCCTGGAGGTCAAGGACGCCTATGCCTCCGGCAAGACCGTGAAGCAGGAGACCACCCTGCGCGAGGGCATCGACAAGGAGCTGGCGAAGAAGATCGTCGCCCTGATCAAGGACAGCAAGATCAAGGTCCAGGCCGCCATCCAGGGCGAACAGGTGCGCGTCACCGGCAAGAAACGCGACGAATTGCAGGAGGTCATCGCCCTGCTGCGCGGCCAGTCCCTGGGCATGCCGCTGCAGTTCGACAACTTCCGCGACTGAGCCGCGTTTCGGAACCTCTCGGGCTACCGTCCGTCGCACATAGGGCGCCGCCATTCAGGCCGCGCCCGACTTTTTTCTTGTGCGTGGAGAGGTAGACGATGGATTTGAGTGCCCAGACCGATCACCTGCTGACGGCCTTCATGGCCTGGCTACCGGTGATCCTGCAATATTGCGGCAAGGTGGTACTGGCCCTGATCACCCTGTGGATCGGCTGGTGGATCATCAATCGCCTGACCGGGCGACTGGCCGCGCTGTTCACCGCGCGGCACATGGACCAGGCCCTGGAAACCTTCGTGGTGACCCTGGTCAACATCGGTCTCAAGGTCATGCTGGTGATCAGCGTCGCCTCCATGATCGGCATCGCCACCACCTCCTTCGTCGCCGCCCTCGGCGCCGCCAGCCTGGCCATCGGCCTGTCGCTGCAGGGCAGCCTGGCCAACTTCGCCGGCGGGGTGCTGATCCTGCTGTTCCGGCCGTTCAAGATCGGCGACTACATCGAGGCCCAGGGCGTGCAGGGCACCGTGGATTCGATCCAGATCTTCCACACCGTGCTGCGCACCGGCGACAACCGCACCGTCACCGTGCCCAACGGCAACCTGTCCAACGGCATCATCACCAACCAGTCGCGCCAGGCGACGCGGCAGATCGTCTTCGACGTCAAGGTCGGCTACGACGCCGATCTGCAGAAGGCCAAGCAGGTGCTGGCCGACATGGCCAAGGATCCGCGGGTGCTGGAGACGCCGCCACCCGCCATCGTGGTGGCTGGCCTGGGCGACACCTTCATCACCGTGTCGCTGCGCTGCTGGACCGCCAACAGCGATTTCTGGGGCACCCAGTTCACCTTCAACGAGCAGATCCGCGATCGCCTGCGGGCCGAAGGCATCGACATCGCGCTGCCCAGCCGGGTGGTCAAGGTGATCGACGACAAGGGCGACGAGCGCGCCACCGCGGCCGCGCGCGGCGAAGCCTAGGGCAGGCCGGGGCGGCCATAGGCCGCCCCGGTCTCAGTGGCCGCTGCCGGAAGGACCGCTGGGTATCGCGGTCCGCCGCTGGCGCAGCCAGAGCACCGCGATCAGCAGCAGCGTCGGCACCCCCATCAGGGCGGTCAGCGAGAAGAACGAGCTGTAGCCGACGTGCTCGACCATGGCCCCCGAGTAGCCGCCCAAGAGCCGCGGCAACAGCAGCATCAGCGAGCTGAGCATGGCGTACTGGGTGGCCGAGAATCTGAGGTTGGTCAGACTCGACAGGTAGGCGACAAAGGCCGAGGTGGCCATGCCGCCACTGACGTTGTCGGCGCAGATGGTGGCGATCAGCAGCGGCACGTTGGCGCCGGTGGAGGCGATCACCACGAACAGCAGATTGGTCAGCGCCGAGGCGGCGCCGCCGAGAAAGAGGATCGGCAGGATCCCCACCCGGGTGATCAGCACGCCGCCCAGGCCCGCGCCGAACAGGGTCATGAACACCCCGAAGATCTTGCTGACGCCGGCGATGGTTTCCTTGCTGTAGCCCACGTCGATATAGAAGACACTGGCCATCACGCCCATGACCGTGTCCGACAGCCGATAGGTGGAGATCAGGCCGAGCAGCAGCAGCGCCTGCCACTGGTAACGCTGGATGAATTCAGTGATGGGCGTCAGCACCGGTGCCATCAGCCGGCGCCCCGGCGCGGTGAGGCAGAGCCAGGCGATCAGGCCGTACATCAGGCCGCGCGGCCAGTAGCCGCCGGCCAGCGCCGACAGGCCACCGGTGACGGCGACGATGAGCACGATCAGCAGGATCACCGAGACCATCTGGTGGACGAAGTCGAAGCGCGGCAGCTCTTCGGCATTGGCCGCATCGCGCAGTCGCAGCGGTTCGCGCATGCGCCGCATGAGATCGCTCAGCGGCTTGGAGCAATAGCGCCCCCAGGGCGACAGGCAGCCGACGATGAACAGGCTGTAGAGCAGGGCGCGCGGCCAGGCCTGGGCGATGGCGGCATTGATGGCGGCGGGGATGGAGACCAGCATCACCAGCAGCAGGGCGACCGCCACCAGCTGGTGATTGAAGCCGAAGCGCGATTCCGCCATGGCCATGGGCGCCACCGGCTCGGGCTCGCGGATCAGCAGGCTGGTGACCAGGCCGGGCAGGACCAGCAGGGCGAACAGCATATAGGTGGTGGCCCAGGCGTTCTGGCTGTAGCCCAGGCGGGACGAGCCCAGTTCCTCGGCGAGAAACAGCGCGCCGGCGCTGGCCAGCAGGGCGGCGATGCGATAGCCGGTCATGTAGCAGGCGGCGAGGGCGGCCTGGCGGTCATCGCTGGCGATCTCCAGGCGATAGGCGTCCACGGCGATGTCCTGGGTGGCCGAGGCGAAGGCCACCAGCACCGCCAGGGCGATCAGCTGCTCCAGGTGCTGCTGCGGATTGCACAGCGCCATGCCGATCAGCCCCAGACCCACCAGGATCTGCGACAGCACCAGCCAGGAGCGGCGACGGCCGAGCTTGCCGATCAGCGGTAGCTTCCAGAGGTCGAGCATGGGCGACCAGACCCACTTGAAGGCATAGGCCAGGCCGATCCAGCTGGCGTAGCCGATGGTCTCGCGACTCACGCCCGCTTCGCGCAGCCAGACCGACAGGGTGGAAAACACCAGCATGGCCGGCAGGCCCGCGGCGAAGCCCAGCAGCAGCAGGGCCAGGCAGGCCCTGGATTTGTAGGTGGTGACGGCTTCACGCCAGAAACGTGCAAACATGCCCTTGGGCTCGGAAAAAACGCGCACTCTACTCGACACTCTCAGCTGGATTCCACCGGTACCGACGCATGTCCACCCGGTCCTCGTGCAGCAGCACGCCCTCGGCCCGCAAACGCTCGCGTTGCTCCCGGCCGGAGGGGCTGTCGCGGGTCAGGCTCGGGCGGCCGTCCGCGGCGATCACCCGGTGCCAGGGCAGGGCACTGCCCTCGGGCAGGCGTCCCAGCACCCAGCCCACCCAGCGCGCGCCGCGACCGAGGCCGGCGAGCTCCGCCAGCTGGCCATAGCTGACCACCCGTCCCGCGGGAATGGCGGCCAGCGCCAGGAAGACGGCCTGACGCCGGGGTTCGAGGGGAGGGGATGCGCTCATGACGCCCTGCTGCTCCGGGGGAGAAGAGTGCCAGTGTGCCGAAAAGTTTGGTTACGGTGGTGCTGAAACGTGTCGAGCTGCCACATTCTCCCAAGACGTCCGACCTTTGGGCAGTATTTGCGGAAACTTGCCTAACTTTTACCCAGGAACGGTTGCGCGGGTCTCCGGCACCCGGATAATCGCGCCCCTCTCGTTTCGTTACCTTTCCACCCAAGTCCACCCAAAGGTGTCCTGGTGCCCATGCGTTTTCGATTGCTCTCCTCGCTCGCGCTGTTGTCACTCGCCTCCTTCGCCCATGCCGATACCGTCTGGCTGAAGAACGGCGACCGCCTGACCGGAACCATCAAGCTGCTCGACAGCAAGAAGCTGCTCCTGCAGACCGAATACGGCGGCAACATTCCCCTGTCCTGGGACAAGATCAAGACCCTGCAGCGTGACAAGCCCGTCATCGTCCAACGCGGCAAGTACGAACCCGATTTCCCGGTGGAAAGCCTCAAGCCGGCCGATGACGGTCAGGTGGTGGTCAGCACCGCCGATGGCCAGCAGACCGTGCCCCTGGCCAGCATCACCCAGATCGTGCCGCCGCGTCCCTTCCTGCGCGACTTCGCCTGGAAGGGCAACATCGACGCCGGTCTGGACTACATCAGCTCGTCCCAGGACAGCGAAAAGTACGACATCGACTTCAAGACCCAGGCCCGGCACGGCATGTGGCGGCACAACGCCAACGGCAGCTATGACCGCTACAAGACCGACGACGTGGTCTCGACCAGCAAGTACGGTCTGCAGTACGCCCTGGATCGCTTCTTCGACGAGAAATTCTTCTGGCAGGGCCGCGCCGAATACAAGCGCGACTGGATCCAGGACCTGGCCAAGCAGCGCACCCTGGGTACCGGTCCCGGTTACCAGTTCTGGGACAACGAGCTGGGTGCCTTCTCCCTTACCGGCCTGCTCAACCACAACCGTTACGAGTACTCGGACGGCGGCTCCGACCAGTTCCTCTCGGCGAGCGTGAAGTGGGACTACAACCGCTACCTGTACGGCCAGACCATCCAGTTCTTCACCAATGGTGAACTGGGCCGGCCGCTGGACAACACCGCCAACTTCACCTTCGACGGCGATGTCGGCCTGAGATACAAGGTGACCAACTGGGCGTCGCTGAACCTCAAGGCGTCCAAGGAACTGACCAGCGGTGCCGAGGGCAACGTCAACCAGACCGAGTACACCGCCGGTGTCGGCGTGTCCTGGTAACGTCATGTTTCCCTAGGCAGGCGCCAATCCGTCAAGGCCGCGATTTTCGCGGCCTTTGCGTTTCCGGGCGGCGTCGGGCGGCCACCTTGAAATCGGCTCGGCCGCCTCCATCTCCTGACTTTCAACCGGCTTCCACCGTGAAGGACCCGAGATGCGCGTGACCGCCTTACTCTTCTTGCTGTTCCCCTTTGTGGAACTGGCCGTACTCATCAAGATCGGCAGCGAAATCGGCGTGCTCGCCACCTTCGCCCTGCTGTTGCTGAGCTTTCTGGTCGGCGTCGCCCTGCTGCGCGTCGCCGGCTTCACCACCCTCTGGCGCATCCGCATGCGCCTGGCCCAGGGGCAGATGCCGGAGCAGGAGGTCATCCAGGGTCTGACCCTGGCGATCGCCGGCGCCCTGCTGATCTTTCCGGGCTTCATCAGCGATGTCCTGGCGCTCGTCTGCCTCCTGCCGGTGACCCGCAAGGCCTTGCTGGGCGCGGTGATCGGCCGGGTGACCCGGCGCAACCCCGGTGCCCAGGGCTACCAAGGCCATCAGCCGGGCTCCGGTCAGGCCGCGCCCCATCGCCCCGAGGTCATCGAAGGTGAAGTGGTGCACCGCGACGAGCAAAAGCACTAAAAATTTTGCCCCCCGCCCTTGAAATGCCTGGCGACAACCTCATGTAGCGGACACCGCAAGGTTGTCGCCGCAAGGCGAGCAGGTTTCGCGTCCTGTCATGCACGGGGCGCACCCGGCGCAGCCGGTAAAAACAAACTGCCGATGCAGTCATCGGCGCTGGAAACACTTAGAACTTTGGGAGATACGACAATGGCGCTTCGTCCTCTGCATGATCGCGTTGTGATTCGTCGCAGCGAAGAAGAGACCAAATCCGCTGGCGGCATCGTGCTGCCGGGCTCGGCTGCCGAAAAGCCGAACCGCGGTGAAGTGGTTGCCGTAGGCACTGGACGCGTGCTGGACAACGGTGATGTCCGTGCTCCGGCGGTGAAAGTGGGTGACAAGGTGGTTTTCGGTCCCTATTCCGGCAGCAACGCCATCAAGGTCGATGGCGAAGAACTGCTGGTGATGGCTGAGTCCGAAATTCTGGCCGTCATCGAAGGCTGATCCCCGCTCACTTTTCGAATTTCTTAGAGGAAACAGAACATGGCTGCAAAAGACGTCAAATTCGGTGACTCCGCGCGCAAGAAGCTGCTGACCGGTGTCAACACCCTGGCCGACGCCGTCAAGGCCACCCTCGGCCCGAAAGGCCGCAACGTAGTGCTGGAGCGTAGCTTCGGTGCTCCCCTGATCACCAAGGACGGCGTTTCCGTCGCCAAGGAGATCGAGCTCAAGGACAAGATCGAGAACATCGGCGCCCAGCTGGTGAAAGACGTGGCCTCCAAGGCCAACGACGCTGCCGGTGACGGCACCACCACCGCCACCGTGCTGGCCCAGGCCATCGTCACCGAAGGCCTGAAGTCCGTGGCCGCCGGCCTGAACCCGATGGATCTGAAGCGCGGCATCGACAAGGCCACCGCGGCCGTCGTCGCCGAGCTGAAGAACCTGTCCAAGCCCTGCGCCGACAGCAAGGCCATCGCCCAGGTAGGCACCATCTCCGCCAACTCCGACGACAGCATCGGCAACATCATCGCCGAAGCCATGGAGAAGGTCGGTAAAGAAGGCGTCATCACCGTCGAAGAAGGCTCGGGCCTGGAAAACGAACTGTCCGTCGTCGAAGGCATGCAGTTCGACCGTGGCTACCTGTCGCCCTACTTCATCAACAAGCCCGACACCATGTCCGCCGAGCTGGACAGCCCGCTGCTGCTGCTGGTCGACAAGAAGATCTCCAACATCCGCGAACTGCTGCCGGTGCTGGAATCCGTCGCCAAGGCCGGTCGCCCGCTGCTGATCGTCGCCGAAGACGTCGAAGGCGAAGCCCTGGCCACCCTGGTGGTCAACAACATGCGCGGTATCGTCAAGGTCGCTGCCGTCAAGGCGCCCGGCTTCGGTGATCGTCGCAAGGCCATGCTGCAGGACATCGCCATCCTGACCGGCGGTACCGTCATCTCCGAAGAAGTCGGCCTGAGCCTGGAAAGCACCACCCTGGAGCACCTGGGTCAAGCCAAGCGTGTGGTCCTGAACAAGGAAAACACCACCGTCATCGACGGCGCTGGCGTCGAAGCCGACATCCAGGCCCGTATCAAGCAGATCCGTGCCCAGGTCGAAGAAACCTCTTCCGACTACGACAAGGAGAAGCTGCAAGAGCGTCTGGCCAAGCTGGCTGGCGGTGTTGCCGTGATCAAGGTTGGCGCTGCCACCGAAGTCGAGATGAAAGAGAAGAAGGCCCGCGTTGAAGACGCCCTGCACGCGACCCGTGCTGCGGTGGAAGAAGGCGTGGTGCCTGGCGGCGGTGTCGCCCTGGTGCGTGCCCTGGAAGCTCTGAAAGACCTGAAAGGCATCAACGAAGAGCAGAACGCCGGTATCAACATCCTGCGTCGCGCCGTCGAAGCGCCCCTGCGCCAGATCGTGACCAACGCCGGTGACGAAGCCTCCGTCGTGCTGGACAAGGTCAAGCAGGGCAGCGGCAACTATGGCTACAACGCCGCTACCGGCGAATACGGCGACATGCTGGAATTCGGCATCATCGACCCGGCCAAGGTGACCCGCAGCGCGCTGCAGGCCGCTTCCTCCATCGCCGGTCTGCTGATCACCACCGAAGCCATCGTGGCTGAGCTGCCGAAAGACGACGCAGCCCCGGCCATGCCCGACATGGGCGGCATGGGTGGCATGGGCGGCATGATGTAAGAACCGCTCCGGCCCTAGGGCCGAGCCGAACCCCGGTGCTCCTCGCGGACACCGGGGTTTTTTATGGCCGGTGATCCTCGATGCTCCCACCCTGCGCGCCGCCGCCGCGCTGGTCGCGGTCGCCGGGGCCGGTTAGGCTCTGTGCCGAACAGACGACAACGAGGCCCGCAGCGGACTCGGGCAATGAGGTCAGCGACATGCGTATCCTGGTGGTAGAAGACAACAAGGACATCCTCAGCAACCTGCTGGATTACCTCAGCCTCAAGGGCTACAGCGTGGATTGCGCCCAGGATGGCTTGTCCGGGCTGCACCTGGCCGCAACCGAACACTATGACCTGCTGATCCTCGACATCATGCTGCCCGGCATCGATGGCTACACCCTCTGCCAGCGGTTGCGCCAGGATGCCCGCCGCGATACCCCGGTGATCATGCTCACCGCTCGCGATCAGCTCGATGATCGCCTGGAAGGCTTTCGCTCCGGCGCCGACGACTATCTGGTCAAGCCCTTCGCCCTGTCCGAACTGGCCGCTCGCGTCGAGGCGGTGATGCGCCGGGCCAAGGGCGGCGGACGCCGCCAGCTGCAGGTCGCCGATCTCAGCTATGACCTGGACACCCTGGAGGTCAGTCGCGCCGGCAAGCCGCTCAAGCTCAATCCCATCGGCCTCAAGATCCTCGCCCTGCTGATGCAGAAGTCGCCCCACGTGGTGCGGCGCGAGGTGCTGGAAGAGGCGGTGTGGGGCGAGGACTACCCCGACAGCGACAGCCTGCGCAGCCACGTCCACCAGTTGCGCCAGGTGATCGACAAGCCCTTCGAGCAGCCGCTGCTGCGCACCATTCACGGGGTGGGCTACAAACTGGTCGAGCAGGAGTAGCCATGGAATACCACCTGAGCCTGTCACGGCGGATCGTCATCGCCTTCGTGCTGATGACCTTCCTGGTCGGCGGGGTGTTTTCCCTGGGCATCGTCGCGGTGGTGCACACCGTGGAAGAGCGGCTGATCTCCACCGACCTGCGCAACGAACTGGAGCGCATGGTGCAGCGCGACATGAAACGCGGCGGCCAGCCGGTGCTGGACCCGGACATGCGCCTGTATTTCGTGCCCCTCGCCGAGGTGGCGCAGTTGCCTGCCCACCTGCGCGAGTTGCCGGCCGGCTTCAGCGAGGTGGAGGAGGACCAGCAGTACTTCTATGCCTATGTGGCCGAGCTGGAGGGCAATCACTTCGTCCTGCTGCAGAATCAGAGCGACTTCGAGGCGCGCGAACGGCTGCTCTACAAGGTGGTGCTGGTCGGCTTCCTGATCAGCGTGGCTCTGGCCTGGCTGCTGGGCTGGGCGCTGTCGCGGCGGGTGATCGCCCCGGTGGTGCGGCTGGCGCGTCAGGTGCGCCGGCGTGATCAACTGCTCGATGTGACGCCGCCCCTGGCGCCGGACTATGCCAAGGACGAGGTCGGCGAGTTGGCCGGCGCCTTCGACGACGCCCTGAATCGCCTGCGCGCCGCCCTGGCCCGGGAGCGCCTGTTCACCAGCGACGTCAGCCACGAGTTGCGCACCCCGCTGATGGTGATCAATTCCTCCTGCGAGCTGCTCGAGGCCACGCCGGACCTGCCAGCCCGGGCGAAGGGGCCGCTGGAGCGCATGACCCGCGCGGCGCGGGAGATGCAGGAGCTGGTGCAGACCTTTCTCGCCCTGGCGCGCAATCAGGGCGACAACGACACCCAGGCGCCGCGTGCCACCCTGGCCCAGGTGGCGCGGCGCCAGACGCAGGAATGGCAGGCGGCGGTGGAAGCCAAGGGCCTGCAGTGGCGGCTGAGCGTGGCGCCGGAGGCCGACCAGGCGCTTTGGCACGAGCCCTTCCTGCGCTCGGTGATGAGCAATCTCCTACGCAATGCGCTGCACTATACCGAGCGGGGCTATATCGGCCTGCAGGTCGGAGCGGACGGCTTCGTGGTGGAAGACAGCGGCGTGGGCATTCCCGAGGAGCAGCGCGAGGCGATGTTCCAGCCCTTCGTGCGGGGCGCCGAGGGGCGTGGCGAAGGCCTCGGGCTGGGGCTGTCGCTGGTCCGCAGGATCTGCCAGCTGCAAGGCTGGACCGTGGCCCTGGGTGACAGCGCGGCGGGTGGCTGTCGCTTCGAGATAGCGCTGGGCAGCGACAGCCTAGCGGACTGAGGTTACAGAATTTTCACAACGCCTTGACCGCGGTTTGACAGCGGCCTGGGTAGGGTGGCGGCACTTCTCCACTCCCTCAGGAGCCGCCTCCGTGAAAGCGCCCATCGACCTGCCCTTTTCGCAAAAGTACGACGCCGACCACGCCCGCCAGTATTACCTGAAGCATCAGGACGGCCTGGCCCGGCGCCTGTCCAACTGGCGCGACCAGCAGCTCGCCCGGCAGGCCCTGAGCATCGCCGGCCAGCCCAATCTGGTGCTGGATCTGCCCAGTGGCGCCGGCCGCTTCTGGCCGCTGCTGGCGGAGAAGCGCAATCGCCTGATCATCGGTGCCGACTACTCGGAAAACATGCTGGCCACCGCCCGTGAACAGCAGCCCGCGGACGTCGTGGCCCGGGTGAAGACGCTACAGACGTCGGCTTTCGCTATCGACCTGTCCGACAATTCTGTAGATTGCATCTTCTGTATGCGTTTGTTTCACCACGTGGGCGAATCGGCGGACCGTCTGGCCCTGCTGCAGGAGTTCCACCGGGTGACCCGCGACAGCGTCATCCTGTCGCTGTGGGTGGACGGCAACTTCAAGGCCTGGCGGCGTCAGGCACTGGAACGTCGTCGCAAGGCTCAGGGCCGCGACCGCGGCGGTTATCAGAACAGATTCATCGTCGAGCGCAGCCAGTTCGAGGCGGAAGTCGCCCAGGCCGGCTTCGTCGTCGACCGGGCCCTGGACTTCCTGCCGGGCTATGCCATGTGGCGGGTCTACGTCCTGCGCAAGGCCAATTGAAGCTATTTCAGAATAAGAGAGGCAGCCGATGGGAGCCGTGACGCAAGGCGAAGAGCGTTTCGATCGCTGGTGGAATACCGCGGGCGACTGGGTGGAAGCGCCCAACGTCCGCCGTGGTGGCGAAAGCGGTGTCCAGCGCCTGCAACTCCCTGACGGTACCCTGGCCTACGTCAAGCGCCAGGTCGGCCACCTCTATCGCAGCCTGCGTCACCCCCTGGGGCGTCCCACCGCCCTGCGCGAGCGCGATGCGCTGATCGCCTTTCGCGATCTGGGCATCCAGGTTCCCGAATTGCTGTTCTGCGATGCCCAGCATGCCCAGGGTGGCTGGCGCGCCCTGCTGGTGAGCGCGGCCCTGGAAGGCTACCAGGATCTCGATCACTGGTATGCCGAAGGCGGTGGCAAGGCGCTCAGCGAGGCCGAGCACGAGCGGTTCCTGGCCACCCTCGGTGAGGTGCTGGCGCGCATGCACCGGCATCGCTGGCAGCACGGTTGCCTCTATCCCAAGCACATCTTCGTCGCCGAACGAGCCGGTCCCCAGGGCAAGGAGTTCTCGGTGGCCCTGCTCGATCTGGAGAAATGTCGCCAGCGCCTCGGCATAGACACGGCCGCTCGTCGGGATATGCTGCAATTGCGCCGCCATTCGTCGTGGAATGCTGCGCAATGGCGAACTCTCCTCTACGTTTACCAACAGGCGTTGGGACGGAAGATCAGAGGGTTGGAGCCATGACTTCACAAATTACTCGAGGTTTACTGATCGCGGCTTTCTGCGGGGTCACCACCCTGGCCTATGCGAGCTGGCTACGGCCGGCAGCTGCAGTGGTGGGCAGCGAGGGTCTGGACTACTGCCAGACACCGGTCGCCCGCAGCCTGACCACCTCCAGCACCGGTAGCCAGGACCTGCTGCTGTTTCTCTTCGGCATGACCCAGACCCACAACCGCTAGGCCCCCGGGCGGTCAAGCGCCTTTCGCTTCCTCGGCAAGTTGGGCATCCTGTCGTCTGACTTCTAGCTGCCGAGCCCCCGCCAATGATGGCCGATAGTTTTTCCGAGCAGGCCGTGCAGAGCCTGCTGGACACCGACTTCTACAAGCTCACCATGATGCAGGCCGTCCTGCACAACTATCCCAATGCGGAAGTCGAGTGGGCCTTTCGCTGCCGCAACGACGAAGACCTGCGTCCCTACCACGCGGCCATTCAGGCCGAGATCGATGCCCTGGCCGATGTCGCCATCAGCGACAGCCAGCTGGCCTTTCTCGAGCGCATCCCCTTCATTACCCCCGACTTTATCCGCTTCCTGCGACTGTTCCGTTTCAATCCCTCCTATGTGTTCCTCGGCGAGGAGGAGGGGCGCTTCACCCTGACCCTGAAAGGCCCCTGGCTGCACCTGATCCTGTTCGAGGTGCCGATCCTGGCGCTGATCAGCGAGGTGCGCAATCGCCAGCGCCATGCCGACCTGCCGCTGCAGGTGGCCCGGGATCAGCTCTATCGCAAGTTCGACTGGCTGGCTCGGGAGGCGGGCGCCGACGAGCTGGCCGAATTCAAGATGGCCGACTTCGGCACCCGGCGGCGCTTCTCCTATGGCGTGCAGGAGATGGTGGTGCGCAGCCTCAGGGACGACTTCCCCGGTCGCTTCGTCGGCACCAGTAACGTCCACCTGGCCTGGAAGCTGGGCGTCGCGCCCCTGGGTACCATGGCCCACGAGTGGCTGATGGCGCACCAGCAACTGGGTCCGCGGCTGATCGACAGCCAGATCGCCGCCCTCGACTGCTGGGTACGGGAGTATCGCGGACAACTCGGCATCGCCCTGACCGACACCATCACCATGGAAGCCTTCCTGCGCGATTTCGATCTCTACTTCGCCAAGCTGTTCGACGGCCTGCGCCATGACAGCGGCGATCCCCTGCAGTGGGCGGAAAAGGCCATCGCCCACTATCAGCAGCTGGGCATCGACCCCCTGACCAAGACCCTGGTGTTTTCCGATTCGCTCAATCTGGAAAAGGCCCTCGCCCTGTTCCGGGCCCTGCGCGAGCGGATCAACGTGAGCTTTGGCATCGGCACCCATTTCACCTGCGACATCCCGGGGGTGCAGCCGATGAACATGGTGCTCAAGATGAGTCGCTGCAACGGCCAGCCGGTGGCGAAGATCTCCGACGCCCCGGGCAAGGCCCAGGGCGGCGAGCCGGACTTCCTGCACTATCTAAGGCACGTCTTCCAGGTCAACGGCGCCTAGCTACGGTTAGCTCTCAGAGCCTTTTTATAATCTCGCGAGCTAGAGACAAACAAGGCCTGGGCAGCCCCGCAAAAAGGCTTGAGGAAGCGGACCGGGCTCGCGCGCGAGTTTACGAGTGGTAAATGAGCATTCCGACGGGGCTGGCCTTCCAGAGCCTTTTCAACGCAGTTCGGCCGACGCGCAGCAGGTTATAAACAGGCTCTCAGGACGAGCAACTGATCTCCAGGTGCTTGCCCCAGTCCGGCGGCCGCTGGGCAAAGCGTTCGCGTCCCGGCTGGGCTTCGAAGGGGCGTGACAGCACCTCGTGCAGCAGGCGCACCTCGCTGTAGTCGCCCGCTTCGGCCTGCTCGATCGCCTGCTGGGCCAGGTAGTTGCGCAGCACATACAGCGGATTGACCGCGTTCATACGGGTGGTGCGCTCGGCCGCCGCGCCGCCTTCGGCGTCCAGGCGGGCGCGATAGGCCTGGCTCCAGTCGTCGAAGCCGCGCAGGTCGATGAAGTCCTCGCGCACCTGGGCCAGCGCCGCGGCGGGTTCGTCTTCGCCCAGCTGGCGGAAGAACAGGTGATAGTCCACGCCGCCCTGCTGCATCAGGGCCAGCAGGCGTTCGACCAGTTCCTGGTCTTCGTCGTGCGCTTCCTGCAGACCCAGACGCCGGCGCATCAGGTCGAGGTAGTGCGCCTGATACAGCGGCAGGAAGAGCGCGATGCTCTCCTGCAGCGTCTCGACCGCCACCTTGGGCGTCAGGGCCTGGGCCAGGGCCGCCAGGTTCCAGTGGGCGATGGGCACCTGGTTGCTGTAGGAGTAGCGCCCCGTGTGATCGGAGTGGTTGCAGATGAACTGGGCGTCGAAGTCGTCGAGAAAGGCGAAGGGGCCGAAGTCGAAGGTGAGACCCAGGATCGAGAAGTTGTCGGTGTTCATCACCCCGTGGCAGAAGCCATAGGCCTGCCAGTAGGCGATCAGCCGGGCGTTGCGTTCGACCACCTCGCGAAACAGCGCCGCCCAGGGTTCCGCGGTGCCCAGCAGCTCGGGGAAGTGCGCGGCCAGGACGTGTTCGCCCAGTTGCTCCAGCAGCGAGTGCTGGCGGGTGTAGTAGAAGTATTCGAAGTGGCCGAAGCGCACATGACTGGGGGCCATGCGCAACAGGGTGGCGCCGGTTTCCAGCCGCTCGCGCACCACCTGGGTGCTGGAGCCGATCACGCACAGGGCGCGGGTGGTCGGGATGCCCAGGGCGTGCAGGGCCTCGGAGGCGAGGAATTCGCGGATCGAGGAGCGCAGCACGGCGCGGCCGTCGCCCATGCGCGAGAAGGGCGTGAGGCCGGCGCCCTTGAGGTGCAGATCCCAGTGCTCGCCGCGGTCGTTGACCACCTCGCCCAGCAGCAGGCCGCGGCCATCGCCGAGGCGGGGGTTGTAGGAACCGAACTGATGGCCGGAATAGACCATGGCCCGGGGCTCGGCGCTGTCCCAGAGCTGGGCCCCGGCGAACACCTGGGTGAACTCGGGCGTCTCGGCCACCGCCGGATCCAGGTCCAGCAGGGCCAGGGCGGCGGGCGAAGCGACCACCAGCCGCGGATCGTCCAGCGGCCGGGGGTCGATACGGGTGGAGAAGTCATCGCCCAGCCGGGCGAATCTGTTGTCGAAGGTCAGGTCGAGCAGCTGTTTCATGGGTCTCCCGAACTATCCGCGCAGGGGCCGTCAGGCCTTGGGTGGCTTGGGATCCTCGGCCTCCTGCTGGGCATCCCCTTCAGTTAGGAGAGGCTTTTTGCCCAGTTGTTTCTCCGCTCCGTGTCGATTCTTCAGGGTGATCTCCATCTGCGGCGTGGACAGCAGGTTGATGCCGGCGTCGCGCAGCAGCTGGTCGACCCGGCGGATCAGCTCATCGGTGGCGGCGCTGCGATCGCCCAGTTCCCGGACATAGATGCGCAGTTCGTGATCCAGGGTGGTGGCGCCGTAGTGGGTGACGAACAGCGAGGGTTCGGGGTCGTGGAGCACCCGCGCATTCTCCTTGACCGCCTGCATGATCAGCTGTTGCGCCTGGGCCAGGTCACTGCCGCGATTGACGCCGAAGGTCAGCACGATACGGGTGACGGTGTCGGTCAGCGTCCAGTTGATCAGCTGGCTGGTGACGAAGGTCTTGTTCGGCACCACCACCGACTTGCGGTCGGCGTCGGTGATATGGGTGGCGCGGATGCGGATCTTGTTCACCGTACCGGTCACGTTGCCGATGGTGATGAGATCACCGACGCGCACCGGGCGCTCGAAGAGGATGATCAGGCCGGAGATGAAGTTACCGAAGATCTCCTGCAAGCCGAAACCCAGACCGACCGAGAGGGCGGTGGCCAGCCACTGCAGCTTGTCCCAGCTCACCCCCAGGGTCGCCAGGGTGGTCACGGTGCCGAAGCCGACGATGACGTAGGAGAGCAGGGTGGTGGTGGCGTAGGCGCTGCCCTGGGCCAGATTCAGCCGCGACAGCACCAGCACCTCCAGCAGGCCCGGCAGGTTGCGCGCCAGGGCGACGGTGAGACCGGCGATCACCAAAGCGATGATGAACACCCGCAGCGTCAGGGGTACCTGGGTGGCGGCGGCGCCGGTACCGCTGGTGTACTGGTAGAGGGTGACGTTGTCCAGGTAGGAGAACACCGCCACCACATCGGCCCAGACCAGGTAGAGCACGCCGAGGAAGGCCAGCAGCAGGGTCAGGCGCAGCAGGCGCGAGGACTGCTGGTTGACCTGTTCCATGTCCAGGGTCGGCTCCTGCACCACCTCGACGCCCTCGGCGTCTTCCTGCTGCGCCTGGCGCTTCTGGATGGCGCGCTGGTAGGCCAGGCGTCGCGCGGCCACGCTCAGGCCGCGGGCCAGGGTGGCTTCGAGGATGATCCAGGCCATCAGCACATAGAGGGTGTCCACCAGCCGATCGGTGAGCTTGAGCGCGGTGTAGTAGTAGCCAAAGAGCACGGCGAAGAACAGCACGGCCGGAATGGCGGTGATCATCAGGCCGAGCAGCAGGCGGAAGAACGGCAGGCGCTCGCGGGCGGTGGCATTGAGCAGGGAGCGACCGAGCATCCAGGCCAGGCTGGCATAGGCGACCAGCACGATGAGGATGCCGAGGACGTCGTCGGCGAGGCCGGCGAGCTGGCGCTCGGCGATGGCCACCACCGCCATCAGCGCCAGGGCCAGCAGACCCACCCGTCTGACCAGCCGGCGCAGCGACTGCGCCTGGGGCCGCGCCCAGCGGAAGTGGGTCTCGGCCACGCCGCCGGAGGCCAGCAGGCGATACACCGTGTAGAACACCAGCCAGCCGGCGGCGATCTCCAGCAGCGCCGCACCGATGGCGGCATTGACCCCGCGTTCGTCACCCTCCAGGGCCACGCCGCCCAGCCAGAGCACCAGACTCGCCGGCAGGCCCAGCAGGATGGTGAGCAGGATGGCCTGGGGAGTGTGCAGCTGGCTGTCCCGCTGATAGTGGCCGATGTCCTGGTTGAGCTTGTTGACCCGCCCATGGATGCGCGGGCGTTGCCAGATCAGGGTGGCGAAGGCCAGTACCAGCGGCAGCAGCAGCAGCGGCCGCTCGGCCAGACCGACATAGAGTTCGTGCAGGCTTGAGCCCCAGGGCACGTCGCGCAGCTGCTGCAGCAGCTTGCGAGGCGCGGTCTTGACCCAGTTCCAGTCCAGCGGCTTGTTGCTGGGAATCCAGAACATCTGCTCGTCGAGGGTGCCGCGCAGGCTGGTGATGGTGCTGCGCAGCTGGTTCTGGTTGAGCTGCAGATCGATGGATTCGCTGAGCAGAGCATTGAGCTCGGTATTGAGACGCTCCTGCAATTCGCTGCGGGTCTTGAGCAGGTCGAGCAGTTGCTGACGCAGCTGCGGGGTGGCCTTTTCCGGCGGCTGCTGGGCCAGCAGATTGTCGACATAGCCTTCCGGATTGGCGATCTGGGCGCGCTGCTGATTGAGTTCGAACTGATAGAGGCGCAGATCGGCGATGTCGTCGGTGAGGTCCTTGTTGACCTTGACCGAGGGCAGCGCCGCCCGCTGCTGATAGAGCAGCTTGGACAGCAGCACGCTGCCCTTGAGCACGCCGATCTGCTGTTCCATGTTCTCGGTGGTCTGCTTGAGCTGATCCAGCTGCTGGCGCGACTCGAGATTGCGGCGATTGAGGTCGTTGAGGCGATCGGTGGCGCGCAGCAGGTAGTCGGACAGTTGCAGATTGAGCCCGGTCTCCTGGGACAGCACATCGTCCCCGGCGGTCTTTTCCGATTCGCGCGAGGCTTCGGCCAGGGTCTTTTCCGATTGCTGGCGGCGCTTGCCGCTGATCAGCGTCTGCAGGTCCAGGGTCTCCTGCTCGTAGCGCTTGACCTGCTCGGTGAAGAGTTCGCGGCGGATGGCGCCCAGATCCTGCAGCACACTGTTGCCGGCCAGTTCCTGGCGAAGCAGCTGGATCTGCGCATTGGCGGCCGCCTGTTCCGCCAGCAACTGCCCGCGCCGCTCGGCGGTGAGGGGCTTGGCGTTCTCGCGTCCGGCCTTGAGCAGATCGGCGATCTGCTGCAGACGCGTCTGCAGATTGGCGATGTCCACCTGGGCGCGCTCGGGACGGGTCTGGGCGTTGATCACCAGACTGTTGGCCGCATTGAGGTCGTCCTGCACGCTGTTGAGCGCCAGGCTGGTCTCGCTCAGGCGCTGTTCCAGGGCCTGGGGTGTGGCGCCGGCATAGCGCTGTTCGGCCGGCTTGATCGGCTCGGCGCGCAGCCGTGCCAGTTGCCGCTGGGCGTCCTTGGTCTGCTGCGGCGCCTGGGCCAGTTGCTGGCGCAGATCGGCCAGCTGCTTGACGTACTGGTCGCGCTGGTCGAGCAGCTTGAGGGTCTGCTGCAGGCTGTCCTGGGCGGCGCTCTGCTCGGGGGCGGGCAGCTTGCGATCGGCCAGGCCGTTCAGATTCTGCTGCACCTGCTGGGCATCCGGCGGCCCGGAATCCTGAGCGACGGCGGGAAGGGTGAACAGGCAGCCGCAGAGGGCGGCGGCGCGAAGCAGAGCGGACAGGCGGTGCATGCGGCAGGCGTCGGGCAGTGGAAAGGCGCGAGGTTAAAGCCAGGCTGCCTGGGGTGCAAGGTAACGTCCCTCAAGCCGCGAACCCTGTTCGTAAGAAGCCGTCCACGATCTGCTGCGCGTCGGCCAAACTGCGTTGAAAAGGCCTTCGGAATGCTCATTTACCTTGAGTAAACTCCGCTTCCTCAGGCCTTTTCGCCTGGTTTGTCGCTAGCTCGCGAGATCGTGAACAGCTTCTACACCGTTAAAGAAAGAGCGCGGGCCCGCTGTTGCGCCCTTCGGGAAACTTCACACCGACCTTGCGCACGCGCTTGTTCTCGATGGCCGCGACGATCCACACCAGGCCGTTCCATTCCACCAGGTCGCCAACGATGGGTTCCCCACCGATCTCGTGGGTGATGAAGCTGCCGAGGCGCTGGTTGCCGTCCACCTCGCCCAGTTGCAGGCCGTAGAGCGCAGCCACGGCGCTGAGTTCGGCGTCGGCTTCGAGGACGAAGTCGCCGAAGAATCTCTGGGTCTGCTGCGGCGCCTGGCTGAACAGCCGACCCAGGGCCGGCAGGTCGTGTTCGTGGCCGACCACGCAGAGGATGTCGCCGGCTTCCAGGGTGGTACTGCCGGAGGGGTGGAGCAGGGTCTCGCCGCGGAACAGCGCGGCGATACGGGTGCCCTCGGGCATCTTCAGCTCGCGCAGGGCGGCGCCGATGCACCACTTCTCGGCGCCCAGACGATAGATGAACAGCTCCCATTCGCTGGTCGGGTGAACCTGCAACCCGGCGCGGGAGAAGGGCGCCGGTTCCGGCGGCACCGTCACCTTGAGCAGCTTGGCCGCCAGCGGCAGACTGGAGCCCTGCACCAGCAGCGACACCAGCACGATGAAGAAGGCCACGTTGAAGAACAGCTGGGCCTGGGGCAGCCCGGCCATCATCGGGAACACCGCCAGGATGATAGGGACTGCGCCGCGCAGCCCGACCCAGGCGATAAAGGCCTTTTCCCGGTCATGGAAGGCGCGGAAGGGCAGCAGGCCGATGGCCACCGACAGCGGGCGGGCGACCAGGATCATCCACAGGGCCAGGCCCAGGGCGGGCAGGGCGATGGGCAGCAGGTTGTGCGGCTCCACCAGCAGGCCCAGCACCAGGAACATGCCGATCTGCGCCAGCCAGGCCATGCCATCGAGCATGTGCAGCATGCCGTGGCGGCTGCGGATCGGCAGATTGCCCATCAGCAGACCGGCCAGGTAGACGGCGAGAATGCCGCTGCCATGGGCGGCGTTGGTCAGGGCGAAGATCAGCAGGCCACCGCTGATGGCCAGCAGCGGATAGAGGCCGTCGGCGAGGTGGATGCGGTTGATCAGTTGCAGCAGCAGCCAGCCCCCGCCGAGGCCGATCACCCCGCCGATGGCGAATTCGCTGACGAAATGGCCCAGCAGACTCCAGCTGAAACCGCTCTGGCCGCTGGCGAGCATCTCGATGAGGGTGACGGTGAGAAACACCGCCATGGGGTCGTTGCTGCCGGATTCGATTTCCAGGGTCGCGGTGACCCGTTCGTTGAGACCGCGGCCGCCGAGCAGGGAAAACACCGCCGCGGCATCGGTGGAGCCGACGATGGCGCCGATCAGCAGGCCCTGCAGCAGGCTGAGGTCGAACAGCCAGGCGGCGGCGACCCCGGTCAGGCCGGTGGTGATCATCACCCCCACGGTGGCCAGCGACAGCGCCGGCCAGAGCGCCACGCGGAAACTCGACACCCGGGTGCGCATGCCGCCGTCCAGCAGGATCACCGCCAGCGCCAGGTTGCCCACCAGGTAGGCCATCGGATAGTTGTCGAAGGCGATGTGACCGGGGCCGTCGATGCCGGCGAACATGCCGACCACCAGGAAGATCACCAGGATCGGGATGCCGACCCGCGAGGAAATCGAGCTGACCAGAATCGACAGGCCGATCAGCACCGCACCGATCAAGAACAAGCTGTTGATGGTGACAGCGTCCAAGCGTGACTCCTGGGGTAAAGAATTGAAGAACCAGGGGATTTAACCCGCTGGGTGGCCGGGGTGTCAAAGCGCGACGCCGCGGGTGCCCGAGGAAGGCGGTACACTGTAGGGCTGACGCTGGAGTATCCCATGAATTACCGACACGCCTTCCACGCCGGCAATCACGCCGATGTCTTCAAGCACGCCACCCTGTTGCGCCTGGCCGCGCTGCTGGCGCGCAAGGAGACGCCCTTCGTCTATCTGGACAGCCATTCCGGCGTGGGTCGCTATGACCTGGCCGGCGACCAGGCCAGCCGTACCGACGAATGGCGCGAAGGCATCGGACGTCTGTGGGCCCTGGAATCCGCGCCGGCGGCCTTTGTCGGCTATCGCGAAGCGGTGGCGGCGCTCAATCCCGATGGCGCGCTGCGCTACTACCCGGGTTCGCCCGAATTGATGCGCCAGGCGCTGCGCCCTCAGGATCGACTGCTGCTCAATGAGCTCCACCCCGAGGACGGTCGTCTGCTCAAGGAAAACATGGCTGGAGATCGCCGGGTGGCGGTGCACCAGAAGGATGGCTGGCTGCTGCCCAGGGCGCTGCTGCCGGTGCTGGAGCGCCGGGCCCTGCTGCTGATCGATCCGCCCTTCGAGAAGACCGACGAGCTGGAGCGCTGCGTCAAGGCGGTCGCGGAGGCCGTCGGCCGCATGCGCCAGACGGTGGTAGCGCTCTGGTATCCGATCAAGGATCGCCGCCAGTTGAGGCGCTTCCATGCCGGGCTGCAGGCCAGCGGCGCGCCCAAGTTGCTCAACGTCGAATTGCTGATCCGCGCGGCGGACGATCCCACCCGGCTCAATGGCTCGGGACTGGCCATCGTCAATCCGCCGTGGGGGCTGGAAGAAGAATTGCGCGAGTTGCTGCCCTGGCTGGCCGAGCACCTGGCCCAGGGTGAAGGCAGCTGGCGACTGGACTGGCTGATCGCGGAATAGCGAGGCCGGGACCGTTGGGCTTCGCTGGGCTCAACCCAACCTACGGGAAGAGCCTGGCGCAGGTTGGGTTGAGGCGGCGCTACCGCCGCAGCCCAACAAAGAAAGCCGCCGCAGCGGCTCGGGATCAGACCGCGAGGCTGGGCGGCAGGCAGACACCGGTACCGGCCAGGCCGCAGTAGCCGTTGGGATTCTTCGCCAGGTATTGCTGGTGATAGGCCTCGGCGTAGTAGAAGGGCGGCAGCGGGGCGATCTCGGTGGTGATCTCGCCATAGCCGGCCTCGGCCAACTGCGCCTGGAAGGCGGCCTGGCTGGCTTCGAAGGCTTCCCGCTGGCTGTCGTCGGCGTAATACAGGGCCGAGCGATACTGGGTGCCGACGTCGTTGCCTTGGCGCATGCCCTGGGTCGGATCGTGGGCTTCCCAGAAGATCTTCAGCAGCGCCTCCAGCGAGGTCTGGGCCGGATCGAACACCACCAGCACCACCTCGGTATGACCGGTCAGGCCGGAGCAGACCTCTTCGTAGGTGGGGTTGGGGGTATGGCCGCCGGCATAGCCGGCCGCGGTGGTCCAGACACCGGGTTGTTGCCAGAAGCGCCGCTCGACGCCCCAGAAGCAGCCCATGCCCACCACCAGACTCTGCAGCCCGGCGGGGAAGGGGCCTTGCAACGGATTGCCGTTGACATAGTGGGCCGCGGGTACGGCCATGGCCGTCTCGCGGCCGGGCAGTGCCTGCTCGGCGGCGGGCAGATGGGTCTTCTTGGTCAGGATTTCGGAACGCAGGACCATGGGATACCTCGTGGGAAAGGGCCAGGCGAAAGGCTCAGTGTACGCAAAATCGCGGCAGCGGGGTCAGTCCGCGCGGCGGGTCAGCGCGTCGGCAGGTAACGCGCCAGGGAGGCGTCAAGCTGGTCGGCCGGGATGGGCTTGTCGAACAGATAGCCCTGGCCGATATCGCAGCGATGGTGGCGCAGGAAAGCCAGCTGTTCGGTCGTCTCGATGCCCTCGGCAACCACCTGCAGCCGCAGGTTGTGGGCCATGGCGATCACCGCGGAGGTGATTTCCATGTCGTCCTGGTTGTCCGGGATGTCCTTGATGAAACTCCTGTCGATCTTGATGACGTCGATGGGGAATTTTTTCAAGTAGCTGAGCGACGAATAGCCGGTGCCGAAGTCGTCCATCGCCAGGCTCATGCCCAGGTGCTTGAGGGCTTCGAGGGTGTTGCGGGTAGCGTCGGTGGCATCCAGCAGGAGGCTTTCGGTCAGTTCCAGCTCCAGCCGCTTGGGCGCGATGCCCTCCTCGTCGAGGATGGTGACGAAGGACTGCACCAGGTCGGGATCGGTGAACTGCTTGGGCGACAGGTTGATGGCGATCTGCAGATCGTCGAAGCCGGCGGCGTCGAGGCGGTGCAGCTGGCGGCAGACCTCGCGGATGATCCATTTGCCGATGGGCACGATGAGCCCGGTTTCCTCGGCGATGCTGATGAACTGATCCGGGCGGATCATGCCCTTTTCCGGGTGCTGCCAGCGGATCAGGGCCTCCAGTCCCAGCAACTTGGCGCGTTTCAGGCAGACCTTGGGCTGGTAGTGCACCAGCAGTTCGTTCTGCTCCAGGGCCCGGCGCAGGTTGTTCTGCACGAACAGCTTGTTGCTGGCCTCGGCGATCAGCGCCTCGGTGAACACCTGGACCTGATGGCCGCCAGTGGCCTTGGCTCGGTGCAGGGCGAGGCCGGCGTGCTTGATCAGGGTCTGCGGATCGGTCTCGTGCGGTCGCGCGGTGGTCAGGCCGATCGAGCAGCTGATCAGAGTCGGGTGGCCTTCCACATAGAGCGGCGGATCCAGGGCCACCAGGGTGTCGCGGGCCAGGCTGTCGGCGGCGACCGCGTCCATGCCTTCGAGCAGCACGGCGAATTCGTTGCTGGCGATGCGGGCGATCAGCGCGCCCGTGCCCAGGGCGCTGCGCAGGCGCCGGGCCAGACCCACCAGCAGCTGGTCGCCGATACGATGCCCCAGGCTGTCGTTGACCCTCTTGAAGTTGTCGACGTCCACCAGCAGCAGCGAGTGTTCGCGGCTCGGATTGGACTGCTCCAGGCGGGCTTCCAGGCGGGCGATGAAGTGGCTGCGATTGGCCAGCCCGGTGAGGCTGTCGCGAAACACCAATTCGTCGTTGTGCTGCTGGGCGAAGCGGGTCTTGCTGGTGTCCTGGAAGATGCCTAGATAGCCCTGCAGGTCGCCATTGGGCTGCTTGATCTTGGAGAGCGACAGCTGGCCCCAGTAGCTCTCGCCGTCCCGGCGATAGCAGCGCAGTTCGCCCTGCCAGCTGTCCTGGTGCGCCAGGCGTTGCCAGGCTTCGTAGAGCAGCTCGCCCCAGTTTTCCAGGGCGGGCAGGGATTCGATGTGCAGCCCCTGGAGCTTGCCGATGGGATAGCCGGTGATCCGCGCGAAGCTGTCGGTGGCGTGCTCCAGGCAACCGCTGGCATCCAGCAGCAGGAAGGCATCGTTGCTGGCTTCCATCACCCGGGTCAGGGGGTGGGCGAGCTTGGACGGGCGCTGCGGTTGCTGGAGCAGGGCGGCCAGGCATTCCGCCAGGCTGCGAGCGAAGGTGACGTCCTCGGCTTCCCAGGTGGCCGCTCGGTCCCGTCGCAGGCAGAGCAAACCGGTCAGTTGACCGTCGTGCAGCAGTGCCACGTCCAGCGCCGTTCCGCCTCCGCTGTGGGACGGGTGCAGCACCTGGCTGGCGTCTTCGATCACGCCCTGCTCGCGCAACCGGCGCCGGTGGTCGCTGCACAGGGTCGGCAGGCGTTCTTCCTTGCACAGGGTGACGAGGCCATTGCCCTCGTAGCGCCACAGGCTGAGTTCGTCCACGGCAAAGGCGGCCGGGCCCTGGGCGCGCAGCAGCTGCACCAGGTCGTCGTCCACCGGCGCCTGGCGCAGGGCTAGGCGGGACAATTCGAGCAACAGGGTCTGCCGCGCCTGGGCCATCGCCAGGCGTTGCTGGCTGTGATCCTGGCTGTCCTGCAGGAGGGCCAGGGTCGAGCGCAGGGCCACATTATGGGCTTCCCATTCGCCGGCCAGGGCGTCGTCGTTCATCACCCGCAGCAGATAGCCGCGCAGCAGCGGGCGACCATGGCGCTGCAGGCTCTCGCCGACCTCGACGACCTGGCAGGGCGCCGTGGGGGAGTGGAACAGGTAGCGCACCTGATAGCTGCCGTGTTCGGCCAGTTGCAGCTGGATGTCTTCGTGCAGCCGATGACGGACGCTGGGCTCCATCAGGCTGGCATAGGGGGCATCGATGAGCGAGCACAGCGCCTGGGCGGGCAGGCCGAGGCTGGCTTCGCAGCGGGAATCGAGATAGAGCATCGCCCAGGAGGCTTCATTCAGACGCTCGAAACGCAGCAAGCCCAATCGGGCAGGAGCGCTGAGCGCGCCCGCCTGATCGGCTACCGCGGCATCGGCAGCATCGGAGTGAATACTCATGCGAGGGTCCGCGTCCTTGTGAAGACGGAAAGATGTCCTAGGTTTATCGGAAAGGACAGACAAATCATTAATCCTTTTTCCTTTCCGCCTCGCCAGCACGCTGGTATGGCTGTCAGGTTGCCCGATAGGGCCCGGCGCATGCAAGGGGCGGCGCTCGGGGCGCTCATCCTACCTTTTTCCTGGATCTTTCGGTTGATCTGACAGCAAAAACCCCGCGTGAGCGGGGTTTCTGAACTACACCAGGGGACGGTAACGGCCTTCCGTTACCGTCCTGTGGCGGTTTACAGCAGCAGGCCGCGGATTTCCGCCAGCAGATCGCCCAGGCGCTTGGTGAAGCGCGCGGCGGCCGCCCCGTTGATCACGCGGTGATCGTAGGACAGCGACAGCGGCAGCATCAGGCGCGGCTGGAAGGCCTTGCCGTCCCATACCGGCTGCATGCTGGCCTTGGACACGCCGAGGATCGCCACTTCCGGGGCATTGACGATCGGCGTGAAGCCGGTGCCGCCGATGTGACCCAGGCTGGAGATGGTGAAGCAGGCGCCCTGCATGTCGTCGCCGCTGAGCTTCTTGGTCCGCGCCTTTTCCGCCAGCTGGGCGGCTTCGGCGGCGAGTTGCAGCAGGCTCTTCTGGTCGACGTTGCGGATGACCGGGACCAGCAGGCCGTCCGGGGTGTCCACGGCGAAGCCGATGTGCACGTACTTCTTGCGGATCACCGCCTTGCCGCTGGGGGCCAGGGAGGCGTTGAAGTCCGGCAGTTCCTTAAGCACATGGGCGCAGGCCTTGAGCAGGAACGGCAGGATGGTCAGCTTGACGCCGGCCTTTTCCGCCACGGCTTTCTGGCCGACTCGGAAGGCCTCCAGATCGGTCACGTCGGACTGGTCGAACTGGGTCACGTGGGGCACGTTCAGCCAGCTGCGATGCAGGTTGTTGGCACCGACCTGCATGAGGCGCGTCATCGGCACCTCTTCGATCTCGCCGAACTTGCTGAAGTCCACGGTGGGGATCGGCGGGATGCCGGCACCACCGGTGGCGCCGGCAGCCGCGGCCGGAGCCGCCTTGCTCTTCTGCAGCTGATCCTTGACGTAGGCCTGGACGTCTTCCTTGAGGATGCGACCCTTGGGACCGGTCGGGGTGACCTCGCCCAGATCGACGCCGAACTCGCGGGCGACCATACGCACGGCCGGGCCGGCATGGACCTTCTTGCCCTTGCCGGCGGCAGGGGCGCTGGCAGGAGCGGCGGCCTTGGCCGGAGCCTCGGCCTTCTTCTCGGCAGCCGGCGCGCTGGCGGTGTTGCCGGCAGCCGGCTTGGCCGCCTGCTTGGGCGCGGCACCGGCCACCTTCAGGGTCAGGATCAGATCGCCGGTCTTGGCCTGGTCGTTGACCTTGATGGCGACGCTTTCCACCACGCCCGCCTTGGGCGCCGGGATTTCCATGCTGGCCTTGTCGGACTCCAGCACGATCAGCGACTGCTCGGCCTTGACCTGGTCACCGGCCTTGACCAGCACCTCGATGACGTTGGCGCTGCCGGTGGAGCCGATGTCGGGGACCTTGATCTCCTCGACCGATTCACCGGCCGGCTCGGCGGCGGCTTCCTCGTGCAGCTCGGGCTCGGCGGCTTCCTTGGCCGGCTTGTCGCCGGCCTTGGACTCGACGCTCTTGCTCGGCTTGGCATTGGCGGCGCCCTTGAGCACCAGGATCAGATCGCCGGTGCCCACTTCGTCGCCGACCTTGACGGAAACGCTCTCCACCACGCCGGCGGCGGGGGAGGGAATTTCCATGCTGGCCTTGTCGGACTCCAGGGTGATCAGCGTCTGCTCGGCGGCGATGGTGTCGCCGGGCTTGACCGCCACCTCGATGATGCTGGCCTTGCCGCTGGAGCCGATGTCGGGGACATGGATCTCCTGGGCTTCGCCTTCGCCGGCGGACGCCGAAGCGTCTTCGTCGCCGGCCGGCGTCGGGGTTTCGCTTTCCTCGACCTGGGTCTGCTTGGACTCGGCCTTGGGTTCGGCGGCGGGTTCGCTGCCGGTGGCGGCGTCCTCGCCTTCCAGGTCGATCAGCAGATCACCGGTCTTGAGGGTGTCGCCGACCTTGATGTGCAGGGCGGCGATCTTGCCGGCCTTGGGGGCCGGGATCTCCATGCTGGCCTTGTCGGACTCCAGCACCACCAGGCTCTGTTCGGCCTCGACGGTATCGCCGACCTTTACCAGCAGCTCGATGACTTCGCCGTCGCCACTGCCGATGTCGGGTACGCGGATGGTCTCGCTCACAGTTGTTTCCTCTTATCCGTGTGCCGCATCAGCAATCCAGGGGATTGCGCTTCTCGGTGTCGATGCCGAACTTGGTGATGGCATCGGCCACGACCTTGCGTTCCAGCTTGCCTTGGTTGGCCAGCGCCTGCAGAGCGGCGACGGCGACCCAGCGGCGGTCGACCTCGAAGTGATCACGCAGCTTCTTGCGGCTGTCGCTGCGACCGAAGCCGTCGGTACCCAGCACCTGGAATTCGGTGGGGACCCACTGGCGGATCTGGTCGGCGAACAGCTTCATGTAGTCGGTGGAGGCGATGACCGGACCCTGGCGCTCGCCCAGGCACTGCTCGACATAGGTCAGGCGGCGCTCTTCCAGCGGGTGCAGGCGGTTCCAGCGATCCACGGCCAGGCCTTCACGGCGCAGTTCGTTGAAGCTGGTGACGCTCCAGATATCGGCGCCGACGCCCATCTCGCGCAGCAGGCCGGCGGCAGCGCGGACCTCGTTGAGGATGGTGCCCGAGCCCAAGAGCTGGACGCGGTGCTTGAAGTCGCCCTTTTCTTCTTCCAGCAGGTACATGCCCTTGATGATGCCGTCCTCGACACCTGCGGGCATGGCCGGCTGCTGGTAGTTCTCGTTCATCACGGTGATGTAGTAGAAGACGCTCTGCTGCAGTTCCATCATCTGATGGATGCCTTCGCGCATGATCACCGCCAGCTCGTAGGCATAGGTGGGATCGTAGCTGCGGCAGTTGGGGATGGTGCCGGCCAGGATGTGGCTGTGACCGTCCTCGTGCTGCAGGCCTTCACCGTTCAGGGTGGTACGACCGGAGGTGCCGCCCAGCAGGAAGCCGCGGGTCTGGGCATCGCCCGCCGCCCAGGCCAGGTCGCCGATGCGCTGGAAGCCGAACATCGAATAGAAGATGTAGACCGGCAGCATGGGCTGGTTGTAGTTGCTGTAGGCGGTACCGGCAGCGATGAAGGAGGACATGGCGCCGGCCTCGTTGAGGCCTTCCTGGAGGATCTGGCCGTCCTTCTCCTCGCGGTAGTACATCACCTGGTCGCGGTCGACCGGCTCATAGAGCTGGCCGTGGGGCGAGTAGATGCCCAGCTGGCGGAACATGCCTTCCATGCCGAAGGTACGGGCCTCGTCGGCGAGGATGGGCACGATGCGCTTGCCCAGGTCCTTGTCCTTGACCAGTTGCGACAGGATGCGGCCGAAGGCCATGGTGGTGGAGATCTCGCGATCGCCGGAGCCGTCCAGTACCGCCTTCAGGGTGTCCAGGGGCGGCGTGGGGATGCTGATGCTGCGGGCGCGACGCTGGGGCAGGTGACCGCCCAGGGATTCGCGACGACTCATCAGGTACTTCATCTCGGCGCTGTCGTCGGCCGGACGATAGAAGGGCAGCTCGCTGAGCTGGGAGTCGTTCAGCGGGATGTCGAAGCGATCGCGGAATTTCTTCAGCGACTCCACATCGACCTTCTTGGTGTTGTGCGCGGTGTTCTTGGCTTCGCCCGCACCGGTGCCGTAGCCCTTGATGGTCTTGGCCAGGATGACGGTGGGCTGGCCCTTGTGGTTGACCGCCTGGTGGTAGGCCGCATAGACCTTGTAGGGGTCGTGACCGCCACGGTTGAGCTTCCAGATCTCGTCGTCGGACAGGTCCTCGACCATCTTCAGCAGCTCGGGGTTGGCGCCGAAGAAGTGCTTGCGCACATAGGCACCGTCTTTCGCCTTGTAGTTCTGGTATTCACCATCGACCACGGCGTCCATGCGCTGCTGCATGCGGCCTTCGGTGTCGCGGGCGAACAGCGGATCCCACATGCGACCCCAGAGGACCTTGGTGACGTTCCAGTCGGCGCCGCGGAAGATGCCTTCCAGTTCCTGGACGATCTTGCCGTTGCCGCGGACCGGGCCGTCGAGGCGCTGCAGGTTGCAGTTGATGACGAAGATCAGGTTGTCGAGGTTCTCGCGGCCGGCCAGGGAGATGGCGCCCAGGGTTTCCGGCTCGTCGCACTCGCCGTCGCCGATGAAGCACCAGACCTTCTGCTTGCCGGCGGGGATGTAGCCGCGGTTCTCCAGGTACTTCATGAAGCGGGCCTGGTAGATGGCGGTGATCGGACCCAGACCCATGGACACGGTCGGGAACTGCCAGAAGTCGGGCATCAGGTGAGGGTGCGGGTAGCTCGACAGCCCCTTGCCGTCCACTTCCTGGCGGAAGTTGTTCATCTGGTCTTCGGAGAGGCGGCCTTCCAGGAAGGCACGGGCGTAGACGCCGGGGGAGGCGTGGCCCTGATAGTAGATCAGGTCGCCGCCGTGCTCTTCGTTGGGCGCCTTCCAGAAATAGTTGAAGCCGATGTCATAGAGGGTGGCGCTGGAGGCGAAGGTGGAGATGTGGCCACCCAGATCCGGATCCTTGAGGTTGGCGCGCATGACCATCGCCAGGGCGTTCCAGCGAACCAGCGAGCGGATGCGTCGCTCCATGAACAGGTCGCCCGGCATATGGGCTTCCTTGGTCACTGGAATGGTGTTGCGATAGGGGGTATTGATGGAGTAGGGCAGCTGGGTACCACTGCGGGTAGCCAGTTCGCCCATGCGGGTCATCAGATAATGAACGCGCTCCTCGCCTTCGTGGTCGAGGACGGACTCCAGGGCGTCCAGCCATTCCTGGGTTTCGACGGGATCGAGATCTTGCATGGCTTGCTCCAGGGCGGAAAGGCTTCCAAAATCGGTCGCCTCAGGGTCGCCGCCGGCCTCTTGGGGGCAGCGAAAATTCTTGGATTTATGACCGGACGGTTCCGATCGGCGTGTAGTTTTACTACAAATTCAAATCCGTTTCAGCTCCGAGCTGTAATGCGATAAAAAACAATTCGACGTTTGTCGAACGCGCTGCTCAAGGGCTCGCGAACTCCGAACCGCGGACGTGAAAACGGTTCCCGCTCGGACCAGGTGGTCCGTCGGAATGTCCCTGGCAGGGGGTTCGCGGCAGGGTGGCGGGATTCGACCGTCCCTGCGCAGGACTGCCCATGATACCCCTCCTTCGTCCCGATCTGCCTCCGACTCTCGTCGCATGTGCCGAGCTCGCCGACCGGCGTCTGGCCGATGCCCTTGCCACGCTGCCCGCGGCGGCGGCCCGCCAGGCGAACTGGTCCGCGGCGCAACGCGCCGACTGGCGACGGGTGGCTGCCCTCAGTGACTTCGTCGTCGAGCAATTCTGCCGGTTGCCCGAGCCTTGCCTGGCGCTGGTCGACAGCGGCGACCTTGCGCTGTCGCTGGCGCCGGGGGCCATGGCGCAGCGCCTGCGCGACGCCCTGGCCGACTGCCCGGACGAAGCCGAACTGGGACGGCGGCTGCGGCGCTTCCGCATGCTGCAGCAGGTGCGCATCGTCTGGCGCGACCTGACCCGCCGCGCCGATCTGGTGGAGACCTGTCGCGACCTCAGCGACCTGGCCGATGCCTGCATCGACCAGGCCTGCGCCTGGCTGTACGCCCAGCAGTGCAGCCAGTTCGGCGTGCCGACCGGACGCCACAGCGGCCAGCCGCAGCAGCTGGTGGTGCTGGGCATGGGCAAGCTGGGCGCGGGCGAGTTGAACCTGTCGTCCGATATCGACCTGATCTTCGCCTATGGCGAAGCCGGGGAGACCCGCGGCGCGCGACGTGAACAGGACAACCAGGAATTCTTCACCCGCCTCGGGCAGCGCCTGATCAAGGCGCTGGACGCCGTCACCGTGGACGGCTTCGTCTTTCGCGTCGACATGCGCCTGCGGCCCTATGGCAGCGCCGGTGCCCTGGTGCTGAGCTTTGCCGCCATGGAGCTCTATTATCAGGACCAGGGGCGCGACTGGGAACGCTACGCCATGATCAAGGCGCGGGTGGTCGGTGGCGACCAGGCCAGCGGCGCCGAACTGCTGACCCTGCTGCGGCCCTTCGTCTATCGGCGCTATCTGGATTTCTCCGCCATCGAAGCCCTGCGCAGCATGAAGCAGCTGATCCGCCAGGAGGTGCGCCGGCGCGGCATGACCGACAACGTCAAGCTGGGCGCGGGTGGCATCCGCGAAGTGGAATTCATCGCGCAGGCCTATCAGCTGATCCACGGCGGACGCGATCCGGCGCTGCAGCAGCGACCGCTGCTCAGGGTGCTGACCAGTCTGCGCGAGCGCGACTATCTGCCGGCCGCGGCCGAAGCCGAGTTGCGCGAGGGCTATTGCTTCCTGCGCTATGTGGAGCACGGGCTGCAGGCCATCGCCGACCAGCAGACCCAGACCCTGCCGGTGGATCCCCAGGGCCGGGCGCGGGTGGCCTTTCTCATGGGCCATGCCGACTGGGATGAATTCAGCGCCGCGCTCGACGCCTGGCGCAGCCGCATCGACTGGCACTTCCAGCAGACCATCGCCGATCCCGAGGAGGAGACCCAGAGCGCCGAACTGGAAGACAGCTGGCTGCCGCTGTGGGACGACCTGCTCGACCCCGAGGAGTCCCTGGCGCGACTGCGCGAGGCGGGCTTCCAGGCGCCGGAGCAGGCGCTGGAATTGCTGGCCAGCCTGCGCGCCAGTGGTCAGGTGCGCGCCATGCAGCGCGCCGGTCGCGAACGCCTGGATGCCTTCATGCCGCGGCTGCTGGATGCGGTCAGCGCCGACGAGCAACCCGATCGGGCGTTGGAGCGGGTGCTGCCGCTGGTGGAGGCGGTGGCGCGCCGCTCGGCCTACCTGGTCCTGCTCAGCGAGAATCCGCCGGCCCTGGCGCGGCTGCTGGAACTCTGCGGCGCCAGTGCCTGGGTGGCCGAGCAGATCGCCCGCTATCCGGCGCTGCTCGACGAATTGCTCAACGAGGGGCGGCTCTATCATCCGCCGCAGAAGCCGGAACTGGCCGCCGAGTTGCGCGAGCGCCTGATGCGCCTGCCCGAAGAGGACCTGGAGCAGCAGATGGACGTGCTGCGCCACTTCAAGCGCGCCCACAGCCTGCGGGTGGCGGCGGCGGAGATCGCCGGCAGCCTGCCGCTGATGAAGGTCAGCGACTATCTCACCTGGCTGGCCGAGGTGATCCTCGAAGAGGTGTTCGGCCTGGCCTGGCGTCAGCTGGTGCAGCGTCATGGCACGCCGCAGCGGCGCGATGGCTCGCCCTGCCAGCCGGATTTCGTCATCGTCGGCTATGGCAAGGTCGGGGGCATCGAACTCGGCCACGGCTCGGATCTCGACCTGGTGTTCATCCACGACGCCGATCCCCTGGCCGAGACCGATGGCGCCAAGCCCATGGATGGCGCCCAGTTCTTCAATCGCCTCGGTCAGCGGATCATCCATCTGCTCACCACCACCACCCCGGTGGGCACCCTCTACGAGGTGGACATGCGCCTGCGGCCGTCCGGCGCGGCGGGGCTGCTGGTGAGTTCGCTGGAGGCCTTCGAGCGCTACCAGCAGAGCGAGGCCTGGACCTGGGAACACCAGGCCCTGGTGCGGGCGCGGGTGGCGGCGGGTTGTCCGCGGCTTGGCGAGCGCTTCGACGCGGTGCGGGCGCGCATCCTCGGTCGGCAACGGGAGCTGGCGACCCTGCAGGCCGACGTGGCCGGCATGCGCGACAAGATGCTCGACAACCTCGGCACCGCGCTGACCGCCGGCGGACTGGGGCCGAACGCACGCCGGCCGGAGCAGCTGTTCGACCTCAAGCAGGATGCCGGCGGTATCGTCGATATCGAATTTATGGTCCAATATGCCGTTCTGGCCTGGTCGTGGCAGCATCCCGAATTGCTGCGTTTTCCCGACAACATCCGCATCCTGGAATCCCTCGAAGCGGCTGGTCTGGTACCGGCCACGGACGCCATTGCCCTGCGCGAAGCCTACAAGGCCTACCGCGCCGCGCTGCACCGCCTGGTGCTGCAGAAGCAGCCGGGCAAGGTGCCGGCCGACGGCTTTCTCGCCGAGCGCGACGAAGTACGCCGTATCTGGCACGGCCTGGGGCTGGACACGCCGTCCGGCAATCCGGCCACCTTTTAGGCCGTCATCAGTAAGGAGAGGCAAGATGTCGATGTCCGTGCGCGAGCTTTCGATCAGGCCGGGCCTGAGGGAGTGGGAGTCGGCCACCCGCTAGGTGCCGATCGCCTTCCAGCATGAATATTCTGATCATCGGACCCAGTTGGGTCGGCGACATGGTGATGGCGCAGACCCTCTTCGTCTGCCTCAAGCGCCAGCACCCCGACTGTCAGATCGACGTACTCGCCCCCGAGTGGAGTTGCCCGCTGCTCGAGCGCATGCCCGAGGTGCGCGAAGCCCTGAGCTTTCCCCTCGGCCATGGCGCCTTCGAGTTGGCCACCCGCCGGCGCATCGGCCAGCAGCTGCGCGGTCGCTATGACCAGGCGATCCTCCTGCCCAACTCGCTGAAGTCGGCGCTGGTACCCTATTTCGCCGGCATCCCGAAGCGCACCGGTTGGCGCGGCGAGATGAGATTCGGCCTGCTCAACGACATCCGCACCCTGGACAAGGCCCGCTATCCGCTGATGATCGAGCGCTTCATGGCGCTGGCCCATGCGCCCGGTGCCGAGTTGCCCAAACCCTATCCCGAACCGCGCCTGGCCATCGACCCGGCCAGCCGCGACGCCGCCCTGGAACGCTTCGGCCTGAGTCTGGACCGGCCGGTGCTGGCGCTCTGTCCGGGCGCCGAGTTCGGCGAGGCCAAGCGCTGGCCGGCCGAGCACTATGCCGCCGTGGCCGATGCCCGGCTGCGCCAGGGCTGGCAGGTCTGGCTGTTCGGCTCGCAGAAGGATGCCCCGGGCGGTGAAGAGATCCGCGAATGGGTCACTCCCGGCTTCGAAGAAGATGTCTGCAACCTCGCCGGGCGCACCTCCCTGGCCGAGGCCATCGACCTGCTCTCCTGTGCGAGCGCCGTGGTCAGCAACGATTCCGGGCTGATGCACGTGGCCGCCGCCCTGGATCGCCCGCTGGTGGCCGTCTATGGCTCCACCTCGCCGGGCTTCACGCCGCCGCTGGCCAGTCAGGTCGAGGTGGTGCGCCTGGGGCTGGAGTGCAGTCCCTGCTTCGACCGCACCTGTCGCTTCGGTCACTACGACTGCCTGCGCCTCTTGCAGCCGAGTCTGGTGCAGGACGCTCTCGGCCGTCTGGTCGCCGATCCGGTCGAGGTGGGTTAGATGCGCGTGCTGCTGGTCAAGACCTCGTCGCTCGGCGATGTCATCCATACCCTGCCGGCGCTGACCGATGCGGCCCGGGCCATCCCCGGCATCTGCTTCGACTGGGTGGTGGAGGAGGGCTTCGCCGAGATCCCCGCCTGGCACCCGGCGGTGAGCCAGGTGATCCCGGTGGCCCTGCGGCGCTGGCGCAAGCAGCCCTTTTCCGCCTGGGCCAGTGGCGAATGGGGCGAATTCAAGAGCCGGGTGCGCGAGCAGCGCTATGACCGGGTGATCGATGCCCAGGGCCTGCTCAAGAGCGCCTGGCTGACCCGCTATGCCGAGGCGCCGGTAGCCGGTCTCGACCGCACTTCCGCGCGCGAGCCCCTGGCCAGCCGCTTCTATGACGAACGCTATCACGTGGCCAAGGGGCAGCATGCCCTGGAGCGGATCCGCCAGCTGTTCGCCCAGGCGCTGGACTATCCGCTGCCGGCCGGCGTGGGTGACTACGGCCTGGATCGGCAACGCCTGGCCGGGCCCAACGAGACGCCCTATGTGGTGTTCCTGCATGGCACCACCTGGGTCAGCAAGCACTGGCCCGAGGCCCACTGGCGCGAACTGGCCGAACGCATGAGCCGGCTGGACTGGCCGGTGCGGCTGCTGTGGGGCAACGAGGCGGAGCACGCCCGGGCCGAACGCATCGCCGACGGCCTGGATGGCGTCCAGGTGCTGCCGCGCCTGAATCTCGCCGGGGTGGCCAAGGTGCTGGCCGGCGCCCGAGCCTGCGTGGCGGTGGATACCGGTCTTGGCCACCTGGCGGCCGCCCTGGACGTGCCCACCGTTTCGCTCTATGGCCCGACCAGTCCGAAGAAGGTCGGCGCCTATGGCCGCTCCCAGGTGCACCTGAGCGCCGTGGGCCTGGATGGCACCGACGAGCCGCGCGATCAGCCGGCCGCGAGTCTGGCCGCCCTGACCCCGGAGCGGGTCGAACTGGAACTGGAAACCCTGCTGTTGGAAGACCTCCCCGCATGACCCTGGCTTTCGTGCTCTACAAGTACTTTCCCTTTGGCGGCCTGCAGCGGGACTTCCTGCGCATCGCCCAGGAGTGCCAGCGCCGCGGCCATGCCATTCGCGTCTACACCCTGATCTGGGAAGGCCCGGTACCGGAGGGCTTCGATGTGCGGGTGGCCCGGGTCAGCGCCCTGTTCAATCACCGACGCAACGAGAAATTCCACGCCTGGCTGCAGGCCGACCTCGCCCGCGATCCGGTCGACCGGGTGATCGGCTTCAACAAGATGCCGGGGCTGGACGTCTATTACGCCGCCGATCCCTGTTTCGAGGACAAGGCCCAGACCCTGCGCAACCCGCTCTATCGCCAGTGGGGTCGCTATCGCCACTTCGCCGAATACGAGCGGGCGGTGTTCGCGCCCGAGTCCTCCACCGAGATCCTGATGATCTCCGAGGTGCAGCAGCCGCTGTTCGTCAAGCACTACGGCACGCCGGCGCCGCGCTTCCATCTCTTGCCGCCGGGCATCGCCGCCGACCGCCGCGCGCCGACCAATGCCGCCGAGATCCGCGCCGACTTCCGCCGCGAATTCGGGCTGGAGGAGGGCGAGCTGCTGCTGGTGCAGATCGGTTCCGGCTTCAAGACCAAGGGCCTGGATCGCAGTCTGCGCGCCCTGGCATCGCTGCCCAGGGAATTGCGCAAGCGCACCCGGCTGTTCGCCATCGGCCAGGACGATCCCAAGCCCTTCCTGCTGCAGGCCAAGGCCCTGGGCGTGAGCGATCGCGTCCAGATCCTCAAGGGGCGTAGCGACATCCCGCGCTTCCTGCTCGGCGCCGATCTGCTGATCCACCCGGCCTATAACGAGAACACCGGCACCGTGCTCCTGGAGGCGCTGGTCGCCGGACTGCCGGTGCTGGTCACCGACGTCTGCGGCTATGCCCACTACATCGACGAGGCCCGCGCCGGCGAGGTGGTGCCGTCGCCCTTCGCCCAGGAGACCCTGGACCGGATGCTGGCCGAATTGCTGGCCGATCCCGAGCGCCGCGCGGTGCAGGGTCGCAACGGCCTGGCCTTCGCCGACAGCGCCGATCTCTATTCGCTGCCCGAGCGCGCCGCCGATGTCATCCTGGGGGTGGCATGACCCTGGAATTGCGTGAGCCCTTCGCCAGCCTCTGGGCCGGCCAGGATCCCTTCGTCGCCGTGGAGGCCCTGCAGGGCCAGGTCTATCGCGAACTGGACGGCCGCCGCACCCTGCGCACCGAGGTGGCCGGGCGCGGCTACTTCGTCAAGATCCACCGCGGCATCGGCTGGGGCGAGATCGCCAAGAATCTGCTGCAGGCCAAGCAGCCGGTGCTGGGTGCGCGCCAGGAATGGCAGGCCATCGAGCGGCTGCACCAGGTCGGCGTGCCGACCATGACCGCCGTGGCCTTTGGCGAGCGCGGCGTCAATCCGGCGACCCAGCACTCCTTCATCATCACCGAGGAGCTGGCGCCCACTGTCAGTCTCGAAGACTTCAGTCTCGACTGGGTCCGCCAGCCGCCCGAGCCGGCGCTCAAGCGGGCGCTGATCGCCGAGGTGGCGCGCATGACCGGCGCCATGCACCGGGCCGGCGTCAATCATCGCGACTGCTACATCTGCCATTTCCTGCTCGACACCGCCCAGCCGGTCACCGTGGCCACTCTGCGACTCTGGCTGATCGACCTGCACCGCGCCCAGTGCCGCGCCCAGGTGCCCCGGCGCTGGCGCGACAAGGACCTGGCCGGACTGTATTTCTCCGCCCTGGGCATCGGCCTGACGCGGCGCGACTTCCTGCGCTTCCTGCGCGGCTACTTCCAGCGCCCGCTGCGCGAGATCCTGCGCGACGAGGCCCCGCTGCTGGCGCGGCTGGAACGCAAGGCCGCCGCCTTGCTGGAGCGCAAGGAACGCTACGGGGACCGGCTCTGATGGCTGACTGGCGCATCGATTCCAGCGTCGCCCACCTGCCCGAATTCGCGACCCTGGACGCGGTGTTCGCCCTGACCGGCGAACGCCTGACCAGCGATCCGCTGTCGGAAGTGGTGCGCATCGAGCGCGACGGCATCCGGTACTACGTCAAGCGCTACCACGGCGCTGGCAAGGGACTGCGGCGCTATGTCGGGCGGCCGCGGGTCAAGGCCGAGTGGCAGAATCTCAAGCGCTTCGCCAAGTGGGGCATCGCCACCGCGCCGGTGGTGGCCTGGGGGATGGAGCGTTCGCCGCGGGGGTTCACCCGCGGCGCCATGATCACCCGCGAGATTCCCGACACCCTGGATCTCGCCGAACTGGCCCGGCGCGAGGATCCACGCCTGCGCGACCGGGTCTGGGTCGACAACGTCAGCCGCCAGCTGGCCGCGGCCACCCGCACCCTGCACGACCACCATTTCGTCCATAACGATCTCAAGTGGCGCAACCTGCTGGTGGATGGCCAGGGCGTGCTCTATTTCATCGATTGCCCGGCCGGCGCCTTCTGGGTCGGCCACTGGCTGCGCTGGCGCATCGTCAAGGACCTGGCCTGCCTGGACAAGGTGGCCAAGTACCAGCTGTCGCGCACCCAGCGCCTCAGGTTCTATCTGCAGTACCGCGGTCGCGCGCGCCTCAGCGACAACGACAAGGGGCGCATCCGCGAGGTGCTGGACTATTTCAAGGGGCGGGAATGAACGAGGTATGGGCGGCCGAGGATCGGGCCGTGCTGGCCGGCCAGGGTCTGGACAGCTTCGCGGCGCTGTGGGCGCTGGAGCTGCCCGCGGTGGATGAACCCAACCAGGGGCGCGGCGGCTTCAGCCAGGTATTTCGCCTGGACGTCGCCGGTCATGGCTACTACCTCAAGCGCCAGCGCGACTACCTGACCCGGACCCTGGCCCGCCCGCTGGGCGAGCCGACCTTTGCCCGCGAGAGTCGCAACATCCGCCACTACGCCGAGCTCGGCATCCCGGCGCTGGAGCTGGCGTACTACGGCGAGCGCCGCGACGACCAGGGCTGGCGCGCCATCCTGCTGACCCGGGCGCTGGATGACTGGCGCGATCTGGACAGCTGGCTGCGGGTCTGGCCGCACCTGTCGCCGGACGAGCGCCAGGCGGTGCTGGTCGCCGTCGGTGAACTGGCCCGGCAGCTGCACGGCGCCGGCCAGGTGCACGGCTGCTTCTATCCCAAGCATCTGTTCCTGCAGCGCCAGGGCGAAGGCCTGATCGCGCGGCTGATCGATCTGGAAAAGACCCGGCCGCTGCTGTTCGGCCGGCGCGATCGCCTGCGCGATCTCGAACCCCTGCTGCGCCGCGCGCCGCAATGGAGTGAACCGGACATCGCCCGCCTGCTGGCGAGCTATCTGGACCAGCCGCTGGACAGCGCCGCCGTGCGGGACTGGAGCCAGCGTCTGGCGGGGCGTCGCCGCCACAAGGAGCGCAAGGCATGACCCTGGAGCAATTGGCCAGGGCCGGCCGCGCGCCAGCCCTGCCGCTGCGCATCGAACTGCCCGGTGGCGAACTGGAAGTGCTGTCGCTGCTCAGGGTGCTGCCCGGTCAGCGCTATGTCGGCGAAGCCCGCTGGCAGGGCCGGCGGGTGCTGGCCAAGCTGCTGGTCGGCGAGCGCGCGAGCCGGCAATTCGCCCGCGAGCGCGAGGGCTGTCGCCTGCTCGCGGCCGCCGCGACGCCGACTCCCGCGCTGCTGGACAGCGGCGAGGCAGGCGGGCAGGGCGCCTGGCTGCTGTTCGACTTCATCGAGGCGGCGCCCAGCGTCGAGCAGCTCTGGCAGCAGGTGGCCGCCGAGCCACCCCTGTCGCCGGCGCAGAACGAATTGCTTGGCGCCGCCCTCGCCACCCTGGCGCGGCTGCATGCCCAGGGCCTCTGGCAAGCCGATCTGCACCTGGACAACCTGCTGGTCAAGGACGGCGCCGCCCTGGTCATAGATGCGGCGGACATCCAGGCCGAGAGCGTCGGCCAGCCGCTGTCCCAGGCGCGGGTGCAGGAGAATCTGGCGGTGTTCTTCGCCCAGTTGCCGGCCGCCCTGGATGCCCAGCTGGAAGAACTGCTGATCCACTACCTGCTGGTCAATGCCGAGCACGCCCTGCGCCTCGACGCCCTGCTGGCGCGCACCGCCGAGATCCGCCGCTGGCGCCTGGCCGACTACCTGAAGAAGAGCGGTCGGGAGTGCACCCTGTTCGCCGTCACCCGCAGCGCCTTCGGCCTGATCGCCGTGCGCCGTACCTGGCTGAGTCGTCTGGAAGGCCTGCTGGCCGATCCCGATGCCGCCCTGGCCGGCCTGCCGACCTTCAAGGACGGCGGCGCCGCCACCGTGGCCCGGCTGCAATGGCAGGGCCAGGACCTGGTGCTCAAGAGATACAACATCAAGGGCTTCGGCCACTGGCTGACGCGCTTCTGGCGACCGAGCCGGGCCTGGCACAGCTGGCGCGAAGGCCATCGCCTGCTGTTCCTCGGCATTCCCACCCCCGAGCCCCTGGCCGTGCGCGAGCGGCGCTTCCTCGGCCTGCGCGGTCGCGCCTACCTGGTGACGCCCTTCGTCGACGGGCCCAATCTGCTGGAGCGTTTCGCCCCCTATGTGGATTCCGCCCCGCCCGCGGCCGAGCTGGACGCCCTGCTGGCGCTGGTCGAGGCCCTGCGCCGCGAGCGCCTCGGTCATGGCGACTTCAAGGGCACCAACCTGATCTGGCACGACGGCCGCTGGCTGGTGATCGACCTCGACGCCCTGCAGGCCCACGGCAGCGACAGCGCCTATGCTAGTGCCTATGCCCGCGACCGTGCCCGCTTGCTGCGCAACTGGCCGACCGACAGCGCCCTGCACCGGTTGCTCGACGAGCGCCTGCCGCCGGCTTGAGCGAAGCGCCGCCATCTGTACCGGGGCTGAATCGCCGTGCGCTAAGCCCCGGTCCGGCGTGCGGCCATTACCCGTGGCCTGCCTGAACGGCTATAATTCGCCGTTTTTGAGGCGAGGCGGGCCTGCAGCGGCCTCGCGAAACCCCGGCGAACTCCCCTGGCTTCGCCCTGTACAGAGGCTTTACCTGTGTCCCTGACCGTCCTTGGCCTGTCCGGCGCCCTCAGCCACGATCCCTCCGCCGCGCTCTATATCGACGGCAAGCTGATCGCCGCGGTGGAAGAAGAACGCTTCGTACGCGACAAGCATGCCAAGAATCGCATGCCCTACGAGTCGGCCAAGTTCTGCCTGGAACAGGCCGGGATCACCCCCGCCGACGTCGACGTGGTGGCCATTCCCTATGCGCCCATCAGCCTCTTCGGCGAAGCCCGCTGGCACTACGCCAAGCGCTATGCCTACGCGCCGGATCGCGCCCTGGACGCCATCCTGTTCGGCAATCGCCGCTATCACCGCTACCAGAAGCGCATCGAGTGGTGCCTGGTGCAGCTCGGCTTCGACCTCAAGAAGGTCAAGCTGGAAGCCGTCGAGCACCACCTGGCCCACGCCTCCAGTGCCTATCACTGCTCGGGCTTCAGCGAAAAGACCGCGATCCTCGGCATCGACGGCAAGGGCGAGTACGCCACCACCTTCTTCGGCTACGGCGAGAACGGCAAGATCCACAAGATCAAGGAGTTCTACGACCCGGACTCCCTGGGTGGCCTCTATGGCGCCCTCACCGAATTCCTCGGCTTCGAGATGCTCGACGGCGAATTCAAGGTCATGGGCATGGCGCCCTATGGCGATGCCAGCAAGTACGATTTCTCGCGCCTGGCGAAATTCGAGAACGGCGAGCTGATCATCAACACCGACTACGCCAACGTCATCGGTTTCCGCCGCTACAAGGAAAAGGGCAAGGGCTACTACTTCTCGCCCAAGCTGATCGAGTGGCTTGGGCCCAAGCGCGAAGGCGATATCGCCGACGATCCCTACATCCACTATGCCGCCAGCATGCAGGCGCTGTTCGAGAAGCTGGCGCTGGAGATGATGGACTACTACCTGGGCGACATCATCCGCCAGACCGGCAAGATTGCCTTTGCCGGCGGCTGCGCGCTCAACGTCAAGCTCAACCAGAAGATCATCGCCCGTCCCGAGGTCAAGGAGCTGTTCGTCCAGCCGGCTTCGGGCGATGCCGGCACCGCCGTCGGCGCCGCCGCCTACGTCTCCCATGCCCGCGGCGTGCCGGTGGAGAAGATGGAGCACGTCTATCTCGGCCCCGGCTACAGCAACGAAGACGTCATCGCCGCCTGCGCCCGCCATCCCAACGCACCCAAGTGGGAGCGGATCGACGACATGCCCCAGCGCATCGCCGAGATCATGGTGGCCGGCAATCCGGTGGCCTGGTTCCAGGGTCGCCTGGAATTCGGTCCGCGCGCCCTGGGCGGTCGCTCCATCATCGGCTGCCCCAGCGTGCCGGGCGTGGCCGATCGCATCAACGCCCAGATCAAGTTCCGCGAGCGCTGGCGGCCGTTCTGCCCGTCCATGCTCGACACCGTGGCGCCGCAGATGCTCAAGGTCGACCATCCCTCGCCCTTCATGACCTTTACCTTCGAGGTCAACGAAGAGTGGAAGAGCCGGGTACCCGAGGTGGTCCACGAAGACGGCACCTCCCGCGCCCAGGTGCTGGAGCGCCGGCACAATCCGCGCTGGTACGACCTCATGGTCGAGCTGGAAAAGCTCACCGGCAACGGCGTCTCCCTCAACACCTCGCTCAACCGCCGCGGTGAACCCATGGTCTGCTCGCCCACCGACGCCCTGAACATGTTCTTCGGCTCGGATCTGCAGTACCTGATCATGGAAGACATCCTGGTGGTCAAGGAGGGGGCTGGCGTATGACGCGTTCCGCCGAACCGCGGGTGCTGCAGTTCTGTCACGGCTACGACGGTCCCTTCCTCGACTGCGCCCGCCAGACCGCCAGCCTCTTCGCGGGCAGCGGCTATCGCGTCACCACGGTCTTTCTCACCGGCACCGCCGACGCCGAGGTGGCGGCCGGCTGCGGCAGCGACGAGGTGCTGTTCCTGGAATATTCCTCCCGGGACGTGCGCGGACTCAAGCTCGGCGCCATCCAGGCGCTGCGCGAGATCGTCTGCTCGCGAGGCATCCGCTTCGTCATCGCCCACCGCTTCAAGCCGATCTGGATCGCCTGCCTCGCCACCAATCTGCCGGTGATCGGCGTGCACCATGCCTTTGGCGACTACGACCGGTTCGGCCGGCGGCTGTTCGCCAAGCTGATGAGCAAGCGCCTGACCCTGCTGGGCGTCTCCGACGCGGTGCGCGACGAATTGCGCCTGCGCCTCAAGGACTGGCCGGCCGAGCGCATCGAGACCCTCTACAACCGCCTGGACGTCGAGGCGGTGGAGCGCGAACTCCTGCCGGCCGACCAGGCCCGCGCCGAGCTCAAGCTGCCCCATGACGCCTGGATCGTCGGCAACGTCGGTCGCCTGCATCCGGACAAGGACCAGGCCACGCTGCTGCGCGGCTTCGCCGCCGCCCTGCCGAATCTGCCGGCCAACGCCCTGCTGGCGATTCTCGGCAAGGGTCGCCTGGAAGAAGACCTCAAGGACCTGGCCCGTGAACTGGCCATCGCCGACCGGGTGCTGTTCCTTGGCCAGGTGGAAGGCGCCCGGCGCTATTTCAAGGCCTTCGACGTCTTCGCCCTGAGTTCCGATCACGAGCCCTTCGGCATGGTCCTGCTGGAAGCCATGGCCGCCGGCGTGCCCCTGATCGCCACCTCCTGCGGCGGCGCCCGGGAGATCGTCGAAGGCGTGGGCTTTCTCTTTCCCCTGGGCGACGCCGAGGCCCTGGGCCAGGGGCTGCAGCATCTAGGTCGCCTGGCGCCGAGCCAGAGACGTGCCTGCGTACAGCACATGCGCGAGCGCCTGGCCGAACGCTTCTCCGACGAGGCCGTGCGCCGCGACTTCTGGCGTCTGCCGATGGTTGCCGCCTTCAAGGCCCCGGCGCCGTGAAAGTCCTGTTCCTGGTCCAGAAGGAGCAACGCATCCTGCTGGACCACTTCTATGCCAGCATCGCCGCCCATTGCGACTGCGACCTGCGCTGGCTGAGCGACGAGGAACAGGCCGATCTGCGCGGCTATTTCCGCCGCGCCGTGCCCCAGCCCGAGCAATACGACCGCATCCTGCTGTTTCTGCGATTCAAGAAGCAGCTCAAGCAGATCCCCTTCATCCGCAGCCTGCCCAATCTGGTGGAGCTGGAACACGACGCCTACCAGAATTTCATCCCCTGCAAGTACACCGGCAAATTCAGCCGCTACTACCGGGCCATGCCCCACGTCCGGGTGCTGGTCTCCGGCGCCGGGGTGGCGCGGCGGCTGCAGGAGGAGGGGATCGACGCCCACTTCGTACCCAAGGGCTACGACGACAGTCGCCTGCGCGACCTGGGTGTCGAGCGCGACATCGAACTGGGCTTCGTCGGCAGCCTGGGCAGCGTGGCCTACAGCGGCCGCAAGCAGCTGCTGGAAGATCTGGCCAGGGTCGAGCCGCTGCTGATCACCAAGACCCGCTCGGGCGACGAATACCTGCAGACCCTCAACCGCATCCGCTTCTTTGTCGGCGCCGATGTCGGCATGGGCGAATACATGATCAAGAACTTCGAGGCCATGGCCTGCGGCTGCGTGCTCTTCACCTATGACCAGGGCGAAGAAGAGAACCGGGCGCTGGGCTTCGAGGATGGCGTCAACGTGGTGCTCTATCGCTCGCTGGAGGAATTGCGCGAGAAACTCGCCCGGCTGCGAAGCGATCCGGCGCACGCCGCGGCCATCGCCAGGGCGGGAGAGGCCCTGGCGCGTCACTCTTTCGCCTTCGGCCACTTGGGTGAGCGCATCGTTTCGGCTATAACCCCAGCGCTGCGACCGGCCGTCGCACCGGGGTTCCTCCGCCGCCTGCTGGGCTGGCTGGGACGCTGATGCGCCGCGCAAGGTCCGGCTTTCGACTCAACTGGCAGAAAGGGTAGAACGTGCAGTTTTCCGCCGACAGCGACATCTCTGTGGTCGTCACCAGCTGCGGGCGCTTCGACCTGCTGCGGCAGACGCTGGCGACCTTCGACGAATTCAACACCGCGCCCATCCGCCGGGTCTTCATCACCGAGGACTCCGGCGAAGAGGCGGTACGCGACTGCATCCCGGAGCACTGGCGCGAGCACACCGAGTTCATCGTCAACAACCCCAAGCTCGGCCAGATGCGCAGCGTCGACGCCGCCTATGCCCGGGTCGAGACAAGCTGGATCTTTCACTGCGAAGACGACTGGGCCTTCTATCGCCCGGGCTTCATCGAGGATTCCCAGGCGCTGCTGGAGGCCGATCCCCAGGCGCTGCAGGTCTGGCTGCGCAGTCATGCCCATGACCTGGCGATCCACAGCCCCTACGTCTATCTCAAGCCGCGCCAGGTGCATGCCGGCATCGCCTTTCATGAGGTCGGCTCGCACAAGCCCGAATGGCAGGGCTTTTCCTTCAATCCCGGTCTGCGCCGGCGCGCCGACTACCTGCTGCACGCGCCCTATGGCGACCTGAGCGGCGAGAAGGAACTGTCCCGGCGCTATGCCGACGCCCAGCGCCACGCGCTGATCCTGGAAAACGATGCCGTGCTGCACACCGGCTTCGGCCAGCACGTGGTCAGCGACAAAGACCGCAACGACAAGCGGAAGCGCCGGCGGATGGAACGCATCAAACTGGCACTGGCCTTCCTGGTCGGTGCACTCCTGGGAGCCCTGTTGTGGTGACACCCTTGCTTGATCGTCTGCAGCAAAGCCGTTACTTCACCCTGGCGGTGCTGGTGTTCATGGCCGCCTACCTGTGCATCCCCACGGCGAAGTGGATCAACAGCTACTACTATGCGGCCATCGCCCTGCCGGCACTGATCCTCTTCGTCCTGCGCCCGCGGCTGATCGACTGGCGCTCGCCGCTGCTGCTGCTCTGGCTGGTGTTTCTCGCCTGGTTCATCGTGCCAGGGGTGCGGGCCGAGGAGGGGCAGTTCTTCAAGCACATCCTCTATGTGCTGCTGTTCGTGCTGAGCGTGGCCTGCCTGGTGGATGGCGACTTCTTTCGCCGGCCCGGCTTCGTACGCCTGGCCTTCTGGGTGGTCTGCGCCTATGCCGTGGGCTCCAGCCTGGTGTTCTGGCTCACCGGTCACTATGCGGTCGGCCAGCGGATCATCCACCTGCCGGGACGCATCTCCAATCCCATCTATGTGAGCATCTGGATGGTCTGCCTGGGCGGCCTGGCGGCGCCCACCTGGATCCGCGAGCGGCGCTGGATCGAGTTGCTGGCGGCGGTGGTGGTCACCATCGTCGGCATCTCCTTCGCCCTGCAGACCCGCACCGGCCTGGTCGGCATCGGCTTCCTGGCCGCCCTCGGCGTGCTCTTCGCCTTTCCGCGCTTTCCGCTGCGTACCCTGGCGCTGGTGGTCCTGGTCGGTGCCCTGATCGCCGGGGTGGTCCAGGTGGTGCACACCGAAGCCTGGTTCGTCGCCTTCTGGGGACGGGCGGATTCCGGACGCATCGAGCTGTTCCACTTCATGATCAAGGATTGGGAGGCTTGCGGCTGGTGGCTCGGTTGCGGTCTTGGCTATCAGAGTCACGATCTGCTGCATGGCACCGAGGCCATTCAGCACCCGCACAATATCTTCGTGTCCTTTGGCATCTACACCGGCCTGGTATCGCTGCTGATCTTTGGCGTGCTGATGCTGGCCAGCCTGGGCGCGGCCCTGCGCCAGCGCGATCCCTGGGGACTCTATCTGGCCGTGGCCCTGCTGATGCTCAATTTCGATGGCGCCAAGCTGATCGGCAATCCGGACGAGTTGTGGCCGCTGGTGCTGTTGCCCGCGGCGATGATCGCCGGGGCCGAGGTGCAGCGCCGGCGCAAGCTGGCGCTGGGACAGGCGGTGCCGGTCTAGTGTGGTGTTTCAGAAGTTCGCGCAAGAATCGGCGAGTGATTTTTTTGGTATGGGCTAGGCGCCGCGACGAGTCATAGCAGGGCTATGGCGAAGAGCGGCAACGCCGCCAAGGCCAAAAAAGCGCCGCCGAAATTGTGCAGATAATTTCTGAAACACCGCACTAGTCCTGGAGTTGCCGGTCGAGCTCGCGCCAGTCCAGGGGCTGGCGGCAGGCTTCGGCATAGGCCCGGAGGAAGGGTTCGCGACCGGGTTCGAACACCCAGTCGCGATCCTCGGTATAGCGCAGCAGGTGGTGGAAGTTGCGCACCCGCAGGCGCAGCGGCAGACGCCGCGCATGGCAGCGCAGGTCGGCGATATCGATCAGCCCCAGTTCGCCTTTCGGCGTCAGCACCACGTTGCCCAGGTGCAGCGAACGGAAATAGACACCACTGTCATGCAATTCGGCGATGAAGCGACCCAGCGCCGGCCGCAGGGTCGCGGCCTCGCTCGAGGCGCGCAGTTGACGCAGGGTGGCGCCCGGCAGCGGACTGTAGTGCACCAGGTCGCGCTGCAGCGAGGCGGCGCGATAGACCTCCAGAACCTGCGGGCAGGGGATGCCGCGCTCGGCCAGTTGGCGGGCGTTGTCGGCAAAACGCTGGGCGTAGGGAAACAGTGCCGCCGAGGTCAACAGCCGCTTGCGGCGAAACAGCTTGAGATAGCTGCCATCGGTGAGGCGCAGGACCTTGTCGCCATGGTGGTCGGCTTCCACTACCTGGGCGGCGTCGCGCAGTTCGATATAGCGCGAATGTTCGAGAGGCTTCATGCAGGACCCGTCAACGTCAGGGCGTGCATGTTACCCGAAGGTGGCAGGCTGTGAAGTGACCCTTACGACCTATCCGGCCGCTTGTTGCTAGAATCAGATTTTTGCCGGCAGCTTTACATGCGTCCAACACGCCAACTCCTGTATTTCGTCTACGGCGGTGCTCAGGCCTATCGGCAGGAGCTGAAATTCAGCCTGCTCAGCGCCCTGCACTGGCGCCAGGGCCAGGACATCGCCCTCCGTATCCTGACCGATCGGCCGCAGGACTATCGCGGCTGGCCGGTGGAAGTACTGGCCATCGAGGGGGCGACGCTCAAGGCCTGGCAGGGGCAGCACGGCTATCTGCACCGCAGCAAGGCCTGCACCATCGCCTGGGCGCTGCCCGCCGCCGACAAGACCCTGTTCCTCGACAGCGATACCGTGGTCCAGACGCCGCTGGCCGCGCTGTTCGACGGCATCGATGAGCAGCGCGGGCTGATGGACATCGAGGAGTGGCCGTGGCGCAAGGCCCGTACCCGCCCGGAATTCGCCCGTTTCGCTGCCGCCCTGGCCGCGCGTGGCCAGGAGCCGTCGGAAGAGACCCGGCTCTATAACAGCGGCGTCTGCGGTCTGGCACGCAGCCATCTGCCGCGGGTCGAACGGGCCATCGCCCTGATCGATGACTGGCATGGCCACGACGAGGAGGTCCATACCCTGGAGCAGATCGCCCTGTCGTTCAGCCTGGCGGATCTGACCATCAGCACGGCGCGCGGTCCCGTGCGTCACTACTACGCGGAAAAGCGCTTTCTGCGCTTCATGCTGGCGCACTTCTTCGAACGCTATGGCGAAGACTATTCCCCGGAGCTGCAGCGGCACTGGCAGGAGGTGCCGCTGACCAAGCCGCTGCCCGATGTCTGGACCCGCCTGCGGGTGAAGTGGCAACTGGCCGGACTGGACAAGCAGCGCGCGAGTCTGGGGCGCAAGCTGCTCTACGGCTGCCTGGCACCCCAGGACAGCTATGCCCGCGCCTGCCGCCACGTCTGGTGGGAGCGGGCGCTGAGCGAGCGCCTCGGCGGCGGTGATCGCCAGGCCTTCGCCGAAGGCATCTGGCCCAACGACCTGCCGCGTCCGCACCTGGCCGACGAAGCCAGCGCGGCCCTCGACTACCTGCGCAAGCGGGTGCGCGGCTAGGCCGCCATCCTCAGGAAAGCCCATGCGAACGCTCTTTCTCGTCGTCCTCTATGGCTTGCGCCCTGGGGAGTCGGCCACCCTCGACAGCCTGCTGGCCCAGCCCTCTGCCAGCCTGCCGGCCGACAGCGTCCTGCTGGTCTGGAACAACGGGCCCCAGCCCCTGGCTCAGGCGGATCGCCAGACGCTGCTCGCCGCGCCGGGCTGGACGGAGGTGCTCATCAGCGAGGACCTCGGCAATCCGCCGCTGAGCCGGGTCTACAACCAGGCCTTGCGACTGGGCGCCGAGCGCCTGGTGATCTTCGACCAGGACACCGTGGTGGACGCACGCTTTCTGCAGGCGCTCGGGCAGCAGGCCGAGTTGCTGGTGCCCCTGGTGCTGGGGGCGGGCGCCATCCGCTATCCCCATCAGTACAAGGCGGTGGTGACCGCGGAGGGCCCCCTGGATCCCCGGGCCACCGTGACCATCAGTTCGGGGCTGTGCCTGACGCAGGGCCTGGCCGCGCGTATCGCGGCCCGCCACGGCGATGTCTTCGACGAGCGCTTCGCCCTCTATGGCGTCGATGTCTCCTTTTTCCTGCGGGTGCAGGCGCTGGCGCGGGAAGAGCCGGTCGAACTGCTTTGCGCGGGCATCCTCGACCATTCGCTGTCCGAGCTGGAAGCCGAGACCCCGGCCCAGCGGCGCTTTCGCGACATCGAGAAATTCTATGTCGCCCTGCTGCTGCGCCTGCACTACAAGGGCGCCTCGCGCGGCAAGGTGCTGCGCTATCTGGGGCGACAGCTGCTGGGCAACCGGCTGTATCTGTATGGCGTCCTGCCGCAGATGCTGCGGACCGTCCTCAGCGGGCGGCATCCCCGGGCGTAGCGCCCGGCAGCGGGCGGATCACCGCCTCGTGGCGGCTGTAGTAGAGGCTGTCGGCGGGGATGTCGCGCATTACCAGGGCGCCGGCGCCGACCACCACGTTGTCGCCGATGGTCAGGTGGTCGCCGACGATGCAGACGTGGGCACCGAGGCTGACGTTGTCGCCGATGAAGATGCCGACCAGTTGTGCCGGATCGTCGCTCTTGATGCCGATGGTGGTGTGCTGGCGGATCATCACGTTGCGCCCGATCACCGCCAGATTCGACACGCAGATGCCCATGCGATGGGGCAGGCGCAACCCGGGGCCGATGCGCGCGCCCAGCAGGATCTCGATATTGTGCCGACGGATCAGCCGGCGATTGATGCGCTCGGCCAGCTTGCGATAGTTGAGCAGGCCGCGCGGGCGGCAGTAGAGAAATTGCGCCAGGCGATACCAGAACAGAAAGCTCGGACTCTCTCCGGCCGCTACGCGCCGGAACAGGCGCTTGAGGCGCAAGGGCTTGCCCGGCGCATCCAGCACCTCCAGGCGCCAGTAGTCCTTGAGTTCGGCATAGGTGGCGATCAGCGGTTGCATGTCAGGGTTCCGCAGCAGGGGAGGGCAAGCCTAGCGGAAAATCCCGCCGCTGGGTCGGCGGCGGGTGCGTGTTAACATGGCGCTTTTGCGTCACGACGAGACCATGAGCCAAGACTCCCCTGCGCAGACCTCCAGTCTGAAGATCTATTTCCGCCTGCTCGGCTACGTGCGGCCCTACATCGGCATGTTCGCCCTGAGTATCGTCGGCTTCCTGATTTTCGCCTCCACCCAGCCGATGCTGGCGGGCATCCTCAAGTACTTCGTCGATGGCCTGAACAACCCCAATGCCTCCATGTTTCCGGGCTGGCCCATCGTCGGTGGCCTGCACCTGGTGCAGGCGGTGCCGCTGATGATCATCCTGATCGCCGCCTGGCAGGGCGTCGGTTCCTTTCTCGGCAACTACTTCCTGGCGCGGGTCTCCCTCGGCCTGGTGCACGACCTGCGGGTGGCGCTGTTCAACCACATGCTGCGGCTGCCCAATCGCTACTTCGACGCCAACAACTCGGGTCATCTGATCTCGCGCATCACCTTCAACGTCACCATGGTGACCGGCGCCGCTACCGAGGCGATCAAGGTGGTGATCCGCGAAGGCATGACCGTGGTCTTCCTGTTCGCTTCCCTGCTGTGGATGAACTGGAAACTGACCCTGGTGATGGTGGCCATCCTGCCGCTGATCGCCCTGATGGTGACCAGCGCCAGTCGCAAGTTCCGCAAGCAGAGCAGCAAGATCCAGTCGGCCATGGGCGACGTCACCCACATCACCTCCGAAGCCATCCAGGGCTATCGGGTGGTGCGCAGCTTCGGTGGCGAGCGCTACGAGCAGCAGCGCTTCCTCGATTCCAGCACGGCCAACACCGACAAGCAGCTGACCATGACCAAGACCGGCGCGGTCTATACGCCCATGCTGCAGCTGGTCATCTACTCGGCCATGGCGGTGCTGATGTTCCTGGTGCTCTGGCTGCGCGGCGAAGCCTCCGCCGGTGACCTGGTGGCCTACATCACCATGGCCGGCCTCTTGCCCAAGCCGATCCGCCAGCTCTCCGAGGTCAGCTCCACCATCCAGCGCGGCGTGGCCGGCGCGGAAAGCATCTTCGAGCAACTCGACGAACCCGCCGAGCGCGACGAAGGCCGCGAAGAGCGCGAGCGCGTCCAGGGTCGCCTGGAGGTGCGCAACCTGACCTTCCGCTATCCGGGTACCGAGAAGGCCGTGCTGGAAGGCATCGACTTCGTCGCCGAACCCGGCCAGATGGTGGCCCTGGTGGGGCGCTCGGGCAGCGGCAAGTCGACCCTGGCCAATCTCATCCCGCGCTTCTACCAGCATGAAGAGGGCGAGATCCTCCTCGACGGCCTGGAGATCCAGGACTATCGCCTGACCAACCTGCGCCGGCACATCGCCCTGGTGACCCAGCACGTCACCTTGTTCAACGACAGCGTCACCAACAACATCGCCTATGGCGATCTGGCCGGGGCGCCCATGGAGCAGGTCAGGGCGGCGGCCGAGGCGGCCTATGCCGACGAATTCATCGAGCGTCTGCCGCAGAAATACGACACCCAGGTCGGCGAGAACGGCGTGCTGCTCTCCGGCGGCCAGCGCCAGCGCCTGGCCATCGCCCGGGCCCTGCTGAAGAACGCGCCGCTGCTGATCCTCGACGAAGCCACCTCGGCGCTGGACACCGAGTCCGAGCGTCACATCCAGGCCGCACTGGATCGCGTCATGCAGGGCCGTACCACCCTGGTGATCGCCCACCGCCTCTCCACCATCGAGAAGGCCGACCTGATCCTGGTGATGGACAATGGCCGTATCGTCGAGCGTGGCAGCCATGGCGAGCTCCTGGCGCTGAACGGCTACTATGCGCGGCTGCATGCCAAGCAGTTCGAGGAGGTCGCGCCGCCGGCGCCGACGATCGAATGCTGAACAGATTCCGCTTCTGGCGCGAGCGCGGCTGGACCACGATTTCCGCCGCCGACTACGCCGCTGCCTGGCAGCGTCATGGCGGCAGCGTCGCCACCCACCCCGAGGTCATCGCCCGCCTGGCCGAGCTGGCCGGCATCCCGGTGCGCTACCTGGGCTGGCCCGGCGCTGATGGCCTGCAGGCGGCGGTACCCTGCTGGGGGCGCGAGCTGGCGCTGTCGCGCGCGGTGCTGAAGAAGCGCCGCCAGCGTGCCCTGTTCGACCTGGGCAACGCCGAGATCATCCTGCCGGCCGCCCCTGGCGCGCTGGCGCCCCTGCGCCAGCGCGCCCGCTATCTGTCGCCGCTGTGCGACGAGCGTTTCGCCGGTCTGCGCCGGCAGAGCGAAGAGCTGGCCATGCTCCGCGAGCCGGAAGCCTGGTCGAAGAAATTCCGCTACAACCAGAGACGCGAGCAGCGGCTGTTCGAAGACGCCGGTGGCCGCGCGGTCCCCATGGCCGAGCTGGACAGCGCCGAGCAGGCACGGATCTATGCCGAGCTGTTCGAGGCGCGCTGGGGCTTCGAGGTACCGGGCAAGACCCGGCTGGCCGAGGTGTTCGCCCTGCTGCGGGAATTCATGACCGGTTCGCTGCTCATGCTCGGCGAGCGCCCGGTGGCGATCCAGGTGCTCTATCGGGTGGAAGCGCCCGACTGGATCAGCGTCGAGTACGTCAACGGCGGCGTCGATCCCGCGGCCAGCGACCTGAGTCCGGGCAGCGTCCTCACCTATCTGAACACCCAGGCCGCCTGGCAGGACGCCCGCGCCCTGGGCAAGACGTTGCGTTATTCCTTCGGCCGCGCCGATCGCGACTACAAGGACCGCTGGTGCCACCGCGTCACCGTCTTCGAGAGCTGAGATGACCGCCCGCAAACAAGCCCTGCTCAAACGTCACCGCCGCCACAAGCGGCTGGTCCTGGCGGTCATCGCCGTCGTGCTGCTCGGCTGCCTGGCGCTGGGGCCCTGGTGGAGCGCGCCGCTGCTGGCGCTGCTGGTGTGGCTCGGCCACGAGGCCTGGTTCGCCGATCACCTCTTCTATTCGCCGCGCGACAACTACAGCTACCAGTTCCCTGCCGACACCCTGGTGCTGGGCCTGCATCTGCGGCACGGTCGCCTGGCCGCGGTGGAATTGCCGCCGGGCGAGCTGACGCTGTTCCTGGAATGCCGCCTCAAGGCCGGTTGGCTGGGCCGATTACTGGATCCCCAAGTACGTCTGCGCGCAGGTGACGACGCGGATCGCCAGGACTTCGAGCGCGGCGTGGCCGGGCGGCGCTATGTCAATCTCAGCGGCTATGCCGAGGCCCTGCGGCGCGGCGAATTGCACCTCTGGACGCGCTTCTGCCGGCTGCAGGGCGAGTTGCGCCTGCACGTCTTCGCCCAGCCGGACCTCCGCAGCAAGAGAGTGATGGTCATCGCGCCCCACGCCGACGACGCCGAGCTGGCCGCCTTCGGCCTCTACAGCCAGGCGCGGGAAGCCAGCATCGTCACCCTGACCCAGGGCGAAATCGAGGCCGCGCACTACCAGCGCCTGGGCCTCGATCGCCAGGCGGCGGCCCGGCTCAAGGGGCGCCTGCGCACCTGGGACAGCCTGGTCACCCCGCTGTGGGGTGGGGTACCAACAGAGCGTTGCGTGCAGCTGGGCTACTACTGCCTGCAGCTGCCGGCCATGCGCCAGGCGCCGGAAGACGCCTTCGGCTCCCGCGAATCCGGCGAAGGCGATGTGCGCAGTGCCCGTCGCCACAACCCCCTGCAACTGCCCGGCGATGTCGACGGCGCCCCCACCTGGCGCAACCTGGTGGCCGATCTGGTGGCCCTGCTGGAGCACTTCCGCCCCGAGGTGGTGGTGCTGCCGCATCCGCAGATCGATCCCCATGCCGATCACGTGGCCAGCACCCAGGCCCTGCGCGAGGCCCTGACCCTCAGCCAGTGGCAGCCCGAGCTCGAATTGCTCTACGCCAATCACCTGCACGACAACGACCGCTGGCCCATGGGGCCGGCCGAGGGCGGCATCGCCCTGCCACCCGCCATCGAGACGCCGGCCCCCCTGGTGCCCTGGAGTCCGCTGCTGACCCCCGAACGGCGGCTGGACAAGGCCATGGCCCTGGGGATGCAGCACGACCTGCTGGTGCCGCTGCCGGCCAAGAAGCGCCTGCGCCGGGCCATCCAGTGGCTGCTGGCCGGTCGCCGCTGGCCGCGCACCGGGGAAGACGAATTCTTCCGCAAGGCCGTGCGGCGTCACGAGCTGTTCTGGCTAAGCCGCCGCGACGAGCTCTGACCCCGGCCTCTCCCGCCGGCAGGCGCTTCCGGGGCGCCTTGGCCCCTATGCTATGATCGCCGCCATTTTCGCGCTTTGGAGCCTGTCCCTATGAAGCTGACCATGCCTCGCTTCGATCTCGCGCCGGTCCTGGTGGTTGGCGACGTGATGCTCGACCGCTACTGGCACGGCACCACCTCGCGGATCTCCCCCGAGGCGCCGGTGCCCGTGGTCCGCGTCGACCAGCACGAGGATCGTCCCGGTGGCGCGGCCAACGTCGCCCTCAACATCGCCGCCCTGGGCGCGCCGGCCTATCTGGTCGGCGTCACCGGTCAGGACGAAGCCGCCGATGCCCTCACCGACAGCCTGAGAGCCGCCCATGTGCAGGTGCGCTTCCAGCGCATCGCCCAGCAGCCGACCATCGTCAAGCTGCGCATCATGAGTCGCCACCAGCAGCTGATCCGCGTCGACTTCGAAGAGCCCTTCGACACCGATCCCCAGGCGCTGGCCTCGGACACCGCCGCCATGCTGGCCGGGGTCAAGGTGCTGGTGCTGTCCGACTACGGCAAGGGCGCGCTGAAGAACCACCAGGCGCTGATCCAGCTGGCCAAGGCCCGCAACATCCCGGTGCTGGCCGATCCCAAGGGCAAGGATTTCTCCATCTATCGTGGCGCCAGCCTGATCACGCCGAATCTGTCCGAATTCGAAGCCATCGTCGGTGTCTGCGCCGACGATGCCGAGCTGGTCGCCAAGGGCAACGAGCTGATGGCGCGCCTGGAGCTGGGCGCCCTGCTGGTGACCCGTGGCGAGCACGGCATGACCCTGCTGCGTCCCGCCCAGCCGGCCCTGCACCTGCCGGCCCGGGCCCGCGAGGTGTTCGACGTCACCGGCGCCGGCGACACCGTGATCTCCACCCTGGCCGCCGCCCTGGCCGCCGGTGAAGACCTGCCGCAGGCCGTGGGGCTGGCCAATCTGGCTGCCGGTATCGTGGTCGGCAAGCTGGGCACCGCCGCCATCAGCGCCCCCGAGCTGCGTCGCGCGGTGCAGCGTTCGGAAGGCTCCGAGCGCGGCGTCCTGTCCCTCGAACAATTGCAGCTGGCCATCGAGGACGCTCGCGCCCATGGCGAGAAGATCGTCTTCACCAACGGCTGCTTCGACATCCTCCACGCCGGCCACGTGACCTATCTGGAGCAGGCGCGCGCCCAGGGTGATCGCCTGATCGTGGCGGTCAACGACGATGCCTCGGTGACCCGGCTGAAAGGCCCCGGTCGACCGATCAACAGCGTCGACCGGCGCATGGCGGTGCTGGCCGGCCTCGGCGCGGTGGACTGGGTCATCCCCTTCAGCGAGAACACCCCGGAGCGCCTGCTGGAACAGGTGCGCCCGGACGTGCTGGTCAAGGGCGGCGACTACAAGAGCGTGGACGAGGTGGTCGGCGCCCAGATCGTGCAGGGCTACGGCGGCGAGGTGCGCATCCTCGGTCTGGTGGAGAACAGCTCCACCACCGCCATCGTCGAGCGCATTCGCAACCGTACCTGAGCCCGGACGCTCGGGTTAAGCTGGCGCAGAACTGCTACGGAGCTGCGCCATGTCCTCGACGCCCCTGCTGATCCTGGGTACTGCCGTTTCCAATGACCAGAGCGCTGGTCAACCGCTCGGCCATCCACTCAAGCTGGCCAACCGCCACGGCCTGATCGCCGGCGCCACGGGCACCGGCAAGACCGTGACCCTGCAGCGCCTCGCCGAAGCCTTCAGCGATGCCGGCGTCTCGGTCTTCGCCGCCGACATCAAGGGCGATCTCTGCGGCCTCGGCGCGGCCGGCGCACCCCAGGGCAAGCTGGCCGAGCGCATCGCCGCCCAGGGTCTGCCGCACCAGTCCCAGGCCTATCCGGTCACCCTCTGGGACGTCGATGGCCGGAGCGGTCATCCGCTGCGCACCACCCTGAGCGAGATGGGCCCGCTGCTGCTGGGCAATCTGTTGGAGCTGACCGACAGCCAGCAGGCCGCCTTGCACGCCGCCTTCAAGGTGGCCGATCGCGAAGGCCTGCTGCTGCTCGACCTCAAGGACCTCAAGGCGGTCCTCAATCACCTGCGCGAACAGCCCGACGCCCTGGGCGAGGACCGCGCCCTGTTCACTGGCGCCTCGGCCCAGGCGCTGCTGCGCAGGCTGGCGACCCTGGAGCAGCAGGGCGCCGAGGCCTTCTTCGGCGAGCCGGCCCTGCAACTGGAAGACGTACTGCGCCCCGAGCCTGACGGCCGTGGACGCATCCACCTGCTCGACGCCAGCCGCCTGGTGCACGAGGCGCCCAAGGTCTACGCCACCTTTCTGATCTGGCTGCTGGCCGAGCTGTTCGAGCAGTTGCCCGAGCGCGGCGATGCCGATAAGCCGGTACTGGCGCTGTTCTTCGACGAGGCCCACCTGCTGTTTGGCGACACCCCCAAGGCCCTGCGCGAGCGCCTGGAGCAGGTGGTGCGGCTGATCCGTTCCAAGGGCGTCGGCGTCTATTTCGTCACCCAGTCCCCCGCCGATCTGCCGGATACCATCCTGGCCCAGCTCGGCTTGCGCATCCAGCACGGCCTGCGCGCCTTTACCGCCCGGGAGCAGAAGGCGCTGCGCGCGGTGGCCGACGGCTTCCATCCCAATCCGGCCTTCGACAGCCTGGAGGTGCTGACCGAGCTGGGCATTGGCGAGGCCCTGGTGGGCAGCCTGGAAGACAAGGGTACGCCGGCGATGGTCCAGCGCGTGGCCATCGCCCCGCCGCAATCCCGGGTCGGCCCGCTCAGCGAAGCCGAGCGCCAGACGCTGATCCGTCAGTCGCCCCAGGCGGGTCGCTATGACCGGGCGGTGGATCGCGAATCGGCCTACGAGATCCTGCGGGATCGTCAGGCCGAGCGGGTCCCGGCGCAGGCGCCGGTAGCGGAAAAGACCCAGGCCGGGCAGGGTGGTGCCCTCGGCGATCTGGTGGGCGAGCTCGCGGGCAATGCGCTCAGAAGCGCGGCGCGCCAGGCGGCTAATCAGCTCGGGCGGCAGCTGGTACGGGGACTGCTCGGCTCCCTGCTGGGTGGCAGGCGCCGCTAGCCGATCCGCAGGTAAAAAAAGACCCCGCCTGGGCGGGGTCTTCTGGCTTCACGCAGTCGTTACATGCGCGGGGCGACGGGGTTGGCGTCGTTGGAGATGGTCACTTCCACGCGACGGTTCAGGGCGCGGTCGGAGGCGTTGCTGTTGCTGGCCACCGGGAAGTTCTTGCCATAGCCACGGGCCTGGATGCGGCTCGGCTCGACGCCAGCGCTGACCAGGGCGGTCTGGATGGCCTGGGCGCGACGCTCGGACAGCTGCTGGTTGTAGGAGTCGCTGCCGACGCTGTCGGTGTAGCCCTCGACGATCACCTTGCGCTCGGGATTCTGCTTCAGGTAATCGGCCAGCTTCTGGGCGTTGGCATAGCCCTGGGGCTTGAGTTCGGCCTTGTTGAAGTCGAACAGCACGTTGCCGAAGGTCACCACGGTGCCGCGCTCGGTCTGCTTGGCCTGCAGGGCATCCTGCAGCTGCTTGAGCTGGGCGGTACGGGCGTCCAGGCGGGCCTGGGTGCGCTCGGCATCGACGCCCTGCATCTGGGCTTCGGTCATGCGCAGCTTGATGGTCTGCATGGCCGTCTGGATGCGCTGGTTGGTCAGGTAGGCCAGCTGGTCGACGGTCTTCTCGTTTTCACCGTCCTTGTAGGCCTTCTCGGTCTTCTGCAGCCAGGTACCGGCGTCCTTGGTCTCCAGGGCGGCCAGCTGGGCGGCCTGCGGCTGGGATTCCAGGGCGGAGTAGTCGGACTTGGCCTTTTCCAGGTTGGGGTTGGGCGGCGTGGAGCACGCGGCCAGGGCCAGGCTGAGCAGCGACACGGCAGGGATCAGAATGTGTTTACGCATGATGGTCGTCCTTTTAATTCGTGAAGGGAGGAAAGGGGCGGTCGCTTACTGCTGGACCTTCTTCTGCAGGTTCTGCTGGAGCTGCAGGTTGATCTGACCTTCCTCACGGATCTGCTGGATGCTGTTCTGGGCATCCTTGAGAGCGGCATCGGCCTTGGCGGCCTGGGTCTTGCGGGTGGCCAGGCGGGCATCCCACTCGGCCTGCTCGGCCAGCTGCTTGGCTTCGTCGTACTTCTCGTTGGAGAGAGCGGTCTGGGCCTGGGTCCACTTGTCCTGGGCCGACTTGGTCTCGATGGGCGCGAACTGGTTGCCACCGGAGCTCACGGCCTCGTTGACGGCGGACTGGGTCACGGCCATCTGCGCGGTCGGCGGATTGCCGGCGCAACCGGCCAGCAACAGCGAGCTGCCCAGGGCAAGGGCTGCCAGTTTCAGGGTGCAGGCTTTGGAAAGGGACTTTTGGGCAGTGGCACTCTTCATGGATTCAAGCTCCGTTGTTGATCCGAAAAGCGCGCCGCCGGCACGGGCAGGGCGGGCGCCTGGTCATGTAAAGCCGCATGTGGAAACAAGCCCGGCGCGGCCCTGAGAGGCCCGAGGCGGGTGCTGACAACCAGCCCTCGTCCAGCGCTGCGGTCTGACTCTGTGACCGCTCATCCGACAAAAATGTTCACTGGCTATCGAATTTCGCCAGGGCGCGGAGGCCCTTGGCAGAGCGGTAGCGATGTAGGTAAAGGTGCAGGTCGGCGGCTAGTCGGGCGTTTCGGACTGCAGGCGATGCAGGTGCTTGCGCGCCAATTCGAGAAAGCGCGGGGTCGTACCGGCATCGGCGTAGAGGGGATCGCCAAGCTCGTCGGTGGCCACCACGTCCTCGCCCTGCACATAGGGAAAGCTGGCCTCCAGCTCTTCGAAGGCGGCCGCCAGCAATTCACCGAGCAGGGCCTCGGGCGTGCGCTGGGGATAGAGTTCGCAGAGGGCCTCGAGACGGGCCGCGGTCTCCAGCTCCAGGTCGAGGTGGTAGCGGCGGGTGGTGCTGGAGGTGGTGGCCTGCTGCTCCCATTGGTGAGCGAGTTCGCGAATCTTCATGGGCATCTCCCGTGGCTTAGGCAAAGGTCGGATATTCAGGTCGAGCGCGGCTGGGCACCCTGCAACAGCCGGGGCTTGCAACCGTGACAGCGGGGTGCTGTCCTCTGCGCTAGACCGCAGCGGTTGCCGTGAGGTCCGAACCGGTACTTTCGAGGAGCACGAGATGGTGGAAATCGATGTTCGCCTGCGCGAGCAGGTGCGTTTGCTGGGTGAGCTCCTGGGGCAGACCATTGCCGACCAGCATGGCGCGGCCTTTCTCGACAAGATCGAGCGGATCCGCAAGGGCGCCAAGGCCGCCCGTGGCGGCTCCGCGGAGGGTGCCCGCCAACTGGGCGACACCCTGGATACCCTGGCCGAAGACGAACTGCTGCCGGTGGCGCGGGCCTTCAGTCACTTTCTCAACCTCGCCAACATCGCCGAGGAATATCACCGGGTCAGACGCCGCACCGAAGACGAGCCGCCGCCCTTCGAGCAGCAGGTACTGCCGGAATTGCTGGAGCGCCTGGGCGCGGCCGGTCACGCGGGTAGCGAGCTGGCCGAGCGGGTGGCGGCGCTGGACATCGATCTGGTGCTGACCGCCCACCCCACCGAGGTCTCGCGGCGGACCCTGATCCAGAAATACGACGAGATCAGCGCGCAGCTGGCGGCCCTCGATCATCGCGACCTCACCTCCGCCGAGGTGGCCGCCATCGAGGCACGGCTGCGTCGGCTGATCGCCGAGGCCTGGCACACCGAGGAGATCCGCCGCCAGCGGCCGACGCCGGTGGACGAAGCCAAGTGGGGCTTCGCGGTGATCGAGAATTCGCTGTGGCAGGCGATCCCCAGCCTGCTGCGCAAGTTGGACGACTGCCTGCAGGAACGCACCGGCCAGCGCCTGCCGCTGACCGCGGCGCCGGTACGCTTTTCCTCCTGGATGGGCGGCGATCGCGATGGCAATCCCAACGTCACCGCCGCCATCACCCGCGAGGTGCTGCTGCTGGCGCGCTGGATGGCCGCCGATCTCTACCTGCGCGATGTCGACCGGCTGGCCGCGGAGCTGTCCATGCAGGCGGCGAGTCCGGCCCTGCGCGAACAGGCCGGCGATCACCCGGAACCCTATCGCAAGGTGCTCAAGGTGCTGCGCGAGCGGTTGCAGATCACCCGCAGCTGGGCGGCCCATGCCATCACCGATCCCCATGCCGGCGCCCGTCATATCCTCAGCGACAACGCCGAGCTGATCGCCCCGCTGCAGCTGTGCTACGACTCCCTGCAGCACTGCGGCCTGGGGGTCATCGCCGATGGCTCCCTGCTCGATACCCTGCGCCGGGCCCGTACCTTCGGTCTCTATCTGGTGCGCCTGGACATCCGCCAGGACGCCGCGCGCCATGCCGCGGCCCTGGCCGATATCTGCCGCTATCTCGACCTGGGCGACTACGCCGCCTGGAGCGAGGCGCAGCGCCTGGAATTCCTGCGTGGCGAGCTCGGCAGCCGGCGTCCCCTGCTGCCGCTGGACGCCCAGCTGGAGGCCGATACCCAGGAGGTACTCGCCACCTGCCGCGTGATCGCCGCCTCGCCGCCCGATGCCCTGGGCTCCTATGTCATCTCCATGGCCGGCGCGGCGTCGGATGTCCTCGCCGTGCAGCTGCTGCTGCGCGAGTGTGGGGTACGCCAGCCGATGCGGGTGGTGCCGCTGTTCGAGACCCTCGACGACCTGGACCATGCCGGCAGCGCCATCGCCAGCCTGCTCGATCTGCCCGACTACCGCGCGCGCCTGGCCGGTCCCCAGGAGGTCATGATCGGCTATTCCGATTCGGCCAAGGACGCCGGCACCCTGGCGGCGGCCTGGGCCCAGTACCGTGCCCAGGAAGCCCTGGTGGACATCTGCGCCAGTCGGGGCGTGGAATTGCTGCTGTTCCATGGCCGCGGTGGCACCGTGGGGCGGGGCGGTGGCCCGGCCCACGCGGCCATCCTCTCGCAACCCCCGGGCTCGGTGGCCGGGCGCTTCCGCACCACCGAACAGGGCGAGATGATCCGCTTCAAGTTCGGCCAGCCGGCCATCGCCGAGCAGAATCTGGCGCTCTACCTGGGCGCCGTGCTGGAAGCCACCCTGCTGCCGCCGCCCGCGCCGGAGCCGGCCTGGCGCGAGCAGATGGATCGCCTGGCCCGCGACAGCCTGCAGGCCTATCGCGGCGTGGTGCGCGAAGACCCGCACTTCGTCAGCTATTTCCGCCAGGCCACGCCCGAGCAGGAGCTGGGCCGGCTGCCCCTGGGCAGTCGCCCGGCCAAGCGCCGCGAAGGCGGCGTGGAAAGCCTCAGGGCCATCCCCTGGATCTTCGCCTGGACCCAGACGCGGCTGATGCTGCCGGCCTGGCTCGGCTGGGAAAGGGCCCTGGAAGAAGCCGAGCGCCGGGGCGAGTCGCCGCTGCTGCGCGAGATGCGCGAGCGCTGGCCGTTCTTCCAGACCCGCATCGACATGCTGGAGATGGTGCTGGCCAAGGCGGAGGCCGAACTGGCGCGGCTCTATGACCAGCGCCTGGTGGAAGCCGACCTGCAGGTGCTCGGCAGCCAGCTGCGCGAGCGGCTGCGCCAGGCGGGCGTGGCGGTGTTGCGCCTGACCGGGCAGGGCGAGTTGCTCGAACACCATCCGGAAACCCTGGTGTTCATCGCCGTGCGCAACACCTATCTCGATCCGCTGCACCTCCTGCAGATCGAGTTGCTGGCCCGGGCGCGGGCGGCCGGCGAAAGCCAGCCGGCGGCGCTCGATCAGGCCCTGCTGGTGAGCGTGGCCGGGATCGCCGCAGGACTGCGCAATACCGGTTGAACAGACTGTCGCTTTTGCCGGCGCCCGGGGTCGTCTGGACGGGCCCGGCACCTGCGACGCTTGGTAACTTGTGCGGCCAGGGGGCGCTGTGTATGGTTGGTCCCTTTGGCCGTCTCGTGTCGTCGACAACAATCATCGCGACAGCGCCCTGCGCGGGCTGCCAGTCCGAGACCATTCTAAGGAGCTACAGATGCGCGTAATCCTGCTGGGAGCGCCCGGTGCCGGCAAAGGTACTCAGGCCCGGTTCATCACTGAGAAATTCGGCATTCCGCAGGTTTCCACCGGCGACATGCTGCGGGCCGCGGTCAAGGCCGGCACGCCCCTGGGCCTGCAGGTCAAGGACATCATGGACAACGGTGGCCTGGTCTCCGACGAGATCATCATCGCCCTGATCAGCGAGCGTATCCTCGACGCCGATTGCGCCAAGGGTTTCCTGTTCGACGGCTTCCCGCGCACCATTCCCCAGGCCGAGGCCCTCGAAGCCGCCGGCGTCAAGATCGACCACGTGCTGGAAATCGCCGTGGATGACGAAGAAATCGTCCAGCGCCTGTCCGGTCGCCGCGTGCACCCGGGTTCGGGTCGCGTCTATCACATCGAACACAATCCGCCGAAGGTCGCCGACACCGACGACCTGACCGGCGAGCCGCTGGTACAGCGCGAAGACGACCGCGAAGCCACCATTCGCAAGCGTCTGGACCTCTATCATTCCCAGACCAAGCCGCTGGTGGACTTCTACCAGAAGCTGGGCGCCGCCCAGGGCACGCCGAAGTGCAGCCGCATCGAGGGCGTGGGTTCGGTGGATGCCATCACCGCCAAGGTGCTGCAGGCGCTGAACTAAGCGCCGGTCACGGCCGCCTGTGCCTGCAGGCGGTCCGGTCAAGGCGCCGTCCTGGCGTCACGACCGATGGGCGGGTCCCCTCGCGACCCGTCTTCCTCTAGAATGCGCAGCCCTTTTCCCAGTTGCGGATCTGCCCCATGTCCATCCTGCTCGCCCTCGACACCGCCACCGAAGCCTGCTCGGTCGCCTTGCACCTGGGCGACGAGATCATCCATCGCTACGAGATCGCGCCGCGCCTGCATGCCCAGCGGGTCCTGCCCATGGTGCAGGAGCTGCTGGCCGAGACCGGTCTGAGTCTGGCGCAGGTGGACGCCATCGCCTTCGGGCGTGGTCCGGGCGCCTTCACCGGCGTGCGCATCGCTATCGGCGTGGTGCAGGGCCTGGCCTTCGGCCTGGACCGACCGGTACTGCCGGTGTCGAATCTGGCGATCATCGCCCAGCGCGCCTGGCGCGAGCGCGGCGTGACCCAGGTGGCTGCGGCCATCGACGCGCGCATGGACGAGGTCTACTGGGGCTGCTATCGCCTCGACGGCGCGGCCATGGTGCTCGCGGGGGCGGAAGCCGTGCTGGCGCCCGAGGCCATTGCCCTGCCGGCCGCCGCCACCGGCGACTGGTTCGGTGCCGGCACCGGCTGGGGCTATGTCGGCCGCATGGCCGTGCCGCTGATCGAGCAGGATGCCACTCTGTTGCCCCATGCCCGGGACCTGGCGGTTCTGGCGGCCACCGCCTGGCAGCGCGGCGAAGCCGTGTCGGCCGAGTCCGAAGCGGCGCAACCCGTTTATCTGCGTGATCGGGTCGCCACTCCCAAGCAGTCGGTCTGACGGCAGGAAACCACGCGTAATAGTCTGACGTCCAAGCTGTAGATGCCGCTCGTCCGCCGGTCGCGACGGGCGTCCGGCCCTTGATTGTCATAGCTTTCGACCCTACTTAGAGTAGTGCCATCCGTTCGGGACCTGCCATGCGCATTGACAGCGGCTATGCCTCCTCTGCTTATCCCCTGAATCGTTCCTCGCGCGCGGTCACGCCCGTACGCGAGGTGGCGAAGGATGAGGACGCCCGCCAGAATGCCATCGCCCGGGAGGCCGCAGGCAATCCCCGGCCCGACGTCGCACCCCTCCGCCGTGTGGAAGCGGCTGCGGCGACCGATGCCGGCAATGGCAATGGTAACGGCCTGGTGCTCAGCGAGCGCGAAGGGCGCTTCGCCAGTCAGCTCACCGCCCGTGCCCAGCAGGCCCTGGCCAGCTACGGCAGCACCGCCGCCTTCGGCGCCGAGCCGGACGGCTCCTCCAGCGTCGTGGGCCTCGACCTCTACGCCTGATGCTGCCGTACTTTCTCGGCTGCCCCTCCTGGAACGACAACGCCTGGCGCGAGAGCCTCTACCATGGCTTGCGTCCGGGTGATTTCCTGCCGCGTTACGCCCAGGTGTTCAACGCCGTGGAGGGCAACACCACCTTCTACGCCTGGCCCGCGGCGGACACCATCCGCCGCTGGGCCGAATTGATGCCGACCGGCTTTCGCTTCTGCGCCAAGTTTCCCCGCGACATCAGCCATGCCGAGGATCTGCGGGTGCAACTCGCCAGCGCCCGTACCTTTCTCGAATTGCTGGCGCCCCTGGGTGAACGGGCCAGCCCGCTGTGGCTGCAACTGCCAGCGGGCTTCGGGCCCGATCGGCTCAAGGAACTGCAGGTCTTTCTCTCGGCCATGGCGCCGCGTTGCGCCCTGGCGGTGGAGGTCCGGCACCTGGCCTTTTTCGACAAGGGCGAGTCCGAGCGGGCCCTGAACCGGCTGCTCATGGACCTGGGCGTGGAGCGCGTCGGCCTGGATTCGGCCGCGCTGTTCAGCGCCGATCCGAGTGAGCCGGCCGTGCGCCTGGCCCAGGCCAAGAAACCGCGGGTTCCGGCTCGCGCCCTGGCGTTCAGCGAGCATCCCCAGGTGCGCTTCATCGGCCGCCTGGAGTTGGCCGCCAACGACTACTACCTGGCCAAGTGGGTCACGCGGGTGGCCGACTGGATCGAGGCGGGCAAGGTGCCCTATGTCTTCCTGCACACCCCGGACAACCGCCAGGCGCCCGAGCTGGCCCTGAGATTCCATGCCCAGCTGCGCGAACGCCTGCCCGGTCTGCCGGCATTGCCCGAGCTGAGCACCGCCGACACCGAACAACTCGGTCTGCTCTAGCCCACGCCGGTTGTCGCGATACGTTTGGCGACGTTTTCGCCGGCATTCCCGCGGCTCGCTCCGGTCAGATGAGGTCTACCGCCTCGCGAATCTCCTTCGGCGCGCCGCATGAAAGCCAGACACCTGCTCGGTCTCGTCATCCTGCTCTATGGCGGTCTGCATACCGCCTTCGACCAGGGCTGGCTGCGTATCCCGCCGGCCTACAATCCCTGGGCGCCGCTGGATATCCAGGCCCCCACCAATGCCGTCACTCGCCTCAAGCTCTGGCGTCTGCAGGCTGATGCCGACTATTGCGCGGCGTCCCTGGCCACCTCGGCGCTCAACTATCGGGAATTGCGCGGCAATGCGGGGTCGGCCGACTGTCCGCTGGAGCGGGCCGTGCGCATCCAGCGCGGTGAAGGGGTGAGACTCAGCGGCAGCTTTGTCGCCAGCTGTCCCCTGGCGGTGAGCTTCGCGCTGTTCGAGCGACAGGCGCTGCAGCCGGCGGCCGAAGCCGTCTATGGCCAGCGGGTGGCCGAGGTGGAGCACTATGGCAGCTTCGCCTGCCGCAATATCTATGGCCGCGCCAGTGGCCGGCGCAGTCAGCACGCCACCGCCAATGCCCTGGACATCGCCGGGTTGCGCCTGGCCGATGGGCGGCGCATCAGCGTGGCGCGGGACTGGACCGGCGATCCCCAGGCCCAGCGCTTCCTGCGGCTGGTGCGCGACGGGGCCTGCCGGTCCTTCAATACCACCCTGGGACCGGACTACAACGCGGCGCACCGCGATCATTTCCATGTCGACATGGGTGGCTTTCGCGTCTGCCGGTAGAATGACGGGTCTTTTCGCCTGCGAGTCGCCCATGTCCACCGCCCACCCCGCGCTTATCGTCGAAGCCCTGGAACCCGCCTTCACCGAGGCCGCCGCGGCCTGGGCCGCGCGCCTGGGCCTGCCCCTGGGCAGCGCCACCACCGAGGAATTCGCCGTGCAGGTGGGCGCCCAGGGCCTGCAACTGGTACAGCGCGGCCCGGAGGCGCCGGGTCCGGTGCGGGTGGATTTCGTCGAGGGCGCGGCGGCGCACCGGCGCAAGTTCGGCGGCGGCGCCGGCCAGATGATCGCCAAGGCGGTCGGGATCGGCCCGGGCGTGCGTCCGCGCATCCTCGACGCCACTGCGGGTCTGGGGCGCGACGCCTTCGTGCTGGCCACCCTTGGCTGTGCGGTGACGCTGGTCGAGCGCCAGCCGCTGATCGCTGCCCTGCTCGAAGACGGCCTTGCCCGCGCTGCGCGGGATCACGAGGCGGCCGCCATCGCCGCCCTGATGACCCTGGTGCAGGCCGACTCCACCGCCTACCTGCAGCGCGGGGAGGGCGAGGCGCCCGAGGTGATCTACCTGGATCCCATGTTTCCCCATCGCGACAAGAGCGCCCTGGTGAAGAAGGAGATGCGCCTGTTCCGGCCGCTGGTGGGCGACGACCTGGACGCCCCGGCGTTGCTGGCCGCGGCCCTGGCCCGCGCCAGTCACCGGGTGGTGGTCAAGCGCCCGCGCAAGGCGCCGGCCATCGAAGGCGCCAAGCCCGGCTACGTGCTGGAGGGCAAGTCCAGCCGCTACGATATCTATCCGAAGAAGAGCTTCAAAACTTCTTGAATGAAAAAGCCCGCGGGCGAAGGACTCCGGCCGCGGGCGCGGGTGTCGCCGGCCTCAGACGGTCGCGGGCTTGGGCGCGCGACGCTTGCGCCAGGCACGGTAGAAGGGCAGGGCCACCATCAGGATGCAGACGATCCAGATGGCCTGGCTGATGCCGCTCTGCCAGAGGATGCCCATGTCGCCGTTGGAGATGGACAGCGCGCGTCTCAGGCTGGTTTCCATCAGCTCGCCGAGGATGAAGCCCAGCAGCAGCGGCGACAGCGGGAAGTCCAGCTTGCGCATGATGTAGCCGAAGATGCCCACGCAGACCATCAGCACCAGGTCGAAGGTGGTGGCGTGCACCGCGTAGACGCCGATGCCGGTGATGATGGCGATGGCCGGGGCCAGCGACCAGTTCGGCACCTCGAGGATCTTGGTGAACATCTTCACCATGGGCACGTTGAGGATCAGCAGCATCACGTTGGCGATGAACAGCGAGGCGATCAGACCCCACACCAGATTCGGCTCGTTCTGGAACAGCAGCGGGCCGGGGGTGATGTTGTAGAGGGTCAGGGCGCCGATCATCACCGCAGTGGTGCCAGAGCCGGGGATGCCCAGGGTCAGCATGGGGATCATGTTGCCGCACACCGCCGCGCCGATGGCGGTTTCCGGCGCTGCCAGGCCGCGCAGGTCACCCTTGCCGAACTTGCCATCGGCACCGGCCATGCGCTTCTCGGTGGTGTAGGCCAGGGCACTGGCCAGGGTCGCGCCGGCACCCGGCAGCACGCCGATGATGAAGCCGCTCACCGAGCTGCGCAGGTTGACCATGAACACGCTGCGCGCTTCGCGCACGTTGAACAGCATGCGCCCGGTGGCCTTGACCGCGACCTGGCCATGATGGGTCTGCTCCAGCAGCAGGAGCAGTTCGCTCACCGAGAACAGACCCAGCACCAGGATCACGAAGTCGATGCCGTCGGCCAGGTGCACGTTGTCGAAGGTGAAGCGGTAGACGCCGCTGTTGGCATCGATGCCCACGGAGGCGATGGCCAGGCCGAAGAGGGCGGCGACCAGGGTCTTGACCGGCTTCTCGGCGGCCATGCCGGAGAGGCTGAGGATGGCCAGGGCCATCAGCGCGAAGTATTCCGCCGGACCGAAGGCGATCGCCCATTTCGCCAGCAGGGGCGAGAACAGCACCATGCCGCAGGTGGCGATGAAGGCGCCGATGAAGGAGCTCCAGGCCGACAGCGACAGGGCCACGCCGGCCATGCCCTGGCGGGCCAGCGGATAGCCGTCCAGGCAGGTCATCATGGTCGCGGCTTCGCCGGGGATGTTCAGCAGGATCGAGGAGATCCGCCCGCCGTATTCGCAGCCCAGATAGACCGCCGCCAGCAGGATCAGCGAAGTCTCCGGCGGCAGACCCAGGGCGAAGGCCACCGGGATCAGCAGGGCGATGCCGTTTATCGGCCCGAGACCCGGCAGCAGGCCGACCACGGTGCCGATCAGGGTGCCGATGAGGGCCACGATCAGGTTGGTCGGCGTCATGGCGACGCCGAAGCCTTGCATCAGAAAATTCAAGGTATCCATGTCAGCCCTCCAGGAATTCCAGCACGCCAAGGGGAAGGGGGACTTCCATCACCCGGTCGAACAGCACATAGAGGCCGATGGCGAGCAGCAGGCTGACCAGGGCGCAGGGCATCAGGCGACCGCCGTAGAGCAGACCGCAGAGGGTGGCGGTGATGAAGGCGCTCAAGGGGAAGCCCAGCGGCTGGAAGGTCAGGGCATAGCCCAGCAGGATGGCGCAGCAGGCCACTACCTTGCGCAGCGAGGAGGCGTCCAGCGGTTTCTGGTCTTCGCCATCGCCGATCGGCGTGGGGCGGATGATCAGATAGGCCAGGCCCAGGCTCATCAGCCCGAACATCAGCATCGGATAGGCCCGCGGACCGACCGGCTCGTAGGAAAAGGGCGCCTGGTAATCCCGGGCGATGAACAGCATGACGAGTCCGGCCACCAGCCAGACCGCCATGAAGGCGCGTTGGAAGATCATGTCGACATCCTCAAAGGCGCCCGGAAGGGCGCCAGGGGCGGGGGCTCGTTACTGGATCAGGCTGAATTCCTTGGCCATGCCGCGGTAGCGCGCGACTTCCTTCTGCACATAGGCGTCCAGCTCGGAGCCGGTCATGGCGAAGGGGAAGAGTTCGCGCTGATCACGCAGCTTGGCGAAGTCGTCGGAGGCCAGCAGCTTGTCGAAGCTGGTCTTCCACCAGTTGTACTGCTCGTCGGTGACCTTCGGGCCGACATAGAAGCCGCGGACCACCGGCCAGACGATGTCGTAGCCCTGCTCGCGCGCGGTGGGGATGTCCTTCATCGCCGGTTCGTCGAAGCGCTGCTCGGCGAAGACCGCCAGCAGGCGCATGTTGCCGGCCTCGACATGGGGCATGGAGTCGGAGATGTCGGTGCTGCCGACCTGGATATGCCCACCCAGCAGCGCGGTGGCGATCTCGCCGCCGCCTTCCAGGGCCACGTAGCGCAGGTCCTTGGGATTGATGCCGGCAGCCTTGGCGATCAGCGCGGTCTGCATCCAGTCCTGGCTGCCCACGGTACCGCCGGAGCCGATCACCACCTTGCTCGGGTCCTTCTTCAGCGCCTCGACCAGGTCACCCAGGGTCTTGTAGGGCGAATCTGCCTTGACCGCGATGGCGCCATAGCTGGCCCCCACCGCCGCCAGCCAGCGCACGGCCTTTTCGTCGAAGCGACCGAACTTGCCTTGCGCCAGGTTCAGCAGCGAACCGCTGGAGAAGGCGACGATGGTGTCGCCGTCCGCCGGCCGCTGGGCCACCACGGTGTTGTAGGCCACCGCGCCCACGCCGCCGGGCATGTAGGTCACGCGCATGGGCTTGTCCAGCAGCTTGGCTTCCACCAGGCCGCTCTGGGCCAGCTTGCAGGTCAGGTCGAAGCCGCCACCCGGGGAGGCCGGGGCGATGCATTCGGGACGCTTGGGTTCGGCCATGGCCTGGGCGGACAGCAGCACGGAGGCGGCCAGGGTCAGGGTGAGGGTGCGCAAGGTGGTGCTCATCGAGGTCTTCCTTTTGTTGTTATTTCAGAAGCTGACAGGCGGACACGGCTCAGGCTCGCCAGGGCGGCGATCGTTCGGAGAAGAGATACGGGAGCACGTGGAGCTGCGCGAGGGCGAGCATGGATGTCGTTCCGCTTGTTATTGTTGTTGGCCAACCAGGGGTGGCGCTTGGGCAAGCATCATGCGGTTCTGGGACCGCTACCTTTCACTCTAGACCGCCAAGCTTTCAACAGCCTTTCAGATGTGAAAGGCGGCGATAGTGGGGTTCCGGCTGCAGGCCAGCCGGCCGGTATCCGGTAAACTCGGATTTTTTGAGCGGGAGCTGTCAGCGTGCGCATCCTATTGGTCGAAGATCATCCGCCACTGGCCGAAAGCGTCGCCCAGGCGCTCAAGAATGCCGGACTCAACGTCGATCTGCTCAACGATGGCGTGGCCGCCGATCTGGCCCTGCAGAGCGAAAGCTATGCCCTGGCCATTCTCGACGTCGGCCTGCCGCGCATGGATGGCTTCGAGGTGCTGGCGCGCCTGCGCGAGCGCGGCGATCGCCTGCCGGTGCTGATGCTCACCGCCCGCGGCGAGGTCAAGGATCGGGTACAGGGGCTCAACCTAGGCGCCGACGACTACCTGGCCAAGCCCTTCGAACTCACCGAACTGGAAGCCCGGGTCAAGGCCCTGCTGCGCCGCAGCGTGCTGGGCGGCGATCGCCAGCAGCGCTGCGGCCCGCTGATCTATGACCTCAACACCTCGCGCTTCACCCTGGGCGAGGAGGCGCTGTCGCTCACCTCGCGCGAGCACGCCGTGCTGGCCGCGCTGATCGCCCGCCCCGGACGGGTCATGAGCAAGGAGCAACTGGCCGCCCAGGTCTTCGGCCTGGACGAGGAAGCCAGTCCCGAGGCCATCGAGATCTACGTCCACCGCCTGCGCAAGAAGCTGGAAGCCGGCGCCGTGCGCATCGTCACCTTCCGCGGCCTGGGCTATCTGCTGGAAGAGCAGCATGGCTGAAGTGGCGAAGGCGGCTGGCAGTCTGCGTGGGCGACTGCTGCTGCGACTGGTCGTGCTCTTGGCGGTGATCCTGGCGGTCAGCAGCCTGGCCGCCTATCTCAATGGCCGGCGGCTGGCCGACGTGGCCTATGACCGGACGCTGCTGGCCTCGGCCCGCACCATCGCCGCCGGCCTGTCGGCCACCAATGGCACCCTGCGCGCCGACGTGCCCTACATCGCCCTGGACAATTTCGCCTACGACAACGTCGGGCGCATCTTCTACCAGGTGCTGGATACCCGCGGCCGGCTGATCTCCGGCTACGAAGAGATTCCACCACCGCCAGCGGACGCTCCGCTGACCCGCGACTATCCGGCCCTGGCGCGCTTCTACAACAGCACCTATCGCGGCAAGGACGTCCGAGTGGTCAGCCTGGCCCAGCCGGTCAGCCAGCCGGATCTCACCGGCATGGCCGAGATCCGCGTCGCCGAGACCGCCGAAGCCCGCGAGGAGGTGGCCCGCAGCCTGCTCACCGACACTCTGATCCGCCTCGGACTGATGGGGCTGGGTGCCATCCTGCTGGTGTGGATGGCGGTCGGCGCCGCCCTGCGCCCCCTGGAGCGTCTGCGCCAGGCCGTGGAAGAGCGGGGCGTGGACGACTTGCGGCCGCTGCCCGAGGTGCGGGCGCCCCAGGAGTTGCTGCCGCTGGTGCATGCCCTGGAAGGCTTCACCCTGCGCCTGCGGCGGCTGTTCGAGCGTCAGGCGGACTTCATCGCCAACGCCGCCCACGAATTGCGTACCCCGCTGGCGGCGATCAAGGCGCGGGTCGAGCTGGGCCTGCGCGAACGCGAGCCCCAGGCCTGGTACGCCACCCTGGAAGAGACCCGCGCCAGCACCGATCGCCTGGCGCGCCTGGCCAACCAGCTGCTGTCACTGGCGCGGATCGAGAGCGGCGCCCAGGCCATCGCCGAAGGCGGCGCCGAACGTCTGGAGCTCAGCGACCTGGCCAGGGAACTGGCCATGGCGCTGGCACCCTTGGCCCATGCCAGGGGCGTCGCCCTGGCCTTCGAGCCCTTCGCCAAGGCGCCGGTGATCGGCGAGCCGACACTGCTCAACGAGCTGCTCTGCAATCTGGTGGAAAACGCCCTGGCCCATAGCCAGTCAGGTGGCAACATCGTGGTGCGGGTGCTGGCCCCGGCGGTGCTGGAAGTCGAGGATGACGGCCCCGGCATTCCGGCCAATGCGCGGGCCAAGGTCTTCGAGCGCTTTCAACGCCTGGATCCGCAATCCGGGGGCGCCGGTCTGGGACTGGCCATCGTCGGTGAGATCTGCGCTGCCCACCGGGCGCGCATCCAGTTGCTGGACGGCGCGCTCGGCGGGCTAAGGGTACGGGTCGAATTTCCCGCCGAGGAAGCCTAGGCTCAACCGAGCAGGGTGCGCGACTGTTCCACCGCGTCCCAGAAGGACTGATCCTGGGCCGGATCCGGCTGGTTGTTCAGCCCCAGGCGGATACCGGCGGGCAGCGTCTGGACCGCGATCTCCTGCTGACCCTGGCGCTGCGCGTGCAGCTGGGTCGCGACCTGCACGATATCGGCATAGTCGGCCGCCGCGGGCTGCCGCTCCAGCGCCAGATATTCCCGCGGTACGCAGGCGATGTCGGCCGGGAAATCCCAGACCTTGAGAATGCGTTCGCCGATCTGCGGATGAATGCGCGCCGTCACCTGGTCGAGGGTGATGGCGTTGGCCAGCAGGTCTTCCTGTTCTTCGGCATAGGTGAGGATCGGCAGCACGCCGATCTGGTGCACCAGGCCGGCGAGCAGGGCGCGGTCGGCCATCAGCCGCGTGTACTTCTTGCACAGCGCATGGCTGATGGCGGCGATCTCGGTGCCCTGGCTCCAGACCTCGCGCATCTTGCGATCCACGGCGTCGCTGGTGGCCTGGAACATCTGCTGCATGGCCAGGCCCGTGGCCAGATTCGCCGTGTAGTTGATACCCAGGCGCCCGACCGCCATCTGCAGGTCGGTGATCTCCTTGCTGGTGCGCAGGAGCGGGCTGTTGACCACCTTGATCAGGCGCGCCGTCAGGGCGGCGTCCATGGCGATCACCCGGCTCAGCTCGGCGACGCCCACGTTGGGGTCTTCGGCCGCTTCTCTGACCTTCAGTGCCACCTCGGGGAGGGTGGGCAGCACCACGCGATCGGTGTCTATCGCGTGGAGAAGATCCTGGACAACTTTTTCGGCAAGAGGAGTCATGACGTACCTGTGTGAGGAGCGGATAAAGGCGATCCCAACCTTCAGCGCTTTATTTCACGATCGCTATCGAGTGAGTAGGGCAAATCGAGTAAACGGCAGTTTGGCCCGTCCGAGCTGCCCACCGAGACACGTCCGTCCTCGGCAGCATCGCCCTGCAGCACCGCCAGGAATTCGCAACCCTCCGGGCTGGCCGCGGCCAGCACCACCTCGCCCACGCTGCTGCCATGCACCGGCGAGAACAGCTCGGTACCCACGGCAGGGGGCCGCTCGCTGCTGGCGAGGCGATAGAGGCGCCGCTTGAGCTTGCCCAGGTACTGCATGCGCGCGACGATCTCCTGGCCGGTGTAGCAACCCTTGCGAAAGCTCACGCCATCCAGCGCCTGCAGATTGATCATCTGCGGGACGAACAGCTCGCGGGTCGCGCCGAACACCTGGCCCACGCCAGCCCGCACCTGGGCCAGCAGCCATTCGTCGAGTGCCACCTCCGGCAGCGCCGGCGCCGCTGCGTCGGCCGCGCGCCAGGTCTCTACCCGACTATCCTCCAACCGCAGGGCGAAGCCGCCTTCGAGCGGCGCCACGGCATTGGCCTGCTCGCCCAGCGCCACGTCGGGATAGGCGCTGGCGAAGCCGGCGGCCGAGAGTCCCAGCCGTTGCCATTGCGCGCTTTCGTCGGTCAGCACCGACTTGGAGAAGACCGCATATTTCTTCAGATCGGTCAGCAGCGGCTCGACCAGCTCCGCGGCCATCGCCAGCAGATAGCCGTCGGCCTGCTTGACGATGCGGAAGCTGGAGACCAGCCGTCCCTTGGGCGTGCAGCGCCCTCCCAGGCCGGCCTGGTCGTCAGCGAGATAATTGAGGTTGCAGGTGACCTGCCCCTGGAGAAACTTGGTCGCATCGACCCCGCGGATGGCCAGGACGCCTTCGTGGGTCAAGCGGCAGAAATACGGCGAGTCGGCCATTGCGGCTGCAGCTCCCTGTCGAGTGAAGCCGCTCATCATAGGCTCGCCCGGGGGGAATGTCAGGCGCACTGCGCGGCGGGGCGCTTCGGGCTTATACTGCGCCGATTGTCGCAGGAGTCCCCATGAGTACCGAAGCTACCGAACTCAACAGATTGTACTGGCACAGCCGCCGCGGCATGCTGGAACTGGATGTATTGCTGGTGCCCTTCGTCAAGGAGGTCTATTCCTCCCTGGGCGCGGAAGACCAGGCACGCTACCGCAAGCTGCTCGAGTGCGAGGATCAGGACATGTTCCACTGGTTCATGCAGCGCGGTGAGCCGGAAGACGCCGATCTGCAGATCATCGTGCGCATGATCCTGGACCGTGTCCAGCCGGCTTGAGCCCTTCGAATGTCGCTGGAGTGCCTCCGCCGGCCTCCTGCGACTGCATGCCCTGGCCGCGTTCGCCGCGGGGATCTGCCCCTGGCTGGCGGCCATTCCCTGGACGCTCAAACCTCTCTTGACGCTGCTGGTGCTCTGGTCCTGGCACCGCCAGCGCCAGCGCCAGCTCCAGCAGCGCTGTCCAGAGGTGCCGCGCGGTTTGCGCCATGGCGCAGAAGGCTGGCAGCTGTGGTCGCCGGCGACCGGCTGGCAGGCCATCCAGCTGCGCCCGGACAGCCTGGCCCTGCCGCGGCTGGTGGTCCTGCGCTATCGAATGCCAGCGGCGAGACGTACCCGCAGTCTCTGCATCGCCCGCGACAGCCTCGCCGCGGACGCCCACCGCCGCCTGAGAGTCAGACTTCGCTTCGCTCCGCGCCGGTTCGCGGCGCCAGAATAGTGTCCCGGGCGCTGCTGGCCAGTTGCGGATAGTCCAGGGTGAAGTGCAGACCGCGACTCTCCTGGCGGGCGAGAGCGCTTTCGATGATCAGCTCCGCCACCTGCGCCAGGTTGCGCAATTCGATCAGGTCGCGACTGACTTTGTAGTTGCTGTAGAACTCGTCGATCTCGTCCATCAGCAGGCGAATGCGATGGCGGGCGCGCACCAGCCGCTTGGTGGTGCGCACGATGCCCACATAGTCCCACATGAAGCGCCGCAACTCGTCCCAGTTGTGGGCGATCACCACGTCCTCGTCCGAATCCGTCACCTGGCTGGCGTCCCAGTCGGGCAGGTCGCGCGGCATGCCGATCTCGGCCGCTTGCGCCTGGATGTCCAGCGCCGCCGAGCGGGCATAGACGAAGCACTCCAGCAGCGAATTGCTGGCCATGCGATTGGCGCCGTGCAAACCGGTACAGCTGGTTTCGCCAATGGCATAGAGGCCGCCGAGGTCCGCGCGCCCGTGCTGGTCGACGCGCACCCCGCCGCAGGTGTAGTGCGCGGCCGGCACCACCGGGATCGGATCCCGGGTGATGTCGATGCCCAGTTCCAGGCAGCGGCGATAGACCGTGGGAAAGTGCTCCTGCACGAAGTCCGCCGGCTTGTGGCTGATGTCGAGAAAGACGCAATCGATGCCCAGGCGCTTCATCTCGTGGTCGATGGCGCGCGCCACCACGTCGCGTGGGGCGAGATCGGCGCGGGGGTCGAAGCGCGGCATGAAGCGTTCGCCATCCGGCAGACGCAGGACGGCGCCTTCGCCACGCAGGGCTTCGGTGATCAGAAAGCTGCGCGCATGGGGGTGATAGAGGCAGGTGGGGTGGAACTGGTTGAATTCCAGGTTGGCGACCGAACAGCCGGCGCGCCAGGCCATGGCGATGCCGTCGCCGCTGGCGCTGTCCTGATTGGTGCTATAGAGGTAGGCCTTGCTGGCGCCGCCGGTGGCCAGCACCGTGAAGCGCGCGTGCAGGGTATCGACCTGGCCGCTGGTCCGGTCGAGCACATAGGCGCCCAGGCAGCGCGCGCCCGGCCGGCCGAGCTTTTCCGTGGTGATCAGATCCACCGCCACCCGCTGACTGAGCAACTGGATGTTGGGTCGGCCTTCGGCGGTGCGCAGCAGGGTGTCGAAGATGGCCATGCCGGTGGCATCGGCCGCGTGGATGATGCGCCGGTGGCTGTGGCCGCCTTCGCGGGTCAGGTGAAAGCCCAGGCCGCCCTTGCCGGCGTCCTGCTCGCGGGTGAAGGGCACGCCCTGGTCGATCAGCCACTGCATGGCCTCGCGACTGTGTTCGACGGTGAAGCGCACGGCGCCTTCGTCACACAGCCCGGCGCCCGCGATTAGGGTATCCTGCACGTGCGCCTCGACGGTGTCGCCTTCGTCCAGCACCGCGGCGACGCCGCCCTGGGCCCAGTAGGTCGAACCATGCGCCAGTTCGCCCTTGCTCAAGACCGCGATGGACAGCGTCGCCGGTAGATTGAGCGCGAGCGTCAGGCCCGCGGCGCCACTGCCGATTACCAGGACATCGAATTCCAGATGACGCGCCATGACGTTTCCTTCTCACCGGGACGGCGAGTATAGGAACAAGGCGGCTGACGGCATAGCCATCGGATGGATCGGCAGGGAACTCGCGGGCGTCAGGCGGGGTCTATGTACAGATAATTGCTCATCCGTGCGGCCGGAACGCCAAGACGAGAATGGGCCATCTGCCAAAGCTAATTCAGTGACACCCAGGAGCGATCAGCAGCCATCTTAGTGCTCGCTCATCAACTGCTGTGGAGGGGAGAACTTTCGTGCAACAGCCCAGTCTAGCAGCGCGCGTCGATAGTGAAAGCAAGGACGATACCGAGCTGCAAGCCAAGGACAGCAAGCAAGCCCTGCCCACCCAGGAGCAGGATCAACAACTGGTCGAGCGCGTACAGCGCGGTGACAAGCGTGCCTTCGATCTGCTGGTGCTCAAGTATCAGCACAAGATTCTCGGTCTGATCGTGCGTTTCGTCCACGATACCCAGGAAGCCCAGGACGTCGCTCAGGAGGCTTTCATCAAAGCCTATCGCGCGCTCGGGAACTTCCGTGGCGATAGTGCTTTCTACACCTGGCTCTATCGCATCGCCATCAACACGGCAAAGAACCATCTGGTTGCCCGGGGTCGTCGTCCACCGGACAGCGACGTCAGTGCCGAAGATGCGGAATTTTATGAAGGCGACCATGCTCTAAAGGATATCGAGTCCCCAGAGCGGTCCCTTTTGCGGGATGAGATCGAGGCCACCGTGCATCGGACCATCCAGCAGCTCCCGGAAGATCTGCGCACCGCGCTGACCCTTCGTGAGTTCGAAGGCCTCAGCTACGAGGACATTGCGAACGTCATGCAATGTCCGGTGGGAACGGTCCGGTCTCGGATTTTCCGAGCTCGGGAAGCGATAGACAAAGCATTGCAGCCCCTGCTGCGTGATGCATAGACAGCGGCGACAGCTTTTAGAGAGGTAATACGTATGAGTCGTGAAGCCCTGCTGGAATCCCTGTCCGCTGTTATGGATAACGAAGCGGACGAATTCGAAACCCGGCGTGTCATCGCCGAGGTCAGCAAGGACCCGGAATTGCGCGCCACCTGGTCGCGCTACGCCATGGTCAGCGCCGTGATTCGCGGTGAGCCCATGCTGCCGAATCTGGATATCGCCAAAGGCGTCACCACCACGCTGGAGCGTGATGAGGCCGTCGCAGCCCCGGCAGCGCCCGTCGTTGCCCAGGCGCGCAAGAGTGGCTGGTCGAGCCTGGGTCGTGTCGCGGTCGCCGCGTCCGTGACCTTCGCCGTACTGGCAGGCGTGCGGATGTACAACCAGTCCGACGTCTCCACCCAGGGTCTGGCCCAGCAGGCGCCGAGCCAGCTGACCGTGCCGCAACCCGCGCGTAGCCCGGCCGTGCTGGCCAGCTTCAGCGAAGAAAGCACCAAGGCGAATGCCGAAGCCAAGGCTGACAAGCCGATGGCAGGTGAAAAGCAGGAAGCCCCTGCCCAGCGTTGATTCGCTGGCTTCACCTCGAAACGGCGTCCGGACTCTGTTCCGGGCGCCGTTTTTTTTTGCCTGCCGGATGTCCGGATGGAGCGCAAAATGCTTCGAAAGCTATCGTTCAGCAAGGCCGTGCTATTTCTGCTGCCAGTCGTCTCTGACTGTGCCGCCGTTGCGGAGCAGGCAGGTCGCCAGCGATGTGTTCAAGTCATTGGATAGAGTGGAGCTGCACGCGCATGCGCAATCTAAAGCATTACACGGCCGCCCTGATGGGGCTCTGGCTGATGGGACTGACGGCCATGGCTCGGGCCGATCTGCCGGATTTCACCGGCCTGGTCGAGGCGGCATCTCCAGCGGTCGTCAACATCAGCACCCGCCAGAAAATTCCCGAAGGTCGTGGCGCCGGCGCCATGACCATGCCCGATCTGGAAGGCCTGCCGCCGGGCATCCGTGAATTCTTCGAGCGCAGCATCCCGCAGATGCCGCGCGGTCCCCGTGGCAAGCAGGAGCAGGCCCAGTCCCTGGGCTCGGGCTTCATCATCTCGCCCGATGGCTACATTCTGACCAACAACCATGTGGTCGCCGATGCCGACGAGATCCTGGTACGGCTGTCCGACCGCAGTGATCACACCGCCAAGCTGATCGGCGCGGATCCCCGTACCGACGTCGCCCTGCTGAAAATCGACGCCAAGGACCTGCCCACCCTCAAGCTGGGCAATTCCGATCAGCTCAAGGTCGGTGAATGGGTCCTGGCCATCGGTTCGCCCTTCGGCTTCGATCACTCGGTCACCGCCGGTATCGTCAGCGCCAAGGGTCGCAGCCTGCCCAACGAAAGCTATGTGCCCTTCATCCAGACCGACGTGGCCATCAACCCGGGCAACTCCGGCGGTCCGCTGTTCAACCTCAAGGGTGAGGTGGTCGGGATCAACTCGCAGATATTCACCCGCTCCGGTGGCTTCATGGGGCTATCCTTCGCCATTCCGATCGACGTCGCCATGAACGTGGCCAATCAGCTGAAGACCGATGGCAAGGTGAGCCGCGGCTGGCTGGGCGTGGTCATCCAGGAAGTGGACAAGGATCTCGCCGAATCCTTCGGCCTGGATCGTCCGGCCGGTGCCCTGGTCGCTCAGACCCTGGACGACGGTCCTGCAGCCAAGAGCGGCATCAAGGTCGGCGACGTCATCCTCTCGGTCAATGGCCAGAAGATCGAGGAATCCGCCGACCTGCCGCACCTGATCGGCAACCTCAAGCCGGGTGCCAAGGCCGACATGGAGATCATCCGTGAAGGCAAGCGGCAAAACCTGAGCGTCACCGTGGGCGACATGCCCAAGGACGACCAGGCCGCTTCCGGTGGCGAGCGTGGCTCCGATCGGGCCAGCAATCGCCTGGGCATCGCCGTGGCCAACCTGACCGCCGAGCAGAAGAAGACCCTCGACATCCAGGGCGGCGTGGTCATCAACAAGCTCAGTGGCGACGGTCCTGCCGCGGCCATCGGCCTGCGTCCGGGCGACGTCATCACCCACCTCAACAATCAGCCCATCGAATCCGCCGCCGCCTTCGAGAAGATCACCTCGGCACTGCCGGCAGGGCGCTCCATTTCGATGCGCGTGGTGCGTGAGGGTCGCGCCAGCTTCATCACCTTCAAACTGCCGGGCAAGTAACGGCAGGGGACAAGGCGAGGGGCAGGCGACTGCCCCTTCTTTTTGTCCGCTCGAACGGCGCGAGTCCCCTTGTTTGCCGCATTCAGGTAAACTCCCCCGCTATTTTCCCGGCGGATGTTCCGCTGCTGGCTATTCGAGTGCTGATTCGTGAGTGATCTGAGCCATATCCGCAATTTCTCCATCATCGCCCACATCGATCACGGCAAGTCGACGCTTGCGGATCGGTTCATCCAGATCTGTGGTGGTTTGAGCGACCGAGAAATGGAGGCCCAGGTCCTGGATTCCATGGATCTCGAGCGCGAGCGCGGCATCACCATCAAGGCCCACAGCGTCACGCTGTACTACAAGGCCCAGGACGGCAAGACCTACCAGCTCAACTTCATCGACACCCCCGGCCACGTCGACTTCACCTATGAAGTCAGCCGTTCGCTGGCCGCCTGCGAAGGCGCCCTGCTGGTGGTGGATGCGGGGCAGGGCGTGGAAGCCCAGTCGGTCGCCAACTGCTATACCGCCATCGAGCAGGGCCTCGAGGTCATGCCGGTGCTGAACAAGATGGACCTGCCCCAGGCCGAGCCGGACAAGGTCAAGGCCGAGATCGAGCACATCATTGGCATCGACGCCACCGACGCCGTGCCCTGCAGTGCCAAGAGCGGCATGGGCGTACCCGATGTCCTCGAGCAACTGGTCAAGGTCATTCCACCGCCCGAGGGCGAGATCGACGCGCCTCTGCAGGCGCTGATCATCGATTCCTGGTTCGACAACTACCTGGGCGTCGTCTCGCTGGTGCGCGTCAAGCACGGGCGGGTAAAGAAGGGCGACAAGATCCTGGTCAAGTCCACCGGCAAGGTGCACCAGGTCGACAGCGTCGGCGTCTTCTCGCCCAAGCACACCGAGACGGTCGATCTCAAGGCGGGCGAAGTGGGCTTCATCATCGCCGGCATCAAGGAAATCCTCGGCGCCCCGGTCGGCGACACCCTGACCCTCAGCGCCACCCCGGACGTGGCCATGCTGCCGGGCTTCCAGCGGGTCAAGCCGCAGGTCTACGCCGGTCTCTTCCCGGTCAGCTCCGACGACTTCGAGGACTTCCGCGAAGCCCTGCAGAAGCTGACCCTCAACGATGCGGCCCTGCAATACGAGCCGGAAAGCTCGGAGGCCCTCGGCTTCGGCTTCCGCATCGGCTTCCTCGGCATGCTGCACATGGAGATCATCCAGGAGCGCCTGGAGCGCGAATATGATCTCGACCTCATCACCACCGCGCCGACCGTGGTGTTCGAGGTGGTGCTCAAGGATGGCAGCATCATCTATGTCGACAACCCGTCCAAGCTGCCGGACCTGGCCTCCGTCGCCGAGATGCGCGAGCCCATCGTGCGCGCCAACATCCTGGTACCCCAGGAGCACCTGGGCAACGTCATCACCCTGTGCATCGAGAAGCGTGGCGTCCAGCGCGACATGCAGTTCCTCAGCAGCCAGGTGCAGGTCAGCTACGACCTGCCGATGAACGAGGTGGTCCTGGACTTCTTCGACCGCCTCAAGTCGGTGAGCCGTGGCTATGCGTCGCTGGACTACAGCTTCGATCGCTTCGAAGCCGCCAGCCTGGTCAAGCTCGACGTCCTCATCAACGGCGAGAAGGTCGATGCCCTGGCGCTGATCGTCCATCGCGACAAGGCGCACTACAAGGGTCGCGCCCTGACCGAGAAGATGAAGGAGCTGATCCCGCGGCAGATGTTCGACGTGGCGATCCAGGCGGCCATCGGCGGTCAGATCGTGGCCCGGACCACGGTCAAGGCGCTGCGCAAGAACGTTCTGGCCAAGTGCTACGGCGGTGACGTGTCCCGTAAGCGCAAGCTGCTGGAAAAGCAGAAGGCGGGCAAGAAGCGCATGAAGCAGGTTGGTAGCGTAGAGATTCCTCAAGAGGCCTTCCTGGCCGTGCTCAAGGTGGATAGCTGAAGCCCATGTCCTGGAACTTCCCTCTGTTGCTGGTTCTCGCGGTCGCCGTCTGCGGCGCCCTGGCACTCATCGATCTGCTGGTGCTCGCACCGCGTCGTCGCAAGGCGATCCAGACCTACGGGCAGCAGGTCAGCGAGCCTGATCCCGCGGTACTGGAGCAGTTGAACAAGGAACCGGCCCTGGTCGAGTACGGGAAGTCGTTCTTTCCCGTCCTGGCCATCGTGCTGATCCTGAGATCCTTCCTGGTGGAGCCGTTCCAGATTCCTTCGGGCTCCATGAAGCCGACCCTGGAAGTGGGCGACTTCATCCTGGTGAACAAATTCGCCTACGGCATCCGCCTGCCGGTGATCGACCTCAAGGTCATCCCGATCGGTGATCCGCAGCGTGGCGACGTCATGGTGTTCCGCTATCCCAGCGATCCCAGCGTCAACTACATCAAGCGCGTCATTGGGGTGCCGGGCGATACAATCCGCTATACCAGCGACAAGCAGCTGTACATCAACGGCCAGCGCGTCAGCGAGGAACTGGTGGGTGACGAGCCGGGTTCCCTGGGCAGCGTCAAGCTGTTCAAGGAGCAACTCGGCAAGGCCGAGCACCTGATCCGCGAAGAGATGACCCGCTACCGCATGGAGCCCGACCACGAATGGAAGGTGCCGGCCGGTCACTACTTCATGATGGGTGACAACCGCGACAACTCCAACGACAGTCGCTACTGGGACGATCCCAACATTCCCCGTGACCTGCTCGGCATGGTTCCCGACCGTAACATCGTCGGCAAGGCCTTCGCCGTCTGGCTGAGCTGGCCGGAGCCCAAGCTGCAGAGCATGCCCACCCTGTCTCGCGTAGGTATCATCAGATGAATGAACGCAGAGTGTCCGGTCGTCCGTCGCGTCAGCAGGGGCTGTCGTTTCTCGGTGGTCTGCTCGCACTCTGCGTCATCGCCTTCCTGGCCAGTACGGCCATGAAGCTCGTGCCGCATTACCTGGACTACAATGCTCTGACCAAGGTCATCGAATCCATCGGCGACAACCCCGATAACCAGATTCGCAGCGTGTCCGACGTCTACAGCTACGTGGGGAAGGGTATGCAGGTGAACGACATCCGTAATCTCGATCTGCAAAAGGCCATGCGCGTCGAAGCCGACGGCAACCACCTGCAGATCCACCTCGACTATGAAAAACGTGAACACCTGATCCGCAACATCGATCTGGTCGTTCGTTTCAATCGTGATTTCCGTATAAATCTCCCGTGACATTATCTCTAGATCGCCTCGAGCGTCGGCTGGGTTATACCTTCAAGGACCCGGACCTGATGCTGCTCGCCCTCACGCACCGCAGCTTTGCCGGTCGCAACAACGAACGCCTCGAATTCCTCGGCGACGCCATCCTCAACTTCATCATCGGCGAAGCCCTCTACGATCATTTCCCCCAGGCCCGCGAAGGCCAGCTGTCCCGCCTGCGCGCCAAGCTGGTGAAAGGCGAGACCCTGGCCTTGCTGGCGCGCAGCTTCGAGCTGGGTGACTACCTGCGCCTGGGGTCCGGTGAGCTGAAGAGCGGCGGCTTCCGTCGCGAATCTATTCTTGCCGATGCCATGGAAGCCCTGATCGGCGGCATCTATCTGGATGCCGGCATGGATGCGGCCAAGGATCGGGTCATGGCCTGGCTCGGCCCGCAACTGCGCGAGCTGACGCCGGTGGATACCAACAAGGATCCCAAGACCCGCCTGCAGGAGTTTCTCCAGGCGCGGGCGTGCGACCTGCCGCGCTACGAGGTGGTCGCCATCGAGGGAGAGCCCCATTGCCGGGTCTTCTTTGTCGAATGCGAGATCGCCATGCTCAACGAAAAGACGACGGGGCAGGGCGCCAGTCGCCGTATCGCCGAACAGATAGCCGCCTCGGCGGCCTTGATCGCCCTGGGCGTGGAGAATGGTCATGAATGATGAGCTGAAGGCATCGCGGTGCGGCTACGTCGCCATCGTCGGCCGTCCCAACGTCGGCAAGTCCACGCTGCTCAACCATATCCTCGGGCAGAAGCTGGCCATTACCTCGCGCAAGCCGCAGACCACCCGGCACAACATGCTCGGCATCAAGACCGAGGGTGAGGTGCAGACCATCTATGTGGATACCCCCGGTCTGCACAAGGAAAACCAGAAGGCGCTCAACCGCTTCATGAACAAGACGGCCGTCACCGCCCTGCGCGATGTGGACGTCGTGGTGTTCGTGGTCGATCGTACCCGCTGGACCGACGAAGACCAGATGGTGCTGGAGCGGGTACGCTTCGTGAAGTGCCCGGTGCTGCTCGCCGTCAACAAGCTGGATCGTCTGGAAGACAAGGCCGACATGCTGCCGCACCTGCAATGGCTGCAGGAGCAATTGCCGGAAGCCACGCTCATTCCGATCTCCGCCCAGCACGGCCACAATCTCGACGCCCTCGAAGAGCTGGTGGCCGAGCGCCTGCCGGAGGGCGAGCACTTCTTCCCCGAAGACCAGATCACCGACCGATCCAGTCGTTTCCTCGCGGCCGAGCTGATCCGCGAAAAGATCATGCGTCAGCTGGGGGCCGAATTGCCCTACCAGGTCGCTGTCGAGATCGAGGAATTCAAGTACGACAACGGGGTGCTGCACATCCACGGCCTGATCCTGGTCGAGCGCGATGGCCAGAAGAAGATCCTCATCGGCCAGGCCGGCGAGCGCATCAAGCGCATCGGCCAGGAAGCCCGCCAGGACATGGAAACCCTGTTCGACGCCAAGGTCATGCTCAATCTCTGGGTCAAGGTCAAAGGCGGCTGGTCCGATGACGAGCGCGCCCTGCGCTCTCTGGGTTATTCCGACCTCTAGCGATGCAGGCGTCCGAGCCGCTGTTCGTCCTGCATGCGCGTCCCTATCGGGAAAGCAGTGCGCTGGTGGACGTGTTCGGCGCCTTCGGCCGGGTCCGTACGGTGTTGCGCGCGGCCCGCTCCCGCTCCGGAAGTCTGGCCAGGCCCTTCATTCCCCTCGAGGCTCAGCTCAGTGGGCGAGGGGAGCTGAAGAATCTGCAAAAGGTGGCGGCCCTGGCGCCGCCCTATCTGCTCCAGGGGCAGGCGCTGTTCAGCGGCTTCTATCTGAATGAGCTGCTGGTCCGGCTACTGCCCGCCGAAGATCCCTATCCCGCGCTTTTCGAACTCTATGGTCTGACCCTGGCGGCCCTCGCCCAGGGGCGACCGGTCGAGCCCCTGCTGCGTACCTTCGAATGGCGCCTGCTCGACCTGCTGGGCTACGGCTTCTCGCTGTCGCTGGCGCTGGATGGCCAGGCCATCGACGCCCAGCGCCTCTATCGCTTCATTCCGGACCAGGGCTTCGAAGCCGTCGACGAAGTTCGCCCGGGCTGTCTGGCCGGCGCGGAAATCCTGGCACTGGAGCGTGGCGAGTGGGACGATCCCACCGTAGTCCGCGCTGCCAAGCGCCTGATGCGCCAGGCCCTGGCGCCGCACCTGGGCAGCAAACCCCTGATGAGTCGCGAATTGTTCGCCAAGCCAAGTGAATAAGCCATGAAAGAGTTCAGTCGTGTTCTGTTGGGCGTCAACATCGATCATGTCGCCACCCTGCGCCAGGCCCGGGGTACCCGCTATCCCGATCCGGTCAAGGCGGCGCTGGATGCCGAGGAGGCAGGGGCGGATGGCATCACCCTGCACCTGCGCGAGGACCGTCGCCATATCCAGGAGCGGGATGTCCGCCTGCTGCGCGACCTCCTGCAGACCCGCATGAATCTCGAAGTCGCCCTGACCCCCGAGATGCTGGCCTTTGCCCAGGAGATCCGGCCCGAGCACGTCTGCCTGGTGCCCGAGCGCCGGGAAGAGCTGACCACCGAAGGTGGCCTGGATGTGCTGGGTCAGGTGCAGCGCATCCGTGACGCCATCGCCGCACTGCCCGCTTCGGAAGTGTCCCTCTTTATAGATCCCGATCTGCAGCAGATTCAGGCGGCCAAGGACAGCGGTGCTCCGGTGATCGAGTTGCACACCGGTCGCTATGCCGAAGCCGAGACCCAGGAAGCGCAGGCCCATGAGCTGCAGCGCCTGGCCAGGGCGGTGGAATTCGCCACCGGCCTCGGGCTGGTGGTCAATGCCGGTCATGGCCTGCACTACCATAATGTCCAGCCCATCGCGGCGCTGCCGGGTATTAACGAGCTGAACATCGGCCATGCCATCGTTGCCCAGGCGGTCTTCGTGGGCTTCAAGCAGGCGGTCAGGGACATGGCCGAATTGATCCGCTGCAACTCAATCGTAAAATAACTGTTGACCTGCTCTGAATCTCCCCTATAATGCGCCCCACTTCCGGCGCAGACGCTGAAGCGGCTTGAAAATCAAGCACTTAGGTCTGAGTCGGGCGAAGGGTCCATGGATTCTTCGCCATTTGGTTCTCACCTTCGGGTGACAACGAAATGAAGCGGAGGGGTTGAC
>NZ_JASNRF010000050.1:0-781 GCF_030175875.1 Pseudomonas sp. HR1
CACTCCGATTTCAAACTGCGGAACAATCGCTCCATCGGCGAGTTATCCCAGCAGTTGCCCCGGCGGCTCATGCTCTGTTCCATCCGATATCGCCACAACCGTTGCCGAAACAGGCGGCTAGCGTATTGGCTGCCCTGATCGGAATGAAACAGTACCTGCTGCGGTTTGCCACGCTGTTCGTAGGCCATGTCCAGCGCCTTGATCACCAACTCAGCATCCGGCTTGGCAGAAATCGCCCAGCCGACTACTCGTCTTGTATGCAGATCCAACACCGCCGCTAAGTAATGCCAGCGACCTTGTGCCCAGATGTAGGTGATGTCGCCGCACCACACCTGATTGGGGCGCTCAGTGGTGAACTCGCGGTTCAGCCGGTTCGGGATATCTGGTCGCTCAACCGTAGCCTGCTTGTATGCGTGCGAGCCTGGCTGCTTGCTGACCAAGCCCAACTCACGCATCAACCGACGCACATGAAAACGGCCAATGCTGACGCCATCCTCACGCAGCATACCCAGAATGCTGCGACTGCCAGCCGAGCCTCGACTCTGGTTGAACAGCTGGTTAACCTGACTGCGCAGTGCAACGCGGCATGCATCAACACGGCAGCGTCGAAGCCGATGGGCGTAGTAGCAAGACCGCACCACGCCGAAGGCTGAACAGACCACTTCCACCGACTCCCGCTCACTTAACTGGTCTATCAGCGCGTACGATTGAGCTCGTCCGACATCAAGAGAGCGGTAGCCTTTTTTAGGATCGCTTTCTCCCGTTCCAGTCGGTCGATCCT
>NZ_JASNRF010000051.1:0-770 GCF_030175875.1 Pseudomonas sp. HR1
GTGTCGCAGTCGAAATTCATGTCCCAGACCCGCGAGATGATCTCGGTGCGGGAGAGCACTTCGCCCTGGCGCTGCATGAGCAGATGAAGCAGCGCAAATTCCTTGCTGGTCAGGTCGATGCGTTGGTCGCCGCGAAAGGCCCGATGGCGAAAGGGATGCAGTTCGAGGTCGGCCAGTTGCAGGGTCTCGCTGAGCACTCGCGTCTCGCCGCGCCTGAGCAGCGCGCGGATGCGGGCGAGCAACTCCGGAAATTCGAAAGGCTTGGTCAGATAGTCGTCAGCGCCGGCGTCCAGTCCACGGACGCGTTCGCTGGTGCGGCTCTGCCCCGTCAGCAGCATCACCCGGGTCTGCTTGCGTCGGCGCAGCAATTCCAGGACTTCCAGGCCATCCATCGTCGGCAGATTGATGTCCAGCAGGATCAGGTCGTAGTCCTGCTGGAGGGCCAGATGCAAGCCATCGATTCCGGTCGCGGCCCGATCGACCACATAGCCATTCTCCGTGAGGCCCTGCTGCAGATAATCCGCAGCCCGGGCTTCGTCTTCCACTATCAGTAAGCGCATCGTCGGTGTCGGTCGTGTCGAGAGGGCGACGCAGGCTGCAGCCTGTAGCCAGTAGAGGGTCAAGCGACCAAGCCTGCCGCTATCCTTGCCCGGCGGCAACTTCCTTACAGCTTTGTAATGTTGGCGTCACCGGAGCGATAGGTGGCGCTCCCTAGAGTCGGCTCCGCTATCACGCGACGATCTCTTCGAACGTCGCGCCTTCTGCACAGG
>NZ_JASNRF010000052.1:0-758 GCF_030175875.1 Pseudomonas sp. HR1
GCGCAGCGCCTGGAAGCGCTTTCCGCCCTCACGGTGCATCCTCGCGATCAGCAGGTGAACAGCGTGCTGATGGCCCGGCTGGAGCGCCTGTATCAAGAAAGCCTGGGTGACCTCCGGGAGCGGGCCGGCAGCCTGGCGCAGGATTTCCAGCGAGCGCTCGACAGCCAGGATGAGCGCGTCATCCGCGATGCCCGCAAATCGCTGGCGGAGCGGTTGGATCGTCTCGAACGACGTCTCTGAGGCAAGGCATGAAACTTGACCTGTTGGAGCTCTCCCAAGCGGCCACCGAGCGGGATCTCAAACGCGCCTATGCGCGCCTCCTGAAGGTTCACCGACCCGATACGGACCCAGAGGCCTTTCAACGGCTGCGGCAAGCCTACGAACGCGCGTTGGCGGACCTCAGTCGGCCGGTAAGCTTGGACGAAGAGCCTCGGGCCACCCAATGGGTGTACTCACCCTCCTCCGCGGCCGCGACGCCGATCGAACCAGTGCCTACGACGGACGGGAAGCCGCTTGGCGCAACGGTCCAGCCCGTCCAGCGCGCAGCAGAACGACCGCCCACAGAGCCTTCCATCCAGCGCCTATCCGAGCAGCTGCTTCCGGACGACACAAGTCGTCTCGCCAAGCTTCTCGAGGGTGACCTCACTCTGGCCTGGGAGACAGCCAGGCGCGAAGGCCTAGAGGCTGCTTTTCAGCGGCAGCTCCTGCAACGGTGCGTGAACAGCGCTGACCTTCGAGCCCTAGCCTGGGCGCAAGCC
>NZ_JASNRF010000053.1:0-733 GCF_030175875.1 Pseudomonas sp. HR1
ATTGATACGCGACTTTGCTATCAGGATATATTGAGTCATGGCGCTGACTATTCGTAACGTTACCGATGAGGAAATCGAGGCCTTTTCTGCTCTGACCGGAGAGAAAACAGCCTCTAAGGCAATCATCCAGGCTGCCAACTTAGGGGTTCGTAATACAGCCCGGCTAGAGGTCGCCAACCAGAAAATTGCCGAACTAGAGGCCCTAATCAGACGCATCGTCGGTCCCTGTGAAGCTATTGTCGAGGCGATCAATAGGCCAACCGAATGATGCCGTCATTGAAGTTTGGAGCTGGCAATGTCGGCTGAAACGCCCCGGATGATGATCCGTGAGGCTTCAGGCCAGCAGACTTGGAAGGAGCACCAGCTACCGGACCTTCGCTCCCTTACCCGCGAGCTTAGGGCGCTAGCTCCTGAGCTAGTAGCGCCAGCAGCAACTGTTGACGATGCGGTTGAGTGCATAGCTACTCAATTTGGGTTTACTGGCGGAGTCACCTCTGTGGATGTAACTACGCCTGTAGGTGCTGTGCGGATTCTACGGGACAGCCTTCCCCACATCGTCGAGAAGCGCGCGGATGCCAGGGAGAGGTATGTTGGCTATGCCCTGGATACCCTCACCGGCCCGTTCGAGGTCTGGAAGGTGCTCTATACCAATGACGACTACCGGCTGGCCTTCATCGGGGCATATGAGGCCAAGAATCAGATGCTTGTGGTCGTGACTGTGAAAGATGGGCTG
>NZ_JASNRF010000054.1:0-727 GCF_030175875.1 Pseudomonas sp. HR1
GGGGAGGGGAGTAAGGGGCACGTGCAGGGGTGGTATATTTTCGGAAGCGAATCCGGTGCTTAGCTGTAGCTGCGCTGGTTACCTTAGAGAGGTACTGCCAACGAATAACGGGCGCGCTTCCTGTAGATTCACAAGAAAGGACTATCAGCTGTTACCGCTCCTATCACCCTCTTCATCCAGTGAGATATCTATAGATATCGCTTCACGAGCTTCAGGTCCCTCGCCAACTGGACCCGCATGAAAGCCAGCAGCTTTTTAGCCGACTCCGCGAGTGGTTTCCCTGGACGAAATAGGAGAAGGCTTCGCGTTCGAATATCGAGATCGAACGCCTTGACCACTACCCCGCGATCAATAAAATCCACCGCAGCCAAAGGTTTGATGAAGGCGATACCAATACCCTGCGAAACCGTACTGCAGATCGTGTGTGCATCGGCCGTCTCGACACGGACGTTGAGCGAAACGTTTTCCAGGTCGAGTGCCACTTCTAAGCAACGCCGGCCACTGTCCTCCGGATTGAGGGCGATAAAGTCGTAGCCACTCAGGTCCTTGGCACAAATCGAAGACTTGTCAATCAGCGGGTGCCCCTTAGGCAAAGCGATCACACCAGGTTCATTGATGAGTTCGGAATGTTCGAGCCTAACCACAGGCATTTCATCCGCCATCACCCCGAAGTCGCAAAGACCGGCGGATACCTCTTGATGTACCTCTCGCGAGCTTTGCACACGTA
>NZ_JASNRF010000055.1:0-722 GCF_030175875.1 Pseudomonas sp. HR1
GGCGCCCTTCTCTACCTATCGACACCTTCGATCCAGAACTGCAAAGCTTTCCAGTCCCGATGTGGCTGATCAAAATCGCCTCGCTTAATTGATGGAAAGAGGGGATTAGCTTGGCGGAGCAAGACGCATCATCCTGGCCAGTCAGCAATGAAGCGTCTGCTAAAACTCGTAGTGACGCTGCGGTCATTTTGGTCGGGCAGATAAGGTAGTAGAGCCACACATCAGGCAACGAACTTGCCTTTTTCCAGCAGGGCCGAAGCTATAGCGCCCGCATCAGCTGCTCCATCACCTTCGGTGAGTCCAGTAATTTGCCTCAGCGGCGCACGAGGCTTCGAAACAGCTCACTCTCTTAGCCATCAATGTAAATGCCATCGCCATTGATCCGATTGTCAGCTCTAAGGAATGGGGATGAATGACAGACCTTTTTCAGCAGTGTGACTGACACAGTTCTCGCGTTGCACGTTTGGGATAAGACCAGAAACTTGTACGAGGCGGACGGATCAGCATTCGATCAATGCATCTAAGATCATTTGAAAGTTACCTAGTGCTAAACGATGTAGGGCTCGGTTACCACTGCTCACACTGGCCATGCGGCGAATGAAAGGGCTCGATGGAGCGGGCCACTCGTCGACCCTGCAATCAGGAAGTGACCAATCCACTTTTTCGTCGAAGCGAAGCGATGATCGCGCCTCTGATGGCCGACTCTGACTGCGTGAATATGC
>NZ_JASNRF010000056.1:0-701 GCF_030175875.1 Pseudomonas sp. HR1
GTATTATGCAGCGCCCTTATCTCTTCAGAGACCGGTGTCAAAGCCGTTGAGTGGGTCAGCGATCGATTTTCGCGCTTGACCATTTTCATTCGAGCCTTGCTCAGGTGCATCTTCCATCAATACAGCACCCGCGCTCAGAGTAGCAGCCTCGACCGCTTTCAAAGGCGGATTACCATGAGCGGTTCGCCTAAGTGGCTCTGTGTGCGCCTGCTCCGCTTCAGGCTTTGCTCCCCTTCCCCCCAAAAAATCCTTTCCATCTGCTTTCTATCTGCTTCAGCTAACTGCACGCAGAGGTTCATCAGATTCACCATCACTGGCATCCGAGCTCCATGAGGCAAGCTTTCATAGAAGGCAAACATCAACGGCGAATCTTTTCTGTGAATAGTGATGTTGACTACACGTCCTCTGTTGTCTTTTCGCTGCACCTGTTCGTCGAAAAGAGCTAGCGAAGGCTTGTACGTTGGTAAAATGCCTTCGCAGAGCTTAAGCAGCAGCCTGCTCGCAAACAGCTTGTTGTACCTAGCGTGAAATTCGATGAGGGCGTCGTGCCGTCCACTGATCAGTAATGCTTTGATCTGGATTGACTGTCTCATTGGTAAATCCTCGGCAGATTTTTGTCATTGCGTAGCGGTTCAAACTTCGAACGGTACTCAGCTCTGGTGGCTGCCCCAAAGCTGCCTTGCCTGCCATTTCTCGCAATG
>NZ_JASNRF010000057.1:0-693 GCF_030175875.1 Pseudomonas sp. HR1
CATTCATGTTGGTCTGCACCTGTTTAATGGTGCTCGACCGATGCAGCATAGGGGCGCTACGAATTGCCCCGCTTATCTTCACCATGTTGGGGATGAGCTGGTGAGGCGGGGGCGCTTGTACAGACCGTCGTCTGGCACCAAAAAGGACTGGGCTCGCCTAGAATAAATGCGCGTCATGAAAACTCCGTTTGTTCTATGTGTGAGTGCAGAGTGAAAGTCCCCAATTCTGCGGCTCGGCCTGTAATGCAGCCAGACAAGCTCGGTGCCTGATGCAGGTGGGCTGAGTAGGACTTGGCCATTCCAACGAAAAAGCCCCGCCAATAGCGGGGCCTCTTGAGAGCAGCTGGCTAGTTACGCCACCAAGATCTTTAGCCGTTGAGTGCGTCTTTCAGGCTTTTGCCCGGCTTGAACGATGGGTTCTTGGACGCTGCGATATCCATGCTCTGACCGGTCTGCGGATTGCGACCCGTGCGGGCAGCCCGCTCCTTCACTTCGAAGGTGCCGAAGCCGGTCAGCGAAACAGTGTCGCCCGCCTTCAGGGCGGAGGTGATCGCGTCGAGAGTGGCATCCAGGGCGCTGGTGGCCACCGCTTTGGGCAGGTCACCGTGGGAGGCAATTTGATCGATCAGCTCGGATTTTTTCACGTGTACACCTTGGTGGTTTTTCAAATTGGGCCAGCTAGATGGCACCGGT
>NZ_JASNRF010000058.1:0-690 GCF_030175875.1 Pseudomonas sp. HR1
AGCAATTCCCGCTCAATCCGTCGCTCGGGCTATCGCCTTCGCAATTGAGCAGCCTGCTGAAGTGGATATTAACGAGATCGTTCTGCGCCCAACCGTGCAGGAATTCTAATGAGTTTAGGGCCTGCCGCTTCGGCGTCAGGCCCCGCTTATATGGAGTGAAAAGCTGTGAGCAACGTAACTGAATCGCTTTCGAGTGGGGGACTGATGAAGGCCTTGCGCCTAGACAGCTATAACGCGAGCACCCTGCTTGAAGTCGAAGTCGCAAAGCCTTCGCCACAACAAGGGCAGGTACTGGTAAAGACTAAAGCCAGCGGCGTTAACCCAATCGACTACAAAATTCGCCTGGGGTAGGCCCCTTACACCCCGGGCACCTTCACCGTCGAGCGGCATATCCGTGGCAACTGCAGGCTCGTTGATCCATTCACCTAACCCATTTACCCAAAGGATTACAGTATGACCAAGCTCGCCCTGTTTGTTCGCCTCGAAGCCAAAAGCGGCCAGGAGGCTGCGCTTGCCGACTTCCTGGCCAGCGCACTGCCGCTCGCCAACGCCGAGTCCGGCACCACTGCCTGGTTCGCATTGAAGTTTGGCCCTTCGACGTTCGGTGTGTTCGATGCCTTTGCCGATGAGGCAGGTCGCCAAGCACATCTGAACGGCCAGATCGCCGCGGCCTTGATGGCCAACGCCGCG
>NZ_JASNRF010000059.1:0-683 GCF_030175875.1 Pseudomonas sp. HR1
GACGTGGTTCGTCGAACTGTTCCATCTGTATGAACCCAAGCTGGCCATAATCAGGGAGCAGCTCCTGAACCTTGGCAAGGTGCGAAAGCAATTGCTGATGCAGCAGCGCAAGGTGAACGCCAACCCGCCGGTTGCCTAGTTGCGTTTCCAGAAGTACCGGTACGGTGATCCTTTTCCAGACAGCAAGGACCGGTTTATGAAACTTCCACCAGAAATGGATCACCCCGTCATCGTCGATCGTGTCGACCTGGACATGTGGGCCGACCTCTACTTTCAAGCCTATTGCGGCCAGCCGAACGCGGTGGCGCTATCAGACTTTCTCAAGCAGCCCTACGCCTACCTGCACGAGGCTGGCCTCCTACAGGTAGATCAGCAAGAGCCGGAGTATCCAGTCTTGCTGCCGGTCCGCCCGGGCATCGCCCGGCAGATCCAGGATGAGTGGGCAGCGGAGCAGGAGACGAAGCTGGCGCGCAGCTCGGCGAGGCGGCATCTCACACTCATACGCGGTTCGATGCGCTGACACCGTGGTCGCCAGGGGGGTAACTGGAAAGGGGCCGGCAGCTTGCTGCCGGTAGCGGGGCCCCAGCGTCTGCCCATGTGAACGGTTCAACTCTGCCGGGCTGTGCGATCGACGACCGGCATCGGGTGTGAATTACCATCCAGTCAGCAGCCGCGAGTGCCAT
>NZ_JASNRF010000006.1:0-197424 GCF_030175875.1 Pseudomonas sp. HR1
AGTAGGTCATCGTCAAGCGCCTAACACCCAGCACCCCCGCTCAGTTCACTCTGGCGGGGGTGTTGTCTTTGGGGCGGGAAAAGTTTGGCTGAGTGCCAGAGCGCCTAGGCGCTGGGAGCCGATGATCGGCCAGTGGAAGCCTGGGGCTAGGTAGCTGGGGTTGCCCTCACCCTAGCCCTCTCCCGGGGGGAGAGGGGACCAGGAGCGGAGCGTCGGAGAGGTTGGCGCAGAGCCTGCTAGACGGTGCTGCTGACATTCTGCAAAGAGCCAAAGAGCCACAACAGCCCGGCTGCGCCGGGCTATCGCGGCCATGGCAGTCCGCCGATGCCGCCGCTCCTACAAGGAGGCATGCCGTAAGAGCGGCCCATGGCCGCGATCAGCTGGATGTTCGGCTTCGCTGCGCTCAACCCAACCTACCGCAGCGTTACACGAGCAAGAAAAAGCCCGGCATCTGCCGGGCTTTTTGCATTCAGGGTTTGCGGGCTATCAGGGTGGCGCGCAGGGGTGCGGGTAGGCCTTCGACGGTCAGGCCTGGATCTTGCGGATTGAGCCAACACCTCGGCGAACCATTGGTAACCTGACCGGGAATGATTCCGATCTGCTTCATTTCTCCAGCTCTTTTCGGTATACAATGCCCAATGGCCTAAGGCCGGCAGGCAAGGGGTGCGAAGCGTCGTACCCCTTTTTTCTTTGCATGACCAATCAAATTTATAGCGTAGCCTAGGATCCTATTCCTTAACGGGTAGGGCCAGCGGATAGTTGTTTAGGTGACGCAAGCGATGAAAGCGCAAGCGAAGGGGATTCGATTTTGATCAAGGTGCTAGTTGTCGACGATCATGATCTTGTTCGTACCGGCATCGTACGGATGTTGGCGGATGTGGCAGGAATCCAGGTCGTCGGCCAGGCAGACAGTGGCGAAAATGCACTGATGCTGGCCCGTGAGCTCGAGCCGGATGTAGTCCTGATGGACGTCCGGATGCCCGGTATCGGTGGGCTGGAAGCTACCCGCAAGCTCCTGCGCAGCCGACCCGACCTGAAGGTGGTGGTCGTCACGGCCTGCGAGGAAGATCCTTTTCCGACGCGTCTGCTCCAGGCGGGTGCTGCAGGGTATCTGACCAAGGGTGCGGACATCGAAGAGATGATCACCGCCATCAAGCAGGCCTTCGCCGGTCGACGTTACATCAGTGCGCAGATCGCCCAGCAGCTGGCCTTGAAACCCTTTCAGTCCAAGGCCGAAGCGTCGCCCTTCGATCAGCTGTCCGAGCGAGAGATTCAGATCGCGCTGATGATCGCGGGCTGCCAGAAAGTCCAGGTCATTTCCGACAAGCTCTGTTTGTCGCCCAAGACCGTCAACACCTATCGCTATCGGATCTTCGAGAAATTATCGATTACCAGCGATGTCGAACTAGCCATGTTGGCTGTTCGCCACGGCATGGTAGATGCAACGAGTTGATATGAGTCAATCTTTCGATGCTGCAGCCTTTCTATCCGGTTGCAGCGGACGTCCGGGTGTCTATCGGATGTTCGATGAGGGCGGCAAGCTCCTCTATGTTGGTAAGGCCAAGAATCTCAAGAACCGACTTTCCAGCTATTTCAGAAAGACCGGCTTGGCTCCCAAGACGGCTTCCATGGTGTCCAAGATCGCTCAGATCGAGACCACCATCACCGGCAACGAGACCGAAGCGCTCCTGCTGGAACAGAATCTCATCAAGCAGTGGCGCCCGCCCTACAACATCCTGTTGAGGGATGATAAATCCTACCCCTATGTCTATCTCTCAACTGAGGATCAGTATCCGCGACTGACCATTCACCGTGGAGAGAAGAGAGGGAAGGGGCGCTACTTCGGTCCTTATCCCAGCGCCGGTGCCATCCGCGAAAGTCTCAATCTGCTGCAGAAAGCCTTTCAGGTACGGCAATGCGATGACAACTACTTTCGCAATCGTACGCGGCCCTGCCTGCAGTATCAGATCAAGAGATGCAAGGGCCCCTGCGTGGCGCTCGTCAGCGAGCAGGAATATGGCGAGGACGTCCGTCATTCGGCCATGTTTCTAGAAGGGCGTAGCAATGCCCTGGCGGAAGAGCTGCAAGCCAAGATGGAAAGCGCCTCGGTCAATCTGCAGTTCGAGCGGGCAGCGGAGTTGCGTGATCAGGTGGCCCTGGTGCGACGCGTTCAGGATCAGCAGAGCATCGAGGGAGGCACCGGTGATGTCGATGTCATCGCCGCGCTCGTCAATCCGGGCGGTGCCTGTGTGCACCTGGTCAGCGTACGCGGCGGGCGAGTGCTGGGCAGCAAGAATTTCTTCCCGGAGGTAGGGATCGAGGAGGATTCCAGCGAAGTGCTGGCCGCCTTCCTGGAGCAGTACTACCTCGCCTACCTGGAGCGGGATCTGCCGGACGAGATCATCGTGAATTCCGTCCACGAGGACTTCGCTACCCTGATCGATGCCTTTGCCGAGGTTCACAAGCGGCAGCTGGTCATCGCTCATCGCGTCCGGGGGACCCGAGCCCGCTGGCAGCAGTTGGCGGTAACCAATGCGGAGCAGGCGCTGAATACGCGACTGGCCAATCGGCAGCACATGGGGGTGCGTTTCGATGCCCTGGTGCAGGCGCTGGATCTGCCGGAACCGCCTCAGCGGCTGGAGTGTTTCGATATCAGTCATTCCAGTGGCGAGGCGACCGTGGCGTCCTGCGTGGTCTTCGGGCCGGAAGGACCGCTCAAGTCGGATTATCGTCGTTACAACATCGAGGGTGTAACCGCCGGCGATGACTATGCCGCCATGCATCAGGCGTTGACTCGCCGCTTCAGCCGGCTTAAGGCGGGCGAGGGCAAGCTGCCTGACATCCTGCTGGTGGATGGCGGCAAGGGCCAGTTGGCCATGGCTCGTGAGGTGCTCAGGGAGTTGGCGGTGCCGGATCTGGTCCTGCTGGGCGTCGCCAAGGGCGTCACCCGCAAGCCAGGTCTCGAAGTCCTCTATCTGGACGATCCGTCCAACGAATTCACCCTGCCGGCTCATTCGCCCGCGCTGCACCTAATTCAGCAGATTCGCGACGAGGCGCACCGATTCGCCATCACTGGGCACCGCGCACGCCGCGGCAAGGCGCGCCGGACGTCATCGCTGGAAGAGGTTGCCGGGATCGGGCCCAAGCGCCGGCAGGAGCTTCTCAAGCACTTTGGCGGACTCCGTGAGCTGCAGCGTGCGAGCATCGAAGAGATCGCCAAAGCGCCAAGCATTAGCAAAAAGCTGGCCGAGCAGATTTATGCGGCCTTGCACAGCGAGTAGAATCGCCTCACGTTCACCAACAGCCGCGCCAATGAATATTCCAAATCTGCTTACCGTACTGCGCGTCTTCCTCATTCCGCTCTTTGTCATCCTGTTCTATCTGCCAGTCCACTGGAGTTACTGGACCGCCAGCACCATCTTCGCCATCGCCTGTGCGACCGACTGGCTGGATGGCTATCTGGCGCGGCGCCTGGGGCAGAGCACGCCCTTCGGTGCCTTCCTGGATCCGGTAGCGGACAAGCTCATCGTCGCCGTGGCCCTGGTGTTGCTGGTGCAGGAGCACGCCAATGCCTGGCTGACGCTGCCCGCTGTCATCATCGTCGGTCGCGAGATCGTGGTATCGGCGCTGCGGGAGTGGATGGCCGAGTTGGGCGCCCGGGCCCAGGTCGCAGTATCCAATCTGGGCAAGTGGAAGACGGCGGCGCAGATGCTGGCGCTGGTCATCCTGTTGGCCAACCCGCCGCAGATGACCTTCTGGGTCATCAGTGGTTATGCGTTGCTCATCGTCGCAGCAGCCCTGACCCTGTGGTCCATGTGCACCTATCTGATGGCGGCGTGGCCGCATCTGATGAGCGCCGAGAAAAAGAAATAAGTTTTTTGAATCAATGGCTTGACATGAAGGGTGGCTCAGATAGAATGGCGCCCGTCACCAAGCGGGAATAGCTCAGTTGGTAGAGCACGACCTTGCCAAGGTCGGGGTCGCGAGTTCGAGTCTCGTTTCCCGCTCCATGTTTTACATGAGTGTCGCAAGACATTCAGGTTTGAGGCCGGGTGGCAGAGTGGTCATGCAGCGGATTGCAAATCCGTGTACGCCGGTTCGATTCCGACCTCGGCCTCCACTATTGAGAGCCCCGTAGATCCCAGGTCTACGGGGCTTTTCATCATCCAGGGATGTATGAATACTGGATCAGGTTTTACGAATCCGCTTGTCTGAGGGTTCGGTTCTGCCCGAGTGGTGAAACTGGTAGACACAAGGGACTTAAAATCCCTCGACTTAACCGTCGTGCCGGTTCGATTCCGGCCTCGGGCACCATCCAAATGAAAAGGCCACTCCTGTTCGAGTGGCCTTTTTCGTTTAGGAGGGAATCGTCCAGTAGGGCGTTTCATCCGCATCGCGCTCGATACGTGAGCGGCTGTCGAGGATGAAGGCTTCGAGCATGGCCGCGTCGAGCAACTCGGTGCGGGCGATAGGGCGGTTCAGTACCGACTGACCGCTGCGGGAAAAGACCTCGACATCGTAGGCGCGCTGATCACGCGTGGAGATCACGCAGCGCAACGGCTCGAATCCGCCTTTGAGGGTGTTGAAGGCGCTGGCGAGTTCGACATAGAGGGTCATCCGGAAAAGCTTCCTGTTCAAAGGTGGCACTGTGACAGCATTGGCTGCTACAGGGTTTCACCTTTGCAGAAAAGTGCCGTCATATCGCGATGCTAGTCGCAAAATCCCGGCCCTGCTTTCGGAGTTTCATTGCCAGCCTTGCAGCCAGCATTCTGCATCCTGCAACTCGTGCCAGTCCAGCGTCCAGGTACGACGAGTGAGAACGGCTTGCAGATCTATCTGCGAGATGGGGTCGGTCTCGACTTCCGGGGTATGGACCCGGGTGACGATGAAGTGCTTTTGCCGTTCGCGTGGCTGGACGGCCGTCCATTTGCTGAGCAGCAGCTTGTGGGGGTTGATCTGACGTTGCTTCATCCCTGCATGGCCTCCAGCAGGGGTGCGCTGCGATAGCGCTGCAGCAGGGCTTCCAGGTTGCGATCGGGCATGGCGTGGGCCCTGAGCGCCGTGATGGTGCGCTCGACGTATTCCAGGGTGGTGCCGAAATGGCCGCAGGCCTCGGTCAGGACGCGATTGAGGATGTCATCGGGCAGGCTCCCGGCGTAGCAGGGCAGATTGCGCTTCAGCACGAAACCGAGCGCCTGCACCTTGCTGCCGTCTTCCAGGTGGCATTGCAGCCAGCGGGGGCGGTAGGACCCATCCGGCATCTCGCGCTTCCAGAGGGCCAGCAGGTGGTCGTCCAGCTGGTCATGCGGCAACTGGTAGGCGAAGCCCGAGCAGGAGCCGCCGCGATCCAGGCCCAGTACCAGGCCGGGTTGCTCAGGGGTACCGCGATGCAGCTGGGACCAGAGATAGAGACCGCGGTGATAGCCGTGCACCCGCGCCCGGCGCACGGCGACGGCGGGGCACTCGGGGCGCCAGATCAGCGAGCCGTAGGCGAACAGCCAGACCGGACCGGGTTGGCGTTGAGCCAGGGTGGCTTCCAGGGAGGCCACCAGCTCGGGAGGGGTGAGCGGCGTGGCGGGCGCGAGCTTGGGGGGATAGGAGTCGTGGATGCTGGAAGAAATCTGTCTGTGCATATGCCGCCTGGTCCTCTACCGCTGGAGCTGCCAGGTTCAGGAACCCGGTCCTAAGATCCTAACGAAAGTCCGGGAGGAACTCCTAGACCGTTCGTGCCCATCTTTATGACGCCTGGTTAGGTCGCAGCGAGAAACATGCCAAGGTGAACGCAGAAAACGGCGGACGAAAAAAAGCCCGGCAGGTGCCGGGCGGGAAAGGGGGCGTGAGATCGATCAGGCGCTGGTGCGGATCAGGTGATCGAAGGCGGCCAGGGAGGCCTTGGCGCCTTCGCCCAGGGCGATGACGATCTGCTTGTAGGGCACGGTGGTGACGTCGCCCGCGGCGAAGACGCCGGGCAGGGAGGTCTGGCAGCGGGCGTCAACTTCGATCTCGCCGCGCGGCGACAGCTCGACGGTACCCTTGAGCCAGTCGGTATTGGGCACCAGGCCGATCTGCACGAAGACGCCTTCCAGGTCGAGGTGGTGGAACTCGCTGGAGTTGCGATCCTTGTAGACCAGGCCGTTGACCTTCTGGCCGTCGCCCTTGACTTCGCTGGTGAGGGCGCTGGTGATGACGGTCACGTTGGGCAGGCTGAACAGCTTGCGCTGCAGCACGGCGTCGGCACGCAGCTGGCCGTCGTACTCGATCAGGGTGACCTGGGCGACGATGCCGGCGAGGTCGATGGCCGCCTCGACACCCGAGTTGCCGCCACCGATCACCGCGACGCGCTTGCCCTTGAACAGGGGGCCATCGCAGTGCGGGCAGTAGGCCACGCCGCGGTTGCGGTATTCGCGCTCACCGGGAACGTTCATTTCGCGCCAGCGGGCGCCGGTGGCCAGGATCAGCGTCTTGGCCTTGAGCGAGCCGCCATCGGTGAAGCGGACTTCGTGCAGGCCGCCGGCTTCGTGGGCCGGAATCAGCTGCTCGGCGCGCTGCAGGTTCATGATGTCGACTTCGTACTGCTTGACGTGCTCTTCCAGCGCCATGGCCAGCTTCGGCCCTTCGGTCTCCTTGATGGAGATGAAGTTCTCGATGGCCAGAGTATCAAGTACCTGGCCGCCGAAACGCTCGGCGGCGACGCCGGTACGGATGCCCTTGCGTGCGGCATAGACGGCAGCGGCCGCGCCAGCCGGGCCACCCCCGATGACCAGGACGTCGAAGGCGTCTTTGGCATTGAGCTTGTCGGCGGAGCGAGCGGCGGCGCCGGTGTCGAGCTTGGCGACGATCTCTTCCAGACCCATGCGGCCCTGGCCGAAGGGTTCGCCGTTCAGGTAGACGCTGGGCACGGCCATGATCTGGCGGCGCTCGACCTCGTCTTGGAACAGGGCGCCGTCGACGGCGACGTGCTTGACCCGGGGATTGAGCACGGCCATGAGGTTCAGGGCCTGCACCACGTCCGGGCAGTTCTGGCAGGAGAGGGAGAAATAGGTTTCGAACTGGTAGTCGCCGTCGAGCGCCTTGACCTGCTCGATGACGTCCTGGCTGGCCTTGGACGGATGACCGCCCACCTGCAGCAGGGCCAGTACCAGGGAGGTGAATTCGTGGCCCATGGGCAGACCGGCGAAGCGCAGGTCGATGTTCTGACCGGGGGTCAGCAGGGCGAAGGAGGGGCGACGCGCATCGGTGCCGTCGGTGCTGAGGCTGACCTGATCGGACAGGCTGGCGATATCCTGCAGCAGGCTGTGCATTTCACGGGACTTCGCGCCATCGTCGAGGGACGCGACGATCTCGATGGGGCGCGTGACGCGTTCGAGGTAGGTCTTGAGCTGGGCTTTCAGATTGGCGTCCAACATGGCGACGTGGCTTCCGTAAAAAATGGGCAAAAAAAGAGCGCGCGGGCAAGGCGCCCGGGCGCTCGGGCTAGATCAGGCGGGTGTTAGATCTTGCCGACCAGGTCCAGCGAGGGGGTCAGGGTCGCTTCGCCTTCTTTCCACTTGGCGGGGCAGACTTCGCCCGGGTGGTTGGCGACGTACTGGGCGGCGCGGACCTTGCGCAGCAGTTCGCTGGCGTCACGGCCGATGCCGTTGTCGTGGATTTCGCACAGCTTGATCTGGCCTTCCGGGTTGATCAGGAAGGTGCCGCGCAGGGCCAGGCCTTCTTCTTCGATCAGCACTTCGAAGTTGCGTGCCAGGCGAGCGGTGGGATCGCCTACCAGCGGGTAGTTGACCTTCTTGATGGCTTCCGAGGTGTCGTGCCAGGCCTTGTGCGCGAAGTGGGTGTCGCAGGACACGCCGTAGATCTCCACGCCCAGCTTCTGGAACTCGGGGTACAGGTCAGCAAGGTCTTCCAGCTCGGTGGGGCACACGAAGGTGAAGTCGGCCGGGTAGAACACGATGGCGGACCACTTGCCCTTCAGATCGGCCTCGGTCACCTGGACGAATTTGCCGTTGTGGTAGGCGGTCGCGGTGAAAGGCTTCACTTCGGTGTTGATCAGGGACATTGATGACTCCTTGATGGGTTTAAGTCAGGGTTGAAATCGATAGGACGCATACTAATCGCATTTTGACGATTCACCTCATTGTTAAAGGCGATGTCGGCGATTGGGCGTCTCTATCGGATACTACAGGTATTTAATGAAATCAGCGGCTTAGCTCGCCTCAGGCCGGACCCAGCGCCTTGGTCGTGGCCGGATGCTGACCCCATTCGCTCCAGGAGCCGTCGTAGAGCCGACCATCCGGCAGGCCGGCGACGCTCAAGCCGAGCAGCAGGACCGCGGCGGTGACGCCACTGCCGCAACTGGTGATCACCGGATGCAGGCCGTCGATGCCCAGGGCCTGGAAGCGCTGGCGCAACTCCTGGGGTGGCAGCAGGGTGCCATCTTTTGTCAGCAGGCTGTCGTAGGGCAGATTCTGGCTGCCGGGCATATGCCCTGAGGCGACGCCCGGGCGCGGCTCCGCTACCTCGCCGGTGAAGCGCTTGGCGCCACGCGCGTCGAGCACCTGGGTCTGGCCCACGCTGAGCGCGGTCTGCACATCGCCCAGGCCGCAGAGCAGGCGATTGTTGAAGATGACGGGGTAGGGCGGCTGCGGGTTGGGCAGGTTTTCACCGGTCTGCAGCGGCAGGCCCTGTTCACGCCAGAGCGGCAGGCCGCCATCGAGCACCATCACCTGGTCATGGCCGAACAGGCGGAACAGCCACCAGGCCCGGGCGGCGGAGAACAGGCCCTTCTGGTCGTAGACGACCAGGGTGGTCTCCGGGGTGACGCCCAATTCGCCAGCCAGGCGGGCGAAGCGTCCCGCGCTGGGGACCATGTGCGGCAGCGCGGTGTCCGGATCGGAGAAGTGTTCGATATCGAAGCGCAGGGCGCCGGGGATGTGCTGCTGCCGATAGGTCTCGTCGGCGATCTGGGGTTCGTTGGGCAGGTAGAGACTGGCATCGAGGATCAGCAGATCCGGACGGCCGAGTTGCTCCTGCAGCCAGGCAGCGGTGACCAGCGGGGAGGCGATCATGGGTGGCGCTCCTTGATGGGCAAAGGACGACAGCTTACCGCGCCCGGCGCGACGTGGGCTGTCAGGGATCGGCGGATACTTTATCCTCGTCAGCCTGGTAACTGGATAGATGACTTATGAGCGAACTTAACGGGCAATCCACGGGCGGCAACGACTGGCAACTCGGGCGCATCGTCGGGGAACTGCATGAGGCGCGCAGCCAATGGCGCGAGACCCATGGGCGTTTCCGCGAGTTCAGCGGCCGCGAGTTGCCCTCGCGCAGCGTCATGGCCAGCGTGATCGAATCCCTCAGCGGCGCGCTCTTTCCGCTGCGCCTGGGGCCGGATCAGCTGCGCCAGGAAAGCGAGGACTTCTATGTCGGTTTCGAACTGGAGCGGGCGCTCAATGCCCTGGTGATCCAGGCGAAGCTGGAACTGGACTATTTCGCCAAGCAGCGTGGGGAGAACGGCGTCAATCGTGCCGACGAGGCCCGTCGGCTGGTGCAGGCCTTCGCCCTGGCGCTGCCGGATCTGCGGCGGCTGCTGGATACCGACGTGATCGCCGCCTACCAGGGCGATCCCGCCGCGCGCAGCGTGGACGAGGTGCTGCTCTGCTACCCGGGCATCTACGCCATGATCCATCACCGCATCGCCCATCACTTCTATCGCAGCGGCCTGCCGTTGCTGGCGCGGATGGTCAGCGAGCGGGCGCACTCGGCGACCGGGATCGACATCCACCCGGGTGCCCAGATCGGCGAGGGCTTCTTCATCGACCATGGCACCGGTGTGGTGATCGGCGAGACCTGCATCATCGGCGACCGGGTACGCATCTACCAGGCGGTGACCCTGGGCGCCAAGCGCTTCCCGGCCGATGCCGAGGGCAACCTCAAGAAGGGCCACCCGCGCCATCCCATCGTCGAGGACGATGTGGTGATCTATGCCGGGGCGACCATCCTCGGGCGCATCACCATCGGCCAGGGCTCGACCATAGGCGGCAACGTCTGGCTGACCCATGGCGTGCCGGCCAACAGCAACGTCAGCCAGGCCAGCCTGCAGGGCTGCGCCGGTCTGGCTCAGGAGTAGTCGGCGGCGTTTTCACGAACGAACTTGGCCAGGAAGCGCCGGGTGCGTTCTTCACGCGGCCGATTGAACAACTCGGCCGCCGGACCCTGTTCGACGATGCGGCCGCCGTCCATGAACAGCACCCGGTGGGCGACGTCACGCGCGAAGGCCATCTCGTGGGTGACGATGACCAGGGTTCGACCCTCCTGGGCCAGCCCGCGAATGGTCTCCAGCACCTCGCCGACCCGCTCGGGATCCAGCGCCGAGGTGGGTTCATCGAAGAGGATGGCCTGGGGACGCATGGCCAGTGCCCGGGCGATGGCGACCCGCTGCTGCTGGCCGCCCGATAGCTGTCCGGGATAGCTATCGGCCTTGTCGGCCAAGCCGACCTTGGCCAGCCATTCACGGCCCTGGGCGATGGCCGTGTCGCGCGCCTCGCCCTGGACGATGATGGGGCCCTCGATCACGTTCTCCAGCGCGGTGCGATGGGGAAACAGATTGAAGTTTTGGAAGACGAAGCCCATGCGCTGGCGCAGCTGGCGGATGGCGTGCTGCTGGCCCTTGAGCGGTCGGCTGGCGTCGATGCGCAGGTCGCCCAGGCGGATGCTGCCGGCCTCCGGGGTCTCCAGCAGATTGAGGCAGCGCAGCAGGGTGGTCTTGCCCGAACCGCTGGGGCCGATGATCGCGACCACCTCGCCCTGGGCCACCTCGAGGTCGATGGACTGCAGCACTGTCTGCTGCCGGAAGGACTTGGACAGCCCCTGCACCTCGATCATGACTGACCTCGTTCGTTGATGTGGCGCCCGTAGTGCCGTTCGAGGCGGTTCTGCAGGGTGGACAGCAGGCTGGCCAGGACCCAGTAGAGCAGTGCCGCGGCCAGGTAGAGGCTGAAGATCTCGAAGGTGCGGGCGGTGATCAGCTGGGCCTGGCGGAACAGCTCCGGCACCTGGATGGTGGCCGCCAGCGAGGTGTCCTTGACCAGCGAGATGAAGCTGTTGCCCAGTGGCGGCAGGGCGATGCGCAGCGCCTGGGGCAGGATGGCGCGCCTCAGGGTCTGCAGCGGCGTCATGCCGATGCTGGCGGCGGCTTCCCACTGACCGCGGTCGATGGCGCCGATGGCCGAGCGGATGATCTCCGCGGTGTAGGCGGCCATGTTCAGCGAAAAGCCGATCAGGGCGGCCGGCAGCGGATCGAGCTGCAGGCCCAGTTCGGGCAGGCCGTAGTAGATGACGAACAGCTGCACCAGCAGCGGCGTACCCCGGAAGAACGAGATGTACAGCCGCGCCAGGCTACGCAGCGGCAGGCTCGGCGAGCGGCGCAGCAGGGCCAGGCCGAAGCCCAGCAGCAGGCCGAAGAACATGCCGCCGAGGCTCAGGACCACGGTCCAGATCGCGCCCTTCAGCAGGAAGGGCAGCGAATCGAGCAGGAGCTGTAGCGTGTCGCTCATTGGGTGACGTCGGCCTTGAACCACTTCTCGGAGATCTTGGCCAGGGTGCCATCGGCGCGCAGCTTGGCGATGGCCTGGTCGACCGCGGCATGGAATTGCGGATCACCCTTGCGTTCGGCGATGCCCGACTCCTGGCGACTGAAGGGCTCACCGGCCAGGGCCAGCTTGTCCTTGGTCTTGGACAGCAGTTCCAGGGCGGCCAGGCGGTCGACGAGGATGGCGTCGATGCGGCCGACGCGCAGATCCTGGTACTTGGTCGGATCGTCTTCGTAGGTGCGCACGTCCGCCTTGGGTACGTTCTGGCGCAGCCATTGCTCGTAGTTGGTGCCCAGGCCGACGCCGACCTTCTTGCCGGCGAGGTCGGCGGCGGTCTTGATGCTGTCGACGTCGTCCTTGCGCACCAGGGCCTGGATGCCGGAGACGGTGTAGGGGGTGGAGAAATCGTATTTCTTCTTGCGCTCGTCGCTGATGGTGACCTGGTTGATCACCACGTCCAGACGCCGGGATTCCAGGGCGGCGAGCAGGCCATCCCATTTGCCGGGCTGGATCTTGGCGTCGACACCCAGCTCCTTGGCCAGGGCCTTGGCGAAGTCCACTTCGAAGCCGGTCAGCTGGCCCTGTTCGTTCTGGAAGCTGAAGGGCGGATAGGTGCCCTCCAGGCCGACGATCAGTTCGCCGCGCTGCTTGACGGTCTGCAGGAGGTCTTCGGCCTGGGCGGTGGCCTGGTGGGCCAGGCCCAGGGCGAGCAACAGGGCGGCGCTACGGAGCAGACGCTGGGGGAGGGGTTTGCGCATGGAAGAGATCCTTGTGGTTATGAGGGTGCGCCACTATGAGGGTGTCTGTTCTGACATCCCAAGTCCGAAAACTGCTGACGTTATGCCATCGTCCTGTGGCTTGGCTAGCCGATCACGCCAACCAGTCGCCATAGGCGAAGGTGCCCGGGGCGCCGCCGGTGTGCAGGAATACCAGGGGGCCGGGTGGGAGGTCCCCGCTGGCGACCATATCCAGCAGGCCCGCCATGGCCTTGCCGGTGTAGACCGGGTCCAGCACCAGGCCTTCGAGCCGGCCCAGGCGGCGGATGGCGGCCAGGGTGCCGGGATTGGGCTCGCCATAGCGCGGGCCGAAGTAGCCGTCACGCAGGAGCGGAGGATTCTCGGGTAGAGCGACGCCCAACAGCTCGGCCAGCTGCTGCCGCAGCAGGGCGACCCTGGGCAGCTGCTCGGCCTGGGTGCGGGAAACGGTGACGCCGATCACCGGCAGCTCTGGCCGCAAATGATGAAGGGCCAGGTCCAGCCCGGCCTGGGTGCCGGCACTGCCGGAGGCGAGGATGACGGCTGCGGGTTGCAACTGTAGCTCCTGCAGCTGAGCGTCGAGTTCCAGGGCCGCACGGACGTAGCCGAGGGCGCCCAGGGCGCTGGAGCCGCCAATGGGGATCACCCAGGGCTTGCGCCCTTGCTGGCGCAGGCGCTCGGCTTCGGCTTCCAGCTGCCGCAACGGATCATCGAGCGCCGCGACGGCTCTGATCTCGGCGCCGAAGAGTTCGAGCAGGAGGCGGTTGCCGCCGTGCAGGTAGCCGGGGTCCGCGGTGGCGATGGGATTTTCCAGCAGGGCGACGCAGGCCAGGCCCTGTTGCGCGGCCACGGCGGCGGTCTGGCGCACATGGTTGGACTGGATGGCGCCGGCGGTCACCAGGGTGTCGGCGCCGGCGGCCAGCGCCGCGGCGACCAGGTATTCCAGCTTGCGCACCTTGTTGCCGCCCAGGGCCAGGCTGGTGGTGTCGTCGCGCTTGCAGTAGACCGCGCGGCCCAGCTCCGCCGACAGCCGCGGCAGGACCTCCAGCGGGGTCACCGAGGGTTGCAGCGTCAGGCGCGGAAAGCGGGCGAGGGCGGTGGCGAGCATGGCGGAACCCGAGGCAATTGAAGGGGGCATCACTCTAGGGCCAAGCCGCGCCTGGCGGCAATCCTGCCCTCAGGCGAGGTCCGGACGCCGCGCCCAGGCCTGGGGCACCAGCGAACGCAGCAGCACGCCATAGAGCGGAACGAAGAGCAGCAGGCTGACCGTCAGCTTGACGCCGTAGTCGACCAGGGCGATCTCCGGCCAATGACTGGCCATGAAGGGGTTGTCGCTGCGCCAGAAGGCGATGGAAAAGAAGGCCAGGGTGTCGAGGGCGTTGCCGAACAGGGTCGAGACCGTGGGCGCCAGCCACCAGTGGCGCGAGCGCCGCAGGCGGTCGAACACCTGGATATCGAGCAGTTGGCCGAGCACATAGGCACAGAAGCTGGCCAGGGAGATGCGCAGCACGAAGATGTTGACCGCGGCCAGCGCCGCCCAGCCCTGGAAACTGCCGTCCTGGAACAGCACCGAGACCCCATAGGAAACCACCAGGGCAGGAATCATTACCCGGGCGATCACCTGGCGGGCGGGCGCCTTGCCCATCAGCCGCACGGTGAGGTCGGTGGCGAGAAAGATGAAGGGAAAGCTGAAGGCGCCCCAGGTGGTGTGCCAGCCGAACAGTTGCAGCGGCAACTGCACCAGGTAGTTGCTGGCGATGATGATGAGGATATGGAAGGCGACGAGCGCGGCGACCGCCGTGCGGCGCGCGAAAGCGATACGTTCGAGCATGAGAGGGCCTTTTTGAAAGTGCCTGGGGTGAGGGAACCCAGGCCCCGGAATTCGGGGCGGCGCCATCCTAGCCCAAAGCCGGGGCCTATCACCAGTGATTGGCTGCAGGCGGCGCCCGGCGGGTGGGAGCGGCTCTTCCTGAGCGCTCCCTGGGAAGGTGAACCGCCTCAAGCGGCCGGCTTGAGTACCACCTTGGTCCAGCCATCATCCCGCGCATCGAAATGGCGATAGGCGTCCGGCGCCTCGGCCAGGCTCAGGCGATGGGAGATGATCTGCGAGGGTCGCGCCTTGCCCGCATGGATCAACCGCGCCAGCTCGCGGTTGTAGTTCTTGACGTTGGCCTGGCCGGTGCGGATCTGCTGGCCCTTGAACCAGAAGTTGCCGAAGTCGAAGGCCATCTTGCCTTGCTTGGCCAGGTCGTTCCGGCCGCCCGGGTCCTGGGGCACGAACACCCCGACCACCCCGATACCACCGGTGGCGCGGGTCGAGGCCACCAGGTTGTTCATGGTGAGGTGATTGACTTCGTGCCCGTGGTGATCGCAGCACTGGTAGCCGACGCACTCGCAGCCGCGATCGGTCCCGCGCCCCTGGGTGAGGTTGAGCAGTTGCTCCACGGCATCGCCTTCCTTGGCGTGGATGGCCTTGGCGCCGAGCTTTTCCGCCAGTGCCAGGCGATCCGGCTGGTCGTCGACCACATAGACCTCGGAGGCGCCACGGATCATGGCGGAATGGGCAGCCATGAGGCCGACCGGGCCCGCGCCATAGATGGCGATGGATTCGCCCGGGCGCAGACCGGCCAGCTCGGTGGCATGCCAGCCGGTGGGAAAGATGTCGGACAGCATCACGTAGTCGTCTTCACGTTCCGCGGCATCTTCGGGCAGTACTAGGCAGTTGAAGTCCGCGTAGGGCACCCGCAGCAACTCCGCCTGGCCACCCTGGTACGGGCCCATGTCGGCGAAGCCGTAGGCCGCACCGGCGACGCCCGGGTTGGCGGTGAGACAGAAACCGGTCAGCCCGCGCTCGCAGTTCTCGCAGAATCCGCAGCCGATGTTGAAGGGCAGGCAGACCCGGTCGCCAACCTTGATGCGATCGACGCCGAGACCGACCTCGACCACCTCGCCGAGATTCTCGTGGCCGAAGACCCGGCCACTTTCGAAGCTGGTGCGGCCCTCGTACATGTGCAGGTCGGAACCGCAGATGTTGGTGGTGGTGATCCTGACGAGGACGTCGGTGGGTTTTTCGATGCGGGCATCGGCTACGTTCTTGACCGCGACGTCGCGTGGGCCCTGGTAAACCACAGCTTTCATGATGTGCACTCCGGAGTGTCGCGTCGGTCCTCTACGGGCACCCGCTTGGGTAGATGGGCGTCTTCCCTAGCAGCGAGCAGCCTGGGCTGTCGCCTCAAGGGGAGGGCATCGGCAAGCGGACGATAGTTCAAATCGTCAGACCAGTTGGGCTGCGCTTGGGAGTCCTGCTAACGTTGCGGTTTCAACCGCGAAAGAGGCTTGCCATGCACTATCGATCCTTGGGCCGAACCGAGCTGAAGGTGAGCGCCATTTCCCTGGGTACCATGACCTGGGGCGAGCAGAACACCGAGGCAGAAGCCTTCGAGCAGATCCGGGTCGCCAAGGCGGCCGGCGTCAACCTGCTGGATACCGCCGAGATGTACCCGGTGCCGCCGCGCGCCGAGACCTACACCCGCACCGAGACCATCCTCGGCAACTATTTCCGCCAGCACGGCGACCGCGCCGACTGGGTGCTGGCCAGCAAGGCGGCCGGTCCTGGCCGCGACATGGACTACATCCGCGACGGTGGCCTGGCCTTTACCAAGGCCAATCTCACCGCCGCGCTGGAGGCCAGTCTCAAGCGACTCAATACCGACTACCTGGATCTCTACCAGCTGCACTGGCCGGATCGGCGGACCAATTACTTCGGTCAGCTGGGCTATGTGCACAACGATGCCGACTTCACGCCCATCGAGGAGACCCTGGAGGCCCTCGACGGCCTGGTGAAGGCAGGCAAGGTCCGCCATGTCGGCCTGTCCAACGAAACGCCCTGGGGCGTGCAACGCTTCCTGCACCTGAGCGAGACGCGCGGCTGGCCGCGGGTGGTCTCCATTCAGAATCCCTACAATCTGCTCAATCGCAGCTTCGAGGTGGGCCTGGCCGAGCAGGCCATGCGCGAACAGGTGGGGCTGCTGGCCTATTCGCCGCTGGCCTTCGGTGTGCTCGCGGGCAAGTACCTGAGCGGCGCCCGTCCGGAAGGGGCGCGCCTGACGCTGTTCGAACGCTTCCAGCGCTACAGCAATCCCCAGACGCAGCGCGCGGCCCAGGCCTACGTCGAACTGGCCCGGGAGCGCGGTCTGGATCCGGCGCAGATGGCCCTGGCCTTCGTCACCAGTCGGCCCTTCGTGACCAGCAACATCATCGGCGCCACCTCGCTCGCTCAGCTGGAAAGCAATCTGGCGAGCAGCGAGCTGGTGCTGGATCAGGAAACCCTCGCCGCCATCGAAGCCATCCACGTCGACCAGCCCAATCCGGCACCCTGATCGTCTGGTATCCGGCGCCCGGTACAGCCGCTGTACCGGGCGTTTCCTTGCGCCTGGCGAAAGGCGGCCGTGACCGACAGGGCAGGGACGCAAGGGCTGCTGTCCGCGACGCCTATTAAAACCGCGGCCCCAAGGGCCTAGAGTCGGTCGGAGCTTCCACGCCTGCAGGTGTCCGTCATGACGTCGTACGAAATCGTGCTCCTGGGAGACCAGGACCCTTCCATCGTGGCCCACCAGGCCATCCCCCAGGCCCTGGCGCTGACCGCCACGGCGCTGGGTGTCACGCTGCAAACACGCTGGCTGCCGACGGTCGAGGCCGATGGCGCCCTTGGCGGCTGCGACGGCCTCTGGTGCGTACCCGGGAGTCCCTATCGCCATCGCGAAGGGGTGCTGGCGACTTTGCGCACAGCGCGCGAACAGCGGATTCCCTTTCTCGGGACCTGTGGCGGGCTGCAGTACGCGTTGCTGGAGTACGTCCAGTCCGTGCTGGGCTGGACGGACGCCGCCCACGGTGAAGACGATCCGTCGGCCAGCCGCGCGGTGCTCACGCCCCTGAGCTGCGCCCGCATCGAGGTGCAGAATCAACTCCGATTGCTGCCAGGGTCGCGCCTGGCGGAGGCGGCCGGCGCCGAACGGGTCGAGGCCACCTATCGCTGTCGCTTCGGCGTGAACCCCGACTACCTGCCGACGTTGCTCGCTGCGGGTTGGCGCGTCCTCGCCTGGGATGAGGAAGAGCTGCCAGTGGCCTTCGAGCTGACGACCCATCCCTGTTATTTCGGCACCCTCTATCAGCCCGAGCGCGAGGCGCTGGCCGGTCGGGTCCCCACGGCGGTGCGCGCCTGGCTGGACGCGGTGGTCGCGGCGCGGAAACTGGGGACATGAAGCGGCCGGAATTGCCCGAGGACTGTGTGGTGATCGCCTTCGTCTCGCAACGCGCCGACGACGATCCCGACTATGAGGCCATGGCGGTGCGCATGGTGGAGCTGGCGCAGGCGCAGCCAGGCTTTCTGGGCATGGAATCGGTGCGGGGCACCGATGGCCTCGGCATTACCCTGTCCTACTGGACCGATGAGGCCGCCGTCGCGGCCTGGGGCGCCCATCCGGAACATCGGCAGGCGCAGCGGCTGGGTCAGGCGCGCTGGTATCGCTGGCATGACACCCGGGTCATGCGCCTGCTGTCGAGCCGCGCCGGTCCTGGCGTCACTCCAGGCGGATCGCGCCCAGGGCCGGAGTGACGCGGATCCAGCCGATACGACTCTCTTCGCCGATCAGCATGACCTTCTTCCAGGGGCGAAAGGGGGCGCTGTCCAGAACCAGGATGCGATCGCCCGGTTTGAGCATGGCGATCAGCTGGCGGTTGGCGACCACGCTGCGCTCCGGCATGGCGGGATACTGCATCAGCGGAATCTGGCCGCCGCGAATCTGCCAGGTCTCGCCGCTGGCGGCGTTGATGAAGGTCGGCAGCCGCGTCAGCAGGATGGCCAGCGCGAAGAACCCGATCAGCAGCAGGACGAGCCGCTGCGTCACGGTCCGGACGGCAACGATATCGGGTGACAGCTTGCCAAGCGAGGACATGGAGATGGCTCTGGGCGGCGGACGGTAGAGGCTCAATGCTACCGTCATGCGGCCAGTTGACATCATTCACATCCAGGAAAGGTCAACGGCTGCTCATTCGCCAGCGCCAGACTGTGAACGGCCGCAAAGCGGCCGACTAGAGAGGCGGGTTCAGGGCGCCAGCTGGCGGGTGACTTCCACGGCCTTGTCGAAGGACGGATAGCCACTCTTGGCCACCGCGAGCTCTCCGTAGGCGCTCTTGTAGGTCTGCGCCTGGATCGGATCGGCCTCGGGCACCAGGAAGGGATCGGTATACATCCGATAGAGCAGGGCATAGGCCAGCGGATAGCGATGATCGGCGGAGGCGTTCAGCAATTCCAGGACGTCATCGGTCTGCGGGCCCTGCTTGATGGCGATCACCGCGCGATAGAACTCCACTTCGCCATCGGCGCTGGTTCCGCCATTGCGCAGCAGCAGGGCATCCGCGAGCTTGAGCTGTTCTTCGCTGCCACCCAGGACCAGCAGCTTGGCCTGCAAGAGATCATTCTGGCGCAGCAGGGTGGTCTGTTCCGCGCTGAGCGGCCGCGTGTCCGCCGCCTCGTGATGACCGCCCAGGGAGCAGCCGGCGAGGGAAACACACAGCAACGGGAGCATCCATTTCTTCATGTCGAGATCTATCCGCGGAGTCGTGACGCTGGTTCCAAACTTTGGACGATAGCAGTTCTTTGCGGCTTTGCGCAGAACCGGAAGGCAATCCTGGAGTCGTATCCGCACGTCCACAGAGCGCCCATGCCTGGCTATTTCCAGCGTCGCGCGCTTCGGGCATTGTATGCGACAAGCGGCTGGATAGACCGCCGTTCGTTTTGCCTTCACGTACAGATCAAAGGACTCCCATGATCACCAAATGTCTGTTTCCGGCAGCCGGCTATGGCACTCGTTTTCTCCCTGCGACCAAAGCCATGCCCAAGGAAATGCTGCCCATTGTGAACAAGCCGCTGGTGCAGTACGCCGTGGAGGAAGCTCTGGAGGCTGGCCTGCATCAGATCGGGATCGTTACCGGTCGTGGCAAGCGCTCGCTGGAAGACCACTTCGACATCAGCTATGAGCTGGAAAGCCAGATCAAGAACACCGACAAGGAAAAGTACCTGGTCGGCATTCGCAAGCTGATCGACAACTGCACCTTCTCCTACACCCGTCAGGTGGAGATGAAGGGTCTGGGCCACGCCATCCTGACCGGCCGCCCGCTGATCGGTGACGAGCCCTTCGCCGTGGTCCTGGCGGACGACCTCTGCCTGAACCTGGAAGGCGACAGCGTCCTCAAGCAGATGGTCAAGCTGTACAACCAGTTCCGCTGCTCCATCGTGGCCATCCAGGAAGTCCCGGCCAACGAGACCAACAAGTACGGCGTGATCGCCGGCGAGATGATCCGCGACGACATCTACCGCGTGAACAACATGGTCGAGAAGCCGAAGCCGGAAGACGCTCCCTCCAACCTGGCGATCATCGGCCGCTACATCCTGACTCCGGATATCTTCGACCTGATCGAGCAGACCGAGCCGGGCAAGGGTGGCGAGATCCAGATCACCGACGCCCTGATGAAGCAGGCCCAGGACGGTTGCGTACTGGCGTACAAGTTCAAGGGTCAGCGTTTCGACTGCGGTAGCGCGGAAGGCTTCGTCGAAGCCACCAACTTCTGCTTCGAGAACCTGTACAAGGCCCTCTAAGCCTGACGTGCAGTCGACCAGGCCACCTGCGGGTGGCCTTGTCGTTTCTGGCGGTTGGCCAGCCGGGCCGCTGCCCAGGGTGGCCTTGCGTTATGCTGGTCGCCAGCAGCAAAAAGAGAGAGCTCCATGACGACCTATGATTTCGACCTCTTCGTGATCGGCGCCGGTTCGGGCGGGGTACGGGCCGCGCGCTTCGCGGCCGACTTCGGTGCCCGGGTGGCGGTGGCGGAAAGCCGTTACCTCGGCGGGACCTGTGTGAACGTGGGCTGCATGCCCAAGAAATACTTCATCTACGGCGCCTCCTTTCGCGATGAATTCCGCCAGGCCCGTGGCTATGGCTGGGATGCCGAGGTACCGGCCTTCGACTGGAACACCCTGGTCGCCAGCAAGGACCACGAGATCCGCCGGCTGAACGGCATCTATCGGGCCTTGCTGGTCAACAGCGGGGTGACCTTGCTGGAAGCCCATGCCCGCATCCTCGATCCCCACACCGTCGAGGTGGAAGGCCAGCGCTATCGCTGCGAGCGCATCCTCATCGCCACCGGGGGCTGGCCGGACGTGCCGGACTTCCCCGGCCGCGAGCATGCCATCACCTCCAACGAGGCCTTCTACCTGCCGGAGCTGCCCAAGCGGGTGGTGGTGGTGGGGGGCGGCTACATCGCCGTGGAATTCGCCTCGATCTTCCAGGGGCTGGGCGCCAGGACGACCCTGCTGTATCGCCGGGAGCTGTTCCTGCGCGGCTTCGACCGGGGCGTGCGCGAGCATCTGCGCGACGAGATGCAGAAGCGCGGCCATGACCTGCAATTCAATGCCGATGTGGCGCGGATCGACAAGGCCGCCGATGGCAGCCTGCAGGTGACACTCAAGGACGGTCGGGTGCTGGACGCCGACTGCGTCTTCTATGCCACCGGCCGCCGACCGATGCTGGACGACCTGGGCCTGGAAAACACCGGTGTCGCCCTGGACGACCGGGGCTTCATCAAGGTCGGCGAGACCTTCCAGACCGCGGAGCCTTCGATCTACGCCATCGGCGACGTCATCGGCCGGGTGCAGCTGACCCCGGTGGCCCTGGCCGAGGGCATGACCCTGGCGCGCCATCTGTTCGATCCCGACAGCTATCGCCCGCTGAACTACGACCTGATCGCCAGCGCGGTCTTCAGCCTGCCCAATCTGGCGAGCATCGGCCTGAGCGAAGAAGAGGCGCGTGAGCGTGGCCATCGGCTGAAGATCTTCCAGAGCAGCTTCCGGCCGACCAAGCTCAGCCTGACCGATGTCCAGGAGCGCACCCTGATGAAGCTGGTGGTGGATGCCGACAGCGACCAGGTGCTGGGCTGCCACATGGTGGGCCCCGATGCCGGCGAGCAGATCCAGTGCCTGGCCATCGCCCTCAAGGCGGGCGCGACCAAGGCCTGCTTCGACGATACCCTGGGCATCCATCCCACTGCCGCGGAAGAGTGGGTCACCATGCGCAAGCCGGTTCGCGAGGACGAGGCGCGCTAGCCGGACGCCTCGCCACCGCGGGGATCACTTCGCCACGGGGGCTGCCGCCACGGGCGCGGCCTCCACCGTCTCGCGCCTGGCGTAGCGCTGCGCCAGCACCGCGCAGACCATCAGCTGGATCTGGTGGAACAGCATGATCGGCAGCAGCACCGGACCCATGGTACTGCCGGCGAACAGCACCTTGGCCATGGGCACCCCCGTGGCCAGGCTCTTCTTGGAGCCGCAGAAGACCACGGTGATCTCGTCTTCCTTGCTCATGCCCAGCAGCCGGGCGCTGTAGCGCGTGGCGAGCAGGACCAGGGTCAGCAGGGTGGCGCAGATGAACACCAGGCCCACCAGCGACAGGATCGGCGTCTCGCGCCACAGGCCTTCGATGACCGCGGCGCTGAAGGCGGTGTAGACCACCAGCAGGATGGACCCCTGGTCGACGAACTTGAGCTTGCCCTTGTGGCGATCCACCCAGTGGCCGATCACCGGACGCAGCAGCTGGCCGGCGACGAAGGGCAGCAGCAGCTGGACGCAGATCTTGATGATGGCATCCAGGGTGCTCTGGCCGTCCGAGCCGCCGTGGGCGTCAAGCAGCAGCCGGACCAGCAGTGGGGTGAGGAAGATCCCGAGCAGGCTGGACAGGGACGCACTGCAGACCGCGGCCGAGACATTGCCGCGAGCCATGGAGACGAAGGCGATGGACGACTGCACCGTGGCCGGCAGGGCGCACATGAACAGCACGCCGAGATAGAGCTCCGGCGTCACCAGCGGGGCCAGCAGCGGCTGCAGCGCCCAGCCCAGCAGCGGAAAGCTGACGAAGGTGAAGGCGAACACCAGGAGGTGCAGGCGCCAATGGGTGATGCCGGCCACCAGTGCCTGGCGCGACAGCTTGGCGCCGTGCAGGAAGAACAGCAGGCCGATGGCGATGTTGGTGACCACGTTGGCAATCTGGGCGGCAAGGCCCTGGCAGGGCAGCACGCTGGCCAGGATCACCGTGGCGACCAGCAGCAGCGTGAAATTGTCGGGCATCAGGCGGGGACGAGCCATGGTCTCTCTCGGGTTGTCTGCGGATAGCCCCAAGGCTATCGTCTCCTGACCTAGCCGACTAACGCGAAAAGCCCCAATGATGTCGTCAAACGGACAGTCTGCGGTCGAACGCCCCGTGCCCGAACTCGCGCACCTGCCGCGGCGCCTCTATGCCCGCGTGGAATCCCTGGCCCAACCGGCCTGGACGCCCTGGCACCGGCATCCCTGGGGCCAGCTGTCCTATGCCATCAAGGGGGTGCTCACGGTGACCACCGCCGAGGGCAGCTATGTGGCACCGCCGCAGCGGGCGGTGTGGATCGCCGCCGATGTCGAGCATCAGGTGCGCTCCTCGCCCAGGGCGGAGATGCGCAGCCTCTATGTCGGGGCCGAGGCGGCGCCTTATGTGGGCGAGCGGTGTCGGGTGGTGGCGGTGAGTCCGCTGATTCGCGAATTGATCAAGACCTTCAGCGGCTTCGCCCGGGAATATGACGAGGCGGGGCCCGAGGGAAGGCTGGTGTCGGTGATGCTGGATCAGTTGCAGGCGGCACCCGAGGTCGGGCTGTCGCTGCCGGCGCCCCAGGATGGCCGGCTGCGTCTGCTGTGCGAGGCCCTGGCGGCCAATCCGTCGGACGATCGCACCCTGGCGCAGTGGTCGGGGGTGCTGGGCGCCTCGGAAAAGACCCTGAGCCGGGCGTTCCTGCGCGATACCGAGTTGACCTTCAGAACCTGGCGCCAGCGGTTGCGCCTGATCAGCGCCCTGGAACGCCTGGAACAGGGCGCTGCGGTGACGGAGGTGGCGCTGGATTGCGGCTACAACTCCCCATCGGCCTTCATCGCCGCCTTTCGCCGGCAATTCGGCGCGACGCCCGGGGCCTTCGCCCTGGGCGTTTAGTCAGGCAGTGGCGCCGAGCAGGCTCAGGTAGTCGCCGAAACCGCCGCGGGCCCGGCAGTCTAGGCGCGAGCTGGTGCGCACCCGCACGCTGTTGCTCCAGGCGATACGCGCACCCTGGGTCTGGAGCGCGGTAACCAGGGTCACGTCCTCGTCCACCGTCATGGAGGGAAAGCCGCCGGCCTGGAGATAGGCTGCCGTGGAGATGCCGAAGTTGGCGCCGTGAATGTGCTGATGGCCTTCGCGGTCGTGATAGGCCGCCTCGTAGCGAGCCCTGAGGCCGGGGGAATGCGGGGTCCAGTCGTCCACCTCCACCACGCCACAGACGGCATCGGCGCCATAGGCGAGCTGGGCGGCAAACCAGTCCGGCGCCACCTCTGAGTCGGCATCGGTGCAGGCCAGCCAGCGGGCGCCCAGCTGGATCAGGTGGGCGGCGCCGGTCGCCCGGGTCAGGCCGACGTTGCAGGCCCAGACTTCCAGGGCAGTGACCGGCAGCCGGCGAACGATGTCGGCGGTGCCGTCGGTGCAGCTGTCCAGCACGATGACGACCTCGACGGGTTCACCTAGCAAGGCCGGATGCCGCGCGGCGCGCAGGACCGATTGCAGGCAGCGTTCGACGTGTTGCTCTTCGTTATGGGCGGGTATCACGGCACCTATCATAGAAGCTGCTCCCGGCGGGCGACGGAGGTGGGGTCGGAAGACCAGAGGGTGAGGAGGAAATCGGATTCTTCGAGGTGGCTCAGGCGATGCAGGCCGGGCAGGGCGGCCATGCGCTCATGAACCTGGTCGCCGGTCAGGGCACAGCCTTCGATGGGATGGCGCCAGTGACAGCCGAGCAGTACCCCTCCGGGCAGCAGCGCGCTGTGGGCGCGATCCAAGAGGGCAGCCAGGCCGGGCTCGCCGAGGTAGTAGCCGATCTCGCTGATGACGATAAGATCGAAGGCGCCGGCCGGCCAGGCGTCCGGCAGCAGCAGGTGATGCACCTCGACATGAGCCTGATCGGCCAGGCGCTCGCGAGCGGTGGCGACCGCGGAGGCATTGCCGTCGCTGACCAGCAGCCGCTCGCAGCGCTCGGCCAGCCGCCGGGACAACTCACCGGTGGAGCAGCCAGGCTCGTAGCCGTGGCTGTAACGACGGTGCGGCAACATGGCCAGGGTCAGATCGCGCTTGCGCGCTTCGTACCAGCGATGGCGGTAGTCCCAGGGATCGTCGCTGCTGGCGTACAGCGAATCGAAATAGCTCATGGAGACGGTCACGTCAGATAGACCTCCCAGGCACGGGTGAGACGGGCCACTACCGCAGGCGGCAGGATAGGTCCCTGTCCCGTGCTGGTGTCCTCGGTCAGCTGACTGCCGAAGGCATTCACCGCGCGCTTCTTCAGCGCCAGGACGTCTTCCTCCAGTTCCAGGCGCCGCGCCCGTTCCCAGGGCACGCGTGGATCGCCCGGGGCGGCCCAGTGCCAGGTCCAGACCGGCACCTCGATGCAGCGGGCCCCGCGCAGGCGGCAGGCTTCCACGGCGGCGCGGCCGGTCGCCTCGTGATCGGGATGGCCATCCAATCGCCAGGTGGCGAAGACCACGTCTTCCGGCGTAAGGATTTCCACCAGCCGCTGCTGCAGGGCGGCTTCCTGCTCGCTTACATGGCCGTCCGGTATCGCCAGGCGGGTCACGGTGGCGCGCTCCAGATGCAGGCGGCGCAGGGCTTCGCGGGTCTCCAGTGGACGGGTATTGCGCAGGCGGGTGGCCGGCCAGAGGGTGGATTGCGGATGGCTGCCATCGCCGTCGGTGACCGCCACCAGTGCCAGACGACGCCCCAGCTCACCCAACTGGCAGAGCAGGCCGCCGCAGCCGAGGATCTCGTCGTCCGGGTGCGGGGCGACGACCACGGCGCGATGGCCGGGCGGGACCAGTTGCGAGGCCTCGATTGCCGGCATCTCGGCGAAGCCGGACCACTGCAGCCACGCCTCGGGCGCGGTGCCGGCTCCTTGAATCTGACGATCGCCTACAGTTGCCAAGGGGCACCCTCCAGCAGATTGAGGTCACCCAGCACCGCCAGGTCGCGTTCGGCGTGGCTCTGGCGCAGGTAGACGGGGAGGTCCGCCATGTGGCGGGCGCAATAGGCGTCGCGGCACAGCGGCGCGGCGCCAAAGGCGCGGCCGGTATGGCGGATGACGATTTCGGCGCACTGCTCGACCAGGGCCCGCAGCTGGCAGACGGGATAACGGGCGTCCGCCTCGGGGTTGAGGTCCAGCCACTCGGCGGCCTGGCGCAGTGCAGTGGCGGCGCCGAGCAGGGCGGCGTCCACATGGCCCAGGTGAGCGAGGGCATGGGGTTCGCGATGACGCTTGCAGTGAGCGCGCAGGGTATCGGCCAGGGCGGTGGCGGAGCCATACCAGCAGGCCGCGATACCGCCGCCGCCATGCCAGAAGCCGGGACGCTGCAGGTAGCGACCGGGCGCCCCGACCAGCACGCCGGCGGCCCCGTCGAACAGCACGTCGACGCTGCCCGTGTGCTGCATGCCGATGGCCCGCCAGCCGTCCTGGGTGACTTCGACGCCGGGTTGCTTCATTTCCACCGCCACCAGCATCGGATGATCGTCCATCCAGGCGGTGACCAGGGCGTGACTGACCAGGGAGGCGCCGGAGCACCAGGACTTCCGGCCGTGCAGGGTGACCACGCCGTCGGCGCTGTAGCGCACCAGCAGGCGGGCATCGGGCGGCTCGGCGGCCCAGACGCCCCAGAGGCTTTCGGGCGGCGCGTAGCCCTCCAGTTCGCTCAGGATGGCCAGGGCATCGGTGTGGCCTTCGTACAGCTTGACCAGGCCCAGGTCATGATGGGCGACCTGGGCCAGGGCGCGCCAACGGTCCAGGGTCTGACCCTGGCCGGGCAACGGCAGGCGGTCGAGACCGCGCTGGTTGAGAATCTGGAGTCGGTGTTGCAGCAGTGCGGGAGTGACCTCGTCATAGGCCCACTCGTCCAGGGTGTCCTGGAGGCTATCCAGATCGATCGACATCGGCTCCATCCCGTGGCTGGCGACGGCGCTGTCCACGACAGCGCTCGTTAGTGCAGACCACGGGCAGCGATAAGGGGTTTCGCTTAGGCGGTACGCTTGCCGACGGCAGGCGCATCGCTACGCTACGCCGAGCCGCTTGCGCCGCGCTGCGGTAAGGCTCTGGCGTATCTCGGCATACCCGGCCCAGGGGTCGTCCTTGAGCCCTTCGAGGCGTTCCAGCAGGGAGTCGAAGCGCCATTGGTCGCTGGCCTCCAGGGTCGCCAGCTCATCCCGGGCGATGGGTACCGAAACGCCGAGGTGGGGACGGGCGCGCAGGGAAAAGGCGCTGACCGTGGTGGCGCCATGGCGATTGCGCAGGTAGTCGACGAAGATCTTCCCCTGGCGATTCTGGGCGCCCATCTTGGCGGCGAAGAGTTTGGGCAGGGTGTTGGCCAGGTGCTGGGCCGCCGCCTGGGCGAAGGCCTTGACGGTGTCCCAGTCCTGGCGCCGATCCAGCGGCACCACCAGGTGCAGGCCGCGACCGCCGCTGGTCTTGACGAAGGCCTGCAGCTCCAGCTCGTCGAGCAGGGTCAGCACCAGCCCCGTCGCCTCCAGCATGCGCGACCAGGGCAGGGCGGGATCAGGGTCGAGATCGAGAATGAAGCGGTCGGGCCGGTCGATGCGGTCGACGGTGGCGTTCCAGGTATGGAGTTCCACCGTGCCCATCTGGGCCGCGCCGATGAGGGCCTCGCGACTGTCGATGACCATCAGCGGCGCATGCCCCGGATCCAGCGCCGGATCGAGTTCGCGGATATGGGGGATCGCCAGGGTCTGCTTGTGCTTCTGGAAGATCTGCTCGCCGGCGATACCCTCGGGCGTCCGGACCAGGGCCACGGGTCGGTCGACCAGATGCGGCAGGATCCAGTCGGCGACGGCGGCGTAATAGCCCGCGATGTCGAGCTTGCGCGCGCCGCTGGCTTCGTCGATGACCCGTTCGGGATGGCTGATGCGTACCCCGGCGACGGTGGCGTCCTGCTGCTTGCCCGCAGACGGACGGCGTGCGGCGGACGGGCGCGGCGCCTCGGCCTCGCGGGCTGGTGTCGCCTCTTCCAAGCCGATGCCCTCGGCCGGCTTGTCGTCGCGCAGGCCGTGGAAGACGCCCTGGCGGACGATGCGGTCCTGGGTCAGCTCGGCATAGGCGATCTCGCACAGCTGCTCGGGCCGCAGCCACGTCACTTCGCTATAGGCGGCGCCCTTGGGCGGATCCACCACCGGCGGCTGATCGACGATCAGCGGCTGGAAGCGGGCGTGCAGCTGCTTGAGCACGGCCGCGGTGAAGCCGGTACCGACCTTGCCGGCATAGTGCAGCTGGCCCTGGTCATCGTGCAGTGCCACCAGCAGCGCACCCAGGTGCTGGCGGCCGCCCTTGGGCGGGGTATAGCCGACGATGATGAATTCCTGACGGTGGGCGCACTTGAGCTTGATCCAGTCCTTGTTGCGCCGCGAACGGTAGGGGCTACCCAGGCGCTTGCCGATGACCCCTTCGAGCCCGAGTTCGCAGGCACTGGCCAGGATGCGATCGGCCGGCACCTCGAAGGCGGCGGAGAAGCGCAGCAGCTCGCTGTCGTTGCTCTCTTCCAGCAGCTTGCCGAGCAACTCGCGGCGTTGCTCGACCGGCACCTCGCGCAGGTCCGCGCCATTGAGATAGGGCAGGTCGAACAGGTAATAGGTGATGCGGGTCGCCTTGCCAGTCTCGAAGGCATTCTGCAGCGCCTGGAAGCTGGAGACGCCCTGGGCGTCGTTGACCACGATCTCGCCGTCCAGCCAGGCGTTTTCCAGGCCCAGCGCGGCCAGGGCCCTGGCCTGCTCTGGCAGGCGCTCGGTCCAGTCGTTGCCGCTGCGGGTGAAGAGGCGCACCTCGCCGCCCTCGATATGGGCGAGCAGCCGATAGCCGTCGTATTTCACCTCGTACAGCCAGTCGCCGGCCGGCGGACTGTCGACCAGGGTGGCCAGCTGGGCTTCCAGGATCTCGGGCAGCTTGGCCTTGCGCGCCTTGGCCGTGGGCTGGCGGGTCGGCGTTTTGGTCGCCTTGGCTTTGGCGGAGGTTTTGCCCTGGGCCTTGGACTGCGCCAGCCGAGGCAGGGTCTTGTCGCTCAGCACGCTGTCGGGTTCGGCAGCGGTCACCTCGTAGTCGGCGGTGTCGCGGGCCTGGTCGTCGCGCTCCTTGATCAAGAGCCACTGCGGCTTGTCGCTGTGGCCCTGCAGCCGGGTGCGCACCAGCGTCCAGTGACCGCGCAGCTTTTCACCCCTGAGTTCGAACTTGAGCTTGCCCGCGGCATAGCCTTCGGCGGCATCGCCATCCGCCTCCCACTCGCCACGATCCCAGACGATGACATCGCCGGCGCCGTACTGGCCTTCGGGAATGCTGCCTTCGAAGCTGCCGTAGGCGAGGGGGTGATCCTCCACCTGCACCGCCAGGCGCTTTTCGCCGGGATCGAGGCTGGGACCCTTGGGCACCGCCCAGCTCTTGAGGGTGCCATCCAGCTCCAGGCGGAAGTCATAGTGCAGGCGGCGCGCGTCGTGCTTCTGGATGACGAAAGTCAGGGCCCCCTTGGCCTTGCGCCGGCGGGAGCTGCCCTCGTCACGCGGCTCGGCGGTGATGTCGAAGTTGCGCTTGCGGTTGTATTCGCTGGTCGAGCTGGCCATGGCGGCGCTCCTCACTTGGCCTTGCGGGTGCGGCTGGCGGCAGGGCTACGCCGGGTGGTCGAACGGCCGGAGCTCTTGGACTTGGGCGCCTCCTTGGCCTTGTCCTTCTTGCCACCCAGGCTGCGGCGCAGCAATTCGGTGAGGTCGATGACGTCGGCGCCGCTGTCCTCGGCTTCGGGCTCCTCGGCGACGGCTTCGAGCTTGCCGTCCTTGAGCTTGCGCTCCACCAGCGCCATGACGTTGTCCTTGAAGGTGTCGTGGTACTGCTCCGGGTCCCATTGCTCGGTCATGTCGTCCACCAGGCGCTGGGCCATGTCCACTTCCTTCTTGCTGACCTTGGCGTCCAGCCCCTCGAGCCCGACGTCTTCCGCGGACCGCACTTCGTCGGCCCAGCGCAGGGTGTTGAGCACCAGGGCATCGCCCAGCGGCATGATCACCGCCAGGTGCTGCTTGGAGTGCATCACCAGGTTGGCCACGCCCACCTTGCCGGCGGCGCTCAAGGTGTCGCGAAGCAGGGCATAGACCTTTTCGCCGTTCTTGTCCGGCGCCAGGTAGTAGGGCTTCTCGAAGTGCAGGATGGAGATCTCTCGCGCCTCGACGAAGGTGAGGATATCGATGGTGCGGGTGGCCTCGGGCAGGGCATTGTGGATCTCGTCTTCGCTGAGCACCACGTACTTGCCCTTGCCGTGCTCGATGCCCTTGACGATGTGTTCGCTGGGGACCTCCTTGCCGGTGGTCTTGTTGATGCGCTTATAACCCACCGGGTCGAGGCTGCGTTCATCCAGCCAGTCGAAGTCGATGCCCGATTGCCGGGTCGCCGAGACGACCGACACGGGGATGTGCACCAGGCCGAAGCTGACGGCGCCTTTCCAGATCGAGCGGGGCATGGACGTTCTCCTCTTGGGGTGTCCCCTATGGATAGGCCGGCGATCCACCGGGTTCCGCCCTGGGGAACCCCGCTCCGCTGTTGGGTTCTACCCCCGGAACGACGATTTTGCCGTCGCAGGTGCAAGGTAGAGAGGAGCAGGGCGTGGACAGTGTCGATCAAGAAGTTTTGCGCATGACCCTGGCCTGGCGACGGGCAGGGCATGGCGTCAGCCTGTTCACCGTGGTCCAGACCTGGGGCAGCTCGCCGCGGCCGCCGGGCGCCATGCTGGCCCTGCGTGACGACGGCCAGGTATGCGGCTCCGTGTCGGGTGGCTGCATCGAGGACGACCTGATCGCCCGGCTGCACGCCGGCCAGTTCGCTGGCGAGCGTCCGGAGGTCATCACCTATGGCGTCTCGGGTGACGAAGCCGCCCGCTTCGGACTGCCCTGCGGGGGCACCCTGCGCCTGGTCCAGGAGCGGGTCGGTGACTGGCGCTGGGTCGAGCAACTGCTGCAACGCTGTGACGACCACGAACTGGCCCTGCGTGAGCTGGACCTGGCCACCGGCAAGGTGCGGATCTCCGGCACCACTCGCGACGAGCCGGTCGCCCTGGACGAGCACTGCCTGCGCCTGGTACACGGACCGCGTTGGCGGCTGCTGCTGATCGGCGCCGGTCAGCTGTCGCTCTATGTCGCCGACATGGCCGCCATGCTCGATTTCGAGGTGCTGGTTTGCGATCCCCGCGAGGAATTCCGCCAGGGCTGGGAGACGCGCCAGGCGCGTTTCATCCCGGGCATGCCGGACGATGCCGTGCTGGCGATCCGCCCGGACGAGCGCACCGCGGTGGTGGCCCTGACCCACGATCCGCGCCTGGATGACCTGGCGCTGCTGACGGCGCTGCAATCCGACGCCTTCTACGTTGGCGCCCTGGGTTCGCTGCGCAACAACGACCGGCGGCGGGAGCGGCTGCTGCAGCTGGAGGTGCCGGTGGCGGCGATCAATCGCCTGCACGGTCCCATCGGCCTGCACATCGGCAGCCATACGCCACCAGAGATCGCCCTGTCGCTGCTGGCGGAGGTGGTGGCGGTCAAGAACGGCATCGCCCTGACCCAGAAGAAGCGCGCTCTGGTGGCGGTGGAGCAGGTCGCCTAGGGATGCCCGGCGTTCAGGTGCTGATCCTCGCGGCGGGTGCCGGAAGCCGGTTCCGCGCCGTCGGCGGAGGCGACAAGCTGCAGGCCATCTTGCCCGGTCCGTCCGAGCTGACGGTGTTGCAGGCGACCTTTCGATTGTGGCGAGGCCTGGGTCTGCCGTGCCTGGCCGTGGTCTCGGACAGCGCCCCCTGGCGCGCCGCGCTGGCGCGGCAGGAAGGCCTGGCGGTACTCAGCCTGCCCACCACCGGCATGGGCGACAGCCTGGCCGCGGCCGTGCGAAGGACGCCCGAGGCGTCCGGCTGGCTGGTCGCCCTGGGCGACATGCCCTTCGTGCAGCCCGCCACGGCCCGCCAGCTGCTGGAGCTGCATCATCCCGAGCGCATCGTCGTCCCTGCTTACCAGGGCCGGCGCGGCCATCCCGTGCTCTTTGGTCGGAATTTTGCCGCTGCGCTGGGCGAACTCACGGGCGACGAGGGAGCGAAACGGCTCCTGCGCGAGGGTTCGGTACTAGAGCGGGAGATCGCGGACGCCGGTATCCATCGCGACATCGACACGCCCGCCGACCTGGAAAATACCCGGCAACTGACCCGAGAACTTCCCCATTTCGCCGTTCTTCCAACGGAGGAGAACTGCTTTTGGGGACACGCACTCATGAACAAAATCGAGTCCATGCTGGACTATCTCAAGACACGCGAACTGCAACTCACCACGGCCGAATCCTGCACGGCCGGCAAGGTGGTGGGATTGTTGTCCGAGATACCCGGCAGCGGCAGCTGCATCGAATCCGGTTACGTCGTCTATTCGCCCGAGGCCAAGCAGCGCCTGCTGGGCGTCAGGCCGGAAACCATCGAGCGGCACAACCTCACCAGCGAGGAAGTGGCGCGGGAGATGGCTGCTGGCGCCCTGCGCGACAGTCCGGCACAGGTGGCCATCGCCAATACCGGGCTGGCCGGACCGGGCGGGGCGGACGGCATTCCCCAGGGGACCGTCTGTTTTGCCTGGGGCTACCGCGTCGGTGACGACATCGTGCTCTATTCTGAAACCCAGCATTTTTCCGGCGACCGTGAGGCCGTGCAGCTGGCGGCGGCCCGGCACAGCCTCGGCGCCGTGGTGCCCTATCATCAACGTCTCGAACGCGAATCAGAGGAGAACGCCCGATGACCGAAGCCCTTCAGCGCGACATCATCCAGGCCCTGCAGGTACCCGAGCATTTCGATCCGGCCGAGGAAGCGGAGCGTCGCATCCAGTTTCTCAAGGACTATCTGCTGAACAGCCGCCAGGAAAGCTATGTGCTGGGCATCAGTGGCGGCGTGGATTCCTCCACGGCCGGTCGCCTGGCCCAGCTGGCGGTGGAGCGGGCGCGCGAGGAGAGCGGCAATGCGCGCCTGAGGTTCATCGCCATGCGACTGCCCTATGGCGTGCAGCGTGACGAGGCGGATGCCCAGCGCGCCCTGCAATTCATCCAGCCCGACGAGACCCACACCGTCAACATCAAGCCAGCCAGCGACGCCATGCTCGCCTCGGTGCGCGAAGCCCGCGTGGCCTTCGATGACGAACTGCACGAGGATTTCACGCTGGGCAACATCAAGGCGCGCCAGCGCATGATCGCCCAGTACGCGGTGGCCGGCGCGCGCCGGGGTCTGGTGATAGGCACCGACCACGCGGCGGAAGCCCTGATGGGCTTCTATACCAAATTCGGCGATGGCGCCTGCGATCTCACGCCTCTGCATGGTCTCAACAAGCGGCGGGTGCGGGCGGTGGCCGAATGGCTGGGCGCCCCGAACGAACTGGTGCACAAGGTGCCGACCGCCGATCTGGAATCCCTGTCGCCCGGCAAGGCCGATGAAGATGCCTTTGGCATCACCTACGCCGAGATCGACGATTTCCTGGAAGGCAAGGCGGTGAGCCCGGCCACGCTGGAGATCATTCTCAATACCTACCGGCGTAGCGCGCACAAGCGCGATCTCCCCTATACGCCTTATCATTAAAATCATGGGGTTATAGATCGTAGCTCAAGTGATTTATCGAATATTGGCTTGAGGGCGATCCTTACTCCGGCTTGCGCTACGGTGGTCTTCAACAAGCACCGTAGCGCTGGTCGCTAAGTTAGAAATAACTTCATTTATTTACCTTAAGTAGCTGATATTTATGTGATTTGGCTAGTTTTACGTGCCTGTCGTTCATTGCGGTTTGGCTGAACTTTTGCGCGTCGTCGGCGCTCAGACTCTTTCAGACACACCCGCGTGAGTGCTTCCGGTTGCAGTAGAGCCGCGGCTGTCTGGAGTGGCGTCCCTAGGGGTGTCACTACGGGTTACCGATTCCCTTGAAGGGTTCGGCCAGCCGGGCCTCTTTGGCGGCAAGCCAAGCAGTAGCGGGTTCATGACCAAGGTCGCAGCGCTTGCGCGTTGCGACCTTTCACGCGTCCCAAGATGGAGTCAGGCTCGATGTCGAACACCGATCTCCCCGGTTCTTTTTCCACGCTTTCCCTCGATCCCGCTACCGCTGCCCAGACCCCGCGCATCGCCATAGAGTCGGTCACGCCGGCCGTGGACAATGGCCAGTTCGCCGCCAAGGGCATCGCCGGGCGCGTCGTCGAGGTGACCGCCAAGATCTTCGCCGATGGCCACGACAAACTGGCGGCCAGCGTGCTCTGGCGTCAGGAGGGCGAGGAGAACTGGCAACAGGCTCCCTTGACCCTGGAAACCAACGATCTCTGGCGCGGCCGCTTCACTCCGCCCGCGGTGGGTCGCTACGAATTCGTGGTCCAGGCCTGGTGGGATGTCTGGGGCACCTATCGCTACGAAATCGAGAAGAAGTACGCCGCGGGTGTGGGGCTGAACCTGGAATTGCAGGAAGGCCGCATCCATGTCGAGCAGGCCCTGTCCCGCGCCGAAGGCGAGCAGCGCGGTCCCCTGGAGGCGCTGCTGCAGCGGCTGGACCAGGCCGGCAGCGAGGGCGACAAGGTCGCCGTGCTTCTGGCCGGCGAGGCCAGCCAGGCCATGGCGCCAGTGGATGCCTATGTTCACCTGACCCACAGCATCGAATACCCGCTGGACATCGAGCGCCTGCGCGCCGAATTCGCCAGCTGGTACGAACTCTTTCCGCGTTCCATCACCGACGACCCCCACCGTCATGGCACCTTCCGCAACGTGATCGGCGAATTGCCGCGCGTACGCGACATGGGCTTCGATGTGCTGTATTTCCCGCCGATTCATCCGATCGGCCTGGCCCACCGCAAGGGCAAGAACAACACCCTGGGGGCGGGCGCGGACCAGCCGGGCAGTCCCTATGCCATCGGCAGCCCGGATGGCGGCCATGACGCCGTGCATCCCGAGCTGGGTACCCTGGACGACTTCCGCGCCCTGGTGGCGGCCGCTGCCGACCATGGCCTGGAGATCGCCCTGGACTTCGCCATCCAGTGTTCGCCGGATCACCCCTGGCTCAGGGAGCATCCGGGCTGGTTCTCCTGGCGGCCGGACGGCTCCATGCGCTATGCGGAGAATCCGCCGAAGAAGTACCAGGACATCGTCAACGTCGATTTCTATGCCAAGGATGCCGTGCCGGATCTCTGGCTGGCGCTGCGCGACGTGGTCTGGCATTGGGTGGAGCAGGGCGTGAAGATCTTCCGCGTCGACAACCCCCACACCAAGCCGCTGCCCTTCTGGGAATGGCTGATCGCCGATATCCGCGGTCGTGACGCCGATGTCATGTTTCTCGCCGAGGCCTTTACCAAGCCGGCCATGATGGCGCGCCTGGGCAAGGTCGGTTATAGCCAGAGCTACACCTACTTCACCTGGCGCAACACCAAGGCCGAGCTGACTGAATACTTCACCCAGCTCAACGAAGCCCCGCTGCGTGACTGCTACCGGCCGAACTTCTTCGTCAACACGCCGGACATCAACCCGGGCTTCCTGCAGACCAGCGGCCGGCCCGGCTTCCTGATCCGCGCCGCCCTGGCCACCATGGGCTCCGGCCTGTGGGGCATGTACGCCGGCTTCGAACTCTGCGAGGGCGCGCCGCTCACGCCGGGCAAGGAGGAGTACCTGGATTCGGAGAAATACGAGCTGCGCCCGCGCGACTTCTACGCCCCCGGCAACATTATGGGCGAGATCGCCCAGCTCAACCGCATCCGCCGGCAGAACCCGGCGTTGCAGACCCACCTGGGGCTGAAGATCTACAACTGCTGGAACGACCAGATCCTTTATTTCGGCAAGCGCACCGACGACCTGGGCAACTTCATCCTGATCGCCGTCAACCTGGATCCCTTCAACGCCCAGGAAGGCCACTTCGAACTGCCGCTGTGGGAGCTGGGTCTCGACGACCACGCCACCACCTACGGCGAGGACCTCATGACTGGGCACCGCTGGGCCTGGCACGGCAAGACCCAGTGGACGCGCCTGGAGCCGTCGATGCCCTTCGGCATCTGGCGCATCCAGGCGGGCCACTAGCGCTACCTCGGGCGGCACGGGCCAGGCGGTGCGGACAGATCCGCACCGCCTGGCCCGGCCGTCATCACTGCCGGGCGGCAAGGACGACCGGTACACGCATTCGATTCAGACGCCCTGTTAAGGACCTGACGACATGGCAAAACCCAATAAAGCTCGTTCCCGCAAACCCGCTGCCTTCATCGACGATCCGCTCTGGTACAAGGACGCGGTCATCTATCAGGTGCATGTGAAGTCCTTCTTCGACTCGAACAACGATGGCATCGGTGACTTCCCCGGCCTGATCGAGAAGCTCGACTACATCGCCAGCCTGGGCGTCAACACCATCTGGCTGCTGCCGTTCTATCCCTCGCCGCGGCGCGACGACGGCTACGACATCGCCGAATACCGCGGCATCCACCCCGACTACGGCACCATGGCCGATGCCAAGAGGTTCATCGCCGAGGCCCATGCCCGTGGCCTGCGGGTGATCACAGAACTGGTCATCAACCACACCTCCGACCAGCACCCCTGGTTCCAGCGCGCCCGCCGCGCCAAGAAAGGTTCGGCGGCACGCAACTTCTACGTCTGGTCCGATGACGACCAGAAGTACGACGGCACCCGCATCATCTTCCTCGACACCGAGAAGTCCAACTGGACCTGGGACCCGGTCGCCGGCCAGTACTTCTGGCACCGCTTCTATTCGCACCAGCCGGACTTGAACTTCGACAATCCCCAGGTGATGAAGGCGGTGATCTCCATCATGAGGTACTGGCTGGACATGGGGGTCGACGGCCTGCGTCTGGACGCCATCCCCTACCTGGTGGAACGCGACGGCACCAATAACGAGAACCTGCCCGAGACCCACGCGGTACTCAAGGAAATCCGCGCCGAGATCGACGCCAACTATCCCGATCGCATGCTGCTGGCCGAGGCCAATCAGTGGCCGGAAGACACCCAGCTGTACTTCGGCGATGGCGACGAATGCCACATGGCCTTCCACTTCCCGCTGATGCCGCGGATGTACATGGCCATCGCCCAGGAAGACCGCTTCCCCATCACCGACATCCTGCGCCAGACCCCGGAGATCCCGGCCAACTGCCAGTGGTCGATCTTCCTGCGCAACCACGACGAACTGACCCTGGAGATGGTGACCGACCGCGAGCGGGACTATTTGTGGAACTACTACGCCTCGGATCGCCGCGCGCGCATCAACCTCGGCATCCGGCGCCGTCTGGCGCCCCTGCTGGAGCGCGACCGTCGGCGTATCGAGCTGCTCAACAGCCTGCTGCTGTCGATGCCCGGCACCCCGACGATGTACTACGGCGACGAAATCGGCATGGGTGACAACATCCACCTGGGCGACCGCGACGGCGTGCGTACCCCGATGCAGTGGTCGGTCGACCGCAACGGCGGCTTCTCCCGCGCCGACCCAGCCAGCCTGGTGCTGCCATCGATCATGGATCCGCTCTATGGCTACCAGGCGATCAACGTCGAGGCCCAGTCGCGCGATCCCCATTCGCTGCTCAACTGGACCCGGCGCATGCTTGCCGTGCGCAAGCAGCAGAAGGCCTTCGGTCGCGGCACCCTGAAGATGCTGTCGCCCACAAACAGACGCATCCTGGCCTACCTGCGCGACTTCACCAACGCCCAGGGCGAACACGAGACCATTCTCTGCGTGGCCAACGTCTCCCGCGCCGCCCAGGCGGTGGAACTGGACCTGTCCAGCTTCGCCGGTCAGGTGCCGGTGGAAATGATCGGCGGCAGCGCCTTCCCGCCCATCGGCCAGCTGCCCTACATGCTGACCCTGCCGCCCTATGGCTTCTACTGGTTCTACCTGGCCGGCAACGAGCAGATGCCTGCCTGGCACACCGAGCCGCCGGCGCCGATGCCCGACTACCAGACGGTGGTCATCAAGCGGCACCTGCAGGAATTGCTGGAGGGCGAGCCGCGCCGCATCTTCGAAGAGGTGCTGCCGGTCTATCTGCCCAAGCGGCGCTGGTTCGGTTCCAAGGACGAAGCCATCACCAGCGTGCGCCTGGACTATGCGGCCCAGATCAACACGCCCAAGCTGCCAGTGATGTTCAGCGAGGTGGTGGTGACCAATGCCAAGGGCGAAGAGCGCTATGCACTGCCCCTGGGCTTCCTCGCCGAAGAGGACCAGCACTGCAGTCCGCTGGCCACCCAGCTGGCCCTGTCGCGCATCCGCCACGTGCGGCGCGTGGGCCTGGTGACCGATGCCTTCGCCCTGACCAGCTTCGTCCATGGCGTGTTCGACGCCTTCCGCAAGGGCGCCAGGATCGCTTCGCCGTCCGGCGAGCTGAGCTTCGAGGTCTATGACCAGCCCGAGGACTTCGCGCTGGATCCGGACATCGAGATCAAGCACCTGGGTGTCGAGCAGTCCAACAGCTCGCTGATCGTCGGCGACCACCTGATGCTCAAGCTGATCCGCAAGGTGGCGCCGGGCATCCATCCGGAAGTGGAGATGGGGCGCTACCTGGCCCAGGCCGGCTTCGCCAACATCGCCGCGACCCATGCCGTGGCCCAGCGCATCGCGCCGGATGGCACCCCGCACGTGCTGATGCTGGTGCAGCAGCACATCCACAACCAGGGCGATGCCTGGACCTGGAGTCTGGACGGTCTGGATCGCGTCACCCGCGATCTGCTCAGCGGCGGCATCTCCGACGTGGAGAACGAGTTCACTGCCATGGGCGATCTGGCGGCCTTCGCCGGCGTGCTGGGCAAGCGCCTGGGCGAGATGCACCTGGTGCTGGCGCAGCCCACCGAAGACGCGGCCTTCGCGCCCGAAACCGTGGACGCCCAGGCGGCCAAGGAGCTGGCGCACCGCGTTCGCGTCCAAGTGGACGGTGCTCTGGACACCCTGCAGGGCATGAGCGACAAGCTCGATGCCACCGGCAAGGAGCTGCTGCAGGGTCTGGTCGGCAAGCGCGAAGCCCTGGCCAAGCGCATCGAGGCCCTGGCCGCGGATGTCGAAGGCGGTCTGCGCATCCGCGTCCATGGCGATCTGCACCTGGGTCAGGTGCTGGTGGCCCAGGACGACGCCATCCTCATCGACTTCGAAGGCGAGCCGGCGCGGTCGCTGGAAGAGCGGCGCGGCAAGTACGGTCCGCACAAGGACGTCGCCGGGGTGCTGCGCTCCTTCGACTACGCGGCGGCCATGGTCACCCAGTCGAGCAACGCCGGCGCCGATACCTCGGAAGAGCATCTGCAGCTGCGTGCCAAGGCGGCGGAGACCTATCGCAATGCCTCCTACGCGGCCTTCCTGGAAGGCTATCGCGCTGCGGCGGCCGGTATCGGCCACCAGTGGGGCGAGCGCGGCGAGCAGGCGGCGCTGGATCTCTACAGCCTGGAGAAGGCGGTGTATGAGATAGGCTACGAGGCTGCCAACCGACCCACCTGGATCAACATCCCGCTACGTGGCGTCGCTGCCATCGTCGAGACCCTCTTGTCCGGAGCCCGCGCATGACCGATCACAACACCGCTCCCGTCGCTCCCCTGGACGACGCCCGGCTCTCGGCTGCCGAAGCCGAGTCGCTGGCCCGCGGCGAGCACGGCAATCCCTTCGCCGTGCTCGGTCCCCATCCCGATGGCGAGGGCGTGATCGTCCGCGCCTTCCTGCCCAACGCCCTGGGCGTGGAGCTGGTCGATCGCGTCAGCGGTCGGCCCCTGGCCCAGATGCAGCCGGGGCGGGTGCCCGGGCTGTTCGTCGCGCGGCTGGAATACGCCGCGCCCTACAAGCTGGTCATCCGCTGGCCCAGCGGCGTGCAGCAGACCGAGGATCCCTATTCCTTCGGTCTGCTGCTGGGGGAGACCGACCTCTATCTGTTCAACGAAGGCCGCCACCGCAACCTCGGCGAGACCTTTGGTGCTCAGCGCTGCCAAGTCGACGGCGTAGAGGGCGTGCGCTTCGCGGTCTGGGCCCCCAATGCCCGCCGCGTCTCGGTGGTCGGCGACTTCAACAGCTGGGACGGCCGCCGGCTGCCCATGCGCCTGCGCGCTAACAGCGGCGTCTGGGAGCTGTTCGTGCCGCGCCTGCCGGTCGGTACTTCCTACAAGTACGAGATCCTCGGCCAGCACGGCGTGTTGCCGCTCAAGGCCGACCCCATCGCCCTGGCGGCGGAATTGCCGCCGCGCACCGCCTCGGTGGTGGCCGACAACAAACCCTTCACCTGGCACGACCAGGACTGGATGGCCCGCCGCCGCGAACTGCAGGGTGTGGAAGCGCCGATCTCGGTCTATGAACTGCACGCCGGGTCCTGGCGCCGCGAAGGCGGTGACGAGGGGCGCCAGTACAACTGGCGGGAACTGGCCGAGCGCCTGATTCCCTATGTCCGCGAGATGGGCTTCACCCATATCGAGCTGTTGCCGATCATGGAACACCCCTTCAGCGGTTCCTGGGGCTACCAGCCGCTCGGCCAGTTCGCGCCCACCTCGCGCTTCGGTACCCCGGCGGATTTCGCCGCCTTCGTCGACGCCTGCCACCAGGCCGACATCGGTGTCATCCTCGACTGGGTGCCGGCGCATTTCCCCACCGACGAACACGGCCTGGCTCGCTTCGACGGCACCGCCCTGTACGAATACGAGCATCCCTTCGAAGGCTTCCACCAGGACTGGAACACCTACATCTACAACCTGGGGCGCCATGAGGTGCACGGCTTCATGCTGGCCTCGGCCATGCACTGGCTCAAGCACTTCCACATCGACGGCCTGCGGGTGGATGCCGTGGCTTCCATGCTCTACCGCGACTATTCGCGCAAGCACGGCGAGTGGATCCCCAACATCCATGGCGGTCGCGAGAACCTGGAAACCATCGCCTTCCTGCGTCACCTCAACGAGGTGGTCCACGAAGAGGCGCCGGGTGCGCTGGTGATCGCCGAGGAATCCACGTCCTGGCCTGGTGTGAGCGCACCGGTCAGTGAAGGTGGCCTGGGCTTCGACTTCAAGTGGAACATGGGCTGGATGAACGACACCCTCCACTATGTGGAAGAGGATCCGGTCTATCGCCAGTACCATCACCATCAGATGACCTTTGGCCTGGTGTACGCCTGGTCCGAGCGCTTCATGCTGCCCATCTCCCACGACGAGGTGGTGCACGGCAAGGGCTCGATGATCGAGAAGATGCCAGGGGACGTCTGGCAGAAGTTCGCCAATCTGCGCACCTACCTGAGCTTCATGTGGACCCACCCGGGCAAGAAGCTGTTGTTCATGGGCTGCGAGTTCGGCCAGTGGCGCGAGTGGAGTCATGACCGCGAGCTGGACTGGTTCCTCCTGGAGCACGGCACCCACCGCGGTGTGCAGCAATTGCTGGCCGATCTCAACCAGCTCTATCGCCATGAGCCGGCACTGCACGAGCGCGATCACCTGCCCGAGGGTTTCGACTGGGTGGTCGGCGACGACAATGGCAACAGCGTCTTCGCCTGGTTACGCAAGGACGCCCAGCAGCGGCCCTTGCTGGTGATCGCCAACTTCACGCCAGTACCGCGGCATGACTACCGGGTGGGCGTGCCCTCGCTGGGCCATTGGCAGGAGATCTTCAACAGCGACGCCGAGCGCTACGGTGGTTCCAACCTGGGCAATGGCGGTGGGGTAAACGCCGAGGAGATCGGCGCCCATGGTCAGCCGGCCTCGCTGAATCTGCAGTTGCCACCCCTCGGTGTGCTGGTGTTCAAGCCGCAGGGCTGATCCGGGAGCGTCCCGCAAGGGACGCGCTGCGCTGACAGGCATCCCCGTTCTGGGCGATGCTTGTCAGGCATCTGGCAACCGAGAGCACCATGATCGATCTCGCCGAATGGAATCTGACGGTTCCCGTACCCATGCCCGTGGCCCAGGTACAGACCGCCGAACTCAACAGCAGCGCCTTTCGCAGCCCCTATCTCATGCGTGGTGAGGGAGGGTCGCTGCTGTTCTGGGTCCCCGTGACCGGAACCCCGCAACCCTTCAACAGCTATCCCGCCACCGAGTTGCGCGAAACGCGTCCGGACGGCAGCGCCTATGCCTGGAAGTATCGCGAGGCCGATGCCCTGCTGCAGGCCGAAGCGGCGGTGCAGCAGGTGCCCTCACGCCCCGAGGTCATCATCAGCCAGATCGAGGACCAGACCGCCGCGCCTGAAGCCTCCCAGGCACTGTTGCAACTGGTCTACCGCGTGGAAAGCGCGGCCACTGCCAAGGGACAGGTCGAGCAGGGCCAACTCATCGCCCGGTTGCGGGAAAGCCCCACCGACAGTCCCAAGGACGTCATCCTGCTGGAGCATCTACCGCTCAACAGTCGCTTCAGCTATGACATCAAGCTGGCGCGTACCGGTGTGCTCACTGTACGCGCCCATGGCGCCGGTTCGCGCAATGGAGACCTGGGTCTGCAACTGGACAGCGCTTGGAGCAGCCATCACCTGTATTTCAAGGCGGGCGCCCGCTTGCGCGACGGGGAAGGGCCCGCCACCGAGGGCGGGCGTGTGCTGTTCTACCGGCTGATTTCCATGCACCAGCCCAATAACAGATAGGGCACGTCCTAGGTGGCGTGCTTTTCCTGCTGCTTGCGCTCTTCGCGGCGGTCGTTGCTGACCTTGAGCTTCTTGGCGCGGCTCTCCAGGGCGAAGTAGAGCACGGCGGCGATCAGCAGCGGGACGATGAAGTACAGCGTCCGGTAGCCGAGCAGGGCGGCGATGATCTTGCCCTGCGAGAGGCCGTCGTTGGCCAGCAGGGCGATGAACACCGTCTCCAGCACCCCGACCCCGGCCGGGATATGCACGATGACCATGGCGATGCTGGACAACAGCAGGACGCCGAGCACGTGCAGATAGTCCACCTGCCGGCCGAGGAAGAGATAGACAATGGCGGCCATGGCCATCCAGTTGATCGAGGACACCAGCAGCTGCAGACAGGCCATGCGCAACGAGGGCAGGGCGAGGCGCTGCTTGCGCACCGTCCATTCGCGCTGCTTGGCAAAGGCGCAGACGCCCAGGTAGAAGACGATGAAGGCCAGCAGGCCAAAACCGATCAGGCGCAGCGTGGTATCACCGACGAACCAGTTGGGCGGCATGTCCACCACGCCGCTGACGAAGATGCCGCCGGCGAGCAGGACATACCCCAGCCAGTTGGTGGCGATGCTCAGGGAAAAGATCCGGGTGATGGTGCCGCTGGACAGGCCCAGCCGCGAGTAGAGGCGATACCTCATGCCGATGCCGCCGACCCAGGTGCTCAGGGTCAGGGTAAAGGCGTAGCAAATGAAGGACACCAGAAACACCTGGCGCTTGACCAGCTTGTGGCCGCAATAGGCGCGCCCGATCAGGTCGTAGCAGCCATACATGATGTAGGACAGCACCACCAGGCCGCCGGCCATGGCCAGGGTGGTCCACTTGTAGCCGGTGAAGACCTTCCAGACTTCGCCCCAGTCGACCTTGCGGGCATAGATCACCAGCAGCACCACCACCGCGATCAGGAACACCCAGGTCAGGATCTTCTTGGCCAGCACCCAGTGCTTGTTCTGTGGCTTGTCGGCGGCCTGCTGGTCCGCCTCGTCGTCGGCGTGGTCCAGGGTGTCGCTGTGGCTGCTCATCGTTGCGGATACCTTGAGATCGAGGAATCGACCCGGTCCTGGGTTTCGAGCTCGGGCTGCACCGGCGGACTCACCAGTTCGATCTTGGGGGTATGACCGGGCAGCCAGCCGACCCAGGCGGGAAAGTGGCGCAGGAAGTGAAAGACCAGCATCGTCTTGGCCAGGTGCCAGTAGGTGCGCTTGGGCACCTTGCTGCTGTCGACGTGCTCGCAGTGGTTCTGGATCAGGGTTTCCAGGCGACCGCGCAATTCACGGTTGAAGGCATGGTCGTGGAAGATCAGGTTGCATTCGAGATTGAGCGAGAGACTCAGGGGGTCGAGGTTGCTCGAACCCACGGTGGACCAATGCTCGTCCATGGTCGCCACCTTGCCGTGCAGGGGTCTCAGGCAATATTCGTAGATCTCCACCCCGGCCTTGACCAGGTAGTTGTAGAGCATCTGGGCGCCGACCTTGACGATGGCCATGTCCGGTTCGCCCTGGACGATCAGCACCACGCGGACGCCACGCTGCGCCGCATTGCGCATCTCCCTGAGCAGCCGATAGCCGGGGAAGAAATAGGCGTTGGCGATCACCACCTCGCGCTTGGCGTTGCGCAGCATCTCCAGGTAGTGCTTTTCGATATCGGCACGATGCTCGTCGTTGTCGCGGAATACCAGCAGCGCCTGGGCATTGCCGGGATTGCGATTGTCGGCCGGCTTCTGCGAGCGCTTGCCCCACCAGCGGTGGGTCTCCTCCGGGGAGTTGATGGCGTCGCGGGCGAAGCGGTGGATGTCGTCGACGATGGGGCCTTCGACCTCGACGGCATAATCCTGCTTGGCCTCGGGCCCGAAGTCGCCCAGGTGCTCGGCGGAATAATTGATGCCGCCGATGAAACCCAGGCGGGCGTCCACCACCACGATCTTGCGATGCAGGCGGCGGAAGAGGTTGGTCCTCATGCCCATAACCAGGGGGCGCGGATCGTAGTAGCGAAAGCGCACCCCGGCATGGACCATCTCGTCGATGAAGGCCTGCGGCAGGTCCGGTGAACCATAGGCATCCACGGTGATGTCCACCTGGACACCGCGCTTGGCCGCCGCGACCAATTCCTCCTGCAAGGCCTTGCCGACCTTGTCGTAAAAGAGGATGAAGGTCTCGATGATCACCTCGCGCTGGGCTTCGCGGATCGCCTCGAAGACCCGTGGAAAGAAGTCCTCGCCGTTTTCCAGCAAGGCGATGCGGTTTCCGTCCCGCCATTCGAAGTTCATAGGTGGAAGTCCGCAGCCAGGGGAGCGTGGTCGGAGAGGTGCGACCACGGCTGATTGCCCAGCACCTGTGGGCGCCCGACACTGACGTTACGGGTATAGATGCGATCCAGGCAGAGCAGGGGACGCTTCGCCGGGAAGGTCTTGGGCAGGCGCCCCGCGGTCTTCATGAACACCTCTTCGAGGCCCGCGCCCTGGCCCAGGATGTCGTTGGCCTTCTGGCGCCAGTCGTTGAAATCCCCCGCCACCACGACGGGAGCGTCGCTGGGCAGGGAATTGATGTGTTCGCAGATCAGCTTCATCTGCATCTGGCGGTGCTTTTCCCGCAATCCCAGGTGTACGCAGATCACGTGCAGATCCACACCCTGATCCGGAACACGCAGGACGCAGTGCAGCATCCCGCGCTTTTCCGGTCCGGCGATGGAAATGTCGAAGTTGTCGTAACTGACGATGGGAAACTTCGACAGCACCGCATTACCGTGATGGCCATCCGGGTAGACCGCATTTCGCCCGTAGGCGAAATCGGTCCACATGGAATCGGCCAGGAACTCGTACTGCGGCGCCGCCGGCCAGTTCTCGAAGCGCAACGGGTGCTTTTCGTGGGTACCCAACACCTCCTGCAAGAAGACAATGTCCGCTGACACCGTCCGCACCGCCTCGCGCAATTCCGGCAAGATGAACTTGCGGTTGAAGGACGTGAAGCCCTTGTGCGTGTTGATGGTCAGGACCTTGAACGAAAAACCCTGTTGCGCGTCCGTCATGCCTGGCGCTTCCTCCGCTTGGTCTGGGTCAGCTCGAACAGCAATACCGAGCGTCCGGTGACCTGATAGGTGTCTCCGAAATTGAAGACGTCGCCGGCATCCAGGTCGGGCTGATTGGTGTCCAGCTGCAGGGACCAATGCTCGCCCATGGGGACTTCCGGCAGGGTGAAATCCACCACGTCATAATGAGCATTGACCAGAATCAGCAGCGAGGTATCCGCGCCCTTGCGACGAATGCCGGTCGGTTGGGCCCGGCCATCGAGCAGGATGCCCATGCACTTGTTGCTGCCGTCTTGCCATTGCTCGTCGCCCATCTCGGTGCCACCGGGTTGCAGCCAGGTGACGTCCTTGACGCCCAATTCCTCGTTGTAGGCGCCGGTGAAGAAGCGGCTACGACGCAGCAGCGGATAGCGACGACGCAGGTCGATCAGGTTGCGCACGTATTCCTGCAGTTCGGCGCTCTTCTCGCTGATCTCCCAGTTGACCCAACCGATCTCGCTGTCCTGGCAGTAGGCGTTGTTGTTGCCGCCCTGGGTCCGGGCGAATTCGTCGCCGGCCAGCAGCATCGGCGTGCCCTGGGAGAGGAAGAGGGTGGCCAGCAGGTTGCGCATCTGGCGATAGCGCAGCTCGATGATTTCCGGATCGTCCGTCTCGCCTTCGGCGCCACAGTTCCACGACAGGTTGTGGGAGTGACCGTCGTTGTTGTCTTCGCCGTTGGCCTCGTTGTGCTTGTCGTTGTACGACACGGTATCGGCCAGGGTGAAGCCATCGTGGGCGGTCACGAAGTTCACGGACGAATAGGGCTTGCGACCGCGACGATTGAACTTGTCGCCGGAGCCCAGGAAGATCTTCGCGAAGTCGCCGATCTTGTCCTCGTCACCCTTCCAGAAGGCACGGGCGGTGTCGCGGAAGGTGTCGTTCCACTCCATCCAGCCGGGCGGGAAGTTGCCCACCTGATAGCCGCCAGGGCCGCAGTCCCAGGGTTCGGCGATGAGCTTGGTCTCGGCCAGGATCGGGTCCTGACGGCAGGCGTGCAGGAAGCCGCCGCCCTCGTCGAAGCCGTCCGGCTCGCGACCCAGGATGGTGGCCAGGTCGAAGCGGAAGCCGTCCACGCCCATCTCGGTAGCCCAGTAGCGCAGCGAGTCGGTCACCATCTGCAGCACGCAGGGGTGGCTCATGTTCAGGGTGTTGCCGGTGCCGGTGTCGTTGATGTAGTAGCGCGCATCATCGGGCATCAGGCGGTAGTAGTTGGCGTTGTCGATGCCCTTGAGCGAGAGGGTCGGGCCCATCTCGTTGCCTTCGGCGGTGTGGTTGTAGACCACGTCGAGGATGACCTCGAGGCCGGCGTTGTGCATGCGCGCGACCATCACCTTGAATTCGCCGATGGACTGGCTGGCCATGTAGCGCGAGTGCGGGGCGAAGAAGGCCAGGGTGTTGTAACCCCAGAAGTTTCTCAGGCCCTTTTCCAGCAGGTGGTTGTCATCGAGGAAGTAGTGGATCGGCATCAGTTCGACGGAGGTGATGCCGAGCGACTTGATGTAGTCGATGACCTCGCTCTCCTGCAGACCGGAAAAGGTGCCGCGGGCGCTTTCCGGGACGGCCGGGTGCTGCATGGTGTAGCCACGGACGTGGGTCTCGTAGAACACGGTGCGATCACGCGGCACGCGCGGGTGGGTGGTGTTGCCCCAGGTGAAGGCGGGGTCGATGACGCGGCAGCGCGGCATGAAGGGCGCGCTGTCACGCTCGTCGAAGGACAGGTCGCCATCGGGGTGGCCTATGGTGTAGCCGAACAGGGCGTCGTTCCACTCCAGCTCGCCCACGATCTGCTTGGCATAGGGATCGATCAGCAGCTTGTTGTGGTTGAAACGATGGCCATTCTGCGGCTCGTACGGGCCATGCACGCGATAGCCGTAGAGGGTGCCGGGACGGGCGTCGGGCAGATAGCCGTGCCAGATCTCGTTGGTGAATTCCGGCAGTTCGATACGCTCGATTTCTTCCTTGCCTTCGTCGTCGAAGAGACAGAGTTCCACCTTGGTGGCGTTGGCGGAAAAGATGGCGAAGTTCACGCCGGAGCCGTCCCAGGTGGCGCCCAGGGGGTAGGGCAGCCCTTCACGAACACGAGACTTGGACTTGCTGATGAAAGTGGTCGCTTCGGTTAACGGCTTGTTGGACTCGGTTGAAGTCATTTCGACGCTCTCGGGATAGCTAGGAAGGAAGTAGCTCTGACTCGGCTCTCAATACCTGCCGGTGGCTGAATCGATACAGATCCGGCTACCTGCATATGAAAGGCCCGACGCAGCGCAGTTCCGAGCCCTGATGGCGAACCGACAAAGCGTTGTTTTTTTAGGAAAAAATCAGGAAAACAGCGATAACGCAGACACCGCAGCGAAGCGGCGGGGGGGAAGGCCTGGCCGGACGGCCAGGCCGAAACATCACATCACTCGGTGGCGGCGGGCTTGGTCGTGGCCGCCTTGGCGCGGGACGCGCGCGGCTTCTTCGGCGTGGCCGGCGCCACGCCTACGCCGGTTGCGTCGACGTTGGCATCGGCCTTGGCCTTGCTGGCGGTGGTCTTGCTCGCGCCGGTCTTGCCTGCACTGGGCTTGACCGCCTGCTTGACCTTGGAGGCAACCTTCTTGGCCGCCGATTCCACCTTCTCGGTTACCGACTCACCGGCCGCTGCGGCTTCGGTAGCGGCCTTCTCGCTGCCACTCTTGGTCTTGCCGGTGGTGCGGGGCTTGCTGGCGACGGGCTTGTCCGCGCTCGCTGCCGCAGCCTTGGTCGCGCGAGGCTTCTTGGCCGCGGTCTTCTTGGCCACGCCTTCCTGTTCGGCTTCGTACAGTCGAGTCGCCATCTCCCAGTGGCGATCATGTTCGTGGGCCGGCCGTCCTTCGGACTCCCAGATCTGATAGGCGAGCTGCTGGATGCGTTCGTCTTTTTGGGTCATTGCGGTGCGGCTCCTTGAGTGATGTCTTGTGTGCTGAGCAATCCAAGCGGAAAACGTGCCAGAACCTCGCCGACAGAAAGCTCTTTCTTCTGGTCATGGACAGATGCCGGGGCAAAAGTTTCCCCAAAACGGTACATGGACAAGGTTTCCGGAAGTTTTATCCGGGTGTCCTGCCAGGCCTCTGCGGAAAAGCGGAGATTTCCATCGTTCTGCATGAGGTCGGAGGCATGCACCGGCACGATGACGATCACCGCCTGTTGCTCCCAGGTACGGGCGAACGCCAGCACCTGATCGGCATGGGCGCCCACTACGGTCAGGGGCAGGTAGCGACCTTCGGTGAACAGCTGCGGCTGCTGCTTGCGCAGTTGGAGCACGGCAGCCAAGACCTGTTGCTTGATCTCGCCGTTCTGCCAGGCATCCAGGGCAGCCTCGACGGAAGCGTTCTTGGTCAGCGCCTGCTGCCGCGGGGCATAGTCCACGGCACGGCGGTTGTCGGGCTCCACCAGGCTGAAGTCCCAGAATTCACCGCCCTGGTAGAGGTCGGGCACGCCGGGCGCGGTATTGCGCAGTAGCATCTGCACCAGGCCGTTCAGCGCACCGGCCGGAGCGAGTTCGCGGACCGCGGTGACGATCTCGCCGCGCAGGGCGCGGTACTTATCGTTGGTGAGCAGACCTTCCAGGAAGGCCTTGCAGGCCGCCTCGTAGTCGCCATTCGGCGCCCACCAATCGGACTCCAGCTTCTCCTCGCGCAGGGCCTTTTCCTGCCACTGCAGCAGCCGCTCCAGATAGGCCTCCAGACCCTTCTGGTCATCGGCCTGGAGCTGCAGCGGCCAGCTGGCGAGCAGGGTCTGGTAAAGCATCATTTCATCGCCCGGCGTCGGCGCCGGCGCGTCGTTCCACTGGCCGCGCAACGGTGCGGCCTGTTCCATCCAGCGGGTGGCCTGGGCGATGTAGGCGTCCGGGCGTTCCGAGACCACTGCCAGGCGCGCGCGGGTGTCTTCGCCACGCTTGTGGTCGTGGGTCGCGGTGGTCAGCATGTTGCGTGGGAAGTGCTCGGCGCGCCAACCGCTGGCCTGGTGGAAGGCACTGACCGGCTGGGCGAAATGCTGTGGATCAAAGCCCACGTCATTGCGCGACAGCAGCGGCGCGGAGCGATAGCAGGCCGTGTCTTCCACCGCCTTGGCGGCGATCGGCGAGGTGAGTTGCTGGAACTTGGTGATGGCACGACGCTGCTCGCGGCGGGCCACGCTGCCCACGGGCTTGTGACGCGGGGCGTCGCCACCCAGCCAGGCGCGCAGCTGTTCCAGCAGCGGTTGCTCCGCCTCGCTGACGTGGGGGCGAGCAGCTTCCAGTGCGGTATCGAACCACTGGGCGTCGTTGCCGACGAAGCCCGCCGCGCCGGCGTAGGTGCGATAGACCTTGAACTGCACGATCAGCTCCAGCAACACCCGGCGGATGGCGCCCTGGCTGGTGTCGCGGGTGCGCCAATCCTGCTGCGCCAGCAGGTGCAGGGTATGCACGGCCGATTCGAACTCGCTGTTCAGCGCGGTGGTGAGCACCAGGCGGCGCGCTTCCCGCACCTCTTCGAGGAAGTCCTCGGTACGACCGGTCCGCTCGGCCCAGAACTGGCGCAGCGGGGCTTCGCCACTGGCGGCATGTTGCACCGCCGACACCTCGTTCATGAATTCGTAGCCGGTGGTGCCGTCGATGCCCCAGCCTTCCCGCAACTGCTCGCCTTCGGCGAGGATCTTCTCGATGTAGATGGGGAAGCCGTCCTCCGGCGCGCCGCCGGTGCGGCTGGCGCAGAGGTCGTCGACGCGACGGCGCAGCTTGCGGCAATAGGCGCGCGGATTGGCCAGGCCGTCGATGTGATCCAGGCGCAGGCCGTCGAGCAGGCCTTCGCTGATCAGGCGGAAGATCAGCGAATGGGTTTCTTCGAACACCTCGTGGCGCTCCATGCGCAGACCGCCCAGTTCGGTGATGTCGAAGAAGCGCCGCCAGTTGATGTCGTCCGAGGCGGTGCGCCAGCTGGCCAGGCGATAGTGCTGACTCTCCAGCAGGGCGTGCAGCCGCTCCTGGTTGGCGGCCTGGCTACCGTCGAAGGCGGCGACCGCCTTGTCGATGGCGGCGGCGACGGCGGGGTCCTTTGCGGCATCGGCCAGTTGGCGCTGGGCGCCACGGGCTTCTTCCAGGTCCTTGGCCCGTGCCGAGAAGGCATCGGCGAACAGACTCAGCTGGGGCAGGTCGCTCTCGCGCAGGATCTGACCGTAGGTACCCGGATTGATCGGAAAGTGGTGGGCGTAGTACTCGACGCGGAAGGCGCCTTGCTCGGCGTCGAATACCAGCTTGAGTTCGCCGGCCTGCAACACGTTGCCATAGGCGTCACCGAGGAAGGGCAGCAGCACCTGGCCTTGCAGATCCGGGTCGGGCCCGTACCAGTTGATGTCGTAGAAGCCCGCGTAGCGGCTCTGGCGACCCCATTCGAGGATGTCCAGCCACCAGGCGTTTTCCGAGCCACCCACGTTGGTATGGTTGGGTACGAAGTCGGCGATCAGGCCCATGCCGTGTTCGCGCAGGCGGGCGACCAGACGCCGCAGCGCCTCTTCGCCGCCCAGCTCCGGGTTGACCCGGGTCGGATCGACCACGTCATAGCCGTGCACGGAACCGGCGCGCGCGGTGGTGATGGGCGAGGCATAGAAGTGACTGATGCCCAGCTTGGCGTAGTACTCCACCAGGGGCAGGGCGTCGTCGAAGGTGAAGTCCTTGTGGAACTGCAGGCGTACGGTAGCGCGCAAGCGACTCATCGAGTGTTCTCCGGATTGTTACGAGCAGTGCTCAGCACGCGTAGGCGTCGTTCAGGGGTAGCGGCATCCAGCAGGCGCTCGGCGGGGTCATCCCAGCGGCGCAGCCAGTTGGGGTGTTCGTTGGTGGTGCCGGGCAGGTTGGCCTGTTCCAGCTGACCCAGGGCATCTTCCACCGGCAGGATGATCAGCGGCGCCGGGGTGCGGCCGATGAAGTCGATAGCGGCATCGACGGCGGACTCGACATTGCTTTCCCGGGTGTCGTCCAGCTCCAGCACCTTGGCCAGCTGCTGGCGGTCCTTGGCACGCTCGTCGAGACGATCCTGGCGCGAGGTGCCGTCGGGCAACAGTCCGAGCTCTTCCTGCCAATCGGCGTCGCGACCCTGCCACCAGCCGGTGAGGGTCGGCAGGTCGTGGGTGGTGGGCATGCCCATGGCCGTGTCCGACCACTGTGCGGCCGGCTTGAAGGCCTCGCCATCGCGCTCGAACAGCAGCACCTGCATGCCCATGATGGCGCGCTCGGCCAGCCGCTCGCGAAAGCCCTCGGGTACGGTGCCCAGGTCTTCACCCATGACCACGCAGCGGTAACGCCAGGATTCCAGCGCCACCAGCCGCAGCAGGTCATCGATCGGATAGGAGAGATAGGCGCCGTCGGCCGGGGAGGCACCCTCGGGCACCAGCCAAAGACGTTGCAGCCCCATCACATGGTCGATGCGCACGCCGCCGGCATGGGCGAAGTTGGCCCTAAGCATCTCGATGAAGGCGCGGAAGCCATGCTTGACCATGCCGGTGGGGGAGAAGGCGGAAATGCCCCAGCCCTGGCCCTTCTGGTTGAGCAGATCCGGCGGACAACCCACGGTGACCGAGGCCAGCAGCTCTTCCTGGCGACTCCAGGCCTGGCTGCCGCCACCGTCGGCGCCTACGGCGATGTCAGCGATCAGGCCGATCTTCATGCCTGCTTCGCGGCACTGCGCCTGGGCCGCGGACAGTCCTTCGCTGGCCAGCCACTGGGTGAAGGCATAGAACTCCACGTCCTGGGCATGGCGTTCAGCGAATTCGGCCACGGCCGGATTCTTGGGATCGCGATACTGCTGGGGCCAATGCTGCCAGCTGGGCGAGGCATCGCCCTGGGTGAAGGAGGCATGCAGGGCTTCGAAGCGGCAATGGTTTTCCAGGGCGTCGCCACCGTCGCGGCGGAAGGCTTCGAAGCGCTCGCGCAGCTCACCGCCAGCGGTACGGAAATCCAGGTGCAGGGTGCGCAGCAAGCGCAGCCGCAGCCTGGCCAGGGCCGGCCAGTCGATCAGTTCCAGTTGCTCCAGGCGCTCGGCTTCGGCCTGCAGGCCGGCGCGCTGCATGGCCTGGCGCACCGGCTCGGCACCCAGGACCAGCTCCGGCGCGGCATAGAGCACGTTGAAGAACACCCGACTCGACGGGGAGTAGGGGCTGTAGCGACTGCCGTCGGCGCTGAACATGGCGTGCAGCGGACTGATGGCCAAGGCGTCGGCGCCCTTGCTGCCTGCGGCCTTGGCGAGGTGCACCAGGCCCAGCAGATCGCCGGCGCCGCTGCCCCCTTCGCGCCTTAGGCTGTAGAGCTGCACGGCCAGCCCCCAGAGACGGGCCTGCTCGTTACCGGTGGCGTCGGCGATGGTGAAGCAGCGTTCCGGCGCCACGGCCAGGGTCAGGGCTTCGCCATCGACCTCGGCCTGGTGATAACCGGCGGCGCTGATCGGCGCCAGCTGTCCGCGGTCGTCGACCTGACCGTCCAGACGCTCGCCGTCTTCCAGCTGCACCTGGTAGCGGACGCCACGCTTGAACTGGTCCGGCGCCCCAACCGGCTTGCCGACCACCGCGGTGATGAGCGGCGGCAGATGGTGCTTGTCGCCCACCTCGGCCAGCTTGCGCAGGCTGGTGTCGATCTCGTCGTCACTGTCCGCCGGCAACTCGATGGCCTTGAGCAGATTGCGCAGGGCATCGGGGCTCACCCGTTGGCGCTTGCCGTCGTAGGCGGTCCATTCGATGGCGATGCCCGCGGCCTCCGCCAGTTGTTCCAGACGATCTCCACTCATGCCTTTTTCTCCAGCCAGACCAGTGCCGAGTGAGCGGCCAGGGTGCCGTCCTGGCGGGTCGGCGTTGCGCTGGCGTCACTGCTGTGCAGCAGCTCGCCCTGGGGTGCCTCGTCCACCGGCACGGCCTTGTCGCTCAGGTTGAGCTCGATGGTCAGGCGGCTGCCGTCGGCGAGACTCCAGCGCGCCCGCACGGCGCGCTCGGCCAGGGCTTCGGCGCTCATGGGGCGGGCACCTTCCAGCCGCGGGAAGAGTTCGCGGCGGCGGATTTCCAGCAGCTCGCGATACAGCCCCAGCCAGGCGGCGTGGTCGGGCTGATCGGCCTCGCCGAAATTGGGCTTGGAATCTTCGAAGGTCTTGGGCGCGTTCGGATCGGGGATCTGCTGGCGATGCTCTTCGCTGGTGAAGAAATCGAAGTCCTTGAATTCGTTGCGACGGCCGTCGCGGACCAGCTCGGCCAGCTCGTCGTTGTGGCTGGTGAAGAACAGGAAGGGTTGGCGGCTGCCCCATTCCTCACCGATGAACAGCAGCGGAATCATCGGGCTGAGCAGCAGCAGGGCGGTGGCGGCCTTTAGTGCCGGCTCGGGCGCCAGACGGGTCAGGCGTTCACCGAAGGCGCGGTTGCCGACCTGATCGTGGTTCTGCAGGAAGATGACGAACGCCGAGGCCGGCAGGTCCTTGCTGGGTTCACCACGGGCCTTGCCATGGCGGGTCTGCTCGCCCTGGTAGATGAAGCCCTCGCCCAGGCAGCGCACCAGCTTGGCCGTGGCGTCCTCGGTGAAGTCCTGGTAGTAGCCTTCGTTCTCGTCGGTCAGCATGGGGTGGATGACGTTGTGCCAATCGTCCGCCCACTGCGCGTTGTAGTGCTTGCCACCCAGCAGCGTGGCCGTGTTGTCCTCGTTCTCCAGCATCAGGTGGATGTGGCGACCCGGCTCGACGGTGCTGCGGATCTCCTCGGCCATCTCTTCGAGGAAGCCCTTGTCGTTGATGGCGTGGACGGCATCGAATCTGAGGCCGTCGAAGCGATACTCCATCAGCCACATCAGGGCGTTGTCGATGAAGTAGCGGCGTACCGCGTCCTGGCGGAAATCGATGGCCGCGCCCCAGGGCGTATGGATGTCTTCGCGGAAGAAGCGCTCGGCATAGGCGTGCAGGTAGTTGCCGTCCGGTCCGAAGTGGTTGTAGACCACGTCCAGGTAGACCATGACGCCATGGCCGTGGGCGGTGTCGATCAGCGACTTGAGATCGTCCGGGGTGCCATAGGAGGCCTCCACCGCGTAGGGCAGGACGCCGTCATAGCCCCAGTTGCGATCGCCGGGGAATTCCGAAAGCGGCATCAGTTCGATGGCGGTGACACCCAGTGCCGCCAGGCGCGGCACCAGCTTCTCGACGCCCGCGAAGCCACCCAGGGTGCCGACGTGCAATTCATAGATGACGCTCTCGTGCCAGGGACGGCCCTGCCACTCTACGGTCTGCCAGTGGTAGGTGGTGGGGTCGATGACGATGCTCGGCTCGTGCACATCGCCGGCCTGGGCGCGGGAGGCCGGGTCGGGGACCAGCAGGTCCTTGATCTGGTAGCGATAACGGGTGCCGGCACCGCATTGGGCCTCCACCGCGAACCAGCCGTCTTGCTCGGCTTCCATGGGAAGGGTCATGCCACCTTCCAGGACCACCGACACGGCGTCGGCGCTGGGCGCCCAGAAGTGGAAGAGGGTGCGTTCCTTGTTCACCAGAGTGGCACCGGCACGGGTCTGCCAGGCATAGCCCCCGGTCACCGCGGCTGCGTCGCGCGAAATATCAGTCATGGATAGAGAACTCCCGAAACCGGACGGCAGAAAAGACGCTGCGGCCCAGTTGGCCGCAGTTGCTGTTATGACCGGTGAGAGTTGCGCAAAGTTAGGCGGGGAAAGCGCTTTTCGTCGGCCTTTTGCCGAGGGAAAAGCGCTTGGTAGTCAGGTTGCGCCTCAGGCGCCGACCTGACGCTCCTGGTGAGCGGTGGTCTGGAGCAGATCGAGGTACAGCGAGGCATAGGGCTTGGCGCATTCGGACCAGAAGAACGGGCCCTGCATGGCGCGATGACGCATGGCCAGCAAGAGGTCCTGACGTTCGAACACACCCAGGGCGCGGTCGATAGCGCTGATGTAGTTTTCCAGCGACAGCGGGGCGAACAGGAAGCCGGTGGTGCCGTCCTCGATGCTGTCGGCCAGGCCGCCAGTGCGGGTGGCGATCGGCAGGGAGGCGAAGCGCTGGGCGTACATCTGGCTCAGGCCGCACGGCTCGAAGCGCGAGGGCATCAGCAGGAAGTCGCTCCCGGCGTACATCCGCCGTGCCTCGGTCTCGCAGAAGCCGATGTGGGCACTGACGCGACCGGGATGGCGCAGGGCCAGGGCCCGTACCTGGCGCTCGATGTGCGGCTCGCCGCAACCGATGATCATCAGCTGGCCACCGCGGGCGACGATGTGATCGGCCGCCTCGATGGTCAGGTCGATGCCTTTCTGCTGGACCAGTCGGGAGACCACGGCGAACAACGGGCCGTTGGAGGGCTCCAGGCCGAATTCCTCGCGAATGCGCGCGGCGTTGACCGCCTTGCCGTCCCAGTCCGATTCGGTGAATTGCTGGCACAGGTGCGGGTCGCTGCAGGCGCTCCAGCCATCGTCGATACCGTTGAGCAGACCGGTCAGCTTGCCGTCACGGGCCTTGACCTGCAGCAGGCCTTCGAGGCCGCAACCGAATTCCGCGGTGGTGATTTCCTGGGCGTAGGTGTGGCTGACCGTGGTGATGTGGTCGGCATAGACCAGACCGGCCTTGAGAAAGGACACCTTGCCCCAGAACTCCAGGCCCTCCATCTGAAAGGCGTGGGCGGGGATGTCCAGGTCGGCCATGACCGACGCCGGGAACAGACCCTGGTACGCCAGGTTGTGGATGGTGGTCAGGCACGGGGTGCTGGCACCCTTCCAGCGCAGGTAGCCGGCGGCGAGGCCGGTCTGCCAGTCGTTGAGGTGGAGCAGGTCCGGCACCCAGCGGATGGAGGCGTCGCCCAGGGCGAAATCGGCGGCAGCGCTGGCCAGCCGACCGAAGCGGATATGGTTGTCGGCCCAGTCGGCACCGTTCAGGTCGCCATAGGGGTTGCCCGGGCGCTCATAGAGTTCGGGGCAGATCAGTACATAGACGACCAGGCCGTCTTCCAGATTGACGCGACCGATCTCGCAGGCCGGCATGGCGGCGCGGGCGGCGATGCGGCCGACCATCTGCACGCGATCCTTGATCGCGGCCATCACCTGACGATAGCCGGGGATCAACACCCGGACGTCGTGGGAGGCGGCGAGGGCGCGCGGCAGGGCGCCCGATACCTCGCCCAGGCCACCGGCCTTGACGAAGTCGGAAATTTCCGGAGTCACGAAAAGAATGCGTTTACGACTTTCGACGACGGAGCTCAGCGTCAGCTGAGGCTCGTCCGTGCGCTTGCGGAGAGAGCTGGATCTGGTGGTGCGAGTGGCAGTTTCAACGGGCTCCAGAGCCCCAAATTTCCCCACGACGGCATTTGCCATGGTGCGCTCCCAATGCAGCAAGTTCGAGACTGAGGTTTACCTGATTGCTTCTTTCCTGAAGCTCGATGCTCCTGGTTCAAAAACGCCTACAGCCGAGCTGCTACAGCCTTTTTGCCGGTCACCTCTTCTTGAGATGTCTGGATCTGGGCGAGAACTGCTTCGCGGATTTCCAGATTGCTCTCGCACTGACTCACGGACAACGTCACAAGTTTCCCGCTCGAATGTTGCGGTCTTGCTTCGTATTGCCAGATGCATGCCCGAGAGCCGTCGCGGTTCGGGCCGGCACCCCTGAATAACCGCCAGGTGAACCGCTTGATGGTCACCTGATCGCGACAATTGGCCGAAAAATCAGACTTCTGGCTGACGAACGACCGGCTCTTGCCTTTCGTCGGATAGTGGCGCGGGGTGGACGTCACGGCGTCCCAGTTCGGTCCGCAGCTTGGGCAGGCAGAGGGGGAATTCGCGATTGATGTAGGTGATCAGCCGCTCGCGCACGAAGCAGCGCAGGTCCCAGTTCTTGGAGGAATCGCCCGAACTCACCAGTACGCGCAGCTGGATGGAATCGTGGGACGCATCGGTCACCTGCAGCACGCAGACACGGCCATCCCACAAATGGGGCACCTCGGCACAGGCGCGTTCCAATTCGGTGCGGATGGGTGCCAGGGGTAGGGAATAGTCAACCCATATGAAGACTGACCCGATCAGGCTGGAAGACGAGCGCGTCCAGTTCTGGAAGGGCGTCTCGATGAAGTATTGCAGCGGGACCACCAGCCGGCGGTCGTCCCAGATGCGGACCACCACGTAGGTGCCGGTGATCTCTTCCACCCGGCCCCATTCGCCTTCGACGATGACCACATCGTCCAGCCGGATCGGCTGGGTCACGGCGATCTGCAGGCCGGCGATGAGATTGCCCAGGACCGGTCGCGCAGCGATACCCGCGACCAGGCCCGCGACCCCGGCCGAGGCGAGCAGGCTCGCCCCCACCTGGCGAACCGCCGGGAAGGTCATCAGCATCAGGGCGATGCCCACCAGCAGGACGATGAAGCTGAGGCTGCGCACCAGCACCCGATTCTGCGTCTGGATCCGCCTGGCCCGCAGGTTGTCCGCCACATCCACGGGATTGCGCAGGGCGATGGTCGCGCCGACGGCCTTGACCGCTCGAAGGCCCAGCCAGGTAAAGGCGGCGATGCTCAGCAGACCGGTGAGGTGCTGTACGGCACGCAACAGCGGCAGGGCATCGGGTGCGGAATTCCAGACACCTTGCAACACCACCAGGGGCACGGCCAGGCGCGCGGGTTTCTCGGCGTACTTGACCAGGTTGCGCGCCAGCAGGAAGGGATTGGCCAGGCGGCGGATGGCCGCGAACGCCAGGGTCAGGGCGACGCTGCTGATCAGCAGGGCGACCCCCGCCGCGATCAGCGTGGTGATCCAGGGGGCGTTGAGCCAACCCGTCCAGTCGATGGCCGTCATGCGCAATTTCCTCAGGCAGACGGCTCCCCGTGATCCAGAAAAGCTGACGCGCCGGAATCGCGGGGAGCCTTTCGAGACACCTGTTTTCCGACTGAGGGGCTTCGCCACGGTTCCCCGGATGTCCGGCAAACGGTTCCTGGGTAGTAATACCACCCCAATAGGCGCGATGCCTGTTGCGCAGTGCTGGCTTTTTTCTGTCGATCAGTGGGGCAGGATGTCGCACCTCGCGTCTAAGCTCAGAGGAGAGTGCGCAGCGGACGCCGGATAGGAGTAGAATTCGCGCCCCAACGAGATACGTCCAGTCAGATGGCGGACCTGCGGAGATCGAGACGGATTTATGAAACCAGTGGTAGTGGTCGTCGAAGACGAGAACATGTTGCTCGGGCTGATGGAAGAGGTGCTCGAAGGCGAAGGCTTTCAGGTGCACACCTTCGGCACCGCGGATCAAGCCTGGGAATACCTGTCGAGTGCACGTCCGACGCCTGATCTGCTGATCACCGACGTCCGTATGCCGGGTGCCATCGACGGCCTGGAGCTGGCGCGCCGCGTCAAGCAGCAGCTGCCGGGTCTGCCCATCATCGTCTCTTCGGGCTATTTCGAAGAGCTGCAGCCCGAGCGCGCCCCGGACATCTACTACCTGCCCAAGCCCTGGCGCTTCGACGACCTGCTGGCCGGCTGCTTCCGCTTCCTCAATCAGCGCAAGGGCTGATTGCTGCCTGCTGCGGCCTGGTTCCAGGCCGTACTCACCTTTGTGGTGGAAGCGGGCGCTGTCCGCAACCGTCCAGCACCCTGCCTAAGCTGATTCCTTTTCGTTATTTATCTGACGATACTTAGATCGTTTAGCTTGGCCTCCGACAGGCATCGAGTCGATGCCGAGGGCGCGCTCCGGCGTGCCTGCCGACAAGGAGGCCTTCATGAATTTGCTGTTCAAATCCCTGGCGCTGGCTGCAGGCCTGGCAACGCTCGCGGTGCAGGCGACCGCTGCCGATCTGGTGGTCGGCTACCAGACCGGTGTCGATCCCTCCAAGGTCGCCCAGGCCGATGGCCGCTACGATCAGGCGATTGGCCAGAAGATCGACTGGCGCCGTTTCAACAGCGGTCCCGAGGTCGTCGCCGCGCTGGCGTCGGGTGACGTGCAGATCGGCAATCTCGGCTCCAGCCCGCTGGCGGCGGCCACCTCGCGCAAGCTGCCGCTGGTGACCTTCCTCGTCTCCGCGCAAATCGATTCCGCCGAAGCCCTGGTCGTACGCGATGGCAGCGGGATCGACAGACCCGAGCAACTGGTCGGCAAGACCATCGCCACGCCCTTCGTCTCCACCTCCCACTACAGCCTGCTGGGAGCCCTCAAGCACTGGGGCGTGGATCCCACCAAGGTCAAGATCGTCAACCTCAATCCCACCGAGACCGCTGCTGCCTGGCGCCGCGGTGATATCGATGGCGCCTTCGTCTGGTCACCCGCGCTGGGCGAGATCAAGAAGAACGGCAAGGTGCTCGCCGATGCCGCCCAGGTGGGCAGCTGGGGTGCGCCGACCTTCGAGGTCTGGGTGGCGCGCAAGGACTTCGCCGAAAAGCATCCCGAGGTCATCGCCCAGTACGCCAAGGTCACCTTGCAGGCCTTCGCCGACTACCAGGCCCATGGCAAGGCATGGGATGCGCAGTCCGAGCAGGCTAGAAAGATCGCTCGCCTGACCGGCGCGGACGCCGCGGACATCCCCGAATTACTGGCCGGCTCACGTTATCCGGATGCCCAGGCGCAACTCGGGCTCGATCTGCTCGGTGGCGGCACGGCCAAGGCCATCGCCCGTACCGCCGAATTCCTCAAGGAACAGAAGCGCATTCCCACGGTGCTCGACGATTACTCGCCCTATGTCAGCGCCGAATACGTCCGCAAGGCCCAATAGCGAGCCCCTTCACGCCACGATTCGCCCCTCTCCGGAGGGGTTTTTTTTCCCAGCCGACAGGAGCCGGTTATGAGTCGACTCACCCTGGAACAGGCCAGCCTCGGATTCGTCCGCCGTGGCCGTCGTCAACCCATTCTGCAGCGTCTCGACCTTGCGGTGGAGAAGGGCGCCTCCCTGGTCGTCCTGGGCCCGTCCGGCTGCGGTAAGTCCAGCCTGCTCAACGTGCTCGCCGGTTTTCAATCCCTGGATGAAGGGCGCGTGCAGCTCGATGGCCGGACCCTGAGGGGGCCGGGTGGCGAACGCGGCGTGGTGTTCCAGGACGACGCCCTGATGCCCTGGCTCAATGCGCTCGACAACGTCGCCCTGGGCCTGCGCCTGCGCGGGTTGGGTCGTGCCGAGCGCGAGGCCAGGGCCCGCGAGATGCTCGAGCTGGTGGGGCTGCCACAGCACGCCGAGCACGCCATCGGCGAACTCTCGGGTGGCCAGCGCCAACGCCTCGGTCTGGCCCGCGCCCTGGCGGTGGACCCGGATTTCCTGCTGCTCGACGAACCCTTCGGCGCCCTCGACGCCCTGACCCGGGAACGCATGCAGGTGCTGTTGCTGGACGTATGGAAACGCACCGGCAAGGGCCTGTTCCTCATCACCCACAGCGTCGACGAGGCGCTGTTTCTGGCGACCGAGCTGCTGGTGCTGGACGGACCGCCCGCGCGCATCGTCCGCCGCCTGGAGGTGCCTTTCGCCCGCCGCTATCTGGCGGGGGAGCCCGTTCGCGCGATCAAGGCCGATCCCCTTTTCGCCGAGCTGCGCCAGGAGCTGCTCGACCTCTTTCTGCAGGAGTCTCCCGATCATGTCCTCTGACACCCTGACAACCTCCCTGCGCGATACCCGGGAACGTCGTCGACTGCACCTGGACCGCCGCCGCGTGGCAGCGCTGGGCACCCTGGCAGGCGTGGCGACGCTTTGGTGGAGCGCGACCCATCTGGGTTGGGTGGATACCCTGTTCCTGCCGTCGCCCGAACAACTGCTGGTCGCCCTGCAGGGACTGCTCGCCGACGGCTATCTGGATGCCAGCCTCTGGCAGCACCTGGGCACCAGCCTGCTGCGGGTGCTGGCGGCGCTGCTGGCGGCCGTGCTGACCGCGGTACCCCTGGGCATCGCCATGGGCCTCAACCCGACCCTGAACGCCGCGCTGGACCCCCTGGTGGAGTTCTATCGGCCGATTCCACCGCTGGCCTACCTGCCGCTGATGGTGATCTGGTTCGGCATCGGCGAGCTGTCCAAGGTGCTGCTGATCTATCTGGCGTTGTTCGCGCCCCTGCTGATCGCCACCGTGGGTGGGGTGCGCCGGGTCGATCCGGCGCGACGCCAGGCAGTGCGCTGCCTGGGCGCCTCGCGAGGGCAGGTGGTGCGGCACGTCATCCTGCCCAGTGCCTTGCCCGACATCCTCACCGGCCTGCGGATCGCCCTGGGGGTGGGCTGGTCGACCCTGGTGGCCGCGGAGTTGATCGCGGCCAATCGGGGCCTGGGCTTCATGGTGCAATCGGCCGCCCAGTTCATGGCCACCGACGTGGTGGTGGTGGGCATCCTGCTGATCGCCAGCATCGCCCTGTCCATCGAACTGGGCCTGCGCGCCCTGCAGCGGCGCTATGCCGGCTGGCAGTAGGGAGACGTCCATGCCCCTTACCTTCGAACGTCTGAGCCCCGCCCTCGGGGCACGCGTCCATGGCCTGGATCTGCGCGAGCCCCTGGACGCCGCCAGCCACGCGGCACTCCAACAGGGGCTGCTGGAACACCAGGTGCTGTTTCTGCGTGACCAGTTGCTGACGCCACGCCAGCAACGGGACGTGGCGGCCCATTTCGGCGATCTGCACATCCACCCGATCTATCCCAAACATCCCGAGCAGCCGGAAATCCTGGTGCTGGATACCGACTTGAACGACCTGAGGGACAACGCGCTCTGGCATACGGATGTGACCTTCATCCAGACGCCGCCGCTGGGGTCGCTGCTCAGCGCGCGCCAGGTGCCTGCCTATGGCGGCGATACCCTCTGGGCGAGCAACTCCGCGGCCTATGCGGCGCTGTCCGCCCCCCTTCGCGAGTTGCTCGACGGTCTCAGTGCCTGGCACGACCTGAGCAAATCCTTTCCGCTGGAGCGCTTCGGCCAGACGCCGGAAGGCTTGCAGCGTTTCAATGCGGCACGCGCGGCCAACCCGCCAGTGCGTCATCCGGTGGTGAGGGTGCACCCGGAGACCGGGGTCAAGGGGCTGTTCGTCAGCGCCGGCTTCACCACCCGGATCGTCGAGCTGGAAGAAGCCGAGAGCGAGGCGCTGCTGCAATTGCTGTTCGCCCATGCCGCCCGACCTGAATTCCAGGTGCGCTGGCAGTGGCAGGCGGGCGATCTGGCCTTCTGGGACAACCGCATCACCCAGCACTACGCCTGTGACGACTATCGTCCGCAGCGGCGCGTGATGCACCGGGCGACCATCCTGGGCGACCGTCCCCGCGGGCCGGGCGAGCAGGGATGATGGCCTGTCCGCAGCAGGGATAGGCCGGCGTCCCGGCGGAAGATCAGTTGCCCAGGACGTCGATCAGCCCGAATACGAAGAACAGCACGATGCACACGGCCGCCACCGCGACCGGGATGAAGCGCGGATCCTTGATGGCCTTCCACATGGCCTGACGATTGCTGCGAGACCTTTCCATGACACCGCTCCAGGGGGTAAGGCCGGCGAGCTTAAAGCATCGCCGGGGGCGGCGGCCAGCCGGGCAGGGCGGCTCTCGTCGGGGTTTCCGGCCGGTTCGGCGGCCTAGGCGACGCCGATCTTCCACTGCGGCGGCGGGGGGGTGCCGTTGACCGCGAAGTCGCCGACGATTCGATCCTTGTAGATGCGCGGATTGTGGGAGGCGAGGGTGCGGGCATTGCGCCAGAAGCGATCCAGACCCTGGGGTCTCAGCGTGGCCGAGGCGCCCAGGGCGTCGAACAGGCGTCCGGAGGCCTCGATGATCAGGTCCGTCACCACATTGAGCGATTGGCAGACTTCCAGTTCGGCCAGCGCCACCGCGCGATCCTCGGCGGCCTGGTCGTCCGTCTGCCTGAGGGCATGCACCCGCTGCAAGGCCTCGGCGTTCTTCAGGGCAATCACCCCGGCGCAGTAGGCCGCGCTGCGTACCTGGCCTACCACGGCCAGCACCTGGGGATCCTGGCTGACACGGTCGGCGTTGCCGATGGTGAAGGTGCGGGTGCGAGCGGCGACCGCGGCCGCTACCTCGCTGCTCATGGCCCGTCCCAGGCCCGCCAGATTGGCGAGGTGAAAGACCTGAAAGAAGCCGGGTGAATAGCGGAAGCGCTCGCCCACCGCCACCACGTCCGCAGGCTCTACGCGCACATTGGTGAAGGTCGCCGTGCCGCTGGCGGTCAGGGTCTGGCCGAAGCCATTCCAGTCATCCACCACCTCGACGCCGGGGGCATCGCGGCGGACGGTGACCATGACGCGGGTGCCGGCCTCGTCGGTGGCGCCTACGTCAATCCAGTCGGCATAGAGCGAACCGGTGGTATAGAACTTGGTACCGGATAGCAGCAGGGTGTCGCCCTCACGGCGTACGCGGGTGCTGAACTCGGCGCGCCGGGCATCGCCGACTTCGCTGGACGCCGGACCTATTGTCTCGCCGGCAGCGATGCGCGCGAACCAGCGGCTGCGGCGCGCCGGGTCGTCGCTGTTGAGTAGGCCCTCGACAAAGCCCATGTGGCCGCGCAGGGCTTGGACCAGATTGGAATCCGCCTCGCCCAGTTCGATGAGCAGGGCGAACAGTTCCGGCAGGGTGACGCCTACGCCGCCGTGCTCGACCGGCAGCCGCAGGGCGGTGAAGCCCGCCGCCTTCAGCCAGTCCAGCTCTTCGACCGGCAGCCGCCGCTGCACCTCGCGTTGGATGGCGCCCGCGCGGATGCGCTGGAACAGCGGCTGAAAGCGCGCGGAGAGGTCGGCATGGCGCGCGGAAGGGCCGGCGCCCCAGCCTGCGGAAATGATGCTCATGGGAATGGAGATCCTTCTAATGCTGTCGGGAGAGATTCGGGACGGGCGAGACCGAGACGGGCCATCTCGGCCTGGGCGGCGCGGGTGTGGCCGATCAGGGCGATCGCCGCCAGCAGACGGCGGCCCAAGGTTTTCAGGACCGCTACCGGCGCTGCGGGACGGTATCGGGTGGACGGAGCCCATTCGTCTTGCTGCCTGCCCGCCGGCCTTGCATGAGTCCTTATCGGGGAAGTGGGTGCAGGTTCACCCGTACGGAGCATCTTGTTGGATAAAAACATGGCGGACTTTGACAAGTGCAGAGTTGGCTCAAGTCTAGAAGGCACTTCGAGCCATTGGCCAGTTGTCAAAAGTGCTAAGGATATGTCTCGAATTATTCCTTGCCAGAAGTGTTGTTCCCGCAACAGTTGGGTCTTGGTGTGGATAATTTTTATAAGCTTATGATTTTATTGGTCGCTTGAATGATCGTTAGATGGGCTGCGGAATTATCGCGGCAAGACGTTGAGTATTGAGCCATTGCATGGCTGAAGGCAGCGGACAACCACTTGTTCATGAAGTAATGCCTTAACGATATTTCACTTCGGGATGCTCTTTTTCTAAGGTCGGCTTTGATTTCTGGCTATCAGGGCCCTGTGGTGACTGTCTATCTCGATACGCGGCATCGCCGCCTGGTCAAATTGCTCCTGCATACGTTCACCGCCCGCAGCGAATGGCCTACCTGGGGGCTGGTCGCAGGGGTCTACGCAAGCTGGCTCCTGCTCGTCCTGGCCTGGCCGCTGCTTGGCTACTGGACCCTGCCACCGCTGATTCTGGTCGTCGTGCTGCACCAGTCGCTGCAGCACGAGTTGATTCACGGTCATCCCACGCGCTGGCCCCGGGTAAATGCCCTGCTGGCCTATCCACCCCTCGGCCTCTGGTTTCCCTTTCCGCTCTATCGGGACAGCCATCTGGCGCACCATCGGCGCGAGAACCTCACCGACCCGGACCTCGATCCCGAGAGCCGCTATGTGGGTGGCGAGGTCTGGGAGCGAAGAGGGCAGGCCGGACGGGCGTTGCTCTGGCTGGACAAGACCTTGCTCGGCCGTGTCCTGGTGGGACCGGTGCTGTCGCTGCATGGCATGCTGGAGTTCGAAGTGCGCCGCTGCCGGCGTGGCGAGCAGGGCGTGCAGGGTGTCTGGCTGATCCACCTGACACTCTGCGCAGGGCTGCTCCTGGCGATCCACGGGCTGTCTGGCATGCCCCTGGCGATCTATGTGCTGGGAGTGGCCTGGCCAGCGCTGGCCCTGGCGCTGATCAGATCCTTCTACGAACACCGCCCGGCGCTGGATCCGGCGCAAAGGTGCGTGCTCAACGAGAGCGGCGGGGCGCTGCGCTGGCTGTTTCTCAACAATACCCTGCACCTGGTCCACCACGATCTGCCCGGCTTGCCCTGGTATCTGATTCCGCGGGTCTACCGCGCCAGGCGCAGTGCCTATCAGGCGCGCAGCGGAGGTTTCGTGTTTTCCGGCTATCGCGAGCTGGGTCGACGTTTCGCCTGGCGAGCCGTGGATGCACCCAGGCATCCCGGCGCTGACGCAAGGCCTCCCAGCCATCTCCCGGCCGGTCAGCCTTCATCGTATCTGCCTGCCGCTAGATAATACCACCCCTGTGTTTTGGATCGCTTTGGGACTGGTTCTCCCTGCCCAGGTAATCAAGGCGAGACCAAGCCAGATCGTTGCGATGCCGGGCCGTTCAGAAGGGCCGATGGAGCAGCGCCGCCAGTTCGGGCGCCAGCCGCTGCCTGAGAAACCTGTTGGCGCCTGGGGAAGGAGCGCGCTTACAGAGGTCCTGGGGCGTCGGAACTCCCCGCGGAATCCTGCAGGAGCCTGACCAGGGCGCGGACGCTTTCCGGTAGTGCCTCCAGATCCCTGACCAGAATGTTTCGCTCGCGAACCGCCCAGGGTTCCTCGATCCTTACCGTCCGAATCGCCATGCTTCGGCCATGATGCCGAGCGGCGGATTCGGGCAGGATGCCGATGCCCACCTTGGCTTCGACCATGCGGCACACGGCCTCGAAGCTGGAGAGCTGGATACGCAGATTCAGAGTGGCACCGAGACGTTCCACCTGATCCCGCAGGAAATTCAGCAGGCTGGTGCCCTCGCGCAGACAGATGTGCTGGTAGTCCAGGGTCTCCCGCAAGGTGACCTGGGGCTGGCTGGCCAGGGGATGCCCGGTGGGCACGACCAGCGTCAGGCGATCCATGCTGTAGGGCAGGATCTGCAGATTGCTCGCTTCGATCAGTCCGGCGGTGATGCCCAGATCCGCTGCCCCGTCGATCACCCCCCTGACGATGTCACGATTGAGGCGCTCCTGCAGATCCACCGTCACGCCCGGGCGATCCGCGAGATAGACGGCGAGCAATCCGGGGAGGAACTCGGTGACCGCGGTCGTGTTGGCGAAGATGCGGATATGGCCGGTGGCATCACTGCGGTACTCGGTGAATTCGCCTTTGAGAAAGTCGACTTGGCGCATGATGAGACGGGCATGCTGCAGCAGGCGCTGGCCCGCTGGCGTGAGCTCGACGCCACGACTGTCACGGTATAGCAGGCGAATGCCGAACTGGCTTTCGAGGGCCTTCACTCGCGCGCTGGCGGCGGCCGGCGACAGGGCCGCGCGGCGTGCGCCCTGGGTCAGGCTGGGCGACTCGGCGATATGGATGAAAAGCCGCAGGTCAGCCAGGTCGAAATGCATGCTCGCGTGCTCCGTGCGTTTTTTGGCGTTCAGCCTAGCCGAATGCCGGCTTACGCAAATGTAAATTCACAGAACGAAACAACTCCCCGCAAGCTGGCGTCGAGCCTATCGATGGGAGTCAAGCATGAACGCGACGCCAGCCGCAGCCTGGGTGGGACGAACCCTCGAAACAGAGGATTTTCTGGGACAACGCCAGGTAGCGCGCATCGCCCACACCTTCGATGAACCGCCATTGGCGGCGGGCGAGGCGCTGCCGCCGCTCTGGCACTGGGCCTTCTTCGACAACCCGGTGGCAGGGGCCCAGCTCGGGCCCGATGGGCATGCGGCGCGCGGTACCTTCCTGCCGCCGGCGGAAGGGCGTAATCGCATGTGGGCAGGCGGGCGCCTGGACTTTCTCGGCGCGCTGCACGTTGGCGAGCGGGCGCGCTGCGTCTCGACGCTGCTGCGCGTCGAGGAGAAGACGGGCCGTAGCGGCAGCCTGCTGTTCGTGACCGTGGAGCACCGTTATTTCCAACAGGACGAACTGGTGCTGCGCGAAGAGCAGGACCTGGTCTATCGCGAGCCCGGTGCGCCCAAGGCCGGCAGCGGCGAAGCCATCGCGCTCGGCAGCTGGGCGGAGTCGGTGGTACCCGAGCCGACGTTGCTCTTCCGCTATTCGGCGGTGACCTTCAACGGTCATCGCATCCACTACGACTGGCCCTACGCGACCCAGCAGGAGGGCTATGCCGGTCTGGTCGTCCATGGCCCGCTCATCGCGACCCTGTTGCTGCGCAGCTTCCGTCACGCTCATCCCACCGCGCGGATACGGCAGTTCAGCTATCGCGGCGTTCGTCCGCTGATCGCGCCCGCTCCCTTCACGCTCAGTGGTCAGGTGATCGCGCCCGGCGAGGCGGAGCTGTGGGCCGGAAATGGCGACGGTGCAGCCCAAGTGGCTCAGCTGCGATTCGAGTGACAGCGGTGCCCCTATAACGACAAGAGAGAAACTCCCATGCTGGACGAACGACAAGAAGAATTCTCCGCCATTCGCGACGGCGTCCGTGGCCTCTGCGCCGGCTTCCCGGCCGAATACTGGCGCCGCATTGATGAGCAGAAGGGCTTTCCCCAGGACTTCGTCCGGGCGATGACCGAGGCGGGCTGGCTGTCCGCCATGATTCCGGAAGCCTATGGCGGCTCGGGGCTGGGCCTGGCCGAGGCGTCCATCATCCTGGAGGAGGTGAATCGCTGCGGCGGCAATTCCGGCACCATCCATGGGCAGATGTACAACATGTTCACCCTGCTGCGAAACGGCAGCGACGAGCAGAAGAGCGCCTATCTGCCACGGCTGGCCAGCGGTGAGCTGCGCCTCCAGTCCATGGGCGTCACCGAGCCCACCACCGGCACCGATACCACCAAGATCAAGACCACGGCAGTGCGCAGGGGCGATCGCTATGTGATCAATGGGCAGAAGGTGTGGATATCCCGGGTGCAGCATTCCGATCTGATGATCCTGCTGGCGCGGACCACACCGCTGGAAGCCGTCCAGCGCAAGTCCGAGGGGATGTCGATCTTTCTGGTGGATCTGCGCGAGGCCATCGGCAAGGGGCTGACCGTTCGGCCCATCCCCAACATGGTCAATCACGAGACCAACGAGCTGTTCTTCGACGAGCTGGAAATTCCTGCCAGCAACCTCATCGGGGAGGAGGGCAAGGGGTTTCGCTACATCCTCGACGGTCTCAATGCCGAACGCACCCTGATCGCCGCGGAATGCATCGGCGATGGCCGGTGGTTCGTCGACAAGGCCCGTCACTATGCCCGCGACCGGGTGGTGTTCGGTCGCCCCATCGGGCAGAACCAGGGCGTGCAGTTTCCCATCGCCGAGGCCCATATCGAAATCGAAGCCGCGGATCTGATGCGCTGGCACGCCTGCGACCTGTACGACCGCGGCGAAAACGCCGGCGCGGCGGCCAACATGGCCAAGTACCTGGCGGCCAAGGCCAGCTGGGAGGCGGCCAACGCCTGTCTGCAGACGCATGGAGGCTTCGGCTTCGCCACCGAGTACGACGTCGAGCGCAAGTTTCGCGAGACGCGCCTGTACCAGGTCGCCCCGATCTCCACCAACCTCATTCTTTCCTACGTGGCCGAGCACCTGCTCGAACTGCCGCGCTCCTTCTAGGGTGACCGCCATGACCCATACCGAACGTCTGGCGGCCTTTCTCGGCGAGCTGGCCTATGCGGATCTGCCGGCCAGCGTCGTGACGCGGACCGAAGAGCTGTTTCTCGACTGGCTGGGCTCGGCGCTGGCCAGCGATGGCAGCCATCCCATACCGCTGTTCCATGCCTATGCCCAGAGCATGGGCCCCCCCGAGGGGCGTGCCCGGGTACTGGTCGCGCCCTACGGCACCTCAGCCTACTTCGCCGCGCTGGTCAATGGCGCCGCCTCTCATCTGGTGGAGCAGGATGATCTGCACAACAGCTCGGTGCTGCATCCGGCCACGGTGGTCTTTTCCGCCGCACTGGCCGCGGCCCAGGACCTGGGAAAGAGCGGACAGGAGCTGATCCTCGCGGCGGTCGCCGGCTATGAGGCGGGTATCCGCATCGGAGAATTCCTCGGGCGCTCGCACTATCGGATCTTCCATACCACGGCCACCGTGGGCACCCTGGCCGCGGCCGTGGCGGTGGGCAAGCTGCTGGACTTCGACCGGGAGCAGTTCATCCAGGTGCTCGGCAACGCGGGCACCCAGGCGGCAGGGCTCTGGGAGTTCCTGCGCGACGCGGCGGATTCCAAGCAGCTGCATACCGCCAAGGCGGCGGCGGATGGGCTGCTGGCGGCTTATCTCACAGCGCAGGGGTTGACCGGTGCGCGCAACATCCTGGAGGGCGAGCAGGGCCTGGCCGCCGGTCTCTCCACTGACGCCGACGCCCGCCGGCTGAGCGATCGCCTGGGGCAGCGCTGGGCCTTGCTGGAAACCTCCTTCAAGTTCCATGCGTCCTGCCGCCATACCCACCCTGCGGCCGATGCCCTGTTGGACCTGATGCAGCGCGAACGCCTGGCGCCCGACGACATCGCCCAGGTGACGGCGCGGGTCCACCAGGGCGCCCTGGACGTGCTCGGTCGCGTCGAGGTGCCGCGTACCGTGCACCAGGCGAAGTTTTCCATGGGCACGGTACTGGGGTTGATCGCCGTCCACGGCCAGGCGCAACTGGGTGATTTCGCGACTGCCGCGCTGAACGATCCCGCGGTCGCGGCCTTCCGCGCACGCGTCGGCATGCGCCTGGACCCCGAGGTCGACGCCGCCTATCCCCAGCGTTGGCTGGGCAGGGTCGAGGTGACGACCCGCCAGGGCGCTGTTCTGCAGGGACGGATCGACGAGCCCAAGGGCGATCCCGGCAATACCCTCGACAGGGCTGAACTGGAAGACAAATTCCGCCGGCTGGTCGCCTTCGCCGGCAAGCGCACGCCCGCCGATGCCGAGGCCCTGATCGCCCGGGCCTGGCGGCTGCACGAGTGCGTGGATCTCTACTGCTTCACCTGACCTGGAGTGAACCAAGATGGCTGTCGAAAAACCTCGTCCTCTGGATGGCATCACGGTCGTGAGTCTCGAACATGCGATCGCGGCCCCGTTCTGCTCCCGGCAACTGGCCGACCTGGGCGCCCGCGTCATCAAGATCGAGCGGCCGGGCAGTGGCGATTTCGCCCGCGGCTACGACGAGCGTGTCGCCGGACTCGCCTCCCACTTCGTCTGGACCAATCGCTCCAAGGAGAGCGTGGCCCTGGATCTCAAACAGGACGCCGCCCTCGCCGTGCTGGACGGGCTGCTCGCCAAGGCGGACGTCCTCTTGCAGAACCTGGCGCCGGGCGCGGCCAGTCGGCTGGGGCTGGATTTCGACGTCCTGCACGCGCGCTTTCCTCGGCTGATCGTCTGCGACGTGTCCGGCTATGGCGGCGGTGGCAGCTATGAACGCAAGAAAGCCTACGACCTGTTGATTCAGAGCGAGGCGGGTTTTCTCTCGGTGACGGGGGGACCTGACGATGACCAGCTGGCCAAGGCAGGCTGCTCCATCGCCGACATCGCGGCCGGCATGTATGCCTACAGTGGCATCCTGTCGGCGCTGCTGTTGCGGGAGCGGACGGGGGAGGGCAGTCGCGTCGAGGTCAGCATGCTGGAGAGCCTGGTGGAGTGGATGGGCTATCCGCTGTATTACGCCTATGCCGGCATGCCGCCGCCCGCACGCGCCGGCGCCGCCCATTCCACCATCTACCCCTACGGGCCCTTTCCCGCGGGCGATGGCGGCACGGTGATGCTGGGCCTGCAGAACGAGCGGGAGTGGCAGCTCTTCTGCGAGCAGGTGCTGTTGCAACCGGAACTGGCCACGGATCCGCGATTTTCCGCCAACTTCAAACGCTCGGCGAATCGCGGCGCGCTGCGCGACCTGATCGTCGAGGCGTTCGCCCAGCTCGAGACCGCAGAGGTCATCGCCCGTCTGGAGCGGGCGCAGATCGCCAATGCCCAGGTGAATGACATGGCGGCGGTGTGGGCGCATCCCCAGCTGCGCGAGCGCGATCGCTGGCGTGAGGTGGGCAGCCCGGCCGGTCCCTTGCCCGCCCTGTTGCCGCCGGCGAGCAACAGTGCCTTCGAGCCGCGGATGGATCCGATTCCCGCGCTGGGCGAGCACACCGAAGCGGTGTTGCAAGAGCTGGGGTATGACCCCGTAGCCCTGGCCGCGGCGCCCCAGCGAGGTGCCCCATGATCCCCGGCGCCGACACGCTTCCCGCCGATCCTCGCTCCGCCCTGTTCGTCCCGGCGACGCGCCCGGAGCGAATCGGCAAGGCCCTGGCGAGTGGGGCCGATGTGGTGATCGTGGACCTGGAAGATGCGGTCGCCGAAGCCGCCAAGACAGCTGCACGTGACGCCCTTGAACAGGCACTGCTCGCCGCGCCTGACTTCCGGGTCTGGATCCGCATCAATGCCGCCGCCCACCCGGCGCATGGCGACGACCTGGCGCTGTGCCAACGCCTGGGGCAGGTGCGCGGAATCGTCCTGCCCAAGGCGGAAAGCGCCGCCCAGGTCGACCGCGTCCATGGCGAGACGGGCAAGCCCGTCTGGCCGATCATCGAGAGCGCCCGGGGTCTGGATCGACTCAAGGAGATCGCCGGGGCTGCCGGGGTGGAGCGCCTGGTGCTCGGCGGTCTGGATCTGGGCCTGGATCTCGGCTGGGAAAGCGGTACCGCGGCAGCGGAACGGCTGCTGGACAAGGCACGCTTTCGACTCCTGCTGGAAGGCCGACTGGCTGGACTGCCCGCACCCCTGGACAGCGTCTTTCCGGCCATCGATGACCTGACCGGGCTGGCGGCGGCCACCGCCAGCGCCCGCGACCAGGGTTTCGCCGGGCTGTTGTGCATTCATCCCCGCCAGGTCGCCGTGGTGCATGGCGCCCTGGCGCCGACGGCCACGGAAATCGACTGGGCGCAGCGGGTGATCGCAGCGAGTCAGGACGAGCAGGGGGTCTTCGTCGTCGACGGAAAGATGATCGATGCGCCCGTGATAGGGCGCGCGCGCCGTCTGCTCGGACGCCTGGAAAAGGCGGCTCCCGTGTTAGGCGGAGCTGAAGGCCCTGTTGGGCAATGCTGAATTCCGCCCCGTGGAGGGGGCGCGTTTAATAACCCGACCTGATTACAAAAACAAGATGAGGTGTCGCCATGCCCACGTTTCCGTTCAAGACGCTGTTCTGTGCCGCCGTGTTTTCCTTCGCCGGTTCGCTGTATGCGGCGGATGAAGCGCCCATCACCATCAAGTTCGCCCATGTAGTCGCCGAGCACACGCCAAAGGGGCAGGGGGCCGTGCTGTTCAAGAAGCTGGCGGAAGAGCGCCTGCCCGGCCGGGTGAAGGTGGAGGTCTACCCCAACTCCTCGCTGTTCGGCGACGGCAAGGAGATGGAGGCCCTGCTGCTGGGCGACGTCCAGATGCTCGCCCCCTCGCTGGCCAAATTCGAGCATTACGCCAAGGCGGTGCAGGTCTTCGATCTGCCCTTCCTGTTCGATGACATGGCGGCGGTCGACCGCTTTCAGGCCGGGCCCCAGGGCAAGGCGCTGCTGACCAGCATGGAGGGCAAGGGCATCACCGGTCTGGCCTATTGGCACAACGGCCTCAAGGTCCTCTCGGCCAACAAGCCGCTGCGTGAACCCAGGGATGCCCGCGGTCTGAAGTTCCGGGTCCAGGCCTCCGCCGTCCTCGACGAGCAGTTCAAGGCCTTGCGCGCCGCGCCGCGCAAGATGAGTTTCGCCGAGGTGTATCAGGGCCTGCAGACCGGGGTCGTCAATGGCACGGAAAACACCTGGTCCAACTACTTCAGCCAGAAGATCCATGAGGTCCAGCCCTATTTCACCGAGTCCAACCACGGCCTGATCGACTACATGGTGATCACCAACACCACGTTCTGGCAGGGCTTGCCCGAGGACGTGCGCACCGAGCTCAACAAGGTGATGGGCGAGGTCACCCTGGAGGTGAACCGTCAGGCCAAGGCACTCAATGACGAGGCTCGCGGCGCCATCGCCAAAGCCGGCACCAGCGAGATCATCGAACTGACTCCCGCGCAACGCGAGGAGTGGCGCAAGGCCATGCAGCCGGTCTGGAAGAAGTTCGAAGGAGAGATCGGCAGCGAGGTGATCGAGGCAGCCGTCAACGCCAACAAGGCCAGCTGAAGACCCGCGAGCGCGTCCTTCTTTCGCCCCCTGTCAGTGCCTGTTGGAGGTTCGTATGTCTGCCGTGACCCGTCTCTGGTGCCGGCTGGAGGAAGCGCTCGTCGCCTTCCTGCTGGCGGTCATGACCCTGATCACCTTCGTCTACGTGGTGGTCAACAACGTATACGCCGTTTTCTATTATCTGGCCGATCGCAGCGCCTTCCTGGAAGAACCCCTGTTGGCCATGGGGGACGGCCTGCTCTTCGTCTCCCAGGAAATGACCTGGAGCATCGCCCTGACCAAGGCGGTCTTCGGCTGGCTAATTTTCATCGGTCTGGCCTGGGGCGTGCGCATCGGCGCTCACCTGGGGGTCGATCTGCTGGTCAAGACCTTTCCACCCGCCTTGCGCAAGGCGGTGGCCTTGCTGGCGGTCGGCATCTGTATCTTCTATTGCGGGCTGATGACCTATTCCAGCCAACAATGGGTAGCGGCGCTGATGAACGCCAACATCGGCGCCGAGGATCTCGACCGCTTCGGTCTGCGTCAGTGGCATATCGTCATGATCGTGCCGATCGGCTTCGCCCTGATGCTCATCCGCTTCGTCGAGGTGTTCCTGCGCATTCTGCGCAACGAGCAGAGCGGCTTCGGGGGCCATAGCGAAGCCGAGGATGCCCTCCGACTCGTCGACGGCCAGCACGGCACGGAGCGCCAGCCATGACCATTACCTTCCTGTTCCTGGCGCTGTTCGCCCTCATGTTCATCGGCATTCCTGTGGCCGTTTCCCTGGGGCTTTCCGGTGCCCTCACCATCCTGCTGTTCAGCAACGACTCGGTGCGCTCGTTGGCCATCAAGTTGTTCGAGACCAGCGAGCACTACACCCTGATGGCGATCCCGTTCTTTCTCCTGGCCGGAGCCTTCATGACCACGGGCGGGGTGGCCCATCGGCTGATCGAGTTCGCCAACGCCTGCGTCGGCCATATCCGGGGCGGCTTGGCCATCGCCGCGATCCTGGCCTGCATGCTGTTCGCCGCCCTCTGCGGATCGTCGCCAGCCACCGTGGCCGCGGTGGGCTCCATCGTCATCGCCGGCATGGTCCGTTCGGGCTACAAGCGCGAATTCGCCGCCGGCATCGTCTGCAATGCCGGCACCCTGGGGATCCTCATCCCGCCCTCCATCGTCATGGTGGTCTATGCGACGGCCACCGAATCCTCGGTGGGCAAGCTGTTCATGGCGGGGGTGGTGCCGGGGTTGCTGCTGGGCCTGGTGCTGATGGTGACCATCTACATCATCGCCCGCATCAAGAACATTCCGGCGCTACCGCGAGCTTCCTTCAAGGAGGTGCTGCGGACCGGACGGCGCGCCATCTGGGGCTTGATGCTGATCGTGATCATCCTTGGCGGCATCTATTCCGGCATGTTCACGCCCACGGAAGCGGCGGCGGTCTCGGCGATCTATGCGGCCATCGTCGCGGTCTTCGTGCACAAGGACATGCAGCTGCGGCAGTGCCATCGGGTGCTGATCGACGCGGCCAAGCTGTCCGTGGTGCTGATGTTCATCATCGCCAACGCCATGCTCTTCGCTCATGTTTTGACCACCGAGCAGATTCCCCAGTCGATCACCCGCTGGGTGGTGGACCAGGGCTTCTCGCCGATGGAATTCCTGATCGTGGTGAACATCGTGCTGCTGATCGCGGGCACCTTCATGGAGCCGTCGGCGATCATCCTGATCCTGGCCCCCATCCTGTTCCCGATCGCCGTGCAGCTCGGGATCGATCCGATCCATTTGGGGATCATCATGGTGGTCAACATGGAGATCGGGCTGATCACGCCGCCGACGGGCCTCAATCTGTTCGTCACCTCAGCGGTGACCGGCATGCCGCTCACCACGACCATCCGGGCCGTTTCCCCCTGGCTGCTGGTGATGCTGGCCTTCCTCATCCTGGTGACCTATGTGCCTTATCTGTCCCTGGCCTTGCCGAATTGGTTGGGCATGACCTGAGGTAGGGGGGTGACCAGGTGAAGAGTCTGGCAACCGGACTCTTCACCTGGTGGTTGAGGCGGCACCACGCATAGCACGATTTGCCGGAACCGTCCTCGTCGCTACACGGCCTGCATCGATCGTTGCTCAATACCACCCCTAAATAGGGTGAGCTTCTACCGTTCGACTCTTCTCGCGCAAACACCTTATGGAGACGATGACCGCCCATTGCTGACTCCGCCCTTGGCCCTGGACAGCTCGCCCTGCTAGCGTTCGCCGCTCGATAAGCGAAAAAGAGCAGGGGATAAGATGACCAGCGCGACTCATGACGTCATTGTCCTGGGCCTGGGCGCCATGGGGGCGGCCACGCTCTACCAGCTGGCGAAGCGTGGGGTCCGGGTCGCGGGCATCGATCGCTATGCGCCGCACCACGACCTGGGCTCCAGCCACGGCGCCACCCGCATCACCCGCCAGGCCGTAGGCGAGGGCGCGGCCTATGTACCGCTGGCGATCCGTTCGCAGCACCTCTGGCGCGAGCTGGAGGCGGAGCGGGGCGTCCGGCTGTTCGAGCAATGCGGGGTGCTGATCATGACCGCCACCGCGACGGCGACCTCCCATCATGGCCGCCCGGACTTCACCCGGGCCACCCTGGAGCTGGCACGCCAGTACGGGATCCCTCATGAAGCCTGGGACGGCGCCGCCATTCGCCAGCGCTTTCCGCAATTTTGCGTGGCAGACGATGCCCTGGGCTATTTCGAACCAGGCGGCGGTTATCTCTATCCGGAAGCCTGTATCCAGGCGCAACTGGACGGGGCGCGCGAGCGGGGCGCCCAGGTCCATACCGATACCGTCATCGAGCGCCTGGAAGCGGACGAGCAGGGCGTATTGCTGCATTCGGCGCAAGGCCGCTGGCGAGCAAAGCGGGTCATCGTCGCCGCCGGCATGTGGAGCGCGGAATTGCTGGGCGCACCTTTCGACCGGCTGCTGCGCGTCTGTCGGCAGACGCTGCACTGGTTCGAAGTCGCCAGGCCCGGGCTCTTTCCGGCGGATTCACCCAGCTTCATCCTCGCCCATGGCAGTGGTGACAGCGATCTCTTCTACGGCTTTCCTCCCTTGCCAGGCGAAAACGCCGTCAAGGTTGCCACGGAGCAGTACCGGAATAATACCACCCCAACAGGCATTGATCGGTCGATTCACCCGGAAGAATCGAGCAAGCTGTTCAGTGATCAAGTGGGAAGGTGGGTTGGCGGTCTTGCAGACCGGGCGGTGCGCAGCGCGGTCTGCGCCTACACCGTGACACCCGACTTCGGATTCATCGTCGACGAACATCCGGCGCTGCCGGGCGTGACCGTGGTCAGCGCCTGCTCGGGGCATGGTTTCAAGCATTCGGCGGCGCTGGGCGAGGCGCTCGCCCAGCGGGTGACCACCGGGCGCAGCGACATCGATCTCGACAGCTTCAGCCTCGCGCGATTCGGCTAGCGGCTGCGCACTGTCAGGGTGACCAGTCGCGTCACCACCAGGGCGATGTACATGACGCCGGAGAATTGGCCGAGCATCACCAGCGAGCGCGCCATCGGCTTGATCGGATAGATATCGCTCAGGCCGACGCCGGAGAGGATGGCGAAGCTGACATAGAGCAGCTCGGTCCAGGTCCGCGCAGCCAGGGGATCGTTGGCGGCGGTGAAGCTGTTGGGCTGCAGGATCTGACAGGCCGAGTAGGCGTGGGCGAAGGCCCATGCCAGCAGGGTGAAGGTCGCACCCACGGCAAAGAGTTCATCGGTGGTCGCGCGCTGGTCTTCCATCATGTAGGCGATGAGACTGCCTGCCGCATAGAAGTAGAAGACCGAGTCAAGAATGGCCAGGGATACCACCAGGTGGGGATTGCCGTGCCATTCCACCAGCACCGTGAGCACCAGGATGCAGCCGGACAGGATGAACCCCAGCCACTGGATGGTCGGACTGCGTCGCACCATGCGCAGGGCGGTGGCCAGGACGATGATGCCGAAGGCGCCGATGATGGCGCGGCCATGCTCTTCCTGTTCCACCAGCGGGTAGAGCAGCAGGCCGAGGAGCTGGATGAACAGCAGGTTGGCGGAAGGATAACGGACCAGGTAGTGCAGGGGACTCTTCATCGCGACTCGGCGAAAGGCTCAGGGGCGGCCAGCGTAGCGGGTGGCGCAGCGCTTCGCCACGGGAGCCTTGCGCTCCCGTGGCCTGCACCTCAGGCCGCCTTGCGGCGGGTGGAGGGCAGCAGGAGGGTGAGGATCCCGAGCAGCGGCATGTAGGAGCACAGCTGGTAGACGTATTCGATGCCGTGGTGGTCGGCGAGGTTGCCCAGGCCCGCGGCGGCGATGGCACTGACGCCGAACATCAGGCCGAAGAAGATGCCGGCGATCATGCCCACGTTGCCCGGGACCAGTTCCTGGGCGTACACCACGATGGCCGAAAAGGCCGACGCCAGGATGAAGCCGATGATGACGCTGAGCACGCTGGTCCAGAACAGATCGACGTAGGGTAGGGCGAGGGTGAAGGGCGCCGCGCCCAGAATCGAGAACCAAATGACCGCCTTGCGGCCGATGCGATCGCCGATGGGACCGCCGAAGAAGGTGCCGGCCGCGACCGCACCCAGGAAGAGGAAGAGGTGCAGTTGGGAGCTGGCGACCGAGAGGTCGAAGCGCTCGATGAGATAGAAGGTGAAATAGCTGGTGATGCTGGCCATGTAGATGTACTTGGAGAACACCAGCAGCGCCAGCACGATCAGCGCGAAGGTCACCCGACCGCGGGACAGGCCATGGCTGACCGCGGTGGCCTTGCGCCCCTTGGCGCTGCGCAGGTGATTGCGATACCAGCGCGACAGTCCGTACTGCACGCCGATGGCGAACAGCGCGAAGAGCGCGAACCAGGCGACATGCGTCTGCCCATAGGGAATGACGATGGCGGCGGCCAGCAGGGGGCCGATGGCGGTGCCGGCGTTGCCGCCGACCTGGAAGGTGGATTGCGCCAGGCCGAAGCGACCGCCCGACGCCAGGCGCGCTACCCGCGAGGTTTCCGGATGGAAGGTCGAGGAGCCGACGCCGATCAGCGCCGAGGCGGCCAGGATCGCGGGAAAGCTGCCGACAAAGGCGAGCAGCAGTACACCAATCAGGGTACAGACCATGCCGGCGGGCAGCAGATAGGGTTTAGGATGGCGGTCGGTATGGAAGCCGATCCAGGGTTGCAACAGGGAGGCGGTGATCTGGAAGGCCAGGGTGATCAGACCGATCTGGGTAAACGTCAGACCATAACTGTCCTTGAGCATGGGATAGATCGAGGGCAGGACGGACTGGATCAGGTCGTTGATCAAGTGGGCCAGAGCGCAGGAGGCCAGAATTCCCGCCACCATCGGCGAGGCGCCGGGCAGGGCGGCGGTGGGGGTTTCGCCAGGAACGGCTGGCGTGGCAGAGGAAACGGCCATGCAGGTATTACCCTTATTATTTATGTCCAGCCGCTCACTGTGGCATCCTGTGGTATCGGAATCCAGTGCCAGTTACCGGATGTTTCCGGCAACCGAACTCACGCCAGGCGGCCTTTCGGCTCGCGTTGGGGCGCTTGCACCTTCCACTCTTTTCACGTTTTGTAATGGCAGATCCCATGACAGCCAAAGATCCACTGCTCCTTGACCAGCAACTGTGCTTTTCCCTGTATTCGGCTTCGCTGGCGATGACGCAACTCTACAAACCCCTGCTGGAGAGCATGGGCCTGACCTTTCCGCAGTACCTGATCATGCTGGTGCTCTGGGAGCATGACGGCCTCACGCTCAAGGAACTGTCCAATCGACTGCGGCAGGATTCCGGTGCCCTGACCCCCGTGGTCAAGCGCCTGGAAGCGGCCGGGCTGGTCACGCGCCGGCGCAGTGCCGAGGACGAGCGCAACCTGTCGATCGAACTGACGCCAGCGGGTCGCTCGCTGCGTGACCAGGCCAACGGCGTCAACAGCCGGGTGCGGCAGGTCTGCGCGCTGGGCGATGCCGGGCTGGACGATCTGCGCGAGACCCTGGTCATGTTGCGCAACCGCCTGGACGAGGAAGGCAACCCGACGTCCTGAACCAACCCGCCCTGATCGGTTCCCATGGCTACAGTCGCCGGGGAATTCGCATGACCTTCAACTATCAGCCCGACCAGGATTACCTGCTTGTGGATCTCACCAGCGGGCGCACGGCCGGCAAGTTGCTCCAGGGCGAGCTGCATATCGCCGAGAGCTGTCAAGGCGAGGACCCGCGGACCTATGCGCGGCTGCTCGGCGAGACGCTCCGCAGTACCCTGGGCGACGAGGTCGGACAGCGCGAGGGCGATATCCTTACCCTGCGCCGCACCGGTATCAAGCTACGCCTAGTCCCTCTGGAAATCGCCTGCGACTAGGCCGGGGCACGGCCGAACAGCGCTCTGAACAGCCAGGCGACCAAGGCCACGTTGATCAGCGCCAGCAGGCAGAGCAGGGCCAGCACCGCCTGCGGGCCGTGAATAGCCGCAGAGCAGGGGCGTGGCCGCCTGGCCGAGTAGCGCCGGGCGCGCCATGCGGCCCAGGACGGTGGCGTATTCCGCCGGATTCCAGAGCGCCAGCGGCAGGGCGCCCCGAATGATCGCCCGCAGGCCATTGCCCGCACCGAAGATCACCAGACCCACGACCGTCACCCAGACCAGGCCAGGCCCCAGGGTCACCAGCAGCAGTCCGGCGGCCGTGCAGACCACCGAGGCCAGGGCCGTCCACAGCGGGTGACCATTGCGGTTGAGCAGGTCGATGATCCGCGAGGCCACCTGGCTCGGCCCCAGGCAGGTGCTCAGCGCCACCGCACTCGCCAGGCTGTAGCCGAGCCCCTGCAGGAGGGTGATCAGCTGGACGGAAATGGCCGTCATCAGCATCGCGCCCAGGGTGAAGAGTGCCGTGAGCACGCTGTAGAGCGCCCGGTTGACCGGCACGGCCGATGCCGCCTGGCCGGTCCGGGGTGCCTGGGTGGCGAGGACCGGTGCGGGCAGGGCGCGGCGATAGAGCGGCCAGATCGTCAGCAGCAGGACGGCCGCATAGGCCAGGCAGGCACCGCGCCAGCCGAGGTGACTGACCAGGAAGGCGGCTACGGGCCAGGTGATGGCGGTGCAGAAGCCCGATACGAGGGTGATACCGCTGATGGCCGAACGGGCCTGGGTGCCGTAGCAGGTGCCCAGGGTGGCGAACAGCGCATCGTACAGACCCGCGGCCATGCCGATGCCCATCACCACCCAGGCGAGCAGAAACACCGGCAACTGCTGGGCGCTGGCCATCAGCACCAGCCCGGCCGCCACCCCCAGGCCGCTCAGCGACAGCAAGGTGCGGCCCCCCTGGCGGGCGATCAGGCGGCCGCACGCCGGTGCCAGCAGGCCGGATACCAGCACCCCGAGGGAAAGTCCGCCATAGACCCACTGCCGGGACCAGCCGGTTTCCCGGACCACCGGATCGGCGAGCACCGCGAGAATGAAAAAGGAGCCGCCCCAGACGAGGATCTGGGCGATGCCGAGCAACAGGATCTGGAAGGAAGAAGCCTTGGCGGTAGGGGTAGTCATGACAGCGGCGGGCGGTTTGGCGGACAGAGGGGCGGACCTTAGCCCCAGTTATCTTTTGCCGCAATCGTCAGATTTATCTGGATGAAGGCATTTTGTAATCAGTCCGACATCTTGCTTGCCTAGGCTCCTGTGCTTGACCGTCTTCATGCAGTGACGCCCCCATGCTTCGTATCCTTGTCCCCTTTCGCCGTCTGTCCCGCCGCTCCTGGTTGCGAACGCTCAAGACCGGCCCGCGGATGCTGTGTTCCTTTACTTTTGCCGCCGTGCTGCTCGCCGGGCTGGGCAGCTTTTCGCTGTGGGAAATGCAGCAGCTGCGCCGACAGGCCCTGAGCATGGAGCAGGACTGGCTGCCCAGTATCGCCATTGCCGATTCCCTGGCGATCAACCTCGGCAAGTTGCGCAACCAGGCCTCGGTGGTGCTGCTCAATGCCGAGGATCCGGGCGCCGTGGCCATGAGCCGCGTCACCCTGGAGCAACTGGTCAACGAGACCGACCAGCTGTTCCGGGATTATGCGCCGGTCGTCACCGACGCGACCGAGGGCGACTCGATCAAGGCGCTGCACGACGCCTACCAGCCCTTCGTGGAAGGACTGCGCGAGGAGGTGCGGCTGATCGAGCAGCAGCAGATCCCGGCCGCGCGGGTACAGCTGGATACCGTGGTCGGCCTCAAGGGCGATCTGATGGACATGCAGGTGCAACTCCTGCGCGAATTGAACAAGCAGGGCGCCGCCCAGGCCAAGGAGGTGGCCAACGCCCAGTTCGTCCAGGCCCGCGCCATCGTCTGGTCGGTCATAGGTGGTGCCATTCTGCTTCTGCTGCTGCTGGCCTGGCGCCTGACCCGCAGCGTGGTGCAGCCGCTGCGCCAGGCCCTGGACATCTCCGGCGGCATCGCCGCGGGTGACCTGCGGCAGAACATCCAGCCCCAGGGACGCGACGAGGCGGCCATGCTGCTGCTGGCGCTGGAGCGCATGCAGGGCAATCTGCGCGAGGTGCTGGCCCACACCGGCAATGCCTCCGAGCAGTTGGCCTCGGCCTCGACCCAGGTGAGCGCCGTGATGGATGACAGCTGCCGCAACCTGGAGCAGCAGACGACCGATATCCAGCACGCGGCCAATGCCGTCACCCAGCTCAACCAGGCGGTCCAGGCGGTGTGCGAGCACGCGACCTCCACCTCCGCCGAATCGCAGCGCTGTGTCGATCAGGCCAAGCAGGGGCAGGCGCAGGTCAAGCAGACGCTGGCCGCCATCACCCAGCTGGTGGGCAATGTGGACGATGCGGCCAACCAGGCGGACCAGCTGGCCGCGCAATCCAAGGGCATCAGCAAGATGCTCGACGTGATCCGCAACGTCGCCGAGCAGACCAACCTGCTGGCGCTCAACGCCGCCATCGAGGCGGCCCGTGCCGGGGAAGCCGGGCGTGGCTTTGCCGTGGTGGCCGACGAGGTGCGTGGGCTGGCCAGCCGTACGGGCGACTCCACCCGCGAGATCGAAGGCCTGATCGGCGGCATGCAGCAGGTCAGCGAGAAGACGGTGATCGCCCTGGATCAGAGTCGCCTACAGGCTAGCCATACCCGCGACCAGGCCCAGGCCACCTGGCAGGTGCTGGAAGGCATCACTCAGGCCATCACCGCCATCGGCCAGCGCAATGACGCCATCGCCGCGGCCACCGAAGAGCAGACGGCTACCACGGCGGCGGTCGATCGCAATCTGACGCTGATCCGCGACGCGGCGAACCAGACCGCCGCCGGCGCCCAGCAGACCAGTGCCAGCAGCCAGCAGCTGTCCGCCCTGGCCGCCGATCTGCACGGCGCCCTGCAGCGCTTCGTGGTCTAGGGCAAACGGTGGCTCAGGCCGCCAGCATCACCCGGTCGCGGCCTTCCTGCTTGCCCCGGTAGAGCGCCTGATCGGCGCGCTCCAGGGCGCTGGCGAAGGCTTCGCAGTCGCGAATCTCGCAGACCGCCAGGGTCGCCGTGACCCGCGCGGGACCGCGTTCGAGTGACTCGGTGACCTCGGTCAGGCGCTGGCGGATGCGTTCCGCCACGCCCCAGGCCACCTCGGTTCGCGCCTGGGGCAGCAGCACCAGGAATTCCTCGCCACCCCAGCGCGCCGCCAGATCGGAATGACGCACCTCGCGGCGGATGACGTCGGCGATCCCCTGCAGCACCAGATCGCCGCAGTCGTGGCCGAAGCGGTCGTTGATGTGCTTGAAGTGATCGACGTCGAAGAGGATGAGGCTGCCACTCACGCCACTGTGCTTTTCCGCCTGGTCGAGAATCCGCCGCCGGTTGTAGAGGTTGGTGAGACTGTCGTGGCTGGCGGAGTGCAACAGGTCCAGCTGCATCTTGGTGCTGTGGTGGAAGGAGGCGCCGGTGCCGTAAAGCAGCAGCCCCAGGGCGCTGATGATGTTGATGGTGCCGAACAGCTTCATCGCCAGGGGCGCGAGGGTGGCGGGTGGGTGCAGCAGATAGCCGCCCGCCAGGGTCACCAGGATGCCGGAGACCAGCAGCAGATGGCGGATCGGCGCGGTGCGGTAGTTGTAGATGACGATCGGCAGGATGCACAGCACGTAGTAGTGGAAGTTGCTGTCCCAGCCGAGTTGCCAGGTGGCGATCCAGGCGTGGGCGACGATCTCGCAACTCATGGTCAGGCTGGCGATGCGATAGCGCCGCTGGCGCAGGGCGGTCAGGCAGCCCACGTAGGCGGCGATGCTGAGCACGTTGGCCCAGGCCATCAGGATCTGGTCGAGCAGGATGAAAACGACCAGCAACGCGACATGAATGGCCATGGCCGCCTGAACCACGGGTTTGGCGACCTGCCAGAATTTGCCCAGGGAGTCGTTGAGAGCCTGGTTGCGATCACGATAGGAAAGAGCAGTCATGAAGGGATCACCATAAAGCAGTGCGCCAATGATAAACGCGCTAACAGTAAGCTTAATGGCAAACGGCCAGTCTGGGGGATCCTTTAGCCGAATGGAGGGTAGAAAGGATCAAGCGGAGCGCCGCCGCGACCATCGGCGCTCCTGAAAGCTGCACTGCGACGCCAATCGTCAGAGCTTTCCACCCAGCCGCCCGCTGATGGCCTGGGCGGCTGCCCGCAGATGCAGCGCGGCGGCGCTTTCGACCTCGGCCTGGAAGCCTGGCGCGGCACCGACCACGGTCAGGACGCCGGCCAGCCGGCCGCCGGCTCCTAGCAGTGGCGCGGAGAGGGCATTGACCCCCGCCATCAGCAGGCCGTGCACCGGCTGGATATGGGTTTCCCTTAGCTGGCGCGCGGCCTCCGCCAGGGTTGCGGCGCTGGGCGCAGCCGGTTGGCGCAACTCTTCCGCACGCAACGCCGCGGTCTCGGCATCCGGCAGGAAGGTGTTGAACACCAGGCCGGTGGACGAGCCCAGTAACGGCAGCACCGAACCGACCTGGGTCACCAGGGTGACGGCGCGCACCGCCTGTTCCACCAGCACCACCGTCGGGCCCTTGTTGCCCCAGACCGCTAGAAAGCAGGTCTCGCCGACCTCGTCGCGCAGGTCGGCCAGCACCGGCGCCGCCAGCTTCACTACATCCAGTCGACCCAGGGCGGCCAGACCGACGAAGAGGGCGGCCTGGCCGAGTCCGTAGTGATTGGTTCGTGGATCCTGCTCGGCGAAACCGCTGGCGATCAGCGCCTGCAGGTAGCGATGCACCTTGCTGGCGGGCATGTCCAGGTGGCTGGCTAGGCGCGACAGGGACGTGGAGGGTGCCAGCTCGGCGAGGGCCTTGAGGATATCGGTGCCGACCTCGGCCGCCTGCACCTTCTGCCGCCGTGGGGGTGCTGCTTCAGGAATGTCTGTCATCGATTCGCTCGCCGTGGAAAGGCAGCGTTATAGCTTGACGCTCCGCCAGGTTCAATTTACTTTTTGCGTAAACCTATTACGCATAATGGGTGGCCCCGTTGAACCAACAAGAACAAGTAGCACCGCCAGTGAGCTACCAGTCCGGCTTTGGCAATCACTTCAGCTCCGAAGCGCTGCCGGGTGCCCTGCCCATCGGGCAGAACTCGCCGCAACGCGCGCCCTTCGGCCTCTATGCCGAGCAACTCTCCGGCACGGCCTTTACCGTGCCGCGCCACGAGGCCCGACGCTCCTGGCTGTATCGGCTCCGGCCGTCGGCCGCCCACGGCCGCTTTCAGCGCTGCACCGTCCAGCTGACCGGCGCGGAACTGGGCGCCCCCACGCCCAATCGCCTGCGCTGGAATCCCTTGCCGATCCCGGCAGTCGCCACCGATTTTCTCGCCGGCCTGGAGCGGATCGTCGCCACCGCCGCAGCCGATCAGGCCGAAGGCGTCAGCCTCTATCGCTATGCCGCCAATGCCAGCATGACCGGCGTCTTCTACGACGCCGACGGGGAATTGCTGATCGTGCCGGAGCAGGGACGCCTGGAGCTGGTGACCGAGTTGGGCCTGCTGCGCCTCGAACCGCTGGAGATCGCGGTGATTCCACGCGGCCTGAAATTCCGGGTCGAGTTAGCGGCGGGCGAACCGATACGGGGTTATGTCTGCGAAAACCACGGGCGATCCCTGCGGCTGCCCGAGCTGGGCCCGATCGGCAGCAACGGTCTGGCCAATCCGCGGGATTTCCAGGCACCCGTGGCCCGCTTCGAGGATCTGGAGAGATCCACTCGCCTGGTGCAGAAATTCCTCGGCGAACTCTGGGAGACCGAGCTGGATCACTCGCCGCTGGACGTGGTCGCCTGGCATGGCAACAACGTGCCCTACAAATACGACCTGCGCCACTTCAATACCCTGGGTACGGTGAGTTTCGATCATCCCGATCCTTCGATCTTCACCGTGCTGACGGCGCCGGGCGCCAGCGAAGGGGTGGCCAATATCGACTTCGTGATCTTTCCGCCACGCTGGATGGTCGCGGAAAACACCTTCAGGCCGCCCTGGTTCCATCGCAACCTGATGAACGAATTCATGGGCCTGATCCAGGGCGCCTACGACGCCAAGGCCGATGGCTTCGCGCCGGGCGGCGCCTCCCTGCACAGCTGCATGAGCGCCCATGGCCCGGACGAGGTGTCCACCCGGAATGCTATCGCCGCCGACCTCCGACCGCACAGGATCGAGAACACCATGGCCTTCATGTTCGAAACCGGCCGTGTCCTGCGGCCGACCCGTTACGCCCTGGCCTCGCCGCTGCTGCAGCCCGACTACGACGCCTGCTGGGCAGGCCTCACCAAGACCTTTGTCGCGCCCGGCGCGGGAGAATCGGCATGACCCACGAAATGTCCAGCTGGGTGGCCTCGGCCAACGGCCATGCGGATTTTTCCCTGCACAACCTGCCGCTGGGTGTGTTCAGTCGCGGCGAAGAGACGCCCCGCGGCGGCGTGGCGGTGGGTGACTTCATCCTCGACCTGGGCTTCGCCCTCGAAGCCGGGCTGTTCCGTGGCGAAGCCCAGCGGGCCGCCGAACTGGCCGCCCGGGAGACGCTCAATGCCTTCTTCGCCGCCGGCCGGCCGGCGCGGGTCGCCTTGCGCCAGGCCGTGCAGGCGCTGCTGCGCGCTGACCATCCGCAACGCGAGCACCTCGAAGAGCTGGGCGAACACCTGCTGGTGACCCAGAGCGCCTGCCGGATGCACCTGCCCGCGCGGGTCGGCGACTACACCGACTTCTATGTCGGCATCCACCACGCCACCCAGATCGGCCGGCTGTTCCGCCCGGACAATCCGCTGCTGCCCAATTACAAGCACGTCCCCATTGCCTACCACGGCCGCGCCTCGACCCTTGGGGTCTCTGGCGAGGCGTTCCGGCGGCCCAAGGGCCAGACGCTGCCGCCCGGACAGGACGCCCCGGTCTTCGGCCCCTGTCGGCGGCTGGACTACGAACTGGAGCTGGGCATCTGGATCGGCCCGGGCAACGCCCAGGGCGCGGCCATCGCCATCGGTGACGCCGCCGAGCATATCGCCGGCTTCTGCCTGCTCAACGACTGGTCGGCGCGGGATATCCAGGCCTGGGAATACCAGCCCCTGGGGCCCTTCCTGTCGAAGAGTTTCGCCAGCACCCTGTCGCCGTGGGTCGTCACCGCGGAAGCCCTGGCCCCTTATCGCCAGGCGCAGCCGGCACGACCCGCCGGGGATCCCCAGCCCTTGCCCTATCTGTACGACGAGCATGACCAGGCCCAGGGGGCCCTGGACATCGAGCTGGAAGTGCTGCTGCGCACGCCGCGCATGGCGGAGCAGGGGCACCCCGCCCAGCGGATCGCCCTGAGCAACACCCTGAACATGTACTGGACGGTGGCGCAGATGGTGGCCCATCACACCGTCAATGGCTGCGCCCTGCAGCCCGGCGACTTCTTTGGTTCGGGCACCCTGTCCGGGCCGGACGCCGACAGCTGCGGCAGCCTGCTGGAGCTCACCCAGGGCGGCAAGCAGCCGCTGCAGCTGCCAGGCGGCGAGACCCGTACCTTTCTGGAAGACGGTGATGAGGTCATCCTCCGGGCCCGCTGCCAGCGGCCCGGACTGCCCACGATCGGCTTCGGCGAATGTCGCGGTCGGGTAGTGGCGGCCGACTAGGCGAGCGGGTATAGGCCGGCCCGGGCGGCATTGACAAGCCATCCGGGCCGGCGCAGATTCCACGTAACGTAATCAGCTTACGCATAATAAGAAGCCGGCAGGCAAGCGCGGGGCAGTGTCGATGGACCTCTTCACCTATTACCGTTCCACCTCGTCCTATCGGGTCCGCCTGGCCCTGGCGCTGAAGGGGTTGGACTACCGAGCCGTACCGGTCAATCTGCTGTCCGGCGAGCAGCACCAGCCGGCCTACCGGGCGCTCAATGCCCAGGGGCGGCTGCCCAGCCTGCGCCTCGACAGCGGCGAGGTGCTGATCCAGTCGCCCGCCATCCTCGAATACCTGGAAGAGCGCTATCCGGCCGTGCCCTTGCTGCCGACCGATCCGCTGCTGCGCGCCCGCCATCGGGGTGTCGCCGCCCTGATCGCCTGCGATGTCCATCCGCTGCACAACGTCTCGGTGCTCAACCGCCTGCGCGGCTTGGGCCTGGAAGAGCCGGCCGTGCTCGACTGGATCTCGCACTGGATCGGCGAGGGCCTGGCGGCGGTGGAGGCGCAGATCGGCTCCAGTGACTTCTGTTTCGGCGAGGTGGGGCTGGCGGACGTCTATCTGCTACCCCAACTCTATGCGGCGCGGCGTTTCCAGGTGGACCTGGCGTCCTATCCACGCGTCCAGCGGGTAGAGGCCCTGGCTGGCGCGCATCCGGCCTTCCAGCAGGCACACCCCGAGGCGCAGCCCGATGCCCCGGTGCGGGTGGCCTCATGAAGCTGCTCGGCTGTCAGCTCATCCTGGGTGATTTCCTGGCGCGCAGCGTGCGTGGCATCTCCTGCGCGCCGCCCTTGACGGGCTGCTAGCCCAGATTACCGACCACGACCGTCACGTCACCCGTCAAGGAGCCAATCATGGCCGATCTGTTTGAAAATCCCATGGGCCTCATGGGTTTCGAGTTCATCGAATTCGCCTCGCCCACGCCCAACGTCATCGAACCCGTGCTGGAAAGCCTCGGCTTCACTCACGTCGCCAACCACAGATCCAAGGACGTGGTGCTGTTTCGCCAGGGCGACATCAACGCCATCGTCAATCGCGAAAAGACCGGCCACGCCGCCTATTTCGCCGCCGAACACGGCCCCTCGGTCTGCGGCATGGCCTTTCGCTGCCGCGACTCCCACCACGCCTATGCCAAGGCGCTGGAGCTGGGCGCCCAGGCGGTGGACATGCCCACCGGGCCGATGGAATTGCGCCTGCCGGCGATCAAGGGCATCGGCGGCGCACCGCTGTACCTCATCGATCGCTACGAGGAGGGCAGCTCCATCTACGACATCGACTTCGTGTTCCTGGAGGGCGTCGAGCGCAAGCCGGTGGGAGCCGGCCTCAAGGTCATCGACCACCTGACCCACAACGTCTATCGCGGGCGCATGGCCTACTGGGCCGACTTCTACGAGCGGCTGTTCAACTTCCGCGAGTTGCGCTACTTCGACATCAAGGGCGAGTACACCGGCCTGACCTCCAAGGCCATGACCGCACCGGACGGCCTGGTGCGTATTCCGCTCAACGAGGAATCCTCCAAGGGGGCCGGGCAGATCGAGGAATTTCTCATGCAGTTCAACGGCGAGGGCATCCAGCACGTGGCCTTTCTCACCGATGACCTGGTGGCCACCTGGGATCGGCTCAAGGCCTCTGGTACCCGCTTCATGACCGCGCCGCCGGAGACCTACTACGAGATGCTCGAAGGCCGGGTGCCCAACCATGGCGAACCGGTGGAAGAGCTGAAAGCCCGCGGCATCCTGCTCGACGGTACCTCCGAAGGTGGGGAGCGTCGCCTGCTGCTGCAGATCTTCTCCCAGACCCTGCTGGGGCCGGTATTCTTCGAATTCATCCAGCGCAAGGGCGATACCGGCTTTGGCGAGGGCAACTTCAAGGCCCTGTTCGAATCCATCGAGCGCGACCAGGTGCGCCGTGGCGTGCTGAGCACCTCGGAGTAGCCCCTCCCGTAGCTCCACCGGCTTGCCCAGCGGTGGAGGCGCCTCTAAGGTGACGGCGCGCCATGCCGGCGTCCTTCAACCTCCGAGGTGGCCATGGAGCTGAGCCAGACCCTGGCGCAGGAAATCGTCGAACGCGCCATGCGCATCCTGCCCGGCAACGTCAATGTCATGGATGCGTCCGGGCTGATCATCGGCTCGGGCGATCCGGCGCGGCTGTTCAGCCACCATGCCGGGGCGCGGCAGGTCATCGCCGAAGGCCGCGCGGTGGCATTGGATGCCAGCGCTGCCTTGGAATTGGCGGGGGCCCAGGCCGGTATCAATCTGCCGCTGTATCACCAGGGCGAACTGGTCGGCGTGCTTGGCGTGTCCGGGGAGGACGCCGAGCAGTTGCGCCTACCTGCCGAACTCCTGCGCCTGACCGCGGAAATGCTGATTGAGCAGGCGGCAGGGCAGCCGCCCGCGACCGCGCGCATGACCACGCCGCTGCTGCGGCAGCTGCTCGCGCCCGGCGCCGCACCCGAACTGGGGCGCCATGCCACGCTGCTCGGGCTGAAGCCGGTCCTGCCGCGGGACGTGCTGCTGCTGGAGTTCGCCGTGCCGGCGCCGGGTTTTGGCGACTGGGCGCAGCAGCGCAGCGTCCATAGCTGGTGCCTGCCCCATGAAGAGCGGCAGTGGCTCTGGTATCGACCCGGCGCGCAGGGGCCCGAGGCGCTGCTGGAGGAACTGCCGGGGCAGGGCTGGTCGTTGCAGCGCAGCGCCTGGATCCCCGAGCCGCGACCCTGGACGGGGCTGGCCGAGACGACCCGGCGGGCGCTGGACCTGCTCGCAGTAACCCGGCGCCTGCGGCCCGACCTCATCCGGGTGACGCTGGACGACCTGGCCCTGCCGACCTGGCTGCAGGGCCAGGCCGAGTGCGCTCGCGGCGCCTGGCTGCTGGAACCGCTGGCAAGACTGCGCCGCGCCGATCGCGACGGCCAGCTGCTGGCGACGCTGCGCAGCTGGTTCGCCGAGGACGCCAGCCCCCAGGCCTGTGCCGAGGCGCTGGGGCTGCATCGCAATGGGCTGCGGCATCGACTGGAGCGGATCCAGGCGCTGACCGGACGGGATCCACGCCGTTTCGCCGACGCCGCCGAACTGTATTGCGCCTTGCTGCTATGGGATCAGGGCTGGGCGAATTCACAGCCCTGACCTGTCGAGACTGGGCGTCTGTCCCGTTGCTGCCGTGCCCGATCCAGGAAACACTCGGCGCATAACAACGGAGAATCGCCCCATGAAAATCGTCATCGCTCCCGATTCCTTCAAGGAAAGCCTGTCCGCCGCCGGTGTCGCCAGCGCCCTGGCCCGCGGCCTGCGCCAGGCCCTACCCGAGGCTGAGGTCATCGAGTGCCCCCTGGGGGACGGCGGCGAAGGCACCCTGGATGCCGTACTCGCCGCGACGGGCGGCGAGGTGCGCGAGGCGCGGGTGACCGGTCCCCTGGGCGAACTCGTGACCGCCCGCTGGGGCTGGCTGGCCGAGCAGCGCACCGCCTTCGTCGAGATGGCCAGCGCCAGCGGTCTGGAACTGGTACCCAGGGCCTGCCGCGACGTGCGGGTCGCCACCTCCCACGGGACCGGCGAGCTCCTGCGCGCCGCCCTGGATGCCGGCGCCGAGCGCCTGGTAGTGGCCATCGGCGGCAGCGCCACCAACGACGGCGGCGCGGGCGTGCTCCAGGCCCTGGGCGTCCGGCTGCTGGACGGGCAGGGCCAGGCGCTGGCACCGGGCGGTGCGGCGCTGGCCTCCCTGGCCAGCCTGGACCTGACGTACCTGCATCCGCGCCTGTCGGCGGTGGAGGTGGTCATCGCCGCCGACGTCGACAATCCGCTCTGTGGTCCCCAGGGAGCCAGCCAGATCTTCGGGCCGCAGAAGGGCGCCTCCCCCGAGCAGGTGCGGGAGCTGGACGCGGCCCTGGCGCATTTCGCCACGGTCACCGCCGCGACCCTGGGCCGTGATGTCAGCGAGCAACCGGGTGCCGGCGCCGCCGGTGGGGTCGGCTTTGCCGCCCTGGCCTTTCTCCAGGCCACCTTTCGCCCCGGCATCGAGGTGGTCGCGGAGCTGGTAGGTCTGGAAGAAGCCCTGGAGGGCGCCGATCTGGCGGTGACCGGGGAAGGGCGGCTGGACGGCCAGACCCTGAGGGGCAAGACCCCGGCGGGCGTCCTGCGCCTGGCCCAGCGCCACGGCGTACCGGTGGTGGCCGTGGCCGGCTCGCTGGGCGAAGGTTACGACGCCCTCTATCAACAGGGCCTCGCCGCTGCCTTCAGTCTGGTACCGGGCCCGCTCAGCCTGGAAGAGGCCCTGGCCCAAGCCGAGGGACTGCTGGAACGCACCGCTCGCGATATCGGTCGGCTGTGGCAGGCGGCGCAGAGCTGAGAGCGATCAGTCGACTTCGCTGGCCGGGTCTTCGAGGTGGTCGATACGCTGAAAGCGTTCCACCAGGAAGTCGATGAAGTGGCGCACCTTGGCCGATAGGTGATGGTGTTCGGAATAGACCGCATAAACATCTGCCGAAGGCGGTCTGGCGTCCTCCAGAACCCGACGTAGCCGCCCGCTACGCACGTAGCGGGCGATGTCCCATTCCGCCCGAAGCAGGATGCCGCGGCCCTCGAGTGCCCAGTTCAGCGCCACCTCACCATCGTTGCAGCTCAGGTTGCTGCGGACCTTGATGCTGCGGGTGCGCGACCCTTCGAGAAACTCCCAGACGCCGTGGATGCTGTCGTTCTGTCGCAGGAAGATGCAGTTGTGCGTTGCCAGATCCTGCAACCGTTGCGGTGCACCGTAGCGCTCCAGATAAAGCGGTGAGGCGCAGAGCAATCGGCGATTGCTGGCGATGCGTCGGGCGTGATAGCCCGCATCCGGGGCCACGCCGAAGCGGATGCCCAGGTCCAGACCATGGGCAGCCAGTTCCATGGGATGGTCGCTGAGCAGCAGTTGGGTCTCCACCTCCGGGTAGCGGTCGATGAAGGCTGCCAGCGCCGGGCCTATGTAGCGTCTACCAAAGCCCAGGGAAGCGTTGATCCTCAGCAGGCCTTTGGGCTGGCTCCGGCGACTGGCGACCATGTCTTCCACTGCTTCGATGTCACCGAGAATGCGTCCGGCATGGCGGAAATAAAGTTCACCCTCGGGCGTGAGACCCAGGGAGCGAGTGGTCCGGTTGACGAGCCGAACGCCTAGCCGTTTTTCCAGTGCGGTCAGTCGTTTACTGATTGCAGAGGGCGTGATGCCCAGCTCGCGAGCCGTGGCGGCCAGGTTGCCCTGCTGGGCCAGTTGGTGAAAAAAGGTCAAATCCTGGGGGCGACTCATTATCAACCTCAGTTCACGTAAGTGATGAGTTCAGGTGAATCTTAGCTCAGGTTTCACTACCTATACTCGGCCCAGCGCTGCCAGTCGGCGTCTCACCCAACGAACCAGAGCACAGGGCCCAGCCATGAAGAACTACAAGATCGCAGCCATTCCCGGAGACGGTATCGGGGTCGAAGTCATTGCCGCCGGCCTCGAGGTCCTCGAAGGCCTGGCCAGGCGCCTGGGCAGTTTCGCCTTTGATGTCAGCCACTACCCCTGGGATTCGGAGTACTACCTGCAGCATGGTCACTACATCCCGGAAGGGGGGCTGGACGAGATCAAGCGGGCCGATGCCATCTTTTTCGGCGCGGTAGGAAGCCAGAAGGTGCCGGATCATATTTCCCTCTGGGGCCTGCGGCTGCCGATCTGCCAGGGCTTCGACCAATACGCCAACGTGCGGCCAGCGCGGGTGTTACCCGGGGTTAAAAGTCCGCTGACCAACGGGCAGGCCATTGACTGGGTGATCGTGCGGGAGAATTCCGAAGGCGAATACTCCGGCAGCGGTGGTCGGGTCCACCAGGGGTTGCCCATCGAGGTAGCCACCGAGGTTTCCACCTTCACCCGCGTTGGCGTCGAGCGTATCCATAGATTCGCCTTCGAATTGGCCCGCAGCCGCCCGGCCAAGCACCTGACCCTGGTCACCAAGTCCAACGCCCAACGCCACGGCATGGTGTTGTGGGACGAGGTGTTCGCCGAGGTGGCCAAGGATTATCCGGACGTGCGCACTACCCGTGAGCTGGTGGATGCGGTGACCACCACCATGGTGCTCAAGCCCGGCAACCTGGACGTGATCGTCGCCACCAATCTGCACGCCGACATCCTCTCGGATCTGGCTGCAGCGCTCTCCGGCAGCCTGGGTATCGCGCCTACCGCCAATCTCAACCCCGACCGGAGCTTTCCCTCGATGTTCGAGCCCATCCACGGCTCAGCCTTCGACATCACCGGCAAGGGCGTCGCCAACCCCATCGCTACCTTCTGGACCGCGGCGCTGATGCTCGACCACCTAGGCGAGCGCGAGGCCAGTGCCCACCTGATGCGAGCCATCGAGGAGGTCACCGCCAGCGGCCTGCACACGCCAGACCTGGGCGGTACGGCCACCACGCGCCAGGTCACCGACGCCGTGCTGGAGCTGATCGCCCGCTAGCTCGGCGTTCCCACCCGCGGCGAGCCAGCGGGTGGGAAGGCCTCAGCACTTTCACGGGCGACCGCCCGCCGGCGCGGTCGCTTCCATTACAAGAACAACAATGGATATCCCATGAAGCGCCTACTCGGAAAACTCTACGTCCAGGTCGTCATCGCGGTCATTGCCGGCGCCTTGCTCGGCGTCTTTTACCCGGACTTCGCCACCTCGCTCAAACCCATCGGCGATGCCTTCATCAAGCTGATCAAGATGCTGCTCGCGCCGGTGATCTTCCTTACCGTGGTCACCGGTATCGCCAAGATGAACGACATGAAGGAGCTGGGCCGGGTGGGCATCCGCGCCTTCATCTACTTCGAGGTGGTCTCGACCCTGGCGCTGATCGTCGGGCTGGTAGTGGTCGATACCTTCAAGCCCGGCGCTGGCATGAACATCGATCCAGCCACCCTCGACAGCTCCGCCATCGCCAGCTACACCGAGGCCGCCAAGCATGAATCCTTCATCGCCTTCATGATGCAGATCATCCCTAACACCCTCGGGGATGCCTTCGCCAAGGGCAACATCCTGCAGATCCTGTTGTTCTCCATCCTGCTCGGCGTGGCCCTGGCGCGCTGTGGCGACAAGGGCAAGCCGATCATCCGCACGCTCGACAGTCTGATGCACGGCATGTTCGGCATCGTCAACATCGTGATGCGTCTGGCGCCGCTGGGGGCCTTTGGCGCCATTGCCTTCACTATCGGCAAGTACGGCTTCGGCTCGCTGTTCTCCCTGGGCAAGCTGATGGCCTGCTTTTACATTACTTGCATCCTGTTCGTCGCCCTGGTGCTGGGCCCGATCTGCCGCGTCGCCGGCTTCAGCCTGTGGAAGCTGCTCAGGTACCTCAAGGAAGAGCTGTTCACCGTGCTGGGCACCAGTTCGTCGGAGTCGGTGCTGCCGCAGATGATCCGCAAGATGGAAAACGCCGGCTGTTCGAAGCCAGTGGCCGGCATGGTCATCCCCTCCGGCCTGACCTTCAACCCGGACGGCCAGGCCATCTACTACACCGCCGCCGCGACCTTCATCGCCCAGGCCACCAACACGCCGCTGAGCCTGACCGACCAGCTCATCATCATGGCTGTGTTGATGCTCACGTCCAAGGGTTCGGCCGGCGTCACCGGTTCCGGTTTCATCACCCTGGCGGCGACCCTCGCCAGTCTTGGCACCATCCCGGTGGCCGGCATGGTGCTGCTACTGGGTGTAGACCGCTTCATGTCCGAGGCTCGAGCGATCACCAATACCATTGGCAATGGCGTAGCCACGCTGGTTATCGCGCGCTGGGTGGGAGCGTTGGACATGGGACGGCTCAACGCCGCGCTGGATGGCCAGGCAATTCCCGCTTCGGAGCCGGAGGTTCAGGAACGCGTGGCGATGGCCGAGCCGGCCCTGTCCAGTCTGGGTCGCAAGGCGCTTTAGCACGCCAGTGCTGGTCGGGCTGCGGGATTTACCTCATGCTGGGCGTCCCGCTCCCGACCGATTACCGCCATGACCTCGTCTGCGCTCCTGCGTACCGGCCTGCTGGCCGCGGCTCTGCTGCTGGTACCTGCCGTCCAGGCGGCCATTCCCAGTCTCAAACCGGCCAACACCTGCGTGCGCAGCGCCTTCGTGTTGCGTTGCCAGGACGGGCAGGGGGGTTGGTACGGGGTGGCGGTCCAGGGCAACGACACCCTGATGCGGGGCTACGATCCGGTTTCGGGTCTGTCATGGGCGCAGACCAGCACCCGCCTGGGACGACTGCAGTTCTTCAGCGGCCTGACCAGCGACGGCAACCTCTGGCTGGGCCGCACCCGGCAGCTGGGCTGGAACGTCATCAGTCGCTTCTCCACGTCCCAGGGCGACCGCGCCCGTACCAGTTGCAACCGTGTGGCGGGGTGCGAGTGGCGTTGACCGGCGAGTCGTCGGAAAGTCTTCCCGCAGATCCTGCCAGCAGGCGCCGATTTGCGCAGGAATCTGCCTGAGCGTCCCTGTTGTAGAGCATCCCAGCGGGCGCGAACTCCCTAAGCTTGAGGCATCACCCCTCACCCAGGCGCTGGAGTTCGCGACACATGACGTACAAGCCGAAATTCATCAGCTTCGACTGCTATGGCACGCTCATCAACTTCGAAATGGGACCCACCGCGAAGCGGCTGTTCGCGGATCGTGTGCCGAGCGAGCGGATGCCAGCCTTCCTCGACAGTTTTCGTTTCTATCGCCTCGATGAAGTCCTGGGCGATTGGAAGCCCTTTTTCGAGGTAGTGGAAAACGCCATTCAGCGCGCCTGCGCCAAGCACGGCGTGGACTATCGCGCGGCCGATGCGCTGGCTCTGTACCAGGCCGTGCCCACCTGGCAGCCGCATCCGCATGTCGTCGAGACGCTCAAGGCCATCGCCCCGCAGGTACCGCTGGTGATCCTGTCGAACTCCATGGTCGATCTGATTCCCGCCAGCGTCGCCCACCTGCAGGCGGATTTTCACGCGGTCTACACGGCGGAAGAGGCGCGCGCCTACAAGCCGAGGGCGCAGGTATTCGAGTACATGTTCGAGCAGCTGGGCTGCGGGCCGCAGGACATGATGCATGTCTCTTCGAGCTTCCGTTACGACCTGATGACGGCTGCGGATCTGGGCTTCATGGCCAGGGCCTTCATCGACCGCGGGCATGAGCCGGCCTGCGACGGCTATGGCGTCGAGCGCCTGACCGATATCCGCCAACTTCCGGGGCTGCTCGGTCTGCCAGGCCTCGCCGAGACCGCCTCGCCGAGGCAGGGATGATGGTCGCCACCGCACAGCCAGGCGTCTCGGCGACCATGGAGACGCCACCACCGACCCTCGCGCCGGACGAGGTGCAGCAGCTCGTTCGGCGTCTCTACGGTATCGATGGCCGGGTCGACCTGCTGTTGGGTGAGCGGGATCAGAATTGCCGTGTGGAGACGGCGGCGGGCGAGCGCTACGTGGTCAAGATCAGCAATCCGTCCGAATCCCTGGCGGTGGTGGATTTTCAGATCGCCGCGCTCGACCATATTTGCTGCGTGGCGCCCAGCCTTCCGGTACCTCGGGTGGTGCGGACGCTGGGAGGGCAGACGCACGCTACCCTGGTGCTCCCGGACGGATCGGCGACCTCTGTGCGGATGCTGACCTATCTCGACGGTGTGCAGGTCCGCGATACCCGCCGTACCGCTACCCAGCGCCGAGCGATGGGCACCTTCCTGGCCGAATTGAACCTCGCCTTGCGCGACTTCGAGCACCCGTCCGCGACCCACGATCTGCTGTGGAACGTTGCCACAGCCCATCGCCTGGCGGCCAAGGTCGATAGCATCGAAGAAGGCCCGCGCCGCGCCCTGGTCAGGACGTTCATGGCGCGTTTCAACCGGCACGTGCTGCCACTGTTGCCGCACCTGAGGGCCCAGGTCATCCACAACGACTACCACCTCTACAACGTGCTGGCCGCGCCCCAGGACCACGAGCGCATCATCGGAGTCATAGACTTCGGCGACATGCTGCATGCGCCCCTGGTGGGCGAGGTCGCCACCGCCGCTGCCTTCCACATGAGTGGCCCTGCCGGGAGCGGCCCTGCCATGAGTGGCCCTGCCGATCCACTCCTGGGCCCCGCACAATTCCTCGGCGCCTATCACGCCACGCTGCCGCTCGACGAAAGCGAGCAGGAGATCGTTGCCGACCTCATGGCGACGCGTCACCTGATCACCGTGCTGATCTCGGAGTGGCGGGCCAGGCGCTATCCGGAAAACTACGACTACATCATGCGCCACAACGCGGCCTCGTGGGAGGCACTGACCTTGCTGGCCGATCTGTCTCGAGATCAGGCACGCGAGCTGTTACTTACCGACGTATGCACAGGACCACGCCATGAACAGCACCCCTGACCTCAACATGGTCAACGCCTACATACCGGGCCGCGTCAAACTGAACGCCGCAACGGCGGCCCTGATCGAACGCCGCGACGCCCTACTCGGGCCGGCCTATCGGCTGATGTACGAGCATCCCCTGCATATCGTGCGGGGCGAGGGCGCCTGGCTGATCGATCCGGAGGGCCGCCGCTATCTGGACGCCTACAACAATGTCGCCTCGCTCGGCCATTGCCACCCCGCGGTGACCGAGGCGATCTGCCGGCAGGTGCAGACCCTCGCCACCAATACCCGTTATCTGCACGACACCATTCTCGAACTGGCCGAGCGCCTGCTCGCCACCGTGCCCGAGACCGAGCTGGCGCACCTCATGCTCACCTGCACCGGGAGCGAGGCAAACGACGTCGCCTATCGGATCGCCCAGGTGCGCACGGGGGGCACGGGCGTGATCGTCACCGAGACCGCCTATCACGGCTTCACCGATGCGGTCGCGAAATTCTCGCCGTCGCTGGGCGTCACGGTGGACCTCGGCGCCCATGTGCGACTGGTACCGGCGCCACGCGCCTACCATGCCGGCGCGGTGGATGTCGCTGAGCGCTTCACCCGCGACGTCGAAGCGGCGATTCGCGACCTGCAACGCCACGGCATCAAGCCGGCGGCGCTGATCGTGGACTCGATCTTTACCAGCGATGGCATCCTGCCCGAGCCGGCGGGTCTGCTGAAGGGCGCGGTCGAGGCGATCAAGCGGGCCGGTGGTATCTTCATCGCCGACGAAGTCCAGCCGGGCTTTGGCAGGACCGGCGAGCACCTGTGGGGCTTTCAGCGTCACGGTGTGATCCCGGATATCGTCACCCTGGGCAAGCCGATGGGCAACGGACAACCGGTCGCCGGGCTGCTGGCCACCGCGGACGTCCTCGCCGAGTTTGGTAGGAACTCCCGGTATTTCAATACTTTCGGGGGCAATAACGTGTCCTGCGCCGCCGCCTTGGCGGTGCTCGACACGATCGAGAAGGAACGCCTGGTGCAGCATGCCGCCGAGGTGGGCACGCTCCTGCGAGAGGGTATCGCGGCGCTCGCCCACCGGCACGCGGCCATCGGCGATGTGCGGGGAGTAGGCATGTTCGTCGGCGTGGAGCTCGTGTCCGATCGGCTGACACGAGAGCCGGATCGAGCCTTGACGACCCGGGTGGTCAATCTGATGCGCGACAAGGGTGTCCTGCTCAGCGGCTGCGCCATGGGCCACAACGTGCTGAAGATTCGCCCCCCCCTGGTGCTCACCGCGGAACAGGCCGGCCTGGTGATAGAGACGCTCGACGCGGCGCTGACCGAAGCGCACTCTGCAGTTCCCCGCGTCTAGCGCTCACCGTTCAAGGCAGACCCATGCACCCTCCGGCGTCCCTCGATGCGTTCGATATCAAGATTCTCGTGTATCTGCAACGCGAGGGACGCTGTTCGAATGTCGAGCTTTCTTCCGCGATATCGCTGAGCGAGAGTCCCTGCCTGCTTCGCACCAAGCGACTGCAGGAGACCGGGGTGATCCGCGGCTATCACGCCGATATCGCCCTGGAGAAGGTGGGCAGTCATGTCATCGTCTTTTCCGAGGTCACCCTCAGCAGCCATCGACCTGCAGACTTTCGCACCTTTGAAGACGGAATCACCCGGTATCAGGAGATCGTCGAGTGCCACAACGTGAGTGGCGGCTACGACTATCTGCTCAAGATCGTGGTGCCGAGCATCAACTGGTTGCAGGCCCTGATGGATCGACTGCTGGAGGACAATATCGGTATCGAGAAATTTGCCAGTCGCATCGTCCTGCGCCAGCCCCTTCGCCAAGGCGGCTATCCACTGGAAACCCTCGTCAATGAGCGACCCAGCTGGGCGGATGAAGGACGCTAGCCAGCGTCTGGAACCCTGGCCTGACGGTGCGGACGGCTGTGCCCTGAGGGCGCCTGCGGGGCTGGACGGTTAAGGGGATGGTCGCCGATTTCGCCCAGCAGAGCGGTCAGGCGGCCGCGCCGCCTGCCGCGGGGATACCGCTCGCGCGAGGCCGCGGTCGCTCAGCCCAGCGCCTGAGTCAGCAGCGCGAATTGATCCAGGCCATCGCGGGACAGCGGTGCCTTGCCCCGGGCCATCTGCTCGACCTCATCGACCTGGGGAACGCCGATGTCGCTCAGCCAGGGATTGAGACCGCTGCGGGCCGTCACGTCGAATCTCACATAGCGCCCTTCGGCGTGGCGCAGCAGGGCGAGGATCAGCGCCTTGGCCTGGTCGGTGGATTCGGCGATCACCGGGCCGACCGACAGGCCGCGGCCGTAGGGGCGCAGCAGGGCGAAGCCGCGCAGCTGGCCCTCCTGCTCAAAGCCGACGATGCGCTCGGCCTGGGGCAGCAATTCCTGCAGCAGGGCGCTGCGGTCCAGGCCGGTAGCCGCCTGGGCGAGGGTCTCCAGCTGCGGCGCCGCTGCCGGACTCAGCTCGCAGACCTGGTCTTCCAGTGGCTGACGTTCAGCCATGGCCGGCAGACTCGCCACCTGGTGCTGATAGATGCGCTCATAGGAGTCGAAGCCCTGGCTGCGGTAGAGCGGGGCGCCGCGCAGGGTGGCGACCAGCAGGGGCGTGCGGTTGCCGGCCAGTTGCAGCAGGCCGTCCATGAGGCGGCGGCCATGGCCCTGGCCCTGGTGGCTGTCGGCGACGATCACCAGGCCGATGGTGGCAAAGTCGCCCTGGGGCACGCAGAACCCGGTGCCGAACACGCCCTGGTCGTCTTCCAGCACCAGGCCTTCGCCGGTGTGGAACAGGCACTGCCAGTCTTCCGGGCGATGGGGCCAGTGCAGCGCCTGGGACAGCTGGTGAGCGGTGGCGAGGTCGGTTTCGCGCAGGGGTCTTAGGGTGGCGTGGGACACGGCAGGGCTCCGATTCGGGTCTGGCTGATTCAGGCGTCAGCCTAACAAGCGGCGACGGCAGATTCGGTTGCCGAGGGGTGGACGCGCCACTGCGCGGCGCCGAAGGCCCCTGCCAGTTCGGCAAAAGATGGCGACCCGCGCGCCTAGCATGGGGGCCAAGCCCACAGCCCTAGCGGAGCGCGCCATGGCCTCGTTCGACCCCAGAGCAATAGCGGTTCGTTGTGCCCATTTCAGCGAGGGGCGCATCCGCGACGCCCGCGCCGAACTGGAGGTGTTCCGGCCTTCCGATGGCGGTTTCCAGAGCGGCCTGCCGTGCGCCTCGGCGGACCTGGTGGACGAGGTGGTGGAGGGCACCTGGCGTGCCTGGAAGGCCAGCGACTGGGCCAGCCGGCCGCCGCGCGAGCGGGCGCGGGTGATGCGCCGCTGGGCCGATCTGGTCGAAGCCGACGGCGAGATCCTCGGCCCGCTGGAAGCGGTGGGTTCGACCCGTCCGCTGCGCGAGGTGCTGGCCTGGGACATCCCCTATGTGGCCGAGGGCATCCGCTTCTTCGCCGAATTCGCCGACAAGCACGGCGGCGAGGTGGCGGCCACCGCCACCAGTCACCTGGGGCTGCAGATCACCGAACCCTATGGCGTGGTGGGCGCCGTCGCGCCCTGGAACTTCCCCCTGAGCATGGCCGGCTGGAAGATGGCGCCGGCGCTCGCCGCCGGCAATGCCGTGGTGATCAAGCCGTCGGAGCTGACGCCGTTCTCCATTTTGCGCCTGGCCGAATTGGCCGTCCTGGCAGGTCTGCCGGCCGGCATCCTCAGCGTGGTCCAGGGCGATGGCCGGACCACCGGCGACGCCCTGTGCCGCCATCCGCGCATCGGCAAGGTCACCTTTACCGGCTCCACCGGAACCGGTACCGCCATCATGACCGCCTGCGCCGAGAGCGGGCCCAAGCCGGTGACCCTGGAGCTGGGCGGCAAGAGTCCGCAGCTGGTGTTCGCCGACGCCCCGGATCTGGCCCGTACCGCCCGCAGCGTGGCCGCCGCCATCACCGGCAACGCCGGCCAGGTGTGCGTTTCGGGCTCACGGCTGCTGGTGCAGCGGGCCGCCCTGGAGCCGATGCTGGAGGGCATCCAGGCGGCCTTCGTCGCCTTGCGCCCGGGGCCGACCTGGTCGGCGGAGGCCACCCTGGCGCCGATCATTTCCCACCGCCAGGGCCAGCGCATCCAGGACATCGTCTCGCGCAGTCGGGCGGCCGGCGCGGAGATCCTGGTCGGTGGTGCCCTCGAGGAGGGCATGGGCGGCGCCTACTATCAGCCGACGCTGATCACCGGGGTCGAGGCAGACAATCCCGCGGTGCGCGAAGAGATCTTTGGCCCGGTGCTGACCGTGCAGGTGTTCGACGACGAAGCCGAGGCCCTGGCGCTGGCCGATCACCCCACCTACGGTCTGGCCGCCGGGGTGCACACCGCCGATCTCGGCCGGGCGTTGCGCCTGACGCGGGCGCTGGAAGCCGGTACCGTCTGGGTCAATCGCTATGGCCGCAGCCACGACTGGATCATTCCCACCGGCGGCTACAAGCGCTCCGGCATCGGCAAGGACCTGGGCCGCGCCGCCTATGAGGCGACCCTGCGCAGCAAGAGCGTACTGATCGATCTGGAGCACTCCTGAGGTCGCCGCAAACAATGCTGGGCCCTACCGCCAAAACGGTTTTTTCTGTCTCCCGCGGCGCCTGAAAGCGGACAACTGTCAGGCCCGCCGGTGCTGTAATGCTTGCCAGGGACGCCACTGGCGCCCCGGTCTCTCACTCACGACCCCTGTCAAAGGACTCTTGCCATGACCGCCTTTCGGCCCAAGTACATCACCTTCGACTGCTACGGCACCCTGACCCGTTTCCGCATGTCCGACATGGCCCGCGAGATGTTCGCCGACCGCATTCCGGCCGAGGCGATGGACCAGTTCTGCAAGGATTTCAACGGCTATCGCTTCGACGAGGTGCTGGGCGCCTGGAAACCCTACTCGGAAGTGCTGTACTCGGCGGTGGAGCGTACCTGCAAGCGCTGGGGCATCTCCTTCACCGACGCCGAGGCCAATGCCTACTACGAGGCGGTGCCGAGCTGGGGGCCGCATCCGGACGTGACCGCGGGCCTGGCCAAGATCGCCGACAAGATCCCGCTGGTGATCTATTCCAACGCCGCCGACGAGCAGATCATGTCCAACGTCGACAAGCTGGGCGTGCCCTTCCACCGGGTCTTCACCGCCGAGCAGGGCCAGGCCTACAAGCCGCGCCTGCAGGCCTTCGAATACATGCTGGACAACCTCGGCTGCGGCCCGGAAGACGTGCTGCACGTGTCGTCGAGCTTTCGCTACGACCTCATTCCGGCCGACTACATGAACATCAAGAACAAGGTGTTCGTGAATCGCGGCCATGAGCCGAGCACGCCGTTCTACCGCAACACCGAGATCAAGGACATCGGCGGCCTGGCCGCGGTCGTCGGTCTCGAATAACCCCCTGAGCTGCCGGAGCGCCTGCCCATGAGTCTTGGCCCAGCATCGTCCGATTCCTACTGGCTCGCGACCGCGCCGGGCTTTACCGGGGCCACCCCGGGGCCGGTGGCGGGCGAGGTGGATGTCGCCATCATCGGCGGCGGCTTCACCGGGCTCTCCGCGGCCGTCGCCCTGCGCCGGCGCGGTGCCAGCGTGGCGGTGCTGGAGGCCGGTCGGGTGATCGGCGAAGCCTCCGGGCGCAACGGCGGCCACTGCAACACCGGCGTTGCCCAGGACTACGCGGCCCTGCACGCCAGCCTGGGCGCCGAAAAGGCCCGGGCCTTCTACCAGGCCTATGCCGATGCGGTGGCCAGCGTCGAGGCGGTGATCGCCGAAGAGGGCATCGCCTGTGATTTCCACAAGGCCGGCAAGCTCAAGCTGGCGGCCAAGCCGCAGCACTACGACAACCTCGCGCGCACCTGCGATCTGATCCGCCAGGAGGTGGATCCGCAGGTCGAATTGCTCAGCGCGGCCCAGGTGCGGGTCGAGGTGGCGTCAGATGATTTCCATGGGGGGCTGCTGCAGCACAACGGTGCCCAGATGCACATGGGGCGCTTCGGCGTAGGGCTGGCCGATGCGGCGGTGCGACGGGGCGCCCAGGTCTACGAGGGCGCGGCGGTGAGCGATCTGCAGCGCCTGCCCGATGACAGCTTTCGGGTGATCAGCGCCAAGGGCGAGTTGCGCGCCCGCCAGGTGCTGGTGGCCACGGGCAACGCCAGCGTCGGCCCCTTCCAGTGGTTTCGCCGCCGCATCGCCTCGGTGGGCAGCTTCATCATTGCCACGGCGCCGCTGCCCAAGGCGCAGCTGGACGAACTGCTTCCCAATCGGCGCACCTATGTCACCAGCCGCATCATCGGCAACTATTTCCGCACCACGCCGGATCACCGGCTGATCTTTGGCGGGCGGGCGCGTTTCGCCCTGTCCGATCCGCGCCAGGACGCCAAGAGCGGCGCCGTGCTGCGCAACGCCCTGGGCCAGCTGTTTCCCAGCCTGGCCCAGACGCCCATCGACTATTGCTGGGGCGGCCTGGTGGACATGACCGCCGACCGTCTGCCCCGCGCCGGCGAGCAGGATGGCCTGTTCTACGCCATGGGCTACAGCGGCCACGGGGTGCAGATGTCGGTGCACATGGGCCGGGTGATGGCCGAGGTGCTGGAGGGCCGCAGCCAGGCCAATCCCTGGCGGGTACTGGACTGGCCGGCCATTCCCGGGCATTTCGGCAAGCCGTGGTTCCTGCCGCTGGTAGGGCTGTATTACCGGGTCCAGGATCGCCTGCACTAGCCGTCGCTCCCGCAACCGCCCGCCCGGGTCCTGCCACGCGCAGTGCCCGCGCGGGCGGTTTTGCGTTTCCGCAGCCCGGCGGGCGCAAACCGGCGGCGCTGCGCAGAACCTGCTGCCACCGCAGGTTTTTCGCAGCCATCCAGTCTCCCGTCGCGGTCCGCACCGCGCTCCGCCACCCCAAGCGAAACGCCGCGCCAGCGCGCCAAAGACGGGCATGGCGGGCCCTGATGCGCCGTCGCGACGCACACCGCAAACAATGCTGAGCGGCTTGGTCAAAACGGTCTTTTCTGTCTCGCCGCAGGGGCAATTCGACGGTAATCGGCGAGGGGCCGGTGCTGTAATGAGCCAGGCCGCATGACAAGGCGGCCAAGAGGACAGCGCCGTGCGCCCGGGGAGGGGTGTACGGACTGGTGACCGAGCCCCCAACGAGCGAGCCGACATGACCGAGAAAAAGACTGGAAGTCCCCTGATAGGAGCTGCTGAAAGCGTTCGGGCCTTCGAGGCCCTGCATCGGGGGCTGTCGCGGCGCGATGCGCTGCGCCTGCTGGGCGCCGCCGGGTTGCTGGCGACCGGGGTGGGTGGTCTGCTCGGCCGTGACGGCCAGGCGTTCGCCGCAGAAGATGCGGTCAGCGGCACCCCGCGCCGTGGCGGTCGGGTGCGCGCCGCAGCGGCCGGGTCGTCCACCGCCGATACGCTCGATCCGGCCCGCGGCGCTTTCTCGGGCGACTATGCCCGGCAATACTTCTTCTACAACGGCCTGACCGTCTTCGACAGCCACCTCGAACCCCAGATGGCGCTGGCCACGAGTTTCGATACCCAGGACGCCCTGACCTGGACGATCAAGCTGCGCCAGGGTGTGCAATTCCACAACGGCAAGACCTTCGACAGCGCCGACGTCGTCTACTCGCTGTTGCGCCACAAGGACCCGGCGGTGGGTTCCAAGGTCAAGGCCCTGGCCGACCAGTTTGCCGAGGTCACCGCGGTGGCCCCCGACGAGGTGCGCATCCGCCTGGTGTCGCCGAACTCCGAGCTGCCCGCGGTGCTGGCCATCTCGCCGTTCCTGATCATCGCCGACGGCACCAAGGATTTTTCCACCGCCAACGGCACCGGACCCTTCAAGGTCAAGGAATTCAAGCCGGGCGTGCGCACCGTGGGCGTGCGCAACGAAAACTACTGGAAGTCCGGCAAGCCCTATCTGGACGAGATCGAGCTGATCGGCATCGGCGACGAGCCCTCGCGGGTCAACGCCCTGCTGGCCGGCGACGTCCAGCTCACCGTGTCGGTGGATCCGCGCTCCGCCGAACGTCTCAAGCAGAGCGGCAAGCTCAAGGTGGTGGCCAACACCTCGGGTGGCTACACCGACCTGATCATGCGCATTCCCAATCGGCCGTTCAACGATCCCAACGTGGTCGAGGGCATGAAGCTGCTGTTCGACCGCGAGCAGATCCTCAAGTCGGTGTTCCTCGGCTACGGCACCATCGGCAACGACCAGCCGATCATGCCGGGCACACCCTATTACGCGGCGGATCTGCCCCAGCGGCCCTACGATCCGGACAAGGCCAAGTTTCTCTTCCAGAAGGCCGGCATCGCCGGCGCACGGATGCCGCTGGTGACCTCCACCGCCGCCGACAACGCCAACGAGATGGCCCTGGTGCTGCAGCAGTCGGCGCGCCAGGCCGGCCTCAACCTGATGGTCAATCGGGTCAGCGCCGACGGCTACTGGGACAACCACTGGATGAAGGACCCGCTGGGCTTCGGCAACATCAACGCCCGGCCCACCGCCAACATCCTGCTGTCGCAATTCTTCAAGTCCGATGCGCCCTGGAACGAATCCGGCTGGAAGAACGAACAGTTCGACCAGTTGCTGGTGGCCTCCCGCGGCGAGACGGATGTCGCCAAGCGCAAGCAGATGTACGCCGACATGCAGCTGCTGATCCACCAGCACAGCGGCATCGGCCTGCCGATCTTCACCAGCTCCATCGATGCCCATTCGCCCAAGCTCGGTGGCTACGGAATCATCCCCATCGGTGGCTTCATGGGTTACATGTTCGCCGAGCACGTCTGGCTGGAGGCCTGACGCTCGTTGCCTCACGGCGAGTCGCTCCTCAGCGACCGGCTCGCCGCTCCACGCTCAAGCAGGAGGTGGCTTTGGACCTTTCCGTCTTTTCCCTCATCGCCAGACGCCTCGGGGGCGGGTTGCTGACCCTGCTCATCGTCTCGTTGCTGGTGTTCTTCGTCTCCGCGCTGTTGCCGGGCGATGCCGCGCAGCAGGCGCTGGGCCAGTTCGCGCTACCCGAGCAGGTCGCCGCGCTGCGGGCCCAGATGGGCCTCGACCAGCCGGCGCTGCTGCGCTACGTCCACTGGCTGAGCGGCCTCCTGCACGGTGATCTCGGCCAGTCGCTGGCCAGCCAGATGCCCATCTCCACCATGATCGGCGATCGACTGGGCGGCTCCCTGATGCTGGCCGGGGTCACCGCCCTGGTGTCGGTACCCCTGGCGCTGGGCCTGGGCATCGTCTCGGCGATGAACGCCGGCGGTCGCCTGGACCGCGCCCTCAACGTCTTTACCCTGGGCATCGTCGCGGTGCCGGAATTCCTGGTGGCGACCCTGGCGGTGCTGGTCTTCGCCGTGCACCTGCAGTGGACCTCGGCGCTGACCTTCGCCCATGACATCGACGGTCCCCTGGACTTCCTGCGCGCCTATGCGCTGCCGGTGGGCACCCTGTGCTGCGTGATCGTCGCGCAGATGGCGCGGATGACCCGCGCCGCCCTGGTGGAGCAACTGCAGAGTCCCTATGTGGAGATGGCCCGGCTCAAGGGCGTCGGTCCGGTGCGCGCCGTCCTGCGCCATGCCTTGCCCAATGCCGTGGGGCCCATCGCCAATTCCATCGCCCTGAGTCTTTCCTACCTGATGGGCGGGGTGGTGATCGTCGAGACCATCTTCAACTACCCGGGCATCGCCCAGCTGATGGTGGACGGCGTCGCCAGTCGCGACCTGCCGCTGATCCAGGCCTGCGCCATGCTGTTCTGCTGCGCCTACCTGGTGCTCATGACCCTGGCGGACCTCTGCGCCATCCTGTCCAATCCGAGGCTGAGAACGCTATGACCCGACCCGTGATTCCCGTACGTGCCGCGTCCGTCGTGCCGGTGGATGGCAAGACGCTCGACGCCCAGCTGTCACCGCCGCGGACCCGTCGGCGCAGCCGCTGGTCCCTGACTGGCATCATCGGCGGCGTCCTGGTGGCCTTCTGGCTGTTCATCGCGCTGTTCGGTGTCTGGCTGGCGCCCTATGACCCGGGCGCCTTGGGCGACAGCGCGGTACTGGCCAGCTATAGCCCCGCGCACCTGCTGGGCACCGACTACCTGGGCCGTGACGTGCTGAGTCGCATCCTCGACGGCGCCCGCTTCACCGTGGGGCTGGCGCTGGTGGCGGCGGTGCTGGCCTGCGTCCTGGGTACCGGCCTCGGTCTGCTGGCGGCGCTGTCCGGACGCTGGGTGGACGAGCCGCTGTCGCGGCTGATCGATGCGCTGATCTCGCTGCCGAGCAAGATGCTGGCGCTGGTGATGGTCTCGGCCTTCGGCTCCTCGGTGCCGCTGCTGATCGTCATGGCGGTGGTGGGCTATGCCCCCGGCTGCTATCGCATCGCCCGCAGCCTGGCGATGAATCTCACCGAGCTGGAGTACGTCCAGGTCGCCCGCACCCGCGGCGAAGGCCGGCTGTACATCGCCCTGCGCGAGATGCTGCCCAACATGCGCCTGCCGCTGCTCACCGACCTGGGCCTGAGATTCGTCTACATCGTGCTGCTCCTCAGCGGCATGAGCTTTCTCGGCCTCGGCGTGCAACCGCCGAACGCGGACCTCGGCTCCCTGGTGCGGGAAAACATCGGCGGGCTGGCCGACGGCGCTCCGGCGGTGCTGATGCCGGCGCTGGCCATCGGCACCCTGACCGTGGGCGTCAACCTGCTCATCGACCGGTTCGGCGCGCGGCGCCGGGGAGGGCGCTGAGATGGAATTGCTGGTAGAGGTCAAGGATCTGCGCGTGGTCGCCCAGGGCGAAGACGGCAGCGAAACCACCATCGTCAAGGACGTCGGCTTCAACCTGGCCAAGGGCGAGGTGCTGGCGCTGATCGGAGAATCCGGCTCGGGCAAGACCACCATCGCCCTGTCGCTGCTCGGCTATGCCCGCGCCGGCTGCCGATTGGCCGGCGGCTCTATCCGCGTCGGCGACACCCAGGTGCTGGAGCTGGACGCCGCGGGCCTGCGCCGGCTGCGTGGCCGTACCGTGGCCTACATCGCCCAGAGCGCGGCGGCGGCCTTCAATCCGTCGCGGCGGCTGATGGAGCAGATCATCGAAAGCGCGCTGATCCATGGCGTGCTGACGCGTCGGGAAGCCGAGGCGCGGGCGCTGAAGCTGTTCAAGGAGCTGGCGCTGCCGGATCCCGAGCACATCGGCCAGCGCTATCCGCACCAGGTCTCGGGCGGGCAGTTGCAGCGGCTGATGGCGGCCATGGCACTGATCACCGATCCGACCCTGGTGATCCTCGACGAACCCACCACGGCGCTGGACGTCACCACCCAGATCGAGGTGCTGCGCGTCTTCAAGCAGGTGGTGCGCGAGCGGGGCGTGACCGCCATCTACGTCTCCCACGACCTGGCCGTGGTGGCCCAGATGGCCGATCGCATCCTGGTGCTCAACGGCGGCGAGGTCTATGAAAATCGCCGTACCGAACGCCTGCTGGCCAATGCCCGCCATCCCTACACCCGCAGCCTGCTGGCCGCGGCCCGGCCGGAACCCCTGGCGGAACGTGGCCTGCCCACGGTGGAGACCGCCGCCCCGGTGCTGGAGGTCAAGGACCTGGTGGCCGGCTACGGCCCCGTCGGCGCCGATGGCCTGCCGCGCTACCGGGTGCTGGAGGGCATCGACCTGCGCATCGGCGCTGGCCAGGCCCTGGGCGTGATCGGCGAATCCGGTTCGGGCAAGTCGACCCTGGCGCGGGTGATCGCCGGCCTGCTGCCGCCGGCCCAGGGCAGCGTGCGCCTGGGTGGCGAATTGCTGCCGCCCGGTCTGGACGGCCGCACCCGCGAGCAGTTCCGCCGGGTGCAACTGGTCTACCAGAATGCCGACACGGCGCTCAATCCGGCCCACAGCGTGGAGCGCATCCTCATGCGCCCGCTGGAGACGTATCACGCCTTCGACAAGGCCACCCGCCAGCGCAAGGTCCGCGAGTTGCTCGACCGGGTACAACTCCCGGCCAGCCTCGCCAGCCGGCGTCCGGGCGAGTTGTCCGGTGGCCAGAAGCAGCGGGTCAACCTGGCTCGGGCACTGGCCGCCGAACCCGAACTGATCCTCTGCGACGAGGTCACCTCGGCGCTGGATACCGTGGTCGGCGCCGCCATTCTCGATCTGCTCGCCGAATTGCGCCGTGAGCTGGGGCTGGCCTATCTGTTCATCAGCCACGACATCTCCACGGTGCGCAGTCTCTGCGACGAGGTGCTGGTGCTCTATGCCGGCCAGCCGGTGGAGCTGGGTACCCCGACCACGCTGCAACATCCGCCGCTGCATCCCTACACCGAGTTGCTCACCGCCTCGGTACCGGCACTGCGCCAGGGCTGGCTGGAAGAGCAACCCATCCGCACGGCGGTCCCCCTGGTTTCGTCGCCGCCCGCCAGTGGTCGGCTCTGCAGCTTCCTGCAGCGCTGCCCGGTACGGCTCGAAGGCCGCTGCGACCGGGTGCCGCCCCGGCCCCAGACCCTCGCCGGGGGCAACCGCATCCTCTGTCATCATGATGGCGAGACCCTGCAGCGCCTGCAGGGTGGCGCCCTGCTGCACACCCAAGGAGTTCGCGCATGACTTCCCGCTTTCAGCGACTCGGCGAGACCGGCCGGCCCCAGGTCAGCCTCAGCGTCGATGGCCTGCCGGTCACGGCGCTGGCCGGCGACACCCTGATGGTCGCCTTGCTGGCCAACGGCCCGGCACTGCGCCGGTCGGAATTCGGCGACGAGCGCCGCGCCGGTTTCTGCCTGATGGGCGCCTGCCAGGATTGCTGGGTCTGGACCGCCGACGGCGAGCGCCTGCGCGCCTGCGGCACCGAGGTCCGCGAAGGCCTGCAGATCCTCACCACGCAACCGGAGGCGGTATGGAATCGGGCCTAACGAAAGGGGGCGGCAACCCGCCGCGGGTGGTCATCGTCGGGGCCGGTCCGGCCGGCGTGCGCTGCGCGGAAACCCTGCTGGCTGCCGGCATTACCCCGGTGGTGATCGACGAGAATCGCCGCGACGGCGGCCAGATCTATCGGCGCCAGCCCGAGGGCTTCCAGCGTCCCTATGCCACTCTCTACGGCAGCGAGGCGGGCAAGGCCGAAAGCCTGCACCGCACCTTCGACGGCGTGCGCGGACGCCTCGACTACCGCCCCGACACCCTGGCCTGGCATCTGCACGAGCGCACCCTCTACACGGTGCAGGGCAATCGCCAGCGCACCCTGGACTTCGATGCCCTGGTGCTCTGTACCGGGGCCGGTGACCGCCTGCTGCCGGTGCCGGGCTGGAACCTGGCCGGCACCTATACCCTCGGTGGCGCCCAGATCGCCCTCAAGGCCCAGGCGGTATCCATTGGCCGGCGGGTGATCTTTCTGGGCAGCGGCCCCTTGCTCTACCTGGTCGCCGCCCAATACCAGCAGGCCGGCGCCACGGTGGCCGCGGTCCTCGACACCGCGCCGCTGCGCCTGCGCGCCCAGGCCACGCCCAAGCTGCTGGCCCGTCCGGGCGTGGCCTGGAAGGGCGTGCAACTCATGGCCTCGCTCAAGCGCGCCGGGGTGCCGCTGCACTTTGGCGTCACCCCGCTGGAGATCCTCGGCGATGCCGAACAGGGCGTGCGCGGCGTGGCCTTCGCCGATGCGCGCGGCCTGCGCCAGGAGGTGGCGGGCGACGCCGTGGGCCTGGGTTATCACCTGCGCCCCGAGACCCAGCTGGGCGATCTCGCCCGCTGCGCCTTCGAATTCGAGCGCGCCACTGGCCAATGGGTGCTGCAACTGGATGCCGACGGCCGCACCTCCGCGCCGGGGGTCTATGCCGCCGGCGATGGCGCCCGGGTACGGGGCGCCGACGGGGCGGAGCTGGCCGGGCAACTGGCCGCCTGCGCGGTGCTGACCGATCTCGGTCGCACCCCGCCCGCTGGCCTCGCCGAGCGCTGCCGCGAGGCGCTGACGGTGCAGGAGCGCTTTCGCCTGGGCCTGGCCGAGGCCTTTCCCTGGCCCGCGAAACAGATGGCCAGCCTGCCGGATACCGCGGTGGTCTGCCGCTGCGAGGGCATCACCGCCGGAGAGTTGCGCGCCGTGGTGCGCGAGAAGGGTGCCCAGGAAGCCAATCGGGCCAAGGCCTTCAGTCGCGTCGGCATGGGTCGCTGCCAGGGTCGCTATTGCGCCCAGGCCGGCGCCGAGATCATCGCCGCCGAATCCAGGGTGCCGGTGGAAACCGTTGGCCGCCTGCGCGGCCAGGCACCGGTCCGGCCATTGCCGCTGGGCATCGTCACCAGTGAAGAGGAGCTTTCGTCATGAACCAGACCGCCAACCGCGCGGACGTCATCGTCGTCGGCGCCGGCATCATGGGCAGCGCCAGCGCCTTCTTTCTGCGCCGCCGGGGCCTGTCGGTGCTCTTGCTGGAGCGCGATCAGGTCGGGCGCTTCGCCAGCGGCACCAATTTCGGCAACGTCCGCCGGCAGGGCCGCTACCTGACCCAGGTGGCGCTGTCCAACCGCTCCCGCGGCCTCTGGGGTCGCCTGCCCGAGCTGATCGGCGATGACCTGGAATTCATCCCTGGCGGCCACTTGCGGGTGGTCTACGATCCCTGCCGCATCGCCATGCTGCACGAGTATGCCCGGGCGCCGGAGACCGCCGCCCTCGATCTGCAGGTGCTCGAAGGCGCGGCCCTGCACGAGAAGTTTCCCTACCTGGGCCCCGAGGTGGTGGCCGGCTCCTATGCGCCCCACGATGGCCATGCCAATCCGCGCCTGGCCGCGCCGGCCTTTGCCCGCGCCGCGGTGCGCGAGGGCGTCAATCTGCAGGAAGGGATGGAGATCACCCAGGTCACCAAGCCGGATGGCGATTTCCTGGTGCAGGCCGCCGACGGGCGCCGCTACCAGGCGCCGCGGCTGCTGATCACCGCCGGAGCCTGGGGCAGTCGGCTGTCGAGCCAGTTCGGCGAGCCGGTGCCCATCGAGACCCATGGCCCCCAGATGGGCGTCACCGAGCCCTTGCCCTATGCCTTCAAGGAAGCGGTGGGCGTCTCTTCACCGCTGGTGAGCGAGACCATCTACTTCCGCCAGATCCCGCGCGGCAACGTGATCTTCGGCGGCTGCTTCCGCTCCCGCCCGGATCTGGACACCCGTCTGGCCCGCGCTGAGCCCCATGGCCTGCTCAATCAGCTCACCCAGCTGCGCCGCCTGGCGCCGGCCCTGGCCAGGGTCAACGTGATCCGCACCTGGAGCGGGGTGGAAGGCTATATCGCCGACGACCTGCCGATCATGGGCCCGAGCAGCCAGGTGGACGGTCTCTACTACGCCTTCGGCTTCTGCGGCGCCGGCTTCCAGCTCGGCCCGGGGGTGGGCGACACCATGGCCGAACTGATCGCCACCGGCCGTACCGAGACGCCGCTGGCGGCCTTCGACATCGGCCGCTTCGCGCAACCCCGCAGCGAGAGTCTCGCCGGATGAACAGCCAGGACCTGCTGCGCACCCTGATCGGCTTTCCCACCGTTTCCGCCGACTCCAACCTGGCGCTGATCCGACATGTGCAGGGTCTGCTGGAGGCCGCCGGCATCGCCTGCCGCCTGGTGCTCGACGAGAGCGGGCGCAAGGCCAATCTCTTCGCCAGCGTCGGCCCGAGCGACGTGCCCGGCGTGCTGCTCTCCGGGCATACCGACGTGGTGCCCGTGGCCGGCCAGGCCTGGACCCTGCCACCGTTCGAGGGGACCCTGAAGGACGGCCGGATCTATGGGCGCGGTGCCTGCGACATGAAGGGCTTCGTCGCCTGCGCCGTGGTGGCCCTGCTGGCCGCCGCCCGGGGTGAGCCCCTGAAGCGACCGCTGCAACTGGCCCTGTCCCACGACGAAGAGATCGGCTGCGTCGGGGTGCGCCGCCTGCTGGATGTGCTGGAACTGGCGCCGGTGCGCCCCTTCCTCTGCATCGTCGGCGAACCCACGGACCTGCAGGTCGCCCTCGGCCACAAGGGCAAGGCCGCGCTGCGCGCCCACTGCCATGGCCAGGAGGGCCATTCCTCCCTGGCGCCGCTGCACGTCAACGCCATCCACCTGGCCAGCGACCTGGTCGGCGCCCTGCGCGCCAGCCAGCGGCGCCTGGCGGAAGAGGGCGCCCACGACGCGGCCTACGACATTCCCTACACCACCCTGCATGTCGGGCGGATCGATGGCGGCAAGGCGCTGAACATCGTGCCCAACCTCTGCACCCTGGACTTCGAGATCCGTCACCTGCCGGCGGACGATCCCGCCATCCTGGTCGCCGCGCTGCAGGAAACGGCGGACAGCCTGGTCCGGGAGGCACGGCAAACCTCGGACAAGGCCGCCATCGAGATCGAGACGGTCAACGCCTATCCGGGCCTGGATACCCATCCCAGCGTCGAAGCCGTGCGCTTCCTGCAGACCCTGGTCGAACCGGGCACCACCCAGCTCAAGGTGGCTTTCGGCACCGAGGGTGGCCTTTTCGCCAGCCGGCTGGACACCCCGGTGGTGGTCTGCGGCCCCGGCAGCATCAAGCAGGCGCACAAGCCGGACGAGTATGTCGAACTGAGCCAGCTCGCCGCCTGTGACGCCTTGCTTGGGCGGTTGCGGGTGGCCCTGGGTTGAGGCCACCCGGTCTCTTCAGTAGCCCCGCTGGCGATCCACCAGACCCTGCATGGGCTCACCGCGCTGATGGCGCCGGATATTGTCCAGCAACACGGTGAACGCCGTTTCCGGCACCGTCATGGCGCCCACGTGGGGCGTCAGCCAGATCCGCGGATGCTGCCAGAAGGGATGGTCGGCTGCCGGCGGTTCCGGCTCCACCACATCCAGCACCGCCTGGCTCAGCTGACCGCTGTCCAGCGCCGCCACCAGATCGGCTTCCACCAGCTGGGCGCCACGGCCGAGGTTGATCAGGCTGGCGCCGCGGGGCAGGGCGGCGAACAGGCGGGCGTCGAGGATGCCGCGGGTCTCCCCGGTCAGCGGCAGCAGGCAGATGAGGATCTCGCAATCGGCCAGGAACGCCGGCAGCTGCTCGGCGCCGGCATGGCAGCGCACCCCCGGCAGCTCATGGGGCGAGCGCGACCAGCCCGAGAGCTGGAAGCCGAAGGTGGCGAGCCGCTCCAGCACCGCCTGGCCGATCTGGCCCAGACCTAGCACGCCGACGCGTCTGTTGTTCGCCGTCACCAGGGCATGTTCCTGCCAGCGTCCCGCGGCCTGCTGGTCGAGATAGAGGGGCAACTGGCGATGCAGCGCCAGCACCATGAGGGTGGCGTACTCCACCATGCCGGCGACGATGCCGGGATCCAGCATCCGCACCACGGGCAGCGCTGGCGGCAACAGGTTCAGGTCGAACTGGTCGACGCCGGCCGAGGTGGCGAACAGCACCTCCAGGTTGGGAAAGCGGTTGGCCAGGTCTTCCGGCGGTTGCCAGCAGGCCAGGTAGCGGACTTCTTCGGGATTGCCCACGTCCGGCCACTGGCGGAAGGCGATATCGGGCGCGCGTTCCTGGAACAGGCGTCGCCAGGCCTGACCACGTTCGGGATCGGCCTTGTAGAGCAGCGTCATGGGGAGGTCTCCGGCAAAGCTCAAGGATGGCGCAAGCGGGCGGTAGTTTGTCCCGAATTCCCTGCTGCCGCCGCCATGATCGGTGGTGCGGTGGAAACTGCGCCGCATCTGGTAAAAACGGCAGCTTCTGTGCCGGCCCAGGGCGCAAACGCCATAACCCCGGTGCCTTGCGAGTCGATACTGGCCGGGTCCGCGGCGCCCCTGCCGCGCCGCTCGACGTGAGGATCCGCCATGCCCTTGCTGCACTATTGTCTGCCGCCCGGTGACCGCCAGCTGCCCCGGGCGCTCCAGCCGCTGCACGATGATCCCCTGGCCGCCGGCCGCGAATTGCACCTGCACGATGGCCGCCTGGGCTATGTGATGGGCAGCGCCGTCGCCCATTCCGCCGATTGCCGGCTGGACGACTACCCCTGGGTGGAAGTCAGCCTCATCGAGGCCGGGGAGTTGCAACTGGAATGGGAGGGGAATGCCCTGCACCTCAAGGCCGGCGATGCCTTCATCCTGCCGCGTGGCCTGAGCTGCCGCTGGCGTCACAGCGGCGAATTGCGGCGTCTGTTCATGGCCTTTCCCGGCCGGGCCAGCGAAGGCCCGATGCCCCAGGCACCCGTGCTGCTGGATCCCTCGGCGCCGCGCGAACCCTCACCGCCGCCGGCGGCCAGCGTACTGCTCAGTCCCGAGCCCACGGCCACCGGCTGCGACCTGTTCGAAAGCGGTGGCGGGGCCCTGCGGGTCGGGATGTGGGAGTGCACGGCCTATACGCGCAAGGCGGTGAGCAATCCCCACTGCGAGCTGATGCTGCTCTATGCCGGCGCCGTGACCCTCGCGGTCGAGGGCGAAGCGCCCTGCACGGTCAACGCGGGCGAGGCGGTGCTGGTACCGGCGGAAACGGCCATGGCCTGGGACAGCCGGGAGCGGGTGCGCAAGCTGTATTGCATCCTGCGCTGAGAAGAGGGCGCTCCGGCAGCGGGATGCTGGCGGAGCGCCGCGGCGAGGGAGGTCAGCCGGCCTTGATCAGGCTGCGCAGCGGCAGGGCGTTCTTGACCACCGGCGACTTGATGACGATGTAGCTGAAGTACTTCTCGATGCCGACGTTGCGGTCGAGGATGGATTCCATCAGCTCCTGGTAGTGGCCGATGCTGCTGCACATGAAGCGCAGCAGGTAGTCGTAGCCGCCGCTGATGAGGTGGCATTCGAGGATCTCGTCGACCCCGCGGATGAAGGACTCGAACTTCACGAAATCGGCGCGCTTGTGGTCGGAAAGGGTGACCTCGGTGAAGACCGTCACCGAGTTGGCGATCTTGGCGAGGTTGACGTGGGCTTCGTAGCCGCTGATGTAGCCGGCCGCCTCCAGGCGCTTGACGCGCTGCAGGCAGGGGCTGGGGGAGAGGCCCACGGCTTCGGCGAGACTGACATTGGTCATCCGGCCATCCTTCTGCAGTTGCACCAGGATGTTGATGTCGATGCGGTCCAGTTTTGTTGCGGCGTCCATCGTCGTTCCTCGCAGTCGTGAACGTCAGGCTAGGCACGCAGGGCGGTCTGATGCGCATGCACCAGATCGGCGAGACTCGCGTACTCGCACCGCGTGCCATCCAGGGCCTGCCGTGAAAGGTTCCAGGGCCGCGAGCGATCGCGGCGCAAGGTACACAGCGGAAAATCCACCAGGGGGTTCCAGGGGTCGTCCGGTTCGCTGCCTCTTACCGGCAGCAGATCCCCACGCGCCAGGCCAAGCTCCTCCAGGGTGTTGTCCAGCGCCAGGCGCAGATCACCGCCGCGGTTGGGGATCACGGCGGCGAACACCTCGGGCAGCCGCGCCGTGACCGCTGCGGCGTCGCCGTCATCGGGCGAGGCCAGCAACACCAATCGATAGAACTTGCTCAGGTACTGCAGCGCGCCCGGCGCATCCTCGAACACCGGCCAGCACGACGTGGCGTTTCCAAAGGCCACGCTGGCATCCAGGTCGGCTTCCTGCTGCAACTCTTGCGCCAGACGCTGGTGGATACGCAGGTGCAGGCTGGTCTGGCTGGCGTTGGGCGTGGCCTGGCGCAACTCGCGGGCGAGGCGGTGATAGCTGCCGAGGAGCCAGTCGGGATGGGTGCTGAGGCCCGCCTGCGCCACAAGGGGGCGCAGGGCTTCGAGGATGCCCCCTTCGCGGTCGACGAGGGTGCCGTAGCAGGAAAAGCCTATGGCCTGGTAACGCGTGATTCTCATGGTCGGTTTCCCCTTGGCGCCGCTCTGCCGATGCCAGGCGGCGTTACGTTCAACCTCAGAAGCCGCCCACGATCTGCTGCGCGTCGGTCGAACTGCGTTGAAAACGCCTTCAAAATGCTCATTTACCGCCTGTAAACTGCGCTTTCTCAGGCGTTTTCGCCTTGTTTGGCTCGAGCTCGCGAGATCGTGAGCAGCTTCTCAGGCACCGGCCTGGGCGAGGGCTTGGCCGAACATGTGCAAGGCCTCGGCCAGTTGTGCCTCGGTGGTCACCAGCGGTGCCAGGAAGCGGATGACGTTGCGTTCGACACCGCACTTGATCACCAGCAGGCCCGCCTGGCGGGCGCCGTCGATGACCTGCTGGGCGAGGGCAGCGTCCGGGCTGTGGCCATCGGCGCCGACCATCTCCACCGCCAGCATGAAGCCGCGGCCGCGCACCTCGCCGATGCGTGGATGCCGCTGCTGCAGCGCGAGCAGACCGCTGCGCAGCTGCTCGCCGAGGGCGACGCCACGGGCGACCAGGTCCTCATCCTCGAACACGTCCAGCACCGCCAGGGCCGCGGCGCAGGCCAGGGCGTTGCCGCCATAGGTGCCGCCGAGACCGCCGGGCAGGGGCGCGTCCATGATGGCGGCGCGCCCGACCACTCCGGAGAGCGGCAGGCCCCCGGCCAGGCTCTTGGCCACCGTCACCAGATCGGGCTGGACGCCGGTCTGCTGGAAGGCGAACAGGCTGCCGGTGCGACCGAAGCCGGTCTGGATCTCGTCGGCGATGAGCACGATGCCGTGCTGGTCGCAGAGGGCACGCAGCGCCTGGAGGAATTCCACCGGCGCCGGGCGGAAGCCGCCATCGCCCTGCACCGGTTCGATCAGAATCGCGGCCACCTGGTCGGGCGCAACCTGGGTGGCGAAGACCTCGCGCAAGCCGGCCAGGGCCTGCTGGCTACCCACTCCGCGGAAGGCATCGGGGTAGGGCGCGTGGTAGATGTCACCGGGGAAGGGGCCGAAGTTCTGCTTGTAGGGCTGGGCGAAGCCGGTGAGGGTTACGCCGAGCAGGGTGCGACCGTGGAAGCCGCCGCGAAAGGCGATCACCCCGGGCCTTTTGGTGTGGGCGCGGGCGATCTTGATGGCATTTTCCACGGCTTCGGCGCCGGAGGTCAGCAGCAGCGTCTTGTAGGCTTCGCCGTTGCCGATGAGGGTGTTGAGACGATTGGCCAGCTCCAGGTAGGGCTCGTAGGCCATTACCTGGAAGCTGGCGTGGGAGATCTCCCCGACCTGACGGCGCACGGCCTCCACCACCCGTGGGTGGTTGTGACCGACATTGAGCACGCCGATGCCGCCGACGAAGTCGAGGTAGCGGCGACCGTCCACGTCCCAGACTTCGCTGCCCTGGGCGCGGGCCACCACGACGGGATGGGCGGTGATGATGCCGCGGGGAACGCCTTGTTCGCGAAGGCCCAGCAGGCGGTCGGTGGCTTTGGCAGCGGAATTCATGCAGCGATACTCCAGGCAGGGGCGAGAGTTCCAGCCTACGCAGGCCGCAGGGTCGGTAACGCTGAAGTTGCCGGCCCCGGCATCGTGATCGGCTGTTTTGCTTGGGAGTGGCGGCATTTTCGGTTGCCTGCCGCCGGTGGCTTTCAGTCGAGGCCGCCGAGGTGCCAGGCCTTCACTTCCAGGTACTCGTCCAGCCCCAGGTGCGAGCCTTCGCGGCCCAGGCCGGATTGCTTCACTCCCCCGAAGGGCGCGACCTCCATCGACAGGGTGCCGGTGTTGAGCGCCACCATGCCGAATTCCAGCTGCTCGCCGACACGCCAGGCGCGGCGCAGGTCCTGGGTGTAGTAGTAGGCGCCCAGGCCATAGGGCGTGGCATTGGCCAGCGCCAGCGCCTCGGCTTCGTCGCGGAAGCGGAACAGCGGCGCCACCGGGCCGAAGGTCTCCTCGCGGGCCAGCAGCATGTCCGCCGTGGCGCCGGTGAGCACCGTGGGGGCGACGAACTGGTCGCGACCGCTGGGCAAGCCGCCGAACAGGGCCTTGGCGCCCAGGGTCAGGGCGTCGTCGACATGACGCGCGACCTTGTCCACCGCCAGGCGATTGATCAGCGGACCGAGGGTCACGCCGGCCTCCAGGCCGTTGCCCACCTTGAACTTGGCCACTTCGGCAGCGAGCCGCTCGGCGAAACGGTCGTGGATGCCGTCCTGCACCAGGATGCGGTTGGCGCAGACGCAGGTCTGGCCGGCGTTGCGGAATTTGCTCTGCAGTACCCCGGCGATGGCGAGGTCCAGGTCGGCGTCATCGAAGACGATGAAGGGCGCATTGCCGCCCAGTTCCATGCTGGTGCGCTTCACCGTGGCCGCACACTGCGCCAGCAGCAGCTGGCCGATGCGCGTGGAGCCGGTAAAGGACAGCTTGCGCACCGCCGGATTGCCGGTCAGTTCACCGCCGATGCCGGCGGGCATCCCGGTGACCACGTTGAATACGCCGGGCGGAAAGCCGGCGCGATCGGCCAGCTCGGCTAGCGCCAGGGCCGACAGCGGGGTGAGATCCGAGGGCTTGATCACCACCGGGCAGCCGGCGGCGAGCGCCGGGGCGGCCTTGCGGGTGATCATGGCGTTGGGGAAATTCCACGGGGTGATGGCGGCAGCGACCCCCACCGGTTGCCGCAGCACCAGCACCCGGCGATCCCGGGCCGGTGCGGGCAGGATATCGCCAAAGCTGCGTCGGGCTTCCTCGGCGAACCATTTGACGAAGCTGGCGCCATAGGCGATCTCGCCACGGGCCTCGGCCAGTGGCTTGCCCTGTTCCAGGGTCATCAGCAGGGCAAGGTCGTCCTGGTGCTCCAGCATCAGCGCGTGCCAGCGCTCCAGCAGGGCCGCGCGCTCGGCGGCCGGACGCTCGCGCCAGGCCGGCCAGGCGGCCTCCGCCGCGGCGATGGCGCGGGCGGTTTCCACCGCCTCCAGGGCGGCCACCTCGGCGAGGGTCTCGCCGGTGGCGGGGTTGTCCACGGCAAAGGTGGCGCCGTTGTCGGCGGCGATCCAGTGGCCGTCGACATAGGCGGAAGCTTTGAACAGGCGGGGATCCCGCAGATCGAGGTGCAGCGGCATGGTGGCGCTCCCAGTGGCAGGTCAGGCCCTGAGTCTAGGGAGGGGTGGCGGTGGCGAATGCCGAAATCGACCGCTGTGAACCGGTGCCGAACGCGTTCGCGGCGACGTTGCCGCACTTTGTGCGGTGGCTTCCTGGCCGGCCGCTAGTGAGGGTCCGCGCCCGCGTCCAGCCCCTTCACCGCCAGGTCGAGGAAGTTGGCCAGCGCCTGGAGGCGGGCACTGCGCTGTTTGCGGGCGGGGACCAGGAGGGTGATGGGCGCGCTGTCGAAGCGCCACGCCGGCAGCAGCCGGACCAGGGCGCCGCGCGCGATGGCATCGGCGACGTCCCACTGGGAACGCAGCACGATGCCCAGACCCTGTTCGGCCCAGCGTCGGGCCACGCTGCCATCGTTGGTGAGCAGCGCCGGTTCGATGCGCAGCGTCTGGCGCTCCTGGTCGTTGCGCAGTTGCCAGAGGGTCACGTCCTCGTCGTTCTCGCGGATGCAGATGCAGCGGTGCTGCAGCAGCGCCCTGGGCCCCTGCGGCAGGCCGTGCTGCTCCAGGTAGGTCGGACTGGCGCACAGCCAGCGTTCGTTGTGGGCCAGGGTCTTGGCGATCCAGGAGCTGTCGTCGATGGCGCCGATATGAATGACCGCATCGCTGTCGTGCCGGTCGGGCCAGGGGGTCTCGCGCAGGTCCAGTTGCAGGCGCAGCTGCGGATGCAACACGGCGAAGCGCGCCAGCAGCGGGGCGATGCGCTGGCGGCCGTAGCCGAAGGGCGCGGCGAGGCGCAGGGTGCCCACCAGCTGCCGATCCTGGCGGGCGAAGGTGTCGGGCAAGGCCTCCAGGCGTTCGAGCAGTTCGCTGCATTGCTGGGCGAAGCGCTCGCCGTCGGGGGTCAGGCTCAGCCGCCGGGCATCGCGATTGGCCAGGGCCACCCCCAGCCGTGCCTCCAGTTTGCGCAGGCGGGTGGAGAGCGCGGGCGGCGAGACGTTGAGGGCGCGCGCCGCCGCGCTGAGGGAATCACAGCGGGCCAGGAGTACCACCAGGCGCAGGTCTTCGATGGCGATCATTAATCTGGACTAAAGGAATGCATCAGCAGGATTGAATCACAGGTTAACGAAGGGCGGCTACAGTTCGCCCATCGCCCACCGGTCGAGTCCTTGCCATGACCCTCTCCCTGCTCACCCTCGATACCCCTGCCGCGCTCATCGACGAAGCCCGGATGATGCGCAACATCCACCTCATGCAGGCGCGCATGAACGCCCTCGGCGTCCGCCTGCGGCCCCATGTGAAGACCAGCAAGAGCGAGGCGGTCATCCGCCGGCAACTGGCGGCGGGCGCCCAGGGCGTGACCGTCTCCACCCTCCAGGAGGCCGAGGCCTGTTTCGCCCTGGGCATCACCGACGTGCTCTACGCCGTGACCATTGCCCCGGCGCGGCTGGAACAGGTCAGCACGCTGCGGCGGCAGGGTTGTCGGCTAGGCATCCTGACCGACAGCCTGGCCGGGGCCCAGGCCATCGTCGCGGCCGGCCAGCGCTACGACGAAGCCTTCGAGGTCTGGCTGGAGATCGACTGCGATGGACATCGCGCGGGCCTGCAACCGGACGATCCCCGGCTGGTGCAGATCGTTGAGCTGCTGAGCGCGGGTGGCATGCGCCTGGCGGGGGTGCTCACCCATGCCGGCTCCAGCTACGAGCTGGACGACCCCCAGGCGCTGCAGGCCCTGGCCGAGCAGGAGCGCGCCTGTTGCGTGGCGGCGGCCGAGCGGCTGCGTGCCCAGGGCCTGGCCTGTCCGCAGGTCAGTATCGGCTCGACGCCCACGGCGCTGTCGGCCCTGGATCTGACCGGGGTTACCGAAGTCCGCGCCGGGGTCTACGTCTTCCAGGACCTGGTGATGCATAACGTCGGCATCTGCCAGGCCGAGGATCTGGCGCTGAGCGTCCTGACCACGGTGATTGGCCATCAGGTGGAGAAAGGCTGGGTGCTGGTGGACGCCGGCTGGATGGCCCTCAGTCGCGACCGGGGCACCCAGCGGCAGCGGCGTGACTTCGGCTATGGCCAGGTCTGCACCCTGGACGGCCGCTGGCTCGAAGGGGCCCTGCTGACCGGTGCCAACCAGGAGCATGGCATCGTCAGCTTCGCCGGGGGCTGCCCAGATGATCTGGAGCAGCGCTTCCCGGTGGGCAGCCGCCTGCGCATCCTGCCCAACCATGCCTGCGCCACCGGCGGCCAGTTCGAGCGCTATCACGCCGTGGACGCCAGCGGCGCGGTCACCCCCTGGAGTCGCCTGCATGGCCGCTGATACGCGCTTCATCCAGACCGCGGCCGCGGCGCTACCGGGCGGCCACTATTCCCAGGCGGTGGCCTACCAGGGGCTGCTCCATGTATCCGGGCAACTGCCGGTACGACCCGACGGCAGCCATGCGGTCGCGGCGAGTTTCGCTGAGCAGGCCCAGATCGCCCTGGACAACCTCTGCGCCATCCTGGCCGCGGCCGGGCGGGGGCCGCAGGATCTGCTCAAGGTGACCGTCTATGTCGTCGGCATCGAGCACTGGCCTACCTTCGACCGCCTCTATGCCGGATTCCTGGGCGAACACCGGCCGGCGCGGGCGGTGGTGCCGGTGCCGCAGTTGCACCATGGTTATCTCGTCGAGATCGAGGCGCTGGCGCGCGCCGACTGATCGCCCGTCGCCATCTGGGAGCTCCCCTCATGCTGCTGGACCCTTCGTTGCAAACGTTGATCGATCCCCAAGTGACCCGCTGCTGTTATCTCGCCGGCCGCTGGGTGCCGGTGCCTGGCGCCGCCCGGGCCACGGTGACGGATCCCGCGACCGAACGCGCGCTCGCCGAGGTGGCCCTTGGCGGCGCCGCGGAAGTCGACCAGGCGGTGCAGGCCGCCCGCGGCGCCTTCGACGCCTGGTCCGGGCAGACGCCGGCCGCTCGCGCCCAACGGCTGGAGCGCCTGCAGACCCTGCTGGCACAGCGTGCCGACACCTTCACCCAGGTGATTTCACGGGAGATGGGTGCGCCCCTCGCCGCGGCCCGGGCCCTGCAGGTGCCCCTGGCCCTGGAACACCTGCGCGTGGCACGCGAGGTGGTGAGCGACTACGCCTTCGAGCGCGCCGACGGTGCCTTGCGTCTCAGGCGTGAGCCCATCGGCGTCTGCGCGCTCATCACGCCCTGGAACTGGCCGCTCTACCAGATCACCGCCAAGGTCGCGCCGGCGCTGGCCGCCGGCTGCACGGTGGTGCTCAAGCCCAGTGAACTGGCCCCGCTGAGCGCCCTGCTGTTCGCCCAGGCGGTTCATGACGCGGGGATCCCGGCGGGGGTGTTCAACCTGGTCAACGGCGACGGGCCAACGGTCGGCGCGGCGCTGGCCGAGCATCCCGATGTCGACATGATTTCCATCACCGGCTCCAATCGCGCCGGGGTCCAGGTGGCCCAGGCCGCCGCCCTTACGGTCAAGCGCGTGACCCAGGAACTGGGCGGCAAGTCGCCCAACCTGCTGCTGCCCGATGCCGATCTGCCGGAGGCGGTGGCCAAGGGCGTGCTGGCGGCCTTCCGCAACAGCGGCCAATCCTGCAGCGCGCCGACGCGGATGCTGGTGCCTCAGGCCCAGTTGACCGAGGTGGAGCGCCTGGCGGCAGCCACCGTGGCGGGCCTCGTGGTCGGTGACCCCCAGGCGCCCGCGACGACCCTCGGCCCGCTGGCCAATGGCGCCCAGTTCGCCCGGGTGCAGGCGCTGATCGAGAGCGGTCTGGCAGAGGGCGCCAGGCTGGTCTGCGGCGGACCGGGTCGCCCGGATGGCTGCACCACCGGCTTCTATGCGCGCCCCACGGTGTTTTCGGCGGTTACCTCGGGGATGCGCATCGCCCAGGAGGAAATCTTCGGGCCGGTGCTCTGCCTGCTGCCCTACAGCTCGCTCGACCAGGCCATCGCCATCGCCAACGACAGCCGCTATGGCCTCAGCGCCCACGTCCAGGGTCGGGACCCTGACCAGGTCGCCGCGGTAGCGGCCCGTCTGCGCGCCGGGCAGGTCCATCTCAACTATCCGGCCTGGAACCCCTGGGCACCCTTCGGCGGCTACAAGCGTTCCGGCAACGGGCGCGAATATGGCGTCCACGGCCTGGAGGAGTACCTGGAGACCAAAGCGATCCTCGGCCACTGAGGGTGTCAGGCGAACAGCGGATTGTCCCTGAGCGCCGCCACCGCCAGGTCGATGAAGGCCCTTACCTTGGCCGGTGCCTGGCGGCCTTCGGGGTAAATGAGGTGGATCGGCAGCGGCGCTTCCTCGTGCTCGGCGAGGACAATCTGCAGCGCGCCTTCGGCCAGGGCCGGCGCGATCTGGTAGTGCAGGACCCGGGTGAGGCCGCGACCGGCCCTGGCCGCGCTGATGGCGGCCTCGTTGGTGTTGCAGTGCAGCAGCGGATCGACGCTCACCCGTTGCCCACCGGCAAAGCGCCATTCCGGTGATGACCAGGCGCTGTGGGACACCAGGATGCGGTGCTCACGCAGCGCGGCAGGGGTAGCGGGGATGCCCTGGGCCTGCAGATAGTCGGGGGCGGCGCAGACCACCCGGCGCACGCGCCCGACCTGGATGGCGGTGAAGCCCGAATCGGGCAGGTGACCGATGCGCAGGGCGACGTCCATCCCTTCCTCGACGATGTTCACCGGCCGGTCGACGAAGAAGGTGCGGGCGCGCATCTGCGGATAGCGTTCGAGATAGTCCAGCAGCAGCGGCAGCACGTGCAGCTGCCCGAACAGCAGCGGGGCGGTGATGGTCAGGGTGCCGACCGGCTTGGCGTAGTGGCCGGCCGCGGCCAGCTCCGCCTCGGCGATGTCGGCGAGGATGCGCCGGCAATCCTGCAGGTAGCGGGCGCCGGCTTCGGTGGGCCTGACCGAACGGGTGGTGCGCACCAGCAGGCGCGCGCCGACCAGCTCCTCCAGCGCCGCCACCAGGCGGGTCACCGCCGGTGCGCTCAGGTGCAGCTCCCGGGCGGTACGGGCGAAACTCTCGGATTCCGCCACCTTCACGAACACGCGCATCGCCTGCCAACGATCCATCTGCCTCGCCGTCCTGTCTTGTCGACCAGGCTCCATGGTAGTCAACTTTAGGCGGCACGGATCACAGATCGAGCTCCAGGCGGTCGGTGCCAGCCGCCGGCACCGCGCAGCACAGCAACGCCTCGCCGTCGGCGACCCGCGCCACCGGCTCCCGCGCATAGGTGACGGCGCCGCCGAGCAGCCGTGTCCGGCAGCTGCCGCAATGGCCTTCGCGGCAGCTGAAGGCGGGGTCGAGGCCTCGGGCTTCGGCCAGCTCCAGCAGCGAGCCTGCCGCGGGTGTCCAGCGCGCTTCCTTGAGCGAGGCGGTGAAGACCACCGGCACACTGTCCGTGGCCGCGGCTGGACGCACAGGAGCCGCCGCTTCCAGGGGCTGACTGCGGCGCAGCGCCGCCGGACCGAAGGCTTCGGCATGGATACGCGTGTCCTCGATGCCGTAACCACGCAGGCCGTCGTACAGTGCCTGGGTGAAGGCCGCAGGGCCGCAGAGGTAGAAGGTGTGATCGCCGAAGGGCAGGAAGCGGCCCAGCACGCCCAGGTCGATCCGTCCGGCCACCTCGTAGTCGGTATCCGCCACGGCCCCGCGGGTATCGCTCAGCGCCCGCACCAGGCGCAGCGAGCCTCCGGCGGTGGCCACCAATTCGGCCAGTTCCGCATCGAAGGCGCGCTCGGCCTTCGACCGGGCGCCGTAGAAGAGGGTGATCGGGCGCTGGCGCTGGGTCCGGCGTCCTTCGTGGACCAGGTGCCTGAGCATCGCCAGCAGCGGGGTGATGCCGATGCCGGCCGCCAGCAGAACCAGGGACTGGTCGGCGGCGGTCAGGGTGAAGTCCCCCGCCGGCGGACGCGTGTCGAGCAGATCGCCCTCGCGCAGCTGATCGTGCAGCCAGGTGGACACCAGCCCCTCGCGCTTGACGCTGATGCGGTAGTGCCCGTCGGCCGGCGCGCTGGAGAGGCTATAGCTACGCAGCGCCGGGGCCTGGCCGGCGACCGGAGTGAGGCGTACCGGCAGGAACTGGCCGGCCTGGGCGGGCGGCAAGGCGGTGCCGTCTGCCGCGGCGAGATGGAAGGAGCGGATGGTGGCGCTCTCCTCGACGATGCGGATGACGCGCAAGGGTCGCCAGCGGTTGCCGAGTTCACGGCTCAGCAGGCGCTCGCGCGCCTGCGCCCAGCTGCCGGTCAGCTGGTTGCTGTTCGACTCGCCCCCGGCCCGCGCCCGCCAGCGCAGGGTCAGGGTGCCGCGGCGACGGACGATACGTTGCGGGCGAAAGGTCCAGAGGCGTTCGGCGCCCTCGAAGGCGGCGATCTCCGGCGAGTCGAACAGCACCTCGGCGGTGCCGCTCAACTGCAGCAGGTCGCCGCGCTCGTCGTCGACGAACAGCAGTCCGGCCTGACCGTTGACAGCGATGTTGCCCAGGGTGTTGAAGAACAGGTTGCCATTGAAGTCGGGAATGGTCAGCACGCCCTCGGCATCCACCCGGACGAAGCCCGGCTTGCCGCCACGGTGGGAGACGTCCACCCGGCGCCGGCCCTCCTGCTCGGCATAGGAGGCGACGAAGAAGGTATCGGTCCCTTCGATCAGCTGGCGTGCCGCCTCATCCAGCGTCTCGAGGGGTTCGACGGCCGGAGCGGGCGTCTGATCCGGTGGTTGGTTGGGTTGCAGGTCGCGCAGCTGGATGTAGCGCGGGCAGTTGCCGAAGCTCTGGTCCACGGTCACCCGCAGGCCCCGGGGCGTCAGCTCGACCTCGCCGTTGACGCGGTTACGGCGCCGGGTGTGCAGCTCGATACCCAGCAGTCCCACGGCGGCGCCATCCGCCAGGCCGGTGCCGGCCGGATCACCTGCCGCTAGGCTGGCCGAGATATCCAGCCGCGTTGGCGTCGGTGCGCTGACGAAGCCCGGCGCGCCTTCCAGGATCGTCGCCCAGGCCGCGCCGGTCGCGTCCACGCTACCCAGCACCAGGAAGGGCAGTTGCTGGTAGAAGGCGCGATGCTGGTCGGGCATGAAGCTGCGGATCACCCGCGGGCCGACCTCGGCCATCCGCTGGCGGACGCCGACGCGCTCCTGCAGGGCGGTTTCGCCGGGGTGCCAGGTGGGCAGGGCGTTCAGGGGCGTGCTCATCGAGGTGGCTCCTCGCGATGGGGGAAGGCGGATGATCCAGCTGCTTCAGGCGCGCAGACCGGCAGCCGTCTGCGGGAAGGGCACGAAGCCCGGCAGGGCTTCCAGCCGCTGCAGAAAGGCCCGCACAGCGGTATAGGGCGCCAGGTCCACGTTGCCTTCCGGCGCTCCGGCCAGGTAGCTGTAGAGGGCGACGTCGGCGATGGTCGGGTGATCGGCGGCCAGCCAGTCGCGGTTCGCTAGATGAGCCTCCATCCGCTCCAGAAGGACGTGGGCGCGGGCGATGACTTCCTCGGGATTCAGACGGGCACCGAACACCGTGATCAACCGCGCCGCTGCCGGGCCATAGGCCAGTTCGCCCGCGGCCACCGACAGCCAGCGCTGGACGGCGGCGGTCCCGGCCGGGTCTTCCGGCAGCCAGTCGGTGCGGCCCAGTTTCTTCGCCAGGTAGACGAGGATGGCGTTGGAGTCGGCGACGATCACGCCATCGTCCTCCAGCACCGGCACCTGGCCGAAGGGGTTGAGGGCGAGGAACGCCGGGGTGCGGTGCTCGCCGGCCGCGAGATCGACCTCGACCAGTTCGGGCGCGAGGCCCAGCAACGAGGCGAACAGCACGGCGCGATGGGCATGACCGGATAACGGCAGGTGGTAGAGCTTCATGATCCAACTCCTGGCAGGCATCGGGCCGAGGGTGGTCCCGATTCGTGCTACCAGCTTGGGATCAGATGGCTTTCGTGGGAATCGGCCTTCTCGTCAGTTCAGCATTCCGCAAAATGGAATGATCAGGTTAGGTTCTGTACGAAAAGTCGCCGAGCGAAGGTCAGGCGAGGCCTAGGCGGCCCCACGAAAAAGGCTGAGGAAGCGGACCGGGCTCGCGCTCGAGTTCACGACCGGTAAATGAGCATTGCGACCGGGCTGGCGATCCAGGCCTTTTTCAACGAAGCATTACCGAGCGCAGGCACATTTCGTACAGGACCTAGCGGCAGGCGAAGGCCAGCACCCGCCCCAACATGGCATCGCAGCCGTCCAGTTGCGCCTGGGTGACGAATTCGTCGGGCTTGTGCCCCTGGGCCATGCTGCCGGGGCCGCAGACCACGGTGGGCATACCGGCCGCGGCGAACAGACCGCCTTCGGTGCCGAAGGCCACCGTGCCGAAGTCGCGGGAGCCACAGAATTGCGCGACCCATTCGGCCGCCTCGCTTTCGACGGCGGTATCCAGGCCGGGATAGCTGGACAGCTCGGTAAAGCGGATGGCGCTCTGACCGCTGATGGCGCGCATGGCCGGTAGCAGGATCGCTTCGGCATGGGCCTGGAGCTGGTGGATCACCTGATAGGGATCCTGGGCGGGCAGGGCGCGGATCTCGAAATCGAAGGTGCAGTCCTCTGGCACAATGTTCAGGGCCTGGCCGCCGGTGATCAGGCCGGTCTGCACCGTGGAGAAGGGCGGGTCGAAGCGTGGATCCTGGTCTTGCGGGGCCTTGAGCGCCTCCCCAAGCCGGCCCAGTTCGACGACCAGGCGCGCGGCGTATTCGACAGCGTTGACGCCCTCGGGCGCATAGGCCGAATGACAGGCCGCGCCGTGCACCTGGCAGCGCATGGCCACCTTGCCCTTGTGGCCGAGCACGGGCTTGAGCTCGGTGGGTTCGCCGATCAGGCACAGCAGCGGCTTGACCGGGCGCTGGGCCAACTGGTCGAGCAGGCTACGCACGCCCAGGCAGCCGACTTCCTCGTCATAGGACAGCGCCAGGTGCAGCGGGCGGCGCATGGCCGCGCGGCTGGCCGCGGGCACCAGCGCCAGCAGGCAGGCCAGAAAGCCCTTCATGTCGGCAGTGCCGCGGCCATAGAGCCTGCCTTCTTCTTCACTGAGTTCGAAGGCGGGGCGGGTCCAGGCCTGGCCGTCCACCGGCACCACGTCGGTATGCCCCGAGAGCACGATGCCCGGCACGTCGGCCGGTCCCAGGGTGGCGAACAGATTGGCCTTGGTGCCCTCGGCGTTATGGATCAGCTCATAGGGTACGCCGAAACCATCCAGGTAGCCGGCGACGAAGTCGATCAGTGCCAGGTTGGATTCGCGACTGGTGGTGTCGAAGGCCACCAGCTGCGCCAGCAACTTCTGGCTGGCGCTCATCGGTCGTCTCCCGGCACGCCGTAGCCGGGGGCGAGATCCGGACGCACCGCGCGGTCGAGATAGTCCTGCAACTGGGGTTCATAGGCGCGCCACAGGGCCGCCAGCTCGCCAATGGGGTCGGTCTCGGCCCAGTCGACGCGCAGATTGACGATGGGCCAGCTGGGCTCGCCCACCACCAGCAGCGCCGCCGAGTGCACCGGACCGGCCTCGCCACCGGCGGCCATCGCCGCCTGCATGGCCAGCAGCAGGCGCTCGGCGAGGGTGCCCTGGGTGGCTTCGAAGCTCGCCACCAGCGCCTCCACCACCGCGGGGCTGGCCAGCATGTTGCCGGCGCCCACGCAGTTCAGGCCGCTCAAGGCCTGGTGCACGCCCAGGGTATGGGCCCCGCTGTGATGGGCACTGCGGCCCTGGGCGTCGATGACCGTCACCTGGCGATATTCGGCGTAGCCATCGCCGGCCAGGCTCTCGGCCAGGGCCGCGGCGGGTGTCAGACCTTGCGCCAGGCGCTCCAGGGTGCGCGGCCCCAGGGCGGGCAGGGTGATGTTCTGCGAGCTGACCGCGCCGACACCGGGCTGCAGCCAGGGGCAGCGGGCGCCCACGGCGATGCTCGACGAACTGATGGCGATGCCGAATTGACCGGTGGCGGCGCAGCGGGCGGTAAGGGAAAAGGTCATGGCGGCGCCTCAGTCGGGGATCACGGCGATGACGTCGATCTCCATCAGCCACTGGGGCTGCCCCAGGGCGGATACCACCAGACCAGTGGAGATGGGGAAGACGCCCTTGAGCCACTTGCCGACCTCCTGGTACACCGGCTCGCGATAGCGCGGATCGGTCAGGTAGGTGGTGGTCTTGACGATATGGCTGAGGTCGCTGCCGGCTTCTTCCAGCAGTTGCTTGACGTTCTTCATCGCCTGCTCGGCCTGGGCGCGGGGATCGCCCAGGCCGACCAGCTTGCCGTCGAAGTCGGTACCCACCTGACCGCGCACATAGACGGTGTTGCCGGCACGCACGGCCTGGCAGAGGTCGTTGTCCAGGCTCTGGTTGGGGTAGGTGTCCTTGGTATTGAACATGCGGATGCGGGTATGGGTCGGGGTGGCCATGCGGGGTGTCTCCGGATCTCGATAAGGGCGTCAGGCGCTACGCGACTGCTGGGTGTGGACGGTCGTCTCGACGCTCGGGCGGTAGTCCTGGTAGCGGCGCTGGATGGCGATCTGGTCGGCCACATGGCGGGCGTCGTGCCAGCAGCCCCAGATGAAGGCCGAGCCGCGGCGGCTGAGCCAGGGCAGACCGACGAAGTAGATGCCCGGCTCGGCACCGACCCCGCGTTGATGTTTGGGCTTGCCGTTGTCGCCAAAGGTATCCACCTGCAGCCAGCTGAAATCGGTGGCGTAGCCGGTGGCCCAGATCACCGAGCTGACGCCCGCGGCCTGGAGGTCCAGTTCCCTGAGCGGTTCGCGGATGCAGGCGGCGTCCGCCACCCGTTCGCGGGCTGAGGGCTCTTCGGGCAGGTCCAGGCCATGGCGGGCGGCATAGGCGTCCGCGGCGTCGAGCAGGGACAGGTAGTTGGCGTCGCCGGCGTCGAGGTTCTGCTTGAGGTCCGGGCGGAAGCGCACGACACCGTCGGTGAAGGTGTCGGTGAGGCCCACCAGGGTCATGCCGGCCTGGGCCAGGCGGCGGAAGTCCACGGTATGGCCGCCGCGGGCGCCACTCACGGCGATGGTCACGTGTTCGCGACCCGGCTGCATGGTCTCGGTATCCCACAGGCCGAGCACGCCCAGCCACCAGCAGAAGTCACGACCGCGATAGGCCCGCGGCGGCCGGTCGTGGGGGCCGACGGAGAGATAGACGCGCTTGCCGGCGCGCAGCAATTCCTCGGCGATCTGTACCCCGGAGGAGCCGGCGCCCACCACCAGCACTGCGCCGTCGGGCAGTTGCTGGGGATTGAAGTAATGGGCGGAGTGGATCTGGTAGAGCCGCTCGTCCGTTGGTGCGATGGCTGGGATCACCGGCTTCTGGAAGGGGCCGGTGGCCACCACCACCCGCTGGGCATTCAGGCTGCCCGCCGAGGTTTCCACCAGAAAGCCCGCCTGCCCGGCCTGGCGAGTCACCCGGGTGACAGCGACGCCGGTGCGGATGGGCGCGCCGATCTGCCGGGCATAGGTCTCGAAGTAGGCGGCGATCTCGTCCTTGCCGGGAAAGCCATCCGGCGGCGTCTGGAATTCCAGCCCGGGGAAGCGGTCATGCCAGGCCGGACCGTTGGCCACCAGGGAATCCCAGCGACCGGTGCGCCAGGCTTCGGCGATGCGGTTCTTTTCCAGCACCAGGTGCTCGATGCCGAGGCGCCCCAGATGCTCGCTCATGGCGACGCCGGCTTGGCCAGCGCCTATCACCAGGGTGTCGATCGTGGTCGGTAATGTGGACATGAGGGTACCCTTCGGCCGCTCCGCAGGGCGCGGCCGTCATCTAAGCAGTAGGAAGGCGGAGCTCAGAGGCTCCGCGGCGATCAATCCAGCACGGAGGAGTCCTGCTGGATCATCAGTTCTTTCATCTCGGCGAAGTGCTGCTCGGAGAAGTCGGTAATGCCTTCCCAGGCGCGGGCGGTCTTTTCGGCGACCTCGGCGGACAGCACCTTGAGCGGCTGGCCGGTGGACCAGGCGGTGACCAGGATCTGGCAGGCCCGCTCCAGGGTCCAGATGTCGTCGAAGGCCTGGCCGATGGTGGGGGCGATCACCATGACGCCGTGATTGCCCATCAGCAGCCGCTGCTTGCCATCCAGCAACCCGGCCAGGCGCGCGCCCTCGGCCTCGGTGTCGGCCATGCCGCCGTAGAGTTCGTCCACCGCGATACGGTTGAAGTAGCGCGCGGTGTTCTGGTCGATGGGCGGCACCTCGGGCCTGGCCAGGCAGGCCACCGCCGTGGTGTAGACCGGGTGCAGGTGCAGCACCACCCGGGCCTCCGGCAGCAGGCGATGGATCTGCCCGTGGATCGACCAGGCCGTCCGATCCACGTCCGGCCGCTCGGCGCCCTGCGGATCCTCCGCATCGAGCAGCAGCAGGTCACTGGCGCGGATGCGCGAGAAGTGCTTCCACTTCGGATTGATCAGGAAGCGCTTGCCGTCGGCGGAGACGGCGGCGCTGAAGTGGTTGGCGACGGCTTCGTGCATGCCGAGGTGGGCGATGACGCGAAAGGTCGCCGCCAGATCGATGCGCAGCCGTTCCTCGTGAGAAAGTGCCATGGTCGTGACTCCGTAAGGCTCAGGGCTTGGGCATCAGGGCGGCGATGTCCGCCTCGGTGGGCGCCTGGAAGTTGTATTTCTTCAGCAGCGCGGCGTACTCCGGGGTGGCGCTGTATTGCTTGAGCGCATCCACCAGGGCGGTCTTGACCGCGTCGTTGCCCTTTTTCACGCCAAAGCCGTTGAGCACCGGATAGATCAGGGTGTCCGAGGAGATCACCACGCGATTGCCGAGCTTTTCCACCAGGCCACGGGCCACGGCGGCGTCGGTGATCTGCGCCTCCACGGCCTTGGACAGCAGTGCCTGGGTGGTCTGGGGATCGGTGCCGTATTCGCTCACGGCGATGGGCTTGAGGCCGTTCTTCACGCAGTACTCGTCGGACAGCTTGTGCAGCTGCTGCAGCCAGGAGGTGGCGCCCATGGAGCCGATCTTGTGGCCGCAGAAGTCTTCCGGCTTCTTGGGCTGATAGCTGCTGCTCTTGAGCGCGATGATCGACTCGCCGCTCTTCAGGTAGGGGATCATGTCGATCACCTTGAGGCGGTCCGCGGTGATGTACATCGAGGAGTTGGTGATGTCGAAGCGGCCACCCTGCAGCCCGGTGATGAGGTTGGGGAAGCGGGTGTCGATCGTCTCCACGGAGCGGCCCATGAACTTCGCCAGGCCGTCGACGAATTCGATGTCGAAGCCGGCCGGCTTGTTGTCCTGCACGTATTCGTAGGGGAAGAAGGTCAGGTCGGAACCGGCGACCAACTTGCCCGGCTGCAGGAAGTCAGCCGAGGCCAGGCTGGAGACCAGCGCCAGGCCGGCGCCCAGTACGGCGGTGGAGAGGATGCGAAGCGAGGCGCTGCTGAATCTTTGCATGGCGAAACTCCTTGAGCGGTAGGAAAGATCAAACGGCAGCCTGGTCGAGCCCGGCCTGCTGGACGAAGAAGGACGCGCCGCGCGGTTTCTGCGGCAGCCGCACGCTGTTGGCCACGCTGCGCACCAGTCCGCTTTCCTGGCCGGCCACCAGCACCCCGGCGTGCTCGCTGGGCAGCGGATTCTCGCCAAAGGGCAGGGCGTCCTCGGCGGCGTAGACGCTGATGAACAGGGTGCGCGGCAGTTCGGTCTGGTTGGGGCTGGAGGCGTGCAGCAGGCGGGTGTGCATGAAGCACACCGAGCCGGCCGGGCCAAAGCAGGCCACGGGCTCGCCGCAATGCTCGGCCACCACGTTGTCGTCGACCGCGCCGGTGAAACGACCGTCCTGCCAGTGCGACCAGAGCGGACCCCGGTGGCTGCCGGGGATGACGGTGAGGGGACCGTTCTCCGGGGTCACCTCGCTCACCATCAGCAGCGCGGTGACCACGTCATCATTGCTGTGGGGCGTGAACAGGAAATCCTGGTGCCACTTCACCTGGGTGGCGGTGTGCGGCAGCTTCGAATTGATCTTGCTGTGGTGGAATCTCGTGCCGCTGCCGCCGATCAACTGGGCGGCCACCTGGGCCATCCGCGAGGACAGTGCGACCTCGCAATAGGCCGCGGAGATTTCGGTGGGCGAGCTGACCCGGCGCAGGGAAGGGTGGTCGGGCCGGTGGTCCAGCTCGACGTCGAAGCGGGCGCGGCCATCCTGGGTTTCGCCCCAGGCTTCGGCGTGGCTGCGGCTCTCTGCCACCCAGCCGTCGAAATCGGCCTGCAGGGTGGCGATCTCGTCGGCGGTCAGCAGGTTCTCGACCACCAGGTAGCCGTCTCGGTGGAAGCTGTCTATTTGCGCTTGCTCGATCATCTCTGTTCTCCAGAAGCCAAGGGTGGGGGTCAAGCCAGGGACACGTCCTTGAGGAAGGCCTCGACGCGCGGATGCTGGCCGTTACGCAGTACCGCGGGCGCGTCGTCGCAGACCACGCGGCCCTTTTCCATGAACACGATGCGGTCCGAGACCTTGAAGGCGAAGTTCATCTCGTGGGTGACGATCACCATGGTGATGCCCTCCTGGGCCAGGGCCTCGATCACCTGCAGCACCTCGTTGACCTTTTCCGGATCCAGCGCCGAGGTGGGCTCGTCGAACAGCATGATCTGCGGTCGCATCATCAGCGCCCGGGCGATGGCCACGCGCTGCTGCTGGCCGCCGGACAGCTGGTGCGGATACTTCCAGGCGTGGTCGAGCATCCCGACCTTGTGCAGCAGGGCATAGGCCTGCTGCTTGAGCGCCGCGGGAGTATCCAGGCGGTGATAGCGCGGCGCGAGCAGCAGGTTGTCCAGCACCGTGAGGTGGGGAAAGAGGTTGAAGCTCTGGAACACCATGCCGATGTCCAGGCGATGCTCGCTGTGCTCGACGAAGCGGGGCTTCTGGGCGCCGTCCTTGCGCAGGTGGATGAAGGGCTGGCCGTTGATGCGGATCTCGCCGTTGTCCAGTTGCTCCAGGCCGTTGAGCAGGCGGATCAGGGTGGTCTTGCCCGAGCCCGATGGGCCGATCACCGAGACCACCTCGCCGGGCTGGATGCGCAGGTTGACCGAACCCAGCACCTCGACGTCGTTGTAGGCCTTGTGCAGCCGCGCCGCCTGCAGCGCCGGGGTGCCGGCATCCCACTGCGGCCTGGTGCTGGCGGTCGAGGCCTGGTTGGCCAGGGCCAGCACCTGGGCATCGGGGGTCCGCACCACCTTGCGCTGGGTGACGTCGAGAAAGCGCTCCAGGCGTTTGAGCAGGAAGTCGAACAGGGTGACGATCAGCACGTAGTAGAAGGCCACCGCCACCATGGTCTCCATGACCAGGAAGTTCTGCGAATAGAGCCGCTGGCCGACCATCAGGATCTCGGTGAGGGAGATCACCGAGACCAGCGAGCTGAGCTTGACGATGGAGATGTATTCGTTGGCCAGCGACGGCAGGGCCACGCGCAGGGCCTGGGGGATGACGATGCGCCACTGGGTGCCGAGAAAGCGCAGGCCCAGCGCCCGGGCCGCCTCGCCCTGGCCCTTGGGAATCGACAGCAGGCCGCCGCGGTGGATCTCGGCGACATAGGCCGTTTCGCTGATGACCAGGCCGATCAGGCCGGCCCAGAAGGGATCCGCGAGCACCACCGAGGTCGCCGGCAGCGCCTGGGGCAGGTTGTAGATGAAGATCAGCAGCACCAGCAGCGGCACGCTGCGAAAGAACCAGATGTAACCGCGAGCAGGCAGGCTGAGCGCCGGATACCGTGACTGTTTCGCCAGGGCGATGAAGAAGCCCAGGGCGATGCTGATGATCCAGGTGAGGGTGCTGAGTTTGATGACCGTCCAGGTTGCCAGCCAGAATTGAGTGTCGCCAATGAGGCTGAACATGTAGTTCCAGTCGAAAGTCATGGTGAGCCAACCCGTCGCCATTTCAAAGAAAGTGCGAACCTTCCTGAAGCGTTCGCACTGTTGCCAGAAACAGAATTGGCGTCCGCCAGACTCATCGTCAATTAACAAATTACAGGTCGTTGCATAGCCTTTTCCTAAGTAGTGTAAGGCGGCATCTTGTTCTGCGCGCTATACGCCCCAAGGCAGGGCAAGATGCAATCATAAGCACTCGAAGTGCAGTCTTTTGGTGCGTTTTAACCCGTGCGGCAGGGACTTTCGTCGGCACGCCACCGCGCGTGCAGTACCGCTAAGCACAGGCCGCGCGGTGACATTCAGGCGGATGGCATGGCTTTCGCTTCAGCAGATTGCGCTATGCAGATATGCGTTCTGCAAAGTTTTATCCTATGGATGAGCCATGACGCGTTTTACCCTGAGGCAACTTCGCTATTTCGTGGCGGTGGTCGAGGAAGACAGCATCGTCGAGGCCGCGCGACAACTGCATATATCCCAGCCGTCGATCTCCGTCGCCATCAAGAACCTCGAGGAAAGTTTCGAGCAGAAGTTGTTTATTCGCCATCACGCCCAGGGCGTTTCGCTCACCGCCAGTGGCCGTCGGCTGTATGAAAAGGCCAAGGAACTGTTGCGGCTGTCCCAGGAACTGGAACAGAACGCCAAGGCGGAAAACGAGCTGGTTTCGGGCACCGTGGCCATCGGCTGCTTCGAATCCGCGGCCCCGCTCTATCTGCCCAAGCTGGTCGCCGGTTTCAAGCGGCTCTATCCCGAGATCACCATCCAGCTGCACGATGGCGAGCAGCACGAATTGATGCACGGGGTGCACCGCGGACGCTTCGACCTGGTGTTTCTCTACGACCTGGAGCTGGGTGATTCCATCACCAAGGAAAAGCTCAATGCACCGCACAAGCCCTATGCGCTGTTGCCCATCGCCCATCCCCTGGCCGGCAAGAAGGCGGTGACCCTCAAGGAGCTGAGTCGCGAGCCCATGATCCTGCTGGACGTGGTGCCCAGCCGTAACTACTTCATCGACATCTTCAGGGAGAAGGGCTACCACCCCAACGTGGCCTACAGCTCGCCCTCCATCGAGATGGTGCGCTGCATGGTGGGGCAGGGCCTGGGCTTTTCCGTGCTGGTCACCCGGCCCACCACCGACCTGACCTACGACGGCAAGCGCCTGGCCCAGGTCAACATCCACGACGACATGCCGGCCTCCACCTTCATCATGGCCTACCTGCGCAACAACGAACCGACCAAGGCGACGCGGCTGTTCATGGACTATTGCCGGAGCGTCGATCTCTCGCCTGCGCCCGCGGAAAGCCTGGTGGGCTGAGGCCCATGCTGGCCATTGCCCAGCTTTCGGGCGAAAGCGCAGGGAATAGACGGCTCCGGACTGGTCCTGGATGATCCATGTAAAGTAGAATCAATATCATCTAAGCATCGACGAGCAGGTAGCACCCGTCATGAGTGATATGGCTCTCGCGTCCACGCGCCACCTTCATCGGCTCTATCTCGACCACAGCGGGTGGCTGCAGGCCTGGTTGCGCCGGCGGCTGGGCAGCGAATGGGATGCGGCCGATCTCAGCCAGGAAGCCTTTCTGCGGCTGTTGCGCAATCCCGAAGTGCTCGGTGAACTGCAGGAGCCGCGGGCCTATCTGGTGACCATTGGCAAACGCCTGCTGATCAATTTCCAGCGGCGCAAAAGCCTCGAGCAGGCCTACCTCGATGCCCTGATGGCATTGCCCGAAGCCTGCGTGCCGTCGCCCGAGCAGCGTTGGCTGCTGCTGGAAACCCTGCAGGCGCTGGACGAGTTGCTCGATGGCCTGCCCGCCGCGGTGCGGCGGGCCTTCCTGCTCAGCCAGCTCGAGGACCTCACCTACCGCGAGATCGCCGAACGCCTGCACGTCTCCGAGCGCACCATCAAGAGATACATGGCGCAGGCCTACGAGCATTGCCTGCTGGCGGAGTTGTGCTGAGCGGTCAGGACCGGCGGCGGCGGGCGATCCGCGAGGCCGCGGAATGGCTGGCGCTGCTGGAGTCCGGCGCAGCCGGCGAGCGCGAGCGGCAGCAGCTGCAGGCGTGGCGCCAGGCCCATCCCGAGCACGAGCGCGCCTGGCAGGCGGCCCTGCAGCTGCAACAGCGCTTCGCCGCGGTGCCGTCGCGGCTGGCCATGGCCAGTCTGCAGCCGGCCGAGCGCACTCGGCGTACCGCCCTGCGCCAGTTGCTGGGCCTGGCGGTGGTGGTACCGACCGGCTGGTGGCTGAGCCGGGAATTGCCGCTGGACGCCTGGACCGCCGATCTCAGCACCGCCACGGGCGAACGCCGCAGCCTGACCCTGGCGGATGGCAGCCTGCTGCAACTCAATACCGCGACCGCCGTGGACCTGGATCAGACCCGGCGGCGCCTGACCCTGGTGCGCGGCGAGCTCTCGCTGCGCGTACCCGGTACCCAGGCGCTGACGCTGGATACCCGCTTCGGCACCCTGACGGTGGAACAGGCCGAGGTCTGCGTGCAGCAGGACGATGAAGGCTGCGACGTGCGCGTGGTCAGCGGCAGCGTCGAGGTGCGGCCGCTGATGGGCCTCGGGCTGGCGTTGGGCAAGGGCCAGCAGTTGCGCCTGAGTACCCTGGGCATCGGCGCCATCGAGCCGTTTTCGCCGACCCTGCTGAGCTGGCGCCAGGGCGTGCTGATCGCCCAGGACCAGCCCCTGGGCGAATTCCTGCAGCAATTCAGTCGCTATCGTCCTGGCCTGCTGCGCTGGGATCCCGCGGTGGCCAATCTCAGGGTCACCGGCAGCTTTCAGCTGGCCGATACCGACCGGGTACTGACGCTGCTGGCCGCGACGCTACCGGTGGAACTGCAGTGGCGTACCCGCTTCTGGGTGACCCTGATACCCCGTTCGGTCGCCGTCTGAAAAAAGTCTGTCCCCTTTTTCGTACCTGTCGGTCATTAACGGCATAGGACAACCAAAAGGAGGGGGATTCGATGGTGACGTTGGTATTGCGTCCGTTGCTGCGCACGGGCTTGCTGGTGGCGTTGAGCGGTACTCCCTGGTGGGCCGCTTCGGCCCTGGCCCAGGAGGCGGCCCGCCGGCATTACGAGATTCCCGCGGGCAGTCTCGCCCAGGCACTGACGCGCTTCGCCGCCGAGTCCGGCGTCAACCTGGCGGTGGATCCGGGACTGGTGGGCAAGCGCACCAGCGCTGGCCTCAATGGCGACTTTGGCGTGGAGGAGGGCTTCAGCCGGCTGCTGGCCGGCTCAGGGCTGCGGCTGCAGCCGCTGGGTGAGCGTGACTTCACCCTGGCGCCGGCCCCCCAGGACAGCGGCGTCCAGGAGCTGGCCAGTACCTCCATCGTCGCCTCCAGCCTGCAGGCGGACGACGCCCCCTACGCCGGTGGCCAGGTCGCGCGGCAAGGCTCCCAGGGGTTGCTGGGCAATCGCGACTTCATGGACACGCCCTTCAGCCAGACGTCCTACACCGCCCAGACCGTGCAGAATCTCCAGGCCCGCACCCTGACCGACCTGATCGCCAGCGACCCCTCGGTGCGCTCCACCAATCCGTCGGGTGGTCGCTTCGAGCAATTCACCATCCGCGGTTTCAGCCTGTTCAACAGCGATGTGGCCTACAACGGTCTCTATGGCGTGCTGCCGACCTATTCCATCGACATGGAGATGGCCGAGCGGGTCGATATCCTCAAGGGGCCGAGCCAGCTGCTCAACGGCATCTCGCCCCGCGGCAGCGTCGGCGGGGGTATCAACGTGGTGCCCAAGCGCGCCACCGACCAGCCCATCACCGAAATCACCGGCAGCTATGCATCCGACAGCCAGGTGGGCGGGGCCGTGGACATCGGGCGTCGCTTCGGCGAGGACAATCGCTTCGGCCTGCGCTTCAACGGTGTCAAGCAAGCGGGCGACACCACCTGGGATCACCAGCACGTCGATCGCCAGATGGGCGTGCTCGGCCTGGACTATCGCGTGGAGCGCCTGCGCCTGGGTCTCGATCTGGGCCACACCGAACGCGACACCGACGCGCCCCAGGAGCGGGTGCTGGTGGGGGCCAACGCCCGGGTACCCGATGCCGACGACGTGCGCCACAACTATGCCCAGCGCTGGACCCGCGCCCAGACCAAGGACACCTTCGGCGCCCTGCGTGGCGAATTCGATGTCGACGACTCGCTGATGGTCTATGGCGCCGTGGGCGCGCGCCGCAGCGATCACGATTTTCTCCGCCACAACGTTTCCATTACCAACAACGCCGGCGATTTCAGCGTCCAGCCGCGCGACTTCACCCGCGACGAGAACGTGCGCACCGCCAACCTGGGCGCGCGCAAATGGCTGCAGACCGGACCAATCAGCCACGAACTCAACGTCAGCGCCGACTACTTCTACATGGACTTCGAGAACGGCGGCGGGCGCTACGCCAGTGGGACGAGCAACCTGTACAACCCCAGTAACCTGCCCGCGCCGAGCGTCCAGACCCGCTCCGACGGCAAGGACTACACCGAGAATCGCTTCAGTGGCGTGGCCCTGGCCGACACCCTGGGCTTCTTCGACGATCGCCTGCTGGTCACCCTCGGCGCCCGCTGGCAGCGGGTCAAGGTGGACGACTGGTCCGACGGCGTGAAGCAACCCACCGCCTACGACGAGGAAAAGGTCTCGCCCTCGGCGGGCGTGCTGTTCAAGGCCACCGAGCGGCTGTCGCTCTATGCCAACTACATGGAAGGCCTCAGCCAGGGCAAGATCGCGCCGTCCACCGCGCTGAACGAGGACGAGATCTTCCCGCCCTTCATCAGCCGCCAGGCGGAAGTGGGGGCCAAGTACGACTTCGGCGCGGTGGCCGTGACCGCCAGCGCCTTCCGCATCAAGCAGCCGGCCTACGAGACCAATGCCACCAGCCGCGTCTTCGGTCCCAACGGCAAGCGCGTCAACGACGGGGTGGAGCTGAGCGTGTTCGGCGAGCCGCTGGCCGGCTTCCGCGTGCTCGGCGGCCTGATGTACATCGACAGCGAACTCAAGGACACCGTCGGCGGCTCCTTCGATGGCAACCGCGCCCCGGCCACGCCCAGGCTCAATGCCAACCTCGGCGCCGAACTGGACATCCCGGCGGTGCCGGGCCTGACCCTGACCGGACGGGGGATCTACACCAGCTCCCAGTACCTGGACCAGGCCAACAGCAAGGAAATCGACGCCTGGCATCGCTTCGACGTGGGGGCGCGCTACGCCTTCAAGGTCGACGCCACCCGCGTGACCTTGCGTGCCTCGGTGGAAAACGTGATGAACGAGCGCTACTGGGCCTCCGCCGGCGCCTCGGACGACAGCGAACCGGGCCTGACCATCTCCACGCCGCGGACCCTGGTCTTTTCCACCACCCTGGCGTTCTGAGCAGGCGTTATCCGTCCTTGCGCAAGGCGTGTCGCCGCCCGGCGCAGGGGCGACTTTCGCGCATCGCCAACGGGGGCAGAACGGTGGCCCCTCAGGCGTCATTCATCGGCAGGAGTGAGCGGCCTACAGAGCGGGAACAGCTGCCTATCAGGCGTTTTGGCACGTGATTTCAAGGGCGGACCCGCCGGGCGTTCGGGCCCTTTATCGCCCGCATTTTGGTGAAAGTGGCGCGACTTCAAAGACTCGATCTTTTTCGGGAATCGCGGTTGAAGGATGAGAATGAAACTGATTATCGTTTACGAAGATAAACGTCCAGAGGTCTGACGCCATGCTTCAACCATCCCTCAATCGTGATACCGCAACAGCCGACAACGCCTTCTTTCTCGCTCGCCAGGCACGCTTCGAATCCAGGGTCCGCAGCTACCCGCGCAAGCTGCCGCTGGCCATCGCCAAGGCCGCCGGGGTCTGGGTGACCGATGTCGAAGGCAAGACCTACCTGGATTGCCTGGCCGGAGCCGGCACCCTGGCCCTGGGGCACAACCATCCGGCCGTCATCGAGGCCATCAGCGACTTTCTCGGCAGCGGCCTGCCCATGCACAGCCTGGATCTCACCACGCCGCTCAAGGACGCCTTCAGCGAGCGCCTGCTGGGCCTGCTGCCGGGCCGCGCGGAAGACTACTGCCTGCAATTCTGCGGTCCGTCCGGTGCCGATGCGGTGGAGGCGGCGCTGAAGCTGGCCAAGAAGGTCACCGGACGCAGCAATGTGGTCGCCTTTTCCGGGGGCTACCACGGCATGACCCACGGTGCCCTGGCGGTGACCGGCAATCTCTCGCCCAAGCAGGGGGTGGCCGGGCTGATGCCCGGGGTGCAATTTTTGCCCTATCCCCACGAGTACCGCTGCCCGCTGGGGCTGGGCGGCGAGCTGGGCGCCGCGGCCTTGGCGCGCTATCTGGAAAGATTCTTCGGCGACGTGGAAAGCGGCGTCTGCCGGCCGGCAGCGGTGATCGTCGAGGCGGTGCAGGGGGAGGGCGGCGTCAATCCGGCACCGGTGGCCTGGCTGCGGACCCTGCGCCAGGTCACCCGGGAGCACGGCATCCTGCTCATCGTCGACGAGGTCCAGACCGGTTTCGGCCGCACCGGCGCGCTGTTCGCCTGCCAGCATGCCGGCATCGAGCCGGACGTCCTGGTGCTGTCCAAGGCCGTGGGCGGTGGCCTGCCGCTGGCCCTGCTGGCGATTCGCCGTGAATTCGACGCCTGGGAGCCCGGTGGCCATACCGGCACCTTCCGCGGCAACCAGCTGGCCATGGCCACGGGGCTCGCCACCCTGGAGGTCATCGAGCGCGACGGCCTGGTCAGCCATGCGGCCCAGCTCGGGGGCTGGCTCAGGCGCCATCTGGAGCGGCTGCGCGAGCGCTTCCCCGCCATCGGCAATGTCCGCGGGCTGGGGCTGATGCTGGGCCTGGAAATCGTCGAGGCGGGTGGCGCGGCGGATGCGCTCGGCAGCCTGCCGGCCGATCCCGCCCTGGCGGCGGCCATCCAGCGCCACTGTTTCGCCCAGGGGCTGCTGCTCGAACGCGGCGGCCGGGACGGTAACGTGGTGCGGCTGCTGCCGCCGCTGATCCTCCAGGAAAGCCATTGCCTGGTGCTGCTCGAACGCCTGGAGGCGGCCCTCGTGGCGGCCCTGGCCGAGCCCCGTGGCTGAGCACAAGGCACCACCCGAGTGCCGTGACACCGGATCGCCCGCAGGGACGCGCAACCTCTTGGACACTGCCATGACTTCTCTAGAATCCACGCTGCTTTCCCGCATCGTCAGCGAGCTGGCGTCTTCCCACGCCCTGATGAATTGCCTCATCAAGGAATTCGCCCTGCCGGAACGATGCCTGTCTTATGCCTGGCCGGAAGACCGGCGCGGTATCGCTCCGGCCAACTATCTCGGCTGGTTGCAAGACGGCGGCGTGCCCCTGCTGATCGCCTTTCCCGGCGATCGCCAGTTCTTCCTCGTCGTCGATCGGCAGGATGAACTCGGCAGCCAGCGTTATCTCTCCGATATCTATGTCCGGCGCGGGGACCAGGCCTGGCATTGCCCGGACTTCGCCGCCTTCATCGATTTTCTGCTGGAGGCCTGCGAAGAACTCGCCGGCGCCCACAATGGCGAATTGCTGCAGCAGGTCCTGCAGAGCCAGCACCTGACCGCGGCCATCGTCGATCACGTGCAGGTCTCGCGCCATCCCGCGCCGCTCAGCGACTACCTGGCCAGCGAGCAGGGCCTGTGGTTCGGCCATCCCAATCACCCGGCACCCAAGGCACGCCGCTGGCCGGAGCCCCTGCCGGCCGAGGCCTATGCCCCGGAGTTGCACACCAGCACCCCCATGCACGTGCTGGAAGTGCCCCGCGCCGGGTTGCAGGTGGCCGGCAACGGCCTGAGCGACGCCCAGGTGCTGCAGGGTTTCGTGGACCAGGCGCAGGCCGCCCCGGAGCGGGCGCGCATCGTGCTGCACCCGGTCCAGGCGCAGCTGTTCCTCGGCGATCCCCGGGTCCGGGCGCTGGTCAGCCAGGGGGTGATCCGCGACCTCGGCGCCAGCGGCGCCCTGGCCAGTCCCACCGCCTCCATGCGCACCTGGTACCGCCCAGGCCATGCCTTCTTCATAAAGGGCTCGCTCAACGTGCGCATCACCAACTGCGTGCGCAAGAACGCCTGGTACGAACTGCAGAGCACCCTGATCGTCGATCGGCTCATGCAGCGCCTGCAAGGGCGGGTGGCGGGGCTGGACATGGTGCGCGAGCCGGGTGCCCTGAGCTGGGCTCCGCCGGCCGCCAGTGCCGAGGACGAGCGCTGGTTCCGCGAGCAGACCGGCGCCATCCTGCGCGAGAATTTCTGCCTGGAGCATGGCGCCGACTGCTGCCTGCTGGCCGGCACCTTGTTCGCCCGCGACACCCGCCTGCAGCCGTTGCTGCAGGACTTCCTCAGCCGCTGCGGTGGCCAGCCGGTCAGCGACGAAACCCGGCTGGCCTGGTTCCAGGACTACCAGCGACTGCTGCTGGGGCCGGTGCTGCGGTTGTTCTTCGAGCACGGCGTGGTGCTGGAGCCGCACCTGCAGAATTGCGTGCTGGTGCATGACAACGGCCGGCCCGTCCGGCTGCTGCTGCGCGACTTCGAAGGCATCAAGCTGACCGATACCCTCGGCGCCGAGGCGCTGGACGCCCACGTCCAGCCCCGGGTGCGCCAGTCGTTGCTCTACAGTCGCGACCAGGGCTGGCGGCGCATCGCCTATTGCCTGTTCGTCAACAACCTCGCCGAGGCGGTGCTGGCGCTGAGCTGGGAGCGTCCGCACCTGGCGCCGCGCCTGTGGCGGCAGGTGGAAGCCGAGCTGATCGCCATCCGCCGGGACCTGCAACGCGCCGCGCCCGAGCTGGATGCGCTGATCGCCGGCCAGCCGATTCCCTGCAAGACCAATCTCAAGGTGCGCCTCGCCGCCCAGGCCGATCGCCACGCCGGCTACGTGCAGTTGCCTTGCCCCTGGGGCGCGGAGGTGCGTCATGCCTGAGCTACCTGCCGCGGTCCGCGCCGCCCTGGTGGAGGCCCAGGCGCAGTCCGGCGATCCCCTGGCGGCCTTCGTCTACGACCTCGACGCCCTGCGACGGCACGTCGCCGCGCTGATGGCCGAATTACCCCCGGGCGTGGAGCTGTACTACGCCATCAAGGCCAACAGCGAGGCGCCGATCCTGGCGGCCCTGGCGCCGCTGGTGCATGGCTTCGAGATCTCCTCCGGTGGCGAGATCGATCGCCTCGCCGCCTGCCCGCAGCGCAAGCCGTTCATCTTCTCCGGTCCGGGCAAGCTGGATTCCGATCTGCGCACCGCCCTGAGCGCGGGCGTCGAAGCCATCCACCTGGAGAGCCTCGGCGAGATCCAGCGCCTGCAACGCCTGGCGCTTTCCCTGGGACGGCTGCAGCCGGTGTACATCCGCATCAATCCGCAATTGCCGGCCGGGCTGACCAGCACCCTGGCCATGGCCGGCACGGCGACGCCCTTCGGCTTCGACGAAGCCGATCTGCACGCCGCGGTGGCGGAGGTAGAGGCGGCCAGCCACCTGCAGCTGCAGGGCTTCCATGTGCATGCCCTGTCGCACCAGCACTCGGTGGAGCGCCATCTGCAACTGCTGGACTTCTATCTGCAGCGCTGGCCGCACTGGCGCGGCCTGGCCCGGCGCCCGGAAAGCGTGGTGCGGCTCAACGTCGGTGGTGGCATTGGGGTGGACTATCGCGAAGGCCGGCGATTCGACTGGGCGCGGCTATGCGCGCACCTGCGCGCCCGCCTAGCCGAACAGGCGCAGCCGCCGCTGATCCGCTTCGAACCGGGACGTTTCCTCGCGGCCTTCTGCGGCTACTACGCCATGGAGGTGCTGGATACCAAGACCAGCCACGGCCAGCACTTCCTGGTCTGTCGCGGCGGGACCCACCAGTTCCGCCTGCCGGTGGCCCAGGGGCACGATCATCCGGTGCTGCACCTGCCCCGCGAGGGGCGGGCGACCGCGACTGGAGGCAAGGCCTGGACAGTGGTGGGGCAGCTCTGTACCCCCAAGGACATCCTCAGCCGCGGCCAGCCGCTGGGTGAGGTACGGGTCGGCGACCTGCTGGTGCTGCCCCTGGCCGGCGCCTATGGCTACAACATCTCCCACGCGGATTTCCTCTGCCATCCGCGCCCGCGGCACCTGTTCCTCGCCGGCAACGGGAGTGTCTCGGCGTGAGCGTTGGGATCCCGCGGGTCTGGGTGGCGGTGAACGTGCTGCTGGGCACGGTCACCGTCAGCCTGGCCAATACCGCGCTCAATCCGGCGCTGCCGGCCTTCATCGCCGCCTTCGACCTGGGGCCGCTGCTGGCCAGCTGGATCGTCGCCGGCTTCATGGTGGCCATGGGTATCACCATGCCGCTGACCGGCTTTCTCGCCGGGCGCATCGGTCGGCGGCGACTCTATCGCCTCGGGCTGCTGGCCTTCATCGCCGGCTCGGCGCTGGGCGCCCTGGCCGATTCCATCGCCGGCGTGCTGCTGGCGCGCATGGTCCAGGGGGTGGCCAGCGGCCTGATGATTCCCCTGGCACTGGGCATCATCTTTTCCGTCTATCCCAAGGAGGAGCGTGGCCGGGTGACCGGCTGGTGGGGTGGGGCGGTGATGCTGGCGCCGGCGGTGGGGCCGCTGTGCGGCAGCCTGCTGCTGGAGGTGTTCGACTGGCGCGCCCTGTTCCTGCTCAACGTCCCGGTGGGCCTGCTGGCCCTGGCCATGGGGCAGGTGGTGCTGCCCGCGGATGGCCCCCGCGAACGCAAGCCCTTCGACCTGGCCGGCTACCTGCTGATCGCCAGTGGCCTGGGGCTGCTGCTGGTAACCCTCGGCCGGCTGCGCGAGCTGGCGGCGCTGGCCGACCCCCTCAATCTGCTCGCGCTGGCCGCCGGCGTCCTGTGCCTGCTGGTCTTCGTCCGGTTGCAACTGCAGCGCAGCCAGCCGCTGCTGCCGCTGCGCCTGTTCGCCCTGCGCGGCTACCGGGCCAGCGTCATCATCGCCGTGGTCCAGGCGGTGGGCATGTTCGAATGCCTGGTGCTGCTGCCACTGCTGGTCCAGCTGGTGCTGGGCCACAGCGCCCTCTGGACCGGCTTGGCGCTGCTCTGCACCGCCCTGGCGGCGGCGCTGTTCGGCCAGGTCGGCGGTCGCCTGCTCGACCGCCGCGGACCCCGCGGGGTGATCGCCACCGGCCTGGCGCTCAGCGGCCTGGCCACCCTGGCCCTCGGTGTGGTCGGCAGCCATGCCGGGCTGGCCTGGATCTGCGCGCTCATGGTCCTGCGCGGCGTCGGCCTGGGGCTGTCCTACATGCCGGCCACCACCGCCGGCCTCAACAGCCTGCCGGATGCCCAGGTCACCCAGGGCGCGGCCATGAACAACATCGCCCGGCGCCTGGTGTCCTCGGTGGCCGTGGTGGCCGCCTCCCTGTGGCTGGAACTGCGCCTGGGCGGCGCGGCCGGCTGGGGCCCGCGCCAGGCCGCCACCGGCGTCGCCATCCAGGACGCCTTCATCGCCACCGGCCTGTTCATCCTGCTGGCACTGCCCTGGGCCTGGCGCTTTCCCGCCGCTCAACCCCTTTCCGTTCGGAGGTACTCATGACCGCTCAGCTTTCACTTGCCGCGCAGCCCTGGCCGTCGCCCGCCGATGCCGCCCTCTATCGCCAGGTCGAGCAGCGCGTGGTGGCGCAGCTGCTGCAGACGCTGATCTACGAAGAGGTGCTCAAGGCCGAGGTCCAGCCGCTGGCCGAGGGGCTGGCAGCGTATCGCCTGGCCGGTACCGCCGCCGATGGCACACCCGTGCAGTACCTGGGCTATGCGCCCGCCGCTGCCAGCTTCGGCCTGATCCGCCTGGATCCGCAGCGCCTGGTGCGCCAGGACGCCCAGGGGAGCCGCGCGCCGACGCTGCACGAGACCCTGGCCGAATTGCTCGGCGAGCAGAGCGATTCGCCGCTGTGGCCGCGCTTCGTCCAGGAGCTGGAGCAGACGCTGCTCAAGGACCTGCAGTCCCGCCGCCAGGACTACCGTCCCGCGCGCCCGGCCCACGAGCTGGACGTGGACGCCCTGGAGCGCCACTTCATGGACGCCCATGGCTATCATCCCTGCTACAAGTCGCGCATCGGCTTTTCCCTGGCGGAGAATCGCCGCTACGGACCGGAATTCGGCGAGTCGATCCAGCTGGTCTGGCTGGCCCTGGCACGCGAGCGGGCCTCGGTGGGGCACTCCCGCCGCCTGGACTTCCCGGCCTTCATCGCCGCGGAGTTCGGGGTGGAGCGCTGGACGGCCCTGGCCGCCGAGTGGCGCGAACAGGGGCGGGCGTTGGACGACTACCAGCTGATCCCGGTGCATCCCTGGCAGTGGGAGCAGCACCTGGCCGCGCTGTTCCAGCCCGAACTGGTGAGCGGCGAGCTGCTTTACCTGGGCAGCTCCCGCGACCAGTACGCGGCCCAGCAGTCCATCCGCACCCTGGCCAATCGCAGCGCGCCCGAGCGGCCCTACGTCAAGCTGGCGATGTGCCTGACCAATACCTCCAGCACCCGCATCCTGGCGCGCCACACGGTGCTCAACGGCCCGCTCATCACCGACTGGCTGCAGCGGCTGATCGCAACCGATGCCACGGCCCGCGACCTGGACTTCGTGGTGCTCGGCGAGGTCGCCGGCGTCGCCTATGACAGTCGCGCGCTGCCGGTCAGCCGCGCGGGGCAGGTCTACGGCACCCTTGGCGCCGTCTGGCGCGAGAGCATCCATGCCTATCTGCGCGCGGATGAACAGGCGGTACCCTTCAACGGCCTGACCCAGGTGGAGAATCGCTACGGCCAGGGCGCGCCATGGCCCTTCGTCACCGCCTGGATCGAGCGCCACGGCCTCGACGCCTGGCTGCAGCAGTTGCTCAAGGTCACGGTGACGCCCCTCATGCACATGCTCCACGCCGAAGGCATCGGCATGGAGTCCCACGGCCAGAACATCGTGCTGATCCACCGCGACGGCTGGCCGCTGCGCATCGCCCTCAAGGATTTCCACGACGGCGTGCGCTACGCCGAGCGCCACCTGGCGCGCCCGGAATTGCGCCCGACCCTGGAGCCCTTGCCGGCGAGCCATGCGCGGATCAACCGCAACTCCTTCATCCTCACCGAGGACGTGGCGGCGGTCCGCGACTTCACCTGCGATGCCTTCTTCTTCATCGCCCTGGGCGAGCTGGCGGTGTTCCTGCGTCAGCACTTCGCCCTGGCCGAGGCCGCCTTCTGGCAGGCGACCGCCACGGTCATCCTCGACTACCAGCGCGCCCATCCCCAGCACCGGGAGCGCTACGAGCTGTTCGACGTCTTCGCCCCCACCTTCGAGGTGGAGGAGCTGACCAAGCGGCGCCTGCTGGGCGATGGCGAGCGGCGCTTCAAGGCGGTGGCCAACCCCCTGCATCCCTATCGGTCCGCCGCATGCTGAGGCGCAATCGACTCAAGGCCGCCCTGGCGGCCGGCACGCCCAGCCACGGCCTGTTCGCCTCGCTGCCCACGCCCGCCAGCATCGAGCTGATCGCCGAAGCCGGCTACGACTTCGTGATCATCGACATGGAGCACGTGCTGATCAATCCGGAAACCCTGGAGAACATGATCCGCACCGCTGAGAGCTACGACCTCACGCCGCTGGTGCGGGTGCCGGACGCCGAGCCCAAGCGGCTGCTGCGCCTGCTCGATGCCGGGGCCCAGGGGATCGTGCTGCCCTGCGTGGAGGACCCGGCGGTGCTGGCCGCCGCGGTGCGCGCCTGCAAATACCACCCGGAGGGCGAGCGCAGCCTCAATGCCGGTCGCCCGGGCTCCTTCGGCAAGACCAGCCTGGCCGACTACGTGAACCGCGCCAATGCGCAGATCCTGGTGGTCGCCATGATCGAAAGTGCCACCGGCGTCGCCCGGGCGGCGGAAATCGCCGCGGTGCCGGGGGTGGACCTGCTGCTCGAAGGGGCGGCGGACCTGTCGCAATCCCTCGGCCGCCCCTGGCACCTCGCCGATCCCGAGGTGCAGGAAGCCCTGCGCCAGACCTGGGCCGCCGCCCAGCGCCAGGGCACCCCCTACTGCGCCATCCCCCGGCAGCCGGAGGACCTTGACCTCTGGCGCGCCCGGGGCGTCACCACCTTCGTGCTCGGCGACGAGCGCGGCATCGCCTTTCGGGCCCTGCAGGCCCGCCTGACCGCCCATTCCTGCGGAGAATCCCCATGAACGCCCAGACCCTCGCCACCGACCTGATCCTGCAGGACCTGTTCGACTGCCTGCTGGCCGAAGACGTCTTCGCCCCCATGGCCGTGACCCTGACGGCCGCGACCGCGGAACATCCCGCCACCCTGCAGCCGGCCGCCCCGGAGGAGCGCCTCTGGGAGTGCTGCTGCGATTCCCGCGAGCAGCGTTTCATCGCCGCGCGGGTGCGCCCGGGCATTACCCAGGCCTGGGTGAAGGTGCCCGGTACGCCGATCTTGGCGCGCCAGGGCGACGCCTGGAGCACCCTCACGCCGGATGCCTTCGTCTCCCTGGTGTTCGCCGAGGCGGCCGCCGATCCCGAGCAGGCGCGGGGCATCGCGCTGTTGCGCGAGACCCTGGCCACCAGTCTGCGGCAGACCCGGCTGTCCCTGGAACAATCCCTGGTCCCCGGTCCGTTGCTGGAGGGCGACGGTAAGGCCGCCTTCCTGCAACTGGAACGCTGGGCGGCCCTGCGGGATCGACCCTATCACCCCCTGGCCAAGGCCAAGCTGGGGCTGAGCGACGCCGACTACCAGGCCTACCAGGCCGAATTCGGCCAACCCGTGCGCCTGGCCTGGGTCGCGGTGCGCCGCGATCAGCTGCTGTGCGGAGAGAGTGTGGCGGCCGATTCCCAGGGACCGGCGGCCGACTTGCTGACCCCGGCGGCGCTGGCCGAGTTGCAGGCCGAATTGCAGCGGCGCGGCCTGGCGGCGAGTCATGTGGCGCTGCCGGTACACCCCTGGCAACTCGCCAGGGGATTGCCGGGTCGGCTGGACGAGGCCTTCGCCAGTGGCGTCTGCCAGCAGCTGGACTTTGCCGGCGCTCGCTGCCACGCGACCTCATCGCTGAGATCCATGCTGATGGAGGAGGGCGCGGGCGTGGCCCAGCTGAAGTTGCCCATGGCGGTGCATTCCCTGGGCGCCTCGCGCTACCTGCCGGCGGTGAAGATGATCAACGGCTCGCGCAGCGAGGCGCTGCTGCGCCAGGCGCGGGCCCTGGACCCGGTGCTCGCCGAGAGCCTGCACCTGTGCGACGAGTCTCGCTGGTGGGCCTTCATGCCGCCGGCGGCGACCCTGTTCGACGAGGCGCCGCGGCATCTCTCGGCCATGGTGCGCGGCTATCCCGCGGCGCTGCTGGCCGATCCGGACTGCCGCCTGCTGCCCATGGCCGCGCTCGGTACGCCGCTGCCGGGCAGTCGTCGGCATTTCTTCGACGACTGGCTGGCGGCCCGGGCGCTGGCGCCGACCCCGGCCAATGTCCTGCTGTTGCTGGGTGAGCTGTGCCACAGCTTCATCGACCTCAACCTGCGGCTGTTCCGCCTCGGCCTGCTCGGCGAGGTGCACGGGCAGAACGCCGTGCTGGTCTGGCGCGCCGGACGTATCCAGGGTCTGCTGCTACGCGACCACGACTCCCTGCGCCTGTACGTGCCCTGGCTGGAGCGCCAGGGGCTGGCCGATCCGCAGTACCGGATCAAGCCCGGTCATGCCCAGACGCTCTATCACGAGCACCCGCGCGACCTGCTGTTCTGGTTCCAGACCCTGGGCATCCAGGTCAACCTCAGGGCCATCTTCGAGACCGTTGCGAGCTGCTACGCTGTCCCGCTGACCGCCGCCTGGACGCTGCTGCGCGAGGTGCTGGAGGAGCGCATCGCAGCCCTGGACTTCGACGCCGAGGCCCGGGCACTGCTCCGTGAGACGCTGTTCGAGGCACCGGACTGGCCACAGAAGTGGCTGCTGCGCCCGATGATCGAGCGGGCCGGTGGGCCTGGCAGCATGCCGTTCGGCAAGGGCAGGGTGGTCAATCCCTTTCATCAGGTGAGCCATGCCCCCTAGTGTTTCCTCTGTAATAACCCGCCGCCGCCTGCTCGGGCTCGGCGGCGTGCTCGCCACCGGCCTGGCGCTGCAGCCGGGCGTGGCCCGCGCGCAGCCAACCCGGGTGGCCACGCTGTTCCAGGGCGCCACCGACAGCGCCGTGGCCCTGGGGCTCAGGCCTTGCGGGGTTGTGGAGTCCTGGAGCGAGAAGCCCGTCTATCGCTACCTGCGCCCGGCGCTGGCAGGGGTGCCCTCGCTGGGCCTGGAAACCCAGCCGAGTCTGGAGGACCTGGCGCTGCTGGCGCCGGACCTGATCGTCGCCTCGCGCTTTCGCCATGGCCGGATCGCACCCTTGCTGCAGCAGTTGTGCCCGGTGGTGATGCTGGAGGAGGTCTTCGAATTCAAGCAGACCCTGCTGGCCCTGGGCACCGCCGCGGGGCGTGAAGCGGACGCCACGGACCTGCTGCAGGCCTGGCAGGCGCGCATCGCTCGTCTGCGCGAGGCGCTGCAACGCCACTACGGCGCCCAGTGGCCGCCGACAGTGGCGGTGCTGGACGTGCGCGCCGATCACCTGCGCAGCTATCTGCCCGACAGCTTCGCCGGGCGGGTACTCAGCGAGCTGGGCTTCGCCTGGCCGGCGGCCAGCCAGGGCAGCACCGCGCCCTCGATCAAGCTGACTTCCCGGGAAAGCCTGCCGGTGGTGGAGGCCGACGTCTTCTTCATCTTCCTGCGCGCCGACCAGGCCGCGGTGCAGCGCAACTACGAGCGTCTGGTGGAGCATCCGCTTTGGCAGCGCCTGAGCGCACCCCGGCGCGGTCAGGTCTGGCGGGTCGATGGGGTAGCCTGGAGCCTGGGCGGCGGCTTGCTCGCGGCGAATCGGCTGCTGGACGACATCGAGCGCGTCCTGGTCGAACAGGGGGCCGCATGAGCGCACCCCTCAGACTGCTGCTGCTCGCCCTGGCCCTGGCGCTGATCGCCGTGCTGAGTCTCTCGGTCGGCGCGCGCTGGATCGCGCCCGGTACCGTGGTGGCGGCCCTGATGCAGGACCCCTCGCTTGCGTTGGACGCCACCCTGGTCAATACCACTCGGCTGACGCGCCTGCTGGTCGCCCTGGTGGTGGGCGCCAATCTGGCGGTGGCCGGCGCCCTGATGCAGGCCATGACGCGCAATCCCCTGGCTTCGCCGGGGCTGTTCGGCATCAACGCCGGCGCCACCTTCGCCCTGGTGCTGGGCATCACCATGCTGGGGTTGTCCAGCACGGAAGGCTGGGTGCTCTGCGCGCTGCTGGGCGCGGCGGTGGCCGGCACCCTTGTCTGGACCCTGGGCAACCGGGGCCAGGCGCGCCTGACACCGCTGCGCATCGTGCTGGCCGGCGCCGCCCTGGCGGCCCTGTTCACCGCCTTCAGCCAGGCGCTGTTGGTGATCAACCAGGAGGGGCTGGACAGCGTGCTGTTCTGGCTGGCCGGTTCGGTGGGGGAGCGCAACCTGGCCACGGCTGCGCCCCTGCTGGTGTTCAGCCTGCTGGCCCTGGCCGCCGCCGGGGTCCTGGCCGGGCAGCTCGATGTGCTGGTCGCCGGTGACGACCTGGCCCGTGGCCTGGGCCAGCCCATCGGCCTGATCCGGCTGCTGGCCGGGGTGCTGGTGATCTGCCTGGCCGGCAGCGCCGTGGCCCTGGCCGGCAACATCGGCTTCATCGGCCTGATGGTGCCGCACCTGGTGCGCGGACTGTTGGCCCGCGCGCGACACGAGCATCGCTGGCTGGTCCCCGGCTGCGCCCTGGGCGGGGCCCTGCTGCTGGTGCTGGCCGACAGCCTGGCGCGGGTGGTGATCCTGCCCCAGGAGGTGCCCGTGGGCATCATGACCGCGCTGTTCGGCGGGCCCTTCTTCATCCATCTGGCGCGCCGGGGAGGCCGTCATGGCCGCTGAGATCGTCTGGCGGCTCGGCCGTTTCTCCCGCCGCCTGGCCCCGGCCACCCTGGGGCGGCTGGCCGTCGCCGCGCTGGTGGCCCTGGCGGCCTTGCTGCTGTGCCTCTGCCTGGGCAAGGTCTGGTTGACGCCCACCCAGGTGTTCGCCGCGCTGGTCGAACGGCAGGGCGGTGGCCTGGGTTTCATCGTCACCCAGCTGCGCCTGCCGCGGGCGTTGCTGGCGGCCCTGGTCGGCAGCGCCCTGGCGGTGTCCGGCCTGCTGCTGCAGGGCCAGGTGCGCAATCCCCTGGCCTCGCCGGACCTGCTGGGCATCACCAGTGGCGCCAGCGCCGGGGCGGTCTTCTATCTGGCGGTCCTGGCCGGCAGCCTCGGACCGCATGGCCTGCCGTTGGCCGCGATGCTCGGCGCGGGCCTGGCGGCGCTGCTGGTCTATGGCCTGGCCTGGAATCATGGCGCCTCGCCGCTACGCCTGGTGCTGGTGGGGGTAGGGGTGTCGGCCATGCTCGCCGCGGCCACCACCTTCCTGCTGGTGTTCAGTCCGCTGACCACCACGCTGTCCGCCTACGTCTGGCTGACCGGCAGCGTCTATGGCGCCAGCTGGCCGGAGGTGCGCGCCCTGGGGCTGTGGTGGCTGGTCCTGTTGCTGCCGCTGGCGGCCCTGGCGCGCCACGCCGTGCTGGCGCAACTCGACGACGACCTGGCCCGCGGCCTCGGGGTGCGCCTGCAGCGGCAGCGCGCGGCTTTGCTGGCGCTGGCCGTGGCCCTGGCCGGGGTGGCCATCGCCTGGGGGGGCGCCATCGCCTTCGTCGGGCTCATCGCGCCCCATATCGCCCGCCGCCTGCTGCCCGCGGGTTTCGCCGCTCAGGCGCTGATGGCGGCCCTGGCGGGGGCGTTGCTGGTGATGCTCGCCGACCTCCTGGGTCGTACCCTGTTCCTGCCCCTGGATCTGCCGGCCGGCATCTTCGTCGCCGCCCTGGGGGCGCCCTTTTTCCTCTACCTGCTGATCCGGCAGCGTCCCTGAAGGAGTCTTCATGGCAACCCTGGCCAGCCGCGGCCTGACCCTCGGCTACGGCACCCAGACCATCATCGAGGCCCTCGACCTCGAACTACCGCCGGGTCGCGTCTCGGTCCTCATCGGCAGCAACGGCTCCGGCAAGAGCACCCTGCTCAAGGCCTGCGCCCGGCTGCTGGAACCGCGCCAGGGCCAGGTGCTGCTCGACGGCCAGGACATCCACCGGCAGTCCACCGCCGCCCTGGCCCGGCAACTGGCGGTCCTGCCGCAGACCCCGGTGGCGCCCGAGGGCATCAGCGTGCGGCAACTGGTGAGCCTGGGCCGCTATCCCTACCAGAACTGGATGCGCCAATGGTCGGCGGACGATGCCGCGGCGGTGGACAAGGCGCTGCGCCTCACCGACCTGCTGGCGTTGGCGGAGCGACCGGTGGACGATCTCTCCGGTGGTCAGCGCCAGCGCGCCTGGATCGCCCTGACCCTGGCCCAGGACACCCATTGCCTGCTGCTGGACGAGCCCACCACCTACCTGGACCTGGCGCACCAGATCGAGGTGCTGGACCTGCTGCGCCAGCTGAACCGGGAGGAGGGCAAGACCATCGTCATGGTGCTGCACGATCTCAATCTCGCCTGCCGCTACGCCGATCACCTGGTCGCCGTCCATCAGCGTCGTGCCTTCGCCCAGGGCGCACCCGCAGAGGTATTGACGGAAGCCCTGGTACGCGAGGTGTTCGCCCTGGAATGCCGGATCATCGCCGATCCCTATTTCGGCACGCCGCTGTGCATTCCCTTCGGTCGCGAGGTACCGCCATGTGCCTGAGGCCGGCCCTCGACAGCGCCCAGCGGGACGAGCTACGCACCACCTTCGGTCTGCGCGAAGCCAGTGAGCGCGACGGGCAGCACAGCCAGCCGGTGGCCGCCTGGCTGGACGCCGCACGCTGCGCCGAGTTGCTCGACGACCTGGCGGAGCGGATGGCAGCGCCTACCCGGCGGGTCGCGGCGTCGCTGTTGACCAAACGGTTGGGCTTTCTCACCACCGGGGTGGCCTTCCAGGCCCTGTCGGCCTATGACCGGCGTCTGGACCTGACGCCAGGCAATGTCTGGATCGAGGATGGCCACGTCCAGGGGCGCTGGCGATCGGCCCTGCCGTTGAGCGATACCCGGCCGCTGCCCGCCGTAGAGGATCACACCACGGCCCGAGCACTGCTGGCCCGCACCCTGTTCGGCGAGCTGCTGCGGCCGCTCTGGGAGACCCTGGCGCGGGTTGGCCGCGTCTCGCCCCGCATCCTCTGGGAGAACGTCGCGGTGCGGCTCTATTCGCTGTACGACCGGCGCCTCGCCGAACTGGAGGATCCGGCCATTCGCGCCCGCTGCGCCGAGGATTTCGCCTGGCTGCTGGCGGCCACGCCGGCGGAGCTGGGGCTGGAGACCAATCCGCTGGCGCAGTTCCGCCGGCCTGCGACGGCCAATACCCTTGGGCGCCCCGTTCGCTTCCGGCGCACCTGCTGCTTCTACTACCAGGCCACGGCGCCTGCCGAATACTGCAGCAACTGCCCGCTGATCCGCCCCCGGGAGGCCGCATGCCCGGCCCCCTGAGCGAGCTGCCGGCCGAACTGATCGCCGGGTACGCCGAGGTAGCTGCCTCGACCCTGGGCCATCTCGGGCGCACGGGCTATCTGCCCGAACTCAAGCCGGTGGTGGCCAATACGCGTCTGCTGGGCCGGGTGGTGACGGCGCGCATTCCCTTACCCCATGGCGCCCTGTTGCGCGAGGCTCTGATCGCCAGTCGCCCGGGCGACGTCCTGGTGATCGAGGCCGTGGGCGATCCCCACTGCGCCTGCTGGGGCGAATTGCGCACCCTGGCCGCCTTGATCAAGGGCCTGGCCGGCGTGGTGGTGAATGGCGCCATCACCGACGTCCAGGCGCTTCGTCAACTCGGCCTGCCGGTCTTCCACCGCCGTATCAGCGCCGTCACCACCCAGGGTGGCGAGGCGCTGGGCGAATTGAATGTCGAACTCCAGCTCGGCGAGACCCGCGTTTGCCCCGGTGACCTGGCCCTCGGAGACGACGATGGCCTGTTCGTCCTGTCGCCCGCGCGGGCCGCAGCCTTGCTGCCCGGTGCGCTGGCCAAGGAGGCCGCGGACCAGGCACGGCGCGCGCAGCTGCTACAGCGGCTGACCGAAGGGCGCTGAAGCCGCTATTCCGGCTTGGTGCCGATCTGCTCGCGCAACAACTCTAGGTAGCGGCGCGCGCCCAAGCCCAGGGGGCGATTCTTGATCCAGATGACGTCGATCCAGCGGCGGATCTGGCTGGCCATGTTGTCGAATTGCACCTGCTCGAGCAGGCCGGCGGCGATCAGCGGCCGCACCAGCGGGTGGGGCAGATAGGCCCAGCCCAGCCCGGCCTGCACCAGGTCCAGCGTCGCCAGGTAGCTGTCGGTCAGCCAGACCCGTTGCGACAGCACGATCTGCGGGTCCGAGGCATTACGGTCGCCCCCGGCCACCACGATCTGGCGGGTATCGGCCATCAGCGTTTCGCCCAGTGGCCGATCCTGGCGGGAGGCGGGATAGCCGGGCGCGGCCACCGCCGTGAGCAACTGGCTCCCAGCCTCGGCGAAACCTTCCAGCGCGTTGATGCCCGGGCGCTCGAAGATCAGCGCCATGTCCACGCTGCCCTCGTGCAGCAGGCGGATCGCCTCGGCGCGGGCGGCCGAGCGGATCTCGATTTCCAAGGCCGGAAATTCCTCGGCCAGGGTCATCAGCGGGCGGCTCCAGGCGCCGGTCTGCAACTCCGGCGCCATCACCAGCACGAAGCGCCGTTCCAGCCCCGCATGCAATTGCAGGGCATGGGCGTCGAGCAGCGTGAGCTGGCTGGCCACCTGCCGCGCCTGGGGTTCGAGGGCGCGCGCGGCGGGGGTCGGCAAGGCCTTGCGGGTGGCGCGATCGAACAGCACCAAGTCCAGCTCGGCCTCCAGTTGGGAGATCGCCATGTTCACTGCGGAGGGCACCCGCCCCAGCACACGAGCCGCGGCGGAAAAGGAGCCCTCGTCGATCACGGCGAGAAAGACCCGGAGCGCTTCGCTGGTAAAGGCCATGGTTGTCAATTTCGTTGATAACGATCGTCTTTTTGTATCAGCCAGACCGGCTTAGAGTCCAGCAGACCACAACGGAGACAGCCACATGAGCGAGTCAATGGCGGGCCAGGTGGCCCTGATCAGCGGTGCCGGCAGCGAAGCCGGTATCGGCATGGCGATCGCCCGGCGCCTAGGCGCGGCGGGGGCGCGGTTGATCGTCACCGCCAGCAGCGCCCGGATCGCGGAGCGGGTGGCGGAGTTGCGCGCCGCCGGCTTCACCGCCGAAGGCCGGGCGCTGGATCTCACCGAGGAGACGGCCGTTGGCGAGTTCTGCCAGTGGGCCGAGGCGCGCTGGGGCCGTATCGACATCCTGGTCAACAATGCCGGCATGGCCATGCAGGGCAATCCCGAGCCCCTGGTCGAGGTGGCGCGGATGACCCTGGCCGACTGGAATCTGACCCTGGCGCGCAACCTGACCACGGCCTTCTTGCTGACCCGCGCCGTGTTGCCCGGCATGCAGGCGCGCGGCTATGGCCGCATCGTCCATGTCAGTTCCGCCACCGGCACCCGGGCGGGCATTCCGCAGGCCGCGGCCTACAGCGCGGCCAAGGCGGCCATGGTCGGCATGAACATGAGTCTGGCGCTGGAGGTGGCCGGGCAGGGCATCACGGTCAACGCCGTGGCGCCCGGCTGGATCGAGACCGCCTCCAGCCTGCCGGAAGAATTGCAGGCCGCGACCCGGGTGCCCGTGGGCCGCGCCGGTCGTCCCGCCGAGGTCGCCGCAGCGGTGGCCTTCCTGGCTTCGCCCGAGGCCAGCTACATCACCGGGGAATACCTAGTGGTGGACGGTGGCAACAGCCGCATCGAAAACAAGGGGGCCTGACATGCAGCCAGTCGTGCTGATCAGCGGGGTTTTGGGGGGCATCGGCCAGGCGGTGCGTGCGCACTTTCTGCAGGCCGGCTGGCGGGTCTTCGGTACCGATCTCGATGGCGCGGCCCTGGCGGCGCTCGAGGCCGAAGGTGGCCTTGCCGGCCAGCACGCCGCCGACCTGCGCCAGGCCAGCGCCAGCCGGGAGGTGGTCGCCAGCGCCCTCAACCGCCTTGGTCGGCTCGACGCCTTGGTCAATTGCGCCGGTGTCTGGCGCGAAGGCCCAGCCGAGACCTTCAGCGAGGAAGACTTCGACCTGGTGCTGGACGTCAATCTGAAGGCCAGCTTCTTTCTCTGCGCCGCGGCCATTCCCGCGCTGCGGGACACCCGGGGCGCCATCGTCAACCTGAGCAGCGATGCCGGTTGCCAGGGCAATCGCAATGCCGCCGTCTACTGCGCCAGCAAGGGGGCGGTGACCCTGATGACCAAGGCCCTGGCCCTGGATCTGGCGCCCAGCGGGGTGCGCTGCAACAGCATCTCCCCCGGCGATGTGGCGACGCCCATGCTGAGCTTTCAGGCCGAGCGCTATGGCGACGGCAATCCCGCCGCCTACCTGCAGGACCTGTTGGCCAAGTATCCGCAAGGTGAAGCGGCGCGCTTCATCCAGCCCGAGGAGGTCGCCGAGCTGGCCTTTTTCCTGTGCCAACCCGCCGCCCGCTCCATCACCGGCGCGGACCTGGCCATCGATTGCGGCGTCTCGGCCGGGCACTGAGCCCGAGCCGATTCGCCCTCCACCCCAAGAGGAGTCCGAAATGACCACCAGTGGTATCAGCGAAGCCGCCGTGCAGAGCTTCGTCGCGGCCGAACGCGAGCGCTTCCTGGCGCGCAATCCCAAGTCCCTGGCCCTGGCCGAGCGCGCCCGGCACTCGCTGTTCGGCGGTGTGCCCATGCACTGGATGAACGACTGGTCGATGCCCAGTGCGCTGTTCGTCAGCCATGCCCAGGGCTCGCGCTTCCATGACGTCGATGGCCACGAATACATCGACTTCTGCCTGGGCGACACCGGCAGCATGTTCGGCCATTCACCGGCGCCCATCGCCCGGGCCCTGGCCGAGCAGGGCGCCCGCGGACTCACCACCATGCTGCCCGGCGAGGATGCCGTGGTCGCCGGGGAACTGCTCGCCGAGCGCTTCGGCCTGCCATTTTGGCAGGTAGCGACCACCGCCACCGATGCCAACCGCTATGTCATCCGCTGGGCGCGCGCCATCACCAATCGCAAGATGCTGCTGGTGTTCGACGGCTGCTATCACGGCACCGTCGACGATGTCATGGTGCGCCATCAGGAGGGGCGTACCGTGCACCGCGGCGGCCTGATCGGCCAGGCCCACAACCTGGCCGAGACCAGCCGGGCGGTGCCCTTCAATGACCTCGCGGCGCTGGAGGCGGCACTGGCGAAAGGCGACGTCGCCGCGCTGATCTGCGAGCCGGCCATGACCAACATCGGCATGGTGCTGCCCGCCCCGGGGTTCATGGAGCAGGTCCGCGCCCTGACCCGGCAGTACGGCACCCTGCTGATCATCGACGAGACCCATACCCTGTCCACCGGTCCCGGCGGCTGCACCCGTGCCTGGAATCTCCAGCCGGACTTCATCACCTTCGGCAAGCCCATCGCCGGGGGCGTGCCCTGTTCGGCCTATGGCTGCAGCCACGAGATGGCCCAGGCCATGCGCCTGGCGCAGCAGCATGCCAGCGAGACCAGCCACGGCCATGGGCACAGCGGCATGGGCACCACGCTGTCGGCCAATGCCCTGGCCATGCGCTGCCTGCGCGTCAGCTTGGAAGGGGTCATGACCCCGGCCGCCTATGCACGGATGCTGCCGCTGGCGGCGCGACTGGCCGCCGGCCTGCGCGAGGTGATCGCCCGCCATGGCCTGGCCTGGTCGGTGACGGAGCTGGGCGCCCGCTGCGAATTCCAATTCTGCGCCACGCCGCCCACCACCGGCGCCGAGGCGGAAGCCGCCTTCCACGACAGCCTGCAGCAGGCGCTGCACCTCTACCTGATCAACCGGGGCATCCTCATCACCCCCTTCCACAACATGACCCTGTGCTGCCCGGATCTCGAAGCGGCGGACGTCGACCGCCTGCTGGCCACCCTCGACCAGGCTCTTGGCGAGCTCCTGGCGTTGCCCAGCGCCCGGGAGTGTCAGCCATGAACTTCGCCGACGCCCAGGAAGCCCGTGACTTCCTCGCCGCCCACCCCGAGGTGCGCAGCATCGAACTCATGCTGATCGACGCCAATGGCGTGCCGCGCGGCAAGCTGCTGCACCGTGACGAATTGCTGGCCATCTACGAGGAGGGCCGGCCGCTGCCCAGCTCCATCCTGGCGCTGACCCTGCAGGGGGAGGACGTCGAGGCCACCGGCCTGGTCTGGGAGGTCGCCGATGTCGACTGCTGGACCTATCCGCTGCCCGGCAGCCTGACCCTGCAACCCTGGCGCAGCACCCCGACCGGCCAGGTGCAGGTGAGCATGCACCCGACCCAGGGCCTGCCGGCCACCCCCGCCGATCCCCGGCATGCCCTGGTACGGGTGATCGAGCGGCTGCAGGCCGACGGCTTCCAGCCGGTGATGGCGGTGGAGCTGGAGTTCTATCTGCTCGACCGCACCCGCGACGCCCAGGGCCGGCCGCAACCGGCGCTGCAGATGAATGGCGTACGACCCGGCTCGCCGCAGGTCTATGGGGTCTACGAACTGGAGCAGCTGCAGCCCTTTCTCGACGACCTCTACGCCGCCTGCGAGGTACAGGGCCTGCCGGTGCGCACGGCCATCTCCGAATACGCCCCCGGCCAGCTAGAACTGACCCTGCTGCACCGCGTCGATGCCATTCAGGCCATCGACGAGGGCATTCGCTACAAGCGCCTGGTCAAGGGGGTCGCCAACCGTCATGGCCTGCAGGCCTGCTTCATGGCCAAGCCGTTCGGCGACCAGGCCGGCAGTGGCCTGCACCTGCACGTCAGCCTGGCGGATGCCGCGGGCAACAACCTCTATGCCAGCGAGGATCCGCAGGGCACGCCACTGCTGCGCCACTCCATCGGTGGCATGCAGCACCGGATGCTGGATGCCCTGGCGATCTTCTGTCCCAACGCCAACTCCTACCGCCGCTTCCAGGCCAACAGCTATGCGCCGCTGGCCAAGAGCTGGGGGGTCAACAACCGCAGCGTGTCCCTGCGCGTACCCGGCGGTCCGGCCAGCAGTCGCCACATCGAGCACCGCATCTGTGGCGCCGATGCCAATCCCTATCTGGCGGCCGCGGCCATCCTCGCCGCCATCCATGAAGGCATCCGTGACGAACGCGATCCGGGGCCGGCCACTGTCGGCAATGGCTACGAGCAGGCCACCGACTTCCTGCCCACCGACTGGCTGACCGCGCTACAGGCGCTGGAGCGCTCCAGCTGGATCCGGGAGGCACTGGGGGAGCGCTTCATCGAGGTGTACCTCGCCATCAAGCGCTCGGAGTACCGGCAATTCATGGCCGAGGTGGGCGAGCAGGACTGGCGCTGGTATCTGACCCACGCGTGAGGGCGGTCAGCCAGCCTCGCCCGGCACGGCGGTGATGCGGTTGATGGCGATGATGCCGCCGTTCCAGATCATCTCGACCGGCGCCGCCTGGATGACAGCGGTGACCAGCCGGGGAGTCAGTAGCGCCCAGCAATGACCCGCGGCACGGCGTACCGAGCGATAGCGCAGCCCCGGGCAGCCAGTGCGTTTGGCGGCGGCGCCCAGGCTGCGCGCCGCACCATAGTCGTCGGGCTCATAGATGGGATCGGCGGCGTCCAGCACCAGGGCGTCGCGCAGTCCCTGGTCGGAAAAGCTCACCGTCAGATTGTGGAAGACGAAGCGCTCGTACTTCAGCGTCGGCACCTTCGACCAATAGGCTTCCTGGTGATGGCGAACCTCGGCCAGCGCCGTATCGGCGTGATCGGCAAGATAAAGAACGCCGAAGCTGCCATCGCTGAAGCGTGAACCTGCAGGGTTGACGTGGGTGAAGGGGGCCGTTGCATAGGAACAGCCAGGAATGCCGAAGGGAATCTGGTCACGCGGGATCAGCTCCAGACGTCCCAGCTCGTTCTGCAGACGCGGGTTGGTCAGCGCCTGGAGTTGGTAGAGCGTTTCGAAATCTTCGGTATCGGCTACGTCATCGAATAGAGCGATGGGTGGAAACTTGGAGTTGACCAGCCGGCGTCCCTGCAGAGGCGCGCCCTTGAGCAGCGGCAGATCCTCCAGCTTTACCACCCTGCACCTCGCAGCACGTCGATACGCCGGAAGGTTTCGTACAGGGCGATCATATCGCCCTGGGCCATGATCTCCAGGGGCGACCGGCCATTGAAGAAGTCGTTGTGGTTGCCCATGGCGACGAAGCCATAGACGTTTTCCGGATTGTCGAAGACCACGCGCAAGGCGGAATGAATGTTCAGAACCAGGCTGATACGTTGCAATTGATCGGTATCCAGGCTGACCGACCACGCCGGATCCTTCTGCAGTGCGCGCGCATAGGTGCTGCGTGAGATACGCAGGATGCGGCAGCTTTGTTCGCTGGAGGCCTGCCACCTGTCGAGGATGTTGAGCGCTGTCCTGAGGCCAACGGTACCTTGGCTCTTCGAAAAGTCAGCTGTCGCGATGGCCGCCTGTAGCATGGCAATGCTCCTCAATCTGCAGATTTAAATACATCAATATTGTGTCTGCAGATAAAGTCCGTCGGTCTCGTCTTCTCTAGCGGTCGCGCTTGCGACTCTCCAATGCCGTCCGCCATTGCTCATCCCGCCGCGAGGACCGTCGATGCAGACGCTCGTCCAGCAGGGCGAGCGCCTTGGCGTGCTCCCCGGCGCGCATGAGCGCAACCAGCAGGGTGTCTTCGATGACCTCGCGCTGGGCGCCACTGCCGCCGATGCGGGCGACGTCCCCGCGCAGCGGTTCCAGCAGCCGGGCGCAACCTGGGTAGTCCTCCTCGGCAAAAGCCAGCAGGGCGCGGCAAAGCAGAGGGACTACCGGTCCGGCGGCCAGGCCGCCGTCGCGCAGGCGGCTTTCCAGTCCAGCGATACGGGCTTCCACCGCCAGACGATCCCTGATCGCTGCGGCGATCAGCGCCATATGGACGTCGGCGAAGGCCAGTCCCGGTTGCTGGAACAGCCCCTCCGCACTGGCGGCGGTGGCCTGCCAGAGCTCGGCGGGCACCTCATGGCCATAGAGTCCCAGGCGCCAGAGAAAGGAGGCGTTGTCGCTGACCCGATTGAGCGGGCCGGCGGTGGACGCCGCTGGCGCCACGAAGCGCTGATAGAGGTCCAGCGCGCCCTGGCTGTCACCCTGTTCCAGGGCCACCAGAGCGCCGTGCCAGGCGATATGTCCATGCAGGGTGCCATGGCGCGGATACTCGGGCAGCCAGCCGGCGATCAGGGCCTGCGCGGCCTGACTGTCGCCGGATTCGTGCAGGACATGGGTCAGGGCATGGGCCGCATTGACGTTGTGACGGCGCAGCTCGAGCGCCCGCTCGGTGAGCACTCGACCGCGGACCACATCGCCGTTCTCGCCATGGGACCAGCCGCGGTAGGTCAGGAACCACCAGTCGTCCGCGGCGAAATGGCGGGCATGGCGTTCGCAGAGGTCGACCCGCGCCTGGTCATGATCGGCCCGCCCGGAAAACGCCAGCAAGCCAAAGGCCCCCAGAGGCAGGCCAAGGATCAGGATGTCGCGTGGCCAGCGCTCGGCATGTTCCAGCGCGCCCTGCAGCGCCCGCGCGCCTTCCCCGCCGATCAGTCGCCGCAAGACCTCGACATGGCTGCGCTCGCGCTCCGTGCCAAGCCGCTCGACCAGCCGCTGCGCCCGCGCGATGGTCTCCCGGGCCGCGCCGGCCTGGTTGTCGATCAGCTGCAGCCGCGCCCGTGCTGCCAGCGCCAGGGCGAAATCAGGATCGGCCGCGATCGCCTCGTCGAGCGCCTCGGCTGCCCCGGGCCAGAGCGACAGCAGCAGGTCGACACCGGCCTGGTAGCGCTCGGCGGCGTGGGCGGAAGGGGTGGACAGGGGATGGTCGTAGCGGTCGGTGCAGGAGAGAGGCATGAGGGTGTTTCGATCTTCAAGCGAGGAGGCGCCACTGCCCAGCAACGGTCAGCGGCTTCGAACACCCTAGATAGCAGGCGGCCACGGGTACGGCTAGCGCCCGCGGCTCATGGCGGCTTGAGAGAAGCTCATGAACGGCAGACGGGTGCGTCCGTCCACCGCTTGCACAGCGGCGGCTAGTAGCGGCGCGCTGCGCGTCCTGGGATACGGTGGCTTCGCCGCCTGGCCCGTCGCCCGACCTAAACGGCGCTGCGACTTGCCAACCACGCCCGCCACCCACCATGGTCGGTAATGTCCTCGGCGCCGGCCAGGCCGTAGGGCTCGCAGATGAAGCCGGTTTCCCAGCTGCCATCGGCCAATTCCACCTTGCCCAGGCCGAGCGGGGCGGGGATGCCGGTGAGAAAGCTGCCCAGTTCGCTGCTGGGCAGCTCCCAGACTTCCACCTCGATGGCGGCGCCGTCTTCGGCGACCCGAACCATGCCCGGACGGAGCGGCGGGCCGCCGGCCAGGGCGTGGAGGCGATAGTGCGGCGCGCTCCGGGTCAGGGCGAGGCGTCGGCCGCCACGGGCGAGCAACTGGCCGTTGAGCGGCAGTCCCTGCAGGTGGGCACCGCAGACCACCAGGCGGGCGCGGTCATGGCGGGCAGGGCGTGCCGGCAGGCTGGCGTCTTGGAGGGCGCCGCCAACCAGGGGCAGGCCCTGGGCGTCCTGCAGGGCCGCGGCCAGGCTCAGCAGGTACTGGTCGGTGAAGACCCGGCCGAACAGCGTCACGCCCCAGGGCAGTCCATTGGTCATGACACCGGCTGGCACGGCCACGGCGGCGTAGTCCAGCAGGTTCATGAAGTTGGTGTAGTAGCCCAGGTCGGCGTTGCGGGCGACCGGCTCGGCGGCCAGTTCGGCCAGGGTCACCGGCCGCGGATAGGTGGGGGTGAGCACGCAATCCAGCTCGGCCAGCAGGGCATCGCACTGGGCTTTCAATGCCTGCAGGCGATAGCCGGCGCGAAAAGCGTCCACTGCCGTGGTGCCGGGCGCCTTTTCCAGCACGGCGCGGATCACCGGCAGCACCGCGTCCGGTTCGGCCTCGATCAGGTCGCCGGCCACGCTGTAGCGCTCGGCCACCCAGGGACCCTCATAGAGCAGGCGCGCGGCTTCCAGGAAGGGCGCAAGATCCAGCGGCACGGCTTCGCCACCCAGGGCTTCCAATTGCGCCTTGGCGGCCGCGAACAGCGCCGGGCTTTCCGGGCAGCCGAGGAATTCCAGCTGGGTCGGGACGCCGAAGCGAAAGGGCCGCGGTCGGCCGAAGGCACTGGCGTCGTTCCACTGCGCATTGGCGCGGCTGTAGGGGTCGCGCGGATCGAGGCGGGCGGTGAGCGCCAGCAGGGTGCTGGCTTCGGCGGCGGTGGCGGTAAAGAAGGTCACGCAATCCAGGGTCTGGCAGGCGGGCACCACGCCGGCGGTGGACAGCAATCCCTTGCTGCCCTTGAGGCCCACCAGGTTGTTCAGCCCCGCGGGTACGCGCCCCGACCCGGCGGTGTCGGTGCCCAGGGCGAAGCTGGCGACGCCCAGGGCCACGGCCAGGGCCGAGCCGGCACTGGAGCCGCCGGAAGGATAGGCCGGGTGGACGCTGTTGCGGCAGGCGCCATAGGGCGAACGGGTGCCGTTGAGGCCGGTGGCGAACTGGTCGAGATTGCACTTGCCGAGGGGCACGGCGCCCAGGGCGACCAGCTGCTCCACCAGGGTCGCCGAGCGCTCGGGCACATAGGCATAGGCCGGGCAGGCCGCCGTGGTGGGGATGCCGGCGAGGTCGATGTTGTCCTTGATGGCGAAGGGGATGCCATAGAGCGGCAGCTCGGCGGGATCGCGGTCGTCCAGGGCGGCGAGATAGGGCTCCAGCTCGGCCGGGGTCAGCAGGTGTATGAACAGCCGGTACTCGGGATTGAGCTGGGCGGCTCTTTCCAGCAGTTCAGCGATGAGGACTCGTGGTGTCTGGGTACCGGCGGCATAGGCGGCGCTCAGAGTGTCGAGGCGCAGATCGAATGTCATGGTGGCTTCCTTCACGTCTTGTCGATGACCAGCAGGCGCTGGCCGGCGCGGATCGGCGAGCCGGGCTGGACCTGCAGGTCGTGGATCCGGCCGCTGCAGGGGGCGAGCAGCGGGATTTCCATCTTCATGGACTCCAGGATCAGCAGCGGCTGGCCGGCTTCCACCTGATCGCCCGGCTGCACCTGGGCCTGCCAGAGATTGCCGGCCACCGGGCTTTCCAGGGCCAACTGGTGGCTGGCGAGGGGGGCGTCTTCGGTGGCTTCGACGGCGGCTTCCTGGCTGTCGAAATGCGCCTGGCCGGAGTCGATCCAGCGTTGCCGCTCCGCGGCGAAGGCGCTCTGCTGGCGCCCGCGAAAGGTGGCGATGCCCTCGGCTTCGCGGGCCAGAAAGGCCTGGTAGTCGGCCAGGGACAGTTCGCTCTCTTCGATGCGCAGAGGTACCCGACCCAGGGGGAAGTCGGCGCGGATGCGCAGCAATTCCTCCGCCGAGACTTCATGAAAGCGGATCTGATCGAAGAAGCGCAGCAGATAGGGTTGGCCGTGGAAGGCCTCGACTTCGCGATAGCGATTCCACATCTGCAGGGTGCGCCCGACGAACTGGTAGCCGCCGGGGCCTTCCATGCCATAGACGCACAGATAGGCGCCGCCAATGCCCACCGAATTTTCCGCGGTCCAGGTGCGCGCCGGGTTGTACTTGGTGGTGACCAGCCGATGGCGCGGATCCAGGGGGGTGGCCACCGGTGCACCCAGATAGACATCGCCCAGGCCCATCACCAGGTAGCTGGCGTCGAAGACGATGCGCTTGACCGCCTCCAGCGACTCCAGGTCATTCACCCGGCGGATGAACTCCAGGTTGCTCGGGCACCAGGGGGCGTCCTTGCGTACCGTTGTGGTGTATTTCTCGATGGCCAGGCGGCAGGCCGGATCGTCCCAGGACAGCGGCAGATGGACGATGCGCGAGGGTACCCGCAGGTCCTGGGCATCGCCCAGCGCCTGCCAGCAGCGACTGACCGCCGCCAGCAACTCGGCCAGGGGCAGGGCCTCGGGCTGGTAGTGCACCTGCAGCGAGCGGATGCCGGGGGTGAGCTCGCACAGCCCGGGCAGCGCCAGGGCGGCCAGCGCCTGCATCAGGCCGTGGCCGCGAAAGCGCAGGGCGAGGTCCAGCTCCGGTGGGCCGATCTCCAGCAGCAGATGGGTATCCCCGGAAAGCCGCGCCACCAGGCGCTCGGCGCCCTGGCCCAGGTCCAGGTCCAGGACCACGGGATCGCCACGCTCGGGCGAGATGGCGATCTCCGCCTGCGGCTGCAAGCCGCTTTCCTCGGCCAGACGTGCCAGCTGCAGACGCCGCGCGGTGGCCAGGTCCACCGGCAGGAAGCGCACACGGTCACCGGCCTTGAGCTGGCCCAGTTGCCAGAGATCGGCCTCGATCACCGTGACCGGGCAGACGAAGCCGCCCAGGCTGGGGCCGTCCGGGCCAAGGATGACCGGCATGTCGCCGGTGAAGTCCACGGCGCCGACCGCATAGGGATTGTCGTGGATGTTGGAGGGGTGCAGACCGGCTTCGCCGCCGTCTTCGCGGGTCCATTCCGGCTTGGGCCCGATCAGGCGCACACCGGTACGACTGGAATTGAAGTGCACCTCCCAGTCGGTGGCGAGAAAGAGTTCCAGATAGGCCGGGCTGAAATAGTCCGGCGCGCCATGGGGGCCATAGATGACGCGCAGGGTGCGGGTCTCGGCGAGCTGGGTGGTCAGGGCGGCGGGTAGCCGGGCCTCCGTGTGCGCGTCGGTCAGCGGGTGCAGGTGCAGCACGTCACCGGCGCGCAGGGCGCGGCCACCGTGGCCGCCGAACTGGCCAAGGGTGAAGGTGCTGCGGCTGCCCAGGTATTCGGGCAGGTCCAGACCGCCTTTCAGGCAGAGATAGCTGCGGGCGCCGGCGCCGGTGATGGCGCCCAGTTGCAGAATGGCACCCGCGGGTACGCGAAAGACGCTGTCCATGGCCTGGGGCTGGTCATCCAGCAGGATCGGCAGCGCCGCGCCGGTGACCGCCACCACGGCCTCGGTGTTGAATCTGAGGGTCGGGCCGGCCAGGGTGATTTCCAGGGCGGCCGCGCGGCCGTCGTTACCGAGCAGGCGATTTCCCAGGCGCAGGGCGCGGTCGTCCATGGGGCCGGAAGGGGGAATGCCCACCGACCAGTAGCCGAGGCGCCCGGGGGCGTCCTGCACCGTGGTCTGGGTGCCGGCGCTGAGCACCTCCAGGGTGGTGGCCTGGTAGGTCAGGCCTTCCAGGCAGCGGGTCCAGGGCTGGCCGCTGGCGAAGGGCGGGGCGGCGAGGATCTGCCGCAGGTAGTCGCCGTTGGTTTCCACGCCATAGAGCCGGCTTGCGGCCAGGGCCTGGTCGAGACGCTGCCGAGCCGAGTCCCGGTCCGGGGCCCAGGCGATGACCTTGGCCACCAGCGGATCGAAATAGGGCGGGATCTCGCAGCCGGCCTCGACCCAGGTGTCCAGGCGCAGCGCCCGGCCATCCGCCGGTGGAAAGTCGACCTGGGTCAGCAGGCCCGGGCTGGGCTGGAAGTCGCGACCCGGGTCTTCGGCATAGAGTCGCGCCTGGATGGCATGGCCCTGGGGCCGCAGCCCCGCGGCGAGGGTTGCCAGCGGCGGCAGGTCGCCGGCGGCCAGTTCGATCATCCAGCGCACCAGGTCCACGCCCCAGACCTGCTCGGTGACGCCGTGCTCGACCTGCAGCCGGGTGTTCACCTCGAGGAAGTAGAAACGGTCGGCGGCGCTGTCGTAGACGAACTCCACGGTACCGGCGCTGCGATAGCGCACCGCGCGCGCCAGCTCCAGCGCGGCGGCGCAGAGCGCCTCGGCCATGCCGGCCGGCAGGTTGGGCGCCGGGGTTTCCTCCAGCACCTTCTGGTTGCGGCGCTGTACCGAGCAATCGCGCACGCCCAGCGCCAGGACCTCGCCCTGACCATCGCCGAACACCTGCACCTCCAGGTGCCGCGCCCGCTCGATGTATTTCTCCAGGAAGACGCCGGCGTCGCTGAAGTTGTTCTGGCCCAGCCGGCGCACGGCGTCGAAGGCCTCGGCGAGTTCAGTGTCCGTGCGGCACACGCGCATGCCGATGCCGCCACCGCCGGCAGTGCTCTTGAGCATCACCGGATAACCGATCGCACGCGCGGCCGCCAGGGCCGCCTCCAGGGTCTCCAGCAGCTCGGTGCCCTCCAGCAGCGGTACGCCCTGGCCGCGCGCCAGGGCTCGCGCCGTGTGCTTGAGTCCAAAGGTGCGCAGTTGCTCGGGGGTGGGACCGACGAAGGCGATGCCGGCGGCTTCGCAGGCTTCGGCGAAGGCGGCGTTCTCGGAGAGGAAGCCATAGCCGGGGTGGATGGCCTGGGCACCGCTCTGGCGCGCGACCTCGAGCAGCTTGGCGGTGTCCAGGTAGGTGGCCGCGGCGGCGCCTTCGCCCAGGCTGAAGGCCTGGTCGGCCTCGCTGACATGGCGGCTGGCGCGATCGGCTTCGCTGTAGACGGCGACCGCGGCGACGCCCAGGTCGCGCAGGGTGCGCTGGATGCGGCAGCTGATGGCGCCACGGTTGGCGATGAGCAGGGTGGTGAACATTCGAGGCGTCCTCGAAGGCGGCGGGCCGTCCCGCCAGATAAAAGCTCTCGGGGTCGTCCCCAAGAGGCCGCGCGAGGGCGGTGGGTCAGTCGGCGTCTAGCGCTTGCCGCGGTAGCCGTAGCGTCCGGCGCGGACTTCACACAGCCGATAGAGGTGCGGCCGCAGCCACTGCCAGAGCTGGCGTACGCGGGTCAGTCCCATAGCAGCACCTCGGCCGGGGTGGGATTCCAGCCGTTGCAGGGATTGTTCAACTGCGGGCAGTTGGAGATCAGCAGGATGACGTCGGTCTCGGCGCGCAATTCCACGTACTTGCCGGCGCCGGAGATGCCATCGGCGAAGGTCAGGCCGCCATCCGCGGTCACCGGCACGTTCATGAAGAAGTTGATGTTGGCGCCGATGTCGCGCTTGCCCAGGCGCCCGTCATGGCCACCGGCGCAGAGGAAGTTGTCGCGGCAGCTGTGCATCTGCCGGCGGTCGAGGGCGTAGCGCACCGTGTTGCTCTCCTGGGAACAGGCGCCGCCCAGGGTGTCGTGGCGGCCACAGGTGTCGGCGACGATGGTCAGCAGCGGATTGCCCAGGTTGGAATAGAGCACGCTGCCGGTCGACAGATAGACCCGGCCCTGGCGTCTCAGGGTGCGCTGGGGATCGTAGCGTTCCTGAGGATTGGCGGCGGCGTAGAAGAGGGTGTCCACCGCCTGGTTGCCTTCCAGGTCATGGATGCGCAGGGTCTGGCCGGCCTTGACCTCCTTGAGATAGGGCGCTCCGGCCGGCAGGACGGCGCGGTAGCTGGCATCTTCCGGGCGTTTGGTGCTGGCGATCAGATTCATGGCGGGGCCTCAGAGGAAGTAGCGGGCGGTGTTCTGGAAGGCGCGCTCGTTTTCCGGGCGCGAGGTGCGGCAGCGATCGGCCGCCTCAGGCGCGGCGCGCAACTGGGCGAGATCGACCGGGCGTGGTGCATAGACCGGATCCGGGTCCAGCGGATGCTGCAGGGCGGTCAGCACCACCAGGGTGTTCATGGGCGCATACAGCTCGACCAGATCGCCGGCGCGGGAGTTGCCGGGCACGAAGGCAAAGGCGCCCTCGGCATCCACGTCCACCCGGCTGAACAGATTCAGGGTCATCAGCAGGTCTTCCAGCCCCAGGCCCCACTTGGCCAGCTCCACCAGCAGGTTGTCGGTGCCGTTACGGTGGAAGCCGTTGCGCAATTCTTGGTAACGCCCCGCGCCGTATTTTTCGGCCACCTCGGCGGCATTGGCCACGCCGCCGAAGCTGTCGTGCCAGCCGCAGGTGTCGCGCACCACGGCCGCCAGCACCCGTCCCATGTCGGAATAGAGGCAGTGTCCGGCGGTGAGACGGGCGGTGTGCTGGCCCTTGAGGGTATCCGGCAGATTCAGCCGCTCGCTGCGGTCATCGGCATTGAACAGCAGCAGGCTGACATTGGCGCCGCCTTCCACGTCGGTCAGGCGCAGGGTCTGGCCGCGGCGCAGGATGAAGGAGGCGGTACCGCCGCCGGGGACGCGTTCCTGGTAGAGCAGTTCTTCAGTCATGGGCAACCTCGTCAGATAAGGGCCGGCCGCGTCCCGGCCGCATGTACGGGCGGGGTCTTGGCGGTCAGGGGCAGGTCGTAGGTGATGCGGGCGCCATAGGCGCCGGGGGCTTGCGGGTCCTGGCGGACCTTGTCGAACACCAGCACCCGGGTGGCCAGGCTGAAGCCCTCGTGCAGGTCATGGGTGACCATGAACACCGTGAGCGGGCGCTCGTGCCAGAGCTCCAGCAGCAGGGCGTGCATGTCCTTGCGGATGCCGGGGTCGAGGGCGCCGAAGGGCTCGTCCAGGAGCAGGATGCGCGGCCGGACGATCAGCGCCTGGGCGATGGCGAGGCGCTGCTGCATGCCGCCGGACAGCTGCCCCGGGTACTTGCCCAGGGCCTGGCCCAGGCCGACGCGCTCGAGCAGGGCGGCGGCCTGTTCCCGGGCCTGGCGCTTGGCCGTACCCAGCAGCCGGCCGAGCAGCGGGGACCTGGGCAATTCCAGGCCCAGGGCGACGTTGTCCAGCACGCTCAGGTGGGGAAAGACCGAATAGCGCTGAAAGACCACGCCCCGCTCGGGATCCGGTTCCGCCGACAGCGGCTGACCATCGATGCGGATCTCGCCCCGGCTGGGGCGCTCCTGACCGAGTAGCAGACGCAGGAAGGTGGACTTGCCGCAGCCGGAGGCACCGACCAGGGCGCAGAATTCGCCTTCACGCACCTGCAGGTTGAGGCCTTCGAGCACCACCTGCTCGCCGTAGCGTTGCCAGAGATTGCGGACCTCGATCATCAGCGACCCTCCCCGTACCAGGGAAAGGCGCGTCGCGTCAGCAGGCGCAGACCGGCGTCCAGCAGCCAGGCCAGCAGGGTGATCCAGGCCACATAGGGCAGGATCACGTCCATGGCCAGGTAGCGCCGCACCAGAAAGATGCGATAGCCCAGGCCGTCGGTGGCGGCGATAGCCTCGGCCGCGATGAGAAACAGCCAGGCGGCGCCCAGCTGCAGCCGCAGGGCGATGAGCAGGCGCGGCAGCAGTTGCGGCAGTACCAGGCGCAGGATCACCGTCCAGCTGTTGGCGCCCAGGGTCTGGGCCTTGATCAGCAGCTCGCGGGGCAACTCCCGGGCGCGCTGGTCGAGCTCACGGATCAGCACCGGGGTGACGCCCACCACGATCAGCATCACCTTGGCCAATTCGCCCAGGCCGAAGACGATGAAGAGAATCGGCAGGATCGCCAGGGGCGGGATCATCGAGAGCACCGTCACCAGTGGCGACAGCGGCGCGCCGACCAGGGGCAGGCTGCCCGCGGCGATGCCCACCACCAGGGCGATCAGCGCGGCGATCCCCAGGCCCAGTCCCAGGCGTTGCAGGCTGGCCAGGGTGTCCTGCCAGAACGGATAACCCCCGGTGCGCACGTCGGCGGTAAAGGCCAGGCGCTGCACCGCATCGGCCATCTGCGCCACGCTGGGCAGCAGCTTGTCGTTGGGGTTCTCCGCCAGCCGGGTGGCCGAGCCCACCAGATAGAGCAGGGCGAGCAGGGCGAAGGGCAGCAGGACCAGCAGGAGCCGGCCACCCCGATCGGGATGCCGATTGATGAAGCGCATGGGCGTCGTCCTCGCGGCGGGGCTCAGAGCTTGCCGTCGGCGGCCAGCTGTACGAAGGTCGGATCGAAGCGCAGCTTGAGATTGCCCGCGTCCCCGCTGGTCTTGCCGCCCGGATAGGCGATGCCGATGGCCTCGGCGCTGGGCGCGCCCTGGCCCAGCAGGCCGTGTTCGAAGGAGAAGTGGGCGATGCGCTGCATGGTGGTGGGCAGCGCGGGGTCCTTGACGAAGGCCAGGGCCTCGGCGGGCGTGGCGAACAGCCGGGTCTTGTCCAGCTGCGCCTGGAAGCCGGCGAGATCGGTGCCCGAGGCCTTGGCCATGGCTTCCAGGGCCGCCTTGCCCTTGGCATCGTGGGCCTGCATCAGTGCCATCATCTCGAACCAGGCACCGGTCAGCGCCTTGCCCAGGGCGGGGTTATCCTTGAGCGTGGCGGTGTTCACCACCAGCATGTCGAGGATCTCGCCGGGAATCTTGCTGGAATCGAACACCTCGGTGGTGTCGGGCTGGGCCTTGACCTCGGCCAGCAGCGGATTCCAGGTCACCACGTTGCGCACGTCAGGCGTCTGGAAGGCGGCCACCATGTCGGCATCCGAGGTGTTGACGGTGGTCAGGTCCCTTTCGCTCAGCCCCACGCTCTGCAGCGCCCGCGCCAGCAGGTAGTGGGAGACGGAGAATTGCACCAGGTTGACCTGCTGGCCCTTGAGGTCGGCCAGGGTCTTGCCCTTGCCCTTCATCACCACGCCGTCGTTGCCGTTGGAGTAGTCGCTGACGATCAGCGCCGTGCTGTCCACGCCGCCCGCGGCCGGAATGGTCAGGGCGTCCATGTTGGTCATGGCGCAACCATCGAACTGGCCGGTGGTGTATTGGTTGATGGATTCGACGTAGTCGTTGAGCTGCACGACCTCGACGTGGATGCCGTATTTCTTGGCCCACTTGTCGATGATGCCCTGGGCCTGGGCTTCGCCCCAGGGCATCCAGCCGGCATAGATCGTCCAGCACACCTTGAAGTCGTCGCGCGGCGCCGCCTGAGCGGTGGCACCAAGCAGCAGGGAACAACCGAGAACGAGCGAGGCGAGCAGGGGATGGCGCATGGGACCTCCAATAGGATGGACGACGGGACAGGAGCACGCGACTGGCGCTGTGTCTCCCGGGCTTTTGTCCCGCCGTGTAACCCCATCAGAGGTCGACGACTCTCGGACCAGACACCCGCACGAGCGAGTCGGAACCCTAGTCATCCATTGCAGATTGTGGTGCATCAAACCGGCTGACCGGTGCTCCTGCACGCTATGGTCTTTGCCAGATGCGTGCCAGTTGCCTCCAGGCCCCGTGCCATGCTGGTTCTTTGCCATGACGGCGCTGCGCTACCGGCCGCGCCGCCCCGTTGCAGTGCATCGTAGTGGCTTGATGCACTGCTTTGACTCAGCGTCCCAGCGCCGCGATCAGCGCGTGGCGGAAGGCATTGACCGCCGGTGGCAATTCGCGACCCGCCATGCTCTGCAACTCGATCCGCCGCGCCGCCAGGCCCTCGTCCAGCAACGGCAGGGCCACCAACTGGCCCTCGCGCAGCCGGCTGCGCAGGCTCAACTCGCTGAACAGGCCGACCCCGGCGCCCAGCGCGGCGAAGCGATAGAGCGCCTGCATGTTGTTGCTCACCAGCACCGGCTCGAAGGACAGGCCCTGGACGCCACAGCAGATGTCGAATAGCTGGCGGATCGTCGTGTCCGGCGTCGGCAGCGCCAGGGGATAGGGCTGCAGATCGACCAGGGCCAGATCGGTGCGGCTGGCGAGCGGGTGGTCGGGAACGACGATCGCCTTGATGGCGCCACTCAGGGTGGCCTCGACGCGGATATCCGGCTCGGGCCTCAGGCTGAAGGTCAGCCCCAGGTCGGCATCGCCTTCCTGGACGCGGCGGGTCACCACGGCGGGGGCGCAGACCTCCAGAGAAAAGTGGATGCCGGCGTAGCCCTGGCGAAAGGCGGCGATCACCTCGGGCAGGAAGTCCAGCGAAAAGCCTTCGGTGGTGGCCAGGCGCACCTGACCGCGGCGCAGGTCGGCCAGGCCGCGCAGTTCGGCCGCGACCTGTTCGCTGGCCAGCTGCGCCTTGCGCGCATGCACCGCCAGACGCTCGCCGGCGGCGCTTGGCACCACCCCGCGAGCACGGCGTTCGAGCAGCGGCGTCTCCAGTTCGCGTTCCAGCTTGGCGATCTGGCGACTCACGGCACTGGCCGCGACATTGAGCCGTTGGGAGGCTTCGCTGATGGAGCCGCAACGCACCACCTCGAGGAAATAGCGCAGGGCGGTGGACTGGATTCCGTAGGGCTGCATGGAGCCTCCTTTGCCGAAAAGGCATGGCTTGCATCTAAATATTCTGCTTGTGGCATGGGATGGCAAGACCTAGAGTCGGGTCAAGAGACCAATAACAGGCTTCAGCAAGAACTCCTTCCCCGCGCTTCGCGGACCTGCCTTTGACCAACCACCGCCCCGGAGACAGACGGCATGGGACTCAAAGGTTTCGCTTGTGGCATCGCGTTTTCTCTCTTCCTGGCCCAGGGCCAGGCCTTCGCCGGCAAGGCCAACGACACCCTGGTCTACGCCTCCGACACCGAACCCGAAAACGTCAGCCCCTATCACAACGATGCCCGTGAAGGCGTCATCCTCGCCCACCTGGCCTGGGACACCCTGATCTACCGCGACCCCCAGACCGGCGAATACAAGCCGATGCTGGCCACCCACTGGCAGCAGGTCGATCCGCTGACCCTCGACTTCGATCTGCGCCAGGGCGTGACCTTCCACAACGGCGATCCCTTCACCGCCGATGACGTGGTCTTCACCTTCAACTATGTGGCCTCGCCCGAGGGCAAGGTGGTCACCCAGCAGAACGTCAACTGGATCAAGAGCGCCGAGAAGCTGGGCGAATACAAGGTCCGCCTGCACCTCAAGCAGCCGTTTCCAGCCGCGCTGGAATACCTGGCCAATCCCTTGCCCATCTATCCCGGCAAGTATTTCCAGAAAGTAGGCCTGGCGGGCTTCGCTCAGAAGCCGGTGGGAACCGGGCCCTATCGCATCGTCGCGGTCACCAGCGGCCAGGGCGTCACGCTGGAACGCAATCCCGACTACTTCAAGGACAGCCCCCAGGGGCAGCCACGCATCGGCCATATCCAGTTCCGCGTCATTCCCGACGCCGAAACCCGACTCGCCGAACTCATGACCGGCGGCATCGACTGGGCCTGGCGCGTGGCGCCGGACCAGGCCGAGCAACTCAAGGCCGCGCCCAATCTCACCGTGGAGAGCGGGGCCAGCATGAGGATCGGCTTCCTCAGCATGGATGCCCAGGGCGCCTCCAGCCCGGATTCGCCCTTTGCCAAGGCCGAGGTGCGCCAGGCGGTCAACTACGCGATCAACCGCAAAGCCATCGCCAGTCAGCTCATGGGGGGCGGCAGCCAGCCGCTGCAGGTGGCCTGCTATCCGGAGCAATTCGGTTGCGACGCCAAGGCGGTGCCGGGGTACCCCTACGACCCGGCCAAGGCCAAGGCGCTGCTCAAGGCCGCCGGCTACCCCAACGGTTTCAGCACCGAGATCTTCGCCTACCGCGACCGCGACGTGGTCGAGGCGCTGATCGGCGACCTGCGCGCGGTGGGCATCGACGCCAAGCTGCGCTATCTGAAATACGCCGCGCTGCGTGACCAGCAGCGCGCCGGCAAGGTGCCCATGGCCTTTCTCGCCTGGGGCTCCTTCTCCATCGCCGATGCCTCGGCGGCCACCGGCGTCTATTTCAAGGGCAATGCCGACGACGTGGCCAAGGATCCCCAGGTGATCGACTGGCTCAAGGTGGCCGACACCGCCATGGACCCGGCCGTGCGCAAAGAGAACTACCGCAAGGCGCTGCAGCGGATCGCCGAGCAGGCCTACTGGGCGCCGGTGTTCAACTATTCCATCAACTATGCCTTCACCTCGGACCTGGCCTTCCAGCCCTATCCGGACGAGTTGCCGCGATTCGCCCTGGCCCACTGGAACTGATCCGTCCCGGCGCCCCGCACGGGGGCGTCTCTCGCCGAGGAGCCGAGCATGTCCGCATACCTCCTGCGCCGCCTGGGTATCGCCCTGGCCGTGGCCTTTACCGTTTCCCTCATCAGCTTCTTCCTGCTGCACCTGTCCGGCGATCTGGCCACCGCCATCGCCGGCCCCGAGGCCACCGCCGAACAGATCGAGGTGGTGCGTCATCAGCATGGACTCGATAAACCCCTGGCGACGCAGTACGTCGAGTGGGTCGGGCAGTTGCTGCGGCTGGACCTGGGGCAGTCGTTTTTCTTCCAGGAGTCGGTGCGGGATCTCATCGCCAGCCGCCTGCCCATCACCCTGACCCTGGGCGCCATCGCGTTGCTGGTGGCACTGCTCATCGCCATCCCGCTCGGGGTGCTGGCCGCGGTCAAGCGCGACACCTGGATCGACCGCCTGGCGCTGACTCTGGCGACCTTTGGCCAGGCGATGCCCAGCTTCTGGTTCGCCCTGGTGCTGATCGTCGTCTTCGCCGTGACCCTCAAGTGGCTGCCGGTGTCCGGCAATACCAGCTGGCAGCACTTCATCCTGCCGGCGATCGCCCTGGGCTACTACGCCACCCCCTCGCTGATGCGCCTGACCCGCGCCGGGATGCTCGACGTGCTGGGCGCCGACTACATCCGCACCGCCCGGGCCAAGGGCCTGAGTCCGGCACGGGTGCTGTTCAAGCACGCCCTGCGCAATGCGCTGATCCCGGTGGTGGCCCTGGCCGCCGTGGAGTTCGGCTTCATGCTGGGCGGCTCGGTGGTGATCGAGGCGGTGTTCTCCCTGCAGGGCATTGGCCAGCTGGCCTGGGACGCCATCGCCCGCAACGACTTCCCGGTGGTGCAGGCCATCGTTCTCTTGATCGCGTTGATCTACATCGTGCTGACGCTGCTGGCCGATCTGCTCAACGCCTTGCTCGACCCGCGCATTCGCGTGCGCTAGGAGGCCCCATGACCGTCGCCAATCCCTTCGTGCTCGACGACTATCTGCCCCCACGGCCGACCCTGGGTCGCCAGCTGCGCCGCTGGTTCGGCCACCGCGGCTTCGCCCTCGGCGCCGTACTGCTCGTCATCATCGTGTTCGCCGCCCTGGCCGCACCCTGGCTGGCGCCCCACGATCCCTATGCCCAGGACGTGATGCAGCGGATGAAACCACCGGTATGGATGGCCAAGGGCACCTGGGCCCATCCGCTGGGCACCGACAAGCTCGGCCGCGACTACCTGTCCCGCCTGCTCTATGGCGCACGCATCTCGCTGTTCATCGGCCTGGCCGCGGCGCTCATTTCCGGCGCCATCGGTACCCTACTTGGGGTGCTCGCCGGCTATTACGGTGGCAAGGTCGATGCCCTGGTGAGCTACCTGGTGACCACTCGCCTGGCCCTGCCGGTGGTGATGGTGGCCCTGGCCGCCGCCTCCCTGGTGGGCGGCTCGCTGAAGGTCGTGGTGATCCTGCTCGGCTGCCTGCTGTGGGATCGCTTCGCCGTGGTGGTGCGCGCCGCGGTGCAGCAGATCCGCGACGCCGAATACGTCGCCGCCGCCCAGGCCCTGGGCTGTTCATACTGGCGGGTAATCGTCGGCGAGATCCTGCCCAACCTGCTGGGGGCGCTGATCGTGGTGATCACCCTGGAGATGGCCCACGCCATCCTGCTGGAGGCGACCCTGTCCTTTCTCGGCGTGGGCGTGCAGCCGCCGTTGCCGTCCTGGGGGCTGATGATCGCCGAAGGCAAGCCCTACATGTTCTTTTCGCCCTGGGTGATCGCCATCCCCGGGATCGCCCTGATGCTGCTGGTGCTGGCCATCAACCTGGTCGGCGACGGCATCCGGGATCTGGCCGCGCCCAGCGGGCGCAACTAAGCGGAGGACTGACCATGGCACTGCTCGACGTTAAAGACCTGCGCATCGACATTCCTCTGGGGGACGACACCCTGCACGCCGTGCGCGGCCTGGACCTGCAGGTGGAGCGGGGCGAGATGCTCTGCCTGGTGGGCGAATCCGGCTGCGGCAAGTCGCTCACCTCCCTGGCGCTGATGGACCTCCTGCCGCGCCAGGCCCGGCGCCAGGCGGCGCGCCTGACGCTGGGCGAGCACGACCTGCTGACCCTGGGTGAAAGGGGCATGCGCGACCTGCGCGGCAATCGCCTGGCGATGATCTTCCAGGAGCCCATGACCGCCCTCAATCCGGCCTACAGCATCGGCGACCAGCTCACCGAGGTGCTGCGGCGCCACCGTAGGCTGGACCGCAAGGCCGCCTGGGCCCGCGCCGAGGCCATGCTGGAAAAGGTCGGCATCAGCAACGCCGGCGAGCGCCTGCGCCAGTATCCACACCAGCTCAGCGGCGGATTGCGCCAGCGGGTGGTCATCGCCATGGCGCTGCTCTGCGAGCCGGACCTCATTATCGCCGACGAACCCACCACCGCGCTGGACGTCACCATCCAGGCGCAGATCCTGCACCTGCTGCGCGACCTGCAGCGGGAATTCGGCACGGCCATCGTCTTCATCACCCACGACCTAGGGCTGGTGGCGCGCATCGCCGACCGGGTGGCGGTGATGTATGCCGGCCAGATCGTCGAGCAGGCGCCGGCCGCCGAACTCTTCGCCACGCCGCGACACCCCTATACCCGTGGCCTGCTGGCGAGCATCCCGGTACCGGGTCGGACCCGTCCCGGGCAGCCGCTGGACGCCATTCCCGGCCTGGTACCCAGTCTGGTCGGCGAGCAGCACGGCTGCGCCTTTCGCAACAGATGCCCGCAGGCGGTGGCGGCCTGCGCCGACAGCGTGCCCTTGCTGGAGGAGGGCGCGCACCTGGCGCGTTGTCATTTCGCCCTGCCCAGCGAACCCCTGCGCCGGGTCGGAGGTGTGCGATGAGCCGCGAGATCGCCCTGGAGCTGTGCGACATCCGCCGCGAATTCACCCTGGGTCGCGGCCTGTTCCGTCCGCCTGCCACCCTCAAGGCGGTGGATGGCATCTCGCTGCGGCTCTATCGCGGCGAGACCCTGGGGCTAGTGGGGGAATCGGGGTGCGGCAAGAGCACCCTGGCCAAGCTGCTGCTGGGGCTGCTGGCGCCCACCAGCGGCGACATCCTGGTGGGTGGCGAGCACCTGCGTGGGGTGGACCGCAAGCGCATGGCCCGGCACATCCAGCCGATCTTCCAGGATCCTTATTCGTCGCTCAATCCGCGCAAGACGGTGCGCCAGATCGTGGCGCTGCCGCTCCAGGTGCATGGCCTGGGCACGCCCGCCGAGCAGCAACGCCGGGTCGCGGAGATGCTCGACGTGGTGGGCTTGCCGCGCCGCGCGGCCGACAGCCACCCCGGTCAGCTCAGTGGCGGCCAGCGCCAGCGGGTGGCCATCGCCCGCGCCCTGGTGATGCGCCCGGACGTGCTGATCTGCGACGAACCCACCTCGGCGCTGGACGTCTCGGTGCAGGCGCAGATCCTCAATCTGCTGCTGGAACTCAAGCGAGAATTCGGCCTGACCTATCTGCTCATCAGCCACAACCTGGCGGTGGTGGAACACCTGGCCGACCGGGTGGCGGTGATGTACCTCGGCAAGATCGTCGAGGAGCGGGAGCGGGCGGCGCTGTTCGCCCAGCCGGCGCATCCCTATACCCGGGCGCTGCTGGACGCGGTGCTGACCCCTGATCCAGCGCTGGGGCTCCCGGCGCTGGGCCTGGGCGGCAGCTTTCCCAATCCCATCTCGCCGCCCAGCGGCTGCGCCTTCCATCCCCGCTGCCCGCGCTGCTTCGGCCCCTGCGCCGAGCGCTATCCGGAACGCGAAACCATCCCTGGCGGCAGCAAGCGCTGCCACCTGCCCGAACCCGCCTGACCCCGGAGTCCGCCATGACCAGCCGTACCCATGCCCTTGAGCTTGCCGCCGCGCACTTCGACAGCGGCGCCTTCCGTGCCCGGCTCGCCACCGCCGTGGCCCATCCCACCGAAAGCCAGGAACCCGAGCGCCAGGCGGAGCTGGGCCGCTACCTGGATGACTTCATCGCCCCCTACGTGGCCAGTCTCGGCTTCACCAGTCGCCGGCTGGACAACCCGGTCGCCGGCAAGGGGCCCTTGCTGATCGCCGAGCGGATCGAGGACCCGACGCTGCCGACCCTGCTCAGCTATGGCCACGGCGACGTGGTGCGCGGCGATGCCAGCCGCTGGCGCGAAGGCATCGCGCCCTGGACGCTGGTGGAGCAGGGCGAGCGCTGGTACGGCCGCGGTACCGCCGACAACAAGGGCCAACACCTGCTCAACCTGGCGGCGCTGGAGCAGGTGATCGCCGCGCGCGGCGGACGCCTGGGCTACAACGTCAAGTTGCTGCTGGAAATGGGTGAGGAGATCGGCTCGGTCGGCCTGCGCACCTTTTGCCAGGAGCAGCGCCAGGCCCTGGCCGCCGACCTGTTCATCGCCTCCGACGGTCCGCGGGTCTCGGCATCCCGGCCCACGCTGTTCCTGGGTGCCCGGGGCACCTTCAACTTCGACCTGCACCTGGACCTGCGCGAAGGCGGCCATCACTCCGGCAACTGGGGCGGGCTGCTGGCCAACCCCGGCATCATCCTCGCCCATGCCCTGGCCAGCCTGGTGGATGCCCAGGGCCAGATCCAGGTCGCGGGGCTCAAGCCCACCGAGCTGCCCGCACCGGTGCGCCGTGCCCTGGCCGACATCGAGGTGGGCGGCGCGCCGGGCGATCCGGCCATCGATCCCCACTGGGGCGAGCCCGGGCTGACCCCGGCCGAACGCGTCTACGGCTGGAACACCTTCGAACTGCTGGCCTTCACCACCGGCAATCCCGAGGCACCGGTCAATGCCATTCCTGGCACTGCCCGTGCCCACTGCCAGATCCGCTTCGTCGCCGGCTGCGACTGTACGACCTTCATTCCGCTGATCGAGGCGCACCTGGCCGAGCGGGGTTTCGCCGCCGTGCGGGTCACCCGGGCCAAGGACGAGATCCTCCACGCCTCGCGGCTGGACCCGGAGAATCCCTGGGTGGACTGGGCCCTGACGTCCCTGACCCACACCCTGGGCGAAAAGCCCGCCTTGCTGCCCAATTTCGGCGGTGGCTTGCCCAATGACATCTTTGCCGACATCCTCGAACTGCCCACCCTGTGGGTACCCCATTCCTATCCCGCCTGCTCCCAGCATGCGCCCAACGAGCATCTCCTGGCCCCGGTCGTGCGGCAGGGGCTGCAACTCATGGCCGGGCTGTTCTGGGACCTGGGCGATCGCTGGAGCCGCAGCTGATGTCCCTTGCCAAGACTACCGCCCTGGAGTGGCTCGCCACCCAGCGCGAGCCGATGACCCGCCTGCTGCAACGCCTGGTCGATACCGATTCCAACAGCTACGACAAGGCTGGCGTGGATGCAGTCGGCGCCGTGCTCACCGCTGCCCTGGCCGAGGATGGCATCGAGGTCGTCCGGACGCCGGTGACCGACTTCGGTGACGTCCTCGTCGCACAGGTGGGGCCTGCCACGGGCGCCGCGGTGCTGCTGCTGGGCCATCGCGACACCGTCTTTCCGCCGGGCACCGTGGCCAGCCGCGGCTTCACCCAGGATGCCCGCCAGGCCTACGGCCCCGGTGTCGCGGACATGAAGGGTGGCCTGGTGGCGAGTTGCTTCGCCTTGCGCGCGCTCAAGCGTGCCGGCGAGCTGCCATTCCCGGTACGGGTGCTCTACACCGGTGACGAGGAGATCGGCTCCGGCACGGCGCGTCCTCATCTGGAAGCCGCGGCGCGCGCGGCCCGGGCGGTACTGAACTGCGAGCCCGGACGGGTCAGCGGCAACGTGGTCAAGGCGCGCAAGGGGGGCGCCAGCCTCACCATTAAGGTCAGCGGGCGGGCGGCTCATTCCGGGGTCAACCACGCCGAAGGCGCCAGCGCTATCCAGGCCCTGGCGCTCAAGGTGATCAAGTTGCATGCCCTGACCGACTACGGGCGCGGCATCACCACCAACGTCGGCCTCATCGAGGGCGGCACCTCCAGCAATACCGTCGCGCCCGGTGCCACCGCGCGCCTGGACGTGCGCTTCGTCGCCCTGGCCGACTGGCCCGAACTGCAGGCGCGCATCGAGGCCATCGTCGCCGAAGAAGAGCTGCCGGGAACCCGGGCCAGCGTCACCATCACCGGCCTGTTCCTGCCCATGGAAGAGCACCTGAGCCGTGACTTGCTGGCGCTCTACCAGCGCGAGGCGCAGGCACTTGGCTTCAGCGTGGAGGGGGAGTTCACCGGTGGTTGCGCCGATTCCGGCTTTACCGCAAGCCTGGGTGTGCCCACCCTCTGTGGCCTGGGCCCGGTCGGTGGCAAGGTGCATACCGATGCCGAATTCCTGGTGCTCGACACCCTGGTTCCGCGCACCCAGGCGCTGGTCGCCACCATCCTCGCCCTGGCCGTAAAGGTCTGATGACGAGCCGCTTCAGTTCTTGGCAATGTTTAGGGCTGCTCGGATCAGGCGAAGGGAAAAAGAGCTGGGGAAAGATCAATGCTGCTGCTTGGGCATAAATGAAAAGGTCGTAGCATTCCAAAGCGGAGCCAATCCAACCACTCGCGGTGGCCTTCCTGGCCTGCTTGGTAGGGTGCTGTTCTGTCTCGGTTGCCGTGGTTAACTGAATGCTCCAGTTATTGTTTTTATAGATCTGGCAGGGCGGCGAAAACAGCCGTGGTACCCGTAAGGCAGCGCATGACTAGACGCTATGCCAAAGACTCAGATAGGGCCGATTTCCATGATCGAGCCGCTCTTCGCGGCTGCTGAGATAGCCTCGGTGATGATGAGATTCCGCAGGCCGTCGCGCACAGAAACCAGTGGCGATTCCGTGCCTCGTATGACGTTGCAGAAGTGCTCAAGCTGGATCTCAAGCGGGTCGTGGCGCTCAACACCAGCAACGCCTGTTTGGAAGGGCTTCCACCAGGATCGGTCTTCGACCCTTTCGTAGTATTTGAGACGCATAGTGGGCACTGACAACGAGCCGTTTTTCCCACTGATGACGTAGCAGTCCTCATCTTCGTAGGATGGATAGCTCGCGTTTTCCTGCGATGTTTGTTCCCAGCTGCGGGCGCATCCAGAGCTGTCGGAAAGCAGGAAGGAACCGAGCGCTCCACTCTCAAAGCGCAGGCCGATACACACGGTATCTTCGACGGGAAACCCGCGCGCTGCGCTGGACTGCATCGCCTGAACGGCAACAATCTCGCCGCACAGCGAACGCAAGTTGCCTATTTCATGGATCATGTTGATCAGAATGGGGCCGCCGCCTTCCTGGCGCCGCCAGATGGCAGCGTCGAAGTAGTCATCTGGTTTGTAGAATAAAGCGCTGCCTTGGACAGCAACGATGTCTCCCAGGATGTCGTCGCGTATGACCTCTCGCGCCTTGGCAAGGATGGGGCTATGCGCCCGATGATGACCTACGAGCAGCCTGGCACCCGTTGCGTCGGCGACCGCGAGTAACCGCTTACCTTCCGCAACGCTATGCGCCACCGGCTTCTCGATCAGCGCGGCAACACCCGCTTCAATGCATTGCAGGGTCTGTTCGACGTGTAGAGCGTTAGGTGTGGCAAGAATTACGCCGTCAGGCTTGTCTTCTGCGAAGCAGGCAGAAAGATCTGCATAGTGCGTGACGCCTAGTGAATCCAGGTATTGGGCATCGATTTCAAGCGGATCGACAACCGCTGCCAGTTCACAAGAAGGACTCGCCTTGATGAGTTCGATATGGCGGCGCCCGATGAGGCCGGCACCGGCTACCGCAATTCTGATTTTAGACATGCTTTGATCTTCGTGAGCATTATTGTTGTAAATCGCGACGCAATTGGGGGCGCGATTCGATCTGCTAGGATCAAGGCTACTATCAACCCCAGATGCTATAATTGTCCTTCATGGAAAATCAGAATTCTCCACTAGTGAACAATGATCCCTTCCTGAGGGATCTGCTCCTGTTCTCCGTGATCGCCAAACGCGGCAGTTTTAGCGCCGCAGGTACAGAGCTTGGGATCTCTCCCGCTCACGTCAGCAAACGTGTTCTGGCGCTGGAGGAGACGCTGAGCTGCAAGCTTTTCAACCGGACAACCAGGCGGGTTTCGATCACCAAGGATGGCGAGACGATGCTTGTCTGGGCACAAACGATCATGGACAACGTCAATGGAATGCTTGAAACGTCGCTGGGTGACCGCGTCGAACCCAGAGGCACGCTGCGTATCAGCACGAGCCAACGGATGGGGCGCTTTCACATCGCACCTGTTCTGGCGCTGCTCAGGAAACGCTACCCCAAGTTGGAGGTTTGGCTTGAGCTGGTTGACCGTCGAACTGACTTGGTTGCAGAGCAATTCGACATCGACATCCGAGTGGGTGAAGTCAACGAGCAGAACCTGATTGTTCACAAGATTGCAGATAGCAAACGGATTCTCTGTGCCGCTCCGAGCTATCTGGAAGAACGAGGCTGCCCAACCGCGCTAAGCGACCTTCAACGCCACGACTGTCTATTGTTCCGTGGCAGGGATCAGAGTTTCGGTGTATGGCGGCTGGAGGGGCCAAATGGCCTTGAGTCGGTAAAGGTGACAGGGCCAATGGCATCCAATCACAGTGATGTCGTTCGGGAGTGGGCCCATGAAGGATTCGGCATCATCATGGCATCGACCTGGGACGTGGCGCCGAGCATCAGAAATGGCACGCTTGTCCGTGTCCTACGTGAACATTACCAGCCAGCTGACGTATCCGCCGTCACCACGATTCGGGCTTCCGGGTCGATGAAGATCAGGGTCTGCCTGGAGTTCTTGAGTGATCACCTGAGTTCCGGCCCGTACGCACTCTTGGCTGAGACCACGGCCAACGGGTTGTCAGGGCCCGACGCTGATACCAACAGCACGCAGGCAACTGTGTACTGAACGGGCGCCGCTCGGTACCCGTCCCTCCCTAGGCGCCACCCGCCGAATCAGATGGGCAACAACCCATCGGTCTTGATCTCGTTCAGCACGAAAAAGGTGCGCACCTGGCGCACGCCGGGTAGGGCGATCAGCCGCTCGCTGTGCAGGCGATTGAAAGCCGCGATGTCCTTGACCCTGAGCTTGATGAAGTAGTCCACGTCGCCGGCCACCAGGTAGCACTCCAGCACCGGGGGCAGGGCGCGTGCGGCCGCCTCGAAGGCCTGGAAGGATTCGGGGGTCGACCTGTCCAGCACCACGCCCACCAGCACCGCGGTCTCCCGTTGCACCGCCTTGGGGTCCACATGGGCCCTGACACCGGTGATGACCCCGCTCTCGAACAGCTTGCGCGTGTGGTTCCAGCAGGCGCTCGGGCTCAGGGAAACCTGGCGCGCCAGCTCGGCATTGCTGAGCCGTCCGTCCTGTTGCAGAGCGCGCAGGATCTTGCGTTCGACCGAGGTGAGTTCCGCAGCTTCGCTCATCGAAAGATTCTCCTTGAAAAGTGGTTTCTGGAAGAACGTCTATAGGAGGAAATCGAGGTAGCCAAAAGGAAAGCAGATTTCGTACCGCTCATTCGAAAGCACCTTTTTCAGCGTTTTCCCTAGCATTGAAGGCGTTCTCTCACCACTGGAGTCGCTGCTATGTCCCTGGATCTCGAAAAACGTTTTCCCCGCGTCAAGCTCGGTTATTTCCCGTCGCCCCTGCACAAGCTGGAGCGCATGTCGAAGGACCTCGGTATCGAACTCTGGGCCAAGCGTGACGACGTCTCCTCCGGTCTCGCCTATGGCGGCAACAAGGTGCGCAAGCTGGAATGGCTGGCCGCCGATGCCCTGGCGCAGGGCTGCGATACCCTGGTGTCCATCGGCAACATCCAGTCGAACCACACGCGCCAGGTCGCCGCCGTCGCCGCGGTGCTGGGCATGAAGTGCCGGCTGGTCCAGGAGGAATGGACCAAGTGGGAAGACCCGGTCTACGACAAGGTCGGCAACATCCTGCTGTCGCGGCTGATGGGCGCCCAGACGCTGTTGGAAGGCGAGGGCTATTCCACCGCGGTGAAAGCCACCTGGGAGCGCGCCCTGGACGAGGTGCGGCGTGAGGGCGGCAAGCCCTACGCCATTCCCGCCGGCGCCTCGGACCATCCCCTGGGGGGCCTCGGCTATGCCCATTTCGCCGACGAGCTGGCGGCGCAGGAACGCGACCAGGGCCTCTTCTTCGATACCGTGGTCACGGCCACCTGCACCGGTTCGACCCAGGGCGGCATGGTGGTGGGCTTTCGCGCCCAGGAGCGCGAGCGTCGCCTGATCGGTATCGACACGGCGGCGGACGCCGCAATGACCCGCGCCGCGGTGACCAAAATCGCGCGCAACACCGCCGAGATGATTGGCCTGGACAAGGAGATCCGCGACGAGGACGTCATCATCGAGCCGCGTTTCTGCGGCCCCGACTACGGCTTGCCGGATGGCCCCACCGTCGAGGCCATCCGCTACACCGCGCAGATGGAGGGGATGCTCACCGACCCGGTCTACGAGGGCAAATCCATGGCCGGGCTGATCGCCATGGCGCGCAGTGGCGAGATCGCCAAGGGCAGCCGGGTGCTCTATGTTCACCTCGGGGGCGCACCGGCGCTCAACGCCTATCACAACGCCTTCGCCTGAGCCCAGGCTTCGACCGGTCACGAGGAGGTCCAGCATGACGAGCCAACCCTGGACAGCGGTAGACGACCTCCGACCGGCCGTGGCGCTGGTCATCCTGCATGGCGATCTCGACCCCGCGGTGACGGCTGAATTGCGCAGCGGCTTGCCCGGTTGCAGCGACCTCCCGGTGCTGCAGCTGGAGGACGCCGTCGGGTTGCACGAGGAGTGGCTGGCGCAGGGGCCACGCAGCCGGATCGTGGGGTTGTTGTCCCGGCTGGGCGGTGACTGCCTGCTGTTGGCGGTCGAGCCGGAAGGCGTTAACGAGCTGGAATGGCTGGGATCAGTCGCCGGGCAACGCCTGCAACGGTTCACCAGCGGCACCCCCACGCGCGAGCTGGTCGCCCGCCTACAGCAGCTCAGACGCGAGCGCCTGCTGGCGGTGTTGCCGCTTTAAGGGTGGCCGTCAGGCCAGCCGCTCGACCTGTTCGGCGATCAGCGCCCTGATCGCCCGCAGGCAGCGCAGCTCGCCGGCGAAGACTGCCCGCAACTCCGGTCGCGTGGCGGCCAGAACCTGATTCTCCCGCTCGGTCTGTTCCAGCAACTGCTGAGCCTGGGAGGGCAGGCGCTGGCGCAGGCGTTGCAACTGGGCGGCGGCCGGCGAGCGCTTGATACCCAGCACCTCGGCGGCATCCAGCAATCGCTCGCGGTCGACGGCCGCCAGCCGGTTTTCACCGAGGATCGGCCAGGCGAGGGTGGTTGCGTCCGGCCAGCGCTGCTGGTCGAAGGCGCGACTTTCGTATACGGCCGTACAGAGCAGGTCATAGCAGGGCGCCAGGGCGAGTCCCCGCGGTGAGACCAGAAAGCCCAGATTCTTCAGATGGGCATCGGTATTGCCCACCAGCACGTTGAACGCCAGCCAATTGAACAGCCGCGTCCGGGTCACGGCGGGCGCTTCGCATAGCCGTGCCAGCTCGGCCAACCGCTCCACGCTGCCTGCCTGGTACTTGAAATGACGATCCAGCCCCAGCACCTGGCAGGCGTCGATGCCATGGCGTCGCTGCCAGCCGCCCGGGGTGCGGACGCGGTCGAAGCGCTCGATCAGATAGACCGGCTCGGGCACGTAGCGGCGCTCGACGGCAGGAACGATCAGCCCGGCCATACCCGCCAGGCGCATGGTGAACCACTCGTTGATTACCGAATGGGCGAAGGCTTCGTGGGGATGGTCCGGCTTGAGGATATGGGTCGAGGGCAGGGCGCCCACGGGTTCCTGCAGCCCCTGCTCATCAAGGATCACCGCCAGCTTGTGCTGGGCGCCGGCCAGCGACATGCGCTTGTGCGCCTCGTGGGTCAGTGGCAGCTGCGGCATGGCCTTGATCCGTCGGGAGAGGTCGGCGTCGCTCAGGGGGCGGCGATCCCCCGGTGGCAGGCGCTGGCCTTCGGCGAGCAGGGTAAGGGAGCCGGCGGACTCGGCGCCGTACCAGCTGAGCAGGGCGAAGGCATCGGCGGCCTCCAGACGCGCATCCTGGGCGAGCAGTTGCCGCTGGCCTTCCTCGGGTAGCAGGTTGTCGAAGTACCACTGCACCGGTCGCTGCGAACTGCCATCGATCAGCGGCTCTGGCTGCAAGGGCAATTGCGGACAGAGTCCGAAGGCCTGCCAACCGGATTCGTACTGGAATGACCAGATACCGTTCTCGTCAGCCAGCCGACCCACCAGCTGGTCGTCGATCCAGGCCAGGAGTTCACGCCTCATGGTGTCCGGGTATCCGGCTGGGCTTCCACCTCGGGGGGCAGATCCACGATCAGGCGCACGCCCAGGCCTTCCAGTACCTGAAACAGCTTGCCCCACTGAACGGTTTCGCCGCCGCGCTCGACCTTGCCGAGAAAGTTTTCACTGACGCCGAGGCTACCGGCGGCGTCGTCCTGGCGCAGGGCCTGGGCCTTGCGCGCCTGGCGGACGAGGGCGCCGAGGTCGGCGGCATTCTTGAGTAGCACCTGCATGATTGATCCTCACGAGCGTGAGGATCAGGCTAACGCCAAAGGGATAGCCGGTGCAATCCTCAAGATCGTGAGGATTTTAGCTATCCAGGCTGTTATGCAGATCGATTCCTTACGTTCGTGAGGATTTATCCCTGCAGTCACCGTCGCGCGCCCAGCTGCTGGGGCGCCAGGAAGGCGCTGTGGAAGTAGCTGCGAAAGGCCTGCATGGCCGGCGTCAGCGGATGCTCCCTATGCCAGGCCAGCCCCACGCTCATGGGCGTAATGGGCTCCACCAGGGTGCGGGTCTCCAGCCGTTTGCCCTCCAGCGACCAGGGCCGATAGACCAGATCGGAAAGAATGGCGACACCGCTGCCGTTGGCCACCATGCTGCGCACGGCCTCCACCGAGCTGGTACGCAACCGCACCTGGGGCTCATGACCGGCCTGGCGCCAATAGCGCATGGCGCTCTGTTCGGCCTCGTCGACGGTGAGCAGGACATAGGGCTCGCGGGCGACATCGGCCAGGCTGACGTTGGGTCGATCGCGCAAGGGATGGCCACTGGGCAGCCAGAGCCGGCGTTCGGAATTGAAGAGCGTCTCGGAGACGATGTCCTCGTGGGTCAGGTTGGCGGTCAGCACCACCGCCATGTCGATGCGCCTGTCCAGCAGCGCCTCTTCGATGGCCTGGCGCTCCTGCTCGTGTACCGCCACCGTCACCTCGGGATAGAGCTGTGCCAGGCGTTGCAGGTGGTGGGGGAGGAAGTAGCCGATCACCGTATAGCTGGCGGCAATGCGCAACTCGCCGCTGGCGCGGTGATCGGGCAGGGCGCTGCTGAGGGCGTCGTCGACGCCGCGCAGAATACCGTAGGCATGGTTGAGGAAATGCCGACCGGCATCGGTCAGCGCCATCCCTTGCGCCGAACGGACGAACAGACTGGTGCTCAGCAGGCCCTCCAGTTCCTGGATGGCGCTGGTCACCGCCGACTGGGAAATGTTCAGGTGGATGGCCGCCTGGGAGATCTGCCCCAGTTCTGCCGTCGCGGTGAAATAACGGAGTTGGCGCAGGGTGAGGGCCATGGCGACTGTCCTGAGGTATCGATTTTTCCGAACACTGGGCTTTGGATAATAAATCTTCCCAAGGGGGCAGGGCAGTCCTAAGGTCGAGGACAACGCACCGCTGCCAGGGGATACCGCAATGATCGAGGTAGATTTCAATTCCGACATGGGCGAGGGCTTTGGCGCCTGGACGCTGGGTGACGGCGTGGACGACCAGCTGCTCGACCTGGTCAGCTCGGCCAATATCGCCACCGGCTTCCATGCCGGCGATCCAGGCCTCATGCAGCGCACCGTGCAGCAGGCCAAGGCCCGCAACGTGGCCATCGGCGCCCATCCGGGCTATCGCGACCTGGTGGGGTTCGGCCGTCGGCCCCTGCAGATGCCCGCCGACGAACTGGTGGCCGATATCGTCTATCAGCTCGGCGCCCTGCGTGAATTCGCCCGGCTGCACGGCCTGCGGCTGCAGCATCTCAAGCCCCATGGTGCGCTGTTCATGCACCTGGCCCGGGACGAGGCGGCGGCCCGGCTGCTGGTGGAGACGCTGCAACGCCTCGAACCCGGGCTGCTGCTCTATTGCCTGCCCGATTCGGCCACCTGGCGCATCGGTCGCGAGCTGGGCCAGCCCCTGGTGCGTGAGTTCTATGCCGACCGGGACTATGACGCCAGCGGCTCCATCGTCCTGGTCCGGCGCATGGGCGCGCTGGATCCTCAGGCGGTGGCCGACCGGGTGCTCAAAGCCTGCCAGCAGGGACGGGTCGCCACGGTGGAGGGGGGCGAGGTCGAGGTGGCCTTCGAATCCATCTGCCTGCACAGCGACACCCCCGGGGCGCTGGGCCTGGCCCAGGCCATCCGCCAGCGCCTGGAGGCCGCCGGCATCGCCATCCGCGCCCCGGGCGCCGGCTAGTTTTCCATGCGGACACCGGCGCCAAGATGCCGGGTCCTCCTGCCCTTAGCTACGCCTGCCTTTCCGACAACATTGCCCAGAAGAGGAATCGTCATGGCCGAACATTCGGTGCTCTCGCCCCTGCCCGGAACGTTCTATCGCAAACCCACGCCCGATGCGGCGCCCTATGTGGATGTCGGGGAAACCGTCACCGCCGGCACCGTGATCGGCCTGGTCGAGGTGATGAAGCAATTCTCCGAGGTTCACGCCGAGGTCGCCGGGACCCTGACGGCCTTTGCCGTCGAGGACGGGGATCCGGTCGAGCCGGGTCAGTTGCTGGCTACCCTGAACGGGGCCGCCTCGTGAATACGACAGGGGGCGGCATCCGCCGTCTGCTGGTGGCCAATCGCGGCGAGATCGCCGTCCGTATCCTGCGTGCCGCCAAGGCGCTGGACATCGAGACGGTACTGGCCTGCAGCGAGGCTGACCGGGATTCGCTGGCGGCGCGCCAGGCCGATGCCGTGGTGGTGATCGGCCCGGCGCGGGCGGATCGCAGCTACCTCAATACAGAGGCTCTGCTCACGGCCTTGCGAGACAGCGGCGCCGATGCGGTGCATCCCGGCTATGGCTTCCTGGCCGAGAACGCCGCCTTTGCCGATGCGGTGGAGGAGGCCGGTGCCATCTTTGTCGGCCCTTCGGGTGACATCATCCGCCGCATGGGCGACAAGGCCGAGGCGCGGCGCACCGCGCTGGCGGCTGGCGTGCCGGTGGTACCGGGCTCTGCCGGCGAACCGGCCGATATAGAGGCCGCCATAGCGGCAGCCGCGACGGTGGGATATCCGCTGCTGATCAAGGCATCGGCCGGAGGAGGAGGCCGGGGCATCCGCCTGGCGCGCGACGCCGCCGAGCTGGCGCGGGAGTTTCCCATCGCCCAGCGTGAAGCCCAGACCGCCTTTGGCAGCGGCGCCCTCTATCTGGAGCGCTTCATCGAGCGCGCTCGGCATATAGAGGTGCAGATCCTTGGCGATGGCCAGCGCGCCGTGCATCTGTTCGAGCGCGAATGCTCGCTGCAGCGGCGCCGGCAGAAGCTCCTGGAAGAGGCGCCATCGCCGGTCCTGAGCGCCGCCCAGCGCGAGACCCTTTGCGCCAGCGCGGTACGCCTGGCCGAAAGCCTCGGCTATCGTGGCGCCGGCACCCTGGAATACCTGTTCGACGAAGCCCGTGGCGAGTTCTTCTTCATCGAGATGAACACCCGCATCCAGGTGGAGCATCCGGTCTCCGAGATGGTCACCGGCATCGATCTGGTCCAGGCCATGTTGCGCATCGCCGGAGGTGAACCCCTGGGGCTGCGCCAGGAAGACATCCATTTGCAGGGCGCCGCCATCGAGCTGAGACTCAACGCCGAAGATCCGGCGCGCAATTTCTTTCCCAGCCCCGGGACCGTCGAGCAGCTCGCCTGGCCGCAGGGTCCGGGCATCCGCGTCGACAGTCATCTCTATGCAGGCTACCGAGTGCCGCCTTATTACGACTCGCTGCTGGCCAAGCTCATCGCCCATGGCGCCGATCGCGGCGAGGCCCTGGCCCGTGCTCGCCAGGCGCTGGACCAGTTGCGTCTGACCGGCATGGCTACTACCGCCAGTCTGCATCGCCGCCTGCTGGACGAACCTTGGGTGATCGAAGCCCGCTTCGACACCGGTACCCTGGAACACTGGTTGGCCGAGGAGATTCCCGCATGACGACCGCGATCCGCTATAGCTTCGGCGGCGACGAGCACCTGTTCGTCGAATTGTCCGAAAGCATGTCCCTGGAGGCGTTTTTCCGTGGCCTGGCCATGACCCGCGCGGTGCAGGCGCTGCAACTGCCCGGCATCCACGACATCTGCCTGGCCAATGCCTCCTTCCAGATCCGCTTCGATCCCGATGTCCTGCCGCCCGACCGGCTGCTGGCCGCCGTCCAGGGCGTGGAAGACCAGGCGGTGGCCGAGCGCCAACTGGCCACGCGTCTGATCGAGATCCCGGTGCTCTACAACGATCCCTGGACCCACGAGACGCTGATGCGCTTTCGCGATCGCCACCAGGATCCGACCGCTACCGATCTGGAATACGCCGCGCGCATCAACGGCCTGGCCGATGTCGAGGCCTTCATCGAGGCCCACAGCGGCGCGCCCTGGTTCGTCTCCATGGTGGGCTTCGTCGCCGGATTGCCGTTCATGTTCCAGATGGTCGAGGCCGAGCGGCAGCTGCAGGTCCCCAAGTACCTGCGACCCCGCACCGACACGCCCAAGCAGACCCTCGGCCACGGCGGCTGCTTCGGCTGCATCTACTCGGTACGAGGCGCCGGCGGCTACCAGATGTTCGGCGTGACGCCGGCGCCCATCTACGAACCGGCCCAGCGCCTCGATTACCTGCAGGACCACATGGTGTTCTTCCGGCCCGGCGACATCGTCCGTTTCCGCGCCATCGACCGCGCCGAATACGACCGGATGCTGGCCGAGGTAGAGGAGGGTAGCTTCACCCTGAATATCCGTCCGGTGGACTTTTCCCTGGACGCCTTTCTCGACGATCCCCGTGGCTATCCGCGCACCCTGATGGAGGAGCCGGCATGATCAAGGTACTCAAACCCGGCCTGGCCACCTCGATCCAGGATCTTGGTCGCGAAGGCTACTACCACCTGGGCATCCCGCCGTCCGGGGCCATGGACAGCTATGCCTTGCGCGCGGCCAATCTGCTGGTGGGCAACGCACCCGGCGCCGCCGCCCTGGAATGCACCTTGCTCGGCCCGGAGCTGCACTTTACCGAAGACGCCCTGGTTGCCCTGAGCGGCGCGCGCATGACGCCACGCCTGGACGGCGCCGAAATGCCACTGGACGAAGCCTTCAGCGTGCGCGCCGGCCAGGTGCTCAAGTTCGATTACCTCAAGGCCGGCGCCCGTGGCTATCTGGCCGTGGCGGGCGGTTTCGCCGTGCCCGAGGTGCTGGGCAGTCGCTCGACGTACACCCTGGGCGGCCTCGGTGGCTTCCAGGGCCGAAGGCTCGCCGCGGGTGACGAACTGACTGTCGGAACCCCGGCGACAGGCGCCAAGCCTAGCGTCCGGTTGCCAGTCGACCTGGTGCCGGCTTGCGGTGGCGAGGTGACCCTGCGGGTCGTGCCGGGGCTCTATCATCACCGGCTGACCGCAGACGCCGCCGAGGCCTTTTTCGCCGATACCTGGACAGTGGGCTCCGAAGCCGATCGCATCGGCTACAGATTCAAGGGCGGCCGGCCGTTGCAATTCACGCCGCGCGAACAACCCTTTGGCGCCGGCTCGGATCCGTCCAATATCGTCGACAGCTGTTATCCCATCGGCTCGATCCAGGTACCGGCGGGCCTCGAACCCATCGTCCTGCACCGAGACGCCGTGTCGGGTGGCGGCTACGCCATGATCGGCACGGTCATCAGCAGCGACCTGGATTTGATCGGTCAGCTGCAGCCCAACCAGAAGGCGCGATTCGTGGCGGTAACCCTGGAAGACGCGCTGGCCGCACGGCGTGTGTACAAGGAGCGCCTGCAGCGACTGGAGCAGCTGTTGGCGAGCTAGGGACTCGATGGCAGCCGGTGATCAGTCGAGAGATCCTGAAGGCGTCGTTCGCAACGGACGCGTTTTCAGGATCGTCATGCAAGGAGATCCTGATCGTCGATTAACAGGGCCAGGGTAGGGAAGCCGGAGTCGAAGCAGGTGGCCGAATCAGGGATAAGGTTAAAGACTGGAGGGGATGGCAAAGGGCAGTTGTCAGTCTAGGCCGATATACAATTTAACATAATATACATTATGCGAAGTTATGGTGTTACAGCCAATTAGTAATGTCGCGATCCAGCCAAATAGAAATGTCCCGATCACGTGTGGCGGCTAGCCTAACGGCTTCCCAGCCGATGTGGAGCGATCAGGATGTCAGCCTACGAGCGGATCACGATGAGCCTACGCGAAGTCGATCGCCTCAAGGTCATCCAGGCGGTGACCGAGGGTTTCCTCACACCCACACGCGCTGCCCAGCGCCTGCAGCTGAGTACCCGGCAGGTTCACCGCCTGGTGCAGCGTTACCGGGACGCCGGCGTTTCAGGCCTGACCTCACGTAAGCGTGGCCAGCCCAGCAATCATCAGCTGCGGCCTGGCCTCGAACAGCGTGCCGCCGCTCTGATCCGGCAGCACTACCAGGATTTCGGTCCCACTCTTGCAGCCGAGAAGTTGGCCGAGTGTCACGGCCTGCGTCTGGCCAAGGAAACGGTCAGGCGCATCATGATGGATACCGGCTTCTGGACACCGCGTCGGCAGCGACCGCCCAAGGTGTACCAGCCACGCAATCGCCGAGCCTGCCTGGGCGAGCTAATCCAGATCGATGGCAGCGATCATCGATGGTTCGAGGACCGAGCGCCGGCATGCACCCTACTGGTCTACGTCGACGACGCCACCAGTCGTCTGATGCACTTGGCATTCACCCGTAGCGAGTCGACCTTCAGCTACTTCCAGGCTACCCGGGCCTACCTGGAGGACCACGGTAAGCCCTTGGCGCTCTATAGTGACAAGGCCAGTGTGTTTCGAGTCAACAGCAAAGATGCTCAGGGTGGCGATGGCCACACGCAGTTCGCCAGGGCCATGTTCGAGCTGAACATCGATACCTTCTGCGCCAACTCCAGCCAGGCCAAGGGCCGCGTCGAGCGCGCCCATCTCACCTTGCAGGATCGCCTGGTCAAGGAACTGCGACTACGAAACATCAGCACCGTCGAAGCCGCCAACGCTTATCTGCCGCTCTTCATGGCCGATTACAATCGTCGCTTCGGCAAACCAGCCCGCTCGGACTTCGATGCCCACCGCCCAGTACGTGA
>NZ_JASNRF010000060.1:0-676 GCF_030175875.1 Pseudomonas sp. HR1
AGGGCGCAGCAGCAGGGGATACCGCTCGAGCAGACGCCCGAATACCAGGATCTGCGCACGATCGCGAACCTGGCGGACGACCAGGTGCTGATCAAGCACAAGGTCGTGGCGCCACATCCACGCTGCACGCTCTGGTTTGGGGGGCGCGGCGAGAAGTGGGACGCCATCATCAAGGCCAACCTGCCGGTGTTCGTGCTCGCCGGCGAGGCCGAGCCGAAGGTCTCCGCGCTGCGCGACTTTGATCGTGCGGCGCGCGGCCGGCAGCGCGGCGACGTGAAGGCGCGGGCTGAGGTCTGGGCAGAGCGCAACCTCTACCTGCCCACCGATGGCCAGCGGATGAATATGGAGGAGGGTGATCGGGTGCCACTCAGGACGCCTTCGACCTATCGACTGGGCGGCATCACCTACGAGTCATAGGTTTAATGCCTGAGCTCAGATGTGGCTTTGCGAGGGGATGATTGTCAACGTGATGCAGGCGATCCTAATGGGACCAGCCGGCATAGGTTTGCCCAGAGGTCTGCCCTAATTGCTAAGCGCTGCGATCGTCAGAAGAAAATCACCGCCACCCGTATCAAAAGATAGATTGGGTGCTCCCATCGTTGTATCGCCCGCCAGGGCGATGCGCTGATCGTTGCCGCGGCGGCGGATAAGGCGGCCGGGATCATCAATGCCCGGG
>NZ_JASNRF010000061.1:0-664 GCF_030175875.1 Pseudomonas sp. HR1
AGGGCTGGAAGCCGGTCAGAAGGTCGTGGCGTCCGGTCAGTTTCTCCTGGATTCAGAGGCGAGCCTACGCGGGCTGACCGCTCAGGGTTTGGAGGAGCCTGCAACTTCTACAGAAACTGCGCTGCACGAGGCTGAAGGTACGATCGTCAGCCTGGAAGATGGCATGGTTGGCCTGTCGCATGGGCCGTTCAAGACGCTGAACATGCCTGGGATGACCATGTCCTTTCCGGTTGCGGATCAATCCCTGCTGTCAGGCTTGCAAGTCGACGACCGCGTCCGTGTGGGCGTGCGTGAAAGCGACGAAGGCCTGGTCATCGAGCGCATCGAGAAGCTCGGGGGCCAGAAATGATTGCAGCCATAATCCGATGGTCAGTAGCCAACCGCTTTCTGATCCTGCTGGCCACTTTGTTCGCGGTGGCCTGGGGTATCTGGTCGGTCAAGAACACTGCTGTCGATGCGTTGCCAGACCTTTCCGACGTTCAGGTCATCATTCGCACGCCATACCCAGGGCAGGCGCCGCAGATTGTCGAGAATCAGGTCACCTACCCGCTTACGACGACCATGCTGTCTGTTCCCGGTGCCAAAACGGTTCGCGGCTACTCCTTCTTTGGGGACAGCTACGTGTACGTCCTGTTCGAAGACGGCACAGACCTTTATTGGGCCC
>NZ_JASNRF010000062.1:0-657 GCF_030175875.1 Pseudomonas sp. HR1
AAAAAGCCGGTGGGAGTGAAATTATTGGACAGATGTGGGCCTTCGATGACAAGGCCGGACGTGCATGTTGTCTCATCCCAGAAGCAACCGCGCTTTTTCAGGAGCGTAAAAAAGCGCTTCTTGGTTTGCGGGACGAAGCGATTTTCTTCTACGTGGCTCGATGTTATCGGTATGAGCGGCCTCAAGCCGGTCGGTATCGCGAATTTACGCAACTGGGACTTGAAGTTCTTAGTTCCAACCCTGCGGAGGCATTACAACGTAGCCAAGCAATTTGCACTGGTTTTCTTGACCTTTTGAAGCTGAAATATGAAGTCGATCTCGCAGTGAAGCGCGGCCTGAGCTATTACCTTGAAGGAAATGGTTTCGAGGTGCGTTGCCCTGTGTTGGGGACACAGCAGCAAGTGGTCGGCGGCGGAGCTTATCGCGAAGGAGCTGGGTTCGGTATTGGACTTGAGCGACTGGTGCTTGCCTCTGAGATAGCTCGGAGCCTTTAATATTTAAGGCGCTTCCGGCAGGGAGCGCTTTCTTACAATATAGGGTGAACTCGACCTAGGCTATCCAACATCCTAATTTACAGAATCGTATCGGAACGAGCGCTAGGCGCGGCGCTTTTTAATGAGATCGTGGCTAAGTTCGATCAGATGTGTGTTGTCATGT
>NZ_JASNRF010000063.1:0-656 GCF_030175875.1 Pseudomonas sp. HR1
CGTTCAAGTTCCCGCACCGACCCCTCGACCAACTGCCCCCTAACCGGTTAGGTCGACGTTAAAGCTAGGGCGCCTTCGGGGGCGCGGTGACACACTCGAGAGTTCTTCACCGCGCTGCTGAAGGTCTGGTAATGCGCCTGCCTCTCCAGTCTCCACTACTACCGCGACGGGGATCCTGCCCACCTCTTGTGAAGGCAATGGTGGCTTCGGCAGATCCTCGGCAGGTAGATCACCTGGCGCCTCGCCGGCTCGCAAAGGGCCGGCGTCCAGTTTAGGCGCTATCAACCCGGCGGATGGCCTGGCAAAGCCCTCTACCGACATACCACGCTCGGCCATGAGTCCTAGGCTCGCCAACTCCAACAGGCGCTTCACCCGTTGCCGGCCCGGGAGCCTCAGTAGCTCGGCTTGAAGCATTGGAGCCGTACCGTCCCGAAATTTGACGTTCAGCCTCAGCGCAAGATCGTCCGGCGCATCGCTCATCTCCTGGCTCCCTTATCAGTGATTGAGCCAATACCCGAAGGCGTTGGAGATAACCGGCTCACTGGCGGCGAGAATCTTGGACAAGGGGAAGATCTCCTTCGCTGCGGCGCTATAGCAGGTGCCGCCGCCGCCACCGATCAAAACGAAGTCGATCGCCTCGCCATCGAGGAAGCGCA
>NZ_JASNRF010000064.1:0-654 GCF_030175875.1 Pseudomonas sp. HR1
TCGGGATTGATCCAGCAGACGGGCAACACTCTGAACCAATCGCACTCTGCTGCCGCACGGCCGCCAGGATGGCTGTCGATCCACATCTGCTGAAGCACTTCCAGGTCTTCGGTATCGTCTGACTTGGCCACTAGGGGCCGAGCTTCCTGGTAGGCATTCAACAGATCGCAGTAACGAGTCGCAAGCTGCTCATCGTCGGACATCTCGTGGAAATACACATCGCCATCCTTGAATCCCTCAACTAGGTAGCCGCTGCGCGTGGGAGCTGGGTTGCCAGCATCGGTTTCTTGTGACATCGTTTCTGTCCCTCCTTTTTTTACCTTCCCGGCGAGCCTCAGCTCCAAACGGCATTTACGGCCCACTCGATTTAACATAAACACTGTTAAGCGAAGTCGACGTGTCAAGGCTAAATAGAAATGTCGCTCTGGTGACTAAGTAGAAATGTCTGTCTCACCGGCGCAGTAATCTTGTTGTGGACCGCTGACGAAAGTGCCCAGGCGCAAACGTCCACTGTGCAGGTCACGGTAGCAACGTTCAACGCGCTGGGTGGTGGTAGGTGGTGTTCGATTCGGGCTGCTCAACTTGCTACAAGGGGAAGATGAGTGCCTGAAAGCAATTAAAACATTCGCCTCGCCTACCTCCGCGTTCGCAGTT
>NZ_JASNRF010000065.1:0-627 GCF_030175875.1 Pseudomonas sp. HR1
GGGTTGCCGCTTCGCGGAAGCTACCTGCCTCTGCTGCTGTGCAAAAAATCCTGACCATCTCCATGCGGTTAAGCATGTTGCCCTCCCATTTATTCCATATTCAGGAATATCTTAATCCAATCTTTTCCATTTATTGAGATCAATCATGGGGCTAAGGTTTGCGCACTGCCAGGCTAACCAGCCATGGCGAAGTACAAACCCGCCGATGAGGTTCTCAACATGAGCAATAACATTTCTGGAAAAGTTGTCGTTATCACCGGCGCCAGCAGTGGCTTGGGTGAAGCGACTGCACGCCACCTTGCTGCGCTTGGCGCGCGCGTAGTGCTGGCCGCACGCCGCAAAGATAAACTCGACGCGTTGGTGACTGAGCTGACCAATGCAGGTGGTCAGGCAATCGCGTATCAGACCGATGTCACCTCTCAGGAAGAGGTCAAAACGCTCATTCAAGGTGCCCTGGACACCTACGGGCGCATTGATGTACTGGTCAACAATGCCGGGCTGATGGCGATTGCACCGCTCAGTGATGCTCGCACTGACGAGTGGGATCGCATGATCGACATCAACATCAAGGGGCTGCTGTACGGAGTCGCGGCTGCATTGCCGGTCTTCCAGAAACAAAACAGTGGC
>NZ_JASNRF010000066.1:0-613 GCF_030175875.1 Pseudomonas sp. HR1
AGTGGGCGCGAATTCGCTAAAGCCATGCTGATTGGGGTGCTTGAATGGCGGTATGCCCTATTGCAAGACATTCGTATGGGTTGTTTGTAAAGATCGGAGTTAACCAGACCGGACTTTTCCATACTTAATGACTATACAAACGGATGTATTGTTTTTTCAGTGGTCTCGGCTTGATGTCTCATCCAGCCATACTTAATGACAATACAAACGGATGTATTGGCTTCTTGAAAAGTAGCAAAGCAGGTAACAAATCAGCCCTCCGAAGGCCTCTCAAAATGGTAGCTAAACGCAAGAAATTTCAGATCGCCATCGATATTGTCAATAGTATTGCCAATCTCAATGCTTCCCCAAAAAAACAGCTTAGGGCTTTCCATGGGAAGGCTGGTAACGGTCAGTTTTCTCATACTTATTTACAACCTAAACGGATGTATTGTCTTGCTTCTCCTTATTGACAACCCAAACGGATGTATTGGCTTCGCCGATTCCATCCGCTAGACCAGGGCGCTCCCATAGTTATTGACAATACAAACGGTTGTATTGGATTCCAAGAGTAAGGTGGGATTGCTAATGGTTTCTCCATACTTAATGACAATACAAACGGATGAATGGGTCT
>NZ_JASNRF010000067.1:0-610 GCF_030175875.1 Pseudomonas sp. HR1
TGCAGGCGGACTTACCCTCGCTGTCCTTGGTGAAGGTGTAAAGCGTCATACCCTTTTCATCCACAAGCACCTTACCCAAGGTGGTGTCGCCAACCTTGGCGGGCGTGGCCGCCACGGCCAGCCCTGTCATGGAGAAAATGGCAGTGGCAATCAACACTTGTCTGAGCATGCTGGACCTCGATGGTTATTGGTTATTAGTATTTCGATTGGAGCACTTGCACTTGCACGGGAGCACCTGGCGCATCGGCTGCACCAGGTGCGATGACGAGGTAGCGCTGTTCATCCGCCTGGGATTGCTGAACCAGTTGGCGTATCGGTCCTACCGCATTCACGATAGCTGCGCCGGCGGGATTGGTTTGAAAAGCGGCGAGAGACTCAAGAGCGCCGCTACCGTCTGCATGACGAGCCAACGCTAGTACATAGGGCTGCTTGGCCACCAGGCCCGTAACCGAGGCCTGCAGGACCTGAGTCAAGCCCTGGTCGAAAAGTGTCACCTGAGTGGTATGACGTTCGTGTTGACCCGGCGGAGCCAGGGCGATCTGAATACTCTTGGCGGCGCTCCCTAACGGCTTAAGATTTGCCAGCCCAGCGCCCTGGGTAGCGGCGCGGG
>NZ_JASNRF010000068.1:0-604 GCF_030175875.1 Pseudomonas sp. HR1
GATTATGATTTCTCACCGGGGCCTGGTGCAGGCCGAATCTCATAATGGAATGACGCGCTTCACGCTGACATTTCCTCCAGCAATTACGCCCGTAACCAACTTTGATGAACAAGGCGAAGCGGAAGCGCTTTGTTCCCCCACCAATAGATAGGTGTGAGCACGATGCTGGTCGATATGGCAGCGTAGACATGTCAATAACTAACCCGGAGCTGTTATAGACAGGGCTGCATATGCAGGACTTCCCGACCAGCGTCTTTCTGCAGACGAACTACAACGTCTTCCAATGCAGCAAGCAGCGCGAGGATACTCGGGCAACCTGTTTATTCGTTTTTACGCATATACGAATGTACACATACCCCTGCCCATGAAGCTGCTTATCTCGCCCGAAACGATCGAGGTGCTGAAGCAGACCTTACGGCCTGCCCGAAGGCTGGGTAACCCAGTAACTGCAGTTGTGATTGGCGCGAGGATTTGCCGTGGGACACCTTTCAAACCCTCCCGGTCATCAACGAGGAATGCCAGCTTATTGGCGCAGCAACCTTAGCCCGTTGCCCACTACCAAGAGGCTGGCTCCCATATCGGCGAATACGGCCATCCACATGGT
>NZ_JASNRF010000069.1:0-602 GCF_030175875.1 Pseudomonas sp. HR1
GGCGTTACGGACTACCCTCGGCGGAGGCCGCCCCGAAACGCTCCTCAGCGTCTGGCAGCGACACCACACTGGGGTACCGGGTGGGGCCATTCCAACCAGGCCGCTGCCGGAGGAAGCTACGGCCATTATCGAAACCGCAGTCGCCAAGCAGACCAAGGCAATGCAGGACGCTCTGGCCGGTGCCCTTGACTTGGTAGCGGCTGCGGCGCGCACAGAGGTTGTGCTGGAGCTCGAGCAGGCGCGGCAGGAGATCGCCCGCCTGGAGGCTGAGCAAGACGATGCCAGCGGCGTGCTCGAAGGCCTCGAGGCCGATCAGGAGCGCAGTCAGCAGCAGATGGACGGGTTGGCCAGCGAGCTTCAGCTGAAGGACAGCCAGCTCAGTGCTATGGCTGAGGAGAACGCCAGTCTCGCCGAGCGGCTTGCCGAGGCAGAAGGGCAGGCGCAACTAGCTCGGGACCAGCTCGCCGAGAGCCAGGCTGAGCTGAGCCTGGCGCTCGCCCAGAAGGCTTCCGTAGAAGCGGCGAGCGCAGAGCATCAGCGTTCTGCTTCCGCAGCTGAGGAGCGCCTTGCTGATACCCAGGTCGAGCTCCGCGAAATGCGCA
>NZ_JASNRF010000007.1:0-183532 GCF_030175875.1 Pseudomonas sp. HR1
GCTATAGCTCAGCTGGGAGAGCGCTTGCATGGCATGCAAGAGGTCGACGGTTCGATCCCGTCTAGCTCCACCAAATTCGTGATCCGCAAGGATTGCACCAGGGTATCGTCCCCTTCGTCTAGTGGCCTAGGACACCGCCCTTTCACGGCGGTAACAGGGGTTCGAGTCCCCTAGGGGACGCCACACTCGAAAGAAACCGCCTCACGGCGGTTTTTTTTCATCCGCACGAAAGCCAGCCGCCAGAGTCTTTCACAGGAGCCGTCCGGCTACTGTGTTAGATCTGTAGGCCGAGTCCAAGCAAGGGGAGTGGGATGATCGTCGAGTATCTCTACAGCCTGGCCCAGGTGCCTGCCGCCCAGTGGAACGCGCTGCTGGCGGACGATCAGCCCTTTCTGCGCCATGAATTCCTCGCCACCCTGGAAGACAGTGGCAGCCTCGGGCAGGGGACCGGCTGGCAACCGGCGCACCAGATCCTCAGGGATGAACAGGGGCAGCTGCGGGCCGCCATGCCGGCCTATCTCAAGATGCATTCCTATGGCGAATACGTCTTCGACTGGGCCTGGGCCGATGCCTGCCGCCGGGCCGGGATCGACTACTACCCCAAGCTGCTGGCCGCGGTGCCCTTCTCACCGGTACAGGGCGCGCGCCTGCTGGGCGATCCCGCCGCCTGCGCGACCCTGCTGGACGCCACCACCGGCAGCCTGGCCGGCCTGGAGCTCTCCAGCCTGCACGTCAACTTCACTGATCCCAAGGCCGATGCGCTGCTCGAGGATCGGGAGGGCTGGCTGGCGCGGCTTGGCTGCCAGTTCCACTGGCACAACCGCGGCTATGGCGACTACGGCGACTTCCTCGCCGCCCTGACCTCGCGCAAGCGCAAGCAGCTGCGCAAGGAGCGCGACCAGGTCGCCGGCCTGGGGGTGAGCTTCGAATGGCGCCAAGGCGGAGAGTTGAGCGAAGCGGAGTGGGATTTCGTCTATGCCTGCTACGCCAACACCTACGAGGTGCGCGGCCAGGATCCCTATCTGACCCGTGCCTTCTTCAGTCTGCTGGCCGAGCGGCTGCCTGCGGCGATCCGGGTGGTGCTGGTCCGCCAGGGCAGCCGGCCGGTGGCCATGGCCTTCTATCTCAAGGACGGCGACACCCTCTATGGCCGCTACTGGGGCTGCCTGCAGGAATTCGATCAGCTGCATTTCGAGACCTGTTTCTACCAGGGGATCGAATACGCCATCGCCGAGGGGCTGCAGCGCTTCGATGCCGGCGCCCAGGGCGAACACAAGCTGATTCGTGGCTTCGAGCCGACCCTGACCCGTTCCTGGCACTACCTGGTGCATCCGGGCCTGAGAGCGGCAGTGGCGGAGTTTCTCGAGCAGGAGCGCGACGGCGTCCAGGCCTATGCGCAGCGGGCTGCCGAGGCCTTGCCCTATCGCCAGGAGGACGGCGCGGCGCCATGCTGAACTATCTCTGGTTCCTGCTGGCCGCGCTGTTCGAGATCGCCGGCTGCTATGCCTTCTGGCTCTGGCTGCGGCTGGATCGCAGTCCCTGGTGGATAGCGCCGGGACTTGCCAGCCTGGTGCTCTTCGCCCTGTTGCTGACCCGTATCGAGGCGGCCTACGCCGGACGCGCCTATGCGGCCTACGGCGGCATCTATGTGGTGGCTTCGCTGGGCTGGCTGGCGCTGGTCGAGCGTACCCGACCGACCTGGACGGATCTGGCGGGCGGTTTGCTCTGCGTGGCCGGGGCGCTTGTAATCCTGCTGGCGCCGCGTGGCAGTGCCTAACAGGCGCGAGAGGCGCTAGTCGTCCAGCAGCTCGGGCGGCACGTCGCGGCGCAGCACCAGCTGGCAGAGGGCGCTGTCCGGATCGAAGAGGATGACGGCTTCGCCGGTTTCCAGGGCGCGGCGCGCGCGCTGGGTCCGGGTCGCCAGGGGCGTCTCGTCACCGTTGTCGGTGCCGTCGCGGGTGACGAAGTCTTCCAGCAGGTTGTCGAGGGTGGCAGCAGCGAGCTGGTCGTGGGGGATGATCATCGAGAGGTGCCTGGAAAAAGGCGCCCAGGATACCCCAGGCGCGTTGATCGAACGCTACTTGCTGCCGTCGCCGACGACCTCCTCCAGCGGCGGCAGGTGGGTCTGGTTGTCCATCTGGGTGTCTTCCGGCAGCAACTGGTGGCCGAAGCGGTCGAGGGAGCTGTCGGCCGGCTGGGCATCGCTGTCGAACACCGGCGGGCTGAGCATGTACCCGGTCAGCAGCTGGCTGAGCGCCGCCAGGCTGACGATATGGGTGCGCTCGTAGCCGTGGGTGGCGTCGCAGCCAAAGGCCAGCAGGGCGACCCGCACGTCCTGGCCGGAACTGATCGCCGAGTGGGCGTCGCTGTAGTAGTAGCGGAACAGGTCGCGACGCACCGGGATGTCGTTGCGTTGCGCCAGGCGCAGCAAATGTCGCGACAGGTGATAGTCGTAAGGCCCGGAGGAGTCCTGCATGGCCACGCTGACGCGGTGCTCGTCGGAGCGCTGGCCGGGCGCCACGGGGGCGATGTCGATACCGACGAATTCGCTGACGTCCCAGGGCAGGGCACCGGCGGCGCCCGAGCCCACCTCTTCGGTGATGGTGAACAACGGGTGGCAGTCGATCGGCGGGGTCTGACCGCTTTCCTTGAGCATCTTCAGGGCGGTGAGCAGGGCGGCGACGCCGGCCTTGTCGTCCAGATGGCGCGAACTGATGTAGCCGCTGTCGGTGAATTCCGGCAGCGGATCGAAGGCGACGAAGTCGCCGATCTGCACGCCCAGCTGCTCGGTCTCGTGGCGACTCTTGGTCACGGCATCCAGGCGCAGCTCGATGTGGTCCCAGGTCACCGGCATCTTGTCGATCTCGGTGTTGAAGGCATGGCCGGACGCTAGCAGGGGCAGCACGCTGCCCCTCAGGGTGCCGTCATCGGTGAACAGGCTGACGCGGCTGCCTTCGGCGAAACGGCTGGACCAGTGGCCCACGGCCGCCAGGCCCAGGCGACCGTTGTCCTTGATCTCGCGGACGATGGCGCCAATGGTGTCCAGGTGCGCGGAGACGGCCCGGTCCGGACTCTCCTTGTGGCCCTTGATGGTGGCGCGAATGGTGCCGCGGCGGGTCAGCTCGAAGGGGATGTCCAGTTCGTTGAGCCGTTCGGCGACGTACATGACGATGGTGTCGGTGAAACCCGTGGGACTGGGGATCGCCAGCATGTCCAGCAGGACCTTGCGCAGGTAATCCAGATCGGGCTCGGGCAAGCGATTCATAGCGGAACCTCCCGGGACAACGGGAACAGCAGGTCGATGAAGCGTTCGGCGGTGGGACGCGGTTCGTGATTGGCCAGGCCCGGCCGCTCGTTGGCTTCGATGATGACGTAGTCGGGCGCATCGGCGGCGGGCACCAGCAGGTCCATGCCGGTGACCGGGATGTCCAGCGCCCGGGCCGCCTGGACGGCGGCGTCGGCCAGCACCGGATGGAGGCTGTCGGTGACGTCCTCCAGAATGCCGCCGGTGTGCAGATTGGCGGTCTTGCGCACGGCCAGGTGGGTACCGGTCGGCAGGATGCTGTCCCACTCGTAGCCGGCGCTGCGGATGGCGCGTTCGGTTTCCTCGTCCACCGGGATGCGCGACTCGCCGCCGGTGGCGGCCTGGCGCCGACGACTCTGAGCTTCGATCAGGTCCCTGACGCTGTGCCGGCCATCGCCGACGATCTCCGCCGGACGGCGAATGGCGGCGGCCACCACCTCGTGGCCGATGACCACGACGCGCAGGTCGAGACCCTGGTGGAAGCTTTCCAGCAGTACCCTGTCGTCATATCGGCGCGCGGCCTGGATGGCCGCGGCGAGGTGCTCGGCGTCGCGGATGTCCACGGCCACGCCCTTGCCCTGTTCGCCGTTGACCGGCTTCACCACCAGGGCGCCGTGTTTCTCCAGAAAGGCGGCGTTGTCGTCGTCGCTGCCCGCCATTTGCTGTTCCGGCACCCGCAGCCCGGCCCGGGCCAGGGTACGGCTGGTCAGTACCTTGTCGGCGCAGAGGGTCATGGTCACCGCGGAGGTGAGGTCGGTCAGGGACTCGCGGCAGCGGATGCGCCGGTTGCCCTGGATCAGGGTGAAGAGACCGCCCTCGGCGTCATCCACCTGCACCTCGATGCCGCGCCTCAGGGCTTCGTCGACGATGATGCGCGCATAGGGATTGAGTTCGGCCGCCGGCCCCGGACCGAGGAACAGCGTCTGGTTGATGCCGTTCTTGCACTTGATCGCGAAGGTCTGCAGCGGCCGGAAGCCCAGCTTGTCGTAGAGCCGCTTGGCCTGCAGGTTGTCGTGCAGCACCGACAGGTCGAGAAAGGCCAGGCCGCGACTGGCGTAGTGTTCGATCAGATGGCGCACCAGCGCCTCGCCGACGCCGGGTCTGCTGCAGTCCGGGGAGACCGCCAGGCACCAGAGCGAAGAGCCGCCATCCGGGTCCTGGAAGGCCTTGACGTGATTGAGCCCCATCACCGAGCCGATGATGGCGCCACTGTCGTCGTCCTGCGCCAGCCAGTACACCGGGCCACCCTTGTGCCGCGGGGTCAGTCGCTCGGTGTCGACGGGCAGCATGTGACGCTGCTGGTAGAGGCGGTTGATCTCGCTCCAGTCCTGGGCGGAGCAGGCCCGGCGGATGCGAAAGCCACGATAGATCCGTCGGGCCGGACGATAGTCGCTGAACCAGATCCGCAGGGTGTCGCTGGGGTCGAGAAACAGCTGTTGCGGCGCCTGGGCCAGCACCTGGTGGGGCGCGGCCACATAGAGGGCGATGTCGCGCTCACCGGGCGTTTCGGTGAGCAGTTCCTTGGCCAGGCTGGCGGGGTCGGGATAGGTATGGCCGATGAGCAGCCGGCCCCAGCCGCAATGCAGGGAGAGCGGCTGGCAGGTCGGCTGGTCGCCTTCCGCCAGGCGCGCCTGCAGCCGTTCGTAGGAGGGCGTCTGGGCGCGTTGGAGGCGCTGGTTGTAGCTGGTCGCTTTCATGGGTGTTCCGCCCTTACAGTCCGTGCTCGCTCAGCCAGAGGTTGAGCGCCGCGAGTTGCCAGAGCTTGGAACCGCGCAGGGGGGTGATGCGGTCGGCCGGATTGGTCAGCAGGCGATCGATCTCGGCGGTCTCGAACAGGCCGCGATCCTGGCTTGGGTCCAGCAGCAGTTCCCGCACCCAGGTCAGGGTGTTGCCTTCCAGGTGCTTGAGGCCCGGCACCGGGAAATAGCCCTTGGGCCGGTCGATGACTTCCTGGGGAATGACCTTGCGCGCCGCCGCCTTGAGCACCTGCTTGCCGCCGTCGCCCAGCTTGAATTCGGCGGGGATGCGTGCCGAGAGTTCGGCCAGGCGATAGTCGAGGAAGGGCACCCGGGCTTCCAGGCCCCAGGCCATGGTCATGTTGTCGACCCGCTTGACCGGGTCGTCCACCAGCATCACGGTACTGTCCAGGCGTAGGGCCTTGTCGACGCCGGCGCTGGCGCCGGGCTTGGCGAAGTGCTGACGGACGAAGGCCTCGGCGGCGTCTTCCTCCAGGCGCACGCCGGCCTGCACGGTGGCGGCGTACTGGGCATAGTCGCGATCGAAGAAGGCGGCGCGGTAGGCGGCGAAGGGATCGGCCGCGCCATGCACCTGGGGATACCAGTGATAGCCGGCGAAGAGTTCGTCCGCGCCCTGGCCGCTCTGCACCACCTTGCAGTGCTTGGAGACCTCTCGCGACAGCAGGTAGAAGGCGATGCAGTCATGGCTCACCATCGGCTCGCTCATGGCCGAGAAGGCGCGCGGCAGCTGCTGGATGATCTCGTCCTCGGCGATGCGCAACTGGTGGTGGCGGGTGCCGTAGTGATTGGCGATCAGGTCGGAATACTGGAATTCGTCGCCGCGCTCGCCGCCGGCATCCTCGAAGCCGATGGAGAAGGTCAGCAGGTCCTTGACCCCCGAATCGTGCAGCAGGCCGACCAGCAGACTGGAATCCACCCCGCCGGAAAGCAGCACCCCCACCTCGCGCGCCGCCCGCTGGCGGATCGCCACGGCGTCCTTGAGGCCATGCAGGACCCGTTCGGCCCAGTCGTCCAGGGTGTAGCGACGCTCGTCTTCGTGGGGACCGTAGTCCAGGGTCCACCAGGTTTCCTGGTGCTGCTGGCCGGAGGCGTCCACGGTCATCCAGGTCGCCGGCGGCAGCTTCTGCACGCCCTGCAGGATGGTGCGCGGCGCCGGCACCACGGCATGGAAATTCAGGTAGTGGTTGAGGGCGACCGGATCGATGCGGGTGTCGATGTCACCGGCTTCCAGCAGCGCGGGCAGGCTGGAGGCGAATCTCAGGCGCTTGTCGGTAAAGGACAGGTACAGCGGCTTGATGCCCAGGCGATCCCGGGCGATGAACAGCCGACCGCTGTCGCGCTCCCAGATGGCGAAGGCGAACATGCCATTGAGCTTGGGCAGCATGGCCTTGCCCCAGGCGTGATAGGCCTTGAGCAGGATTTCGGTATCGCCGCCGGAGTGGAAGCGGTAACCCTTGGCTTCCAACTCGCTGCGCAGTTCCGGGTAGTTGTAGATGGCGCCGTTGAACACCATCGACAGCCCCAGCTCCGGCTCGATCATGGGCTGGCCTGAGGCTTCCGCCAAATCCATGATCTTCAGCCGCCGATGGCCCAGGGCGACCGGCCCCTGGCTATGGAAACCCCAGGCGTCGGGGCCGCGCTGTTCGAGGCGGTGGGTGATGCGCTCCACCGCGCTGATGGATGCAGGTTGACGATCGAAACGAAGCTCTCCGGCGATGCCGCACATGGTGCTGTGCCTCTTGAATCCTTGGGATGCGGCGCGGTGAGTTCAGTCCCGAACCCGGCGTGCGCATCCAATGCGTGTGGACTTCTCGCCATCCTTGAGAAGCCAATGCAGGGGCGCTGTGCGGGTGAACAGGGCAGGGGGCGGACAGTTCGTCTGTCTGGCGCCGCGGGCCTGAACGCACGCACCGACCGACAGCGGGTCTCAGAGAGGGTGGGGTACCGCCGGTCAGGGCCTCAGGTTACGAGCCCCGGGCGCGGCGGATGGTTCCATTGCAAAGGCCATGGCTGCCGTCACCGTCACAGGCGGGGCTGCAAAAACGACCTTTATATGTTATAATGTATCTTTAATCGGTGCGCAGGAGACATCCCGTCTCGGGCGCCCAGACCAGGAGACGCCTCATGAAACCCGGTATCCATCCCAACTATCGTCCCGTGCTGTTCCACGACACCACTTCGGACACCTACTTCCTGATCCGCTCCACCGCCGAGAGCGACCGTACCCAGGAATACGAAGGCGAGACCTATCCCTACATCAGCCTCGACGTATCCAGCGCCTCGCACCCCATCTATACCGGTGAGCAGCGCCAGATGAAGGTCGAAGGCCGGGTTTCCAGCTTCAACAAGAAGTTCGCCGGCTTCCCGGGCGGCAACAGCAAGTAAGCCCCTCGCGAGCAGCGCGCCGGCTCAGCGCGCGCTGCTGACCCCCTCCAGGGTGGCGAAGGAGGTGTCCTTGGCGGTCAGCAGGAAATCCTGCATGAAGGGCGCCTCCAGCATGTCTTCGCGGATCGCCGCATAGAGCGTTGCATAGAGCCCTTTCTCGCCCAGCCGCCGCGCGGTCACATAGCCGCGCGAGCTGTACTCGTGGATCGCCCAGTTGGGCAGGCAGCAGACGCCACGCCCCGAGGCCACCAGCTGCAGCATCATCACCGTCATCTCCGCCGTGCGCACCGACAGCGGCTCGACATCGGCCGGATCGAGGAAGCGGGTGAAGATATCCAGCCGATCGCGCTCCACCGGATAGGTGATCTGCGTTTCCTGGGCAAGATCCTCGGGGACGATATAGGGCCGTTGCGCCAGCGGATGCTGGTTGGCTACCGCGAGCAGGGCCTCGTAGGTGAACAGCGGCACATAGGTCACCCCCGAGAGGTCGACCGGATCGGCCGTCACTACCAGGTCCAGATCGCCCCGGGCCAGCGCCGGCAGGGGCGCGAAGGAAAAGCCGGAGGCCAGGTCCAGCTCCACTTCCGGCCAGGAATCACGAAACTGGTCAATGGTCGGCATCAGCCACTGGAAGCAGCTGTGGCATTCGATGGCCATGTGCAGGCGACCCGCCGTACCCCCGACCAGACGCGCCAGGTCCCGCTCGGCACTGCGCAGGTGCGGCAACACCGCGTCTGCGGTCTGCAGCAGCCGCAGGCCGGCACTGGTGAAGCGAATGGGTTTGGTCTTGCGGATGAACAGCGGGGTCCCCAGGCGCTCTTCCAGTTCCTTGAACTGATGGGAGAGCGCGGACTGGGTCAGGTGCAGTCGCTCTGCGGCTTCCACCAGGCTGGAGGATTCACGGAGAGCATGCAGGGTTTTCAGGTGACGGAGTTCGAACATGGCGCTGGTACTGGAGACAAAGGCGCATCATGAAGACTTTTCATGGTGCTGCCTATGCTCTGACGCCTCTGGCCAGTCCTTACCGGGTGAGTTCTGACCGTCCCCGAGCGGATTTGCCGCCCGGGAGACAACTCTTCTTGGGTCTCAGGCCGCGTTGCTGCCCTTGGTGGCCTGGGTCGGTTCCGAATGCGCCAGGAAGTCTTCCAGGGCCGCCCGCTCGGCGTCGGTGAACACCAGGCCCAGCTTGGTCCGCCGCCAGAGCACGTCATCGGCGCGAGTGACCCACTCGTGACGCTGCAGGTATTCCACCTCACGCACATGCAGATCGGCGCCTAGCACCGCACCCAGCTCCTCCACGGAGCGCGAACCACCCAGCAGGGTCCAGACGCGGCTGCCGTAGGTGGTCGCCCAGCGTTGTGCCAGGGCGGGCGTCAGGCCGCTGACCTTGTCCAGCAATTCGCGGGTCAGCGCCTGGGGCGTGGTCATCTGCTCGCCACCGGGCAGCGGTGCCGAGGCGGTCCAGCTGTTGCCCAGCTGCGGGAAGAAAGGCTGCAGCTGCGCCATGGCCGATTCGGCCAGCTTGCGGTAGGTGGTCAGCTTGCCACCGAACACCGACAGCAGCGGCGCGCCCTGTTCCTCGGCCAGCGACAGGGTGTAGTCGCGGGTGATGGCCGAGGGGTTGTCCGATTCGTCGTCGCACAGCGGGCGCACACCGGAAAAGGTGTGCAGCACATCGTCGCGGCTGAGCTGCTTGCGGAAGTGGGCGTTGGCCACCCCGAGGACGTAGTCGATTTCCTGGTCGGTGATGGTCACCTTGGCCGGATCGCCCTGGTACTCGCGATCCGTGGTCCCCACCATGGTGTACTGGCCGAGGTAGGGGATGGCGAAGACGATACGGCGGTCTTCGTTCTGCATGATGTAGGCCTGCTCGCCTTCGTACAGCTTGGGCACGATGACGTGGCTGCCCTGGATCAGGCGGATGCCATAGGGCGACTTCTGCTGCAGGTCCTGGCGGATGAAGCTGGCGACCCAGGGGCCGGCGGCATTGACCAGGCCCTTGGCGCGGATCTGCTGGCGGCCCTGGGGCCCCTCGACCTCGACTTCCCAGTGACCCTCGACGCGCCGGGCGCTGACGCAGCGGGTGCGGGTGAGGATGTCGGCACCCTTGTCGCGCGCCTGCATGGCGTTGAGCACCACCAGGCGGGCGTCGTCCACCCAGCAATCGGAATATTCGAAGCCGCGCTTGATCTCGGCCTTGAGCGGCCCCTGGGCATCGAACTTCAGGCCACGGGAGCCCGGCAGCTTTTCGCGCTTGCCGAGGTGGTCATAAAGGAAGAGACCGGCACGGATCATCCAGGCCGGACGCAGGTGCGGACGGTGGGGCAGGACGAAGCGCATCGGCTTGACGATATGGGGCGCCTTGGCCAGCAGCACCTCACGCTCGGCGAGGGCTTCGCGCACCAGGCGGAATTCGTGATGTTCCAGGTAGCGCAAGCCACCATGGATCAGCTTGCTGCTGGCGGAAGAGGTATGGCTCGCCAGGTCGTCGCGTTCACAGAGAAACACCGACAGACCCCGGCCGGCTGCATCGGCCGCGATGCCTACACCGTTGATGCCACCGCCGATGACGGCGAGATCGTAAGTCCGGGGAGTTGCAGTGGGTGCCTGGGCCATGATGCCTCCTGTGAAACGAACATAATTATTCGGTTTCGAACATAATAGCCCAGCAAAAACTCAGGTTCTAGCCAAGCCTGTGGCTTAAGACCGCTAAAACGAAAAAAAACGAATATAGACAGAGGCGAGGCGACGAATGGTCGTCGCCTCGAGGGATCAGCGCGGACGCGCCACTTCGACCTTGACCTGCCACTCGCGCAGGCAGCGTGCGAAGGCCGGGGAAGGCTCCTGCTCCGTGAACAGCTGGTCGATCTGTTCCAGGCTGCCCAGGCGGATCATGGCGTTGCGGCCGAACTTGCTGGAGTCGGCGGCGAGAAACACCTGGCGGGCGTTATGGATGATGGCCTGGGAGACGCAGACTTCCTGGTAGTCGAAGTCCAGCAGGGTGCCGTCTTCGTCGATGCCACTGATGCCCACCAGGGCGTAGTCGACCTTGAACTGCTTTATGAAGTCGGCCGTGGCCTGGCCCACCACGCCACCATCGCTGCGCACCTTGCCGCTGGCGATCAGCACGTCGAAGTCGTCCTTGGCGCTGAGGATGTTGGCCACGTGCAGGTTGTTGGTGATGACCTTGAGGCTGCGATGCCCGAGCAGGGCATGGGCGATGGCCTCGGTGGTGGTGCCGATATTGATGAACAGCGAGGCATGGTCGGGCACAGCCGCAGCCACGGCTTCGGCGATCAGGCGCTTTTCCTCGCGCATCTGGCCCGCTCTCATGCTGTATTCGGTGTTTTCCACGCTGGAGTCATGGGCGGCGCCCCCGTGGTAGCGCCGTAGCAGCCCGGCTTCGGCGAGCTGATTGATGTCACGACGGATCGTCTGGGGGGTGACGGAGAAATGCTGGGCCAGCTCTTCGATGCTGACGTAGCCGCGCTCACGGACCAGTTCGAGAATCTGCTGTTGGCGAGGCGCCAGGCTCATTACGGCTTCCTTGAGGTGATCGAGTAAATTCACAGAGGATGCCGTAGCTCTATCCAGGTGGAAAGCGCTTGTCGCGCAAAGCAAGACCGGCGTCGGAAGACGCCGGCCTCGTGGGGGAGCCTTGCGGGAAGCGGCCGGCAGGTGCCGGTCGCCTCCCGGTCGGATTCGACTCAGTCCAGCGCCCAGCCGCGGGTACGCTCGACGGCCTTCTTCCAGCCCTTGTACAGGCTGTCTCTCTTGGTCGGATCACAGGCCGGTTCGAATACGCGCTCGATGGTGCTCTTGCTGCGCAACTCGTCCAGGCTGCTCCAGAAGCCGGTGGCGAGACCGGCCAGGTAGGCCGCGCCGAGGGCGGTGGTCTCCTTCATTTCCGGCCGCTCGACCCGGGTGCCGAGCACGTCCGATTGGAATTGCATGAGGAAGTTGTTGGCGGTGGCGCCGCCGTCTACCCGCAGGGACTTCAGGGCTTCGCCGGCGTCCTGCTGCATGGCATCCAGCACATCGCGGGTCTGGAAGGCGATGGATTCCAGGGTGGCGCGAATGATGTGGTCCACCTTGACGCCGCGGGTCAGGCCGAACAGCGCGCCGCGGGCATAGGGATCCCAGTAGGGCGCGCCCAGGCCGGTGAAGGCCGGGACCAGGTAGACGCCGTTGCTGTCGGTCACCTTGGTGGCGAAATACTCGGAATCCAGGGAATCGTTGATCACCTTGAGTTCGTCGCGCAGCCACTGGACGGTGGAGCCGCCGTTGAAGATGGCGCCTTCCAAGGCGTAGTTGACCTCGCCGCGGGGACCGCAGGCGATGGTGGTCAGCAGGCCGTGCTGGGACTGCACCGCCTTCTCGCCGGTGTTCATCAGCAGGAAGCACCCGGTGCCATAGGTGTTCTTGGCCTGGCCCGGCTCCACGCACATCTGGCCGAACAGGGCCGCCTGCTGGTCGCCGGCGATACCGGCGATGGGGATGCCGGTGGTCTGGCCGCTGCCCAGGTGCGCCTGGCCATAGACCTCGGAAGAGGACTTCACCTCAGGCAGCATCTCGCGCGGGATGTCCAGCACCTCGAGCATGGTGGCGTCCCACTCGCGCTTGTGGATATCGAACAGCAGGGTGCGCGAGGCGTTGGTGTAGTCGGTCACGTGGGCCTGACCCTGGGTCATCTTCCAGATCAGCCAGGTGTCCACGGTGCCGAACAGCAGTTCGCCGCGGCGGGCGCGTTCACGGCTGCCTTCGACGTGGTCGAGGATCCACTTGATCTTGGTGCCCGAGAAATAGGGGTCGATCACCAGGCCGGTGGTCTTGCGGATATGGTCTTCCATGCCGTCGCGCTTGAGCTGGTCGCAGATCGCGGTGCTCTGGCGGCTCTGCCAGACGATGGCGTTGTAGATGGGACGACCGGTGGTCTTGTCCCAGACGATGGCTGTCTCGCGCTGATTGGTGATGCCGATGGCGGCGATCTGCTCGTTGCTGATGCTGGCCTGGGCCAGGGCCTCGACGAACACTGCGCTCTGGGTGGCCCAGATCTCCATGGGATCGTGCTCGACCCAGCCGGCCTGCGGATAGATCTGCGCGAATTCGCGCTGGGCGATGGTCACCACGTTGGCATTGCGGTCCAGCACGATGGCGCGCGAACTGGTGGTGCCCTGGTCGAGCGCGACGATGTACTGCTTGTTCTGGTCGGTCATGGTCTTGTTCCTTATTGTGATTCGCGGCGATCAGGACGCTTTGGAGGCGGAGGTCACTTCGGTGCGGGCACTGTCCTCGGCCTTGGCCGGAACGTCGCAGGCACCGGAGGCCAGGCCGGGCAGATGGCGGCAGATCAGCGCCTTGTAACCGGCGGCGCCCAGGCAGGCACCGACGATGGGGCCGAAGATGGGCACCAGGAAGTAGGGGATGTCACGGCCACCGGTGAAGGCGATCTCGCCCCAGCCGGCAAAGAAGGTCATCAGCTTGGGTCCGAAATCCCGGGCCGGGTTCATGGCGAAGCCGGTCAGCGGGCCCATGGAGCCGCCGATCACGGCGATCAGCAGGCCGATCAGCAGGGGCGCGAGCGGGCCGCGGGGCAGACCGTTGCCGTCGTCGGTGAGGGCCATGATCATGGCGAGCAGGATCGCGGTGATGACGGCTTCGACGAGGAACGCCTGGCCAATCGACAGGGAAGGATGGGGATAGGTGGAGAAGACGCCGGCCAGCTCCAGGCTCGCCTGGCTGCCGCGGACCATGTTGTGGGCCTGTTCATAATCGAAAAACAGGCTGCTGTAGAGGCCGTAGACCAGAGCCGCGCCGCAGAAGGCACCGGCGACCTGAGCCAGGATGTAGGCCGGCACCTTGCGTCTTTCGAAGCCGCCGAACAGCCAGAGGGCGATGGTGACGGCCGGGCTGAGATGCGCGCCGGAGACCCCGGCGGACAGGTAGACCGCCATGCTCACACCCACGCCCCAGATGATGCTGATTTCCCACAGGCCGAGGGTGGCACCGCCGACCTTCGCGGCCGCCACGCAACCTGTGCCGAAAAAGATGAGGAGGGCTGTGCCGAGGAATTCGGCGATGCATTGACCGCGTAGCGTTGGAGCGAGAAGAGTACTCATGGAGGAGCCTCGTGGTTGTTGTATTTATAGGTGGCCGGGGAGCCATTTGTTCGCAACCGAAAATCTAATTTCAAATATGAAAACTGTCAAAGCTCCTGAGCGCAAAAACAGTGACGACGTTCGACAATTCATTGCCGATGCGACGCCGCCTGCTATTTTGGTCATAGGACTTCTGGCGACAACCGGCCCGTTGGCAGGTCTCAAGAGGTAGCCGTCGCGGCCAGGGATCATCAGGGGTCTGGTGCCCGCGCGACGGCGACGCTCGCTGTTTTTCTTCTTCTGCTCAGGTAGCGCGCATGCCCCTAGAATTTCATCAGGTCGATGCCTTCACCGATCAGCCCTTTCGCGGCAATCCCGCCGCGGTCTACCGCCTGGACAGCTGGCCAGCCGACGAGCTGCTGCAGCGGATCGCCACCGAGCACAATCTTTCGGAAACCGCCTTCGTAGTGCAGGAGGGAGATACCTGGCGCATCCGCTGGTTTACCCCGCGGACCGAGGTGCCCCTGTGTGGCCATGCCACCCTGGCCGCGGCGCATGTCCTGTTCGAGGTGTATGGCGAGGCGGGCGACCGCCTGGCGTTCATCAGTCAGTCGGGCGTTCTGCGCGTGTTTCGCGAAGTGGACGGCCTGCTGGCGCTGGATTTCCCTGCGCTAGTGCCCACGGAGCTGGGGGTGACCCCCGAACTGGAGCGTGCCTTGCGGGTATCGCCGGTGGATGCCCTGGCGGCGGACAAGCTGCTGGTGCTGTTGGAATCGGAACAGGCGGTACGGGACTGCAAGCCGGATCTGGCGGCCATCGCCCGGCTGCCCTGGCAGGGCGTCATCGTGACCGCGCGTGGCCAGGAGGTCGACTTCGTGTCGCGCTTCTTCGCCCCGGCGGTGGGCGTGGACGAGGATCCCGTCACCGGTTCGGCGCACTGCAGCCTGATTCCCTACTGGTCGCGGCGACTGGCCAAACGGATGCTCACCGCCCAGCAGCTTTCGGCGCGGGGCGGGCAGCTCAGGTGTCGGCTGGAAGGGGATAGGGTCAGCATCGCCGGACGCGCGGTAACGGTCATGCGCGGGCAGCTGCTGCTGTGATGGTGAGACCTCGGCGGCCAGGGTGCGGCCGAGGTCTTCGGCTCCGGATCAGGCGTGCAGTGGCGGCTTGATGAGGAATTCGAGCAGCGCCTTCTGGGCATGCAGGCGATTTTCGGCTTCGTCCCAGACCACGGCGCGCGGGTCGTCCAGCAGGGTATGGCTGATCTCTTCGCCGCGGTGCGCCGGCAGGCAATGCATGAAGAGGACATCCGGCGCGGCGCCATCGAGCAACTCGGCGGTGACCTGGTAGGGCTTGAAGGCCGCCAGGCGCAGGCGGGTTTCCTCTTCCTGGCCCATGGAGGTCCAGACGTCGGTGCTGACCAGGTGCGCCTGGGCCACGGCCTCGCGCGGATCCCGGGTCAACCGGACGCGCTCGCCGGCGCGTTCGAGAAAGCGCGGATTGGGCTCGTAGCCTTCCGGGCAGGCGATGCGCAGATTGAAGTCGAGTTGTTCGGCCGCCTCGATATAGCTGTTGCACATGTTGTTGCCGTCGCCGATCCAGGCCACGGTCTTGCCACGGATATCGCCGCGGTGCTCGAAGAAGGTCTGCATGTCCGCCAGCAGCTGGCAGGGGTGCAGATCGTCCGACAGGCCATTGATCACCGGCACCTGGGAATGGGCGGCGAAGGTGGTCAGCATCTCGTGGGCGTAGGTGCGGATCATCACGCCGTCGAGCATGCTCGACATGACGCGAGCGCTGTCCGGGACGGGCTCGCCACGGCCGAGCTGGGTGTCCCGAGACGAGAGGAAGATCGCCTGGCCACCGAGCTGGATCATGCCGGCCTCGAAGGAGAGGCGGGTGCGGGTGGAGGCCTTCTCGAAGATCATGCCCAGGACGCGATTGCGCAGGGGCTCATGCAGCACGCCGCGGTTGCGCAGGGCCTTGAGCTCGATGCCGCGTGCGATGAGTTGCCGGAGTTCCTCGGGGGAACAGTCCATGAAAGAAAGAAAGTGGCGAACCGTCATTTCGTTACCCTAGCGTCCCGTCCCGGTAACGGCCGTCCATGGAGGGCGCGGCGAACCTGAGAGCATGCCGTTTCAAACGGCGGAAAGACCAAAGGCGAAATGGTATAAGTTCATGTCGCATTTTACCACCATCCCAGCCTAGGCCCTTCGTTTCGAGCGGCTAGCCTGGGACGGGGTAGCGAAGGGGCGGTGCCTTACAGCAGGTCAGCGGGGACGTTGCCGCCGTTGTCGGCCAGCTTCTGCAGAACGGCCTTGTGCAGCCACATGTTCATCTGGGCGGAGTCGCCCATCTTGTCGGCGGGGCAGTTCAGTTCCTTGGCCAGCTCCTGGCGGGCGGTCAGGCTGCTGTCCAGGTCGAGCAGCTTGAGCAGGTCGACGATGGAGGTCTTCCAGTTGAGCTGTTCGCCTTTCTGGGCGGCCAGACCGTCAAGCTTGGCGGCGACGTCCACCTGGCTCATGGGGGTGGCGCCGGTCGGGGCGGCCGGGCTGCCGGCGGGTGCGGCGGTATCGGTCGCGCCGGTGGTGGGCGCAGCGGCGGGGGTATCCGCATGGGCTTCACCAATGCCGAGCTTCGAGAGGATCTTGCTGAACAGGCTCATGGAGTTCTCCTGGGTCTTGGATCAGGCGCACCGAGCGGCGCCTACCCTTAACCTGACCACGGCCCGGGCGCCAAAGTTTTGCCTGGCGCCGCTCGGGATGGTCATGGTGCTGGCGAACGGCCGGGTCGGAACGTGGTCGATTGCCAGGTCGAGCCGCGCCTGTCACGGGCTGGACGTCGCGGAAATCCCGGCGTTCCACCGGCCTTTCCGTTACAATCGTCCCACCGTATTAGCGAGGTGCATCGTGGACATCATCGATACCATCAAAGACCAGATTGCCAACAATCCCGTGCTGCTCTACATGAAGGGTTCGCCGAACGCGCCTCAGTGCGGCTTCTCTTCCCGTGCCGCTCAGGTGCTGATGGCCTGTGGCGAGAAATTCGCCTACGTCGACATCCTGCAGAATCCGGAAATCCGCGCCAATCTGCCCAAGTACGCCAACTGGCCGACCTTCCCCCAGCTGTGGGTCGGTGGTGAACTGGTCGGCGGCAGCGATATCCTCGCCGAACTCTACGAGAAGGGCGAATTGCAGACCCTGATCAAGCAAGCCGTGGAAACCAAGGACGCCTGAGTCCCTGGTCCATAGAAAAAGCCCGCAATGTGCGGGCTTTTTTGTGGGCATCTGCCCGATCAATCGTCGTCGTCGTGCATCTGCGACTGGATGTAGTTCTCGATCCCGACACTGCCGATGAGGCTCAACTGGGTTTCCAGCCAGTCGATGTGCTCTTCCTCGGATTCGAGAATGTCCTTGAGCATGTCGCGGCTGACGTAGTCCCGTACGCTTTCGCAGTAGGTAATGGCTTCACGCAGGTCGGCCACGGCGCTGATTTCCAGGCGCAGGTCGCACTGGATCATCTCCTGGGTATTCTCGCCGATCATCAGCTTGCCCAGGTCCTGCAGATTGGGCAGGCCTTCCAGGAACAGGATGCGCTCGATCAGGCGATCGGCGTGCTTCATCTCGTCGATGGATTCCTTGTACTCGTGATGGCCGAGTTTGCGGATACCCCAGTCGTTGTACATCCGCGAATGCAGGAAGTACTGGTTGATGGCCACCAGTTCGTTGCCGAGGATCTTGTTCAAATGCTGGATGACGGTGATATCGCCTTTCATGGCCGGACCTGCGAATGGGGTGGGATTGCCGGCAGTCTGAGCGTAGAACAGCCCTTTGTCAAAAGCTTAAGTTGTTGAAAAATCGACGAAAATCGAACGGTAATCGGAAGCTTTTCCATCCTTTCCGTAAGCGTTTGATTAGACAATAAAAAAGCCGGACCCAGGGTCCGGCTTTTTTTACAGGGCTTGCGCTCAGGCGCGCGGCACGTCCAGCGCGTAGGCGAGCTGCTGGGCGCCGTGCAGTTCGCCGAGGGTTTCCTTGACCACCTGCTTGGCCAGGCAGGCGCACTTGCCGCACTGGGTGGCGCAACCGGTGCTTTCCCGAACTTCCCGATAACTGCAGCAGCCCTCGTAGATGGCTTCACGAATCTGCTTGTCGGTCACGCCACGGCAAAGACACACGTACATGGATCGCCTGCTGTATGAGTGGAGGTGCCGCCAAAGCTAATGACAATGAGAATGATTGTCAAAGTTGTAGGCGGCAAAATCTCATCAAAGGCAGGATCGGCGACGGACGGTCAGTCGAGATCGACCCAGCCGCCCATCTCCCGCCAGCGATTGACGATGCCGCAGAACAGCTCGGCGGTCTTCTCGGTGTCGTAGCGGGCCGAGTGGGCTTCGCGGTTATCGAATTCGATGCCGGCCGCCTGACAGGCCTTGGCCAGCACCGTCTGGCCATAGGCCAGGCCGGCGAGGGTCGCGGTATCGAAGCTGGAGAAGGGGTGGAAGGGATTGCGCTTCAGGCCGCAGCGCAGCACCGCGGCATTGAGGAAGCCCAGGTCGAAGCTGCTGTTGTGGCCGACCAGGATGGCCCTCTTGCAGCCGCTGGACTTGAGCGACTTGCGCACGCCCTTGAAGATTTCGCTGAGCGCCTGCTCTTCACCCACCGCCATGCGCAGCGGATGGTCGAGCTTGATGCCGGTGAATTCCAGCGCCGCTGCCTCGATGTTGGCGCCGGCGAAGGGCTCGACGCGGAAGAAGTAGGTGTGATCCGGATAGAGCACGCCTTCTTCGTCCATGGCCACGGTGGTGGCGGCGATTTCCAGCAGGGCATCGGTGGCGGCGTTGAAGCCGCCGGTCTCGACATCCACCACCACCGGCAGATAGCCGCGGAAGCGACGTGCCATGGGGATGCGCGAGTCGGACATCGGCTGGCTGGCGTCCAGTTCGTCGCTGAAGGTCTCGTCCATGCTCATGCACCCACCTCCAGGCGCCAGCGCAGGGTCTCGCCGGCGCGCAGCGGAATCACCTCGTGGTCACCGAAGGGCAGGGAAGCCGGCGCCTGCCAGTCCTCGCGCACCAGGGTGACGGTTTCGGCATTGCGCGGCAGGCCGTAGAAATCGGCACCGAAGTGGCTGGCGAAGCCTTCCAGGCGGTCGAGGGCATCGCGGCTCTCGAAGGCCTCGGCATAGAGCTCCAGGGCGCCATAGGCGGTATAGCAGCCGGCGCAGCCGCAGGCCGCTTCCTTGGCGTGCCGCGCGTGGGGCGCCGAATCGGTGCCCAGGAAGAACTTGGGATTGCCGCTGGTGGCGGCGTCCAGCAGGGCGCTCTGGTGGGTGTTGCGCTTGAGGATCGGCAGGCAATAGAAGTGCGGCCGGATCCCGCCCACCAGCATGTGGTTGCGGTTGTACAGCAGGTGATGCACGGTGATGGTGGCGCCGACGTTGGCCGGGGCCTCGCGCACGAAGGCCGCAGCGTCGCCGGTGGTGATGTGCTCGAAGACCACCTTCAGCGTCGGGAAGCGCTGGACGATGCGCACCAGGTGCTCATCGATGAATTTCTTCTCGCGATCGAAGACGTCCACCTCGGCATGGGTGACCTCGCCGTGCACCAGCAGCGGCAGGCCGATCTCGGCCATGGCTTCCAGGGTGGGGAAGAGGTTGTCCAGCGAGGTCACGCCGGAATCGGAGTTGGTGGTGGCGCCGGCCGGATAGAGCTTGGCGGCATGCACGAAGCCACTGGCCTTGGCGGCGCGGACGTCTTCCGGGCTGGTGCGGTCGGTGAGATAGAGCACCATCAGCGGTTCGAAGCGGCTGCCGGCCGGGCGTGCCGCCAGGATGCGCTCGCGATAGGCGGCGGCCTGCTCGGCATTGCGCACCGGCGGTACCAGGTTGGGCATGACGATGGCGCGACCGAATTCCCGGGCGGCGTCGGCGACGGTCTGCTGCAGGGCGGCGCCGTCGCGCAGGTGAATGTGCCAGTCATCGGGACGGGCAAGGGTGATCCGGTCGGTCATGCGGGATTCCAGGCTGCGGGAAAGTAGGGAAATGCTACCGGAAAAGGGGGTAGCCGGCACCCGTGCGGCGGGACCGCGCTCAAGTTTTCCGCGTCCTTGACCGATAAGAACCCCAGGTGCTTTTTCTTTCCGGAGTCCGACGTGCGCCCGCGTTACCTCTTCCTTTCCTGTCTGCTGCTCGCCGTTCCGGCCTGGGGGATGACCTTCCAGAGCCGGCTCGAGAGCGTGGAATGGAAGGTGGAGGGTGACATCTTCGCCTGTCGCCTGCTGCAGCCCATCCCGCGCTTCGGCAGTGGTGGCTTCCTGCGCCGCGCGGGCGAGTCCACGGTGTTCGAATTGCGGCCCAATGGCCAGTGGTTGCCGGCGGGCAGCGCCAGCCTGAAGGCGGCGGCGGTGCCCTGGAAGCCGGGGCTGGGCGATATCAGCCTTGGCTCGGTCAAGGTGGTTGAGGGCGAGCAGGCGCTGGCCACCAGCGCGCAGCAGGCGCAGCGCCTGCTGGCGGGGCTGATGGAGGGGCGCATGCCCCAGGTGAGTCGCTCGGGGGCCCTGGACGACCGCGTCGAGGTACGACTGCTGCCGGTGCGCTTCGAACCGGCCTACCAGCAATTCCAGGCCTGCACCCAGAAGCTGCTGGCGGTCAACTTCGAGCAGATCCGCCATTCCCAGGTCAATTTCCCAGGCGGTGGCGATACCCTCGACGACCTCGCCAAGGCCAAGCTCGACCTCATCGACGAATACCTGAACGCCGATCCGACGGTCAATCATGTCATCGTCTCCGGCTACAGCGACAACCAGGGCACCCGCCTGGACAACCGCCAGGAATCGCGGCTGCGCGCCATCGCGGTGATGGAGTACCTCAAGAGCAAGGGCTTCGCCGCGGAGCAGATCGAATTGCGCTTCTTTGGCGAGCAGTACCCCGTGGCGCCCAACACCAGCAAGGCCAATCGCGCGCTCAACCGCCGGGTGACCCTGGTGTTCTCGCGGGTCCCGCCGAGCGGCGAGCCGCCGGCTGCGCCAGCCACCAGTACCGCGGCCAATCCGCCCGAATCGCCGGCGCCCACCCCGGCACCGCCGGCCAAGCCCAAGGGCTGATCCGCCCCGGCCGCATGTCGCCCAGACATCAGAGTGCGTCGCGCCCCTGTAAAAGCAGCGAGGCGACCAGTAGAATTGTCGCTTTCCGACTCAACGCAATACACGGGAGCGAACGGCATGGCGGATGTGAAGAAGGTAGTCCTGGCGTATTCCGGCGGCCTGGACACCTCGGTGATCCTCAAGTGGCTGCAGGATACCTATAACTGCGAAGTGGTGACCTTCACCGCTGACCTCGGCCAGGGCGAGGAAGTCGAACCGGCCCGTGCCAAGGCCAAGGCCATGGGCGTCAAGGAAATCTACATCGACGACCTGCGCGAAGAATTCGTCCGCGACTTCGTCTACCCGATGTTCCGTGCCAATACCGTCTACGAAGGCGAGTACCTGCTGGGTACCTCCATCGCCCGTCCGCTGATCGCCAAGCGCCTGATCGAGATCGCCAACGAGACCGGCGCCGACGCTATCTCTCACGGCGCCACCGGCAAGGGCAACGACCAGGTGCGCTTCGAGCTGGGCGCCTACGCCCTCAAGCCGGGCGTCAAGGTGATCGCGCCCTGGCGCGAGTGGGACCTGCTGTCCCGCGAGAAGCTGATGGACTACGCCGAAAAGCATCAGATCCCGATCGAGCGCCACGGCAAGAAGAAGTCGCCGTACTCCATGGACGCCAACCTGCTGCACATCTCCTACGAGGGCGGCGTGCTGGAAGACACCTGGACCGAGCATGAAGAAGACATGTGGCGCTGGACCAAGTCGCCGGAAGCCGCGCCGGATACCCCGACCTATCTCGAGCTGACCTACCGCAACGGTGACATCGTCGCCATCGACGGCAAGGAACTGAGCCCGGCCACCGTGCTGGCCGAACTGAACCGCATCGGCGGCGAGAACGGCATCGGTCGCCTGGACATCGTCGAGAACCGCTATGTGGGCATGAAGTCCCGTGGCTGCTACGAGACCCCCGGTGGCACCATCATGCTCAAGGCCCACCGCGCCATCGAGTCCATCACCCTCGACCGCGAGGTGGCCCACCTCAAGGACGAGCTGATGCCCAAGTACGCCAGCCTGATCTACACCGGCTACTGGTGGAGCCCCGAGCGGCTGATGCTGCAGCAGATGATCGACGCCTCCCAGGCCAACGTGAACGGCGTGGTGCGCCTGAAGCTGTACAAGGGCAACGTCATCGTCGTCGGCCGCAAGTCCGACGAGTCGCTGTTCGACGCCAACATCGCCACCTTCGAAGAAGACGGCGGCGCCTACAACCAGGCGGACGCGGCGGGCTTCATCAAGCTCAACGCCCTGCGCATGCGCATCGCCGCAGGCAAGGGCCGCACCCTGCTGTAAGGGTCGCCCCGCACGACAGAACCCCAGCCTAGGCTGGGGTTTTTTATGGCTTACAGATCGAAGTCGTACTCGGAAATCTGCCGCTTCAGGCGGCGCTCTTCGAGCATGTTGTCGATCAGCCGCCGCTTGGTCAGGTTGGTCTTGCTGACGACGGGTTCGACGGTCTCGGGCGCTTCGCCATCGGTCTCGAAATCATCGTCTACATCGATATCGCTTTTGTCTTCGGCCATTGGTAACTCCTGCAAGGCTGGACAGGATCACACGCACTCATCGACAGGGCTGCGGGACCTTTTCGCGCACCTTATAACGACAAAGCAGGGGCCGGTAAAAAAGATTTTTTCAATCGCCAAAGGGCTTTGACAGGCCCTTTTTCAATCGTCAGAGGTTTTCGCCTTGTATTCGCAGAGATCCTCGATCCGGCAGCTGCCGCAGCGGGGCTTGCGCGCCTGGCAGACATAGCGGCCGTGCAGGATCAGCCAGTGGTGGGCATCCAGCAGGAAATCCTTGGGCACCACCTTGAGCAGCTTGAGTTCGACCTCCACCACGTTCTTGCCGGGTGCCAGATTGGTTCTGTTGCTGACCCGGAAGATATGGGTGTCCACTGCCATGGCGAGCTGGCGGAAGGCGGTGTTGAGCACCACGTTGGCGGTCTTGCGACCCACGCCGGGCAGCGCCTCCAGTTCCTCGCGGGTCTGGGGCACCTCGCCGCCATGGCGCTCCAGCAGCAGCCGGCAGGTCTCGATGACGTTCTTGGCCTTGCTGTTGTAGAGGCCGATGGTCTTGATGTACTCCGACAACCCTTCCACGCCCAGGTCCAGGATGGCCTGGGGCGTGTTGGCCACCGGATAGAGGCGGGCGGTGGCCTTGTTGACGCTGACATCGGTGGCCTGGGCGGAGAGGATCACCGCGATCAGCAGCTCGAACGGCGACGCGTAGGCCAATTCCGTCTTGGGATCGGGATTGTCCTCGTGCAGGCGGCGAAAGATCTCCAGGCGTTTGGCGGCGTTCATGGGCTGTTCGGGTTTTCCAGTGCGGCGAGACGGTGGGCAGCCTGCTGAGCGGCGCCGCGCAGGGTTGCCAGTTGAGCGCTCTGCTCGGGGGTGGGCGCGCTACCGAAGGCGCGCTCGGCCTTGGCCAGCTGGGCGCGCGCCAGGGTGGCGGCGATGCGTGCCTGCTTGAGGGCGGCGGGGTCGGTGGCTGGCGTCGTCAGGGCCGGCGCCCTGGCGGTGGCCGCCCCCCGCTGCGCGCTGTCCAGGGCCACCTGGGCCTGCTCGGCGGCTTCGCGCAGTTGCTGCACCTGGGCCTCCAGGGCGGACGTGCCGTACTGGGCCAGTTGCCGTTCGGCCTTTTGCAGGGCGACCCGGGCCATGGCGGCGGCGATCTTCAAGGGTTTGAGCGCAGCGTCCGCGGTGGCCGGCGTCTCCGCCGGCGTGCTGACTGCAGGAGGCACCTGCCGCCGCTGGCGTTCGGCCTCCAGGCGCTCGCGGTCGCGCTGCAGGCGCGCCTGGCGGGCGTCGAAGCGGCGGCGGTAGTACTGCGCGCGGCGACGCTCCGCCGGGCGATCGACCGGGGCCGGTACCGCCACCAGGTCGATGCAGTCCACCGGGCAGGGTGCCAGACACAGTTCACAACCGCTGCATTCGCTCTCGATGACGGTGTGCATCAGCTTGGCTGCGCCAAGGATGGCGTCGGTGGGGCAGACCTGGATGCACTTGGTGCAGCCGATGCAGTCGGCCTCGCGAATCACCGCACGCTGGCTGGGCGTCACCGGGTAGGGCGAGTCCAGGGGCAGCGCCGGACGCTGGAGCAGCGCCGAAAGCTCGAGGATGGTGGCCGTGCCGCCGGGTGGACACTTGTTGTGCGCTTCGCCCGCGGCGATGCCCGCCGCATAGGGCTGGCAACCGGGATGGCCGCACTTGCCGCACTGGGTCTGCGGCAAGAGGGCGTCGATGGCGGTGATGAGGTTGGTTTGGGCGTTCATGGCTTGCACTTGAAAGGACGGCGCCCTGGGGCGCCGTCGCTATCACATCACCCGCTGGCCGGGCTTGGCGCCGCTGTCGGGGCTGAGCAGGTGGATCTCGCTGCCGCCGGGGCCGGCGGCCAGGACCATGCCTTCGGAGACGCCGAACTTCATCTTGCGCGGCGCCAGGTTGGCGACGTACAGGGTCAGGCGGCCTTCGAGCTGGCTCGGCTCCGGATAGGCGCTCTTGATGCCGGAGAAGACGTTGCGCTTGGCATCGCCGATGTCCAGGGTCAGGCGCAGCAGCTTGTCGGCACCCTCGACGAATTCGGCCTTCTCGATCAGGGCGATGCGCAGATCGACCTTGGAGAAGGTGTCGAAGTCGATGGTCTCGGCCAGCGGGGCCTTGGTCAGTTCGCCGTTGCCGGTGGGCTGGGGTGCGGCCTGGGCGGCCAGGTCTTCCTTGGAAGCGTCGATCATGGTCTGCACCTTGGCGGGTTCGATGCGGGTGAGCAGGGGCTGGAAGGCATTGAGCTGATGATTGGCCAGGCGCGTGTCCAGGTCGGCCCAGGTCAGGGGGGCGACATTGAGGAAGCTCTCGGCGGCAGCGACCAGGTTGGGCAGCACCGGCTTGAGCAGGATCGCCAGCTGGCGGAAGAGCTCGATGCCCTGGGCGCAGATGGCCTGGACCTCATCCTGCTTGCCGTCCTGCTTGGCCAGACTCCAGGGCGCCTTATCGGCGATCCAGGCGTTGGCGCGATCGGCCAGGGCCATGATCTCGCGCATGGCGCGGCCGAAGTCGCGGGTCTCATAGGCCTCGGCGATGCTCGGCGCGGCGGCGCGGAAGGCGGCTTCCAGCTCGGGCGCGGCCTGGGCGTCCACCAGCAGACCGGCGTTGCCCTTGTGAATGAAGCCGGCGCAGCGGCTGGCGATGTTGACCACCTTGCCCACCAGGTCGGAATTGACCTTCTGCACGAAGTCTTCGAGGTTCAGGTCGATGTCTTCGACGTGACGCGAGAGCTTGGCGGCGAAGTAGTAGCGCAGGTACTCGGGATTGAGGTGATCCAGGTAGGTGCGCGCCTTGATGAAGGTGCCACGGGACTTGGACATCTTCTGGCCGTCGACGGTAAGGAAGCCGTGGACGTTGAGCGCGGTCGGCTTGCGATAGCCGGCGCCTTCGAGCATGGCCGGCCAGAACAGCGCGTGGAAGTTGACGATGTCCTTGCCGATGAAGTGGTACAGCTCGGCAGTGCTGTCCTTGTTCCAGAAGGCATCGAAGTCCAGGTCGTCGCGGCGATCGCAGAGATTCTTGAAGCTGGCCATGTAGCCGATGGGGGCGTCCAGCCAGACATAGAAGTACTTGCCCGGGGCGTCGGGAATCTCGAAGCCGAAGTAGGGCGCATCCCGGGAGATGTCCCACTCCTGCAGGCCGGCGTCCAGCCATTCGGCGATCTTGTTGGCGACCGATTCCTGCAGGGCGCCGCCGCGGGTCCAGCCCTTGAGCATGTCGGTGAAATCGGGGAGCTTGAAGAAGAAGTGCTCGGATTCACGCAGCACCGGGGTCGCGCCGGAGATGGCCGACTTGGGATCCTTCAGCTCGGTGGGCGCATAGGTGGCGCCGCACTTCTCGCAGTTGTCGCCGTACTGGTCGGCGCTGCCGCACTTGGGACAGGTGCCCTTGATGAAGCGGTCGGCCAGGAACATCTGCTTGTCCGGGTCGAAATACTGGGTGACCGGACGGGTGGCGATGTGGCCGTTTTCGCGCAGCTTCAGGTAGATGGCGCGCGACAGCTCGCGATTCTCTTCCGCATGGGTGGAATGGAAGTTGTCGAAGGCCACGCCGAAGTCGGCGAAATCGGCGCTGTGCTCGCGCTTGACGTTGTCGATCAGCTGTTCGGGCGTGATGCCCTCGCGTTCGGCGCGCAGCATGATGGCCGAGCCGTGGGCGTCGTCGGCGCAGACATAGAGGCACTGGTTGCCGCGCAGCCGCTGAAAGCGCGCCCAGATGTCGGTCTGGATGTACTCGACCATGTGGCCGAGGTGGATGGAGCCGTTGGCATAGGGCAGGGCGCTGGTGACGAGAATCTTGCGGGGCTCGGTCATGGTCTTGGCTGGATCGCGACGCTGATAAGGTGACCGACCATCATAGCGAAATGGCCGGTCGGTTTCATCCGTGAGGATGGGCGTTGAAAAGCGCGAAGTTCTGCGAGCTAGCGCCAGGCAAGGCGGAAATTGCCGAAGAAGCGCAGTTTACGCCGGGTAAATGAGCATTCTGAGGCAGTTTCCAACGCCGCCTGGCCGACGCGCAGCAGACGTCGAGCATTCAGATATCCGCCAGCTGCCAGTGCAGGGCACTGACCATGGCCGCGCCCAGGGCGGCGCTGCGGGCACCGTTCCAGCCGACGTCCGGACGGGGATCGTTGGCGTTGTCCTTGAACGGCAATTCCAGGGTCAGCGCCAGGCAGCCATGGGTATGACCGACGTACTTGGTGGCGAGCTTCAGGGTCTCGCTGCCGAAGTGGCCGCGGGGATAGCCGTATTGGGTCTGGAAGTCCGGGCTGGCGCGCTGGAAGCGCTGCAGGAAGGCCCGTTGCTCGGCTTCCTCGCGCTCGCCGAAGGTGGGCAGGCCGTTGCAGCCGTCGACGAAGACATAGGGCAGGGCTTCGTCACCGTGGATGTCGAGGAACAGATCGCAGCCGCTCGCCGCGATGGCCCGGCGTACCGCCAGCACCTCGGGACTGCGCTCTTCGTCCGGCTCCAGCCATTCCCGGTTGAGGTTGGCACCGGCGGCGTTGGTGCGCAGATTGCCCAGGGCCGAACCATCGGGATTCATGTTCGGCACCACGTGCAGCACCGCCTGCTCCAGCAGCTTGCCGCCCACCGGATCGCCCTGGTGTTCGCCCAGGCCCAGCAGCCGGCGCAGCAGGCCTTCGACGAACCACTCGGCCATGGGCTCGCCGGGGTGCTGGCGGGCGATGATCCAGAGGTTCTTTTTACCGGCGCCCGGCGTGCCGATGCGCAGCAGGTCTAGCGAACGCCCCAGCAGCGAACGGCCAACGGTTTCCAGACGGACGGCGGGATGCCGCTGGGCTTCGCCCATGAAGGCCAGGTGGCGGCTCTCCGGATAGGGCTCGAAATAGGCGAAGAACAGGCTGTCGTGTTCCGGGGTGACCGTCCAGCTCAGGGTCTTGCCGTCATAGCGGCTGGGGATGCGGAACCACTGCTGGCCGCAGTAGCTGGCGACCACGCCATAGTCGCGCCAACCTTCGGGGTAGGCGCACTCGCCGGCATTGGCGAAGCTCAGCTGGCAGGGCAGGCCGCGGGCGCCTTCGAGACGGAAATGGAACCACTGGGTGAAGGGCGAGGCGGTGTCTGGGCGGATGCGCAGGCGGATGTCGGCGTGGTCGGCCAGGGACAGCACCTCGACGGCGCCGCTGTCGAAGGTGGAACTGATGTGCAGGGAAGAGGCGTTCACGCAGGGCTCCACGGGCGAGGGGAAAGCCGGGAGTGTAGCGCCGCGTGGATAGGCTTTAGCAAGGACAGTGGGTAGCATAGGCCGCAGCTTCTCTTTCCTATCCGCTGTTTCCGGGAGTCTGCATGACCGCTCCGACTCGCGAGGCCATCGAGGCCGCGCTGCGCCAGTATCACGATCCCTATCTCGAACAGGACCTGCTCAGCGCCGGTGCCCTGCGCGACCTCGCGCTGGACGGTGGCCGGGTGCGCGCCCGCTTCGAGCTGGGCTATGCCGCCGGACTGTTCAAGGGTGGCCTGGCCCAGGTGCTCAAGACCGCGCTGGAGAACGTGCCCGGGGTCGACACCGCCGAGATCCAGGTCGACTGCATAATCGCGCCCCACGCCGCCCAGCCGCAGCTGGAAGCCATGGGCAACGTCAAGAACATCATCGCCGTGGCCTCGGGCAAGGGCGGGGTGGGCAAGTCCACCACCGCCGCCAACCTGGCGCTGGCGCTGGCCCGCGAAGGCGCCCGGGTCGGCGTGCTGGACGCCGACATCTATGGTCCCAGCCAGGGCATCATGTTCGGCTTCGCCGAGGGCACCCGTCCCGAGGTGCGCGACGAGAAGTGGTTCATCCCGCTGCAGGCCCATGGCGTCGAGGTCATGTCCATGGCCTTCCTCACCAACGACAAGACCCCGGTGGCCTGGCGTGGCCCCATGGTCTCCGGCGCCCTGATCCAGCTGATCACCCAGACCGCCTGGAATGACCTCGACTACCTGGTGATCGACATGCCGCCGGGCACCGGCGACATCCAGCTGACCCTGGCGCAGAAGGTGCCGGTGGCCGGCGCGGTGATCGTCACCACGCCCCAGGACCTGGCCCTGCTGGACGCCAAGAAGGGCGTGGAGATGTTCCAGAAGGTCAATATCCCGGTGCTCGGGGTGGTGGAAAACATGGCGGTGCACATCTGCTCCAACTGCGGCCACGCCGAGCACCTGTTCGGCGAAGGCGGCGGCGGCCGGCTGGCCGAGCAGTACGGCGTGGATCTCCTGGCCTCGCTGCCGCTGGCCATGGCCATCCGCGAGCAGGCCGACGCCGGGCGCCCCACCGCCATCGCCGATCCCGACAGCCAGATCGCGCTGATCTACCAGGAACTGGCGCGCAAGGTCGGGGCCCGTATTGCCCTGGGCGGTCAGGCCGGCGGCGGCATGCCGACCATCACCGTGAGCGACGACTGATTTCGTCCGTTCGCCTTTGAGACCGCGCTGCGATCCTCTAGAATGCGCGGTCAATTTTTTCGCCCCGGAGCCAGACCTGCCATGAGCATCAAATCGGACAAGTGGATTCGCCGCATGGCCCAGGAGCACGGCATGATCGAGCCCTTCGTCGAGCGCCAGATGCGCGGCGCGGACGACAGCCGGGTGATCTCCTACGGGGTGTCCAGCTACGGCTACGACGTGCGCTGCGCCAACGAATTCAAGGTGTTCACCAACATCCATTCGGCGGTGGTGGACCCGAAGAACTTCGACGACAAGAGTTTCGTCGACGTGGTCAGCGACGTCTGCATCATCCCGCCGAACTCCTTCGCCCTGGCGCGCACCGTGGAATATTTCCGCATTCCGCGCGACGTCCTGACCATCTGCCTGGGCAAGAGCACCTATGCCCGTTGCGGCATCATCGTCAACGTCACCCCGCTGGAGCCCGAGTGGGAAGGGCACGTGACCCTGGAGTTCTCCAACACCACCACCCTGCCGGCCAAGATCTACGCCAACGAAGGCGTGGCCCAGATGCTGTTCCTGCAATCCGACGAGGCTTGCGAGGTGTCCTACAAGGATCGCGGCGGCAAGTACCAGGGCCAGCGCGGCGTGACCCTGCCACGCGCCTGAGTCGACGCCATTCGAGCGAAGCCGCCTGTCTGGCGGCTTCGCCGTTTCCGGGCCTCAAGAAAAGTCCACGGCCGCCGATAGCCTGTGACCTGACTTATCTTTGGAGTGGACTTTCCATGGCCGGCATTCTCGACACCGTCGATCAACGCACCCAGCTGGTTGGCGAGAATCGTCTGGAAATTCTCATGTTCCAGCTGTCCAGCCGGCAGATGTTCGCCATCAACGTGTTCAAGGTGCAGGAGGTCCTCAAGCTGCCGCGCCTGACCCAGATGCCCAAGCGCCACCCGATGATCTGCGGCGTGGTCCACCTGCGTGGCCAGACCCTGCCGGTGATCGACCTGGCCGCCGCCATCGGCATGCGACCCATCACGCCCGACGAGAACAGCACCATCATCGTCACCGAGTACAACCGCTCGGTGCAGGCCTTCCTGGTCGGCAGCGTCGATCGCATCATCAACCTCAACTGGGACAGTATCCAGGCCCCGCCCGGCGGCGCCGGACGGCAGCACTACCTGACCGCCATCACCCGCATCGAAGACCGCCTGGTGGAGGTGATCGACGTGGAAAAGGTGTTGGCCGAGATCGCGCCCTACAACGTCAAGGTCTCCCAGGAACGCCTGGCCGATCCGCTGCTGGCCAAGGCCCGCGGTCGCGAGGTGCTGCTGGTGGACGACTCCAGCACCGCCATCGGCCAGCTGCGCGACACCCTGGTGCAGCTGGATCTGAAATTCCACGTCGCCACCGACGGCCTGCAGGCCCTGCGCAAGCTCAAGGCCTGGGCCGACGAAGGCGTGGTGCTGACCGAGAAGCTGCTGATGGTGCTGACCGATGCCGAGATGCCGGAAATGGACGGCTATCGCCTGACCACCGAGATCCGCCAGGATCCGCGCCTCGCCGACCTCTATGTGGTGCTGCACACCTCGCTGTCGGGCAGCTTCAACGAAGCCATGGTGAAGAAGGTCGGCTGCAACGCCTTCCTCTCCAAGTTCCAGCCCGATCAGTTGGTCGAGGAAGTCCGCCGCCGCCTGGCACTGGCCGAGGGCTGATCCCCGCGGTTTCGCCGCTCCGGCGCCTCCCTTACACTGACGGCCTTTGTCCGCCGCCAGGAAGCCGCGCCCATGTCGCACCTCAGTGCCCTCTATCGTTATCCCGTCAAGTCGACGGCCGTGGAATCCCTCGCCCAGGCCGAGGTGGATGCCCTGGGCCTGGTGGGGGATCGCCGCTGGATGGTGGTGGATGCCGACACCGGTCGCTTCCTGACCCTGCGCCAGCTGGCGCAGATGAATCACATCGAGGCGCGCTGGCTGGCCGCCGATCGACTGCGCCTGAGCGCGCCAGGGCGGACTCCGCTCGAGGTGGCGGTGCCCGATGCCACCGGTGAGCAGCTAGGCGTGACCATCTGGCGCGACACCCTGCAGGCGCCGGTCGCCGCCGAGGCCGATGCCTGGCTGAGCGACTTCCTCGGGCGCCGCTGCCGCCTGGTGTACATCGCCGAAAGCCATGCCCGCCAGATCAATACCGATTTCGCCGAGCCGGGGCAGAAGGTCCACTTCGCCGACGGCTTTCCCCTGCTGCTGACCAGCGAGGCCTCCCTGGCCGATCTGGCGGAGCGGGTGGGCAAACCGCTGGAAATGCTGCGCTTTCGGCCGAATCTGGTGGTGGAGGGCACTGCGGCCTATGCCGAGGACGGCTGGAAACGGCTGCGCATCGGCATGGTGGACTTCGCCGTCGCCTGTCCCTGCTCGCGCTGCATCGTCATCACCCAGGATCCGGTGACCGGCGAAAAGGATCCGGATCGGCAGCCACTGACCGCTCTGCGCGAATACCGCTTCCAGGACAATCGCATGCTGTTCGGCATGAACGTCATCCCCCTGGGGCGCGGTGTCATCGAGGCTGGCATGCCGGTGGAGGTGCTGGAATGACTCCCGTGCGGCGTGTGGCGCTGGTCAGTCCGGCGGGTGCGGTCAAGCAGGAGCTGGTCACGGCGGCGATCGAACAGCTGCAGGCGGCCGGCATCGAAGCGGTGCTGGGCGAGCAGGCGCTCAAGCGCCATCGCTATCTCGCCGGCACCGCCGAGGAGCGGGCCGCGGATCTGCACTGGGCCTTCAGCCAGGCGGACGTGGATGCGGTCTGGTGCCTGCGCGGCGGTTACGGATCCGCACAACTGCTGCCGTGGCTGGACTGGTCGCGCCTGTCCAGCAGCAAGGGCCGGCCCCTGATCGGCTATTCCGACCTGACGGTGCTGCTGGAAGCCTTCCATCGCCGCGGTCTCACCGCCATTCATGGTCCTGGCGCCCTGGACTGGGGGCGCCGCGACGAGGATCCGGCTACCCAGGCGGCCCGGACCCGCTCGCTGGAATCGGTCCTGGAGCTGTGCGCCGGTGGCCGTCCGGCCTGGCAGCTGGAGCGCCTCGCCGGTCCGGCCCAGGTGCCTGCCGGCGAGCTGATCGGCGGCAACCTGACCACGCTGGCCAGCGTGGTCGGCACCGCCGCGGCGCTGCGTCCCCACGATGGCGCCATCCTCATGCTGGAAGATGTCGGCGAGCCCTACTATCGACTCGAACGCAGCCTCTGCCAGTTGCTCGGCAACCTCACCGAGCACCGCATCGGCGCGGTCTGCCTGGGCACCTTCACCGACTGCCCGGCGCGCAACGTCGAGCAGTCGCTGGAAGAGATCTTCGCCGAATGGCTGGCGCCGCGCGGCATCGCCCTCTATCGCGGCCTGCCCAGCGGCCATGGCCCGGACAACCAGGCCTGGCCCTATGGCGCCCGGGTGCGCCTGGAAGCGGGTCGGCTGCAGGTGCTCTAGGCCCGACCGATCCTGGGCGGATCAGTCCGCCCAGGGCGAGGCCAGCTCCAGCTTGCGCAGCATCTGGCGCTTCTTGCTGTTGTAGCCCTGCATCCGCACCAGCAATTCATCCAGGGTGGCGACCGCCTTGAGGATGTGCGGGCCCTTGTTGAGCATCACGCATTCGGCGCGGACTCCGGTGGCGGCATCGGTGATCTCGGCGCGCGAAGGCGAACCCTTCTTGGCCAGATTCTCCAGCACCTGGGTCGCCCAGATCACCGGCACGTGGGCCGCCTCGCACAGGCAGAGGATATCTTCCTGCAGCGCCGCCAGGCGCTCGAAGCCGCCTTCCACCGCCAGGTCGCCGCGGGCGATCATCACGCCGAAGCCGCCGCGCTGCATGCCGGCCAGCAGCAGTGCGGGAATGTTGTCGAAACCGCGGCGGGTCTCGATCTTCAGTACCACACCCAGGTGCTCGGCCTGCAGGCGCTCGAGCTCCGCGAGCAGCGCACGGACGTCGTCGGCGCTGTTGACGAAGGACATCTCGATGGCGTCGGCGTGCTCGGCGGCAAACGCCAGGGCTGCGAGGTCCTGTTCGCCCAGCGCTGCCAGCCGCAGGTTGCTCTGGGGAAAGTTGATGCCCTTGTCGCCCTTGAGCTTGGCGCCGCCCGGCGCGTGGGTGATACGGACCTGCAGCGCATCCTGATCGGCGCCTTCGATCACCCCGCCGATCTTGCCGTCGTCGAACCAGACCGGCTCGCCGCCGCGCACGTCGGCGAACACCTGGGGCAGGGTGCAGCCCAGGGTGGCGGGTGTCAGCAGGCGACCGCCGCTGTCCTGGCTGGCGGGCCGGCCGGGCGTCTGGTCGGCAGTCAGGATCAGCAGATCATCCTCGGCGAGGCGCAGGGCACCCGGCTGCGGGGCGAAATCACCAATGCGGCTGTGTCTCTTGCGCCCCTCGCGCGCGACGCTCAGACGCAGTCCGGGCGCAAGGTAGGTGGTCTTGGTCGCCTCCGCCCAGCAGCCGCGGTCGCCGACCTCGACCACCGTCCAGCGCCGTTGCGCCTGCCGGGTGTCCACTAGGCGGATATGGTCGCCCACCTGCAGATCCTTCAGCCAGCGTTCGCCCGCTTGGACACTGGCGGCTGCCGGGGAGGGCGCCGGTCGCGGCTGGCGACGGCCGGTCAGCCAGATCCGCGCCGGCTGGCAGACACGGCCCTGGGCATCGCGTTCGGGCTTCACCTTCTGCACCGCCGCGCCCGTGGCGATGGGCCCGGTACGCAGCTTGGGGCCCGGCAGGTCCATGAACACCTTGCAGGGCCGGTCCAGCTCCGCGCTGGCACGGCGCACGTGCTCGATCATCCGCTTCCAGCTGGCCGGTTCGTCGTGGGCGCAGTTGATGCGCACGCAATCCATATGCGCCGCCAGCAGACCCCGCACTAGGGAATAGTTGTCCGCGGCCTCGCGCGGCAAGGTGACCATGATGCGCACCTCCCGCTCGGCGGCAGGGGAGCCGAACAGCATGCGGGCGTGATCCGCCAGCGGGTTGGCGGCCTTGGCCGTGGGGCGGGCCGCCGGGCTCCCGCCGAGCAGTCGCTCCAGGGTGTTGATAAGGGTCGCCACTGCCGGCAGCACCGCGGCTTCGGAACGACCCAGCGACGACAGCCCCAGGGCGGAGAGGCGCAGCTGCAGGCCGTGCAGATCGCCCTCGCGCAACGCCAGATAGGCGAGCAGGTTTTGGGCGCTGGCGAGGTAGGCAGGATTGAGCGCCTGCCGATCCAGGCGCGGATCCGCGCTGGCCTGGTGCAGGGCATCCTGGAGGGCGCGCAGTTCAGCGAGGAGGGTGGCGAGATCGTGATCGGAGGTCCGGGAACGCGAGGTCGAACGGGGCGGCACGATAGGTCTCCAGCAGCGGGGCCCAGGCGAGACGCTCACCGGGCGTTCCTGTCTCGGACCCGTGACCGCCGGAGAAGTGAAAAGCCAAGTGTTGCCAGACATTAGCGGCAGATGGCCACTCATCGCGCAGGCCGCCGCTGGCGCCCATAGGGAGTCGGCCAGGATGCTGCTATGATGCGCGGCCTTGACGACCCCCGTTTTCAGGTACCCGCCATGGTGCAGATTTCCGAACGTCTCCTGGTCCAGGCCCATCTGGCCGCCAAGCAGCCCAAGGCGCTCGGGCCGGACGAGATCGCGGCCTACAAGACCGCCATCGCCCGCGAGCTCAAGGCGCAGAACGCGGTGCTGCTCGCCCACTACTACACCGATCCGCTGATCCAGGCGCTGGCCGAGGAGACCGGCGGTTGCGTCGCCGACTCCCTGGAGATGGCGCGTTTCGGCAATCGCCATCCGGCGTCCACCGTGGTGGTGGCCGGGGTCAAGTTCATGGGCGAGACGGCCAAGATCCTCAACCCGGAAAAGCGGGTGCTGATGCCGACCCTGGAAGCCACCTGCTCCCTGGACCTGGGCTGCCCGGTGGAGGAATTTTCCGCCTTCTGCGACCAGCATCCCGAGCGCACCGTGGTGGTCTACGCCAACACCTCGGCCGCGGTGAAGGCCCGGGCGGACTGGGTGGTCACCTCAGGCTGCGCGCTGGACATCGTCGAGCACCTGATGGACAACGACGAGACCATCCTCTGGGCCCCCGATCGCCACCTGGGTCGCTATATTCAGCGCGAGACCGGCGCCGACATGCTGCTCTGGGAAGGCTCCTGCATCGTCCATGAGGAGTTCAAGGCGAGCCAGCTGGAAGACCTCAAGCGGCTTTATCCGGAGGCGGCCATCCTAGTGCATCCGGAGTCGCCCGAGGCGGTGATCGAACTGGCCGACCATGTCGGTTCCACCAGCCAGATGATCAAGGCGGCCCAGACGCTGCCCAATCGCCAGTTCATCGTCGCCACCGATCGCGGCATCTTCTACAAGATGCAGCAGGCCTGCCCGGACAAGACCTTCATCGAGGCGCCCACCGCCGGCAACGGCGCCGCCTGCCGCAGCTGCGCCCACTGCCCGTGGATGGCGATGAATACCCTGGAGCGCACCCTCAACTGCCTGCTCGACGGCTCCGGCGAGGTGCTGGTCGATCCGGCGCTCATCCCCCGGGCGGTCAAGCCGCTCAAGCGCATGCTCGACTTCACCCAGGCGCTGCAGCTGAAGGTCAAGGGCAACGCCTGAGGGCGCGGCCCAGGACGCTAGCGCAGGATTTCTTCGCTCAGCTTGCGCTGGGCGATCATCTCCTGCTGGCGGGCATCGATCCGCGCGGCCAGCTGATAGTTGCTGGCGGCGCGCTGCTTGGCGAAGCCCAGTTGCTGGATGGCCTGGTTGTAGTCACCGGTGAGGGCGAAGTACTCGGCGCGTGCCTGGTGTACGCCGACCAGGTCGCCGGCCTGACCGCGGACGTCCGCCGCCTGATTCCACAGATCCGGATCGATCGGCCGCTGCTTGAGCAGCTTGTCGAGCAGTTGGCTGGCGGCCTTGGCCTGCTTGGTGCGGCCAAGCAGGTCCACCTGGGCCAGGCTCACCGCCAGATCGTCCGGATAGAGCTCCAGCAGTCGCTGTACGCGTTTCTGGGCGTCGGGCAGGCGATTGGCGGTGATGTCCAGGTCGACCTGGGCGAGGTTGTAGCTGATCTCGTCCGGCGCCTTGCGCAGCAGCGGCGCCAGGGTGTCCCGCGCCTCGTTGAGCTGGCCCTGCTTGGTCAGGCCCATGGCCAGGCCGTAGCGGACCGCGTCGTTGTCCGGGTTTTCCTGCAGCTGGGCTCTATAGCGCTTCACCAGCAGGCCGGCGGTTTCCTCGAAATACATCTGAGCCCGCACCTTCATCAGCTGGAAGCGCTTGCTATCCTCGACGCCGCCCTTGGGAAAACGCTCGGCACGCGCCTGGGTATCGGCGATCCGGCTATCGGTGACCGGGTGGGTCAGCAGGAATTCCGGCGGGGTACGGTCATAGCGATACTGCCGGGCGAGCCGACCGAACATCTCCGGCATGGCGCGCGGATCGTAGCCGGCGCGCTCCAGATTGACGATGCCGACGCGGTCGGCCTCCTGCTCGTTGAGTCGGGAAAAGCGCAACTGGCTCTGGATGGCCGCCGCCTGGGTCGAGGCGATTGCGGCGATTCCCGCATCGCCGCCGCCTGCCGCGGCGGCCACGATGCCGGCGAGCAGGGCCGCCATCAGCGGCAACTGCATGCGCTGCTGGTTTTCCACCCCGCGGGCGAAGTGGCGCTGGATGAGGTGACCCAGCTCATGGGCCATGACCGCCGCGTATTCGGCTTCGGTCTCCGACTTGAGGAACAGCCCGCCATTGACCCCGATCACCCCGCCGGGCGCGGCGAAGGCGTTGATCTCGGGATCCTTGATCAGGATGAAGACCAGGCGGTGGTCCTGCAGGTCGCTGGTTTCGGCCAGCTTGTAGACGGTCTGCTCGACGAATTGCTTGAGCTGCGGATCGTTGATGGCCGGGACCTGGCCGCGCAACATGCTCAGCCAGGCGCGGCCCATCTGAAACTCCTGCTCGGGCGAGACGATCGAAGAGCTGGCATCGCCCAGTGACGGCAGATCGTTCGCTCCCTGCGCCAGATGGGGCGCGGCGAGCAGCGCCAGGGACAGCAGGGCAGGGCGCAGGACGTTCATGGCAAGACTCGTGGCCGCAAAAGGGCTACTTTAGCGGCCCGCCGTCTGGGTGCCTAGCAAACCCGGGCACTGACCTAGCCCCCAATGGAGAATCTCATGGCCGATCTGAGCCAACCCTACACCGGCGCGGTGACCGCCCAGCTGGACGCCAGTGGCCTGAGCTGCCCCATGCCGCTGCTCAAGGCCAAGCTGGAACTCAACCGCCTGTCTTCCGGCGAGGTGCTGGCCGTGGTGGCGACCGATGCCGGGTCGCAACGCGACTTCCGTACCTTCGCCAAGCTGTCGGGACACGCCCTGGTGGGCGAAGAGGTGGCGGGGGAAACCTTCCGCTACTGGCTGCGCAAGGCCTGATCAGGCCTTGTTCAGCGCCTGGGCGGCGGCCAGGACCTCGGCGACGTGCCCGGGAACCTTCACGCCGCGCCAGATCTGGCGCACCACGCCTTCCCGGTCGATGAGGAAGGTGCTGCGATCCACGCCGATGTAGTCCTTGCCATAGAGCTTCTTCTGTCGCATCACGTCGAACAGCTGGCAGAGGGTCTCGTCCTTGTCGCTGATCAGCTCGAACGGAAAGCCCTGCTTGGTGCGGAAATTCTCGTGGGTGCGCAGGCTGTCACGACTGATGCCGAAGACCTGGGTGTCGGCCGCGAGGAACTGCTCGTGCAGATCCCGAAAGCCCTGGCCCTGGGTGGTGCAGCCGGGGGTGTTGTCCTTGGGATAGAAGTACAGCACCGCCTGGCGACCGCGCAGGCTGGCCGGCGAGACCTCGAGGCCGCTGGTGGCCTGGGCCTGGAAATCCGGAAGCGGTTGGTCGAGGGTCACGCTCATGGGCAGCTCCTTGGGGGTTCCGTCAGTTGCTCTGCGGCCGCCAGGGCTCGATCAGGGCATCGAGATTGAGGGCGTCGGCGAAATCCAGGAACTGGTCGCGCAGCCAGCTGATCTGGGTGCCGGCGGGCAGGGTCACGGTGATGGTGGCGTTGAGCATGGTGCCGCCGGTCTGGGGCGCCTGGTAGGAATCGCAGACCAGGTTCTCCACTTCGATCTTGTGGTCGGCGAAGAACTGGCAGAGCTCGTTGAGGATGTCCGGGCGATAGGCGGCACTGACATAGACGACGTACGGCAGGGCCTGGGGGCGATTCTCCAGGGCGGCGCTGCGGGTGACGCCGACGGTGAAGCCGTGACGCTTGCCGAGGCCGGCGAGGCCGCCTTCGAGGCGCGCCAGGCCGTCCCAGTTGCCGGAGACCTGCAGGATCAGCGCGCTGTATTCCCCGTGCCGGCTCAGCCGGCTGCTGACCACTGCGCAGCGGTTGTCCATGCAGCTGCGGTAGAGCACGTTGGTCAGCTCCATGGGGTTGGCGCCCAGCGCGCTGATGACGAGAAATTGTTCGCGAATCGGGGGGGTGGCGGACATTAGGCTTCCTGGCAGGGGGGGAATTACAGACTGGCAAAGGCGAAAGGGTAGCGAAAAGCGCTCGCGGGGGGAATGCCCGTTGGGGGCGCGTTGCTTGTGCTGGCGCAGAGGCGTCAGTACCATTACCGCTCTCTTTTTCCGGCAGGAGCGGTTGCATGATTGCGGGGAGCATGGTGGCGCTGGTCACCCCTATGGACGCCCAGGGGCGTATCGACTGGGACAACCTGACCAAGCTGGTGGACTTCCATCTCGCCGAAGGCACCGACGCCATCGTCGCGGTGGGCACCTCGGGTGAATCCGCCACGGTCGACGTCGACGAGCACGTTGCCGTGATCCGTCATGTGGTCGAGCAGGTCAAGGGCCGCATCCCGGTCATCGCCGGCACCGGTGGCAATTCCACCCGTGAGGCCATCGACCTGACCCGCGCCGCCAAGGACGCGGGCGCCGACGCCTGTCTGCTGGTCGTGCCCTACTACAACAAGCCGACCCAGGAAGGGCTGTACCAGCACTTCCGCATGATCGCCGAAACCGTCGCCATTCCGCAGATCCTCTACAACGTGCCGGGCCGTACCGCCTGCGACATGCTGGCCGAGACCGTCGAGCGCCTGGCCAAGGTGCCGAACATCATCGGCATCAAGGAAGCCACCGGCGACCTGGCGCGCGCCCGCGACATCCTCTCCCGTGTGGGCAAGGACTTCCTGGTCTACTCGGGCGATGACGCCACCGCCGCCGAACTCATGCTGCTGGGCGGCAAGGGCAACATCTCGGTGACCGCCAACGTCGCGCCGCGCGCCATGAGCGAACTCTGCGCCGCCGCCATGCGGGGCGATGCCGACACCGCACGCGCGCTCAACGAACAGCTGATGCCGCTGCACAAGAATCTGTTCATCGAATCGAATCCGATCCCGGTGAAGTGGGCCCTGCATGAAATGGGCATGATCGACGCCGGTATCCGCCTGCCGCTGACCTGGCTGAGCTCGCGCTGCCACGAAGTGGTACGTCAGGCCCTGCGTCAGGCGGGAGTGCTGGCGTGATTAGGAAGCAGTCGATGAAACGTGTTCTGGGTTTGACGACGCTGGGTCTGGCCGTGGCCTCCGCCAGTGGCTGCAGCTGGGTGTGGGGCGAGCATGGTTATTTCCGCGATCGCGGCAATGACTATCTCGAAGCCCGCGAAACCGGCCCCATGCAGGTGCCGACCGATGTCCAGGCCAAGCCGATGGATCCGCTGCTGCCGATTCCGGCCAACGTGGCCGATACCCAGAATCGCTCCTATGGCTTCGAAGTGCCGAAACCCCAGGCGCTGGCCGTCCAGGGCAGTGGCAACGAACAGTTCAGCGTGCAGCGCAGCGGCAACGCCCGCTGGCTGGCCGCCCAGAAGGTCCCCGCCAGCGTCTGGCCGGTGGCCCGTCAGTACCTGACCGACAACGGCTTCCGCATTGCCGAAGAGCGTCCGCAGACCGGTGAGATCATCACCGCCTGGCAGGCGCCCACCGAGCTGTCGACCCCGCTGGCCCGCAGTCTGAGCACCAACGGCCGCCTGCAGCCGGGCAACGAGCTGCGCACCCGCCTGCGCATCGAGCCGGGCGTGCAATCGGGCAGCAGCGAAATCTTCATCCAGACCCAGACCCGCAGCCAGGGCAGCTCCAGCGAGCCGTCCTGGTCCAGCAGCCAGAACAGCTCGGCACTCGATGACGCCCTGCTGAATCAGGTGCTGGCCGGCCTGGACCGCAGCGAGCAGGGCAGTGGCTCGGTCTCGCTGCTGGCCGCCGGTGGCTACGACACCCCCGAGCGCGTGACCTACGAGGTCGACGGCAGCGGCGTGCCCATGCTGGTGCTGGAAAGCGATCTGAATCGCGCCTGGTCCAGCGTGGGTCGCGCCATCGAAGGCGCCGACATCCGCGTCGACGACATGGATCGCAGCCTGGGCGTCTACTACGTGAACATCGCCGAAGGCGCGCAGAAGCCCGAAGAGCGCAAGCCGGGCTTCTTCGGCCGCATGTTTGGCAAGGGCGAGACCAAGGAAGAGGAGGACGCCCGCGCACGGCGCTTCCAGGTGCGCCTCACCTCGGTAGGCAACACCGTCCAGGTCACCCTGGACAAGACCATCAACACCGCAGCACCCCAGGACATCGCCGAAGGCGTGCTGAAAAAGCTTCAGACGAGCATGCAGTATGCGCTTCGCAATCCTGGGCAGCGGCAGTCGGGGCAACTCGACCCTGGTGCACAGCCATAACAGCTATGTGCTGATCGACTGCGGCTTCTCCCTGCGGGAAGCCGAACGTCGTCTGGCCCGGCTGGGTGTAGTACCTGCCCAGCTGGATGCCGTCCTGGTCACCCACGAACACTCCGATCACGTGCAGGGCGTCGAGCTCCTGGCGCGCAAGCACGGGGTGCCGGTCTATTACAGCGCCGGTACCGGGCGCGGCCTGCGCAAGCCGGTGGCCGTCCAGGGCCTGCTGGTGGACGGCGAACGGCTGGTGCTGGACGCGCTGGAAGTTACCGTGGTGCAGGTGTCCCATGACGCCCTGGAGCCGACCCAGTTCGTCTTCGACGATGGCCGCAAGCGCCTGGGCGTGCTCACCGATCTCGGCGAGGCCACCCCTGGGGTGCTGGCGCATTACCGTGGCCTGGACGCCCTGGTGATCGAAGCCAACCACGACAGCAACATGCTCGCCGCGGGCCCCTATCCCTATCACCTCAAGGCACGGGTCGGCGGGGTGCGCGGTCATCTCAACAACCGGCAATCGGCCGAGCTGGTGATGGAGCTGGCCTGTCCGGGCCTGCAGCATCTGGTGCTCGCCCACCTGAGCGAGAAGAACAACAACCCCTGGCTCGCCCGCGCCTGCTTCAGCAATGTGCTGGGCTGCGATGCGGACTGGCTGCAGATCGCCGATCAGCAGCAGGGGCTGGAGTGGCAGGCCATCGCCTGAGGCGCTGACCGGCTTTCTTTCGCGGTCGGGCACTGCTGCACGGCCAAAAGATCCACGATCCTATGTAAACTGCGCTTCCCGGCTGTACTCGTCCCGAACCGGTCGTCTCACCTGCGTTCGTCCACAGCCTGCAAGCCCTTCGAACCGGAGTCCAAGATGGAAAAACGCGCAGAACTCTACCGTGGCAAGGCCAAGTCGGTATTCACCACCGACGATCCCGATCGCCTGGTCCTGTTGTTCCGCAACGACACCTCTGCCTTCGATGGCGAGCGCATCGAGCAACTCGAGCGCAAGGGCATGGTGAACAACAAGTTCAATGCCTTCGTCATGCAGAAGCTCGAAGCCGCCGGCATCCCCACCCAGTTCGAGCAGCTGCTGGGCGACAACGAATGCCTGGTCAAGAAGCTCGAGATGATTCCGGTGGAATGCGTGGTGCGCAACTTCGCCGCCGGCAGCCTGGTGCGCCGCCTGGGCGTGGAGGAGGGCCTGGAGCTGACGCCGCCGACCTTCGAACTCTTCCTGAAGAACGATGCGCTGCACGACCCCATGGTCAACGAAAGCCATGTCCAGGCCTTTGGCTGGGCCACTCTCGACCAGCTGGCCGAGATGAAGGCGCTGACCTTCCGCATCAATGACATCCTCAAGCAGCTGTTCGACGACGCCGGTCTGCTACTGGTCGACTTCAAGCTGGAATTCGGGCTGTTCCACGGCAAGGTCGTGCTGGGCGACGAATTCAGCCCGGACGGCAGCCGCCTGTGGGATAAGGAAACCCGCAAGAAGATGGACAAGGATCGCTTCCGCCAGGGTCTGGGCGGCGTGATCGAGGCCTACGAAGAGGTCGCCCAGCGCCTGGGCGTCCCGCTCTAAACGCAAGCCGCTGATACCAGAGCTTTTTTTTGCAATTGCTTGTTCGCTTTTGCACGCATGACTGGTATCATGCGCCGCGTTGGAGAGATGCCGGAGTGGTCGAACGGGACGGATTCGAAATCCGTTGAGTCAGCAATGGCTCCTAGGGTTCAAATCCCTATCTCTCCGCCAAATACGGAAAACCCCGAGCGTGCCAGGCACCTCGGGGTTTTTTATTGCCTGCGGATTGGCTAGTCGATCTTGCGGGTAGGGGAGGCTGCAGGCGTCTGCGCGGTCTCTGCATCGGCTGAGCCAGGAGCGGAGAATTCCTGGATCCGCTGGTAATGGGTCAGCCAGAAACCCAGCTCCAGGGCCAGCGTCTTCTGCTCCAGGGGGGAGAGGGCGTTCAGGCCCTGGCGGATGGCCCGTTCGGCATAGTCGATGGCCGCCAGCTGGTCCGTCGTGCGCGCGGGACAGTTTCTGATGGCATAACGGAGCGCCTCTTTGCAGTCGCTATCCAGGCCAGTCATAAAAGGTCCTTGAGTGGATAAGGGGTTCACCGAGGCGCCGCCTGGATGGCCAGGGCGGCTGCAGGCCCTGCTGCTGGCGATTCGCGAAAAGGCGTTCAGCCAGTCAGGGATCCGAACGCGACCAGGCGCGGTTGCCTGGGCACCGGGACCGTCCAAGTCCTTGTCAGGGCTGCGATTTCGACCACTCCTGGCGATCACGGTTGGCCGAATACTAGTTCGCCGGAATCGTCTTGAGCAGCCAATATCGCCTTGCCTGATGGGCGGTACCAGAACTTGTACTCACGTTGTATCCGGCTCTGGAATGGCGGTCTTGCGTGATCTTGAGGCGATAAAGCGGCCGGCAGACCCGACATCATCTTGTATGGAAGTTGGACGAAGCCGCGGCGCTTCATGGACGCATCCAGGGCCGTTTGCGGTAGCTGCGTACCGTCGAGCGGTAGGGTCCAGCGCCCGGGAATGGCTGGACGCCTCAGGCAAATGGAGCGATGCTGGAAAGGCACGCCTCAGAGCGTGCGACCTCCGATGGCCGAGCAACAAGCGGCAGCCATAGGACGGTGGCTTCGGCGCATAACAATAAGAGGAGTCGAGCGATGTTCTACAAGGTCAGCGTGTATTCCCGGCCTGAAGATCGTGGGCTGCTGGTATGGCGGTGGAAGAAGCAGTTTCTCGGTGAATGGGTGGAGTCGCGTCAGGAATTCGAGGACTGCGACCACTGCGTCCACCATGCCCTGCAGGATGCCAAGGGGCAGAGCGTTCACCTCGAGACCGATCGCTGCACTCTCTATCGTTACCGCTTCGAAAGCATGCTGCATCAATATGGCAGCTGCTATTGCCTGAGCGGCGGCCGCTCGGCCGAAGCCGTCCTGGATCTCATCGCCCAGATCGAAGAGCGCCACAACGTCATCGTCCTGCGCGACGGCCAGCCGTTCTTCGCCCACTATCGAGCGGATCTGCAGGCCGAAGGCACGCTGGCGCCGGAACTCTGGCAGGGCGTTGAATGGCGGGGTCTGGAGGGGCGCTTCGAGTACGTGCGCAACCGCAACTCGCCCTGGTTGCGGTAGCGACGGTCGGTCAGCGGCGACTCAGAAGGGCAGCAATTCCTGCCGCATCACGCTGATGTCGGTCGGCGCCTAGATGCCTACCTGCACGCGGTCGCCCTGCACCTTGAGGATGCGGATGTTGATGCCGCCATTGAATAGCAGATCCAGCACCTGTTCTTCATCGGCCCCCGGCTTCAGGGAAAGATTGATGATTTCGTCGGTGCGACGGGTCAAGACCAGATAAGACATGAGCATCCCTGCCATGATTTCAGGGCGCCGATGATAAACAGTTCCGCCTCTGGTGAGAATCAGTAGGCAGATTGTTGGGCTCCGCCGGTTATCTGGCGCGATGTACGGAGCGATACCGACGCCCCAGTTGCCAGCGCCGTCCAACGAATCCCAAAGCGCCCGCGAGGACCACCAGCAGGTTGATGACATTGGTCGGACCACTGCCGTGATAACCCGCGAGCAAGGCAACTAGGGTGGTCAGGGCCCAGACGGAGATGGCGGCGGCGACGGCGGCAGCCATTTCGTTGAAGTCGGAGTGCCCCGCCGGTTTCGAGCAGGGGTGCGGATCGCTTTCGTATTCTTCTGGCATGGGAAGCTCCGGCTGCTGTTCTTGTTGGAGAGTATCGCCGTGAGTCTTATCGACTGCTGATGAACAGTCTGGATGGGATCGATAGCGCGATCAGCGATTTTTTCCGCCGAACGGACGAGAGGTAGCGGCTAGAGCTCCGGGTGGTCAGCGCAAGCGGCCCGGGCGCCGTTTCGTCTCCGGACAGCTCGTCTGACGGCAGACAACTGCCGCGGACAGGCCCGGTCACTGCAGTGTTCGACGTGACTAGCCTGGAGACCACCATGAGCGACGACAAGATCACTCTCACGACCCGCCAGGGTCATCCGGTACGGGACAACCAAAGCCTGCGCAGCGTGGGCGAGCGGGGCCCCGCCACGCTGGAAAACTACCAGTTCATCGAGAAGATCACCCATTTCGATCGGGAGCGGGTGCCCGAGCGAGTGGTGCATGCCCGGGGCACCGCCGCCCATGGCTGGTTCGAGGCCTATGGCACCATCGGCGACGAACCCGCCAGCCGCTACACCTGTGCCAAGGTGCTGACCAAAACCGGGGTGAAGACGCCGGTCTTCCTGAGGTTCTCCACCGTCATCGGGGCCAAGGAGTCGCCCGAGACCGCGCGCGATCCGCGGGGCTTCGCGATCAAGTTCTATACCGAGGACGGCAACTGGGATCTGGTGGGCAACAACCTGAAGGTGTTCTTCATTCGCGACGCCATCAAGTTTCCCGACATGATCCATGCCTTCAAGCCCGACCCCATCACCAATCGCCAGGAGCCCTGGCGCTTCTACGATTTCGTCCAGCATCACCCGGAAGCGCTGCACATGGTGACCTGGGTGAAGAGCCCCTGGGGCATCCCGGCGGACTATCGGCACATGCAGGGTTCCAGTGTGAACACCTACAAGCTGGTCAACGACCAGGGCGTGGCGGTGCTGTGCAAGTTCTCCTTCGAGCCCAAGCAGGGCATCCGGAATCTCACCAGCGAGCAGGCGGCCGAGATCCAGAAGTACGACGTGGGCCATGCCAGTCGGGATCTCTACGACGCCATCGAGCGGGGTGACTATCCCGAGTGGGAGATGTGCGTGCAGATCATGGCGGACGAGGCGCACGACGAATTGCCCTTCGATCCCCTGGACGACACCAAGCGCTGGCCGGAAGACCAGTTTCCCCTGCTGCCGGTGGGCCGGCTGGTGCTGGATCGCAATCCCTCGAACGTCTTTGCCGAAACCGAGCAGGCCGCCTTCGGCACGGGGGTGCTGGTGGAGGGCATCGACTTTTCCGACGACAAGATGTTGCAGGGGCGGACCCTGTCCTATTCCGATACCCAGCGCTATCGGGTCGGCGCCAACTATCTGCAATTGCCGATCAACGCGCCCAAATGCCCCTACGCCACCAATCAGCGCGATGGCCAGATGGCGCTGCAGGTGGATCGCAGCGGGAGCAATCCCCACGTCAATTACGAGCCCAGTTCCCAGGGTGGCCTGAGCGAGGCGCCGCGGCCGCAGCACGAGTATCGTCAATGGATCGAAGGCCATCTGGGGCGCTATCAATCCCGCAAGACGGCTGCCGACTACCAGCAGACCGGTGCGCGCTATCGCAGCTTTGAAGACTGGGAAAGGGACGATCTCATCGCCAACCTGGTCGCCGACCTGCAGGCCTGTCCCGAAGACATCCAGTTGCGCATGGTCTGGCACTTTTGGCACTGCGATCCGGACTATGGCACCCGGGTGGCCCAGGGCGCCGGCATCGACTTGGAAAGGGCCAAGGCGCTACCGAATCTGCCGGCCCATCCAGCGCCCAACGAGGACGTGGCTGAGCCCACCTACCAGGGTGGGGAACGGGAAAGGCATTGAGGGGGGACGCCATCGCCTGCGGCTGAAGCCGAGGCGACCCGGCGGGCAGGCGCCGCCGGGGTCCGGCCCGCTCAATTCAGCGTTCTATCGCGTTCGAACCGCGCCCAGCAGCGGTCGAAGTCGGCCTGCCAGTCCGGCAGGGCGTTCGGCAGGACCGCTTCGACCTTGCTGCAGTCGAGGCAGGAATAGAGCGGTCGCGTCGCCGGCGTGGGGTAATGTGCGGTCGTGGTGGGATAGAGGCGGGCGCGTAGTTCGCCGCGTCGCTCCAGGCGCGCGGCGATGGCGGCGGCGAAGCCGTACCAGGAGGTCTGGCCCGCATTGGTCAGGTGATAGAGACCGCCGACATCCCCGTGCTCCAGCAGACGTTCGACCAGCTGGCGGGTGGCCGTGGCGATCGTGGGCGCCCAGGTGGGGGCGCCGAGCTGATCCTCCACTACGTGGAGTTCGTCGCGCTCGGCCAGCAGCTGGCGCATGGTGTTGAAGAAGCACTGGCCATCATGGGAGTAGACCCAGGAGGTACGCAGCACCAGGGCGCGGCCACCGGCCGCCAGTACCGCCTGTTCGCCCGCCAGCTTGGAGCGACCGTAGACGCTCAGCGGCGCCGGCGCGCAAGCCTCGGTGTAGGGCTGATGCCCCCGGCCATCGAAGACGTAGTCGGATGAATAGTGCACGAAGGGGATATCCCGCTCACGCGCCAACTCGGCCAGGATCTGCGGTGCCCGGGCGTTGATCGCCTCGGCGCGTTCGATTTCCGCCTCAGCCTGATCCACGGCGGTATAGGCGGCGGCGTTGAGGATGAGGTCGGGTTCCAGCCGGTCGAAGGCTGCGCGCAGTTGCCCGGTTTGGGCCAGATCGAGATCCGCCTGACCCAGCACGGTCAGTTGATGGGTGCTACCGAACTCGCGCTGCAAGGCGCGCGAAACTTGGCCGGAACGGCCAGTGATCACAATATTCATGAAAGCATGCCTGAACGTCTTCAGCGGAAGACGTACGTCCTGTCGATCGATTCCTGAAAAGCCCTGGGCTTTTCCCACACGAATCAACGCCTGCCGCGCGAGGCGACAAAACGAGGATTCCGATCATCTTTCCTGGGGAAAGATGGCCGCCGCAGACTATGGCGGAGTGGGCATCGACAGGATGGACAGGGTGGTCATGCTGGGACTCGAGCAAGGGTACGCGGCTAGGACTGCCGTCTGTCGGCAGAGTTCAGCGGGGTACCAGGGACAGTGGCAGCAGCTTGCCAAGCTGGAGTCCGGACGTCGAGGCAGTTAGCAGCGCGGTATGGAGAACCTGTTCAAGTTCGCGAATGTTTCCCGGCCAGGGATAGGCGATCAGCGCGGCTTCGTCCTCAGCCGTCAATTCCGGGGGTGTCCGGTCGAGACGTTCGGCATGCAGTCTGAGGAAATGCCGGGCGAGGGGGAGCAGATCGGCCGGTCGCTCGCGCAGGGGCGGTACCGCCACCTGCCCCGGCGCGAGGCGTTGCCAGAGGCGTTCGTCGAAGTGGCCGGCTGCGACGGCCAGCGCCAGATCGATACTGGAGCCGGCGATCAGGCGGACGTCCACCGAGGTGCGCTGACTGCTGCCGAGCCGCAGGATGCTTCCGTCGGACAGGACCTCGACCAGCTCCTCCTGCAGCGGGCGGGAGAGGTCGGCGATCTCGTCGAGATAGAGGCTGCCCCCGTGGGCGGTACCGAACCAGCCCACCCGACTGCCCGAGGTGCCGGCATAGGCGCGTGGGACATAGCCAAAGAGTTCGGCCGCAGCATGCCGACGACTGAGCGAGGCGCAGTCGAGGCTGCTGAACAGTCCGGTGCGGCCGCTGCGCTCGTGGAGCCGTCGCGCCAGCAATTCGCGCCCGGTGCCCCATTCGCCCGTCAGCACCACGGGGGAGGGGCGCGGCGCCAGGGCATCCAGGTGCTCGAGCAGTTGCCGCGAACGCGGGTCGGCGAAGGCCAGGGCCTTGGCGCGGATGGTCAGGGAGCTTTGTTGCTCCGCGGGCACGATCAGGAGGTCGGAGGAGAGCGTCGGCATGGCGATATCGCGGGCAGTCAAAGCCTCATCCTAGCGGCCATTTAATATATCTAAAAATAAGCTTTAGCTATTTTTTAATATCGATTGGTTTTTTGGGCGGAGCGTGATCCCTGGGTACTCGGCATGCGGGGAATCCCTGTGTCGGCCACGGGGTCTCTTGAACGGCCGGGAGACTCACTGTCTGGACGTTCTGTCGTGTCGCCCACTCGGCACCGCCGTCGTCAGAGTGAGGCGATCGGCGCTATCCTGCCGCTCCGGAACGAGAGGAAAAGACGTCACATGGCTTCCTTGCGTGCGCCCTGTCCGCCTGGCGTCTGTACCTGCGAGCGCGACGCCGTGCTGGCCGATCCGGCCGCCGATGCGCGGGCGCTGCTGCTCAATCGCCAGGAAGAACAGCGACTGCTGGAGCGCCTGGAAAACGTCACAAGCGTGACCGATCTGCAGCGCCTGCAACGGCGCCTGCAGGAGCAACTCGGCATCCAGCTGGAGATCGAGCCGGGACCGGGAGAGGTACGCAGCGCGCGTGGCATGCTCATCGAGCTGCAGCCACGCCCGGGACTGTGTCGCAAGCTCCATCAGACGATACCGGCCGCGGTGCGCCGCGGTCTCAATCAGCGTCCGGAAGTGCTCTTCGCCCTGCTCAACGCCAACGACCTGCTGCGCGACGCTTGAACGCCTTCAGTCAGGCGCCTTGAAGCGGATCCAGGTCGGCGCATGGTCGCTGGTCTTCTCCAGGTCGCGTACCCAGCGATGCACCCCGGCTTCCTGCAGGGACTTCTGCAGCGCCCGACTCAGCAACAGATGATCGATACGCAGACCGGCGTTGCGCTGCCAGCGTTGGCGGAAATAGTCCCAGTAGGTGTAGATCGCCTCATCCGGATGGCAGGCGCGCAAGGCGTCCAGCCAGCCCTGGTCCAGCAGCCGTTCGAAGCAGGCGCGACTCTCGGGTTGCAGCAAGGCGTCCTTGCGCCAGGATTTCGGGTCGTAGATGTCATGGTCAGTCGGCACCACGTTGTAGTCGCCTGCCAGCACCATGGGATGCCCACTCGCCATCAGTCCCTGGGCATGCTCGATGAAACGCTCGAACCAGGCCAGCTTGTAATCGAACTTGGGGCCCGGCCAGGGATTGCCATTGGGTAGATAGAGGCTGGCGACGACCACGCCCTTGACCGCGGCTTCCAGATAGCGGCGCTGGGGATCGTCCGTCATTCCCGGCAGGCCCCGGCGAACCTCCAGTGGCTGGTCATCCCGCGCCAGGATGGCGACCCCGTTCCAGGAGGGCTGGCCGTCCCAGAGCGCACCGTAGCCCGCAGCTTCCAGCTCCGCCTGCGGGAAGTCGGCAGACTTCGCTTTCAGTTCCTGCAGGCAGACGATGTCGGGCTGCTCCCGCTCCAGCCACTGCAGGAGGATGGGCAACCGGGCACGAATGCCGTTGACGTTATAGGTCGCAAGGGTAAGGGAGGTCATGAAGTGCTCCGGAAGCGGTTATAGCCATGACCCGAACGAGATATGAGCAGTTCCTCAGCCATATTTATGTGATCTGTTTCACGTTAATTTGCGACTTACTTTTTTTGGCACCTTCGGGAACTTTTGGTCGGTTGTCGGATTGTTCCGGAAATAAATTTGACGGCGGACTTGCATCGACGCGCGGATGATTGGTGGTGAATGGATTCACCCGTCGGAGTCGATGAACGGTAGTTATAGAAAAGCCTTTAAAATCAATGGCTTTGGAAACTTCTCAATGATGTCTAAATAGTGGCCATAGTAAAGCACTATGAAGTTGGCATGTGGCTTGTATAGCTGGACATGCCTGGAGGCAACGTCGCGCTTGGCAACATGGCGCGACTCTTCTCTCACTTCATATCGGCCAGTGTTCAGGGAGCGGGCTGTCGATTTAGCGCAGTTGGTGATGATGAATCCATCCTTCCTGAAGTTCTCCCGCAGAGCAGCCCAGGTGCTGCCCTTCGTTGCCGCCCTGACCCTGGCTACCGGTGCCAAGGCCGAGCAGGTCAATCTGGTCGGCCTGAACCTGTCCGGCGCCGGTTTCGCTGGCCAGGTACTGCCGGGCGTCAACGGCACCCACTACATCTTTCCTGTCGAGGCCTACTTCAAGCAGTGGAGCGGCAAGGGCATCAAGCTGATCCGCTTCCCGATCATCTGGGAGCGCCTGCAACCGGTGCTGGGCGGTCCGCTGGACCCGACCTATGCGGCGCTGGTGGACCAGACCTTCGCCAATGCGCAGAAATACGGCATGCGCATCATCCTCGACCTGCACAACTACACCTTCTATCGCGGATCGGTGATCGGCAGCGCGGCGGTTCCCTATGACCGCTACCAGGAGATCATGACCCGGATCGCCCAGCGCTGGAGCAGTCAGCCGTCGCTGTACGCCTACGACATCATGAACGAGCCCCACGATTCCATGGCCCAGTGGCCGATCGCCGCCCAGTACGGCATCAACGGGGTCCGCGCGGTCGACAAGACCAAGCCGATCATGATCGAAGGCAACGGCTGGTCGGAAGCGACCCGCTGGCCGCTGTGGAACGACTCCCTGCTGGCGCTCAAGGATCCGTCCGACAACCTGATCTTCCAGGCGCATTCCTATTTCGATGAAAGCGCCGGCGGCAATTACACCGGCATCGATGTCGGCAAGCTGAGCCAGGACTATGGCGTGGAGCGGGTCCGTCCCTTCGTCGAGTGGCTGAAGAAGAACAAGAAGAAGGGCATGATCGGCGAATTCGGCGTGCCGGATAACGATCCCCGCTGGCTGCCGCTGATGGACCGCATGCTGGCCTATCTCAAGCAGAACTGCATTCCCGCCACCTACTGGGCCGCCGGCCCGGGTTGGGGCAACTATTTCCTGTCGGTAGAGCCGATCAATGGCGTCGACCGGCCGCAGTGGCCGACCCTGAATAAGTACATCGATGACAGCAGCTGCACCGCCATCGGCCCGCTGGCCAGTGGGTCCGGCAGCACGCCAGCCAGCGGCACCGGTGCCTCGGGCGGCTCCAGCGGCTCCACCGGCAGCAGCGGTGGCTCCACCAGCGGCAATACCGGCTCGAACAACGGTGGCAGCTCGGGCACCGGCGCCTCCACGGGCACCGGCAACACCGGCGGTTCGACCACGACCGGGGTGACCACCTCGATCAACGATTTCACCAACGAGGACTGGCTGCACGGCGTCTATCGCAAGGCGGCCGGCTTCTCCATTCCGGCGTCGGCGGCCAACGTGGGCGCCTTCAAGGTGGGCGCGCAGATCACGCCGGCCGATGGCAAGAGCTACAAGGTGACCTATGCCCAGGTCGTCGGCAGCAACATGAGTGTCTTCATCGAGAGCCCGCAGCTCGATGGCAATGCCTACGGCTATCCCAAGACCCTGAAGACCGGGACCACCACCTCCGGCACGCCGACGACGGTGCCGGGGACCACGACGGGCTCTACGGGCAGTACCGGCAGCACCGGCAGCGCCAGTTCGGGCAGCAACTCGGGCAGTGCGACGCCGGCCGTGACGACGCCAGTGGCCGAGGTGAAGCCTGCGACCGGCAGCGGCAGCACGGGCTCCTCGGGTGCCACCACGCCCGCCACCGGTTCGACGACCACACCCACGGGATCGACCGGCACGCCCGCCAACAGCGCCAAGCTCAACCTGGTGGGGCTGAATTTCTCGGGTGCCGCCTTTGCACCCCAGACGCTGCCCGGGGTTCTCAACGTCAACTACATCATGCCGGGCGAGGCGAATTTCCAGCAGTGGAGCGCCAAGGGCGTGCGGCTGATCCGCTTCCCGGTGATCTGGGAGCGCCTGCAGACCCGCTTCTTCGGTAGCCTGGAAGGGGCCTACACCCAGCAGGTCACCCAGGTGCTGGAGCTGGCCAAGAAGTACAACATGAAGGTGATCCTGGCGCTGGACAACGGCGGCCGCTACAAGGGCACCCTGATCGGCACCGGTACCGTCACCAACTTCAACTACTGGGATCTGATGTACCGCCTGGCCTACCAGTGGGGCAACCATGCCGCGCTCTATGGCTATGACATCATGGGCAAGCCCAATGGCGCCGACAGCAGCTGGCCGGTGACGGCCCAGTCCGGCATCGACGGCGTCCGCACCATGGACCGCACCCACCCGGTGATCGTCCAGGGCAATGCCTGGGGTAGCGCGGCCAACTGGCCCGGGGTGAGCAATGCCTTGCTCAATCTGAAGGATCCGGCCAACAACATCGTCTACGCGGCCAACGTCTACCTCGACGAGGACGGCAGTGGCACCTATGCCACCCAGAATCCGAGCACCATCGATCCGCAGGTCGGGGTCAATCGGGTCAAGCCCTTCGTCGAATGGCTCAAGCGCAATGGCAAGCGGGGCATGATCGCCGAGTTCGGCGTACCCGCAGGCGACAGCCGCTGGCTGACCGCCACCGACAATATGCTGGCCTATCTGCAGCAGAACTGCATGCCGCTGACCTACTGGGCGGCAGGTCCCGGCTGGGGTGCTTCCGCGCTGGCGGTGGAGCCGGTCAATGGCGTGGAGCGTCCGCAGTGGCCGACGCTGAAGAAATATGTCGATGCCAGCAACAGCTGCACGGCGGTAGGCCCGCGTTAGCTTTTACCGCGTGTGTCCTGAAGGCGACGAACCTCCTCGGGTTCGTCGCCTTTTTTCTTGATCGTTCGGTGAGGAAAGATGCGCTTTTCACGCCTTGCACTGATGCATTCGCGAGACGAAACGGCTCTGCAGCGGTGGTCTAAGGGACGACGAACGGCTATAGCTCGACTTGTCGGGGCACGGTTAGAGTCCATTTGACACCCCAAGCACAAGGAGTAGGTGCCATGACGCAAACCACCCAGCAGCGGCTGCAGACGCTTGAAGAGCAGATCCGCAGTCATCGACAGGACCTTGCCCGGAGCCGTCAGAGCTTTCAGGAGCAATTCGTCATCTACACCCGCCAGTTCGCCCGGCTGAGCGTGCTCGAAGCCCAGCTCGAGTTGGTGCGCCGCAATACCAAGACGCCGAGCTGAAGTCGGCCAGACCTCAATCGTCGCGTGTCAGGACTTCCAGCAAATCGATTTCGAACCTCAGGTTGGCATGTGGCTTGATCAGCGCTCCGACCTGGCGTTCGCCATAGGCGAGCGCCGCCGGTACCTCCAGGCGCCGCTTGCCGCCGACCCGCATGCCCATCAGGCCCTGATCCCAGCCCTTGATCACCCGGCCAGTACCGATGACGCACTGGAAGGGCCGTCCCTTGGCGCGGGAGGAATCGAACAGGGTGCCGTCGTCCAGCCAGCCCTCATAGTGGGTGGTGATCAGGGCGCCCTTGACCACCGCCTTGCCGTCGCCCACCACCAGATCCTCTATCCGCAATTCGTCACTCATCGCCATGCTCCAGGCAAAAGCCGGATTCTAGCCTGGGCGCGGCGTCCTGGCGGGGCGACTTACTCCGGTACGTCACCGAACAGGCCGGCCTGGTAGTCGCGGATCGCCTGACGGATCTCCTCGGCGCTGTTCATCACGAAAGGGCCGTGGGCGACGATGGGCTCGGCGAAGGGCGCCGCATGGCCATAGAGCACCACGGCGCCGTCGCGGCTGGAGACGTCGATGTGGTCGCCGTCATCGGCGAATTCGAACAGCTGCCATGGCGCTTCGTCCTGGCCGGCGATCTGCACGGTGCCGCGCACGCCATAGCAGAACACCGAGTTTCCGGCCGGGGCGGGCAGGGTGACGCGGCCACCCGGGGCGATCTCGACGGTCATCAGGGTGATGGGTGTCGGGCTGGCCACGGCGCCCTGGATACCCTCATGGCTGCCCGATGCCAGGTGCAGGCGCACCCGGCCGTCGTCGGCTTCGATCAGGGGCAGGTCCGCGGCGGAAACGCCGTGGTAGGCCGGAGGGGTGAACTTGAGCCGGGCCGGAAGATTGACCCACAGCTGCAGGATTTCCAGGTCGCCACCATCGCGCTTGAAGGCGGCGGGGGACAGCTCGGCATGCACCAGGCCGCTGCCCGCGGTCATCCACTGGATGCCCCCGGCTTCGATGACGCTCTCATGGCCGCCGCTGTCGCGGTGGGCGAGCGAACCGGAGAGGATGAAGGTCACCGTCTCGAAGCCGCGATGGGGATGAGGACCAAAGGGCAGACCGGCATTGTGCGGCGGATAGACCTGGGGACCGTGGTGATTGAGGAACAGGAAGGGGTCCAGATGGGGCAGGCCGGGGCCGGGTAGCGGTCGCCGGGTCTGGAGGTCGCCGATGTCGTCACGCAGGGCGGGATGGCGGTGCAGCAGGGTACGGGCGGTCATGCGGAGGCCTCGCGGAGCAAAACCCCAGTGTAAGGCGCTCCATGGCCTGTCGGTACCCCGCCGGGTATGGCCACCCTTCAGATGGAGAAGCGGACCTCGCGTTCCGGCCGGGGCGCGAGCGGCCGACGGTGATTGACCACCAGTTCGCCGATACGGATCAGGTGGGCACGGGTGACGTTGCGGCTCAGCCCCAGCAGGCGGGCGGTGTGGACCTGGTTGCGATGGCAGAAGCGGTAGGCGGCGCGGACCAGGGCATCTTCGACGCGCTCGTGCAGGGCCTCCGGTTGCTCTTCGAACAACTGGGCGAAGGCGTCGGTCAGCAGGCTGTCCACCGGCGCCGCCTCGGTCGGGCGCGGCGCCGCCGGGACCAGGCTGGGACGCTGGACGAACGACAGGTCACCGGCATCCAGCAGGCCCTGGGGCTTGAGCAGCAGGGCGTGCTGCAGGGTGTTTTCCAGTTCGCGGATATTGCCCAGCCAGGGGTGCTCCAGCAGGCGCCGTTCGGCCGCGGGACTCAGGGACACCGCCGCCTGGGCATAGGCATGGAGGAAGTGCCGGGCCAGCGGCAGGATATCGCCCTGGCGCTGGCGCAGCGGCAACAGCGGCAGACTGACCACATTGAGGCGGTACCAGAGGTCTTCGCGAAAGGTGCCTTCGGCCACCGCCCGCTCCAGCGGGACATTGGTGGCGGCGATGATCCGCACGTTCAGCGGCACACTGCGGCGAGAGCCCAGCCGCACCACCTCGCGCTCCTGCAGGACGCGCAGCAGCTTCACCTGCACCGACAGCGGCAGGTCGCCGATCTCATCGAGAAACAGGGTGCCGCCGTTGGCCTCCTCGAACCAGCCGGCGCGCGCGGCCAGGGCGCCGGTGAAGGCGCCCTTTTCGTGACCGAACAACTCCGCCTCGACCAGGCTCTCGGCGAAGGCGCCGCAATTGACGGCGACGAAGGGGCCGGCATGGCGGTGACTGAGCGCATGGATATGCCGGGCGATCAGTTCCTTGCCGGTGCCGGTTTCGCCGATCACCAGCACGCTGGCGTCGCTCGGGGCGATCTTTTCCAGGTGGGCGAGCAGGTCGCGCGACTTGGGATCGGCGAACACCTGGGCCGTTGCCCGGTAGCGGGGCACCTCGGGTGTGCGCGTCAGGGTCAGCAGGGTCATCGCGGCTCCTCAGGAGTAGAAACTGGGGGTGGGCAGGGTGTCGTTGAGGGCCCAGTCGCCCAGCTCGTACAGCTTGTAATCGACCGGATCGTGCAGGGTCTGGGTGCGCAGGTTGCGCCAGTAGCGATCCAGGCGCAGTGCGCCGGCAGTGGCGCGGGCCCCGCCGACCTCGAACAGGCGGCTGGCGAGATCGAGGCCGTGACGACTGGCGGCGACCTTGGCCGTGGCGATGGCGATGGCCAGTTCGCCCCGTGCCGCGGCGGTCAGCGCCGTGCCCTGCTGCCAGGCCTGGGCGAAGGCGCCGTTGGCGCGCTCCACCAGCAGCCGACTGCTCTCCAGGGCCACCCAGAATTCTCCGTAGTGGCGCAGGATGTAGGGGTCTTCGCTGGCGCTGGCCGCTGTGGACTTGAACCAGGGACGTGCCTGGGTGGTGGTGTAGCGGCGCGCCTCGGCAAAGGCGCCTTCGGCCAGGCCGAGAAAGATATTGGCGAAGATCAGCTGGGCCAGCAGCGGCCGCAGGCAGGCGAAGGGGGTGCTCAGCGGGCCGGGATCGAGCAGCCATTCCTGGTGTTCGACCCGTACGCCGTCGAAGCGCGCGCTGCCGCTGTCGGTCTGGCGCTGGCCGTTGTTGTCCCAGTCGTCGAACAGCTGGATGCCGGCACGGCCGGTGGGTACCACGGCGATCAACAGGCGTCCGCTGTCATCGTTTTCCAGCGCGGAAAGCAGCAACAGATCCGAATCCAGGGCGCCACTGCAAAAGCTCTTCTGGCCATCCACCTGCCAGGCATCGCCGCTGCGGCGGGCGAGGGTACGGCGATCCAGGGGATTGAGGGCATTGCCCCAGAACAGGCCATCGTGCGCGGTGCCCTCCAGCCAGGGTCGCCACTGCGCGGGCTGGCCGAACAGCTGGGCGGTGGCCAGCAGCAGGTGATGGAAGCCGAAGACGTGGGCCAGGGAGCTGTCGACCCGGGCCAGTCGCCGCACCGCCTCCAGCGTCTGTTCCCAGGAGGCGCCGAGGCCGCCCAGTTCCGTAGGAATGCTCAGGGCCAGGAGACCGCTCTGGCGCAGAGCGTCACGCTCGGCCTTGGGCGTGCCGCCCTGACGATCACGTTCCGCCGCGGTGGCAGCGAAGCGCTCCAGCAGGGGAAGGAGGGGGGCCAGCAGGGAATCGGACATGGGGGACTCTTGCAATGGAGAGAGCAGACAGGCGTTAGAACGTAATGCCGGCCAAACCCTGAGTTGAAATATTTTTTTGTTATTAGTTAATGGCCCGCCGCCATCCATCTTGCATTCCGGACATCTGGTCATTGTCCTGCTGACGGCATTAAAGGCCTGACTAATCCCGGTCGATACAGCGGTAACCTAATCTCCCAACCAGGGGCGTGTCATGTTCAACAAAGGCCTAAAACAAGAACTGCAGCGCCTCCGCGAGCAGGTGGACTCCTTCAAGCGGCTGAAGGCCGAGCTCGACGTGGAAATGCTGGGCCTGGAACTGGATGGCCGCGGGTGCATCTCCGCGGTGAACGCCAACTTCGAAAAGGAGATGGGCGTGCGCGCCGCAGATGTGCTGGGACGCCCCCTGGCGGACCTCATTCCGGCGCACGTCCGCAACCAGGAATACAGCCGCCGACTGCAGCAGGCCCTGAGCCGCGGCGAGCCCTACAGCGGTGCCCTGCATCTCTTGCGCGGCGACGGTCAGGAAGCCTGGTTGCGCGGCATCCTGCACCCCTTCCATGACAGCCAGGGCCAGGTGACGCGCTTCCGACTGTTCTGCAACAACCTGACGCGAACCATCGAGACCTCGCGCGAGCACGAGAGCCTACTCAAGGCGCTGCGCCGTTCCACGGCAGTCATCGAGTTCAACCTCCAGGGCGAGGTGCTCGATGCCAACGACAGATTCCTGCAGGCCATGGGTTATTCCCTGGCGCAGATCAAGGGCAAGCACCACCGGCTGTTCTGCGAGCCGGCCGAGGCCAATTCCGAGGCCTACGAGCAATTCTGGGCGCGCCTGCGTCGCGGCGAATTCGTCGTGGATCGCTTCAAGCGCCTGGATGCCCATGGCCGCGACGTCTGGCTGGAAGCCTCCTACAACCCGGTGATCGATGCCCATGACCGGCTGTACAAGGTGGTCAAGTTCGCCACCGTGATCACCGACCAGGTCCAGCAGGAGCAGGCAGTGTCCGAAGCCGCCAGCGTGGCCTTCGAGACCTCCCAGCATACCGACGACACGGCCCGCAAAGGCGCGGCGGTGGCGCAGCAGACGGTGGAAGTGATGCGCGCCCTGGCCACCCAGATGCAGGAAGCGGTGAAGGGCATCGAGGCGCTGGACAACCAGTCCCAGGTGATCGGGACCATCATCAAGACCATCAGCGGCATCGCCGAACAGACCAACCTGCTGGCGCTCAACGCGGCCATCGAGGCGGCCCGGGCCGGTGAGCAGGGTCGTGGTTTCGCCGTGGTGGCCGACGAGGTCAGGCAATTGGCCTCGCGCACCAGCAAGGCGACCGAGGAGATCGTCGGAGTGGTGCAGCAAAACCAGCAACTGGCCGGCGAGGCGGTGACGGTGATCGAGAACGGTCGGCGCCAGGCCGAGCAGGGCCTGGAACTGGCGGGGCAGGCCGGCCAGGTGATCGTGGAGATCCAGGACGGCGCCCAGCGAGTGGTCGGCGCCGTGGGGCGTTTCGCCCGCCAGCTGTCGAACTGATCCGGCGCGCTGAATGCACAACGGCAACCCCAGGGTTGCCGTTGTGCATTCTGGTAGTCAGCCCTGCTTGCTGCCGCCGCCGATCTGCCAGACGAAGGGCGGTTCGCTGCCGTCGATCGCCCAGGCGCCGACGATGCGCTCCTTGTAGATCAGCGGATTGTGCGAGGCGGCGGTACGGGCGTTGCGCCAGTGTCGATCGAGCCCCTTGCGGGTGCTGGTGGCCGACGCGCCCAAGGCATTGAACAGGTCACTGGTGGCCCGCAGCACCAGCTCGGCGACCGCCGACTGCGCCTGGGCCGATTCCAGCTCCGCCGCCACGTTGGCTTCATGCTCGGCGGCGGCATCCCCGGCATAGCGGGCCTCGAAGGCGGCCTGGGCCGCCGCGGCGGCGGCCAGGGTCGCGGCTTCGGCGGCATAGACGAAGGCCGAGGCCTTGCCCACCACCTGCTGCACCTGGGGATCGGCACTGGCCGCGCTGGCATTGCCATGGCTGTAGACCCGCGTGCGCCCGCGCACTTCGCCGGCGAATTCGCGCACGGCGGCCTGGCCGCTGCCGGTGATCACGGCCAGCAGCACCAGCTGGTAGAAGGCGGTCTGGTACTTGAAGCGGGTGGCGAAGTCGATGAGATTCTCGGGCGCCACCCGCACGTCTTCGAACACCGAGGTGCCGCTGGCGGTGGTGCGCTGGCCGAAGCCGTCCCAGTCGTCGGACTGGCGCACGCCCGGCTGGTCGGTGCGGATGGCGGCGATGACGTCGCCGCCGGTGTCGTCGCGCTGGGCGTAGACGTCGATCCAGTCGGCGAACAGGCTGCCGGTGCTGTAGTACTTGGTGCCGTTGAGGCGCCATTCGCCGTCCCGCTGGCTGACCCGGGTGATGACCTCGCCGAGCTTGACCGTGCCGATCTCGGTCCAGGCGTTGCCCACCAGGTCGCCGGCGACGAAGCGCTCGAACCAGACCCGCTGGGAGGTGCTGGCATGGGCGTTGAGGCGGTCCTCGACAAAGGCGAAGTGGCCGCGCAGGGCCTGGGGCAGATTGCTGTCGGCGGCCGCCAGCTCGATCAGCAGCCGAACCAGTTGCGGCAGGCTGGCGCCGCTGCCGCCGAATTCCACCGGCACCCGCACGGCGCCGAAGCCGGCGTCCTTGAGCCAGGCGACGGGCGCATAGGGCAGGGTGCGGTTGCGTTCGCGTTCCAGGGCGCCTTCGGCGATGCGCGCAAAGAGCGGACGGAAGCGGGCGGCCAGTTGTTCGTAGTCGGGGCTGGGCGCAGGGCTGGGCGGCAGATGGCGAGCGGGCAGATTCATGGTGATCCTCGGCGATTGAAAGGTCGACGCCAGAGGCTTTGCAAGAGCGCTGCCAGGGCCTGAAAGGCCGTTTTCTCGGGGTTTGCGGGGCCCGGGGTGCCTGGCCAGCAGCAGGGGTGCCTGGCCACTGTTGCCCGGGCGACAGTGGGGCGGCCGCGCTAGACTGAGCTTTTGCCCGGAGCCCCCATGGACCTCCTGTTTCTCGGCACCTCGGCCGGGGTGCCCACTCGGCGGCGCAATGTCTCGGCCCTGGCCCTGATCGAGGACCAGGGCAAAGACTGGTTTCTCGTCGATTGCGGCGAGGCGACCCAGCACCAGCTGCTGCGTACCCCCTTGTCGGCCGCGGATCTGCGCGCCATCTGCATCACCCATGTCCATGGCGACCACTGCTATGGCCTGCCGGGGCTGTTGGCCAGCGCCGCCATGACCGGACGCAGCCAGCCGTTGGTGCTGATCGCGCCCCAGGCGGTAGCGGACTGGCTCGCCGCCACCCAGGCGCTGACCGCGCTGCACCTGCCCTTCGAACTGAGCTTCCACGCCCTGGAAGACTTCGCGGGCGTCTCCGTCGGGGCCTGGGATATCGACGCCTTCGCGCTTTCCCACCGGGTGCCCAGTCACGCCTTTCGCTTCCGCGAGACCCGCCGGCCGCAGCGCCTCGATCCCGCGGCCCTGGCGGCTGCCGGGGTGCCGCGTGGCCCGCTGTGGGGCCGGCTGCATGGCGGCGAGGATGTGCTGCACGAAGGCCGCCTGCTGCGCAGCGCCGACTTCCTGCAGGCGGCCCATGGCGAACGACGGCTGGTGGTGGCGGGGGACAACGACGCGCCCGCCTTGCTGACAGAGGCCTGCCGGGGCGCTCAGCTGCTGGTCCATGAAGCCACCTATGCCCAGGCGCAGATCGACAAGACCGGGCAGAGCTGGGGCCACAGCAGCGCGGCGGGCGTCGCCCGTTTCGCCGAGGCGCAGGGACTGCCGGCCCTGCTGCTCACCCATTTCAGTCCGCGCTACCAGGCCGAGGCGGGGCGTTCGCCGTCCATCGACGACCTGCGCCAGGAGGCCGCGGCCTGTTACCGCGGCAACCTGCAGCTGGCCGAGGATTTCGCGCGCTTTCGCCTGGATCGCCAGGGCCGGCTGAAAGCCCTGGACCAGAGCGGCGGGGCAGGGGCTGACGACCGGAACCCGATAGGAATTTGAACTCTTTCGGTCTTGTCTGACCTTTGCGCCTTGGGCATAGTGCGAACGTTTATCATTCCAGGATCGATTCGATCCCTCGCACCTCGTCCCTAGGAGAAGCAAATGGCGGTGTCTTTCAACAAGGTCTCGACGCTGGGCGCCATGGCGCTGCTGTCCCTGGCAGTGGCAGCCTGTTCCAATCGCCCGGAGGCACCGACGCCACCGCCACCCGCGCCGGCGCCCGTTGCCGCGCAACCCGCCGCGCCCCAGGCACCGGCCGAACTCAAGCGCATCGAACTGGGCTACGGCGTCTATGAGCTGGCCTACAGCCCGGCCAAGCAGTCGGTCTATGCGGCGACCGCCCAGTTGACCAAGGGCGTCACCGGTGGGGTGATCTATCAGCTGGATCCGGCCACCCTGGCCATCACCGGCCAGATCCACACCGATCTGAAGAACTTCGCCCTGACCACCGATGCCAGTGGCGAGACGCTGTTCGTCACCAACTCTCTGGACGGCGGCCTCAGCCGTATCGACCTGCGCACCGGCAAGGTGGAGAAGCGGCTGAAATTCAACGAGATGGGCCGTGACGGCCATCCGGTCAATCCGCGCCAGGTCATTCTCCACGACGGCTTGCTGTATGTCGGCGGGGTCGGCGATCCGGGCGTGATCTGGGTGGTGGACGCCAAGACCCTGACCCTCAAGGCGCGCATTCCCAATGCCGGCAAGTGGGTGACCGGCCTGCTGTATTCCGAGGACACCGGGCGCCTCTATGCGGCCAACGGCAGCGGCGAAGTGCTGGTGATCAATCCGCGCACCCGCAAGATCGAGCACCGCTGGACGCCGGGCGATGGCGGCAAGTACCTCTTGCTGAACCTGGCCGAGGATCGCGCGAACAACCAGCTGTTCGTGACCGACAACTCCGAAGCCAAGACCGTGCTGGTCTTCGATATCCGCAGCGGCAAGGTGATCAAGCGCCTGCCGGTGGGCGATGCCCTGGCCATCAAGCTCAACACCACCCGCAACGAGCTGTACATCACCCAGCGCGAGACCGGTCGCTTGCTGATCCTCGACGCCACCACCTACGCCGAGAAGAAGGCCTACGACCTCAAGCCCAATCCCAACAGCCTGCTGGTCAGCCCGGATGGCCAGACGCTGTATGCGACGGTGAAGACGCCCTTCGACAAGGAATACATGAACACCGCGCCGGAAAGCGTGGTGCGCATCGACCTCTCCGCGGTGAAGTAAACCGCGCCGCCTGGGCTGCCGCAGCGTCCTGCTGCGGTGGCCCCGGGCTTCCCAATTCCGCTGGCTTGCTCTTGAATGCGGGGGTCCCCCCACCCAGGAGCCGCCGTCTTGTCCGCCACCGATCTCAGCCTGCTGCCGCTGCTGGACGCCTCCTACCGCCACTGGCTCGGTCAGCCGCTGCCGCGTCCGGTCGGCTTGCCTGAGGCCGACGTCCCTGCCTGGTTGCACGAGCGGGCACCCTATACCCTGCTGGCCCACGGTACCGAGAGCGATCCGCTGTTCTGCTACGCCAACCGGCAGGCGCTGAGCTGCTTCGGCTATCCCCGCGCCCAATTCATCGGCATGCCTTCGCGTTACAGCGCCTCGCCCAGGGACCGCGACGAGCGTCAGCGCCTGATGGAGGCGGTGGGGCGCCAGGGCTATGCCTCAGGCTACGAAGGATGGCGCATCGACAAGGCAGGGAAGGCCTTCCAGATCCATGCGGGGGTGGTGTGGAATCTGATCGATGCCGAAGGTACGCGGCGGGGGCAGGCGGCGCTGTTCTGGCCGGATCCGCAGCGGATCGGGCAAGTGGAGTGAGGCCGGATTGTTGGGCTCGGCTGCGTGCGGAAGATCGAATTCGTGGACAAGGCTGCGCCGTTGTCACCCTACGCATGCCCCCGCCGTAGGGTGGAAAACCGCGTAGCGTTTTCCACGCGGGTTAACTGCCCCCTCTCCCTGAGGGAGAGGGTTAGGGGGTGAGGGGGACCACAACCCTCACTCATCCTCGACGATCAGCACCACCAGATCCTTGGGCCCGTGGGCGCCATAGGCCAGCACCTGTTCGATGTCGGCGGTCTTGGACGGCCCGGAGATCAGCAGGGCGTTGGTCGGCATGCCGTCCTGCCAGCGGTGTTGTTGCTGCAACTCGTAGAAGTTGTCCACCACGGTGCTGGCCCTGAGCAGGGCGATGTGCAGCGGGGGCACCAGGCTCATCAGGCGCGGTTCCTGGCGATCCGGCCAGAGCACCAGGCTGCCGGTGGCGGCCAGGGCGCCCAGGGTGCCGGTGAGGCTGGCCGGGGTGTCGTTGAACAGCTCGGCCTTCCATTCTTCCACGGGGCGATCATAGGCCTTCCAGCGCGGTGAGCCGTCGCCCTGCCAGCGCTCCACCAGGCGCGCGCCGTGGGGCGTGCCCGGGGCGATCAGCAGTTGGTCCAGCCCCCGTTCGGCGAGGATGCGCTCGACCAGCGTCGGCCAGTCCGCCGCGGTGGTCAAATGGGTTTCGGTATGCACCGTTTCCATCAGGGTACGCAGGCGGGCGACACGCTCTTCAGGCGGATAGCGCCAGGGTTCGGTCACCAGGGCTTCGTCGAAGGTGTCCGCCAGCGGCTGGGTGCCCTGCAGACTGCCGCGCAGCTTGGCGAGGATGTTGTCGCGGGCGCTCATGGGCGTTTCTCCAAGTGTTCGCGGGCCAATTCGTGCAGCGAGCGGGATGCCGGCCTGGGCGCGCTGTGGTGTTCCGTCCAGGGGCCGAGCTGGCCCGGGGTGAAGCGGCCGAAGCGGGTGGCCAGGTAGCTGAAGCCACGGTAGAGCAGCGGCGAGGTGTAGAGGTTCTGCCAGGCGTGCCAGGTCCAGCGCTCCCGGGCGGAGAACTTGCTGCCCTGGCCGCGCAGCAGGTGCGGCTCGGCTTCGGGGGCCTTGACGTTCTCTTCGCGCAATCGCCGCAACAGCGCCGGAATCGGGATCTTGACCGGGCAGACCTCGCCGCAGGCGCCGCACAGCGAGGAGGCGCTGGGATGATCCGGTGCGCGCTCCAGGCCGACCAGGTGCGGGGTGATGATGGCGCCGATGGGGCCGGGGTAGACCTCGCCATAGGCGTGGCCACCGATGCGGGTATAGACCGGGCAGTGGTTCATGCAGGCGCCGCAGCGGATGCAGTTGAGGGTCTGGCGCAATTCGCTGTCGGCGAAGGCCTGGCTGCGACCATTGTCCAGCAGCACCAGGTGCACCTCGCGCGGGCCGTCCAGTTCCTCGGCCTTGCGCGGACCGGAGATCATGTTGACGTAGGTGGTGATCGGCTGGCCCAGGGCGGAGCGGGTCAGCAGCGACAGCAGCGGCACCACGTCGCGCAGATTCTCCACCACCTTCTCGATGCCGGTCACGGCGATGTGCACCGGCGGCACCGTGGTGGACATCCGCCCGTTGCCCTCGTTTTCCACCAGCAGCAGGGTGCCGGTCTCGGCGACGGCGAAGTTGACCCCGGAGATGCCGATGTCGGCCTCGAAGAATTTCTGCCGCAGCACCCGCCGACCGGTCTGGATGAGTTCGTCGACGTCGGTGGTGTAGGGCTCGGCCAGGTGCTCGTGGAAGAGGGTGCCGACCTGCTGCCGGTTGAGGTGGATGGCCGGCATGATGATGTGCGACGGCTTCTCGCCGGCGAGCTGGATGATGTACTCGCCCATGTCCGACTCCAGGCAGTCGATGCCCTGGGCGCCGAGGACGTGGTTCATGTCCATCTCTTCGCTGACCATGGACTTGCCCTTGATCAGCAGTTTGGCCGCATGGCGCTCGGCGATCTGCTGGACGATGGCGTTGGCCTCGGCCGTGGTCTCGGCCCAGTGCACCTGGACGCCATTGCGCGTGAGGTTGGCCTCCAGGCGTTCCAGCAGCTCCGGCAGCTTGGACAGCGCCCGGGCACGGGTGCGATTGCCCAGTTCGCGCAGGCGCTCGCGCTCGTCGGCATCGCTCATGCTGGCCAGGCGCTTGGTCATCAGCGAATCCATGGCCGTGCGGAAGTTGCGCCTGAGCTGGTCGTCGCCCAGGGCCTGCCGCGCACGGGTCTTGAAGGGAGGCGCTTCGCTGAGGTCGGTGAGGGGGATCTTCAGCATCTCGTTCATGCAGCACCTCCGATACGGCGCCAGAGAAAGCTCGCCAGGTGTTCGCCACGCAGGGCGGCGCGCTGCTTTTCCAGGGCGCCGTTGATGTTCATCAGGCACCCGCAGTCGGCGGTGAGCACCTGGGCCGCGCCGCTGTCCTGCAGGGCACGGGTCTTGTCCGCCACCATGGCACCGGAGATGTCCGGCATCCGCACCGAGAAGGTGCCGCCAAAGCCGCAGCATTCGCTTTCGTGGTCATGGTCGACACGCTCCACGGCCTCTAGCTGGCCGAGCAGGGCGCGGCCGTGCAGGTGGGTCTGCATCTCGCGGCGGGCGCTGCAGGAGGTGTGCAGCGCCACCTTGGTCGGAGCGCCGCGATCCTGGTAGTCGACCTGGCAGACGTGCAGCAGGAATTCCGCGAGCTCGTAGGTGCGCTCGGCCAGATCCTGCACCTGACGCAGGGTCTCGGGTTCGTCGGCGAACAGCTCGGCATAGTGATGGCGGAGCATGCCGGCGCAGGAGCCGGAAGGCACCACCACCGGCCAGGGCTCGGCGAACAGCGCCAGCTGGGTGCGCGCCACGGCGCGGGCCTCCTCGGTGTAGCCCGAGGTGTAGGCCGGCTGGCCGCAGCAACTCTGCGCCTGGGGGAAATGCACGCGCAGGCCTTCGCGCTCCAGCAGGCGGATGCTGTCCATGCCGGCTTCGGGATAGAAGAGGTCCACCACGCAGGTGCCGAACAGATACACCTGGGTCGGCTTCTGCTGCGGATAGGTCCGCGGCGGCGCCAGCGGTGGCGCGGTACGGGTGGCGTTGGGGGCGGCGTTGTAGAAAAGATCGTTCATCAGGCGTCACTCCGGGTTGGCCCGGTAATAAGAGGACCGGCGACGGCCTGAACCGCCGCCGGGAACCACGTGATCAGTGCACCAGCATGCCGGTGAACACATAGGCCTGCGCCAGGGTGATCAACCCGACCAGCACGGCGAAGCCGATGCTGTGGCGCACGGTGAAGCGGAACAGGTCGGATTCCTTGCCCACCATGCCGGTGGCGGCGCAGGCCACGGCGATGGATTGCGGGGAGATCATCTTGCCAGTCACGCCGCCGGAGCTGTTGGCCGCCACCAGCAGGGTGTCGGAAACACCGATCTGGTGCGCGGTGGTGGCCTGCAGCGAGCCGAACAGGGCGTTGGACGAGGTATCCGAACCGGTCAGGAACACCCCCAGCCAGCCCAGCAGCGGCGAGAAGAAGGGGAACAGCGCGCCGGTACCGGCCAGCAGCAGGGCCAGGGTGGTGGACATCCCCGAGTAGTTGACGACGAAGGCGAAGGCCAGCACCAGTCCGATGGACAGGATCGGCTTGCGCAACTCCACCAGGGTCTCCTTGAACACGCCCAGGGCGGTCGAGGGCTTGATGCGGAAGATGGCCATGGAGATCAGCGCCGAGATCAGGATGGCGGTGCCCGAGGCCGACAGCAGATCGAGCTTGTAGACCGCCGGCATGGGCGTCGGCGTGGCCACGATCGGCAGCGTCTTGAGCACCAGCTTGTCCAGGTAGGGCACTGGCACGTTGATCACCAGGGCATAGAGGGCACCGCCGCTGGCGAACAGCGCCTTGAAGGCCTTGGTGGTCCAGATCGTCACCACCACGGTCAGGATCAGGAACGGCGACCAGGCCTTGATCACGGTGCCCAGCGAATGCTCGGGCGGCAGGCGACCGCCGCTGCCGAAGCCCGCGCCGCCGCCCAGCATGGCGGCGCCGCCACCGCCAGCGACCACTGCAGTCGCACCCGCGGTAGCGTGCTGCGGCTGGCGCAGCTTGAGATAGCCGGTGAGGGCGATCATGGCGGCCAGCGACGAGGTGATGTCGGGCAGTTCCGGACCGATGAAGTTGGAGGTCAGGTACTGGAACACGGCAAAGGTGCCGCCGCAGATCAGCGCCGGCTTCCAGGTTTCCCGCAGGCCGCGCATGCCGTCCATCATGAACATCAGCCACAGCGGCACCAGCAGCGACAGCAGCGGCAGCTGGCGGCCGGTCATGGCGCCGATCTTGAAGGCGTCGATGCCGGTCACCTGGCCAGCGACGATGGTCGGGATGCCCAGGGCGCCAAAGGCCACCGGCGCGGTGTTGGCGATCAGGCAGAGCCCGGCCGCCTTCAGCGGATTGTGGCCCAGGCCCACCAGCAGCGCGGCGGTGATGGCCACCGGCGCGCCGAAACCGGCCGCACCTTCCAGGAAGGCGCCGAAGCAGAAGCCGATCAGCAGCACCTGCAGGCGTTGATCGTCGGTGATCGACAGCACCGAGCTGCGGATGATGTCGAACTGGCCGCACTTGACCGTCAGCTTGTAGAGGAACACCGCCGTGACGATGATCCAGGCGATGGGCCAGAGGCCGTAGAGGAAACCGTAGCCGGCCGAGGCCAGCGCCTTGTCCACCGGCATGCGATAGACGAACAGGGCGATGAGCAGGGCGATCGCCAGGGTGAGGGCGCCCGCCACATGGCCCTTGAGTCTCAGACCGGCGAGGGCGACGAAAAAGAACAGAATGGGCAAGGCGGCGACGAAGGCCGAAAGGCCCAGGCTGCCAAGGGGGAGATAGATCTGTTGCCAGGTTTCCATCGGGTGCTCCTTGATTGTTTTTGTAGGGAGGCGGCAGGACGGGGTTGCACAAGATCGCGACCTGTGGCAAAAATTGGTAAGACCAATTTACAAGGGCGACTTCACGCACGTTAAGCGGGGTCTTTGTGCCTGTCAAACCCCTTGATGTGCGACTTTCGTCGGCCCAGCTCTTCCGCCTGGCGGACGGCCGCTGCTGTCCGCAGCATTTTTCGAGGTTTTTCATGGGGTTCGAACCGGTCAAGCAACGTCGTCTGTCCGACGACATCGTCAAGCACCTGGAAGCGCTGATCGCCGAAGGCTCGCTGCGCCCTGGCGAGCGCCTGCCGGCCGAGCGGGTGCTGGCCGAGCGCTTCGGGGTGTCGCGACCCTCGCTGCGCGAAGCCATCCAGAAGCTGATCGCGCGCGGCCTGCTGCTCAGCCGGCAGGGCGGCGGTACCTATGTCACCGAGGCGCTCAACAGCGCCTTCACCGATCCCCTGCTGCCGCTGCTGGAAAGCCGCGAGGAAACCCGCCGCGATCTGCTGGAATTTCGCCACACCCTGGAAAGCGCCTGCGCCTACTACGCCGCCCAGCGCGCCACCGAGCCGGACCTGGCGCGGCTGACCCTGGCCTGGGAGCGCCTGGAGGACTGCTACCGCCGGCGCGAAACCCTCACCCGGGAAGAGGAGGGCGAGGCCGATGCCGCCTTTCACCTGGCCATCGCCGAGGCCAGCCACAACGCCGTTTACCTGCACAGCATCCGCAGCCTGTTCGAATTGCTGCGCCATCACATGGTGACCAACATCGGCGGGATGCACGCCCAACGGGGTGAGACCCGCGAGCGGCTGCTGGAGCAACACCGGGCGCTCTACCAGGCGATTGTTGCGGGGGAAGCGGAGAATGCACGCGAGGCGGCGAGCCGCCATCTGGGCTATGTGAGAGAGGTTCTGGAGGAGGCTGGCGCCATGGCAGGCCGTCTAGCACGGGCCAAACGGCGCGATGAGCTCTAAAAAAAATCTGGCGTGAAATATCATGATGTCATTATGCTAGTAGCATAAAATGAGCGTCCGCGGCTAAAGTTTAGCGTTCCAGAGCTGATAACCCGGTCACACCTTCCCGCCTTCGCTGGCGTCTAGACCGGTACCCTCCTGTGGAACACGCCTCTTCTTCGCCCTCGCTCGTCGACCTTACCTTCACTCCTGCATTGCTCGGTGCATGCAGCACCGGGGCAATCCTGTTCGTGGGCGGCGTGACGCCGACCACCCTGGCCCTGAGTGCCACCCAGGTGGTCCTGGCCGCCGGGCTGGGCTTCTGGCAACTGCGTCACGCCCAGGCGCGCCAGGCAGAGTGCGCCGCCGAGCAGGCCGTGAGCCAGAGCCCCGCCAGCGGTCGAGACGAAGCCCTCGAAGCGCTTTGCGTGGCTGTACTGCCAGTCTGGTCCGAGCAGATCGAAGCCGCGCGGGCCCACACCGAGCAGGAAATCGTCAGCCTGACCAGTCGCTTCGCCGAACTGGCCGACCGCATCCACAGCGTGGCCGGCGCCGATCACGGCAGCGGCGATCGCCTGGTCAACCTCATGGCCAGCAGCCAGAACCAGTTGGACGGCATCCTCCAGGCCTTGCGCGAGGCGCTGTCCAGCAAGGGCGCGCTGCTCAACGAAATCAACGGCCTGGCCGGCCTGACCGAACAGCTCAAGAGCATGGCCAAGGACGTCGGCGACGTGGCGCGCCAGACCAACCTGCTGGCCCTCAACGCCGCCATCGAAGCCGCCCGTGCCGGTGAAGCCGGGCGCGGTTTCGCGGTGGTCGCCGACGAGGTGCGCAAGCTCTCCACCCTGTCCGGCGATACCGGGCAGAAGATCGGCGAAACCGTGGAAACGGTGAACGGCGCCATCGCCCGCACCTTGGAGCTTTCGCAGCTCCACGCCGAGCGCGACACCGGCACCCTGAACCAGTCCGGCGAGACCATCGAACAGGTCATCGGCACCTTTGGCGGCACCACCCGTGACGTGGTCGAGCGCAGCGATGCCCTGGCCGACAACGCCGCAGCCGTGGGCGGCGCCATCGCCGAGGTGCTGGTCGCCCTGCAATTCCAGGATCGCGTCAGCCAGATGCTCGGCCACATCCGTGACGACCAGGCCCGCCTCGAGCGCCTGGTGATCGACCGTCGCGCCCTGGCCGCCAGCGGTCAGCCGCTGCCGACCCTCGACACCCGCGGCTGGCTCGCCGACCTGGCCCGCACCTACACCATGGCCGAGCAGGTCGCCGTGCACCACGGCAAGCGACCGGCCGCCGCCCCCGCCGAATCCGATATCACGTTCTTTTAAGGAAAGCTGTCATGAGCAACAAGACCATTCTGATCGTCGACGACTCCATCTCCATCCGCCAAGTGGTGTCCATGACCCTGAAAAGCGCGGGCTACGACGTCATCGAAGGCTGCGACGGCCGCGATGCCCTGACCAAGCTGGACGGGCGCAAGGTGCACCTGATCATCAGCGACGTGAACATGCCCAACATGGACGGCATCACCTTCGTCACCGCGGCCAAGAAGCTGCCGGCCTACAAGTTCACCCCGGTGATCATGCTCACCACCGAATCCGATGCTGCCAAGAAGGCCGCCGGCCAGGCCGCCGGTGCCAAGGCCTGGATGGTCAAGCCGTTCCAGCCGGCGCAGATGCTGGCGGCGGTTTCCAAGCTGATCATGCCCTGATGGCCCCGGAGGCTGCCCCCATGAACGACATCGTTCGTACCCGCTTGCCCCTTACCGGGCCGCTGACCATCTACACCGCGGCCGACAGCAAGCCGCTGCTGATGGAGCCCCTGACCGCCGGGGTCACCGTGGCGCTGGAACTGGCCGAGGTCGATGAATTCGACTCCGCGGGTCTGCAGTTGCTGCTGCTGGCCCACCGCGAGGCGCAGCGTCTGGGCGGCAGCCTCGAACTGGTCGACCCCAGCCCCGCCGTCACCGAACTGCTGGAGCTGGCAGGTCTTGCCGACTTCTTTACCGCGGCCGCCGCGGAAGGTGTTGCCGCATGAACATGGACGAGATCCTCAAGACATTCATCGCCGAGAGCGAGGAATTGCTGCAGCAGATGGAAGCCGCGCTGCTGCAGATCGAGCAGGCGCCGGATGACGTCGAGCTGATCAATGCCATCTTTCGCGCCGCCCACACCATCAAGGGTTCGGCCGGGCTGTTCGGCCTGGACCATGTGGTGGCCTTCACCCATGTCGCCGAAAGCGTGCTCGACCGCATCCGCAGCAATGAGCTGGCCTTCGACGAGACCCTGTCGGCGCTGTTCCTGGAGGTCTGCGACCACCTCAACGGCCTGATCGCCCGGGTATCGTCCGGCAGCGAGCCGGAGCCCGACTTCCAGGCCGCCGGCGCCGTGCTGGTGCAGCGCCTGGAGCACTATCTGCAGCCGAGCGCCAAGGCGGTCCAGCCGGCCGCCACCGCCCGTAGCCTGGCGGCACCGGTCGATGGTGTCGCCGCCGGCCACTGGCACCTGTCGCTGCGCTTCGGTCCGGACATGCTGCGCAATGGCATGGATCCGTTGGCCTTCGTGCGCTACCTCAACAGCTTTGGCCGCATCGTCAACATCGTCACCCTGACCGACGCCATCCCGGCCGCGGCGGAGATGGACCCGGAGACCTGCTACCTGGGCTTCGAGGTCGCCTTCGACAGCGACGCCGACAAGGCGACCATCGAGGCGGCCTTCGAATTCGTCCGCGAGGACAGCCAGATCCGCATCCTGCCGCCGCACAGCCGCAGCAGCGACTACTGTCAGCTGATCGACGACTTGGCCGAAGAAGACCTGCGCCTGGGCGAGATCCTGGTGCGCTGCGGCACCCTGACCGCCACCGAGCTGGACGAGGTGCTGCGTCGCCAGGCCGATCCGGCGACGCCGCGCCAGCCCATCGGCGAAGCCCTGGTGGAGGCCCAGCTGGTCAATCCGCCGGTGGTGGATGCGGCCCTGAACAAGCAGCGCAAGATCAAGGAGCAGCGCGCGCCGGCCGGCGAAGGCCAGCTGATCCGTATCGACGCGACCAAGCTCGATCAGCTGATCGATCTCATCGGCGAGCTGATCATCGCCGGTGCCGGGACCCAGCTGATCGCCCAGCAGAGCGGTCTGGCGGCTCTGGTGGAATCCACCGGGGTGCTGTCGCGCCTGGTGGAAGAGGTCCGCGACACCGCCCTGACCCTGCGCATGGTGCAGATCGGCACCACCTTCAACCGCTTCCAGCGCGTGGTCCGCGACGTCTCCAAGGAAATCGGCAAGGACATCGCCCTGCGCATCAGCGGCGGCGAGACCGAGCTGGACAAGACCGTGGTGGAAAAGATCGGCGATCCACTGACCCACCTGATCCGCAACGCCATGGACCATGGCATCGAATCCGCCGAGCTGCGCCTGGCGCGAGGCAAGCCGGCCCAGGGCACCGTGGGGCTCAATGCCTATCACGAGTCGAGCAGCATCGTCATCGAGGTCACCGACGACGGCGGCGGTCTGTCGCGCGAGCGCATCCTGCGCAAGGCGACCGAGCGCGGCCTGATCGCCGAGGGCCAGGTGCTGGCCGACAAGGACGTGTTCAACCTGATCTTCGAACCGGGCTTCTCCACCGCCGAGCAGATCAGCAACCTGTCCGGTCGCGGCGTCGGCATGGACGTGGTGAAAAAGAACATCACCGCCCTGCGCGGCAGCGTCGATCTCACCAGCGAGGAAGGCCGCGGCACCACGGTGACCATTCGCCTGCCCCTGACCCTGGCGATCATCGACGGCTTCCTCATCGGCGTCGGCAAGGCTACCTACGTGGTGCCCCTGGAGGCGGTGGAGGAGTGCATCGAGCTGACCGAGGCGGCCAGTGTCCAGGCCAACGGCAACGACTACCTCGACCTGCGCGGCGAGGTGCTGCCGGTGCTGCGCCTGCGCCAGCTGTTCGCCATCGAGGAAGCGCCGCCGCGGCGGCAGAACGTGGTGGTGGTGCGCTATGCCGGCCAGCGCGCCGGTCTGGTGGTCGATCAGTTGCTCGGCGAATTCCAGACGGTGATCAAGCCGCTCGGTCCGCTGTTCGGCCACAACCGCAGCCTGGGCGGTTTCACCATCCTGGGTACCGGCGCCGTGGCGCTGATCCTCAACGTGCCCGGCCTGATAGGAGAGGCCGCGTCTACCAGCGTTACTGCTCCAGTCCACGCTCCCGTGCTGACCTGACCGACAAGGAATTCGAGTCCATGACCGTTACCAAACGTATGTCCCTGCTGGTCCTTTCCGCGTTGCTTGGCATCATCCTGCTGGCAGGGCTGGCTTACTACCAATTGCACCAGGTGTTCGAACGAGCCAATTTCGGCAACGACGATACCGTGCCGGCCATTCTGGGCATCGACGCCGTCGACGCCCATTCCGCCGATGTCATCACCAACATCTATCGCCACCTCGCCGCCGATGGCGAAGCCGCCACCCGGCAGGCCGAAAAGGAACTCGGCGAATCGCAGCGGCTGACCGAAGAGGCGCTCAAGGCCTACGAGGGGCAGATCTCCGACGAGACCGACAAACGCCTGTGGGAAGACGACAAGCAGGCCATCGCCGCGCTTAACCAGCTCGCCGCCAAGGTGATCCCGCTGTCGCGCGCCAGCCTGGATGACGAGGTCAAGCGGCTGCTGGGCGAAAACCAGGAGATCATCACCCATGTCGGGGATGTCCTTGACGCCCATCGCCTCTACAACCAGAAGCTGGGCGCGGAACAATCCAGCCTGGCGGAAGGCACCCTCACTCAGGCCACGCTGCTGTCGATCGGCATCTCCCTGGCCACCCTGCTGCTGATCGGTCTGCTCGGCTTCTTCATCACCCGCAACCTGCTGCGCCAGCTGGGCGGCGAGCCGGCCGAGGTGGCCAAGGTCGCCAACCGCACCGCCGCGGGCGACCTGCCCGATGATCTGCAGCTGCGTGCCGGCGACGAGTCCAGCCTGATGGCCGCCATGCAGCGCATGGTGGTGACCCTGCGCGGTCTCGTGCAGGAGATGAGCACCATGGCCAGCGAGCACGATCGCGGCGAGACCGAGGCGCGCATTCCGCTGGAGCGCTTCCAGGGCACCTTCCGCAACGTCGCCGAGGGCGTCAACGCCATGGTCGCCGGCCACCTCAGCGATTCCGCCAAGGCCATGGCCTGCGTCAAGCGCTTCGGCGAGGGCGATCTGGCTGCGCCGCTGGAGCGGTTCCCCGGCAAGAAGGCGGTGATCAACGACAACCTCGAGCAGGTCCGCGACAACATCCAGCTGCTGGTGGCGGAGATGGTGCAGCTGTCCGCCGCCCATGATCGCGGCGACACCGATGCGCGCATCCCCGTCGAGCGCTTCCAGGGCACCTTCCGTGGCATGGCCGAAGGCGTCAACGCCATGGTCGCCGGCCACCTGAGCGATTCCGCCAAGGCCATGGCCTGCGTCAAGCGCTTTGGCGAGGGCGATCTGTCGGTGGCGCTGGAGCGCTTCCCCGGGCAGAAAGCGGTGATCAACGACAACCTCGAACAGGTCCGCGACAACATCCAGCGCCTGGTCGAAGACGCCAACCAACTGAGCCAGGCGGCCATGGCCGGTCGTCTCGATACCCGCGCCGATGCCAGTGCCCACCAGGGCGATTTCCGCCGCATCGTCGCCGGCATCAACGGCACCCTCGACGCCATCGTGGCGCCAGTCAACGAAGCCATGGGCGTCATGGCCGGGCTCGCCCAGGGGGACCTGAGCCGCACCGTGCGCGGTGACTACCAGGGCCAGTTGCTGGAGCTCAAGGAGTCGATCAACGGCACCGTCGGCAAGCTGAACCAGATCATCGGCGACGTGCGTCTGTCGGCCGACTCCTTGGCCAGCGCCTCGGAAGAGATCTCCGCCACTGCCCAGAGCATGAGCCAGGCCAGCACTGAACAGGCGGCTTCGGTCGAAGAGACCAGCGCCAGTGTCGAACAGATGTCGGCCTCCATCGCCCAGAACACCGAGAACGCCAAGGTCACCGATGGCATGGCCGGCAAGGCCGCGCGGGAAGCCGGGGAGGGTGGTCAGGCCGTCAGCGAGACCCTGGTGGCCATGAAGACCATCGCCGACAAGATCGGCATCGTCGACGACATCGCCTACCAGACCAATCTGCTGGCGCTCAACGCCGCCATCGAGGCCGCCCGTGCCGGGGAGCATGGCAAGGGCTTCGCCGTGGTGGCCGCCGAGGTGCGCAAGCTGGCCGAACGCAGCCAGGTCGCGGCCCAGGAAATCGGCACCGTGGCCAAGAGCAGCGTGGCCCTGGCCGAACGCGCCGGCACTTTGCTGGAACAAATGGTGCCGTCCATCAGCAAGACCTCCGACCTGGTCCAGGAAATCGCCTCGGCCAGCGAAGAACAGAGCAGCGGGGTGAGCCAGATCAACGGCGCCATGCTGCAACTGAGCCAGATCACCCAGCAGAACGCGTCGGCGTCCGAGGAGCTGGCCGGCACCGCCGAAGAAATGAGTACCCAGGCGGAGCAGCTGCAGCGCCTGATGGGCTTCTTCAATACCGGCGAAAGCCGGGTGGTACAGGACCTGGAGCGCGCGCTGGAGGCCTCGCGGCCGAAGGCCATGCAGGTCCCGGGCAAGGCACTGCGTACGGGTACCTCGGGCGTGCCTGACGGCTACGTCCCCTTCGAATCCTGACCCCTATCCTACGGCCACCTGCGGGTGGCCTTTTTGAGACCATCGACATGACCGTCATCAAGAAAATGCTGCTGCTGGTGCTGTCCGCGTTACTGGGCATCCTGGTACTGGCCGGCACCGGGCAATACGAAATCGACCAGGTGTTCCAGGCGGCCAACTACGGCAACGACAACACCGTTCCCAGCCTCAAGGCACTCGGCGAGGTCAATGACAGCCGCTCCGACTACGTGGTGGGCATCTATCGCCACGTGCTGTCGACCAGCAGCGAAGCCATGACCGCCGCCGAGCAGGATCTGGCCACGGCCAAGGAACGCATTGGCCAGAGTCTCGCCAAGTACGAGACGCTGGTCTCGGACGACCGCGATCGTGGCCTGCTGGCCGCCGATCGCGCCGCCTTCACGGCGCTGTTCAACCTGGGCGACCAGGTCATCGCCCTGTCGCGGCAGAATCGCAACGACGACGCCCAGGCTCTGATGCGCAGCCGCACCGACGTGATGCTGGCCATCAACAAGGCCCTCGACGAGCACGTCGGCTACAACGAGAGCCTCGCGCAGCAGGGCGTGCAGGTCGCCCAGAAGACCAAGGTCGAAGCCACCTGGCTGGCCCTGTCCATCGCCCTGGCGACCCTGCTGGCCGTGGCCCTGCTGGGCTTCTTCATCACCCGCAACCTGCTGCGTCAGCTGGGCGGTGAGCCGGCCGCGGTGGCGACCCTGGCCGGCCGTGTGGCCGCCGGGGATCTGCCCGATGACATCAAGCTGCGCGGCGACGACAAGACCAGCCTGATGGCGGCCATGCAGAACATGGTCACCACCCTGCGCGGCCTGATCGGCGAAATGAGCAGCATGTCGGCGGCCCACGACCGCGGCGAAACCGTGGTGCGCATCCCGGCCGAGCGCTTCCAGGGTGCCTATCGCAACATGGCCGAAGGGGTCAACGGCATGGTCGCCGGCCACCTCAGTGATTCCGCCAAGGCCATGGCCTGCGTCAAGAGCTTTGGCGAGGGCGATCTGTCGGTGGCGCTGGAGCGCTTCCCCGGCCAGAAGGCGGTGATCAACGACAACCTTGAACAGGTCCGCGGCAACATCCAGCGCCTGGTCGAAGACGCCAATCAACTGAGCCAGGCGGCCATGGCCGGTCGCCTCGATACCCGTGCCGATGCCAGTGCCCACCAGGGCGACTTCCGCCGCATCGTCGCCGGCATCAACGGCACCCTCGACGCCATCGTCGCCCCGGTCAACGAAGCCATGGGCGTCATGGCCGGGCTCGCCCAGGGCGACCTGAGCCGCACCGTGCGCGGTGACTACCAGGGCCAGTTGCTGGAGCTCAAGGAGTCGATCAACGGCACCGTGGGCAAGCTGAACCAGATCATCGGCGACGTGCGCCTGTCCGCCGATGCCCTGGCCAGTGCCTCGGAAGAGATCTCCGCCACCGCCCAGAGCATGAGCCAGGCCAGTACCGAACAGGCCGCCTCGGTCGAGGAGACCAGCGCCAGCGTCGAGCAGATGTCGGCTTCCATCGCCCAGAACACCGAAAACGCCAAGGTTACCGACGGCATGGCCGGCAAGGCCGCGCGCGAGGCCAACGAAGGCGGCGAAGCGGTGGGTGAGACCCTGGTCGCCATGAAGACCATCGCCGAGAAGATTGGCATCGTCGACGACATCGCCTACCAGACCAACCTGCTGGCGCTCAACGCCGCCATCGAGGCGGCCCGCGCCGGCGAGCATGGCAAGGGCTTCGCCGTGGTGGCCGCCGAGGTGCGCAAGCTGGCCGAACGCAGCCAGATCGCCGCCCAGGAAATCGGCACCGTGGCCAAGAGCAGCGTGGCCCTGGCCGAGCGCGCCGGGTCACTGCTCGACGAAATGGTACCGTCCATCAGCAAGACCTCCGATCTGGTACAGGAAATCGCCGCTGCGTCCGAAGAACAGAGTAGCGGAGTCACTCAGATCAATAGCGCCATGCTGCAACTCAACCAGATCACGCAACAGAACGCCTCGGCCTCGGAAGAGCTGGCCGCGACCGCCGAAGAAATGAGCGGTCAGGCCGAGCAGCTGCAGCGCCTGATGGGCTTCTTCCACACTGGCGAGGGTCGTGCGGTCCAGGACTTGGAGCGTGCCATCGAGCAGACGCGCCCGGTCGCCAGCCGCACGGCCCAGCCAACCCCGCGTCGTCCGCAGATGGCCGCGGGCGGCCTGCCGGACGGTTACGTCCGCTTCCCGGAGTAATGGCGTCATGACAGCCCTGACCCTTGGCGACATCGCCCACGAACACCTCGGCCATCAGCACCTGACCTTCGTGGTCGATGGGGAAACCTATGCGGTGGATACCCTCGCGGTGCGCGAGATCATCGAGTTCGGCCAGCTGACCCAGGTCCCGCTGATGCCGGCCTGCATTCGCGGGGTGATCAACCTGCGCGGCGCCGTGGTCCCGGTGGTCGATCTGGAAGCCCGCTTCGGCGGGCGACCGACCCGGGTCGGCCCGCGGACCTGCATCGTCATCCTGGAAGTGTGCGCCGACGAAGACACCCAGGTGCTGGGCGTGGTGGTGGATGCGGTGAGCGAGGTGCTGGAAATCGCCGCGGCGGACATCCGTCCGGCGCCGGCCTTTGGCAGTCGCCTGGCGCCGCACTTCATCGCCGGCATGGTTAAGTCCGAGGACGGCTTTCTGACCCTGCTCGACGTGGCCCAGGTACTGGATGTGCAGGAACTGGCGAGCCTGGCCCAGGCCGCCAGCTGAGACATCCCCGCCTTGCACGGGCGACGGTAACCGGCGCCTCTAAAACGAAACAGTCGTAACCGGCGCCGGAGGCGCTTCCACCATGCTGAACACTCTTCGCGTCTCGACCAAGCTGGCGATCGGTTTCGGGACCGCCATCCTGATGCTGCTGCTGGTCATGGGCGTCGCCCTGCTCAACATGGGCACCATGAAGGACTCGGCTGACAACATGTCGAAATTCCGTTTCCCCATGACCGTCCAGGCCAACACCCTGGTGCGCAACACCCTGGACAGCGGCCGCCTGATGCGCAACCTGCTGCTGCTGGACGATGAGCGTGCCCTGGCCAAGACCAAGGAAGACATCGCCAAGGTCCGTTCGGGCAACGGCGAGATCCTTGCCGATCTGCAGAAGAAGATCACCAGCGACGAAGGCAAGCAGAAGCTGGCCGCTGCCGTGGATGCCCGTCAGCGCCTGCAGGACAAGTACGGCGAATTCTTTCGCCTGCTGGACACCGACCGCGGCCAGGCTCGTGACTATCTGCTGAACGTCTTCGCCCCCAACAACAACGAGCTGGTGGCCGCCCTTGGCGCCCTGAACGACCTGCAGGCCCAGCGCATGCAGGAAGCTGGTGAAGCGGCGACCGACGCCTATGTAGATGCCCGCAATCTGATGATCGTGATAGGTACGGTGGCAGTCCTGATCTCCATCCTGCTCGGCTACCTGATCACCCGCAGCCTGATCCGGCAGCTGGGTGGTGAACCCGCCTATGCCGCCGAGGTGGTGCAGCGCGTCGCCCGCGGCGACCTGAGCGTCGAGGTAACGACCCGCGAGGGCGATACCACCAGCATGCTGGCCGCCGTGCACACCATGACCACCACCCTGGCGCAGATCATCAGTGACGTGCGCAGCTCGGCCGATGGCCTGGCCAGCGCCTCCGAAGAGGTTTCGGCCACCGCCCAGAGCATGAGCCAGGCCAGCACCGAGCAGGCCGCCTCCGTCGAGGAAACCAGCGCCAGCATCGAGCAGATGTCGGCCTCCATCGCCCAGAACACCGAGAACGCCAAGGTCACCGACGGCATGGCCGGCAAGGCCGCGCGGGAAGCGGACGAGGGCGGCCAGGCCGTGCGCGAGACCCTGGTGGCCATGAAGACCATCGCCGACAAGATCGGCATCGTCGACGATATCGCCTACCAGACCAACCTGCTGGCGCTCAACGCCGCCATCGAGGCCGCCCGTGCCGGCGAGCACGGCAAGGGCTTCGCCGTGGTGGCCGCCGAGGTGCGCAAGCTGGCCGAACGCAGCCAGGTCGCCGCCCAGGAAATCGGTACCGTGGCCAAGAGCAGCGTCGCCCTGGCCGAGCGCGCCGGTTCCCTGCTGAGCGAGATGGTGCCTTCCATCAACAAGACCTCCGACCTGGTGCAGGAAATCACCGCGGCCTCCGAAGAGCAGAGCGCCGGGGTCGAGCAGATCAATGGCGCCATGCTGCAGCTCAGCCAGATCACCCAGCAGAACGCCTCGGCGTCCGAAGAGCTGGCCGCCACCGCGGAAGAGATGAGCGGCCAGGCCGAGCAGCTCCAGCAGATGATGGAATACTTCACCCTGAGCGGTTCGCCGGTGGCCCAGCAGGTCACCCGTCCCGGTGCCAAGCACTCGGGTCCGAGCCTGGCCGAGCGCGCTTCGGCACTGATCGATTCACCCCGGCGTGCGCCCCGTGGCAGCGTGCCGGCCGGTTTCGCCCGTTTCGAGGAGCAAGCCTGATGCTATTGCGCCAGTTTCTGACCTTTCAGCTCGCCGGTGATCTCTACGGCGTGAACACCAGTTGCGTGCGGGAGATCATCGAGTACGGCGCGGTCACCACGGTGCCCATGCTGCCGCCGGCGATCCGTGGCGTCATCAACCTGCGCGGCGCCGCCGTGCCGGTCATGGACCTCGGCGTGCGCTTTCGCAACGAGGTGACCGAGACCTCCCGCCGCAGCTGCATCGTGGTGCTGGAGATCCAGGTCGACGGCGGCCCCCAGGTGTTCGGCATCGTGGTGGACGCGGTCTGCGAGGTGCTGGAGATCGCCGCCGACGGCATCGAGCCGGCGCCGCGCTTCGGCGCCTCGATCCGCACCGACTTCATCCTCGGCATGGCCAAGCAGGGTGCCGGTTTCGTCATCTTGCTCGACATGGATCGGGTCCTGGGCGCAGACGATCTCGCCCAGCTCGCCGCCATGACGGCTGCCTGAGTCGCCGGCCATGGAACTCCCCGCGCTGACCGACAGCGAATTCCGCCAGTTTCGCAGCTTCATCTTCCGGGTCGCCGGCATCAGCATGTCCGATGCCAAGCGCCCGCTGGTGAGCGGTCGCCTGGCCAAGCGCGTGCGCCAGCGCGGCACGCCCAGCTACGACGCCTATTTCCAGCTGATCCAGCGTGACCAGGCGGAATGCCAGATGGCGGTCGATCTCTTGACCACCAACGAGACCTACTTCTTCCGCGAGCCCAAGCACTTCGACTTCCTGCGCGAGCAGGTGCTGCCGAACTGGGACAGACGCCAGCCGCTGCGGCTGTGGAGCGGCGCCTGCTCCTCGGGGGAGGAGCCCTATACCCTGGCCATGACCCTGGCCGAAGGGCTGGGCGAGCGCCCCTGGGAAATCGTCGCCTCCGACCTCAGCACCCGGGTGCTGGCCAAGGCGCGCAACGCCCAGTATCCGCTCGCCGAAGCCGAGAACATCCCGCCGGCGCTGTTGCGGCGCTATTGCTTCAAGGGCGTGGGCGAGAACGACGGCACCTTTCTGGTGGATCCGCGGCTGACCGCGCGGATCGCCTTTCGCCAGATCAATTTGAACAACTCGCTGCCGGAGCTGGGCACCTTCGACATCATCTTTCTGCGCAACGTGATGATCTACTTCGACGTGCCCACCAAGCGCCAGGTGGTGGCCCGTCTGGTTCGCCACCTGCGACCCGGTGGCTACTTCTTCGTCAGCCATTCCGAGAGCCTCAACGGGGTGACCGACGCCCTGAAAATGGTCAGTCCTTCCATCTATCAACGTCCGCTCTAGCCATGGCAGCCGCGCCGGAACTGTTCTTGCGTCCTGGCGACTGGTATTTCGGCCAGGGCGATTTGCGGATCCGGACCATCCTGGGCTCCTGCGTGTCCTTTGTCTTCTGGCAGCCGCAGCGACGCCTCGGCGGCATGACCCATGCGCTGCTGCCCACGCGTCAGCGCGCCGCTCCCGGCGCACCCGCCGACGGCCACTATGTCGACGAATCCCTGCAATTGATGCTGGGGGCGATCGCCCGCCACGGCGGTGATCTCTCCGGCTACCAGGTGCACCTCTACGGGGGTGGCAACATGTTTCCCCAGCTTCTGCGCGGGCGCGTCCGCAACATTGGCGACGTCAATGTCGAGGCGGCGCTGGCGCAATTGGCCCAGGCCGGTATCCACACGGTGCGGACCCACGTCCGCGGCGCCGGCCATCGCAAACTGTCCCTGGACCTCGTCGACGGCCGGGTGCTCATGCAACAGGTGGAGCTACCCTATGTTCCGCCGCTTACGAGACTTACTCCATGAACAAGATCAAGGTCCTTATCGTCGACGACTCCGCCGTGGTGCGGCAGGTGCTCGCCCAGAGTCTCGCGGAGGATCCGGCCATCGAGGTGCTGGGGGTCGCCGCCGACCCGGTGTTCGCCCAAGACAAGATGCGCAAGCAATGGCCCGACGTCATCGTGCTGGACGTGGAGATGCCGCGCATGGACGGCATCACCTTTCTCAAGAAGATCATGGCCGAGCGCCCAACCCCGGTGGTGATCTGCTCGACCCTGACCGAGAAGGGCGCCGCCACCACCCTGCAGGCCATGGCCGCCGGGGCGGTCAGCATCGTCACCAAGCCCCAGGCCAACCTCAAGCAATTCCTCAAGGACGCCTCGGACGACCTCACCAGCGCGGTCAAGGCCGCCGCTCGGGCCAATCTCAAGCGCCTGGCGCCGCGTGGCGTGCCGGTGGTGCCGACGCCCAAGCTCAGCGCCGACGCCATCCTACCGTCCGGCGGCAGCCCGGCCATGGCGCGCACTACCGAGCGCATCGTCGCCCTGGGTACCTCCACCGGCGGCACCCAGGCCCTGGAAGCGGTGCTGACCTCGCTGCCGCGGGTCTGCCCCGGCATCGTGGTGGTCCAGCACATGCCCGAGCGCTTCACCGCCGCCTTCGCCGAGCGCCTGGATCGCCTCTGCGAGCTGGAGGTGCGCGAAGCGCGGCATGGCGATCGGGTCCTGCCGGGACGGGTGCTGATCGCGCCGGGTGGTCGCCACATGCTGCTCAAGCGCAGCGGTGCCCAGTACCAGGTGGACGTGGTCGACGGCCCGCCGGTCAGTCGTCATCGCCCCTCGGTGGACGTGCTGTTCCGCTCGGTGGCGCGGGCCGCCGGCAGCAATGCCCTGGGGATCATCATGACCGGCATGGGCGACGACGGCGCCCGTGGCCTCAAGGAGTTGCGCGACGTCGGTGGCCGTACCCTCGGCCAGGACGAAGACAGCTGCGTGGTCTACGGCATGCCCAAGGAAGCCATGAAGCTCGGCGCGGTGGAGCAGGAGATCGGCCTCAACCAGATCGCCGCCGCCATCCTCAAAGGTGGGGTCTAGACGAACTTGCGGGGCAGGCGGGACTCCAAGCGCGAGCACGCGAGGAGAGCCCCATGTTCGACATCTGCCACTGGATCAACGAGCCTGAAACCTGGCTGGCCGAGCCCGAGCGGCTGCGGGTCATCACCGATCGCCACAGTGACTTCTGGAACCACACCCACGACGGCGGCGAGCGCCACAGTGGCCACTTCTTCGGCGCCCGGGTTACCAGCGGCTTCACCGCCCAGCTGCGGGTGGCGGCGCGCTGCAAGAACCAGGGCGACCATGCCGGCTTGATGGTGCGGATCGACGAGCAGCACTGGCTGCGGGCCGGCATCGGCTACTTCGACGATACCCCGCAATTGCTCAGCGTCCTGACCCTGGGACGCTCGGATCTGGCCGTAGGCGCACCGCTGGGCGAGCGCGAAGAGCTGTGGCTGAGGATTACCCTGACCCAGGGCACCCTGCGGGTCCAGGCCTCGCTCGACGGTCAGCGCTGGCCGCTGCTGCGCCTGGCCAGCCTGCCCGTCGCCGCCGAGTACCGGGTCGGCCCGGTCTGTGGCACCCCGGAGCGGGGTGGCATGGAGGTGGCGTTCAGCGACTTCAGTCTGCAGGCCCCGCTGCAGCGAGGCCTGGCCGATCTGAGTTGAGGTGGGGAGGGCGACTCAGCCGACGGTGACGGGGGGCAGTTCGACCTGCTGCACCTGCACCGGCTTGCGCGGGGCGACCACCTTGGCGACCCCGTCGACGACCTTGTCACCGTGCTGGTTGAACACCCGGGTGGCCAGGTTCACGCGAAACTTCGGCAGCTTTTCCAGCACCTCGATTTCCACCGTCAGGGTATCGCCCAGCTTGACCGGTTTTTCGAAGGTCATGGTCTGGTCGACATAGAGGGTGCCCGGGCCCGGCAGGTTGCAGGCCACCGCGGCGCTGATCAGGGCGCCACTGAGCATGCCGTGGGCGATGGGCTCGCGAAACAGCGTCTTGGCGGCGAATTCGGCGTCCAGGTGCAGCGGGTTGCAGTCCCCGGAGAGGGCGGCGAACAGCAGCACATCGCGCTGCTCGATGGTGCGGGTCACGGTCACCTTCTGGCCGATCTCGAGGGCTTCATAAGGGATGTTTTCGGTCAGGCTCATGACGCGCTCCGGCAGCTGTGACAAGGCGGCGGACGCCGCGAAGCCGGGCATTCTACCCAGGCTCGCCGCCCGAGGCTAATCGACGCCCGGAAAAGCCCCGGGAGAAGGTGACCATAAGTGACTATCTGGTCATTAGGTGACGTTCAGGGCGGATATTGATGCTGTTGCGGGCAGGGCAAAGCTGCTAGGCTCGCAGGGCCGGTTCAGCGCTGATCACGGCACTCCAACGAACAATAACCATAGAGCGGGAGCGGGCTGCATGATGCCGAATTTCTGGAGTGACAAATATCCCGAGGGCATCCAGACAGACATAGACCTGGACCGTTATCGCAACGTCCTGGCGGTATTCCGCGAGGCCTGCCAGACCTACGCCGAGCGCCCGGCGTTCAGCAACCTGGGCCGCACCCTGAGCTACCGCGAACTCTATGAGCTGTCCGGTCAGTTCGCCGCCTACCTGCAAAAGCATACCGACCTGCAACCCGGCGATCGCATCGCCGTGCAGATGCCCAATGTGCTGCAGTATCCGGTGGTGGTCTTTGGCGCCATGCGTGCCGGCCTGGTGGTGGTCAACACCAACCCGCTGTACACCGCCCGCGAGATGCAGCACCAGTTCAAGGATTCCGGCGCCCGGGCGCTGGTCTGCCTGGCCAACATGGCGCACCTGGCCGAACAGGTGCTGCCGCAGACCGACATCCGGCACGTCATCATCACCGAGGTCGGCGACCTGCTGCCGACCTTCAAGCGCCTGCTGGTCAACGCCGTGGTCCGCCACGTCAAGAAGATGGTGCCGGCCTATCGCATTCCCCATTCCATCCGCTTCGTCGATGCCATGACCAAGGGCGAGCACGTCGATTTCGTCGACGCCGACCCGGCGGCCGAGGACGTCGCCGTGCTGCAGTACACCGGCGGCACCACTGGCATCGCCAAGGGCGCCATGCTGACCCACCGCAATCTGGTGGCCAACATGCTGCAGTGCCAGGTGCTGATGACCAAATACCTGGGCGGCGGCGCCCAGGTGATGATCGCGCCGCTGCCGCTCTATCACATCTATGCCTTCACCATTCACTGCATGGCCATGCTGATCCAGGGCAACCACAACGTCCTGATCACCAATCCGCGCGACCTGCCGGCGCTGGTCAAGGAACTGCGGCAGTGGCGCTTCAACGGCTTCGTCGGCCTCAACACCCTGTTCGCCGCCCTGTGCAACAACGAGGATTTCCGCCAGCTGGATTTCTCCCAGCTCAAGGTGACCTTTTCCGGTGGCATGGCGCTGCAGCAATCCGTGGCCCTGCGCTGGGAAGAGGTGACCGGCTGCGGCATCTGCGAAGGCTATGGCATGACCGAGACCAGTCCGGTGGTGAGCTTCAATCCGCTGGAGCGGCGCCGGCTGGGTACCATCGGCGTGCCGGTGCCGGGCACCGACTGCAAGGTGGTGGACGCCGATGGCGTGGCCCAGGGCTTCGATACCCCTGGCGAACTGTGCGTCAAGGGCCCCCAGGTCATGAAGGGCTACTGGCTGCGTCCCGAGGCCACCGCCGAGGTGCTGGACGCCGAAGGCTGGCTGCGCACCGGCGACATCGCCGTGATCGAGCCGGATGGCTATCTGCGCATCGTCGATCGCAAGAAGGACATGATCCTGGTGTCCGGCTTCAACGTCTATCCCAACGAGCTGGAAGAGGTGCTCTCCCAGTTGCCCGGGGTGCTGCAGTGCGCCGCCATCGGTATCCCCGACGAGGTGGCGGGGGAGAAGATCAAGGTGTTCGTGGTGCCCAAGCCCGGTGCGTCCCTCACCACCGAGCAGGTGCTCAAGCACATGCACGACAACGTCACCGGCTACAAGCGACCCAAGCTGGTGGAATTCCGCGACAGCCTGCCGACCACCAACGTCGGCAAGATCCTGCGTCGCGAACTGCGTGACGCCGAACTCAAGAAGGCGTAACAGGACTTCACTATGTCCCCCGCGCCGCTACCTCTCGTCGACTGGTAGCGGTGCCACCGGTTTCCAAGCATGGTTTTCGCAAGAGGTTCGGGTATAAACCGCAGGCGGCATTTTGCCGTCACCTCTCCGACCTCTTTCCTTGAGGACACACCATGCGAATTAGCGTACGCCAGGCCGTGCTGGGCCTCTTCCTGCTGGGCTCCAGCGTGCTCGGTCAGGTCCAGGCCGGTGAACCCATCCGCGTCCTGTTCGTGGGCAACAGCTACACCTTCGTCAACGATCTGCCGGCTATGGTCCGTCAAATGTCCGTCGACGCCGGTCAGTCGCGCCCGCTGGACGTCAAGCATGTGACCTTCAGCGGCGCCAGCCTCGAGGAACACTGGAAGCGCCACGACGTGCAGGACGAGCTGGCCAAGGCCAACTACGACTACGTGGTGATCCAGGACCACAGCATGATGCCGGTGAAGAATCCGGACCTGACCCGTCAGTACGTGCGCCTGATCGCCGACCTGGCGCGCAAGGACGGTGCCCAGCCGATCCTCTACCTGACCTGGGCCCGGCAGAACAACCCGACCATGCAGGCGCAGCTGGACAGCGTCTACACCCCCCTGGCCAAGGAAACCGGCGCGCTGCTGGCCCCGGTGGGCCAGGCCTGGCAGAAGGCCCTGGCCGATCAGCCGCAACCGGGTCTGTTCCTGCCCGATGGCAGCCACCCGTCCTTTACCGGTACCTACCTGACCGCCTCGGTCTTCTATGCGCTGATCTACGGCACCCGTCCGCCGCTGCCGGCCGCCGGCGAAAAGATCAAGTTCGATCACGCCGATCCCGCCGATCTGCAGCAGGACGCCTGGAAGGCCCTACAGTCGCTGGACATGGCCCTACGCACGCCGCCGGCCAAGTTGAACGTGGCCAGCGTCCAGGCCAAGCGCTGAGTCCGTTCCGCCGCTGCGCGCCGTCCGGCCGCGCAGCGGTTTTCCGCCCGCCGTTCTTGTAAAGCCCCGCCGCACCCCCCAACTCTTTTACACTTACCGGTCCAAGCGACCGCCGTCGAAAGAGTTTCATGACCGATACCCCCTCCGTTGCCCGTCTCGCCGCCAACCTGGATCAGGCCTTCAACGCCGATCGCCATCGCCTGAGGCGCCAGCTCCAGGCCCTGCAGAAACAGCCTGATCCGGCCCGCGAAGCCCAGTGGCTGGAGCGTTTCCAGGCGTCCTGCGCCAAGGTCGAGGCGCGGCGCGCCAGCGTGCCGACCATCCGTTACGACGACGCCCTGCCGATCGCCGCCAAGCGCGAGGAGATCAAGCGCGCCATCGCCGGCCACCAGGTGGTGGTGATCGCCGGCGAGACCGGTTCTGGCAAGACCACCCAGCTGCCCAAGATCTGTCTGGAATTGGGCAGGGGTGTGCAGGGGCTGATCGGCCACACCCAGCCGCGCCGGCTGGCGGCGCGCAGCGTGGGTGCCCGGGTGGCGGAGGAACTGGGTTCGCCGCTGGGCGAACTGGTCGGCTATCAGGTGCGGTTCGAGGATCAGAGCACCGATGCCACCCTGATCAAGCTGATGACCGACGGCATCCTGCTGGCCGAGACCCAGCACGACCGCTTTCTCGAACGCTACGACACCATCATCGTCGACGAGGCCCACGAGCGCAGTCTCAACATCGATTTCCTGCTGGGCTTTCTCAAGACCCTGCTGCCGCGTCGCCCCGATCTCAAGCTGATCATCACCTCGGCCACCATCGACCTGGAGCGCTTCTCCCGGCACTTCGACGGCGCGCCCATCGTCGAGGTGTCCGGGCGGACCTATCCGGTGGAGACCTGGTATCGCCCCCTCAGCGCCGAGGTGGACGAAGACGGCGAACGGCTGGTGGACGACCTTTCGGTAGACCAGGGCATCCTCCAGGCGCTGGACGAGATCGAGGCGCACGAGCGCAGCGTCGGTCAGCGTCCGGGCGATGTCCTGGTGTTCCTGCCCGGCGAGCGCGAGATCCGCGACTGCGCCGAGGTCCTGCGCAAGGCCCAGCTGAAATTCACCGAGGTGCTGCCGCTCTATGCGCGCCTGACGCCGGCCGAGCAGCAGAAGATCTTCCAGCCGCGTCCGGGGCGCAAGATCGTGCTGGCGACCAACGTCGCCGAGACCTCGCTGACCGTGCCGGGCATCCGCTACGTGATCGACAGCGGCACCGCGCGCATCAGTCGCTACAGCTATAGAGCCAAGGTCCAGCGCCTGCCCATCGAAGCCATCTCCCAGGCCAGCGCCAACCAGCGCAAGGGCCGCTGCGGCCGGGTCGAGCCGGGCATCTGCATCCGCCTCTACAGCGAAGAGGATTTCCTCGGTCGACCGACCTTTACCGATCCGGAGATCCTGCGCACCAACCTGGCGGCGGTGATCCTGCAGATGCTGCATCTGCGCCTGGGTCGCATCGAAGACTTCCCCTTTATCGAGCCGCCGGATGGCAAGGCGATCAAGGACGGCTTCACCCTGTTGCAGGAACTCTCGGCGGTGGACGTCGAGGGGCGCCTGCTGCCCCTGGGGCGCCAACTGGCGCGCCTGCCCGTCGATCCGCGCCTCGGTCGCATGCTGCTCGAAGCGACCGAGCAGGGCAGTCTCGCCGAGGTGCTGATCGTTACCAGCGCCCTGTCGGTGCAGGACCCGCGCGAGCGCCCCGCCGACCGCCAGACCCAGGCCGATCAGGCCCATGCCCAGTGGAAGGACCCGGATTCGGACTTCGCCGCCCTGGTCAATCTCTGGCACGGTTTCGAAGAGCAGCGCCAGGCGCTGGGCTCCAACGCCCTGCGCAGCTGGTGCCGCAAGCACTTCCTCAACTACCTGCGGCTGCGCGAGTGGCGCGATGCCCATCGCCAGCTGACCCTGCTGTGCCGCGAACTGGGGCTCCAGGCGCGCAAGGCCGACAGTCCGGCGCCGGCACCGGCGGAAGTCGGCAACCGACCTGCGCCGACCACCGACAAGCACGTCAACGCCAAGGCCCAGCAACAGGCCGAAGCCAGCGAGGCGGCGGTACGCGCCCGTGGCTATGCGGCGCTGCACAAGGCCATTCTCGCCGGCCTGCTCAGCCAGATCGGCCAGAAGAGCGAAGACGGCGACTACCTGGGCGCGCGCCAGCGGCGCTTCTGGATCCATCCCGGCAGCGTCATCGGCCGCAAGAAACCCAACTGGATCATGGCCGCGGAGCTGGTGGAGACCACCAAGCTGTTCGCCCGTATGGTGGCCAAGATCGAACCGGACTGGATCGAGCCGGTGGCGGGCCACCTGGTCAAGAAGACGCACCTGGAGCCCCACTGGGAGAAGAAGCGCGGCCAGGTGGTGGCCTATGAGCAGGTCACGCTCTATGGCCTGATCGTGGTCGGCCGCCGCCCGGTGCACTTCGGCCCCATAGATCCGCCTGCCGCCCGCGAGCTGTTCATCCGCGAAGGCCTGGTGCGCGGCGAGATCAACAGCCGCGCCAAGTGCCTGGCCGCCAACCGGGCGCTGCTGGAGCGGCTGGACGAACTGGAAGCCAAGGCCCGCCGCCGCGACATCCTCGCCGATGAGGAAACGCTGTTCGACTACTATGCTGCGCGTCTACCGGCGGACGTCTACCAGACCGCCACCTTCGACAGCTGGTACCGCCGCGAGAGCGCCAGGCAGCCCGATCTGCTGATCATGCGCGAGGAAGACGTCCTCGCCCGCGAAGCCAGTGAGGTGACCGCTGCCCAGTATCCGGACACCCTGCGCCTGGGCGAGCTGATTCTGCCGCTGTCCTACGAATTCGACCCGACCCATCCGCGCGATGGCGTCACCCTGCGGGTGCCGGCGCCGCTGTTGCCGCAGCTGCCGCCGCAACGCCTCGACTGGCTGGTGCCGGGATTGCTCTACGATCGCTGCGTGGCCCTGGTGCGCAACCTGCCCAAGGCCCTGCGCAAGAACTTCGTGCCGGTGCCGGATTTCGTTCGCGCGGCGTTGGACAAGATCCCCTTCGGCGAGGGCTCGCTGCACGAGGCCCTGGGGCGCGAATTGCAGCGCATGACCGGCGCCCGTATTCCCGACGAGGCCTGGCCGGAGGCCGAAGCCGGCCTGGATCCGCACCTGCGCATGAATCTCGAGGTCGTCGATGCCCAGGGCAAGCCGCTGGGCGAAGGCCGCGACCTGGCCGAGGTGACGGCGCGCTTCGCCCAGGAGAGCCAGGCGGCTCTGGCCCTGCCGACCCAGAAACGCCAGGAGCAGCGCCCGGTGGAGGCCAAGGCCTTCGCCGAGGTGGCGGCCAAGACCCAGCAGCAGGTGGCCGGCCTTTCCATGACGGTCTATCCGGCGCTGGTGGACGAGCAGGGCACGGTGCGCGAAGGCCGCTTCGCCACCCAGGCCGAAGCGCGCTACCAGCATCGCCGCGCCCTGCAGCGACTGCTGTTGCAGCAACTGGCGGAGCAGGCCAAGTTCCTGCGCGGCAAGTTGCCCGGCCTCACCGAGTTGGGCCTGCTGCACCGCGAACTGGGTCGGCCGGAGGCGCTGGTGGAAGACATCCTGCTGGCCAGTCTGGACGCGGCCATCCTCGCCGACGACGCCGAGCTGCCCCGCGATGGCGCCGGCCTGGCTTCACTGGCCGAGCGGCGCAAGGGCGGCTGGACCGAGCAGGCCGAACGGATCGCGCGCCTGACCCTGGAAATCCTCAAGCTCTGGCATGGCCTGCAGAAGAAATTCAAGGGTCGCATCGACCTGGCCCAGGCGGTGGCGCTGAACGACATCAAGGCGCAACTGTCCAGCCTGGTCTATCCCGGTTTCGTCCGGGATACGCCGCTGGAATGGCTCAAGGAGTATCCGCGCTATCTGAAGGCCATCGAGCAGCGCTTCGACAAGCTCGGCAGCCAGGTGCAGCGCGATCGCGTCTGGAGCGGGGAGCTGGCCGGGCTCTGGGAGCAGTATCGCGCCCGCGCCGCCAAGCATGGCCAGGAGGGCAAGCGCGACGCCAATCTGGAGCTCTATCGCTGGATGCTGGAGGAATACCGCGTATCCCTCTGGGCCCAGCAGCTGGGCACGCGGATGCCGGTGTCGGACAAGCGATTGAACAAGCAGTGGAGTCTGGTGGAGGCCTAGCGCGGTCATCCATCGGAACCCTCCCAGGCCCGGATCGGCCGCTGGCATAGTGAGGCCATGACCCAGGCCAGCTTTCGCTTCCACGGCGCCCTCGAACGCTTTCTGGCCCCGACCCGTCGCGGCCGGGTGATCCGGGTCGAATGCGCCGCGGTGGCGAGCGTCAAGCATCAGATCGAAGCCCTCGGTGTGCCCCATACCGAGGTGGGTCTGCTGCTGATCAACGGCGAGGCGGCTGCGCTGACGCAGCGACTGGACGACGGCGATGAGGTCATCGTTCATCCGGCGCAGGCCGAGAGCTCAGGCGAATCCGCGCCTGGTCATCCAGGGGCAGGGCGTCCGCGCTTCGTCGCCGATGCGCACCTCGGCGCGCTGGCGCGGCGTCTGCGCATGGCGGGCTTCGATACCCTGTACGACAACGCCTATGCCGATCCAGCCCTGGCCGATCTCGCCCGGCGTGAGGAACGTATCCTGCTCACCCGGGATCGTGAATTGCTCAAGCGACGGCAGGTGCTGCATGGCTGCTATGTGCATGCCCTGCGTCCGGAGGCGCAGCTGCAGGAGCTCTACCAGCGCCTGGGTCTGCGTCCCTGGGCGTTGCCCTTTTCGCGCTGTCTGGCCTGCAACTCGAGTCTGCAGGCGGTCAGCCTGGCGGAGGTCGCCGATCGCCTGCCTCCGCGCGTGCGGGAACGCCACCGGCATTTTCTGCACTGTCCGCACTGCGACAAGCTGTTCTGGGAAGGCAGCCACTGGCGCGCCATGCGCGAGCGGCTGGCGCTGGTCTAACGCGGCAATACCTGGCGCAGCGAGCCACCCACGTCCGGCAGGTCCATCTCGATGCGCCGCCACCAGGCTTCCGCGAAGCTGTAGCAGGCGAAGGCGATCAGGCCGAGGCCGACCACGGACAGCACCAGTCCGCCAAAGGGCAGATTCTGCAGGCCGTTCAGGGCGTCCTTCATGCCCGGCGGATGCAGCGCCTGATAGCGCGAGCCGCTGACCACCAGCAGGACGGCGATCTCGACGAAGGCCACGCCCCGGGCGATCAGCCCGAAGCGGCCGATGGGCCGGATCAATCGCAGCTGCTCCGGACTGGCTTCGAGATAACGCTCGAAGCTGGCCTTCCAGCCCTTCACGAAATGGGCGAGGCCCACGCCCAGCGGAATCAGCGCGGCGACGTACACCAGCAGGTTGGAATAGCGCCAACCGAGGAGCGTTTGCAGTAGATCGTTGGTTTCCCCACCCGAGCCACCGCCCTGGCGCAGACCACTGACCAGCAGGCCGAGGGCGAAGAAGGCCAGGGCGCCATAGGTGATGCCACCCACCAGCAGGCCGGCGCGGATCACCAGGCCCTTGGGCTTGCTGCCATGGTCATCCACATCGCGGATGGCCTGGAGGATGCGCCAGGCCCCGAAGGCGACCAGGCCGACCACCACCAGGCCGACCAGGAAGTGGCCGAAGGGCTGGGCGAGCAGGGCTTCGAGGCTGTCATGGCTGTCCGCTGGTTGGCCGGAGCCGCGTGCAGCCAGCAGCGCCAGCACGCCGATGATGAGATAGACGAGACCGCGGGCGGCATAGCCGCCGCGGGCCAGGAGAGTGAGTCCGGTACGGGTGCGCATCTGTTATGTCCTGTTACATCCTGCCTTGTACTGACCGGCGGCCCGCGTACGGGTTCTGGCGGGCGGACAGGCGCACCGGGGGCGCTGGCGGGACGCGGCGTTAGGCCTTAGGCTCGCACCCTTTGCCTCGGCGACAGTTTCATGGACAAAGCTCGACTGCTCACCCTCATTCTCCAGGCGCTGGAAGCCGACCGCGAGGTCATCAGCCAGCAACTGGCGGCCAGCCATGAAGCGGCCACCCACAGCGAAAGCAAGGCCGAGAACAAGTACGACACCCGCGGTCTGGAAGCGGCCTACCTGGCCGATGGTCAACGCCGCCGTCTGCACGAGATCGAGCTGGCCCTGGCCGCCTACCGTGCGCTGACACCCGTGGCCATGAGCGACGGTGTCCGCGTCGGCGCCCTGATCGAACTCACTACCGCCACGGCCAGCCGCTGGCTGTTCCTCGGCCCGGATGCGGCGGGACTCAAGGTCAGGCTGGACGGTCAGGAGGTGCTGGTGATCTCCCCGCGTGCGCCCCTCGGTCAGGCATTGCTCGGGCGGGAGGAGGGCGACGAGGTGGCGGTGACGGTGGAAGGCAAGGTGCACCGGCAGGAGATCCTGGCGGTGTATTAGCGTAGGGCAGAGGTAACGTCCTATCTCTGTCGTGGCCTTGGCTCGCTCCCATGGACTGGGCAATGGCGGCGGATCGCAGGCTTGCCGGTGCCGATGGAGATGAATGCCCGCTCGGATAGCTCCCTCTCCTCTCGGGAGAGGGTTGGGGTGAGGGTGTCCTTCCACTAAGCCCCAGTGGAAAAGGCTACGCCGTTTTCCACGCTACGACGCCATGAGACGCCGTTGATGATGATCGCGGCCGTGGGCCGCTCCTACGGATCTCGCTTCAGGGCGTCGACCATGTTGTGCCATTAGGACAGTGCTCCATCCATTCAATTTGGCCGTAGGAGCGGTCGCATCGGCGGACCGCCATGGCCGCGATCAAGGGACGATGAGGTCTGTCGTGATTTCGGGATTGCCGCCAGGGCAATCCCTCTCTCAGGTCTCCACCCCTTCCACCGACCGGTTGGCCCTGGGCGGTGCGGTCTCTTCCTTTTCCTGCTTCGGCCGGTGCAGATCGAGCCAGGCGCGGCTCTGCTGCTGGGCCTCGTCGACCTTCCTGTTCAGCTCGTCGAGAGTTCCGCCCAGGGTTTCCCGGGCCTGTTCGCGGGCGGCTTCTTCCACCTTGGTGGCGAAGCTGTCCGCCGCCTTCTCGGCGCTGTCGCAGCCGCCGAGGCCGAGCAGCAGGAGGATGCCGGCGAGTCCGAGGATGGCTTTGGTGCTCATGTTCGTCCGCTCCTTGTCATGAAGGCCGCTTCAGCGAATCGCGCGGCTCATGACCGGCGGCGCTGTGCTTGGCTTCGCCGCGGGTCTTGTACAGCGAGACCAGCACGCCACCGGCCAGCAGGCCCAGGGTCACGCTCAGGGAGATCGCCGGCGGAATCTTGCCGATGATGCCCACCAGGAAGATCTTGCAGCCGATGAACACCAGCACCAGCGCCAGGGCGTACTTGAGGTAGGCGAAGCGATGGATCATCGCCGCCAGGGCGAAGTACAGCGCGCGCAGGCCCAGGATGGCGAAGACGTTGGAGGTATAGACGATGAAGGGGTCCTGGGTGATGGCGAAGATCGCCGGCACACTGTCCACCGCGAACACCAGGTCGGCGCACTCGATCACGATCAGCGCCAGGAACATCGGGGTCGCCCAGAGCACCGCCTTGCCACTGGCATCGGGCTGGCGCACGAAGAAATGATCGCCATGCAGCTCATCGGTCACCCGCATTTTCTTGCGCAGGAATTTGATGAAGACGTTGTCGTCGAGGTTGGGCTCTTCATCCACCTTGGCGAACAGCATCTTGACCCCGGTGATCACCAGGAAGGCGCCGAAGATATAGAGGATCCAGTCGAACTGGTGGATGAGGGCCGCGCCCAGGCCGATCATGATGGCGCGCAGCACGATCACCCCGAGGATGCCCCAGAACAGCACCCGGTGCTGGTACTCGCGGGGGATGGCGAAGAAGCCGAAGATCACCGCCATCAGGAAGACGTTGTCCATGGACAGCGACTTTTCGATGAGGAAGCCGGTGACGTAGTCGAGACTGGCGTCGGCGCCCTTGAGCTGCCAGACGAAGAGGGCGAACAGCAGACCCGCACTGATGTAGCCGGCGGACAGCAGCAGGCTTTCCTTGACCTCGATGGGCTTGTTCTCCTTGTGGAGCACACCCAGGTCGAAGGCCAGCAGGGCGATGACGACGGCGAAGAAGGTCAGCCACATCCAGGTGGCGGTGCCGAGGAAGTCGGCGAAGAAGAATGCATGCAGGGCGTTCATGAGCCCCTCCTTAGTCAAGTTTCAAGACTATGACTCGACATGGCGGCACACGCCGTCAGAGGGGCCCGGGTCACCAGGACAGGATTTCGAACTCGCGCACATTCGGCAAGGATTGCAGTTTTACAAAATGCAACCGCTCTAGCTCAGGCTTCTCGGGAAGAGTGGTGGCCGGTGATCAGCCAGCGGCCGTCGATCTGCTCGAAGGTGAAGAGGAAGCGCGCAGGCACGCTGATGGCCTGCTCGCCTTCCCGATAGTGGAAGACATAGAGCCCGCCGACCACCACGGTGCCGAGCTTGCTGCTGACCCTTTTCTTGAAGATCTGGACGTCGCACACCAGCCCGTCGTTGGCGAGGAAGTTGCGGAAGTACTCGCGGCGGCTTTCCTCGCTGTCGCGCACCTCGTTCGACAGGGTCGGCACCAGGATGGCGTCCGGCGCATAGAGGGCGAGGATGGCTTCCACATCGCGGGTGGCGACGGTCGCGGCCCAGGTGTACAGCGCGGCCTTGGCTCCGGCCAGACAGGCAATCTCTTCGTTGGAACGGGCAGGAGCGGCGATCGACATGACGGAATCCTCGGGCTGATAGGTTATTGTTATAATATAACAGTCAGTCCCGGGTGGTTGCGCCGTGGCGACCTATCGCTCGAGGGTGACGCCTGCGCGAGGCGTCCGGGGCACGGAGGTGTCGCCGCCGGTTGCCGGCGACGGCGGGGGCGAGGTGGGTCAGCGGTTGTCGATCGTCGAGCGCAGCGGAATCTCTTCGCGCGAATCGGTCTGGCTCACCGGCTGGCCGACCATCTCTTCATAGACCGCGGGCTGGGCGATGAACAGGCGCACGTCCTTGACGTCATCGAGGATGCGCCGGGCTTCTTCCACCGAGGCCACGTGCAGGGTGGCGCCCTTGTCATCGGCGACCGGGACCGAGGTGCCTTCCACCAGCGCATGGATGACGTAGGAGCCGCCTTCCATGGACACCAGGTTGACTTCCTTGACCGCGCCGGCCTTGACCTGCTGATTCAGCTCTTTGACATTCATCGACACACCTCGGTTATCACGCTAACGAGCCCTGCGCAGCGGCAGGAGTAGGTAAGGATTCGAGGCGGGAGCGGGGTCGGGAGTTCCGGGGCGAGATGCGTCCGGGAGGCGTCTCTCCGCTTTTGTCAGTACCCCGTCATTTCCAGGTAGCCCATCCCCCTGGCGCTGCCCTCCACCCTGACCGGACCTTCCCAGTAGGGCGTGCCCAGGGCCATCCAGGCATCGGGGTTGACTGCCGCGATATGCAGATCGAGCTGCTGCCCCGGCAGGGTGATGGACCAGCGTACCGGCACCTCGCGGCCGGCGACCCTGTGGGTGGACTCTGGCGCCAGGCGAATATCGCCGGGATGTAGCGGCTGGTTGTGGCCATCGGCAGCGATCAAATTGCCGAACAGATAATGCTGGCCGTCGGCCTGGCGCAGGCGATAGAGCATCAGCTGGCGACCGTCGTCCAGGTGCAGGGAAAACCAGTCCCAGCCCAGTTGGTCGGCGGCCAGGTGCTGGCTGCTCCATTCGCGATCCAGCCAGGCCAGGCCCTTGACCGGCACGCGCCGTCCTTCGATCTCCAATTCGCCCTGGGCCTGGAAGAAGGGCTGACTGTAGTAGTAGGACGCCTGGCCGCTGGCGGACTTGCGGCTGACCCCGCCTTCGCCCTGGAGCACCAGCGGTCCGGTGGCGGCGAGCTCCAGCTGATAGGCGAAGCCCGGGCCTCGTGCCTGGACCTGCGCCCGACCGGCCAGGTCGCCCGCGAGGCGCCAATCGTCGATCCAGGCGGCGAAGGGCGCGGCCGTCACGCCGGCCTGGCCGATGCCGCCGCGACCCTGGGTCTGGGCAGAGAACTGGCGGGTCTCGGTGGTGAGGCCGGCGTGGCCCAGCCAGAGGTTGCCATTGCTCCATCCGGGCTGGTCGGCGCCGGGCCGCAGGGCATTGCGGAACAGCGTCCACTGCACGCCGTAGTGATGACCCTCGGCATCGCTGAGGTTGGCGGTGACGTACCACCATTCGATGCGGAAATCCGGATGAGCACCGTGATCGGCGGGAAAGCTGAAGACCTTGCCGGGCACGACGGGGGCGAAATTCTCGCTGCCCTGGCCGAGGCCGGCGAAGCCTTCGGAAGCCGGTTGCTGGTCGCAACCGGTAAGCAGCAGGAGTGCGACCAGCAGGGCCCTAGCGTTCATTGCCGAGTTCTCGCAGCAGATCCAGCGGTTGACTGCGTTGCAGCCGCAGCAGCGGCCAGGCGGCCGCTACCAGGGTAGCCAGCAGGGCAATGGCGGAAAGCGCCAGCAACTGACCTGGAAAGACCTGCAGCGGCAGTCGCCAGCCAAAGGCCTGGACGTTCACCACCGCTACCAGGCACCAGGCCAGGAGAATGCCCAGCGGCATGGCCAGGGCCAGGGTGAGGAGGGCGAGCCCCAGCAACTGGCCCAGGCTGAGCAGGATCAGCCGCGGTCGTTCGATGCCCAGCGCCCAGAGCGGCGCGAGCTGACCGAGACGCCGCTGCGCCTGGCCGAGCAGGGCGATGAACAGGGCGAGACCGGCCACCGCCAGGGTCAGGGCGTTGAGCGCGGCCGTGGCGCTGAAGGTGCGCTCGAAGACCTGGTCGGCATAGCGCCGCAACTGCCCCTGGTCGATGGAATGACTGGCGTCCAGCCCGAAGCGCTGCTGCAGTTCGCCGCGCAGGGCCTCTACCTGCGCCGGCGCCATGCGGATGACGATGCGCACCAGGGCGGCATCCGGCCACAGCGCCCGCAGGCGCGCCTGGGCTAGCAGCAGGTGGCCACGCGGATTGCCATAGTCGGCATAGGTGGCGAGCACCGGCGCGGACCAGCGCCCCTGGCTGCCCTGCAGCTCCACCCGCTGCCCTTTGGCCACCCCCAGGCGGCGCGCCAGTTGCTCGCTGAGCATCACGCCCTCTCCGGCGAAGAAGGGCGTCCAGGCGTCGCCACCGGCATCGAGCAGCGGCCAGTGCTGGCGATAGAGGTCAGCGTCCAGCACCCCGCTCAGGGTGGACGGCTGGCCTTCAATCCTGGTCTCTAGTTCGTACACCGGGAGCACCGCGCGGACGCTGGATTGCTGGGGTAGCCAGGCGAGCAGGGCCGCGGCCTGGGTAGCATCCTGCGGGCGCAGATAGAGTTCGGCGGCCAGGCGCTGGTCGAGCCAGCCATCGAAAGTGCGGCGGAAGCCTTCGGTCATGCTGCCCGCGCCGACATTGGCCGCCAGCGCCAGCAGCAGCGCCATCAGCGCCTGGGACAGCCCGGGCAGCTGCTGGCGGGCGTCGGCCAGGAACCAGCGTGAAAGCGGGCGCCGGGCCTGCTTGAGGAGCAGATCCAGCAGGGCGCTCAGCAGCGGCGGCAATGCCAGGGCCGCCGCCAGCAGCAGGCAACCGAGCAGGGCCAAGCCGCTGGCCAGGCTGTTGCCGCCCAGCCACAGCCCCAGCGCCGCCAGGCCGACCAGCAGGGCGCCCAGGGCCTGGCGCTGGAGCCAGCGGCCATGGGCGGCGCGCCAGGCCTCACCCTGGGCCAGCGCCAGCAGCGGCAGCCGCGCGGCGCGCCAGAGGCCGTCGGCACCCGCCAGCAGGGCACCGCCCAGGCTGAGGCCAAGGCCGGCCAGCCACCAGGCCGGGCTCAGGGTCAGGCTGCCGGCGATCTCGGCGCCATAGAGGCCGCGCAGGCTGGCCGCCACGTCGGGCAGCAGCAGCGCCGCCAGCAGATAGCCGCTGGCAACTCCCAGGGCGCCCGCCATAAGGGCGATCAGTGCCAGTTCCAGGGTCAGCGCCAGCACCAGGGTCGCGGCCGACAGACCACAGGCGCGCAGGGTGCGCAGCAGGGCGCGGCGTTGCTCAAGCGCCAGACCGGTCGCGGCATGGACGATGAACAGGCCGACGGCGAAGGCCAGCAGGCCGAGCGCCAGCAGGTTGAGGTGGAAGCTGTCGGTCAGGCGGTCCAGTTCGGCGCCCTGGTCGTTCTCCAGCCGTTGCAGGTCGACCCCGTCCAGGGTGGGCAAGGCGCGCTGAAAGGTCTTTGGCAGGATCAGTCGGGAGAGCTGGTCCGGTGCGCCCAGCAGGCGCTGGGCCTGGCCGATGTCCAGCACCAGGGTGCCAGGCGCCAGGCCGGGGCGCGGCTGGAGCGGTGGCAGCGCCAGGCCATCGGCGCGGTGCAGCACTTCACCGGCCTGGAGCCGCCATTCGCGCAGCGTTTCCGGCGCGATCCAGGTGGTGCCAGTCGGACCGAGAAAGTCGAACAGGGCCTCGGGCGAGGCGCTGGCCGCCACCCCCCGGTCACTGGGCAGGCTGACCGGCTCGATGCCCAGCAGCGGCAGGGCGCCCTCGCGCTCGGCCAGGGTCAGGCGGCCCTGCAGGACGGGCGACACCGGCCAGCCCTGACGACGCAATTCGACGAACACCGCCTGGGGAAAGCGTTTGCCGTCACGGGCTTCCAGACTCGACTGGTCGGCACCGAAGAGGGCGCTGGCCTGGGCATAGCTCTGGCGGGCCTGGGCATTGAGCGCCAGCACCCCGATCAGCAGCGCCGTCGCCAGCCACAGCCCGGCGATTAGGCCGGCCAGTTGCAGCGGATGGCGCCGCCAATGGCTGGCCAGGCTGTGCAGACTCCAGTAGAGCAGTCTCATGGCTGGCCCACGGCTGCGCCGCCGAGACGCCCGCGTTCCAGTTGCAGGGTGCGATCCAGATGGCTGGCGATGCGCGCGCTGTGGGTTACCATCAGCAGGCTGCTGCCGGTCTCGGCGACCAGTTCCAGCAGCAGGGCCAGGGCCTGGTCGCCACTGGCTTCGTCGAGATTGCCGGTGGGTTCGTCGGCGAGCAGCAGGGGCGGCCGGGAGGCGAGGGCGCGTCCCAGGGCCACGCGCTGCTGCTGGCCGCCGGAAAGCTGTTCCGGATAGCGCTCCAGCAGGGCGGTCAGCCCCAGGCGCTCGGCCAGCTCGGCTTGCCAGCGCGGATCATGGCGCCCGGCCAGGCGCGCCTGGAAGGCGAGATTGTCGGCCACCGTGAGGCTGGCGATCAGATTGAATTGCTGGAAGATTAGCCCGATGCCCTCGCGGCGCCAGGCGGCCAGGGCCCGTTCGTTGAGACTGTCGAGCGCCTGGCCGGCCGCCTGGATGTGGCCCCGGTCAGGCCGGTCGAGACCGGCGACCAGGTGCAGCAGGGTGCTCTTGCCACTGCCGGATTCGCCCATGAGCGCCAGACTCGCGCCCCGCGCCAGGCTGAGGTCCACGCCGCGCAGGACCGGCAGCGGGCCCTGGGGCGTCGGATAACTCTTGTGCAGATCGGTGATGGTCAGCATCGCGCCTCCAGCGCCGGTCGTGGTCTGCAATCGACCGGGCGGGGGCGGCGACGTTCAGCGCGGCTAGCGGCGCTTGGCCTTGCCCTTGCCGGTCTTCTCGTCTTCCTCGCGCTGCAGACGCTCGCACTTGCGCACCATGGTGAGGTAGTACACGGCGCTGCCGGCGAACAGGATGATGGGCAGTGCCAGGGACATCTGCAGCAGGCTGCCGGGGAAGGCGCTGGGCACCCAGTGGTGATAGAGCAGGATGCCGATCGCCAGCAGCACCGAGTACAGCAGGCCGTAGCCACCGGCCTTGCGCGATTCGCGGGCGAGGTCGAGAGGTGGGCGATTCAGATCGTTGGGCTCGAACATGGAGGTCTCTGGCAGGCTCTGAAGAAGGCGCTAGTTTAGCGCCTGGACTCGCGCCGGTCGCCACTGCCCGGGCACCCCGGACAAGACGTCGCAGGGATAGCCCGCCGCTCGTTCACGCGATGTTCAGGCAGACATAAGCTTGAAATCTTATCCTTTGCAGCCATTTAGAGGCCTGGCGATGGCAAGCGAGCAGGTCTCCTTGTAAGCTCGATCAGTTATTTGAACGCGCACAATGCGCACGGATAAGGAATCAACATGAAACAGTATCGGTTGGCAGCAGCGGTGGCCCTGGTGGGTCTGGTTCTGAGCGGCTGCGACTCCAAGCCCAAGGTCGAGCTGGAAAGCCCGGCCCAGAAGGCGTCCTACGGCATCGGCCTGAACATGGGCAAGAGCCTGGCCCAGGAAGGCATCGACGACCTGGATCCCAAGGCCGTTGCCCTGGGTATCGAGGACGCCGTTGGCAAGAAGGACCAGAAGCTGACCGATCAGCAGCTGACCGAAGCCTTCGCCGCCCTGCAGAAGCGCGCCGAAGAGAAGATGACCAAGGTCAGCGAAGACAACGCCAAGGCCGGCAAGAAGTTTCTCGAAGAGAACGGCAAGAAGCCTGGCGTGATCACCACCGCTTCCGGCCTGCAGTATGAAGTGGTCAAGAAGGCCGATGGCCCGCAGCCCAAGCCCACCGACGTGGTCACCGTGCACTACGAGGGCAAGCTGGTCGACGGCACCGTGTTCGACAGCTCCATCAAGCGTGGCACCCCGATCGACCTGCCGGTCAACGGCGTGATTCCGGGTTGGGTCGAGGCGCTGCAACTGATGCACGTCGGCGAGAAGATCAAGCTGTACATCCCCTCCGAGCTGGCCTACGGCGCCCAGAGCCCGAGCCCGGCGATCCCGGCCAATTCCGTGCTGGTGTTCGACCTGGAACTGCTCGGCATCAAGGACGCCGCTGCCGCGGACGCCGAAGACGCTCCGGCTGCCGATGCGCCGGCCGCTGCCGAAAAGGCTCCGGCCAAGAAGTAAGCCGCACTCTTTGTACCGAACGCCCTGCCTAGCAGGGCGTTTTACATTGGACGGCGGGAAACCCTGCCGCAGCGGTGCGATCCAAGCAAGGGCGCAAAGACCTGTGGTTTACGGGTCTCTGGCCAATGCTCTCTCCTGCTCGAGGTGTCCATGAAGCCGCCGAAGAATTTTGATCGCTACCTTGGTATCGCCCAGCGCTTGCTGATCCGTGGCCGCCTGCCCGCGTTGTTGCTCGGCGTAGCGCGCAAGACCAGCAAGCGCGGCCTCAAGCTGGGCGAGGCCCGCGACACCCTGAGTCTGTTCCATCAGCTGTTGCTGGCCTGGTGGCGAGGCGAATACCGCGGCGTGAGTCGCAAGACGCTGCTGACCGTCGCCGGCGGTCTGGTCTACTTCCTGCTGCCCATCGATCTCATTCCCGACTGGGTGCCCATGTTCGGTCTGTTCGACGACCTCGCCGTGCTGGCCTGGGTCGGCAAGGCCTGCAGCGATGAGCTGGACGGCTTTCGGGCCTGGCGCGCCAACCGCACCGCGAGCCAGCAGGCGGCCCTGGCGGCCCTGCCCGACAAGCACGAGCGGCCGGCGCCCGGCGTCGCCCTCGATCAGTTGCGGGATTGAGCGATTTGAGCGTACGCATCAGTCGCCAGCACTGGCTGGCCTTGCTGGATGAACTGGAGAGCGCGCGGCGCAGCCGCAGTCTCCTGACCTACCGCTCGGTGATCGAACGGCTGGGGCTGCCCCAGCCGGCGATGGTGACCCTGACCACGGCGCTAGAGTATCTGGCCGCCCTCGACCGTCGTGAGGGGCGGCCATTGCGCAGTGCCCTGGTGGTCAGCCAGAGCGGTACGCGTATCCCCCGTGAAGGTTTCTTCGACTGTGCCCTGCGCCTGGGCGCCCTGGAAGGTTCGCCGCCCGTCACCGACGCCATCAGCTGGCATGCGGCCGAAGTGACCCGGGTGTTCGATCACCGCTACCCCGACCATCGCCAGGAATAGGCGTCAGGCCCGCATCAGGTGCAGGCTGTAGCCGGGCACCCTCTTGGCATTGCGCTTGGCCTCCGAGGCCAGCGCCGCCACCCCGCTGGCATCCACCCGCTGGCCGGCCTCCCGGTCCAGTTCCACCACCCCCAGGGACAGCGACAGCAGCGGATACTCGCGCCGGCGGCCGTCCCTGTCGTAGGCCAGGAAACAGCCGGCCTCCAGGTGCTCGCTGCGATAGAAATGTCGGCAGCGCTCCTGGAAGGCCGCCATCAGGCCATTGAGGCGCCGCCGCCAGTCCGCCGACCCCAGCACCACCAGGAAGTCGTCACCGCCGATGTGGCCGACGAAGTCCTGCTGTGGATCCAGGCGCTCGGACAGGGTCTGCGCCAGGCAGAGCAAGACCTCGTCGCCCTTGGCGTAGCCATAGAGGTCGTTGAAGGGCTTGAAGCCGTCGATGTCGACGTAGCAGACCACGGCTTCGCGCTGCTGATCCAGCAGCCGGGTCAGGCACTGCTGGATGGGCACGTTACCGGGCAGTTGGGTGAGGGGGTTGGCATGCTTGGCCTGCTGGATGCGCTGTTCGGTGATCAGGCGCAGCACGTCCATCACCCGTCCGACGCCGACATAGCGACCGCCTTCGGTAATGATGAAATCCTCTTCGATGCGCTGGCGTGCCCGGGCGGTGAGCAGGCGGCTGACCTGCTGCAGCGACTGGCCGGATTCGGTCGCCAGGAAGTCCTGGCTCATCAGTCGGGCGATGGGCTTGCGCGCGAACACCTCGTGGGCGAAGGGTTTGAGCAGCGCCGAACTCAGTTCGTGATGGTGGACGATGCCCACCGGGCGATCGTCTTCGTCCACCACCGCCAGGGTGTTGAGGCTCGGCTGCAGGCGGAAACGCTCCAGCACTTCGGGAATGAGCATGTCCTGGCCGACCGCGACCTGCTCGACCCTGAGACTGGCAACGGTGGTCGATTCTTCGGCAAGCTCGGAACTGCGGACTTCCATCACCGGCAGCAGGGTCTGGATCTCGCGCGGTGGGGCGGCGGTCGGTCGACCCAGCAGATAGCCCTGGACCAGATCCACGCCCATGCTCGCCAGGGTAGAGAGCTCTTCGTGGGTCTCGATGCCTTCGGCGATCACCTGGGCGCGGGAGGCTTCGGCCATCTTCAGGATCGAGCCGACGAATTCGCGCTTCACCGCATCGCGGTGGATGGACTCGATGAAGTGGCGATCGATCTTGACGAAGTCCGGGCGCAATTCCGACCAGCGCCTGAGACTGGAATAGCCGGCGCCCAGGTCGTCGAGGGCGATGGAAAAGCCCATGGCGCGGTAGTGGTGCAGGGCGGTGGCCAGCAGCGCGAAGTCATCGATGGGCGCCTGCTCGGTGAGCTCGATCACCACTTGCGCCGGGGAAAGACCCAGGCGCTGCAGTAGCTTGAGGGTCTGGCCCGACTGGTGCGCCGGTTCCAGCAGGGTTTCCGGACAGACGTTGAGAAACAGCAGGCCATCCAGCGCCAGCTCGCGAAAGGTCTGGCAGGACTGCTGGCGTGCGGCGATTTCCAGTTCGGACAGGCGACCGGCCTGGCGGGCGGTGGCATAGAGGGGCAGGGGGGATTGCAGCGGAGTATTCGAGGCGCCGCGAATGAGGGCCTCGTAGCCGAGGATGCGTCGCTCGCTCAAGGACACTATGGGTTGAAAGAGCGAATGCAACTCGCGATTGGCGAGAATGCGATCCAACACCCCAGCCTGGTCGTTAAGCGTCATGATAAGCCTGCAGGAACCCGGAAACGAAAATGCCCGGGGGTCGCAGGTGGCGACCCCCGGGCATTTCACGACAGAGATGTGACGTTTTGATGTCAGCGCTTGGGCGGCGTCTGGCTCAGGTCCAGGTAGTCCAGCAGCACATGCCCGGACTCCATGAGATAGGCGTCGTCCTGCGGCTTGGTCTTGTCGTCGTCGATCGCCGGGTTGTCCTCGTCGATCTTCTTCAGCTCCTTGAGCGGGGCTTCGCCCTTGCCCTTGCGACGCTGGTTTTCCATGGCCAGCTGGCGCTCGTCCAGCGCGGTCTGCTCGGCGCGGCGCTTCTTCTCGTCGAGGCTGACGGTGGTATCCGCCGCCAGTTCCTGGGCCAGCTTCAGGCGCTCGCGGGCAAAGATGAAGTCGGGATCCTTCTGCACCCGCACGTCATGGCGCTTGACCAGTTCCGGCAGGTAGTTGGCGAAGGGATTGCTCAGACCGGTCACCGCCGGGGCGATGGTGTCCCAGGGCATGGAGTCGGGCAGGGCGCTCTCGCCGATCTGCTTGGTGTCCACCACCGCCGGATAGTCGATGTCCGGCAGTACACCCTGGTGCTGGGTGCTCTGGCCGGAGACGCGGTAGAACTTGGCGATGGTCAGCTTCAGCTCGCCATGGTTGAGCGGCTGGATGGTCTGGACGGTGCCCTTGCCGAAGGTCTGGCCGCCGACGATCAGCGCCCGGTGATAGTCCTGCATGGCGCCGGCGAAGATCTCCGAGGCCGAGGCGGACAGGCGATTGACCAGCACGGTCAGCGGGCCCTTGTAGAAGGCGCCGCCTTCGTCGTCGGCCAGCACCTCGACCTTGCCGTCGCCATTGCGCACCAGCACGGTGGGACCCTGGTCGATGAACAGCCCGGTCAGTTCGGTGGCTTCCTGCAGCGAGCCGCCGCCGTTGTTGCGCAGGTCCAGGACGATGCCATCGACCTTTTCCTTCTGCAGCTCGCCGATGAGCTTCTTCACGTCACGCGTGGTGCTCTTGTAGTTCGGGTCGCCGGCGCGATAGGCCTTGAAGTCCAGATAGAAGGCCGGTACGTCGATCACGCCGAGCTTGTAGTGCTTGCCCTCGTGGGGCACGTCTATCACGTGCTTCTGCGCCGCCTGCTCTTCGAGCTTGACCGCTTCGCGGGTGATGGTGACGATCTTGGTCTTCTGGTCGTTCGGCGCATTGCTCGCCGGGATGACCTCCAGGCGGACCTTGGAGCCCTTGGGTCCGCGGATCAGCTTGACCACCTCGTCCAGCCGCCAGCCGATGACGTCGACCATCTCGCCGTCGCCCTGGGCGACGCCGACGATCTTGTCCGCCGGCGCGATCTGCTTCGACTTGTCGGCCGGGCCGGCCGGTACCAGGCGCAGGATCTGCACGTAGTCGTTGTCGTTCTGCAACACTGCGCCGATGCCTTCCAGCGACAGGCTCATGTTGATGTCGAAGTTTTCCGCGCTTTCCGGGGAGAGATACTGGGTGTGCGGGTCGTAGGACTCGGCGAAGGCGTTGATGTAGGTCTGGAAGACGTCTTCGCTGCGGGTCTGGTTGAGCCGTGCCAGTTGATTCTTGTATCTCTTGGTCAGCTGCTGCTGGATCTGCTGATCGGTCTTGCCGGACAGGCGCAGGCGCAGGACCTCGTCCTTGAGCTTGCGGTGCCAGAGATCGTCCAGCGCAGCGGTGTCCGCCGGCCAGGCCGCCTTCTCGCGATTGGTGTTGAAGGATTCGTCGACGGTGAAGTCGAGCTTGCCGATGCCGGCGTTGAGCAGGCCCAGGCCGTAGTTCAGCCGCTCGGTCATGCGCTGGGCATAACGACGGTAGATGGCGAAGCCCGGTTCGAGGTTACCTTGCTTGAGGTAGTCGTCGAAGCGGGTGCGCGAGGCGTCGAATTCGCGAATGTCGGCGGCATTGAAATACAACCGGCCGGGATCAAGCATCTTCAGATAGCTGTCGTAGATCTTGATCGACTGGGCATCGTTGAGCGGCGGCTTGCTGTAGTGGTGCCGCTTGAGCAGCTCGACGATGTTGAGGCTGGCGATGACCTGGTCGCGATCGGGTTGCAGTTTCTCGGCGCCTACCGGCGCGTTGGGCTTGGCGAAGAGGGGCGTTGCGCTGACGCCAAGCAGGACAACGAGGGCGGTACGGGACAAGAGCTGCTTCATGTGTATTCGACTAATGCACGGAAAGGAATAGGCTATAGGCCCTTCCCGGCCCGGGCGGTTCCGCGGCCAGGGGAAGTATGACGGGCGCTGACGAAAGTCGTCTGACGGCGGTCTGAAGGGTAGCGGCGATCGGAGGGGAAGGCTGTGACAGCCCCGCGTCTTCCGGTCCGCTCGACTCCCGCAGAACCCGCCGGCGCAGGCGCTTTTCGTCAAAGCCTGAGCCACTATGGAGGCACCGTGAACGCATTGCAAGGTATCGAAGGGCAACTGGAATGGCAGTCACTGAGCGCGCGCGCGCTGGCGCCTGGGGAAATTCGCATCAAGGTGGCGGCTGCCGGTCTCAACCGCGCGGACCTGCTGCAGCTGGCGGGCAACTATCCGCCGCCGCCCGGCGCGCCGGCGACCCTGGGCCTCGAATGTGCCGGGGTGGTCAGCGAGACCACTGCGGATTCGCGCTGGCAGGTCGGTGACCGCGTCTGCGCGCTGCTGGCTGGCGGTGGCATGGCCAGCGAGGTGGTGGTGGACGGGCGTCAGGCGGCCTCAGTGCCGGAAGGCCTGTCGCTGATCGAGGCCGCGGCGCTGCCCGAGGTCTGGGCGACCGCCTGGAGCAACCTGTTCGATCTGGCCGCACTGCAGCCGGGCGAAAAGGTACTGCTGCATGCCGGCGCCAGCGGTGTCGGCTCGGCCGCCATCCAGCTGTGCAAGGCCTTCGGTAATCCCTGCTGGGTCAGCGTCGGCTCCCAGGATCGCCTGGCGCATTGCGAGCGCCTCGGTGCCGAGGGCGGGGTGCTGCGCAAGACCGATCTGGAAGGGCTGCGCGATTTCGCCCCCTTCCACGTCATCCTCGATCCGGTCGGCGCGAACTATGCGTCGCTCAATCTGGATCTGCTGGGCCAGGACGGACGCTGGGTGCTGATCGGCCTCATGGGCGGTCGCCAGGCCGAGATGGATCTGGGCAAGGTGCTCGGCAAGCGCATCCGCATCATCGGCTCGACGCTGCGCAACAGATCCGTGGAATTCAAGGCCAAGACCATGAGATCCCTGGAGGCCAAGGTGTGGCCGCTGTTCGCCGAAGGCAAGCTGAACGTCAACCTGGAACGCCGCTTCGCCGCCCAGAACGCCGAAGCCGCCTTTGCCGCCCTGGAAAGCAACGAGGTGAACGGCAAGGTGGTGCTGGTGCTGGACGAAGGGCTGGAGTAGCGCCCACGGCCAGGGTTATCGCGGCCATGGCGGTCCGCCGCTACGGCCGCTCCTACAGATCGAGTCCGCTGTAGGCGCAACTGTCTTTATCGCGGCCATGGGCCGCTCCTACGAGGGGTGATGCTTCTGTAGGAGCGGCCCATGGCCGCGATAACATGCGTGTCTGACTGACTCTACCGCCAGCTGAGGATCGGCCAGCCAGCCTGTGCCGCGCGCTCGCGCAATACCGGATCGGGGTTGACCACGTGCGGCTTGCCCACCGCTTCGAGCAGCGGCAGGTCGTTGCGCGAGTCGGAGTAGAAGCTGGCGCCAGCCAGCAGGCTGCGGTCGCCGCCGAGCAGTTCCAGCAGGCGGGTCAGCTTGCCTTCGCGAAAGGTCATGACGCCTTCCACCTGGCCGCTGTAGACGCCGTGATTGACCTGCAGGTCGATGGCCAGCACTTCTTCCACGCCGAGGCGTTCGGCGATGGGCTCCACCAGATGCACCCCGGAAGCCGAGACTATGATCACCCGGTCGCCGGCCGCGCGGTGGGCGGCGATGCACTTCATGGCGTCGCTGAAGATCAGGGGTTCGATGACGTCCTCGACCCAGGGCCCGACCTCGAAATCCACTTCCTCGGGCGTGCGGCCCACTAGGGGTTCGAGGTGGAAGGCCATGTAGTCTTCCATGGCCAACTCGCCCTGGGCGTACGCCGCCATCAGCTCGCTGTCGCGCCGCACGAAGGACTCGCGGTCGACCCAGCCGAGCACGCCCATCTGCTGGCTCCACAGGCTGGAACAGTCACCGTCGATAAGGGTTTCGTCGAGATCGAAAATCGCCAGGGTCATGCCACTTCTCTCAGGCTGTCGGAGTCGACGGCCAGGGTGACGGCTGTGCCGTTCGGCTGCAAGGCCGTCGGCCCATGGTTGAGAACGTCGACATTGAGTTCGCAGGCTTCGGTGGCGATCCGGTAGCGGATCACGTTGCCCAACAGGCTGTGACCGACGATGCGGCCGCTGAAACCGCCGGCGACGCCGAGTCGGATGGCCTCGGGGCGAATCGCCACCTGCCCCTGGAAGGTCTGGCCGAACAGGCGGCTGGCCTGGTCGGCGCTGAGCAGGTTGTAGTTGCCGATGAAGCCGGCGGCGAAGGCATCCACCGGTGCGGTGTAGAGGGTCTCGGCATCGCCGCTCTGGACGATGCGCCCCTCGCGCATCAGCACGATGCGATCGGACAGGGTGAGGGCTTCTTCCTGATCGTGGGTGACGAACACCGTGGTCAGGCCCAGCTCCTGCTGGATGGCGCGGATCTGTTCGCGCAGGTGGCGACGGATGCGGGCATCCAGCGCCGAGAGGGGTTCGTCCAGCAGCAGCAGCCGCGGCCGCACGATCAGCGAGCGCGCCAGGGCCACGCGCTGGCACTGGCCGCCGGAGAGCTGGTGCGGATAGCGCTCGGCGAAGCCCTGCAGTTCTACCAGGGTCAGGGCCTCGCGCACCCGCTGTTCGATTTCGTCCCGCGCCAGGCGCTGCATGCGCAGGCCGAAGGCGACGTTCTGCGCCACGGTCATGTTGGGAAACAGCGCATAGCTCTGGAACACCATGGCGATGCCACGGCGCTGCGGCGGCAGGTGGGTGATGTCCTGTCCCGCCAGCACGATGGCGCCGCGATCGACCTCGGTGAGCCCGGCCAGGCAGCGCAGCAGGGTGGACTTGCCGCAGCCCGAGGGGCCGAGCAGGGTCACCAGTTCGCCCTGTTCCGCATGGAATTCGATGTCGGTGAACAGGGTATTGGCGCCGTAGCGCTTGTGCAGTCCCTTGACCGCGAGATAGCTCATGTCCGCTCCCGATTCAGGCGATTGGCGATCCAAGTCAGCAGCAGGACCGCGAGGAAGTAGGAGATCACCAGGGCGCTGGTCAGGTGGCCGCTGCCGTTGCGCAGGTTGTAGAGATAGATCTGCAGGGTCTCGTAGCGCGTCCCCACCAGCAGGTTGGCGAAGACGAATTCGCCGATGAGAAAGGAGAAGGACAGGAACAGCGCCACCATCAGGCCGGTGCGCAGATTGGGCAGCACCACCAGCAGGGCGGCGCGCCAGGAGCTGGCGCCGAGCAGGTGGGCGGCGTCCATCAGGTCGCGCAGATTCAGCGCCTGGAGGTTGTTGCTGATGGCGCGGTACATGAAGGGCAGGGCGATGGTGAAGTAGCAGAACACCAGGATCCAGGGCGTGCCGGTCAGCGGCAGCGGCCCGCTCGCATAGAGCTGCAACAGGCCCACCGCCGAGACCACCGGTGGCACGGCGAAGGGCAAGAGGATCAGCACGTTCATCAGCGCATCCAGCCGCGGGAAGTGATAGGCGATGGCGAACATGGCCGGCAGGATCAGCACGCAGGACAGCGCCAGGGCGCCAAAGCAGATCGCCAGGGAGCGACCGAAGGCGGCGAGAAAGCGCGGATCGCTCCACAGCTGCAGGTACCACTTGAAGGTGAAGCCCGCCGGCAGCAGGGTCGCCGACCACTGGGTGGCCAGGGAATATATGAGGGTCGCGGCGAGGGGCGTGAACAGGATCAGGAACAGGATCCAGACCACCAGCCGATGGTAGAGGCGCTCAGCTCTGGACATGACGACTCCGCCGCAGCAGCCATTGATGGACGAGGGTGATCAGGGTCATGAAGGCCACCAGCAGCATGGCCAGCGCCGCGGCCAGGTTGGGTTCCAGATAGATGTCGCCGGAGACCAGGGCGGCGATGCGCACCGGCACCACGTTGAAGTTGCCGGTGGTGAGGGCATAGACCGTGGCGTAGGCGCCCAGGGCGTTGGCGAGCAGGATGATGAAGGTGCCGACCAGCGCCGGACTGAGCACCGGCAGGCCGATGTGCCGCCAGTATTGCCAGGTGCCGGCACCCAGCAGCGCCGCCGCGTCGCGCCAGTCCTGCTTCAGGGCTTCGAAGGCCGGGAACAGCAGCAGCACGCCCAGGGGAATCTGGAAGTAGGTGTAGATGAGGATCAGGCCGCCCTTGGTGTAGAGGTTGAAGCCTTCGATCAGCCCGAATTGCTTGAGCGCCAGGGTCAGGCAGCCGTTGATGCCCAGCAGGATGATAAAGGCAAAGGCCAGCGGCACCCCGGCGAAGTTGCTGGTCATGTTGGTGAAGGCCACCACGAAGCCGCGCAGCCGCGAGTCGACCCGGGTCAGCGAATAGGCGCCGAGCAGCGCGATCAGCAGGCCGCAGACGCTGGACCAGAGCGAAATCTCCAGGGAGAAGCGGATGGCCTGCAGGTAGAAGGGCGAGCCGAGGATTTCGGCGTAGTTGCCCAGGCCCCAGCCGCTTTCGCTGGAGTTGAAGCTGTTGAAGGCGATCCAGGCCAGGGGCGCCAGCTGGAAGGCGCCGAACACCAGCAGGAAAGGCAGGATCAGCAGCAGGGCGAGTCGGGGCCGCTTCATGCCAGCAGCTCCCGACACAGGGGCTTGTCATGGGCGAGGAGGCCCAGCAGCGTGCAGACGGTGCCGCAGAGCTCCACCTGCAGCGGCGTCGCCTCGCCCAGGGAGAAGCCTGCGCCAAAGACGAACAGGGGCACTTCGCGTTCTTCCGGCAGCGTCCCGCCGTGACTGCGGTCGTCGTTCATGCCGTGATCGGCGGTCACCAGCACCTGGTAGCCGGCGTCCAGCCAGGCGGGCAGGTAGTGGGACAGCAGGCCGTCGGCGCGGCGCGCGGCGTTGCGGTACTCGGGGCTGGAGAGCCCGTGCCGGTGACCGGCATCGTCGATGTTCATCGGATGCACCAGCAGGATGTCCGGGTCATGGGCCAGGCGCAGGTGCTCGGCATCGTCGAACAGATGGGAATCCGGATAGTGGTCGGCGTAATAGAAGTGGCCGTGCTGGATCGGCAGGGCGGTGTCGCTGACGTGCCTGTCCCGTGCCCGGTCGAAGGGGCTGCGATTGTAGAGTTCGCTGACCCAGTGATAGGCCGCCGCCGCCGTGGTAAGGCCGGCGGCCCGGGCCAGGTGGAAGAGGCTGGTCTGGTTGGACAGCCGGTCCACGCCGTTGTGGACGATGCCGCTGCGCACCGGGGGCACCCCGGTGAGCAGGCATTCGTAGAGCGGACGGGAGAGCGAGGGCAACTCGCATTCCATCCGGTAAAGGCGACCCCGGCCGGCCAGGCAGAGCGCCTGGAGGAAGCCGAGTCCGTGTTCGGCGACCCTCAGGGCGAGTCCGTCCAGCACGACCAGGATGACCTTCATGACGTCACTGCTGCATGTTGATCAGAACGTGTTCCTGCCAGAGCCGCGGCAGGCGCTTGGAGGTCTCTTCCCACGCCTTGGCGTCGGCAATGGGACGGGCCTTGGCGTATTGCGCCTGGGGCAGCAGCTTGGCCTGGACATCGGCCGGCAGGGTCAGGTGCTCCGCGCGGATCGGTCGGGCATAGCCCTGGGCCAGGTTGATCTGGCCGGCGTCGGAGAAGATGTACTCGCGGGTCAGCTTGGCGGCGTTGGGGTGCTTGGCGTACTTGTTGATGATGGTGGTGTAGCCGGAGGTCACCGAGCCATCGGAGGGGATCAGCACCTCGAAGCGCGAGCGATCGATCTGGTCGCGATAGTTGAGGGCATTGAAGTCCCACACCACGCCGACTTCCACTTCACCCTTCTCGAGGTTGGCCACCACCGGGTTGGTGAAGGCCAGGCGGCCCTGCTTGGCCAGCTTGGCGAAGAAATCCAGCGCCGGCTTGATGTTCTTTTCGTCGCCGCCGTTGGCATAGGCCGCCGCCAGTACGCCGCTCACCGCCTGGGAGGCCGCGCTGACGTCGCCGATGGTGACCTTGTAGTTGCCCTTGAGCAGGTCGGCCCAGGAATGGGGAACGTCCTTGACGGTCTGCTTGTTGACGATGAAGGCGATGGTGCCGGTGTAGGCCAGCGCCCAGTGACCGTCGCTGTCCTTGGCCCAGCTCGGGACCTGGTCCCAGGTGCTGGGTTTGTAGGGCTGGGTAACGCCCTTCTGCACGGCGATGGGGCCGAAGGAAGCACCGACGTCACCGATGTCGGCGGAGGCGTTCTCGCCTTCGGCGGCGAACTTGGCGATCTCCTGGGCGGAGCTCATGTCGGTATCCTGGTGCTTGAGTCCGTACTTCTGCTCAAGGTCCTGCCAGGTGCCTTTCCAGTTCGCCCAGGTATCGGGCATGCCGACGCTGTTCACCTCGCCTTCCTTGCGGGCGGCGGCTTCGAGGGCTTTGAGATCGACGGTATCGGCGAAGGCGGTACCGGCCTGTACCGCAACGGCTGTGGCCAACAGGGAAGCAAGCAGACGGGTCATACGGGCGCTCCAGGGATTAGGGCTTGGTCTAGGTCAGCAAGACACAGGCCAATCTAGGGCCGGGGTATGACGATTTGATGGCAATCCGCCCAGGTTCTCTGCTGGCACGGGCGCTGCAGTCGTCACCAAGCGGTCATCTGGCCGTCTTAGTCTCCAACCAAACCCTAGTCGAGGCGTTACGGGTGCACCAATCTGAAACTGGTCTAGTCCAAAGAAGTGCGCCAGGTGCCGGCGCCATCCGCCAGGCCCTGCAGGAGCAGATCGCCCACGGTCTGCTGCCGGCCATGGAGCGCCTGCCGTCCGAGCGCCAGCTGAGCGAACTCTTCGCCACCACCCGCATCACCCTGCGCGAAGCCCTGCTGCAGCTGGAGGCCCTGGGGCTGATCTATCGCGAGGAACGCCGCGGCTGGTTCGTCGCCCCACCGCGCCTGGCCTACAACCCCCTGGCGCGGACCCATTTCCATGCCATGGTGGAAGCCCAGGGTCGCCGACCGGCTACCGAGGTGCTGGCGGCGCGGCAGATGCTGGCCTCGGCGGAGATCTGCCGCCTGCTGGAGTTGCCGGCGCTGTCCAGCGTCTATCAGATCCGCCGGGTCCGCCGCGTGGATGGCCGACTGGTGCTCTATGTCGAGCACTACCTCAATGCCGCCTATTTCCCGGGCCTGCTGGAGCACGACCTGCAGCGCTCTCTCACCGAGCTGTATCGCGACCGCTACGATATCCGCTACGGCGAGGTGCGCTTCGAGATCCTGCCCACGGCGCTGCTGCCGGAAGCGGCCCAGGCGCTGCGGGTGGCCCAGGGCAGTCCGGCGCTGCACATCACCCGCATCAACCACGACCAGCAGGGACGCCTGATCGACTGCGACCTGGAATTCTGGCGGCACGACGCCATCCAGGTCAGGGTCGAGGTGCCGGACTAGACCGGCGTCAGAGCGGCAATTCGCTGCTCGAATAGAAGGCCGTCAGTACCTTGATCAGATGGCCCAGGTCGTGGCTGCCGGCCAATTCGCGGATGGAGTGCATGGCGAAGGTGGGCAGACCGATGTCCACGGTGCGCACGCCCAGCTGTCCGGCGGTGATGGGCCCGATGGTGGAGCCGCAACCCATGTCGCTGCGCACCACGAAACTCTGCACCGGCACCCCTTCGCGCTGGCAGAGGTCGCGGAAGAAGGCCGCGGTCTCGCTGCTGGTGGCATAGCGCTGGTTGGCATTCACCTTGATGACCGGTCCGGCGTTCAGTTTCGGGCCGTGGTTGCCATCGTGCTTGTCGGCGTAGTTGGGGTGCACGCCATGGGCGTTGTCGGCCGAGATCAGCAGCGAGCGCTGCAGGGTGCGGGTAAAGGCATCCCCGACGGGCAGCAGGCGCTGCAGCACCTGTTCGAGGAAGGGGCCGTCGGCGCCGCAGCAGGAGGTGGAGCCCACTTCCTCGTGATCGGTGCAGACCAGTACGGCGTTTTCGTTGCCCTCGTCGGCCAGCAGGGCTTCCAGACCGGCATAGCAGGACAGCAGATTGTCCAGGCGCGCGGCGGCGATGAAATCGTCTTCCAGGCCGACCAGGGCAGCGGGCTGGACGTCATAGAAGCTCAGTTCGAAATCCAGCACCTCGGCGTCGTCGAGGCCGTGCTCCTGTTGCAGGCGGGTGGCCAGCAGGGCGCGGAAGTCGCGCCGCTCGCCGGCCGGCACCTGGGCCAGGATCGGCGGCAATTCGTTCTGGGCGTTGATGGCCCAGCCCTGGTTGGCTTCGCGATTGAGGTGGATGGCCAGGTTGGGAATGATCGCCAGCGGCTTGCGGAAGTCGATCAGTCGACTCTGCACCCGGCCGCCGGCGCGAAAGGTCACCCGGCCCGCCAGGGACAGGTCGCGGTCGAACCAGGGCGCCATCAGCATGCCGCCGTAGACCTCGACGCCCAGTTGCCAGAAGCCCTGCCGTTGCAGCTCCGGCTGCGGCTTGACCTTGAGGCAGGGGCTGTCGGTATGGGCGCCGACCAGGCGCAGACCGCGCTCCAGGGGTAGGGCGCCCAGGCGTACGGCGATCAGCGAGGAATCGTTGCGGGTGACGTAGTAGCGGCCACCCGGCTGCACGGACCAGCTCTCGCGCTCGTCCAGGCGCTGGTAGCCGGCAGCTTCGAGACGGCGGGCGAGGGTGGCGGTGGCATGGAAGGGGGTGGGGGAACTGGCGAGGAAATCGATGAGGCCTTGGATCTGATCGGTACGCATGGACGACTCCGGACGACAAGGTGTCCAGTCTAGGTTCTGGACCCGGGGGAGTCGAGCGTAGCGCCGGGTCCGGCGGCACCGCCTTGCTCAGCGGCGTTGCAGCACCAGGTGATGGATGTGCCAGTGCTTGGGCCGCCCGACCGCGGTATGGCCGTCCTCTTCCTCTTCCCGGTGCAGGAGGACGTCCCAGTCCTGGAGAAACCGCCGCAGGGCCGCGGCGTCGACTACCGTCACGCCCTTGCTGGCCCAGCTGTCCCGCTCGCCGAAGAGCTGGCCACAGAACAGACCACCCGGACGGACCGCCGCCGTGATCCCGTTCCACAGCGCGGGGAAATGGGCCGGTTCACAGAAGGGCAGGGCGAAGCTGGAATTGAGGAGGTCACAGCGGGGGAGGGTGACCGTCTCGAAGCGGGCCTGGCGGGTTTCCAGGCGCCCCCGCAGCAGGGCCGGCGTGCGCTCGCGCAGCGCGCTCAGGGCCTCGGGCTCGGCATCCAGGGCCAGCACCTGCCAGCCCTGCTCCAGCAGCACCAGGGTGTCGCGACCGGTGCCACAGCCCAGGTCCAGCGCCAAGCCTGGCGGACTCGACCAGGACGAGAGCGCCTGCAGCAAGGTCTCACGCGGACCGCCTGCGGCGGTGGCGGTGTAGTAGGACGTCCATTGCGACAAGCGGCGTTCCTCCGGTCGAGTGCCTCAGTAGGCCAGCGAAGGATCAGAAAGGCGCGGGACTGGTAAAGCTCATCCGCTCGCCCGAGACGGGATGGGTCAGCGTCAGCAGGCTGGCGTGGAGGCAGAGGCGGGGCCGGAGCGCCAGCGCCTCGCCCTGGGCATAGAGCTGATCGCCCAGCAGCGGATGACCGATGCTCAGCATATGGACGCGCAACTGGTGGGAACGGCCGGTGATGGGGGTGAGTTCCACCCGGCTGTAGTGACCGTAACGCTCCAGCACCTGCCAGAAGGTCAGGGCATGGCGCCCCAGTTCGTGATCCACCACGTGGCGCGGCTTGGTCGGCGGGTCGTAGCGCAGCGGCAATTCGATGCGACCGCTGTTGGCCTCCGGCTCGCCCCAGCAGAGGGCGCTATAGGCCTTTTCCGTTTCCCGGTCATGGAATTGCCGGGACAGCTCGCGGTGGCTGTCGGCATCCCGCGCCAGCACGATGACCCCGGAGGTCTCCCAGTCCAGGCGGTGGACGATACGGGCCTCCGGATAGCCGTTTTCCTGCAGGCGGGTCACCAGGCAGTCACGGTTGTCTTCGGCGCGACCGGGGACCGATAGCAGCAGGGTGGGCTTGTCGACCACCAGCAGGGCGTCGTCCTGGTGAATGATACGGATGTTGGAGAGGGGCATGGGCTTCCTGGGGGCCTGCTTGCGAAGCCGGCCCGCGCCTGACGGGCGCAGCGGATTCGACATGGCTTAAACGCCAACGGCGGCCCTGGGGCCGCCGCTGTCCTGCAAGACGCGCCTTAGCGGTCGGGCAGGGTGATGTTGAGTTCGAGGATCGAGCAGCTGCCCTGGTTTTCCAGTTCGACCTGGATCTGGTCCTGCTCGATGGGCACGTACTTGCGGATCACTTCCAGCAGGTCCTTCTGCAGTTGCGGCAGATAGTCCGGCTGCTCGTGGCGCCCGCGTTCGTGGGCCACGATGATCTGCAGCCGCTCCTTGGCTATCGAAGCGCTGTTCTGCTTCTTCCGATCGCGAAAGAAGTCGAAGATGCTCATTCGCCACCACCCCCGAACAGACGTTGCAGGAAGCCTTTCTTCTTCACGTCGAGGAAGCGATAGGCCACTTCCTTGCCGAGCAGTCGCTCCACGGTATCACTGTAGGCCTGGCCGGCGTCGCTCTGTTCGTCGAGAATCACCGGAATACCCTGGTTCGACGCCTTGAGCACCGCCTGGGATTCGGGGATCACGCCCAGCAGGCGAATGGACAGGATCTCTTCCACGTCCTCGACGCCGAGCATTTCGCCCTTGGTCACGCGCTCGGGGTTGTAGCGGGTCAGCAGCAGGTGTTCCTTGATGGCTTCCTCGCCCTTTTCCGCGCGCCGCGACTTGCTGGCCAGCAGGCCGAGCATGCGGTCGGAGTCGCGGACCGAGGAGACTTCGGGGTTGGTCACCACGATGGCCTCGTCGGCGAAGTACATCGCCAGGTGGGCGCCCTTCTCGATGCCGGCGGGGGAATCGCAGACGATGAAATCGAAGGTCTGCTTGAGTTCGTTGATCACGCGCTCGACGCCATCCTGGGTCAGGGCGTCCTTGTCACGGGTCTGGCTGGCGGCCAGCACGAACAGGTTCTCGAGACGCTTGTCCTTGATCAGGGCCTGGCTCAGGGTGGCTTCGTTGTTGATCACGTTGACGAAGTCGTACACCACGCGGCGCTCGCAGCCCATGATCAGGTCGAGGTTACGCAGGCCGACGTCGAAGTCGACGATGACGGTCTTGTGGCCGCGCAGGGCGAGACCGGTACCGATGGCGGCGCTGCTGGTGGTCTTGCCGACGCCGCCCTTGCCGGAGGTGACTACGAGTACTTTGGCCAAACTGATTCACCTTGATCGAAAGTAATAACTGAAGCGACTCGGTGCCCTCGGTGACGAGATTGCAGGCAGTGTCGCGCTTCGTGTTGCCGTTGGCGGCTTAGGCGCCAACTGCGAAAAATTCGCGGAAGTATCCGTTAAAGACGGGTGATGTTCAACACATCTCCCACCAGGCTGACCTGCACCGGATTGCCCCATTGTGGATGGCGTCGCAGGTCTTCGGCGACCTTGTACTGGCCGGCGATGGAAAGCAGTTCCGCGGTCAGCTGCTGGCAGAAAATCCGCGCTTTAGTATCACCTTTGACGCCGGCCAGTGCCCGGCCGCGCATGGGGCCGTAGACATGAATGTTGCCGTCGGCGAGCAGTTCGGCGCCCGGGCTGACCGGTGCCAGCACCACCAGATCACCGGCCGGAGCATAGAGCTGCACGCCGCCGCGCACCGGTGCGGTGATGATCTTGGTGGGATTGATCGGCGGGGCGGGCGGTACGACCGGTTTGGGCGGTTCCGCCGGCTTCACCGGTTCGCGATCGCGTGGTTCGACCTGGCGCTCGCGGCCGCCGGAGCTGGGCGGCAGGATCGGCAGGTCGTAGTCGTTGGCGGCGGCCAGGTCCCCGCTGCGACTGGCACGCAGGGCCAGGGTGCGCAGGCCATGACGGCGGCAGAGATCGAGGAGGGCGCCCAGGTCGAGCGGGCCGGCATCCTCGGCGAGCTTGTCCAGGCCCAGCACCAGCGGCGTTTCCTGGAAGAAGTTGGGGGCCTGGGCGACCTTCTGGGCCAGTTGCCGGTCCAGGCGCCCCAGGTCGTTGCGGAGAAGCTCCAGCACGGTCACGGCGAGCATGTTGCCCTTGAGCTGGAAGACGGAGTCGCTTTCGGAAGGATCGGCTGCGGTCATGGTGGGTACTTGTGCTTGGATGGCGGGACTTATAGCGGGATGCCCCGCGTGTCGCAACCCTCACCGGGTGCGGGGGGCCGTGACTGTGAAGGCTACGGGAAATCTGCGCGAGGCCTGTAGAATGGCGCGACTTTTTCATGCAGGAGTTCCGATGGAGCGGCCGTCTTTCCGCCTCGCCTTTCTCAATCCACGTTATTGGCCGCTCTGGCTGGGGCTCGGTCTGCTCTGGCTGGTGGTGCAACTGCCCTACGCCGTGCTGCTGCGTCTGGCCCGGGGACTCGGCTGGATCTTCTATCACGTCGCCGGGCAGCGCCGAGCCATCGCCCGCCGCAATCTGGAACTCTGCTTTCCCCAGCTCGACGAACAGGCGCGTGACCTGTTGCTCAGGCGCAACTTCGCCAGCAGCGCCATGGCCCTGCTGGAGATGGCCATGAGCTGGTGGTGGCCGCGGCAGCGCCTGGCCCGGCTGGCCCACATCGAAGGCCTCGAGCACCTCCAGGCCGCCCAGCGCGACGGGCAGGGCGTGATCCTCATGGCGCTGCATTTCACCACCCTGGAAATCGGTGCGGCGCTGCTCGGTCAGCGGCACACCATCGATGGCATGTACCGCCAGCACAAGAATCCGGTGTTCGACTTCATCCAGCGCCGTGGTCGCGAGCGCCACAACCTGGACGCCACCGCCATCGAGCGCGAGGACGTGCGCGCCATGCTCAAGGTGCTGCGCGCCGGTCGTGCCATCTGGTACGCGCCGGATCAGGACTACGGCGCCAAGCAGAGCCTCTTCGTGCCGCTGTTCGGCATCCAGGCGGCGACGGTGACGGCCACCACCAAGTTCGCCCGTTTGGGGCGGGCCAGGGTGCTGCCCTTCACCCAGGAACGCCTGGCGGATGGTTCGGGTTATCGCCTGGTGGTCCATCCGCCGCTGGCCGACTTCCCTGGCGACAGCGAGGAAGCCGACTGCCTGCGCATCAACCAGTGGGTGGAGCACTGCGTCAGCCAGTTGCCCGAGCAATACCTCTGGGCCCACCGGCGCTTCAAGACCCGCCCGGCCGGTGAGCCCAAGCTCTATCCGAAGAAGAAGCGCTAGATGAGTTTGGGCGGCGAAGGGCGCACGGGGCTGATTCTGGCCGGCGGTGGCGCGCGGGCCGCCTATCAGGTCGGGGTGGTGCAGGTGGTCGCGGACACCCTGGCGGTCCGTTCCGACAATCCCTTTCCGATTCTCGTCGGTACCTCGGCGGGGGCGCTGAACGCCGCCGTGCTGGGCTGTGGCGCCCTGGATTTCGGCCGCGCGGTGGATCGCCTGGCGGCGGTCTGGGCAGGGCTGGACACGGCGATGATCTATCGCAGCGACTGGGCGGGGGCGACCCGCCAGGCCGTGCGCTTCGGGCTGCAGACGCTGTTCGGCGCCTGGCGCCAGGAGCCCCTGGCCCTGCTCGACAACGCCCCGCTGCGAGCCCTGCTCAGCCGCGAGCTGGATTTCTCCGGCATCACCGCCGCCTTGCGCCAGCGCGCCCTGCGCGCCGTGGCAGTCACGGCGTTCGGTTACGCCTCGGGCCAGGCGATGACCTTCTATCAGAGTCATGGCGCCCTGGATCCCTGGTTTCGCCATCGGCGCGTCGGGGTTCCGGCGCGGCTGGCGGTCGACCACCTGCTCGCCAGCACGGCCATTCCGCTGTTCTTTCCGCCGGTGAAGGTGGGGCGTGAATACCTGGGCGATGGCTCGGTGCGGCAGACGGCGCCCATCAGTCCGGCGCTGCATCTGGGGGCGGATCGCATCCTGGTCATAGGGCTCGGCGCGCCCGGGGGGCACGAGCACGGCCTGCAGGGTCGGCCGCCGACGGTGGCGCAGATCGGCGGCCACCTGCTCAACAGCACCTTCGTCGATGCCCTGGACAGCGACACCGAAACCCTGCGGCGTCTCAATCTGCTGAGCAGTGCGCTGCCGGCGGGGGATCCGGTCAGCGGACGGTTCTGCCGTCCCGTGGAGATGCTGGTGATCGCGCCCAGCCAGCCGCTGGCGGATATCGCCACCCACCATCGCAAGCGCCTGCCGCCGGCCTTGCGGCAGTTGCTGCGCGGCGTCGGGGTGAACCGGCCTTCGGGCAGTGCACTGCTCAGCTATCTGCTGTTCGAGGCGGCCTATTGCCAGGAACTCATGGCGCTGGGACGGGCCGATGCCCAGGCCCGCCTACCGGAGCTGCGGGCCTTTCTCGCCGGCGCCTAGGCCTTATTCGGCGATCTGCAGTTCCCGCGCCTTGGTGTAGAAGTAGCGGATCTTCTCGTACTCGAAGGGCGAGTTGAGCTGGCCGTATCTCATGTCGGTCACGTACCTGAGGTTGATGCCGCGCAGCACCATGATCTCCGGATGACGACTGCTCTCGTCGCTGACGTTGAGGAAGTTGATCTGCGCCTCGGCGGCGAAGTCCACCGCCAGGCCACCGGTGTCGCGCAGGTTGGACGGGCCGAGGATCGGCAGCATCAGGAAGGGACCGTCACCCACGCCATAGAAGCCCAGGGTCTGGCCGAAGTCTTCCGGCTGCTTGATCAGCCCGACGCGGGTCGCCGGATCCCACAGGCCGAACACCCCCACGGTGGTGTTGAGCAGCAGCCGGCCGGTGGTGTCCAGGGCGCGGCGGCCCTTGAACTGCAGCAGGCTGTTGAGCAGGTTGTTGACGTCGCCCAGGTTGCTGAAGAAGTTGCTCACGCCCGAGCGGACGAAGCGCGGGGTGATATAGCGATAGCCATTGACCACCGGCAGCAGGACCCACTCGTCCAGCCGATAGTTGAAGTGGTAGACGTGGCGGTTCCAGGATTCGAAGGGGTCGTAGACGTCCAGCGCCACCAGTGACGCCCGTTCGAATTCGCGCTGGTCCAGCCCCGGGTTGTACTTGAGGGTCGACAGCGGATTGCTGAAGCCGTCGGCGCCCACGGGCGCGGCCGGCATGGTGTCCGAGCCGATGGTCAGGGAGGAGGAGGGCGGCGGGCTCGATTCGGCAGCAAATACCGAGGCACTGGCCATCAGGAGAAGAGCGAGCAGGGACTTAACCACGGGCGAAGAACTCCAGCATGGCGTTCGCGTTGACGCGGTAGTTGAGATTGCCGCAATGGCCGCCGTGGGGATAGACGGTCAAGCGATCGCCAAAGGTCTTGCGCAGGAAACCGAGGTCGCCCGGGCCGAGGATGATGTCGTCGGCATTGTGCATGACGCCGATCTTCGGGCTGCTCTTCAGATAGTCTTCCAGCGCGGTGAGGCTGGACTTGCGCGCCAGATCGTCGAGGTTCTGCCCCTTGAAGTTCTTTTGCCAGAACGGCATCACCTGCTCGGTCATGTAGCAGTCGAAATCGCACTGCAGCGAACGGGCGAAGAAGCGCGTCAGGCTGGTGCCCTCGCTGATCGGGTAGGTCGGCGGGGTGATCAGGCCGCGACGGTTGATCAGGTCGGAGGTAAAGGCGATGTCGGCTGCCGAGAAGCGGAAGGACGAGCCGATCAGCATGGCCAGTTCTTCGTTGCTCAGCCGCTCCGGCGAGCGCTGGAAGTCGCGCACCACGGCGTCGTTGAAGTCGACGTAGCCCTTTTCCTGGAAGTAGCGGGTCAGCTTGGACAGGATCAGCTCGTAGAAGGTGCGGTTGTTGGTGACGCCCTTCACCTCGGTCTGCACCAGGCGATCCAGGTTGCGTACCGAGGTAAGCAGATTGACCGGCGGATTGACCATCAGCACCTTCTTGAAATTGAAGCTGCGCTGGCTTTCGTCCAGGTAGGAGACGAAGGCGGCGTCCAGGCCGCCTAGGCTGTAGCCGGTCAGGTAGTAGTCGGTGACGGGCAGCTTGGGATGCTGGGCGCACACCGCCTGCATGGCCCGATAGAGGTCCTCGGCATCGTGCGGGGTGTAGCCCGGGGTGGCGGTGCGCGACACCGACACCATGAAGTCCCAGCTGGTGGGCGAGGACAGCTGCACCACGTGGTAGCCGGCCGCGTAATACAGCCGCTTGAGGTATTCCTGGGTGCTGGAAGAGTAGTTGGCCCCGGTGCCGGCGATCAGGAAGATCAGCGGCGCCGGATGGTCCTGGCGGGCGAGGCGGTAGTGGAATTTCTTCACCGGCCAGAAGTTGCCGGGCAGCTGGTATTCCCGCTCCGGACGCAGGTTGAGACTGTAGTCATCCTGGTCGATGGTGCTTTCGGGCGGCAGCTCGGGGCGGAATTTTTCCGGCGTGGTGACGATGGTGGCTTCGAAAGGATTGACCAGTGGATAGCCATAGGTGGCGGCATCCACTTCGGCGGCCGCGTGCGCGGTACCCCAGAGGCCGGAAAACAGCGCGCCCAGCAGGGCGGCGACGCGCAACGGAAGACGCATGGACAGAGTCCTTTCAGAGGGCTTGAGAGCGTAGGTAAGACAACGACTCGCCGATAGGTTGCATCGGCAAGCGAAGGTTTCTGCGAGGCGTCGATTACAGAGCGGTCGACGGGCTGCGTCAAGCGACATCGGATGTCGCGAAAAGTGCAGCTCTTGTCGCTAACCGGTCGTTATGCGTCGTCCAGGCGGTAGTGGCCATCTTGCATTGCCCGAATGATGGGGGTGGGGCAACCGCCCGACTTCCATAGCGAGAGGACTGCTGCATGAGCATGGTGAAGAAACTGTTGGGACTAGGACTCGGTGTTGCGCTGACCTCGGCCATGAGCCTGGCCCAGGCGGCCAAGCCGGAAATCACCATCGGCTATGTCGATGGCTGGGCCGATAGCGTGGCCACGACCCATACCGCAGCTGAAGTGATCCGCCAGAATCTGGGCTATGAGGTCAAGCTCATGCCGGTCGCCGCCGGCATCATGTGGCAGGGGGTCGCGCGCGGCAAGCTCGACGCCATGCTCTCCGCCTGGTTGCCGGTCACCCACGGCGCCTACTACGAGAAGATGAAGGACCAGGTGGTCGATCTGAACGTCAATACCCCCGATGCCAAGATCGGTCTGATCGTGCCGGAGTACGTCAAGGCCAACAGCATCGCCGATCTGCAGGCGCAGAAGGCCGACTTCGGCGGCCGGATCGTCGGTATCGACGCCGGTGCCGGGGTCATGCTCAAGGCCGACCAGGCGATCAAGGATTACGGCCTGGACTACAAGCTGGTGGCCAGTTCGGGCAGCGGCATGATCGCCGAGCTGACCCGGGCGGAAAAGGACCAGAAGCCGGTCGTGGTGACGGGCTGGGTACCGCACTGGATGTTCGCCAAGTGGAAGCTCAAGTTCCTCGAAGATCCCAAGGGCGTGTTCGGTGGCTCCGAGCATGTGGACACCGTGGCCAACCCGGCCCTGGAAGCCAAGGCCAAGCCGGTCTGGGATTTCCTGAAGAAATTCGCCTGGCAGCCGGGTGAGGTGAACGAGGTGATGCTGGCCGTGGAAGAGGGCAAGAAGCCGGAAGAGGCCGCCAAGGCCTGGATCGCTGCCCATCCGGATCGCGTGAAGTCCTGGCTGCCCTGAGGGTTGGCCGAATGAAGAACGGGCCCCGCGGGGCCCGTTTTGCTAGCTGTGCAGCTGCTCGGCCGCGTACAGCGTGTTCTCCAGCAGGCAGGCCCGCGTCATGGGGCCGACGCCACCCGGGACCGGGGTGATCCAGCTGGCGCGTTCGCAGGCGCTTTCGTATTCGACGTCGCCGACCAGGCGGCCATCGGCCTGACGATTGATGCCGACGTCGATGACGATGGCGCCGGGCTTGATCCATTCACCCTTGACCAGTCCGGGCTTGCCCACGGCAACCACCACCAGGTCGGCCTGGCTGACATGGTGCTCGAGGGAGCGGGTGAACCTGTGGGTCACGGTGGTGGTGCAGCCGGCCAGCAGCAATTCCAGCGCCATGGGGCGGCCGACGATATTGGAGGCGCCGACGACCACCGCATCCAGACCATAGAGGTCGACGCCGGTGCTGTGCAGCAGGGTCATGATGCCCTTGGGCGTGCAGGGGCGCAGCTGGGGATTGCGCTGCGCCAGCCGGCCCAAATTGTAGGGGTGGAAGCCGTCCACGTCCTTGTCGGTGCGGATGCGCTCCAGCAACCCGGTGGCGTCCAGGTGGGCGGGGAGGGGCAGTTGCAGCAGGATGCCGTCGACGCCGGTGTCGTCATTCAGACGATCGATCAGGGCTTCCAGCTCGGCCTGGCTGGTAGTGGCCGGCAGGTCATGGGCATAGGAGTCGAAACCGACCTCTTCGCAGTCCTTGCGCTTGTGCGCCACATAGACGCGCGAGGCGGGATCGTCGCCGACCAGGATGACGGCGAGGCCAGGGGCGCGCAGTCCGGCGCTACGACGTTGAGAGACTCGCTGGGCAATATCCTGGCGCAGGCGGGCGGCAATGGACTTGCCGTCGATCAGTTGGGCGGTCATGGGCGATTTCTGGTGGTGACGGAAAAGGGTCGGCTATTTTCGCATGGACGGGCCCGCTCGCAACAGAGAAGCCTCTGCGGCGGCTAACTCATTCTTCTGCTTAAAAATTTTTAAAAAATTAGTTGACGGACCTGCACGAGCTTTATAACATTCGCCCCGCTTGCCGAGCACAGCCCAAGTCACTGACAAGGGCCAGGCAAGAGGCTTCTCACCAAGGAAGTCTCTGCTAGGGCAGCTGCCGTAACAGGCGCCCGTAGCTCAGCTGGATAGAGCATCCGCCTTCTAAGCGGATGGTCGCAGGTTCGAGTCCTGCCGGGCGCGCCACTGGCGGTTCGGCGACGGCAAGCAGGTAAGATATGGTGGGCGTAGCTCAGTTGGTAGAGCACAGGATTGTGGCTCCTGGTGTCGTGGGTTCGATTCCCATCGTCCACCCCATATTTAGCGAACGCCAGACCTTGTGTCTGGCGTTCGTGTTTCAAGCGTCTCGCGGACGTGGTGGAATTGGTAGACACACCAGATTTAGGTTCTGGCGCCGCAAGGTGTGAGAGTTCGAGTCTCTCCGTCCGCACCAATCAAGATGCACAGCAAAAGACCGGCCCAGTGCCGGTTTTTTTGTGCCCGCGATTTAGCGGGCGGCCAGAGGATCGCAAGCGCCTGCGCCGGACCTCAGTGCAGATGCCGCAGCAGCGGCGCGCAGAGGGCGAAGGCCAGCGAAGTGCCGAACAGCAGGGCCCGGGTCCAGCGTTGCGCGGTGCGCCTGTGGCACACGGGCGGCGGCGAGCCTGCCGTGGCGGACTGATCGATGGCGCTATCGAACAGAGTGATCGAGCGGGTCAATTGGGTTCGCATGATCCGACCTCTTGCCGTATGCACTAATTGTTATTGGCACTTTCAAGATAATGCGCTGGGCGGGTAATGCAAGCTGCCTGGAGAGCCCGGACGAGTGGCGGCGGCGCCGCTGGCCGCGCAGCCGGTCAAGGACGGCCGCGCCTCGGGGCGGATCAGGCGGGAGGTGGCGACCAACGGTCAGTTGAGTGTTGAGGTCAGCAGGAAGAAGGCGCCGCCGAGGGCTCCGCCACTGATCAGGACCAGGCTGATCAAGGCGCCGCCCACGAACTGGGCGATGTCGTCACTGATTTCGTATTCCGCTTTCATGCTGGGCTCCAGAAGGTAGATGCCGCTACAGATAGCAACCGCTCGTTACAGCGCGACGACACCAGTCGCATCAAGGCTAGCTGTTCGCCCAGTTCAGCCAGAGCGTCTGTTCTTCGCTGAGCTGACCCACTTCGCGCAGCGCCTGTTCCAGGTCTTCGCGAACCCGGCGCTTGAGATCGGCGTTGAGATCGACCTGGGCGCTCTCCGCCAGCCGATCGGCGAGCGAGAGATCCGCACTGAGCTGGCGCAGGCGGGGCCCGATGAAATCCTTCTGCTGCATGAGCCGCTCCTATCTCCTGACGCTTCGGAGTGTGGCATGGGGGAGCTTCGACTGAACACAGGTGGGAAAAATATTGTCTGACTTGATTGGTCAAAAGTCGGACTTTCGGCAGCTCATGTCGTTTTCAGGTCCGAGATGTCAGCTTTATAGAGGGAAGAACAGATCATGAGCGGGAATTCGACGCGCAAGTTGCTGGTGCTGACCGCAGGTTTCGGCCTGCTGGTGATCGCCGCGGTGGCCACTACCCATCGCAGCGACTCGACCGGCAGCGAGCCGGCCGTGGTGGCCACCACCACGCCGCCGGTAGCGGCCCATGCACCCACCACGGGTACCCATCCCGTCGCCGACGAACACAAGCAGGATCTCGCGAGCTTCCTGGCCCAGGCGGCCCTGACGCCGTGCGGGTCCACCCTACCAGCGACCATCACCGACCCTGCCTGTCGCGCCGCCATCGAAACCCATGCGCGGCGCGCCGGCTATGGCGACGACGAGGTGGCGGCCTATCTGAATGCCCACCAGGGCCGATGATCCCCTGGTTTAGCGTTTTCGGTTATAAGCAAAGACTCTTTTCATATAGGTCGGCATAACCTGAGTGGTTATCCTGTGCGGCCGCAAGATGAGCCGACAACGGCAATTGGGGCTGTAATGGAAGTAGGGTCGATGGGCTTCGTGGTCGCGGGGCTGGTGGTTGGCTTCATCGTCGGCATGACAGGGGTGGGCGGTGGCTCGCTGATGACGCCCATCCTGCTCTGGTTCGGGATCAATCCGGCCGCAGCGGTGGGGACCGATCTGCTCTATGCCGCTATCACCAAGGCGGGCGGCGTCTTCGTCCACCAGCGCAATAGCAACATCGACTGGAAGGTGACCGGTTGGCTGGCCGCCGGCAGCGTGCCCGCGGCGGCCCTGACGCTGCTCGCCCTGGCCCTGCTACCCGGTGATCAGCAGGCGACCAATACACTGATCAAGCATGCCCTCGGCATCGTGTTGCTGCTGACGGCCCTGGCCATCCTGTTCAAAAAGCAGATCTTCGTCTTTGCCAGCCGCCATGCCGGCGACAGATTCCACCTGAGCGCCGGGCGGCTCAATGCCCTGACGGTCCTGACCGGCGCGGTACTGGGCTTCATGGTGACCCTGACCTCCATCGGCGCGGGTGCCCTGGGTACGGTGGCGCTCTTTCTGCTCTATCCGCTGATGGCGACGCGGCGTCTGGTCGGCACCGAGATCGCCCATGCGGTCCCCCTGACACTGGTGGCAGGGCTGGGACACGCCGGCCTGGGCAATCTGGACTGGCATGTCCTGGGCTTTCTGTTGCTGGGTTCGCTGCCGGGCATCTTCCTGGGCAGTCATCTCTCCGGACGGGTACCGGACGCTGTCCTGCGGCCCTGCCTGGCGGTCATGCTGCTGGTCATAGGCACCAAGCTGGTGGTCTGAACCTAGATGGAAAACTTAAGGTCGTTCATCGGACGACTACTGGCGATCCGCTAGTGCAAAACATCTCTAGGATAGGCGGTATTAAAACTGTTATCGCGATTGCCGATAACCTGATCGCCGAGTCCTTTCCTGGAGCTGTCCCATGTCCTCCGCCACTGCCGAATTCGCCGCTGTTGACGATGCCTCTGCCTATCACGTGCTGCGCCAGGCGCTGGACCGCTCCCTGGCGGTGATCGAATTCGATCTGCAGGGCAATGTGCTGCACGCCAACGACAACTTCCTGGAGACCTTCGGCTATCGTCTCGAGGAGATCAGTGGGCGGCATCACCGGCTGTTCTGCCCGCCCGGGGTAGCGGAAAGCGACGACTATCAGGACTTCTGGGCAACGCTGGGGCGCGGCGAATTCCATAGCGGCGTCTATCGCCGCAGGCACAAGGACGGCAGCCTGAAGTGGATCCGCGCCACCTACAATCCGTTGCTGGATGCGCAAGGGCGCCCGCAGCGCATCATCAAGTTCGCCACCGACATTACCGAGGCGCGCCTGCAGGCGGTCGAGTACGAGGGCAAGATCGAGGCCATCCATCGTTCCCAGGCGGTGATCGAATTCGATCTGCAGGGCAACGTGCTCTGGGCCAACGACAATTTCCTTGGCATGACCGGCTATGCGCTGGACGAGCTGCGCGGGCGTCATCACAGCCTGATGTGCCCGGCCGACTATGCGCGTTCGGCGGAATACGCCCTGCTGTGGAATCGCCTGGGGCAGGGCGTTTTCGATACCGGCGTCTACAAGCGCATCCGCCGCGATGGCCGGCCGATCTGGATCCAGGCCACCTACAACCCCATCCTCGACAGCGACGGTCGGCCCTACAAGGTGGTGAAGTTCGCCACCGATGTCACCGATGCGCAACTGCAGGCCGCGGAGTTCGAAGGCAAGATGGCCGCCATCGATCGTGCCCAGGCGGTGATCGAATTCGATCTGCACGGCAATATCCTGACCGCCAACGAGAATTTCCTGTCGGCCATGGGTTACAGCCTGGACGAGGTGCGCGGCAAGCATCACCGGATCTTCTGCGAACCCGAGCACGCCCGCTCGCCGGGCTATCGGCTGTTCTGGGAGAAGCTCGGCCGCGGCGACTTCGATACCGGGCTGTACAAGAGACGCGCCAGCGACGGCCGCCAGGTGTGGATCCAGGCCACCTACAACCCCATCCTCGATGCCGAGGGCAAGCCGTACAAGGTGGTCAAGTTCGCCAGCGACGTCACCGAGAGTCAGCTGCGCAACAGCGACTACGAAGGCAAGGTGGCGGCCATCGACCGCTCCCAGGCCATCGCCGAATTCTCCCTCGACGGCACGGTAATCACCGCCAACCGCAACTTCCTGCTGGCCCTGGGTTACCAGGCCGATGAAGTGGTGGGCAAGCATCACCGCATCTTCTGTCCCGACGACTATGCCCGTTCCGCGGAGTACCGGCTGTTCTGGGATAAATTGGCGCGGGGCGAATTCGACGCCGGGGTGTACAAGAGACGCAACAGCCGGGGCGAGGAGATCTGGATCCAGGCCACCTACAACCCGATCTTCGACGCCGACGGCAAGCCGTGCAAGGTGGTGAAGTTCGCCGTGGACATCACCGAGAGCCAGATTCGCAACAGCGACTATGCGGGCAAGGTGGCGGCCGTCGACCGCGGCCAGGCGGTGATCGAATTCGACCTGACCGGCAAGATCCTCGAAGCCAACCGCAACTTCCTGGCGACCCTGGGTTATCGCCTGGAAGAGATCCGCGGGCAGCATCACCGCATCTTCTGCGAGGCGGAACACGTCGCCTCCGGCGAATACCGCGAGTTCTGGGCGCGGCTGGCCCAGGGCGAGGTGTTTGGCGGACGCTTCATGCGGCTGAGCAAGTTCGGCCAGCGCATCTGGATCCAGGCCACCTACAACCCCATCTTCGACGCCGACGGTCAGGTGCACAAGGTGGTGAAGTTCGCCACCGATATCACCCGCCAGGTGGAGCTGGAGCAGCACCTGCGGCAGAAGATCGAGCAGATGAATCTCTCGCTGCATGCCCTGACCCGCTCCATCAACCAGATCGCCGAGACCACCGACGACGCCAACCGCATGGCTCGACGCACCCTGGAGGAAGCCGAGCGCGGCTCCCTGACCCTGGGCCGCTCGCTGGATGCCATGGAGGCCATAGGCACCACCGCCGGGGGCATCCAGGACATCGTTCAGGTGATCAGCGACATCGCCAACCAAACCAACATGCTGGCCTTCAACGCCGCCATCGAGGCGGCCCGCGCCGGCGAACACGGACTGGGCTTCTCGGTGGTGGCCGACGAGGTGCGCAAGCTGGCCGAGAAGTCGTCCCAGGCGACCAAGGAGATCAACAAGCTGATCCTGGAGTCGGTCAAGAGCATCGCCCAGGGCAGCGAGATCTCGCGCAGCGTGGGCGAGGCCTTTGGCCTGATCGCCGAAGGGGTGGGCAAGACCCAGCAGTCCATTGAGGCCATCAACGGCTCCACCGCGGCCCAGCTCGAGGATGCGGCGCGGGTCAATCAACTGATCCAGGAGCTGGACGCGGCCACCACGCTCACGCCGGTGACCGGGGGAGCGCGATCGTGACCGCGATCCAGGGCGTCGTGCGGATCGGCGAACTGGAAGTCGCCCTGTCCGCCCAGGCCCTGGAACGCGTGGTGCCCTGGCCGGAGCGCCTGGCCCCTCATCCGAGTCCGGTGCCCTGGCTGCTCGGCCTCTTCGAGCTGGGCGGCCAGCCGCTGCCGCTGGTGGACGGTCATCGCCTGCTGGGGCTGCCGGCGGGCGAGGGCGAGCGGCGGATCGCCGTGATCCGCCAGGGCGGTGGACGCTTCGGCCTGGCCATCGATGGCGTGGTGGATCTCCTCGGTCTGGCGGATGACGTCATCGTACGGTTGCATGGGGCGCCTGGACGCCTGCTGGGGCGGGTGTACCTGCGCCCGGACAGCGGTCGGCTGGTGCACCTGCTGGACCTAGACGCCCTGGCCGCCTTGCCGGGCTTCGAGGTCAGTGCCGACGTGCCGTCGACGCGGCAGCAGGTTGCCCGCGGCAAGGAAGGGGAGCGCCTCTATCTGCTGTTCGAGTGCGACGGGCGCCGCCTGTGCCTGGACGCGGCGGTGGTGCAGGAGCTGGTGGATCGACCGCAACTGACCCCCAGCGAATTCGCCAGCGACAGCTGTCGCCACCAGGTGCAGCTGCGGGGCCAGGCCCTGCCGGTGCTGGAGCTGTCTGAGCTGCTCGGCCTGGCCACGCCGGCGAACGGTCACCATGAGCAGCTGCTGGTGCTGGCGGCGGGCGACCAGGGTCAGTATCGGGTCGCCTTCGGCTTCCAGCGGCTGCTCGGCATGTGGCGCCGGGATCCGGCGCAATGCGCGCCACTGCTGGGCTTTGGCCTGGAGCAGCCGGGGCTGTTGCGTGGGGTATTCAGCGCCGCTGATGGCGAGGCGGCGATCGTGATCGATCACCTGGCCCTGGGGTGCCAGGAGGCGGCGGTCGCCTATGCGCGGATCTATCGCACCGATCGCGACCTGTTGCGCGAAGAGCGCCGCCAGGTGCGACGTCAGCCGTGCCTGACCTTTCTCGCCGAACTGCTGTTCGCCGTACCGCTGGAGCAGGTGGCCGAGGTCCTGCCGCTGCCGGCGCACTTCCTGCGCCTCGGTCAGCGGGATCCGCGGCTGCTGGGGGTGATGGAGGTCCGCGGCCAGCAGATCACCCTGGTGTGCCTGCGCACCCTCGCCGGCGCGGTGGCGGTCGCGCCCGGCCCCGGCGATCAGGTGATCGTGGTGGAGGGGCAGCGCCAGCGCCTGGGCTTCGTGGTGCAGCGGGCGGAAGCCATCGAGGCCTTTACCGAATTGCGCGCCGATGCCCTGGCGCGCAGCTGGCAACTGCCCGGGGAGGGCGGCGCGGTGCCGGCGCAGCGGGCGCAGAGCTGGGTAGGGGTAGGGGCTCCGGGCAACAGTCGCCAGGCGACCCTGATCGACCTCGGCGCCCTGGCGCGGCGCTTGGAAGGCCAGCCACGCCAGACCCTGCCGGAGCCCTTGGCCGCGGCGATCTGACCTACCGCCTGTCGCTTCGCTGAGCGGTCGGGTAACGGATCGCCGGCACTCTGGTCCGGCGCTGCCGGACGTCATCATCGAAGCGGCAGCGGCAGGCTAGAGCCGCTCGGGTTTTCCCTCCAATGTCAGGCCGGGCGCGCGATCGGCGCTGTTGTTGCCGGCTCGGGAGTCAGGCGTTCATCAGCACCCGGTCAAGAAATCCCGCGGCGCGTCGAACCAGAGAAAGACACAACTTTCCTGGGTGATCCCATGTTCAACGCCGCACTCAAACGTCGCATCGCCGATCTCGAAGCCGAACTGTCCGAGCACCGCCAGGTGAGCGCGGCCTTCCATCAGGATTCGCTGCATCTGCTGCTGGACGCCCAAGGCCGGATCGAGGATTTCAACGAGAACTTCGCGCTCTGCCTGGGCTACGCCCCCGGCAGTCTGACCGGGCGCAATCTGGACGACATCATTCCGGACTACGTGAAGAAGCTGGTCTGCTACGGCGACCTGAAACGCAGCTTCAGCGAAGGCCGCCAGGCCAGTGGCATCTATCGACTGCTGCGCGGAACGGGCGGCGTCGCCTGGCTCTATGCGATCTGGACGCCAGTGCGCGATAGCCAGGGCCAGGTCAAGCAGATCCGCTGCTATGCCTATGACCGTACCGAGCAGGTGGAGACCTCCACCGAACACTCGGGCATCATCAATGCGCTGCTGAGATCCACCGCGGTGATCGAATTCAACCTGTCCGGCGAGGTGCTGACCGCCAACGAGCGCTTCCTGCAGGGCATGGGCTATTCGCTGGCGCAGATCGTCGGCAAGCACCACCGGATGTTCTGCAGCCGTGAAGAGGCTGAGTCGGCCGACTATCGCGCCTTCTGGGAACGGCTCAATCGCGGCGACTACGTGGCCAGCCGCTTCAAGCGCATCGACAGCCATGGCCGTACCGTCTGGCTGGAAGCCTCATACAACCCGGTACTCAACACCCGTGGCGAGCTGTACAAGGTCATCAAGTTCGCCACCGTCATCACCGATCAGGTGGAACAGGAACTGGCGGTGGCCGAGGCCGCGCGGGTCGCCTTCGACATCTCCCAGACCACCGACGAAAGCGCCCGCCAGGGCGCGGCGGTGGTGCAGGACACGGTCGCGGTGATGACCCGCATCGCCGACGAGATCCAGGTCGCCGCCAATGGCATCGAGGACCTCGGCAAGCAGTCGCTGGTGATCAGCGCCATCGTCAAGACCATCAGCGGCATCGCCGAGCAGACCAATCTGCTGGCGCTCAACGCCGCCATCGAAGCCGCCCGGGCCGGCGAGCAGGGGCGCGGCTTCGCGGTGGTGGCGGACGAGGTCCGGCAACTGGCCGGGCGCACCAGCAAGGCCACCGAGGAGATCGTCGGCGTGGTGCAGCAGAACCAGCAACTGGCGCAGACGGCGGTCAGCAACATGGCCGCCAGCCGGCAGCAGGCGGAGCAGGGGCTGCACCTGGCCAGCAACGCCGGGGTGCGCATCACCGAGATCCAGGAGGGCGCCCGCCAGGTGGTGGGCGCGGTCAGCCAGTTCGCCCGCCGGCTGAGTTAAGGCTAGGCGTCCCAGCCGGGGGCGCTGTACCACGCATAACCGGCCGCATCCAGCTCCAGCCAGCGGCCCTGGTGGATGACCATCCGGGTCGCCACCTCCGGGCTGGCCAGGCCGAGGGCCACCAGCAGGCTGCGGATCAGGGCGCCATGGGCCACCAGCAGGGTGGGACCCTGGAGTTCCTCCAGCAGGGGGCGCACCCGTTCGGCGGCATCGGCATAGCTTTCGCCACCGGGCACCCTAAAGGTATAGGGCTCGGCCATGCGCCGGGCGTGCTGCTCGGGATAGCGCTGGGCGATGGTCGGCATGTCCAGGCCTTCCCAGTCACCAAAGGCCTTTTCCGCCAGACGCGCATCGCGGCCAAGGCTGAGCGGCGCACCGGGCAGCTGCGCCAGGATCAGATCGAGGGTTTCGCTGGCGCGTTGCAGCGGACTGCTCAGGCAGGTGAAGCGAGCGACGTCGAGGCGTTCGCGCAGGGCCAGGCCCACGGCCTCGGCCTGGGCCCGGCCACGGGCGTTGAGCGGTATGTCCTGGCGACCCTGCAGGCGGCCGCTGGCATTCCAGTCGGTTTCGCCGTGACGGATCACCAGCAAGGGAGCGGGGAAGGGCAAGGGCATCAGTCCAGGGCCGTGGGTAGGGTGAGAAGGAAACGCAGGCGGCCGTCATCCAGCCGCGCGATCAGGCTGCCGCCATGGCCGCGGGCGACTTCCTGGGCGAGGTAGAGGCTCAGCTCCAGGCGGGCGGGCAGTTCAGCTTTGGCCTGGATCAGCGCCGGCTGGAACACCTGGCTCAGGCTGCCGGGATCCACCACGGCGGTGCGGCTTTCCACGGCGAGGCGATAGCAGCGTTCGTCGAGCTCGCCGCGCAGCAGCAGGGTGCCGCCGGCAGGATTGCGGGACGCGGCCCACTCCAGCAGCGCGGCCACGGCCTGCAGCAGACGCGGCAGGTCGAGGCGCACGGCGGCGGGTAACTCCGGCAGCTCGCTGCCTAGGGTCTGGTCGGGAAAACGGGCCTGCAGCGTGGCGAGCAGGTTGGTCAGACGCTCGTTGACGCCCTCCACCAAGTTCAGTTTCAGCGGCAGGCCGTGGCCGAGACGCACACGGACGAAATCGGCGGCCGCAGCGCTGCGTTCAGCCAGGCGCCGGGCCTCGGCCTGCCAGGGCTCGGCTTGTGCGGCGCTCGTGGGCAGGTCCTGCGCGGCCAGCGCCTGGAGCGGACGCTGCAGGTCTTCTTCCAGCAGCACCAGCAGTTGCTCGCGCAGCGGTGTGAGATCGAGGTCGCCACGCGCGCCGGGGCTCGCCTCGCGACGCTGTTCTTCCCGGGCGAGCAATTCCCCCAGCAGACGGGCGAAGCCGTCCAGGGTGTCGATCACCGGGCGCTGCTCCAGCCGCGGTGCGGGCTGGGGATCGAAGGCGCACAGCGTGCCGAAGAAGGTGCCATTGGGCCGGAACACCGGCACCGACAGATAGCTCTTCCAGCCATAGAGGCCGGGCGCCGGATGGTCGCAGTAAGTAGGGTTCTGGGTCACATCGCTGATGATCACGGCGTCGTGGGAGGAGCGCACGTGATTGCACAGGGTGGATTCGAGATCCAGTTCGGCGCCGGGTTGCAGGCCGAAGGCGATGCGATCCTCCACCGCGCAGGCGATCCAGCGCTGCTCGGTGACCTCGGCCACGGTGGCGACCCCGAGGCCGCTGATGTCGCAGACCACGCGCAGGAGCGCCGCGACGGAATCCAGGGACGTCAGCAGCTCGACGCTTTCGACGGTGCTGGAGGGTTGGCTGGGCATGGCGCGGTAGTTCTCTTACGGACAGGGCCTGAACGCTAGGCCAAGAGACGGCGGAGAGCAACCGTCAGGCCGCAGAGCCAGCCGCCAGGCCGATGCCGTCTAGCCGATCAGATCGGTGGCGTAGGCCAGCACCGTGAGGCAGAGCAGCAGCAACAGCAGGTTGGCCGGGGTAATGCTTTTCATCGGGGAGATCCTCTCACGCAAGGGCTGTTCCTTGTCCAGGTACGCCTGGGACTGCCATGCCGGTGCTGGGGATCTCGGGGGGTGGAGCGGGTAGGTTCATCTCTGCGTCTCGATACTGCTGGCAAAGGACAGGACTCGGAACGCCACTGTCGCCGTTCGTTCAGCCGCCGGCAGAGGAGGTGCGACATCTGGTCGAAGCGGCAGTGCGAGCGGTTCGCAGTTGCCAAGCGGCGGGCGAGTGGGTAGCGTGGCGCCCCATGCGAACCTTCCTTTGCCCCATCAGCGCCTATTACTCCTACCTGACCAATATCGGGTGGTAGGTACTGCGCTGCATGACCGAATCGCCCAGGGCGGCTCGGTCAAGGCAACTTCTCCCGGTCTCCCAGGCACCGTCCAGCCACAGGAGACCCCATGGACAGCACCACGCAAGACCTGCTCGCCACCCTCGAAGCCCGCGGCTTCGTCCATCAGACCACTGACCGTGACGGCCTCGCCCGCGCCTTTGCCAGCGGCCCGGTGACCGGCTATCTCGGCTTCGACGCCACCGCCGACAGCCTCCACGTCGGCCATCTGCAGGGCCTGATGCTGATGCGCTGGCTGCAGCGCGCCGGCCATCCCATCCTGCTACTGATCGGCGGCGCCACCACCCGCATCGGCGATCCCAGCTTTCGCGACAGCAGCCGCCCGGTGCTCACCGACGGCCAGATCGCCCTGAACATGGCGGGCATCGCCAAGGCCTTCCACCGCTACCTGGAGGTCGGCGATGGCCACGGTCGCGCCCAGGTGGTGGACAACGCCGAATGGCTCGACGGCCTCGGCTACCTGAATTTCCTCGGCGCCGTGGGTCGGCACTTTTCCATCAATCGACTGCTGACCTTCGATGCCATCAGGAATCGCCTTGATCGCGAGCACTCGCTGTCCTTCGAGGAATTCGGCTACACCCTGCTGCAGGCCTACGACTTCGTCGAGTTGTCGCGCCGTTACGGCTGCACCCTGCAACTGGGCGGCGCGGACCAGTGGGCCAACATCATCAATGGCGTGGAGCTGTCACGCCGGCAGGGTGGCCCTCAGCTCCATGGCCTGACCATGCCACTGCTGGCCACCCGTGACGGCCGCAAGATGGGCAAGTCGGCTCAGGGCGCGGTCTGGCTCAACGAGGAGCGGCTGTCGGCCTTCGACTTCTGGCAATTCTGGCGCAACTGCGACGATGCCGACGTCGAGCGTTTCCTGGCGCTGTTTACCGAGCTGCCGCTGGACGAGGTACGGCGGCTGGCGGCCCTGGGCGGCGCGGAGATCAATCTGGCCAAGACCGTGCTGGCCAACGAGGCGACCCGCCTGGCCCACGGCGAGGCCGCCCAGCGCGCGGCCGAGGCGGCGGCCGCCGAGGTCTTCGCCGACCGGGACGGCGGTGGTCGCTTGCCGACGCTCGCCCTGAGCCGCCAGCAGCTCGATGGGGGTGTCAGCCTGGTCGAGCTGCTGGTGCAGACCGGTGTGCAGCCGTCGCGCAGTGCGGTCCGCCGACTGGCGGAAGGCGGTGGCCTGCGCCTGGACGAACTGCCCGTATCCGATCCCGATGTGCGGCTCACGGCGAGCGACGTCGGTCGACGGGTAAGTCTGGGCAAGAAGCGGCATCTGCGCATCACAGCGGTGGACTGAGGAGAAGGCGATGAAGGTCTGGGTGATAGGCGCCTCGCGGGGCATAGGACTGGGGCTGGTCGAGCGCTACCTGGGTCGTGGCGACCAGGTGCTGGCGCTGGTACGAACACCGAATGCGGCGCTGGACGCCCTGGCGGCGACCACCGCGGGACGGCTGCGGGTGGTGACCGGCGATCTCTGCGATCCCGAGCTGGGCACGCGACTACTGAGTGAAAGCCGCGATGAGTCGCTGGATCGGCTGATCGTCAATGCCGGCATCATGGGGCCGCACGAGGTGGAGGGGCAGCGGGCGACCCCCGCGGAGCTGGGCGAGCTGTTCCTGACCAATGCCGTGGCGCCGCTGCGGCTGCTGGAGGCCCTGGCGCCGCGGATGGCTGCGGCGGGAGTGGCGGCCTGCCTGAGTTCGCAGATGGGCAGCGTCAGCCTGGCACGGGCCGCCGACATGCCGCTCTATGGCGCCAGCAAGGCGGCGCTCAATAGCCTGCTGCAAAGCTGGGTCGCCGGGCAGCAACCGGCCTTCGCCGTGCTTGCGCTGCACCCGGGTTGGGTGCGTACCGCCTTGGGCGGGGTAGGCGCGCCGGTCGAGGTGGCCGCTAGCGTGGCCGGTCTGGTAGCGACGATCGAGGCACGGGCCGGCCAGCGCGGCTGTGCCTTTCTCGACTACCAGGGCCAGGCCCTGCCCTGGTGAGCAGGGGGCCGGATCGCTCAGTGCGGCTGAGCGATCCGGCCCTTGTCCGACCTCTGTCGAGGATCGAAGATGAGTCCATCATCCTGGAGAGCCCGCCCATGCGCATCGACGAGCACACCTTTCTGGTAACCGGCGCCGGATCCGGCCTTGGCGCCGCCACCGCCGCGGCGCTGATCGCGGCAGGCGCCCGGGTGGCACTGCTGGATCTGCAGGCCGACGCCGTGCAGGCCCAGGCCGAACGCCTCGGCGACCGGGCCTTGGCGCTCGCCGTGGACGTGACCGATGCCGAGGCCCTGAGCGCTGCCATGGATACCCTCCTGGCCCGCTGGGGCGGTCTGCAGGGGGCGATCAATTGCGCCGGCATCGTTGGCGGCGCACGCATCCTCGGGCGCAACGGCCCCCACGATCTCGCCGCCTTCGCGCGCATCATCAACGTCAACCTGGTGGGCAGCTTCAATGTGCTGCGCCTGGCCGCCGCGGCCATGGCCCAGGGCGAGGCCGATGCCGGCGGCGAACGCGGCGTGATCATCAACACCGCCTCCATCGCCGCCTTCGACGGCCAGATCGGCCAGGCCGCCTATGCCGCCTCCAAGGGGGGCGTCGCCGCGCTCACCCTGCCGGCGGCGCGCGAACTGGCCGGGCAGGGCATCCGGGTCATGACCATAGCGCCGGGTGTATTCGAGACGCCCATGATGGCCGGCATGACCCCCGAGGTGCGCGAGGCCCTGGCCGCCAACGTGCCCTTTCCGCCGCGCCTCGGTCGCGGCGAGGAATTCGCCGCCCTGGTCCGCCACATCATCGAGAATCCCATGCTCAACGGCGAGGTGATCCGTCTCGACGGTGCGCTGCGCATGGCCCCGCACTAGGCCCTGTACGAAAAGTCGCCGAGCGATGGTCAGGCGAGGCGAAAAGCGCTGAGGAAGCGGACCGGGCTCGCGAGCGAGTTTACGAGTGGTAAATGAGCATTGCGACGGGGCTGGCCATCCAGGCGCTTTTCAACGAAGCATCACCGAGTGTAGGCACTTTTCGTAAGGGCCTAGGAGAGTTGTCATGAACGATCCCATTGTTATCGTCGCCGCCGCTCGCACCCCCATGGGGGCCCTGGGTGGCGAACTGGCGGCGCTGTCGGCGCCACAGCTGGGCAGCGCCGTGATTCGCGCCGTGCTGGAGCGGAGCGGTTGGTCGCCGGAGCGGGTCGACGAGGTGCTCATGGGCTGCGTGCTGCCCGCCGGCCTCGGCCAGGCACCGGCCCGCCAGGCGGCCCTTGGCGCCGGCCTGGACCAGAGCACGCGCTGTACCACCCTGAACAAGATGTGCGGTTCGGGCATGCAGGCGGCCATCCTCGGCCATGACCTGCTGCGCGCCGGCAGTGCCGAGGTGGTGGTGGCGGGCGGCATGGAAAGCATGAGTCGCGCGCCCTATCTGCTGGAAAAGGCCCGTAGCGGCTACCGCCTCGGCCACGGCGCCCTGATCGACAGCATGTTTCTCGACGGCCTGGAAGACGCCTACGAGCCCGGGCGCCTGATGGGCACCTTCGCCGAGGACTGCGCGGCGCGCCTGGGTATCGGCCGCGAGCGCCAGGATGCCTATGCCCAGCAGTCCCTCGCCCGGGCGCGCCAGGCGCAGGCCAGTGGCGCCTTCGTCGCCGAGATCGCCGCGGTGGAGGTGGCGGGGCGCAAGGAAACCCTGAGCCTCGACACCGATGAACAACCGCGCCGCGCCGATCCGGCACGCATTCCCACCCTCAAGCCGGCTTTTCGCGAAGGCGGTACCGTCACCGCGGCCAACGCCAGCTCCATCTCGGATGGCGCCGCGGCATTGCTGCTGATGCGCGCCAGCACGGCGGCGCGCGAAGGGCTGACGCCGCTGGCGACGATCCGTGGCCATGCCGCCCATGCCGGCGCGCCGGGCGACTTTCCCACCGCGCCCATCGGCGCCATCCGCACCCTGCTCGCGCGCATCGACTGGCAGCTGAACGACGTCGACCTGTTCGAGATCAACGAAGCCTTCGCCGTGGTGGCACTGGCCGCCCAGGATGCCCTGGGGCTGGACCCGGAGCGCCTGAACGTGCACGGTGGCGCCTGTGCCCTGGGCCATCCCATCGGCGCCTCCGGCGCGCGGATCCTGGTGACCCTGATCCAGGCGCTGCGCCAGCGCGGTCTGCGCCGGGGCGTGGCCGCCATCTGCATCGGCGGTGGCGAGGCCACGGCCATGGCGCTGGAACTCAACGACTAGACAAGGACAAGACCATGAGCGAACCCTCTGCCGAATCGACCCTGCTGCTGGAGATCGAGGCGCGCGTCGCCCTCATCACCCTCAACCGCCCGAAGGCGCTCAACGCCCTCAATGCCCAGCTGCTGCACGAGCTGGATGCCATGCTGGCGCGTCTGGACGCCGATCCCGAGGTCGGTTGCGTGGTGCTCACCGGCTCGGCCAAGGCCTTCGCCGCCGGCGCCGATATCAAGGAAATGGCCGGGCAGGGCTATCCGCAGATCTACCTGGACGACTATTTCCGCGTCGCCGACCGCATCGCCGAGCGGCGCAAGCCGCTGATCGCCGCCGTGGCCGGCTACGCCCTGGGTGGTGGCTGCGAACTGGCGCTGCTGTGCGACTTCATCTATGCCGCCGACACCGCGCGCTTCGGCCTGCCGGAGATCACCCTGGGCGTCATTCCCGGCATCGGCGGCACCCAGCGCCTGACCCGCGCCCTGGGCAAGGCCAAGGCCATGGAGCTGTGCCTGACCGGACGCCAGCTGCCCGCCGCCGAAGCCGAGCGCGCCGGCCTGGTCGCCCAGGTGTTTCCCGCCGACGAATTGCTGGAGCGCACCCTGGAAGCCGCCCGCGGCATCGCCAGTCGCTCGCTGCCGGCGACCCTGCTGCTCAAGGAGAGCGTCAATCGCGCCTTCGAGACCAGCCTGGCCGAGGGTATCCGCTTCGAGCGCCGGGTCTTCCATTCGCTGTTCGCCAGCGCCGACCAGAAGGAAGGCATGGCCGCCTTCGTCGAGAAGCGGCCGGCGAAGTTCGAGCATCGTTGAGCGCTCCCGGCGCCTCTCGGAGGCGCTAGACTGGCCGTTTCCGCCCAGCGTCGTAGAGCCTTCGGATGCGTATCGACCCCTTGCCACCCCTGACCAATCTGATTGCCTTCGAGGCAACGGTCAGGCTTGGCAGCTTTACCCGTGCCGCGCTCGAACTCAATCTCACGCAAAGCGCCATCAGCCGTCAGGTGGCGCAGCTGGAGGCCTTTCTCGGTCGCGCGCTGTTTCGGCGGGAACACAAGCGGCTGCACCTGACCGTCTCCGGGCAGCGCTATGCCGAGCGGGTCCAGCAACTCTTGGCGGGCCTGGCGGAAACCACCGCCGAGGTCATGGATCTCAGTGGCGAGCAGCAACTGGTCCTGGCCTGCTCCTCGGGCGTCGCCGCCCTGTGGCTGGGTCCGCTGATCGGCCATTTTGCCAGTGCCTTTCCCGGCATCGACGTGCGCCTGCGGGTGCTGGACAACCTCGATACCCTGCTCAAGCCCGAATTCGATCTGGCGCTCTATTTCCTGCGGGAACCGCCGCCGCCGGGATTGGCCGGTCGCCAGTTGTTTCCCGAATGGGTAGGCGCCTATTGCGCCCCGGACTACCTGGGCGGGCAGCAGCTGTCTCCCCCGGAGCTGCTCGACCAGCGCCTGCTGATGATCGAGGACGGGCAGCGACGCTGGCTGTCCTGGACGGAGTGGTTCGCGCGGCTAGGCTATCCAGCCCCGCGGATCCGCCAGCGTCTGACCGTGAGTCAGTACCCCATCCTGGTCGATCTGGCGATTGCCGGTCACGGTATCGTCCTGGGCTGGCGCCCCATGATCGATGCCCACCTGCGCTCGGGTGCGCTGGTCGAAGCCTGTAGCGAATGCGTGCAGGGGCAGGGGGGTTACTACCTGCTGTGGCCGGGCGATCGCCAGCCGGGCCTGGCGACGCGCCGTTTCGAAGCCTGGCTTAACGACGCCCTGAGCGCGTCACCTTGACCCCTCTTGCATGCGCCTGGCGCATGCAAACCCCTGCAATCAGCGTTTTCCTGCGTCCCGGGTAGCCCCTTAAGCTCGGCGGCAGAGGGCGGAGATCCTCGTCCTGTTTCCTTTATCGAAACTGCCGTCGCCGGTGCAGGGACTCCCGAGTTTCCTGCGCGACTCGCATTCAGGGAGCCAACAATGCAGAGCGCTACGACCTTCCCCCAGCCGTCCACCGCCCACCGCCGCCAGGCCAACAAGGCGGTCGTCGCCACCGTGATCGGCAACGGTCTGGAGTGGTTCGACTTCACCGTCTACAGCTTCTTCTCCGTGATCATCGCCAAGGTGTTCTTTCCGACCGCCAGCGAACTCACCTCCTACCGTCTGGCCCTGGCCACCTTTGGCGTCGGTTTCTTCATGCGGCCAGTAGGGGGCATCCTGCTCGGCATCTACTCCGATCGCCGCGGCCGCAAGGCGGCGCTGTCGCTGACCATCCTCTTGATGGCCGCCGGTACCCTGATCATCGCCGTGACCCCGGGCTATGCCCAGTGGGGGCTGTTCGCCCCGGCGCTCATCGTCTTCGCGCGCTTGCTGCAGGGCTTTTCCGCGGGTGGCGAGATGGGCAGCGCGACCGCCTTTCTCACCGAGCACGCGCCCGCTGGGCAAAAGGCCTACTACTCCAGCTGGATCCAGGCCAGCATCGGGGTGGCGGTCGCCCTGGGTGCAGGCGCCGGCGCGCTGCTGTCGGCGTTGCTGACCCCGGAGCAACTCGAGAGCTGGGGTTGGCGCCTGCCGTTTCTGTTCGGCTCCCTGATCGGCCCCGTCGGTTTCTACATCCGTAGCCGCATCGACGAAACCCCGGCCTATGCCACCGTCGAGCGTGCCCAGTCGCCGCTGCGGGAGGTAGTGCGCATCTATCCCCGCCAGACCGCGATCACCTTTTCCATGGTCGTGCTCTGGACGGTCTGCACCTACTCCGTGCTGTTCTACCTGCCGTCCTACTCCACCCGGGTGCTCGGTCTGCCCAGTGGGCTGGGCTTCACCGCCGGCGTACTCGGTGGCCTGGTATTGCTGGTGGCAACGCCGCTGGTAGGGCGCCTGGCCGATCGCCAGGGCAAGCGACCCTGGCTGCTGGGGTCGGCCATCGCCATCTTCTGCCTCGCCTGGCCGTTGTTCTGGATGCTCAATCGCTGGCCGGGCCTGGCTTCCCTGCTGGTGTTCCAGGCCGTGCTGGGACTGCTGATCTCCGGCTATCTGGGCGGTCTGCTGGCGGCCTTCGGCGAGTTGTTGCCGACCCGGGTGCTCTCCACCGGACTGTCGGTGGCCTACAACTTCGCCGTGACCCTGTTCGGCGGCTTCGCCACCTTTACCGTGACCTGGCTGATCGCCGCCACCGGCAGCCCGCTGGCGCCGGCCTTCTACATCATGTTCGCCGCGGCCATCAGTGCCGTGGGCGCGGCGCTGTTTCGCGACGCCGCCAGCGAGCAACCTTCGGGAGAATCCGCATGACTCAAGGCACCTCTCTACTGCTGCGCAACGGCAAGCTGCTGGATCTGGCGAGCGGCATCCTGATCACCGGCAAGGAAGTCCTGGTGGAGGGTGAGCGCATTACCGCCGTGCGCGACCAGAGCGCTGCGCCGCCGGCAGGCGTCACCGTCATCGATCTGGGCGGCCGCACCCTGATGCCCGGCCTCATCGATTGCCATGTGCATGTTCTGGCCTCCAGCGCCAACCTGGGTTTCAACGCCCTGCAGCCGAACGCCATCATCATGTACCGCGCCCTGCCGATCCTGGGCGCCATGCTCGAGCGCGGCTTCACCACCGTCCGCGATGCCGGCGGCGCGGACTGGGCGCTGGCGCGCTCCATCGCCCTGGGACTGGTGCCGGGCCCGCGGATCTTCGCCTCCGGCAAGGCGCTGTCGCAGACCGGCGGCCATGGCGACATGCGGGCGCGTGGGGAGCTGCTGCTGAACGAGCCGTGCAGTTGCTGCTTCCGCGCCGGTGCCATCGCCCGGGTGGTGGACGGGGTGGACAACGTGCGCAAGGCGGTGCGTGAGGAACTGCAGCAGGGCGCCAGCCAGATCAAGATCATGGCCTCCGGCGGGGTGTCCTCGCCCACCGATCCCATCGCCAATACCCAGTACAGCGAAGCCGAGATCCGCGCCATCGTCGAGGAAGCCGAAGCGGCCAATACCTATGTGATGGCCCATGCCTATACCGCCCGCGCCATTCGCCGCGCCGTGGCGTGCGGGGTGCGCACCATCGAGCACGGCAATCTGGTCGACCGGGAGACGGCGCAGCTGATGCGCGAGCGGGGCGCCTTCGCCGTGCCCACCCAGGTGACCTACGAGATGCTCGCCGAGCACGGCGCCCGCTATGGGCTGCCAGCGGATTCCGTGGCCAAGATCGAAGACGTCCGCCTGGCCGGCCGTCGCGCCCTGGAATTTTTCGCCGAGGCGGGCGTACCCATGGGCTACGGCTCCGACCTGCTGGGCGAGATGCACGAATACCAGACCCAGGAACTGCGCATCCGCGCCGAGGTGCTGGGCAATCTGGAAGCCTTGCGCAGCGCCACCAGCGTCGCGGCGCGCATCCTCGAACGGGAGGGCGAGCTGGGTTGCATCGCGGCTGGCGCCCTGGCGGATCTGCTGGTCGTGGATGGCGATCCCTTGACCGATATTTCCTGCCTGGTGGGGCAGGGCGAGCGGTTGGACGTCATCCTGCAGGGCGGCCGTCTGGTAAAGAATCGCCTCGAGTGAAGGGAGACTTGCCGGCCTGGCGTGGTCCCCTGTAGCAGTCAATGACCATGGAGAATTCGTGATGCCCCTCGCCGCAACCGAACTCGGCAGTCACTACCAGGCCTACCTCGACTGCCTCAACCGCCAGGCCTGGACGGAGCTGGGCCGTTATGTCGACGAAGCCGTCGAGCACAACGGCCGGCCTCTGGGATTGGCGGGCTACCAGGCCATGCTGGAAGGCGATCATGCCGCCATTCCCGATCTGCACTTCGCGGCGCGCTTGCTGGTCGTGGAAGCGCCCTGGCTGGCCGCGCAACTGGACTTCGACTGCACGCCACGGGGCGAGCTGTTCGGGCTGGCGGTGAACGGACGGCGGGTGCGTTTCAGCGAGCACGTCTTCTATCGCTTCGAGAACGGGCGAATCCGGGAGGTGCGCTCGGTGATCGACACCGCCGCCATCGCCGCCCAGCTGGCCGAGGGCTAACCCGCTCGGGTCTGGCGCTGGCGATAGCCCAGGGGGCTCAAGCCCGTCCACTTGCGAAAGGCGCGCTGGAAGGAGCGGGGATCGGCGAAACCCAGACGCAGGGCCAGCTCCTCCAGGGGCAGAGCGCCCTGATCCAGCTGGCGGCAGGCCAGGCGGCAGCGACGTTCGTCCTTGAGGCGCTGGTAGGTCTGGCCGCTCGCCGCCAACTGGCGTCTCAGGGTCGCAGCCGAAAGACCCAGGGTCGCGGCCAGGCTGACGGCGTCCGGCCAGTCTTCCGGGGCGCGACTGCGCAGCAGGGCGCGGATGCGGGCGATCAGACTGGCGTCGTCGCGGTAGTGCACCAGCAGATTGCCCGGTGCGGCGGCGATGAAGCGACGCGCATCCGCGGCACTGCGGCGGATCGGCAGGCCCAATACGGCGGCGTCCAGCAGCAGCCAGTCTTCGCCGTGGGCGAAGCTGAGGTGAGTGCCGAAGCGCTGGCGATAGTCGGCCAGCAGTTCCGCCGGCGGCTCCTGGGCGGTCAGGCGAATCTCCGCGAGTGGCAAGCGGCGGCCTACCAGCCAGCAGGCCAGGCCATGCAGGATCAGCCAGAGGGTAAAGACGGCAAAGCTACCCGGCAGGCTGCCGGGGGCCAGCCGCAGGGTCGCCTGCTCGCCATTGCGCTGCAGGCGCAGGTCGACGCCCAGGGTCAGGCGCAGGAAGTCGGCGCTCTGCCGCAGGGCGTCGCCCAGGGTCGGTTGCAGGCGGGTGCTCTGGCAGAGAAAGGCAAAGCTGCCCGCCGGGAGCGGGCGTGGGCCAAGGGCGAAGAACTCGTCATCGAAACGCCGCGCCAGGCGATACCACAGCTGGCCGAACAGCGGCGCCGAGAGGCGCTCGCGGTCGAGCGGCAGGTCGGCTGGCTGGACGCCTTCGGCAGCGAGCAGGGCCTCCGGTGCCTGACCACTGCGCCGGCACAGCCCGGCCAGGGCTTCGTCGAGGATGCCCGGCGCCAGGCTGTCGCGCGGCAGGCCGGTCACAGATGCAGGGCCCGGCCCAGCGCCCGCAGCGCCGCTTCCTGCACCGCTTCGCCCAGGGTGGGGTGGGGGTGCAGGGTGGCGGCGACGTCTTCCAGTTGCATGCCCATTTCCAGGCTGTGGGAAAAGGCCGTGGCCAGTTCCGCCACCTGCTGCCCGGTGGCCTGCCAGCCAAGGATGCGATGGTCGTCCGCACGAGCCACCACCCGCACGAAGCCTTCCGGTGCCTCCAGGGTGAGGGCACGGCCATTGGCGGCGAAGGGGAAGCTGGCGACCTTGGTCTCCACCCCCTGGGCCTTGGCCTGCTCGGGGGTCAGGCCGACCACCACGATCTCCGGATCGGTGTAGCAGACCGCCGGGATGGCGACCGGCGCGAACCGCCGCCGCTTGCCGGCGATCAGCTCGGCCACCACCTCGCCCTGGGCCATGGCGCGATGGGCCAGCAGGGGTTCGCCGGTGAGATCACCGATGGCCCAGACGTCGGTCATGCTGGTACGGCAGCCGTCGTCGACGCGGATATAGCGGCCGTCGTAGTCCAGCGGCAGGCGCTCCAGGCCTTCGGTGCGGGGACGGCGACCGGCCGCCACCAGGATGCGCTGGGCCGGCAGGATCTGCTCCTCGCCGTCACCGCGGGTCATTCGCAGGCCAGCGCCGTCCGCGGCCAGACCGGCGACGGTGCAGCCCAGGTGGAGTTCGATGCCCAGGCGTTCCAGTCGCTGGCGCAGCGGCGCCGTGAGCTCGGCATCGTAGCCGGGCAGCAGGCGCGATTGAGCCTCCACCACCGCGACCCGGGCGCCCAGCTTGCGATAGGCGATGCCCAGCTCGAGGCCGATATAGCCGGCGCCCACCACCACCAGATCCTCGGGGATTGCCGAGGGCGACAAGGCCTCGGTGGCCGAGATCACCGGGCCACCGAAGGGCAGGCTGGGCAATTCCACCGAGGTGGAGCCCATGGCCAGCACCAGGTGTTCGGTACGGATGCGCAGCCGTTCGCCACCGGCGCGCTGCACCTCCACGGTCTTGCCGTCGAGGATCTCGGCCCAGCCCTCGACCACCGTCACCCCCTGCTTCTTGAGCAGGGCGGCGACGCCGGTGGTGAGGCGATCGACGATGCCGTTCTTCCAGGCCACGGCCTGGCCGAGGTCCAGTTCCGGGCGGCCATGGCGGATACCGAGGGCGCCTTGGTCGGCGCGACCGCAGGCGCGATGGAATTCCTCGGCGACATGGATCATCGCCTTGGAGGGGATGCAGCCGACGTTGAGGCAGGTACCGCCAAGGGCGGCGCCCTCCACCAGGGTGGTGGCGATGCCCAGCTGAGCGGCGCGCAGGGCGGCGACATAACCGCCGGGGCCGCCGCCGATGATGAGGAGTCGGGTGTCCATGGCTACTCCAGGAAGAGGGTGGCGGGTTGTTCGAGCAGCTGGCGCACGGCCTGGATGAAGCTGGCGGCGTCCTGGCCATCGATCAGCCGGTGGTCGAAGGAAGCGGAGAGATTCATCAGCTTGCGCGGCACCACCAGCCCATGGCGGAAGGCCGGGCGCTCGACGATTCGATTGACGCCGATGATGGCTACCTCGGGATGGTTGATGATGGGCGTGGAGGCGATGCCGCCCAGCGGACCCAGGCTGCTGATGGTCAGGGTCGAGCCGGAGAGTTCGTCGCGACCGGCCTTGCCGCCGCGCACCGCGGTGGCCAGCCGGGCCACCTCCTGGGCGCAACCCCAGAGATCCAGCGCCTCGGCGTGGCGGACCACCGGTACCGCGAGCCCCTGTTCGCCCTGGGTGGCGATGCCCAGGTGCACCGCGCCATAGCGCGTCACGGTGCTGCTCTCTTCGTCGAAGCGCGCATTCATCTGCGGAAAGTCCCGCACCGCCACCACCAGGGCGCGTGCCAGGAAGGGCAGCAGGGTGAGGTGGGCACGACGACCCTGCCAGCGCTGATTGAGGGTGGCGCGCAGGGCTTCCAGCTCGGTGACATCCACCTCTTCCACATAGGTGAAGTGGGGGATATGCCGTTTGGCGGCCTGCATCTTCTCGGCGATCTTGCGTCTCAGGCCGATCAGCGGGATGCGCTCCTCGCCACTGCGTTTCGCCAGGCCACCGCCGCCGGTGGCGGGCGGCAAGCCGGCGTCGCGTTGCTGCACATAGGCCTCCAGATCGCCGTGCAGGATGCGCCCGCCCTGACCGCTGCCGGTGACGAAGCGGAGTTCGATGCCCAGGTCCCAGGCGTGCTGGCGCACCGCGGGAGATGCCAGTGGCGGACTGCCTGGGGCCGGGCGGGAAGCTGGTCGGTCGTCGTCGCGCGGGACCTCCGCTTCCGCGCGACGCGGGGCAGGGGCCGCCGCTGGCGTGGGCGCTTCCGCCTTCGGTGCTGGCGCCGGCGCGGCTGCCACCGGCGCGGGGCGACTGGTCTCGCGCAGATTGCCGTCGCCGGCCACCTCCAGGCGGATCAGCTCGGCGCCCACCGCCAGCACCTGACCGGGCTCGCCGCCCAGGGCGACCACCCGGCCCACCACCGGCGAGGGAATCTCCACCATGGCCTTGTCGGTCATGACGTCGGCCAGGGTCTGGTCTTCGCCGACCTCGTCGCCCACCGCCACGTACCACTTGACCAGTTCCACCTCGGCGATGCCTTCGCCGATGTCGGGCATCTTGATGACATGGGTACCCATCTCAGACCTCCATCACGCGCTTGAGCGCGGCGCCGACCCGGGAGGGACCCGGGAAGTAGTCCCATTCCTGGGCGTGGGGATAGGGGGTATCCCAGCCGGTCACCCGCTCGATGGGCGCCTCCAGGCGATGGAAGCAGTGCTCCTGCATGAGGGACACCAGCTCGGCGCCATAGCCGCAGGTGCGGGTGGCTTCGTGGACCACCACGCAGCGACCGGTCTTGTTCACCGAATCGGTGAGGGTCTGCAGGTCCAGCGGCCAGAGGCTGCGAATGTCGATCACCTCGGCGTCGATGCCGGTCTCGGCGGCGGCCGCCAGGGCGACCCAGACGGTGGTGCCATAGGTCAGCACCGTGACCTGCTTGCCGGGACGGACCACCGCGGCGCGTTCCAGCTCGACCCGGTAGTAGCCGTCCGGCACGGCGCTGGCCGGATGGCCGGACCAGGGCGTCACCGGGCGGTCGTGATGGCCGTCGAAGGGGCCGTTGTAGAGGCGCTTGGGTTCGAGAAAGATCACCGGATCGTCGCTCTCGATGGAAGCGATCAGCAGGCCCTTGGCGTCATAGGGATTGGAGGGCATCACGGTGCGCAGCCCGCAGACCTGGGTGAACATGGCCTCGGGACTCTGGCTGTGAGTCTGGCCGCCATAGATGCCGCCACCGCAGGGCATGCGGAACACCAGCGGCGAGGTGAACTGGCCCACCGAGCGATAGCGCAGGCGCGCCGCCTCGGAGACGATCTGGTCGATGGCCGGGTACACGTAGTCGGCGAACTGGATTTCCGCCACCGGCCGCAGGCCGTAGGCGCCCATGCCCACCGCGGCGCCGGCGATACCGTTCTCCGAGATGGGCGCGTCGAATACCCGCGAGGCGCCATATTTGGCCTGCAGGCCCTCGGTGCAGCGAAAGACGCCGCCGAAATAGCCGACGTCCTCGCCGAACACCACCACATTGCTGTCGCGTTCGAGCATCACGTCCATGGCCGAGCGGATGGCCTGGATCATGGTCAGGGTGCTGCGGCTGCCGGCCTGGGTCGGCAGGTCGGTTTCCTGTTGTACGGTCATGGCGTCACTTCCCGAGCTGTTGGCGTTGGCGGCGCAGGTGCGGCGGCAGGTCCTGGTAGACCTCCTCGAACATGTCGGCGGCGCTGGGGGCGAGATCGCTGGCAAAGGTGCCGTGGGCTTCGGCGGCCTTCTGGGCAGCGGCCACCTCGGCTTCCAGCTCGGCGCTCAGCGCCTGGTGCTGTTCGTCCGACCAGAGGCCACGACCGATCAGGTGTGCTTTAAGCCGGTCGATGGGATCGCCCAGGGGGAAGTGCGTCCAGTCGTCGGCGGGACGGTATTTGGATGGGTCGTCCGAGGTGGAGTGGGGGCCGGCGCGATAGGTCACCCACTCGATCAGGGTCGGCCCCAGGTTGCGCCGGGCGCGTTCGGCGGCCCAGCGCGAGGCGGCCAGCACGGCGAGAAAGTCATTGCCATCCACCCGCAGGGCGGCGATGCCGTAGCCGAGGCCACGGGTGGCCAGGGTGATGCCTTCACCGCCGGCGATGGCCTGGAAGGTGGAGATGGCCCACTGGTTATTGACGATGTTGAGGATCACCGGCGCCCGGTAGACGTGGGCGAAGGTGAGGGCGGCGTGGAAATCGCCTTCGGCGGTGGCGCCGTCGCCGATCCAGCCGGCGGCGATGCGGGTGTCACCCTTGATCGCCGAGGCCATGGCCCAGCCCACCGCCTGGATGTACTGGGTGCCCAGGTTGCCGGAGATGGAAAAGAAGCCGAGGTCGCGGTAGGAGTACATCACCGGCAGCTGGCGACCCTTGAGCGGATCCCGGGCGTTGGACAGCAGCTGGCAGATCATCTCGTCCAGCGGCGCCTCGCGGGCGATGAGGATGCCCTGTTGACGATAGGTGGGGAAATGCATGTCGTCCGGGCGCAAGGCCAGGGTCTGGCCGACGGCGATGGCTTCCTCGCCCAGGCACTGCATATAGAAGGACAGCTTCTTCTGCCGCTGGGCCTTGAGCATCCGCGCATCGAACAGCCGGGTCTTGAGCATGGCCCTGAGGCCCTGCAGCAGCAATTCGGGCGCTTCTTCGGTGGCCCAGGGACCGACGGCGCGACCCTCTTCGTCGAGGATGCGGATCAGCTGGGTCGCCAGCTCGCGGGTATCCACCGGTGCCACGTCGATGGGCGGCTTTTCCGCACGGCCGGCGGGGCAGAGTTGCAGGTAGCTGAAGTCGGTGGGACGTCCCGGTCGGCCGCTAGGTTCGGGAACGTGCAAGCGCAGGGGTGGGTAGTCGCTCATGGCCGCCCCTCCTGGTGGAAGAGGGTGCGGGTGGGTCGCAGGACGGGTTGGCCGTCCGGATGCGATGCAGGGTGCCACATGGTGGAGGCCTCGGCATTCTTGTTATTGGTCGCCTGAGTATAGGCCGGCATGGCTAGCCGTTTTGCCGCAATTTCGGGGTGGGCAGTCCGGCCTTTTGGTGCTATTGAACTTCGTACAAGAACAACAGTAGAGGTTTTGCACCATGGCTGGTCTGGACCGTATCGACCTGCGCATCCTCAACGCCCTGTCCGCCGATGGCCGCCTGAGCTGGCGCGATCTGGCGCAGAAGATCGGGCTGTCGCTGACCCCGACGCTACGGCGGGTCAAGCGACTGGAGGAGGAGCGTTACATCCAGGGCTATCACGCCCAGCTCGATGAAACCCGGCTGGCCGGCAGTGTCAGCGTCTTCGTGTCGGTGCGCCTGGAAAAGCAGTCCACCGACTACCTGCGCGCCTTCGAGCGGGAGATCGTCAAGGCGCCCCAGGTGATGAGCTGTTTCCAGATGACCGGGGATGCGGACTACGTATTGCGGGTGGTGGTGCAGGATCTCGCAGCCTACCAGCACTTTCTCGCCGAGACCCTGACCTGCATTCCCGGGGTGGCCAGCGTGACCTCTGCCTTTTCGCTCAAGGCCGTGCTGTTGCGACCGGCGCCGCCGCTATGAGGCGCGTGCAACGACTAGCGGATACCGAGGGAAGTGCGGACCTGCTGCGCCTGGGTGGCGCAATAGGCGCGGTCCCGCAGGCGGGCGGTATCCAGCATCAGGGTCAGGCGACGTTCGCTGGCGGGACGACAGACTTGCACCGGCAGACCGCCATCCGGGGTCAGGGGGCCGAACAGGCAGTCGATGTTGGGCAGCTGGGCGACGAACTGGTGGGTGAGGGCAAGCATTGTTGTTGTCCGAAGTACCGAGGTGGCGATGTGACACCATTCACATCGCCAGGGTTCCTCAATCTTCAGGCGCTGGGCGTAACAGAATAGGCGACGCCATTCACGGCATCGATCAATTGACCGATCGACCAGGGCTTGGGCAGGAAGCGCACCTTGCACTTGATGCTGGCGGTAGACGGCGTTTCGTAGCCGGACATGACAATAATGGGCATATCTGCCCAGCGTTGGCACACCAGATTGGCCAGTTGAGCGCCATCCATGGAGCCGGGCATGCGGATGTCCGTCAACAGGATGTCGATATTGGCGTCCTCTTTCTCCAACAGTGACAAGGCAGCATCGGCGGAGTCAGCGGCGATGATATTGAAGCCTTCGGGTTCGAGGATCTCGGTAACGAAATCCGCGACCAGTGGCTCGTCGTCCACCACCAGGATGGTGGGTCGGAAGACAGGGGTTCCCGGCTGTTCTGCGCGCATGACTGGACCTTATATACAAGACGTTGCTGAGCCTTGGATAGCAGCGATCCGGGAAAATTCCCCAGGCCATGCGCCACTAAATCTGGCGTCAGATTTCTGTCTTCCTGCCGCGATTATTTTGTCGCGTGCAGCTTTCGCACGCTGCGACGCCATGCCACGCATATTTGGTTACGTTTCCTGCAAAGGCTCTAGAGCGGTGCTTTGCGACACCCTGCGGTCGTGCATGACCACCGCCGCGGTGAAAGGTTTCAGCGACCTGGCATATGACTTGTATTGGGTAAGGCAACTGCAGGACGCAGAGTGCTTTCTTGTCACGTCCCAGTGGCCTTACCTAAACCCAGGCTTTGCTCGTACACAAAGGACATCGACGCCACGCCTCCCAAAGCAGTATCTGTCCATGACGCCTATCCGCTCCCTCGCTACCGCCCTTCGTCGTCCGCTCGCCGCGGCCGCTACCGTTCTCGCGCTGTCCGCAGGCGTTGCCCAGGCCGAGCCTGTCAGCCTGGTCGGTCTGAATCTGTCGGGTGCGGGCTTCGCGCCCCAGGTGCTGCCCGGCATCAATGGCACCAACTACATCTTCCCGGTGGAGGCCTACTTCCAGCAGTGGAGCGCGCGGGGCGTCAAACTGATCCGTTTCCCCATCATCTGGGAGCGCCTGCAACCCAAGCTGGGCGGCCCACTGGACAGTGCCTACGTCGCCCTGGTGAACCAGACCTTCGGCTATGCGCAAAAGCACGGCATCAAGATCATCCTCGACCTGCACAACTATGCCCGCTATCGCGGTCAGGTGATCGGCACCAGCGGCGTCCCCTACGCCCGCTATCAGGAGATCATGACCCACATTGCGCGGCAGTGGAGCGGCCAGTCCTCGCTGTACGCCTACGACATCATGAACGAGCCCCACGATGCCATGGCCTACTGGCCGACCGCGGCCCAGTACGGCATCAATGGCGTGCGCGCGGTGGACAGCACCCGTCCGGTCATCGTCGAAGGCAACGGCTGGTCGAGCGCCACCCGCTGGGCCGAGTTCAACGATGCCCTGCTGGGGCTGAAGGATCCGGCCAACAACATCATCTTCTCGGCGCATTCCTACTTCGACGAGAACGCTGGCGGCAGCTACGACAAGACCGACGTCAACAAGCTCGACGCCAACTATGGCGTGACCCGGGTGAAGCCCTTCGTCGACTGGCTGAAGAAGAATGGCAAGCGCGGCTATATCGGTGAATTCGGCGTACCGGACAACAATCCGCGCTGGAACCTGCTGATGGACAACATGCTGGCCTACCTCAAGCAGAACTGCATCCCGGCCTCCTACTGGGCCGCGGGTCCGGGCTGGGGCAGCTACTTCATGTCGGTGGAGCCGATCAATGGCCAGGAGCGGCCGCAGTGGCCGACCTTGCGCAAGTACCTGGACGACAGCAGCTGCACCGCCATCGGCCCGGTCGCCAGCGGCAGCACCACCCCGGCCAACGGTGGTGGCACGGCCGGCAACAGCGGTTCGGCTGGCGGTAGCGCCGGCGCCGTGGGCAATGCCGGCAGCGGCAGCAGCGCCGGCAACACCGGAAACGCAGGCAGCAATGCAGGCGTTCAGGTGCCGCCGAGCAATGGCGCGACCGCAGGCACGGTTACCTCGGTGATCAACGACTTCACCAACTCGGACTGGCACAAGGGGGTGTTCCTCAAGAAGGCCGCTGTCTCGGTACCCGGGACCGCGGTGAATCGCGCCGCCTTCAAGGCCGGGGCCTACCTGACCACCGCGGATGGCCAGGTGCGGCGGATCTCCTCGGTGCAGGCCGGCAACAGCCTGGGGGTCTTCACCGAAGGCACGCCCTTCAACGGCAACGCCGTGGGCTATCCCAAGACCGTGACCGTGTCGCCCACCGGGGTGACCAGCGCCGCCAGCGTCAGCAGCGCCATCAACGACTTCACCAATGCCGACTGGAACCGCGGCGTTTACCGTCGCGCCGCGGCCATCTCCATCCCGGCCACCGCGGCCAATCGCTCGGCCTTCAAGCTGGGTGGCTCGGTACGCCTGGTCAATGGCCAGATCCTCAAGATCAGCTATGTGCAGGATGGCGCCAACAACCTGGGGGTGTTCTTCGACGCCAGCCGCCTGGATGCCAGCGTCGGCTACCCCAACACCCTGGTGTCCTTCAGCCGCTGATCCCCGGGATCGGGCAATAAAAAACCCGGTGGCCAAAGGTCACCGGGTTTTTTATTGCCTGCTCAGAGATGGATGAAGGTGGTGACCTCACCCGGCTGCACGCGGCATTCGTCGACGGCATGGATCACCCCGGTGGTCAGGGCCGCTTCCGGACTCAGCAGCCGGGCGTTGGCCTTGAGGCAGCTGTGGATGTCCAGGGCCTCGGCGGCACCGGCGGTGCGCTCGGCGACGATGCGGGCATAGAGATCCAGGTCGTAGTCCAGGCACATGGCGTATTCGGCCATGCGCGCATGGTCCACCGAGTTGTTCAGATTCCAGTAGAAGGAGTGGTAGAGGAATTTGCTGTGACGACTGGCGGTGCGGTGTTCGCCGGCCAGGAAGAGGATGTTGCCCATGGACTCGACGGTGCCCAGGTTGTGGGTATGCACCGGCAGCGGCAGGGACAGCAGGAAGTTGTACATCGTGAAGCCGTAGCTGCAATCGCCGCCCATGGTGGCGATCTTGAGCAGGATGCGCGAGGCGTCCTGCTGCACGGCCTGGGAGCACTGGGCGATCAGCTGGCCGCAGCTGGTGGAATTGATGGGACCGGTGAAATGGATGACATGGGTGCTCATGGGGCCTACCGACGCGCCGGGGAGCCCGACAGAGGGCAGGGCTCTATGTCTTCTGCTTCGGCGATTTTCGGGTGGGCTTGAGCGCTGGCGTCGGCTGGCCGACGAAACGCGTCCCGAGCGGATGGGCTGTGCCCGGGTAGAGGCGCGGTCTCAGCGCAGCAGCAGCATCGGTACTTCGGTCTTGTGCAGCAGCTGGGTGGTGCGACTGCCGCGCAGGAAGCGCCAGACCGAGGAGTGACTGTAGGCGCCCATGATCAGCAGGTCGGCCCGGCGTTCGTCGAGGTGGCGGGGGACGATGCGCTCCACGTCGCCATGGGCGACGGTGGTGTCGACCCGGCAACCGGCGCTGCGCAGCAGCAGGGCCAGGTCATCCAGGCGCTTGCGCAGGATCGGATCGTCTTCGCCGACGCGCAGCAGGGTGCCGCTCATGCCGGCCAGCAGCGGACTGCGCGCCAGCGCCAGGATGCCCTGGTGGGTGGCTTCCCGGCCGTCATAGGCGATGGTGAATTGCCGCGGCGGCTTGAACGGCCCCGAACAGATCAGGATCGGCCGGTGCACGGCGCGGACCACGGCCTCCAGCTGGCTGCCGATGCCGCTGTCCCCGGAGCGCTCGCCGCGCTTGCCGATCACCAGCAGGCGGGTGTCGGCTTCCAGGGTCTTGAGGGTATCCACCAGCCCCTCGGGGCGGCGCAGGATCTGCGGCGCCGAGGTCAGGCCCTGCTGCAGCAGGCGTTGGCGGGCATTGAGCAGCAGCGCCTTGGCCATGCCGGCGCCGACGTCATCGTCCAGATAGACCGGGGCGCCGTTGGCGACCTTCTTGCCGCTGCTGGCCGACTCCTGCACGTGCAGCAGGGTGACGGGCGCGTCCAGTCGTCGCGACAACCAGGCGGTGTGGTCGCAGACGCTTTCGGCGTGGGGAGATCCATCGATGCAGGCGAGCAGGGAGGCCATAACGGTATTCCTTGGCAAGACCGGGACCAGACACGATCCCTGTCAGGAGCGTAGCACCCGCCCAGTGCTGTCCAGATGACGCCTGGGTGTCATCTTCGGCTTTTGCTGGGCAGGTCACGGCCGTCATCCCGGACGCCCTCACATTTCGTAGCGATCGAGTTCCCGGGTGATCAGCAGGCGCTGGATTTCACTGGAGCCTTCGTAGATCTGGGTGATGCGGATGTCGCGGTAGTACTGCTCCACCGGGTAGTCCTCCAGGTAGCCGTAGCCGCCATGAATCTGGATGGCCTTGGAGCACACCCATTCGCCCGTCTCGGTGGCGAACAGCTTGGCCTGGGAGGCTTCGCTCAGACAGGGCTGGCCCGCCGTGCGCAGTCGCGCCGCATGCAGGATCAGCAGCCGCGCGGCATTGAGGCGCGTATGCATGTCCGCCAGCATGTTGGCGATGCTCTGGTGCTGGATGATCGCCTTGTCGAACTGGATGCGCTCGCGGGCATAGCCGAGCGCCGCTTCGAAGGCCGCGCGGGCGATCCCCAGCGCCTGGGCGGCGATGCCGATGCGGCCGCCTTCCAGGTTGGACAGGGCGATGGCCAGCCCCTTGCCGCGCTCGCCCAGCAGGTTGGCCGCCGGGATGCAGCAGTTGTCCAGGGTGACCGCGCAGGTGTCGGAGGCGCGCAGGCCCATCTTGTGCTCGGTGCGCTCGACGCGAAAGCCGGGGGTGTCGGTAGGCACCAGAAAGGCCGACAGGCCCTTCTTGCCCAGCTCCGGATCGGTCACCGCGAAGACGATGGCCAGGCCCGCGCGGCGACCGTTGCTGACGAATTGCTTGCTGCCATTGAGCACCCAGCTGTCACCGTCGAGTACCGCCCGGGTGCGCAGGTTGTGCGCCTCGGAGCCGGCCTGGGGTTCGGTCAGGCAGAAGCAACCGATGACCTTGCCGGCGGCCAGGTCAGGCAGCCAGCGGTCCTGCTGTGCGGCACTGCCGTAGCGCAGCAGCGGGCCGCAACCCACCGAGCTGTGGATGCTCATCAGGGCGCCGAGGCTGCCGTCGCCGGCGGAGATCTCTTCCACCGCCAGGGCATAGGCGACGTAATCCAGGTAGGTGCCGCCCCATTGCTCGGGCACCACCATGCCCAGCAGGCCCAGCTCACCCAGCTGGGCGACCACGGCGTCGTCGATCCACTCGGCCTTTTCCCAGGCGCGGGCGTGGGGCGCGACCTCGCGGCGGGCGAAGTCACGCGCCAGGTCGCGGATCATGCGTTGTTCTTCGGTGAGTTCGATGTCGTGCATGGGAGCCTCCCTCAGGAATGGCGAAAATCGGCGAAAAAGGCAGCGACGCGGCGTGGATCCAGGTCCTGCCAGCGGGCCGGATTCCAGTGCGGCGTGCGGTCCTTGTCCACCAGCATGGCGCGCACCCCCTCGACGATCTCGCCCTTTTCGAACCAGCGGCGATCCAGGTGCAGCTCCAGGGCGAAGCACTGTTCCAGCGACAGCCCGCCGCCCTGGCGCAGCAACTCCAGGGCAGTGGCGACCGCCAGCGGCGAACGGGCGTCCAGGGTGGCGAGGGTCTCCTGCGCCCAGTCGCGATAGGCGGGGCGCTGCTCCGCCTCCAGGCTGGCGCGCAGCTCCTCGACGGTGGCCGCCGCAAAGTGCTCGGCGATGGCCGGGCGCAGATCGGTCAGGCGCGCGGCTTCGGCCGGCGCCGCGGCGAATTCCTGCAGCAGGGCGGCCAGGTCGGTGGGGCCCTGGGCAGTGGCTGCCTCCAGGCGCTGCAGCAGGTCGGCGTTGGCCGCTTCGGGAATGAAGACATCGGCCAGGCCGGCGGCCAGGGCATCGGCCGGACCGATCTGCACGCCGGTCAGGCCCAGATAGAGACCCAGGTGGTCGGGCAGGCGCGGCAGGAAATGGCTGGCGCCGACGTCGGGGAAATAGCCGATGGCGGTTTCCGGCATGGCCATGCGGGTGCGCTCGCTGACGATCCGCAGCCGCGCCGCCTGGACCAGGCCCATGCCGCCGCCCAGCACCAGCCCCTGGGCCAGGGCCAGCACCGGCTTGGGATAGCGGTGCAGCGCCAGGTCGAGGGCGTATTCCTCGGTGAAGAAGGTCAGGTGCAGGTCATCGCCGCGCTGGTAGCTGTCGTACAGCGCCCGGACATCGCCGCCGGCGCAGAAGGCCTTGGGCCCGTTGCCGCGGAGCACGATCACCCGCACGCCCGGGTCCTGCTCCCAGTCGCGCAGCGCCCCGTGCAGGGCGCGCACCATGTCCAGATCCAGGGCATTGAGCCCGGCCGGGCGATCGAGGGTCAGGTAGCCGACCCCGCCGCGTCTTTCCAGCAGTACCTTGGCGTCGCTCATGCACCGTCCTCGTCCAGGTAGTCCTGGATGATGGCCGAGAAATCCAGCCCGCCGCCACCCGCGCGGCTGAATCTCTGGTAGAGCTGTTGCGCCACTGCGCCGAGGATCACCGGCTGCTGCACGGCGCGCGCTGCCTCGGTGGCCAGGCCCAGGTCCTTGAGCATGAGGTCGGCGGCGAAGCCGCCCTGGTAGCCGCGCGAGGCCGGCGCCTGGGGCAGTACGTCCGGATAGGGGTTGTTGACCTCCGAACTCCAGCAGCGCCCGCTGCTGGTATTGATCACTCCGGCCAGGGTCTTGGCGTCCATGCCCAGGCGGGTGCCCAGGGCCATGGCCTCGGCCACCCCGATCATGGAGATGCCCAGCAGCAGGTTGTTGGCCACCTTGGCCACCTGGCCGTTGCCGCTGGCGCCGCAGTGCACCAGGTTGCGGCCCATGGCGGCCAATAGTGGCTGGGCGCGCTGGAAGCCGGCTTCGTTGCCGCCGACCATGAAGGTGAGGGTGCCCGCCGCGGCGCCGCCGGTGCCGCCGGAGACCGGTGCGTCCAGCAGTTCCAGGCCGCGTTCGGCGGCGGCACTGGCCACCGCCCGGGCGCTGAGCGGATCGATGGTGGAGGAATCGATCAGCAGGGTGCCCGGCCGGGCCCGGGCGATCAGCCCGTCGTCGCCCAGGTAGACCGTCTTCACATGGGCAGCCGCGGGCAGCATGGTGATGATCACTTCCGCGCCGCTCTCGGCGACGGCGGTGGGCGAGGCGGCGACCTCGGCGCCTTCGGCGCGCAACGCGTCCAGGGCGGCGGTGGAAAGGTCATAGACGGTCAGCTGATGGCCGGCCTTGAGCAGGTTGCGGGCCATGGGCGCGCCCATGTTGCCCAGTCCCAGAAATCCCAGATGCATGCTGGCGTCTCCCTTACTTGAGGGTGATGGTGGTGTTGACGACCCCGGCGCTGCCGACGTCCTGCTCGTCGGGCCAGCGCGTGGTGATGGTCTTGGTCTGGGTATAGAAGAGCACCGCCTGCTTGCCATAGGGCCCCAGGTCGCCCAGCTTGGAGGCGCGCGAACCGCTGAAGGAGAACAGCGGCACCGGCACCGGGATGGGCACGTTGATGCCGACCTGGCCGACGTCGATGTCTTCCTGGAAGCGTCGCGCCGCGGCGCCGGAGCGGGTGAAAAGGGCGACGCCGTTGCCATTGGGGTTGGCGTTGATCAGGGCGATGGCCTCGTCGAGGGTGGCCGCGTGCATCACGCAGAGCACCGGTCCGAACAGCTCTTCGCGATATAGGGTCATGTCGGTGGTCACCCCGGAGAACAGCGTCGGGCCAACGAAGTTGCCCTTCTCGTAGCGCTCGACCTGGATGTTGCGACCGTCCAGCTCCAGGGTCGCGCCTTCGCTCACGCCGCGCTCGATCAGGCCGCTGACCCGGTCCAGCGCCTGGCAGGAGATCAGCGGGCCGACATCGGTGCCGTGCTCGTGACCTGCCCCCACCTTGAGGCTGCGCGCCTTGGCCACCAGGTCCGGCACCCAGCTGTTGGCTTCGCCCACCAGCACCACCACCGAGACCGCCATGCAGCGCTGACCGGCCGCGCCGAAGGCGGCGCCCACCAGGTTGGCCAGCGTCTGCTCGCGGGGCGCGTCGGGCATCACCACCGCGTGGTTCTTGGCGCCCATCATGCACTGGACGCGCTTGCCGGCTTCGCTGGCGCGGCGATAGACGTGGGTGCCCACGCGGGTGGAGCCGACAAAGGATAGCGCCTTGATGTCCGGATGATCGCAGAGGGCGTCCACCACCGCCGGTCCGCCATGGACCACGTTGAGCACCCCGGGCGGCACCCCGGCTTCCAGCGCCAATTCGGCCAGGCGCATGGTCACCAGCGGATCCTGCTCCGACGGCTTGAGGACAAAGGTGTTGCCGCAGGCGATGGCCATGGGGAACATCCACAGCGGAATCATCGCCGGGAAGTTGAAGGGGGTGATGCCGGCGCACACGCCCAGGGGTTGCAGCAGGGTATAGGTGTCCACCCCGCTGGCGACGTTGTTGGCCAGTTCGCCCAGCTGCAAGTTGCCGATGGCCGCGGCGTGCTCCACCACCTCCAGGCCGCGGAAGACATCGCCCTCGGCGTCGGCCAGGGTCTTGCCCTGTTCGGCGGTGAGCAGCGCGGCCAGTTCGCTCATGTGCTCGCGGATCAGCTGCTGATAGCGCAGGAAGATGCGCGCCCGGGCGCCGATGGGCGTCTTGCGCCAGGTGGCGAAGGCCGCCTTGGCACTGGCGACGGCGCGCTGCACCTCCTCGGCGGTGGCGAAGGGCACCCGCGCCAGCACCTCCTGGGTCGCCGGATTGATCACCTCGCGGCTTTCGCGGCTGGTGGAGGAGACGAACTGGCCGTCGATCAGCAGCGGCACGTCTTTGATGGCGGTCTGGGTCATGACAGGGATTCCTGAGCGGTGGCCGGGGTGGCCGGGGCAGGGTGGGCGGCGAAGTCTTCTTCGGCGTAGTCGTGGAGGTCGGCGCTGCCGCCGGCGCGGCGCTGGGCCTCGCCGAGGCGCAATTCGATGCGGCGGATCTTGCCGGACAGCGTCTTGGGCAATTCGCTGACGAATTGCAGGCGGCGTACCCGCTTGTAGGGCGACAGGCAGCCGCGGGCGAAGCCGAGCAGCTCCTGCGCGAGTTCAGGCGAAGGCGAATGGCCGGCGGCCAGGATGACGAAGGCCTTGGGCACATTGAGGCGCAGGGGGTCGGGGCTGGGCACCACCGCCACCTCCATCACCGCCGGGTGCTCGATCAGGGCGCTCTCCAGTTCGAAGGGGCTGATGCGGTAGTCCGCCGACTTGAAGACGTCATCGGCGCGGCCGACGAAGGTGATGTAGCCCTCGACGTCACGCACCGCGGTATCGCCGGTGCGGTAATGGCCGTCGCGCATCACCTCGGCGGTCTTTTCCGGGCTATCTTCGTAGCCCAGCATCAGCCCGGCCGGCCGTGGCTGCAGGGCCAGGGCCACCTCGCCGTCGTCGCCCGGCCGGCCATCGGCATCTAGTAGCGCGATGTGACACCCGGGCAGCGGGCGCCCCATGGAGCCCGGCTTGAGCGGCTGTCCGGGGGTGTTGCCCACCAGGGCGGTGGTTTCCGACTGGCCGAACCCATCTCTCAGGGTCAGCCCCCAGGCCGCCTGCAGGCTGTCGATGATCTCGGGATTGAGCGGTTCGCCCGCGCCGACCAGCTCGCGGAGTTGCAGGCGCTCGCGATAGGCGGCGAGATCCTCCTGGATCAGCATCCGCCACACCGTGGGCGGCGCGCAGAGGCTGGTGACCGGATAGCGCGCCAGCACCTCCAGCAGCGCCTGGGGCTTGAAGCGCGGCACGTCATGGATGAACACGCAGGCGCCGGCGTTCCAGGGCGCGAAGACGCAACTCCAGGCATGCTTGGCCCAGCCGGGGGACGAGATGTTGAGGTGCACATCGCCCGGTTGCAGACCGATCCAATACAGGGTGGACAGGTGCCCGACCGGATAGCTGCTGTGACTGTGCAGCACCAGCTTGGGCCGCGAGGTGGTCCCCGAGGTGAAGTAGAGCAGCAGCGGATCCGTGGCGAGGGTCGGGCCATCCGGCAGGAAGTCGCTGGCACAGGCGGCCGGCGCATAGGGTTGCCAGCCGGCCACCGGCGCCCCAACGCAGATGCGGGTGAGGCCGGCATCCAGACTGGCGCAACGCTCCGTGTGGGCGCTGCCCACCACCAGGTGGGCGATCCGCCCGCGCTGCACCCGATCCTGCAGATCGGCATCGCTGAGCAGAGTGGTGGCGGGCACCACCACGGCGCCCAGCTTGAAGGCGCCAAGCAGCGTCTCCCACAGCGCCACCTCGTTGCCCAGCATCACCAGGATGCGTTCGCCGCGGCGCACACCCTGGGCGCGCAGGAAATTGGCGGTGCGATTCGACGCCTGGCGCAACTCGGCGAAGCTGTAGCGCTCTTCCCGGCCTTCGGCGTCGAGGCGCCACAGCGCCGGACCGGCATGCTCCTCCGCCAGGCGATCGAAATGGTCCAGCGCCCAGTTGAACTGTTCCAGTTGCGGCCAGCGGAAATCGCGGACGGCGGTGGCGTAGTCGGTGCGATGGCGCAGCAGGAAGTCCCGCGCTTCGCGGAAGGCGTCGCCGGCCGTCATGGGTGATACCCCGCGGCCTGCAGGGGCGGGAGGGAAGGGCAGCGTCCGGCCTGGCGCCGGGATGGGGCGTGAGGGTGGGTCATGGTGGCCTGCTCGTTATTGTTGTTGGCTAGCAGAGGTTCGCGCCATCACCGCTCGTGACGCGACCTGGTAAGCAGTATAGTTCCGGCAAAAGTCTCCTGGCTTCCGACAAAAACGCCCGACCGATATGCAAAAATCCAATAACCCGGCTGCGCGTCTCGACTGGGACGACCTCAGATTCTTCCTCGAAGTGGCGCGCACCCAGAAGGCCAGCGCGGCCGCCCGGCGGCTGGGGGTCGACTACACCACCGTGTCGCGGCGGATCGCCGCCCTGGAAAAAGCGCTGGGCGCGCTGCTGTTCGAGAAGTCGCGCAGCACCGGCTTCAGCCTCACCATGGAAGGGCAGCGTCTGCTGGTGCACGCGGAAACCCTGGAGAGCACCCTGCAGACCGCCTGCGAGCAGATCTCCGATACCCGGCTGGCGCCTTCCGGCCAGGTGCGCATCGGCGCCACCGAAGGCTTCGGCAGCTACTTCGTCGCGCCCCAGCTGAGCTTCTTCCAGGATCGCTATCCGGGCATCACCCTGGAGGTGCTGCCGGTGCCGCACTTCGTCAACCTGTCGCGCCGCGAAGCCGACATCGCCATCACCCTGGAGCGGCCCGAGCGGGGGCCCTATGTCTGCCGCAAGCTCTGCGACTACCGCCTGCGGCTCTATGCCACCGCCGACTACCTGGCCAGCCATCCGCCCATCGCGCAACTGGCCGATCTGCAGCACCACCGATTCATCACCTACGTCGACGATCTCGCCTTCAGCCCCGAGCTGCTCTATCTGGAGCGGATCCTGCCCGAGGCTAGCAGCGGCCTGCGCAGCACCAGCGTGATCGCCCAGTACCAGGCGGCCCTGTGCGGGCACGCCCTGGCGATCCTGCCGTGCTTTGTCGCCGAGCCCGATCCGCGGCTGGTGGCGCTGCTGCCGGAGCAGATCCAGATCACCCGGCAATTTTGGCTCTATTACCGCGAAGACCTGCGCCGCCTGCGGCGCATCACCCTGGTGACCGACTACCTGCGCGCCTGCACCGACGCCAATCGCGACTTCCTGCTGGGTGAAACCCGCACGCCAGTGCTGGGCTGGCCGACGCCCTGAAGCCCGTTGCCGATCGGTGCGGCACCCCGGGACCCGGCTGGGGTCTCAGAGCTGTCGGTCGTCCGTCGACGGCCTCCAGTGAACAGATGGGAACGGCAATGGAACGATATCAGGCATTGAGTCAGGCGCTGAGCAAGGCGGCCGAGCGGGAAGAAGCCTATTGGCAGGGACTGGAGCGCCGCCTGCATGAACTGCCGGATTGCTTCACCCGCTACCTGGGCCTCACCCCGGCCGATCAGGTGGATGCCGGGCTGGGCCTGGAAAAGCGCGTGGATGGCAATATCGTGCGCGAACTGGAGGTCTATGCCCGCTATGACCTCACGGTGATCGTCGATGACCTCGCTGGCACGCCCCAGACCTTCGCCATCGGCCTGTCCTTCTTCTATACCAATGACCACTTCGTGCTGAAGGAGCGCGAGGGCGAATTCTCCGTCGCCCTCGAACCCCAGGACGATCCCGACCGCTTCTGGGCCGAAGGCTGCCGCGAGATCTACGACTCCCTGGCGCGCCGCATCCGCGGCAAGACCCTGCCGGCCATCGAGTAACCCGCGGTTCGCATCCGTCAGACCGGCGTGACCAGGCGCCCCTCGGCGAAATAGCGCTCCACGTTGGCCAGCACCAGGTCGGCCATGGCCTGGCGGGTCTCGTGGGTGCCGCTGCCGAGGTGCGGGGTGAGCACCACGTTGTCCAGCGCCAGCAGGGCCGCGGGCACCTCGGGCTCCTCGGCGAAGACATCCAGGCCGGCGCCACCCAGGCTGCCCGCTTGCAAGGCGGCCACCAGGGCGGGCTCGTCGACCACGCTGCCGCGGGCGATATTGATGAGATAGCCGTGCGGTCCCAGGGCGGCGAGGATCCGGGCGTCGACCAGCTTGTCGGTGGCCGGTCCGCCGGGCAGCGACAGGACGAGGAAATCCGCCGCCTTCGCCAAGTCTTCCAGCTCGGCGTGATAACGATAGGGGACGTCCGGCTGCGGTTGGCGTCCGTGATAGGCCACCTCCATGCCGAAAGCTTCTGCCCGCCGGGCGATGCTCTTGCCGATGTTGCCCAGGCCGACGATGCCGCAGGTCTTGCCGGCCAGGCGCGAGGTCAACGGAAATTTGCCCTGCCGCCAATCGCCGCGGCGCACGAAACGATCCGCGGCGCTGATGCCCCGTGCCACGTCGATCAGCAGCGCGAAGGCGGTATCGGCGACGCAGTCGTCCAGCACGCCAGGCGTGTTGCTCACCACCACGCCCAGATCCCGTGCCGCTGCGATGTCGATGCTGTCGTAGCCCACCCCGAAGCTGAACACCGCCTGCAGGCCGGGCAGGGTGCTCATCAACTCGCGTGTCGCACCGTGCACGCCGGAGGTGACCAGGGCCACTACGTCCCGGCCACGCGCGGCGAGCAGGGCGGCCTGATCGGGTGCTTCCCAGAGCCGCAGCACCTCATGGCGTGAATTTAGGGCGTCCTGCAGGGCAGGCAACAGCGGACCTACCTGCAGCAGCAGCGGACGTTCGTTCTGTTCAGGCATCTCTAGACTCCTTGAAGAGGCAGGGGCGGCGAATCCGCCCCTGAAGGGGGAGGGCCTAGCCCAGCAGCTGCAGGCCGAGCTGGATCGCGACCCAGATCGCCAGCAGGGTGGCGAAGCCCAGCGCCAGGTTCTCGAACCAGTTGTTGCGATACCTGTCGCCCAGCAGCGACTTCTGGTTGGACATGATCAGCAGCCCCAGGGAGATCACCGGCAGACCGACGATGTTGAGGGCATTCACGCCGATGGTCAGGGTCACGAAGTCGGGCATGCCCGGCAGCGACCACACCAGCGGTGTCACCAGGATGAAGAGCAGGAACCACTTGTGCGCCGGGTCCTTGTGAAAGGCCTTGCCATAGCGTTCGCGGCGTTCCGGACGGATGTGCTGCAGGGCATCGGTGATCAGCATGGGAAAGGCGGTGGTCTTGCCCACCACGCTGGCGAACAGGGTGGCGAAGACCCCTGTGAAGAAGATCAGCCAGCCGCCGGCGCCAAAGAACAGCTCCAGGGCCGCGCCCAGGTCACTCAGGGTGTTCACCTGCAACCCATTGGGTCTGAGGATCTCCACCCCGACCACCCAGATCGCCAGGTTGATGACGATGCCGACCACCACCGCGAAGAGCAGGTCGTTGCGCTGGATGCGCTTGTGTTCCGGGCCGGTCCAGCCCTTTTCCTTCATCACATAGGGATGCACGAAGTTGGCGATGGAGCCGGCCACGGCGCCGATCACCGATACGGCGACCAGCAGGGCGCCGTGCACGCCTTCGTCCGGCGGAATGCTGAAGCCGATGGTGCCGCGCAGGATGCCGCCCAGATCCGGACCCGACATCACCGCCAGGGTGATGAACGCCAGCGTCATGACCGCCAGCAGCAGTTTCATCACGCCCTCGATCAGCGCATAGAAATTGCGGCCCACCAGCAGCCAGACCGCGATCACCACCGCCGCCGAGCAGAGCAGCGGCTGGTCGAGGTGGAGCAGGGTGGCCAGGGCTTCGCCCGCGCCCTTGAGCATATAGGCATTGGTCAGGTGCCCCATGATCAGCGCATAGCCGAGCATGAACCAGGCGAACACCGGGTGCAGCTGGGCATAGCCTTCCAGGATCGACATGCCGCGGTTATTGCACAGCTGGAAACGGGCGATGATGTTGACGATGAGAAAGCGCAGCAGCAGGGACACCGCCAGCACCCACATCATGGCGTAGCCGTAGTTGGCGCCTGCCACCGAGGAGGTGATGAGGTCCCCGGCGCCCAGCCAGGACAGCACCGCGATGATGCCGGGGCCCAGCAGCTTCGCCAGGCGGCGCAGGCCGGAGTCTTGCGCCTTGTTCAGGGTTACGGATTTTTCGACGGAACCGGATCGCTCCATGGGGGCGGCTCTCCTAACGATTGTTGTTGTTGTGAATGGGCCGCAGGCGGCCTTTTCGTTAGCTTGCCCTCTAGGGTTTAGCACTACATACGACGTCGTACAACTTTAGACGGACGACAAAATGTTGCCTTCCTCGGGCTCGGCCGGGCTCGCTTCGGTGGCACCCGTACGCACCGCTGGATCAAGCCAGGTGACTTCGCCTGAGACTGTCTCTAGAATGGTCGCCCTTGATTCTGGGGGGTCGGAGTGCCGGCCTGTTCTTGTGCCACGAGGAATATCCATGCAAGTTTCCGTTGAAAACACCTCTGCTCTCGAGCGTCGCATGACCATTGGCGTGCCGGCCGAGCGTATTGAAACCGAAGTGAACAAGCGTCTGCAGCAGACTGCACGGCGTGCCAAGGTTCCCGGTTTCCGCCCGGGCAAGGTACCCATGAGCGTCATCCGCCAGCGCTACGAAGCCTCGGCTCGTCAGGAAGCCTTGGGTGATCTCATTCAGGAAACCTTCTACGAAGCCGTTGTCGAGCAGAAGCTCAACCCGGCCGGCGCACCCGCCGTCGAACCCAAGGTGTTCGAAAAGGGCAAGGACCTGGAATACGTCGCCACCTTCGAAGTCTTCCCCGAGTTCGAAGTGAAGGGCCTGGACGGCATCGAGATCGAGCGTCAGGACGCAAGCGTCGAAGACGCCGACATCGACAAGATGCTCGACGTGCTGCGCAAGCAGGGCACCCGCTACGAAGCCGTTGACCGCGCTGCCGCCAACGACGACCAGGTCACCATCGACTTCGTCGGCACCCAGGACGGCGAAGCCTTCGCTGGCGGTTCCGCCGAAGGCACCAAGCTGGTGCTGGGTTCGGGCCGCATGATCCCCGGTTTCGAAGACGGTCTGGTCGGCGCCAAGGCCGGTGACGAGCGCGTGCTCGACCTGACCTTCCCCGAGGACTACCAGAACCTGGATCTGGCCGGCAAGGCCGCCCAGTTCAAGGTCACCGTCAAGGAGGTGGCCGCGCCCGAGCTGCCCGAGCTGAACGAAGCCTTCTTCAAGCAGTTCGGTGTGGAAGAGACCACCGTCGAAGGTTTCCGCGCCGAAGTGCGCAAGAACATGGAGCGCGAGCTGCGCCAGGCCCTCAAGACCAAGGTCAAGAACCAGGTCATGGACGGTCTGCTGGCTGCCAACCAGATCGATGTCCCGGCTGCCCTGATCAGCAACGAAGTGGATCGTCTGCGCGTGCAGGCCGTCCAGCAGTTCGGCGGCAACATCCAGCCCGAGCAGCTGCCGGCCGAGCTGTTCAGCGAGCAGGCCAAGCGCCGCGTGCTGCTGGGTCTGATCATCGCCGAGATGGTCAAGCAGTTCGAGCTCAAGCCCGATGACGCCCGCGTTCGCGAGCTGATCGAAGAGATGGCGGCGGCCTACCAGGAGCCCGAGCAGGTAGTGAAGTGGTACTACCAGAACGAGCAGCAGCTGAACGAAGTGCGTTCGGTTGTACTGGAAGAACAAGTCGTGGATACTGTCCTCAAGCAGGCAAAAGTCACCGACAAGCAGGTCTCCTACGAGGACGCGGTCAAACCGGCCGAGGCTCCGCAAGCAGCCTGATCTGCCTCCAGTTGCTAGTTCACCTAAGCCAGCCTCGTGCTGGCTTATGTGTTTTTGACAGGTCATCCAGATAGGGAGCTAGTGCAGGACATGTCCCGCAATTCATACATGCAATCCATGCCCGATATTCAAGCCGCTGGCGGTCTGGTACCCATGGTGGTGGAGCAATCCGCCCGGGGCGAGCGCGCTTACGACATCTACTCCCGGCTGCTCAAGGAGCGGGTCATCTTCCTGGTCGGCCAGGTCGAGGACTACATGGCCAACCTGGTCGTCGCCCAGCTGCTGTTCCTGGAAGCGGAGAATCCTGACAAGGACATCCACCTCTATATCAACAGCCCGGGTGGTTCGGTGACCGCCGGCATGTCGATCTACGACACCATGCAGTTCATCAAGCCCGACGTTTCCACCATCTGCATTGGCCAGGCCTGCAGCATGGGCGCCCTGCTGCTGGCAGGCGGCGCCGCCGAGAAGCGTTTCTGCCTGCCGCACTCGCGGATGATGATTCACCAGCCCCTGGGCGGTTTCCAGGGTCAGGCTTCGGACATCGAAATTCACGCCCGTGAAATTCTGACCATCCGCGAGCGTCTGAATAAGGTGCTGGCGCATCACACCGGTCAGCCGATGGACGTGATCGCCCGCGATACCGACCGTGACAACTTCATGAGTGGCCCCGAAGCCGTCGCCTACGGCCTGATCGACAAGGTCCTCGAGAAGCGCAACATCCCCGCCTGACCCCGCCTCGACCACCTGCCCAGGCGCCGGTCGTTTGGGCAGGTAGGCTTGAAAAACCGTGCAATAGGCTCCATCTTGTTGATGTAAGCACATTCCATTGGATCGATCGAATGACAGATACGCGCAATAGCGACGATAACGGCAAGCTGCTTTACTGCTCCTTCTGCGGCAAGAGTCAGCACGAAGTACGTAAATTGATCGCTGGACCCTCCGTCTTCATCTGCGACGAATGCGTCGACCTGTGCAATGACATCATCCGCGAGGAAGTCCAGGAAGCTCAGGCCGAAAGCAATGCGCACAAGCTGCCAGCGCCGAAGGAAATCAGCGCCATCCTCGACCAGTATGTCATTGGTCAGCAGCGTGCCAAGCGGGTCCTCGCCGTTGCCGTCTACAACCATTACAAGCGTCTGAATCAGCGCGAGAAGAAAGACGACGTCGAACTGGGCAAAAGCAACATCCTGCTCATCGGTCCGACCGGTTCGGGCAAGACCCTGCTGGCGGAAACGCTGGCGCGCCTGCTCAACGTACCTTTCACCATCGCCGATGCCACCACTCTGACCGAAGCCGGTTACGTGGGTGAAGACGTCGAGAACATCATTCAGAAGCTCTTGCAGAAGTGCGATTACGATGTGGAAAAGGCCCAGATGGGCATCGTCTATATCGACGAGATCGACAAGATCTCGCGCAAGTCCGACAACCCCTCCATCACCCGTGACGTCTCGGGCGAGGGCGTGCAGCAGGCGCTGCTGAAGCTGATCGAAGGTACCGTGGCGTCGGTTCCGCCCCAGGGTGGCCGCAAGCATCCCCAGCAGGAATTCCTGCAGGTCGATACGCGCAACATCCTGTTCATCTGTGGCGGCGCCTTCGCCGGCCTGGAAAAGGTCATCCAGAACCGTTCCACCAAGGGCGGCGGCATCGGCTTCAATGCCGAGGTGCGCAGCCAGGAACTGGGCAAGAAGATCGGCGAATCCCTGCGTGACGCCGAGCCCGAGGATCTGGTCAAGTTCGGTCTGATCCCCGAGTTCGTCGGTCGTCTGCCGGTCATCGCGACCCTGGACGAGCTGGATGAACCTGCACTCATGCAGATCCTGACCGAGCCGAAGAACGCCCTGACCAAGCAGTACGCCAAGCTGTTCGAGATGGAAGACGTGGATCTGGAATTCCGTCCCGACGCGCTCAAGGCGGTTGCCCGCAAGGCGCTGGAGCGCAAGACCGGTGCCCGGGGCCTGAGATCCATCCTCGAAGGCATCCTGCTCGAGACCATGTACGAGATTCCTTCGCAGAAGGAAGTCAGCAAGGTGGTCATCGACGAGAGCGTCATCGACGGGAGTTCCCAGCCGCTGCTCATCTACGAGAACAGCGAGCCCGCCAAGGCGGCGCCAGACGCGTGACAAAAGGGGCTTCGGCCCCTTTTTCATTTCAGCGACGGTTGTATTTTGCGGCGCCCAACCTCATGTTAGAGAAAACCGAGGCCTTAACCGCATCTGCGGCCGATTATTTGCCGAGACCCGTATCCCATGACTACGACGATAGAACTTCCCCTGCTGCCCCTACGTGACGTAGTGGTCTATCCCCACATGGTCATCCCATTGTTCGTCGGAAGGGAAAAGTCCGTCGAGGCCCTCGAGGCCGCCATGGCTGGCGACAAGCAGATCCTGCTGGTCGCGCAGAAGAATCCCGGCGACGACGATCCCGCCGCGGATGACATGTATCACATGGGTACGGTCGCCACCGTTCTCCAGCTGCTCAAGTTGCCCGACGGCACCGTCAAGGTCCTGGTCGAGGGCGAGCAGCGTGGCCGTATCGAGTCCTTCGTCGAGAACCAGGCCTATGCCCGTGCCCTGGTCACCCTGATCGAGGACAGCGAAGCCCCGGATCGCGAATCCGAGGTGTTCTCGCGCAGCCTGATGAGCCAGTTCGAGCAATACGTGCAACTCGGCAAGAAGGTCCCCGCCGAGGTGCTGTCTTCCCTCAACAGCATCGAAGATCCCAGCCGCCTGGTCGATACCATGGCCGCGCACATGGCGCTGAAGATCGAGCAGAAGCAGGAGATCCTCGAGATCACCGAGCTGGGCCCCCGCGTCGAGCACGTGCTGGCCCTGCTGGATGCGGAAATCGACCTGCTGCAGGTGGAAAAACGCATCCGTGGCCGCGTCAAGAAGCAGATGGAGCGCAGCCAGCGCGAGTACTACCTCAACGAACAGATGAAGGCCATCCAGAAGGAACTGGGCGACATCGATGAAGGACACAACGAGGTCGACGACCTCAAGCGTCGCATCGAGGCCGCCGGTTTGCCCAAGGATGCCCTCGCCAAGGCCAATGCCGAGCTGAACAAGCTCAAGCAGATGTCGCCCATGTCGGCCGAAGCCACCGTGGTGCGCTCCTACATCGACTGGCTGGTGAACGTGCCGTGGCAGGCCGAGAGCAAGGTCCGTCTGGACCTGGGCCGCGCCGAGGAAGTCCTCGACAAGGACCACTACGGTCTCGAGGAAGTGAAAGAGCGCATTCTCGAATACCTCGCCGTGCAGAAGCGCGTGAAGAAGGTGCGGGGCCCGGTGCTGTGCCTGGTCGGTCCGCCCGGCGTGGGCAAGACCTCGCTGGCCGAGTCCATCGCCCGCTCCACCGGTCGCAAGTTCGTGCGCATGGCCCTGGGTGGCGTGCGTGACGAAGCCGAGATCCGTGGTCACCGCCGCACCTACATCGGCTCCATGCCGGGTCGTCTGATCCAGAAGATGACCAAGGTCGGGGTGCGCAACCCGTTGTTCCTGCTCGACGAAATCGACAAGATGGGCAACGACATGCGCGGCGATCCCGCCTCTGCATTGCTCGAGGTCCTGGATCCGGAGCAGAACCACACCTTCAACGACCATTACCTCGAGGTGGACTACGACCTCTCCGACGTGATGTTCGTCTGCACCGCCAACTCCATGAACATTCCGGCGCCGCTGCTGGACCGCATGGAAGTGATTCGGCTGCCCGGCTACACCGAAGACGAGAAGGTCAACATCGCCACCCGCTACCTGATTCCCAAGCAGGTCAAGGCCAACGGCCTGAAGAAGGGCGAGGTGGAATTCGATGAAGCCGCCCTGCGCGACATCATCCGCTACTACACCCGTGAAGCGGGCGTGCGCAGTCTGGAGCGTCAGGTGGCCAAGGTCTGCCGCAAGGTGGTCAAGCAGCACGCCCTGAGCAAGGAGCGTACCGCCAGCGTCACCGTGGACACCCTGGAGCACTGGCTGGGCGTCCGCAAGTTCCGCTACGGTCTGGCCGAGCAGCAGGATCAGATCGGTCAGGTCACCGGCCTGGCCTGGACCCAGGTAGGCGGTGAACTGCTGACCATCGAGTCCGCCGTGGTCCCCGGCAAGGGTCAGATGATCAAGACCGGTTCGCTGGGCGACGTGATGGCCGAGTCCATCACCGCGGCCCTGACCGTGGTCCGCAGCCGTGGTCGCAGCCTGGGTATCCCCAGGGACTTCCACGAGAAGCACGACATCCATATCCACGTCCCCGAAGGCGCCACGCCCAAGGACGGTCCGAGTGCCGGTATCGGCATGTGCACGGCGCTGGTGTCGGCGGCCACCCGCATTCCGGTACGCGCCGACGTGGCCATGACCGGCGAGATCACCCTGCGTGGTCAGGTGCTGGCCATCGGCGGCCTCAAGGAAAAGCTGCTCGCAGCCCACCGCGGCGGCATCCGTACCGTGATCATTCCGGAAGAAAACGTCCGGGATCTGCGGGACATTCCGGATAACATCAAGGCCGACTTGCAGATCAAGCCGGTCAAATGGATTGACGAGGTCTTGGAGGTTGCGCTGCAATACACGCCGGAGCCGCTGCCGGACGATGGTCCGGAGCTCGTCAGCAAGGACGAGAAGCGGGATCAGGAAGGCAAGGAGCGCGTCAGTACCCACTGACGGCGCCCCTGGGCTTGATGGGCGGGCCCCCAGCTGAAGCTGCTGGTGTTCCGCCGTCCTGCTGGATGCAAGGTCCTTGATCGACGAAAAGGCGCATCTCGAGATGCGCCTTTTCGCTATTTGCTATTCGACGATTTCGCCATGGCCGGTCCGGCCACAGCTCGTGGGGGGAACATGCTACAAAACATCAGGGACCGTTCGCAGGGATGGATTGCCAAAGTCATCATCGGATTCATCATCCTGCTGATGGCACTGACCGGCTTCGAAGCGATCATCCGCGCCACGGGTCACCAGGGCGCCGTCGCGCTGGTCAATGGCGACGAGATCAAGCAGACGGAGCTGGCCCAGGCCGTGGAAATGCAGCGTCGCCAGCTGCAGCAGCAACTGGGGCAGGGGTTCGATCCGTCCACCCTGGATGACCGTCTGCTGCGCGAATCCGCGCTCAAGGCACTGATCGACAAGCAACTGCTGCTGCAGAGCGCCAAGGCCGATCGCTTCGCCTTCTCCGAGCAGGCACTGGATCAGCTGATCCTCAATACCCCCGAATTCCAGACCGAAGGGCGTTTCGATCCGCAGCGCTTCGATCAGGCCGTTCGCCAGATGAACTACAACCGCCTGCAATTCCGCGATCTCCTGCGCGACGAGATGCTGATCGGTCAGCTGCGCGCCGGCATCGTCGGCAGCAACTTCGTCACCGATGCCGATATCGAGGCCTTTGCGGCCCTCGAACGGCAGACCCGTGACTTCGCCCTGCGTACCGTCAAGGCCTCGCCGGCCGGCATCACGCCGACCCAGGACAAGATCCAGGCCTACTACGACAGCCACAAGAACGCCTTCATGACCCCCGAGCAGGTGGTCATCGAGTACGTCGAGCTGAAGAAGGATGCCTTCCTGGCCAAGGCCAAGGTCGACGAAAGCCGCCTGCAGGCCGCCTACAAATCCGAGATCGCCAATCTGTCGGAGCAGCGTGACGCCGCCCATATCCTCATCGAGGTCAATGACAAGCAGAACGACGAGCAGGCCAAGGCCAAGATCCAGCAGATCCAGGAACGCCTGAAGAAGGGCGAGGACTTCGCCAAGCTGGCCAAGGAGTTCTCCCAGGACCCGGGCTCGGCGGCCAATGGCGGTGACCTCGGCTTTGCCGGTCGCGGCGTCTATGATCCGGCCTTCGAAGAGGCGCTCTATGCGCTGGCACCGCAGCAGGTGTCGGCTCCGGTGCGCACCAGCTTTGGCTGGCACCTGATCAAGCTGCAGGGCGTACAGGCACCGGAAGTGCCCACCCTGGCCAGCGTCCGGCCGCGTCTGGAACAGCAGCTCAAGGCGGAAGACGCCGATCGCCTGTTCGTGGAAGCGGGCCGCAAGCTGGAAAGCTCCGCCTATGAGTCCTCCGACCTGGGCCAGCCGGCCCAGGAGCTGGGCCTGCAGGTCAAGACCAGCGCGCCCTTCGGTCGTGAAGGCGGCGAGGGGTTGACCGCCAACCGCCAGGTGATCGAGGCGGCTTTCAGCGAAGACGTCCTGCGCAACGGGGCCAACAGCACCGCGCTGCAACTGGATCCGGAGACCCTGGTGGTGATTCGTGACAAGGAGCACCGTACGCCGCAGCTGCAACCTCTGGATGCGGTCAGAAATGAGATCGTGACCCGCCTGACCCACGAAAAGGCCGCAGCCGTGGCCAAGCAGACGGGTGAGCAGCAGCTCAAGACCCTGCGCGACGGCGGCAAGGCCGTGGCGGGCGACTGGCGTACCGTCGAAGCCGCCACCCGCAACCAGGAGGGTATCGATCCTCAGGTGTTGCAGGCGGCCTTCCGCATGGCCAAGCCGGAAGGCGACAAGCCGTCCTATGCCGGTGTCAGCCTGCAGAACGGTGACTTCGTCCTGATCCGGCTGCAGGGTGTCGGGGTGCCCAAGGAAGCCCTGAGTGCCGAGGACAAGGCGTTGTATCGTCGCTACCTCGCCTCGCGCGCCGGCCAGGTCGATTTCGCTGCCTACCGTCGGGCCCTGGATGCCAAGGCCGAGATCAAGCATCTCTGATACGAAAAAAGCCCGGGAAACCGGGCTTTTTCTTGGGCGGTGGTAACGCGGTCCAGGCCTCTCCGGTGGCGCCCTCAGGGGAGAGCGGGGCTGCGGGCGTTACTGAACCAGTTCCTGCTCGTCGAACAGGCCATCGAAGAGCATCGTCGACAGATAGCGCTCACCGGAATCCGGCAGGATGACCACGATGGTCTTGCCCTGCATCTCCGGCGTCTCGGCCAGCCGGACCGCGGCCGCCATGGCGGCGCCGCAGGAGATGCCACAGAGAATGCCTTCCTCGCGCATCAGGCGCTGGGCCATCAACTTGGCCTGCTCATCGCTCACCTGCTCGACGCGATCGACCATGGCGAGGTCCAGGTTGCCGGGTACGAAACCGGCGCCGATGCCCTGGATCTTGTGCGGGTTGGGCTTCACCTCGGCACCGGCCAGGGTCTGGCTGATGACCGGCGAGGTTTCCGGCTCCACGGCGACCGAGAGGATCGGCTTGCCCTTGGTGTTCTTGATGAAGCGCGAGATGCCGGTCAGGGTACCGCCGGTACCGACGCCGGCCACCAGCACATCGATGGCGCCATCGGTGTCGTTCCAGATCTCGGGGCCGGTGGTTTTTTCATGGATGGCCGGGTTGGCCGGGTTGTCGAATTGCTGCGGCATGAAATAGCGATCGGGCTCGCTCTCGGCGATCTCCCGCGCCTTCTCGATGGCGCCCTTCATGCCCTTGGCCGGCTCGGTCAGCACCAGCTCCGCGCCCAGCGCCTTCAGCACCTTGCGCCGCTCCAGGCTCATGGAGGCCGGCATGGTCAGCACCAGGCGGTAGCCACGGGCGGCGGCCACATAGGCCAGGCCGATGCCGGTATTACCCGAGGTGGGCTCCACCAGGCTCATGCCGGGCTTGAGCAGCCCCTTGGCTTCGGCGTCCCAGATCAGGTTGGCACCGATACGGCATTTGACCGAATAGCCCGGATTGCGTCCCTCGATCTTGGCGAGCAGGGTGACGCCCTTGGGGCCGAGGCGATTGATGTAGACCAGCGGCGTGTTGCCGATGGACTGGGCGTTGTCAGCGAAGATGCGGCTCATGGCGGATCCTGTACGGCGCGGAAAACTCGCAGCCTAGGCCTTGCGTCCGATGGCGTCCAGCCCAGGTGCGGCGTGCTATCGTCAGGCGAAACAGCTGCCGAGGATCAGTGATGGCCTTTCAGGGTACCGAGCGTTATGTGGCCACGGCCGAACTCAGTCTGGCGGTCAATGCCGCCATCCAGCTGGGGCGTCCGCTGCTGGTGAAGGGCGAGCCGGGCACCGGCAAGACGCTGCTGGCCGAGCAGGTGGCCGAGAGCCAGGGGGCGCGGCTGATCACCTGGCACGTCAAGTCCACCACCAAGGCGCAGCAAGGGCTCTATGAGTACGACGCTGTGAGTCGCCTGCGCGATTCCCAGCTGGGGGATCCCCAGGTGCAGGAGGTGGCGAACTACATCAAGCCGGGCAAGCTGTGGGACGCCTTCACCGCCGAGGATCCGGTGGTGCTGCTGATCGACGAGATCGACAAGGCCGACATCGAGTTTCCCAACGACCTGCTGCTGGAACTCGATCGCATGGAGTTCCATGTCTACGAGACCGGCGAGACCATTCGTGCCCAGCGGCGACCCGTCATCATCATCACCTCCAACAACGAAAAGGAACTGCCGGACGCCTTTCTGCGCCGCTGCTTCTTTCACTTCATCCGCTTTCCCGAGCGCGACACCCTCGAACGTATCGTCCAGGTGCACTATCCCGATCTCCAGGGGCGCCTGGTCAAGGAGGCGCTGGATCTCTTCCTCGACCTGCGCAGCGTGCCGGGGCTGAAGAAGAAGCCGTCCACCTCGGAGCTGGTGGACTGGCTGGCGCTGTTGCTGGGCGATGAGGCGGCGCAGCGGGCGCTGCACGGCGAGGGCGGTCTGCCGCCCCTGGCAGGTGCCCTGGTAAAGAACGAACAGGATCTGCAGTTGCTCGAACGCCAGGCCTTCATGCGCCGGCGGCGGAGCTGAGCGCGGCATGTTCCTCGATTTCTTCACTCGACTCAGGGCCGCGGGCATCCCGGTGTCCCTGGGCGAACTGCTGGATCTGCACGCTGCCTTGGATGCCGGCCTGGCGGTGGCCGATCCCGAGGCCTTTTATCTGCTGGCGCGCGCCGTGCTGGTCAAGGACGAGCGCTTCTTCGACCGTTTCGACCAGGTCTATGCCGGCGAGCTGGCCAGGTCGGAGCGTGCGCCGGATGCGCAGGCGCTTCCCGCGGATTGGCTGCGGCTGGAGCTGCAGCGGCGGCTGTCGGAGGAGGATCGCCAGCGGCTGCAGGCCCTGGGTGGCCTCGATGAGCTGCTCGAGACCCTGCGGCAGCGTCTCGCCGAACAGCGCGAGCGGCACGCCGGCGGTAACAAATGGGTCGGCACGGGCGGTACCAGTCCCTTCGGCAGCGGTGGCTACAATCCCTTCGGTGTGCGCGTGGGCGAAGCCGGTACCCGCCAGGGGCGGGCGGCCAAGGTCTGGGAGCAGCGCGACTTCCGCAATCTGGATGACCGCGCGCCCCTGGATCGCCGCAACCTGCAACTGGCCCTGCGCCGGCTCAGGCGCTTCGCTCGCCAGGGCGCGGCGGCGGAATTCGATCTGGAGGAGACCATCGCGGCCACGGCGCGCGAGGGCGGGTTGCTGGACGTGCGCTATCGCCCGGAGCGGCACAATGCGACCAAGGTGCTCCTGCTGCTCGATGTCGGCGGCTCCATGGACCTGCATGTACAGCTGTGCAGCGAGCTGTTCAGCGCCTGCCGCCTGGAGTTCCGCCACTTGGAGTACTACTACTTCCACAACTGCGTCTACGAACGCGTCTGGCGGGACAATGCCCGGCGCCACGAAGAGGGGCTGGCGACCGGTGAGCTTCTGCGCCGCTATGGCGCGGACTACCGCCTGGTGATCGTCGGCGATGCCAGCATGGGGCCCTATGAGCTCACCCACCCGGGGGGTAGCGTCGAACACTGGAACGAAGAGCCCGGCGCACTCTGGATCCAGCGGCTGTGCCAGCACTTTCCGCGGGCTGCCTGGCTCAATCCCTATCCACGCGATGGCTGGGATTTCAGCACCTCCATCGGCCTGTTGCGCGAGCTGATGGGGCAGCGCATGTTCCCCCTGACCGGCGAAGGCCTGGGCGAAGCCATACGCAGCTTGACCCACCCATGAAAAAACCCGGCCTTGGCCGGGTTTTTTCATCGCTCGAACTCAGCGCTGGCCGTAGCGGCGCAGGGCTTCGATGCGGTCTTCCAGCGGCGGGTGGCTCATCAGCAGACCGGCCAGGCCGTTCTTCAGCGAGCCGTTGATGCCGAAGGCGTTCAGGGTGTCGGGCATCTGCACCGGGATACCCTGTTCGGCACGCAGGCGCTGCAGGGCGCCGATCATGGCGTTGGGGCCGGCCAGGCGCGCACCGGCTTCGTCGGCGCGGAATTCGCGTTTGCGCGAGAACCACATGACGATGATGCTGGCCAGGATGCCCAGGACCAGTTCGGCGACGATGGTGGTCACGAAGTAGGCGATACCGTGGCCTTCCTCGTTCTTGAAGATGGCCTTGTCGACGAAGTTGCCGAAGATCCGGGCGAAGAACATCACGAAGGTGTTCACCACGCCCTGGATCAGTGCCAGGGTCACCATGTCGCCGTTGGCGACGTGGCCGATCTCGTGGGCCAGCACCGCACGCACTTCTTCGGGCGAGAAACGCTCGAGCAGGCCCTGGCTGACCGCGACGAGGGCGTCGTTGCGGTTCCAGCCGGTGGCGAAGGCGTTGGCCTCGTAGGCCGGGAAGATGCCGACCTCGGGCGTCTTGATGCCGGCTTCGCGGGCCAGCTCTTCGACGGTCTGCAGCAGCCACTGCTCATGGCGGGTACGCGGCTGGCTGATGACCTCGGTGCGGGTGCTCATCTTCGCCATCCACTTGGAGATGAACAGCGAGACCAGCGAGCCGGCGAAACCGAACACGGCACAGAACACCAGCAGACTGCCATAGTTCTGACCGGTGTAGCGATCCACGCCAAGCACCTTCAAGGTGATGCTGGCAACGATCAGCACCGCCAGGTTGGTAGCCAGAAACAACAGAATGCGCATCATGGTGGGGTACAGCTCCTCACAGGTTTATCTGCCGGCTATATAAGGTTCCGTCCCGGTCCGTTCAACGTTTCCACTATTGCAAACTGTGTCGTCTGCCGGCCGATTGGGCTGGCGGCGGCCAGCGCGCGAGTGCCAGCGCCGGTTGACGCCGCTGGGGGCGCCAACCGGTGAAAGACCCGGAAATGCTTTGCCGTTACTGGGCGTAGCCGCCGAGGAAGTTGCCGATGCGGCCGATCGCCTGCTCCAGGTCATCGACGCGGGGCAGGGTGACGACACGGAAGTGGTCGGGCCAGGGCCAGTTGAAGGCGGTGCCCTGGACCACCAGCAGCTTTTCTGACAGCAACAGGTCGAGGACGAACTTCTCGTCGTTGTGGATGGGGCAGACCTTGGGATCGATCCGCGGGAAGGCGTAGAGCGCGCCCATCGGCTTCACGCAGCTGACCCCGGGGATGTCGTTGAGCAGCTCCCAGGTGCGATTGCGCTGTTCCAGCAGGCGTCCGGGCGGCAGGACCAGGTCGTTGATGCTCTGGTAGCCGCCCAGCGCGGTCTGGATCGCGTGCTGCGCCGGCACGTTGGCGCACAGGCGCATGTTGGCGAGGATGTCGAGGCCTTCGATATAGCTGTGGGCGCGGTGCTTGGGGCCCGAGACGATCAGCCAGCCCGACCGGAAGCCGGCGACGCGATAGGACTTGGACAGGCCGTTGAAGGTCAGGCACAGGACGTCCGGCGCCAGGGAAGCGGTGGAGATGTGCTGGGCCTCGTCGTAGAGGATCTTGTCGTAGATCTCGTCGGAGAACAGCACCAGGTTGTGCCGCCGCGCCAGCTCGACGATGCCTTCCAGCACCGCCTTGGAGTAGACCGCACCGGTGGGGTTGTTCGGATTGATCAGCACCAGCGCCTTGGTGTTGCTGGTGATCTTGGCTTCCATGTCGGCCAGATCGGGGAACCAGCCGGCCTGTTCGTCGCACAGGTAGTGCACCGGCTTGCCGCCGGCCAGGCTGACCGCGGCGGTCCACAGCGGATAGTCCGGTGCCGGGATCAGCACCTCGTCGTTGTTGTTGAGCAGCGCCTGCATGGCCATGACGATCAGCTCGGAGACGCCATTGCCCAGGTAGATGTCTTCGATGCCGACACCCTCGATGCGCTTCTGCTGGCAATACTGCATCACCGCCTTGCGCGCGCTGAACAGGCCCTTGGAGTCGCTGTAGCCCTGGGCGGTCGGCAGATTGCGGATGACGTCCTGCAGGATCTCCTCGGGCGCCTCGAAGCCGAAGGGCGCCGGATTGCCGATGTTGAGCTTCAGGATGCGGTGGCCTTCTTCTTCGAGGCGCTTGGCATGCTTGAGGACCGGGCCGCGGATGTCGTAGCAGACATTGGCGAGCTTGTTCGACTTGGAGACCTGCATGGGGAAATGAATCCTGGAAAAGGGGCGAGAAAGACTCGGCGGGGACGGACGCCGACCGGCGCTTGGCAGCATCCGGGGGCGGATGCCAGACTGAGCGGGAATCATACGGCCGCATCGCCTGTTACAAAAGATGCGCCGGCATCCAGAGAGGTCATCATGGAAAAAGTACAGCGTAGCCCGGAAGACTGGCGTGAGCGCCTGACCGACGATCAGTTTCGCGTCTGTCGCCTGGCCGCCACCGAAAGACCCTATACCGGTGCCTACTGCAACACCAAGACGCCCGGCGTCTATCACTGCGCCTGCTGCGAGCTGGCGCTGTTCGACTCCAGCACCAAGTTCGATTCCGGCTGCGGCTGGCCCAGCTATTACGCACCCATCGACGGCGAGGCGGTGCAGGAAAAGGAAGACTTCAGCCACGGCATGCACCGCGTCGAGGTGCTCTGCGCCCGCTGCGACGCCCATCTGGGCCACGTTTTCCCCGACGGTCCGCCGCCGACCGGCCTGCGCTACTGCATCAACTCGGTGGCGCTGCAGCTGCAACCCAGGGCCTCCGCGTGATCAGGGACCTCCTCAGCCTGCCGTTCGAGACCGCCGATGGCCAACGGGCCTGCCTGGCCGACTGGCCGGCGCGGGCCTATCTGGTGGTCAACACCGCCAGCCGTTGTGGCTTCACTCGCCAGTACGACGGCCTCGAGGCGCTGCAGCAGCGCTATCTGGCCGAAGGACTGCGAGTGATCGTCTTTCCCTGCAATCAGTTCGGCGGTCAGGAGCCGGGCAGCAATGCCGAGATCCAGACCTTCTGCCTGACCCGCTTCAACGTCAGCTTTCCGGTGATGGCCAAGCTCGACGTCAATGGTGACGGTGCCCATCCGCTGTTCGTCGCGCTGAAAAAGAGAGCGCCAGGGCTGTTGGGTGGCGCGATCCGCTGGAACTTCACCAAGTTTCTCGTCACGCCGGCGCAGGGGCGTGTGCAGCGCTTCGCGCCCATCACCCGTCCGTCTCAGCTGGAAAAGCATGTCCGCCAGGCGCTGGCCTCCTAGGGGGCCCTCCAGCCGGGCTTTGTCTGGATGGTAAAAGTCATACGATAATGCCCGGCCTGAAGGGCGGCTGACCCGCTTTCTCTTTTCGTCGTCAAGGATCATCCCCGTGAATGCCTCCCTAGAAGACTTTCTGCTCCACGCCCGGCAGGTGCTGGAGCGCCTCGAACCCCTGTTGCCCCATCGTCGCGAACCGCTGGACTGGCAGCACTGCTATGCGGCGCGCTGGCGTCGGGAAGGCCATGGCGGCTATCTGCAGCCGCTCGAGGTCAATCTGGAACTGCGCCTGGCCGATCTGCTGGGTATCGATCGCCAACGCGATCAACTCGCCCGCAACACCCGCCAGTTCGTGGCCGGACTGCCGGCCAACCACACGCTGCTGTGGGGCGCGCGGGGCACCGGCAAGTCGTCGCTGATCCGGGCGCTGCTGGCGGAATATGCCGGCGAGGGTCTGCGGCTGATCGAAATCGAACGCGACGATCTCGCCGATCTGCCTCGCGCCGTTGAGCAACTCGCCGGTCAGCCGCAGCGCTTCGTGGTGTTCTGCGATGACCTCTCCTTCGATTCCGGCAGCGACGACTACCGGGTGCTCAAGAGCGTGCTGGACGGTTCCCTGGAGCAGGCGCCGGACAACGTGGTGCTCTATGCCACCTCCAACCGCCGCCACCTGGTGGCCGAGCGGCAGAGCGACAATGCCAACTGGGAGCACGTCGACGGCGAACTGCACCCCAGCGAAGCGGCCGAAGACAAGATCGCCCTGTCGGATCGTTTCGGCCTCTGGCTGTCCTTCTATCCCTTTACCCAGGATCACTACCTGGCCGTGGTGCGGCACTGGTGCGCGGCCCTGGCCGGCAAGTCCGGCCTGCAGCTGGAGTGGTCGGAAGAAGCGGATCGCGAGGCCATCCGCTGGGCGTCCGGTCGCGGCAACCGCAACGGCCGCTGCGCCTATCAATTCGCCCGGCAGTGGGTCGGGCTCAAACTCTTGGAGAAAGCATGACCGTAGAACTGACGGGCGTAGGGGCCGGACTCGAGGGCTATGCCATGCTGGCCGCCCAGGTCGAAGCCCTGCTGGCCGGCGAGCGCAATCTGGTGGCCAATGCCGCCCAGCTGTCGGCCTTCATCTATCAGGAAGTACCGGACCTGAACTGGGCCGGTTTCTATTTCGTCGAGGGCGAGGACCAGCTGCTGCTCGGCCCCTTCCAAGGCAAGGTGGCCTGCATGCGCATTCCCTTCAACAAGGGCGTGTGCGGCGCGGCAGCCCGCGAGCGGCGCACCCAGCGCGTCGAGGACGTCCATGCCTTTCCCGGGCATATCGCCTGTGACGCCGCGTCGCGCAGCGAACTGGTGGTGCCGCTGGTCCAGGGCGGTCGCCTGATCGGCGTGCTGGATCTGGACAGTCCGCATCCGGCGCGCTTCAGCGCCGCGGATCAGGCCGGTATCGAAGCCCTGGTAGAGGCCTTTCTGGCCGCGACCGATTGCTGATCGACGGGGAGGGCAGGGAAGCCCTCACTCGTAGTCGTTCTTCTTGCGCCAGCTGTCGTCCTTGAGCGTATCCACGCTGTCCGACAGCTCGTTGGCGCTGCTGCTGGCCTGCTCGGCCAGTTCGCTCTGCTGGCGTTTCACCTGGGCGATCTGCTCTTCCAGATGGGCCAGCAACTCGGTATAGCGCTCGGGCTGCTGCTGCTTGCGAATCTGCATGATCGCCCGCTCGTAGGACTGACGCGCCTGGATGTAGTGCTCGCTCTTGATCTGCTGTTCGGCCTGGTAGCGGAAGAACTCCACATAGGTCGCCGTGAGCAGATAGCGCATCTCGCCGACCCAGCGCTGCGCCTCCTGGCCGTCGAGAATGCCGATCTGGTTGGCATGGGCGACGAGTGCATGGAGCATCTCCATGTAGCCGCGGACTTCCTTGACCCGCGCCTCGGTATGCACCGGCCGGGCCGCGTCGGCGACTTCGATGTCATCGCCCTTGGCCAGGACTTCTTCCAGTTCGGTCTTGCGCGCGGTGAGACTGGCGGAAGGGGCCTGCAGGGCGGCGAGGTGCGCGATCAGCCCCAGTTCGATGCGATGGAACAGCTGCTTTAGCGCCGGAGTCATCAGCTGCCCGGGCAGGCTGCCGCCCAGTTGGGCACAGCGCTTGATGCGGTCGGTGAGGTCGGCGACCAGGCGCTGTTTTTCCAGGCGTCCCGCTTCGAGCTTCTGGTTGACGAAGGCGATCATGATCAACAGGAGGATGCCAAGCCCCACTACCGCTGCAATCATCGTTGAGGACATGACCTTCTCCATGGTGCTTGCCCGCCGTTTGTCGTACGAGCGAAGTCGTTGATTTGAAAAGTATTTAATCAGCTATTGACGCCCAGGGTAAGGCTCCCTAGAATGCGCGCACTCCCAACGGCGGCAAGCGTCAGCCGAGTGGTAGGCCGGAGTCCTCAGGGATTCTACCTGGTCCCCTTCGTCTAGTGGCCTAGGACACCGCCCTTTCACGGCGGTAACAGGGGTTCGAGTCCCCTAGGGGACGCCAAAAATTGCGGGAATAGCTCAGTTGGTAGAGCACGACCTTGCCAAGGTCGGGGTCGCGAGTTCGAGTCTCGTTTCCCGCTC
>NZ_JASNRF010000070.1:0-602 GCF_030175875.1 Pseudomonas sp. HR1
TGATCGAGCACCAGGCAGGCGGCCTCTCGTTTGAACTCGGGCGTAAAGGAACGACGTTGCTTGGTCATCAGACACCTCTCTATGGCGAGCATTCTCGCCCTAAATGGGTGTCCGGAATCAGTAGACCACTACACTTCGCAACCGAAGCCTAAGCCTAAGCCGACAGGCTTCAAACTACACGCGTTTGACGGAGCCGGAGTGCGTTGAACACAACCGATGCTGAGCTGAGGCTCATGGCCAGGGCAGCAATCATCGGAGACAGCAACAGTCCGAAGAACGGATAGAGCAGACCTGCGGCAATCGGGATGCTCAACCCGTTGTACATAAAGGCAAACAGAAGGTTCTGACGCATATTGCGAACCGTCGCCACCGAAAGCGTGCGCGCGCGCAGTATCCCCATCAGGTCACCTTTAACGAGCGTAACTTGGGCGCTGTTCATGGCGACGTCAGTGCCCGTGCCCATCGCTATGCCGACATCAGCCCTGGCGAGCGCCGGCGCATCATTTATTCCGTCGCCTGCCATGGCGACTACTTTACCTAGGGCTTGTAGCTTAACCACCAGCGCCTCCTTGTCTTGCGGCTTCACTTCGCCATGCACCTCA
>NZ_JASNRF010000071.1:0-589 GCF_030175875.1 Pseudomonas sp. HR1
TCAGTTCGTGCTCTGACCTCTGGCCTTTTTTCGGCCCAAGACCACTGAGACTTAGGATCCGTTTATGTACACGCTCACCTCCAATGGGAGGCCGGCATGCGTCTCGACGATGCGCCGTCCGCTCCTGTTTCTCTTCGCCTGCCTGACCCTCCTGCTGGGTGCCAGTGATGCCCTGGCTCATGCCGTCGCGGAAGGTGACAAGGGCTTCATCCAGGAAAGTTCGGGAGTGATGCTGCTCCCGTTCATCTACATGGGAGCCAAACACATGATCACCGGGTACGACCACCTGCTGTTCTTGTTTGGCGTGATCTTCTTTGTCTACCGCCTCAAGGATGTCGGCCTGTATGTCACCCTTTTTGCGGTAGGACATTCCGTGACACTGCTGTTTGGCGTGCTCACGAACATCAGCGTCAGCTCCTATGTCATCGACGCCATCATCGGTTTTTCCGTGGTGTACAAGGCGCTCGATAACCTGGGAGCGTTCCAGCGGTGGTTCGGCTATCAGCCAAACACACGGGTGGCCACCCTGGTATTCGGCTTGCTCCACGGCTTCGGATTGGCAACCAAGATTCAGGAGTTTGAGATCTCC
>NZ_JASNRF010000072.1:0-583 GCF_030175875.1 Pseudomonas sp. HR1
GTGTTCACCGATCCGCAAGTGGCGACCGTGGGCTACAGCGAGGCGGAAGCCCACCACGACGGGATCGAGACCGACAGCCGCACCTTGACCTTGGACAACGTGCCGCGTGCGCTCGCCAACTTCGACACACGCGGCTTCATCAAGTTGGTTATCGAGGAAGGCAGCCATCGGCTGATCGGCGTACAGGCGGTCGCGCCGGAAGCGGGTGAACTGATCCAGACGGCGGCTCTGGCCATTCGCAACCGCATGACGGTGCAGGAACTGGCCGACCAGTTGTTCCCCTACCTGACGATGGTCGAGGGGTTGAAGCTCGCGGCGCAGACCTTCAACAAGGATGTGAAGCAGCTTTCCTGCTGCGCCGGGTGAGAAAAAGGAGGTGTTCAATGAACGCCTACACGGTGTCCCGGCTGGCTCTTGATGCCGGGGTGAGCGTGCATATCGTGCGCGACTACCTGCTGCGCGGATTGCTGCGCCCGGTGGCGTGCACACCAGGCGGCTACGGCTTGTTCGATGACGCCGCCTTGCAACGGCTGTGCTTCGTGCGGGCGGCCTTCGAGGCGGGCATCGGCCTCGACGCGCTGGC
>NZ_JASNRF010000073.1:0-577 GCF_030175875.1 Pseudomonas sp. HR1
TGATTGGGTCCGATACGGCCAGCAAGCCGGCAAGTGCCCCATCAACAGCCAGGTAAACAATGCTGGTACCGCTCTCGCGCATTTTTTCTGCCTGATATTTCAACGGCTCGACGCTCACACCCGCATCTTCCATAAGCGCGGTGTTGCCTAGCTGTAGCTGCTTGCCTTCCACCAGACCACGGACTCCGATCCCTGACCCTGACTCGAAGGTCTCTGGCTTCGCCAGCTGGATACCTTCGCTTCTGGCATGGTCTACGATCGCGTGGGCTAGGGGATGCTCACTACCTTGATCCAAGCTGGCAGACAAACGGATGACTTCCTGCGAGTCAAACGGCGTGACGCCTATGGCCCGATCGAAGACAGGTCGGCCCTCGGTCAAGGTTCCTGTTTTATCGACAATCAGCGTGTCTACCTTACGGACATTTTCGATGGCGCCTGCGTCTCTGAAAAGCACTCCACTTCCAGCCGCTTTGCCTGTGGCAACCATGATCGACATAGGCGTTGCCAGGCCAAGTGCGCAAGGGCAAGCAATGATCAAAACCGCAACTGCATTGATCAGGCCGAATACCCAGCCCTG
>NZ_JASNRF010000074.1:0-576 GCF_030175875.1 Pseudomonas sp. HR1
GCCACTCGCGGCCATAGCGGAGGTTGATCGGATACCTGGCGAGCCCTTCCACGGTTTCACCAATGGTTTGACCACCGATGGCACCGGCCACGATCGATTGCACGTCCGCGATATTCAGGCCGTAGCGTGCGGCGGCGACACGAACGATATCCACATCGATATACCTGCCGCCGGTCAGTCTCTCAGCAAGCGCCGAACTGACCCCAGGCACCGTTTTGGCGATTTTTTCCACTGCCTGGGTGGCTTTGTCGATCTGTGCCAAGTCAGTGCCATACACTTTCACCCCGATCGGGCTCTTGATACCCGTCGCCAGCATATCGATACGGTTTCGAATCGGCGGGATCCACAGATTGGCTAATCCAGGTACCTGTACGGTGCGATCCAACTCCTCAACCAGCTTGTCAGGCGTCATCCCAGGGCGCCATTGATCCTTCGGCTTGAACTGAATGGTCGTCTCGAACATTTCCAGCGGGGCGGGATCTGTAGCGGTGTCGGCTCGACCAGCCTTACCGAACACGTGTGCAACTTCTGGAACCGTTTTTATGAGCCGGTCCGTCTGCTGCAGTAGCTCAGAAG
>NZ_JASNRF010000075.1:0-574 GCF_030175875.1 Pseudomonas sp. HR1
CACTTCGGCTCGGTTCAAGCCAATGGCTTTAACACTAATTTGCACCTCGTTTGCTGCTGGTGCCGATACTTCCAGATCTTCCAGCTTCAGAACGCTGGCGTCACCGTATTCATGAATTCTGACAATGCGTGCCATCATAGATATCTCGTTTATCAATGGGTCTCGACGTACATCCGGAAGGTATCCGGTCACTCGAAAGGTGACGAAAATTTAGTCATTGGTTGGCGCTAGATAAAGGCCTACGATGGCGCATTACTAGAAACAGAGTGTTTATAATGGATCGCCTGACCCAGATGGCCACGTTCGTCAAAACAGTTGAGCTGGGTTCATTCAGCGCCGCTGCGGACGACCTGAATCTGTCCCCTCAATTGGTAGGGAATCAGGTGAAAATGCTCGAACAACATCTGGGTGTTTCCCTGCTGCACCGGACTACGCGCAGGCAAAGCCTCACCGACTTCGGCAGGGCGTTCTACCCGCGAGCAAAACTGATCCTTGCAGACATGCAGTCTGCCGAGAACCTGGCGGCCCTCACTCGGGGCACACCAAGTGGCCGCCTTCGCATCAACGCGCCGGT
>NZ_JASNRF010000076.1:0-572 GCF_030175875.1 Pseudomonas sp. HR1
GGCTTGCAGGTTGCACCTGCAAGCCTCATCAAACGCTTCGTACCAGTGGCGAGACAATGCGTCCCTCATGTCTAGCGACTACAAATTCCGGTAGTCATCGCAGCAATACTTCTCGGGCAACGACTACAGATTACGGCTTGGCCGTCCTCTAACCTGCTGAAACGACTACAGATTCCGGTATCTGATACCGCAAGATCGTGTGGCCCTCCTCCTTGCGACTACAAATTACGGCACCAAACAGATGCTTAGGGGGCAAAAAATTGTTTTGCTCGGCTGATCGACTACAGATTGCGGCTGTTTACGGGCTGACCTCTCCTAATGACTACAGATTGCGGCATTGGCGCAGCTAGGCGCCTACTCCGCGGTTCGAGCACGGTTACCGCCCAGTTGATACGACTACAAATTACGGTACCCGGCCGCTTTGACCCATCAGTGCGAGCCTTGAACACGTCTCGACCAGGCAATGCGACTACAGATTACGGTAGGGGAGCGGTCAGACCCGCCATGCCGCACCAAAGGGATTTCTCAGTGTGTTGCGACTACAAATTACGGTACTGACGCCTCTCAGCGAG
>NZ_JASNRF010000077.1:0-562 GCF_030175875.1 Pseudomonas sp. HR1
AGTTCGGCAATACGCTCAGACGACAGGGACTTCTTCCTGCCACGGTAGGCCCCGCGCTGCTTGGCGAGCGCGATGCCCTCGCGCTGCCGCTCGCGGATCAAGGCGCGTTCGACCTCGGCGAACGCGCCCATTACCGACAGCATCAGGTTCGCCATCGGCGAGTCCTCGCCGGTGAAGGTCAAATGCTCCTTAAGGAACTCGATGCGTACGCCGCGCTGGGTGAGGCCCTGCACCAGGCGGCGCAGGTCGTCGAGGTTGCGCGCCAGACGATCCATGCTGTGCACCACGACCGTGTCGCCTTCGCGCACGAAGGCGAGCAGCCGTTCCAGTTCGGGCCGCCGTGTGTCCTTGCCCGACGCCTTGTCGGTGAACACTTTATCCACCTGGATCTGTTCGAGCTGCCGTTCTGGGTTCTGGTCGAAGCTGCTGACGCGGACGTAACCGATGCGCTGACCGTGCAAGGTATCCTCCTGAGGGAAATGTGTCAGGAAGAAATCTATGACCCTTGACGGCGTATGTCAATCAATTCGGAAGGCAACTCTATTCTGACGATTTAGCGCCG
>NZ_JASNRF010000078.1:0-557 GCF_030175875.1 Pseudomonas sp. HR1
CATCGACGTCAACGAACGGATTTTTTGCGGCCCGAAGGTACGCACACATGAACAATGTTGCTTCAACGACCTGGCCGGAGTTCGACAGCAGGCAGGCGCCACTTGGGAGGGGGCCGCTAGCCCCTTTGTACTCGACCCCAATCTGCTTACGCAGACGATTGACCTGCTTGGAGGTGTGATCGGTGTGCACGGTGATGATGCTGCAGCGAAAGCCTGCCTGCACCATCTGCTGGGTCAAGGTTGCGTTGTCCATGTCTGCGGATCTCAAAGGGTGTTATCGGATTCCCAGGTTCAATAGCTGGGATTCATGACGCGAAGCAGTAGCTGAAGGGTGTCGCTGCGCTCACCGGCGGACTCACGTACCAGGCCGTCTCGTGCGGTGAATTTCACACGGCCCAGGGCGGCAATTTGGTTGCGCTGGCCGAAGGAGCTCTCTTTGAGCCAGCCGGCGTCTTTCTCGGATAGTCCCCAGAAGATTCGGCTTTCCAGCTCCGAGGTACGCAGATCCTCGCGGATCTCGCTAAGCACATTGGTTACGAGGCTGACGCTGTAGCTGT
>NZ_JASNRF010000079.1:0-552 GCF_030175875.1 Pseudomonas sp. HR1
ACGGATGAATGGGTCTCGCGACTCAGTGCTCTTCAAAGTCAGATGCCCGCAGAAACCGCTGAAACCGACGTTCCGCCGATCCGCATGCTAAGTGACATCCGCCGAGTTTTTTCCATACTTAATGACAATACAAACGGATGTAGTGTGATTCCCGCGGCCAGAACTCGGCTAAACAAGAAAAAACCATATTTAATGACAACCTATACGCCCAAATTGGTTCTCGTTAAAAAACCGCTTTCATGACCCCCTTTTTCCAGTCGTTCGCTAATGACAACCCGAACGTCCTCCTTGTAAATAGATAGGATATGACAATGACCCCTTCAATCGACCCCCAAACCAGCAACGGCCTAATTTCCCGTCTTTATGGGCAGGCTATAACCTCATTGGATGAGGCCCATGAAGCCCTGCGTGATGAGGCTTTGCGGCTAAGGGACGAGTACTTCCAAGCGGCCAAAGCCAGAGCCGATGGAAAAATCATCTATCGACTGATCGACGTGCGTGGCAATGGCAAGGGATCTGTGTCGATTGCCTGGTGCAAGGTCTATTTCTTCA
>NZ_JASNRF010000008.1:0-156074 GCF_030175875.1 Pseudomonas sp. HR1
TCCCCTTCGTCTAGTGGCCTAGGACACCGCCCTTTCACGGCGGTAACAGGGGTTCGAGTCCCCTAGGGGACGCCACATTGCGGGAATAGCTCAGTTGGTAGAGCACGACCTTGCCAAGGTCGGGGTCGCGAGTTCGAGTCTCGTTTCCCGCTCCAAATAAACAAAGACACCGCCTCCGGGCGGTGTTTTTGTGTGCGCGTCATTCATGCCCGCCGGACGCCCGGCACCTGGCCGGGCGCGAGCCTGTCACTGGGGCGTATAGATCTGGTCGAAGACCCCGCCATCGGCGAAGTGGGTCTTCTGGATGCCGCTCCAGGGGCCGAATTCCTTCTGCGCATCGATCAGTTCCAGCTTGGGAAAGCGATCGGCGTACTGTGCCAGGATCTGGGCGTTGCGCGGGCGCAGGAAGTTATCCGCGGCGATCTTCTGGCCCTGGTCGGACCAGAGATACTTGAGGTATTCCTCGGCCTCGGCGCGGGTGCCCTTCTTGTCGACGACGCTGTCGACCACGCTCACCGGCGGCTCGGCCTGCACCGAGATGCTCGGATAGACCACCTCGAAGCCGCCGCGACCGAATTCCCGGGCGATCATCTCGGCTTCGTTCTCGAAGGTCACCAGGACATCGCCCTGCTGGTTCTTCATGAAGGTGGTGGTGGCGGCGCGACCGCCGGTGTCCAGGATGGGCACGTGCTTGAACAGGTCGGCGACGAAGGTGCGGGCCTTCTGCTCGTCCCCGCCCGGTTGACGCAGCGCATAGGTCCAGGCGGAGAGGTAGGTGTAGCGACCGTTCCCGGAGGTCTTGGGGTTGGGCACGATCACCTGGACGCCGTCCTTGAGCAGATCGGACCAGTCATGGATGCCCTTGGGGTTGCCCTGGCGGACGATGAGCACCGTGGCCGAGGTGAAGGGCGCGCTGCGATCGGGCAGGCGGGTTTCCCAGTCCTTGGGCACCAGGCCGCGATCGGCCAGGGCCTGGATGTCGGTAGCCTGGTTCATGGTGATGACGTCGGCCTGCAGGCCATCGATGACCGCACGCGCCTGCTTGCTGGAGCCGCCATGGGACATCTGGATCACTGGGGTGTCGCCGTGCTCGGCTTTCCAGTGCGCCTGGAAGGCCGGGTTGTAGTCCTTGTAGAAGTCGCGCATGACGTCGTAGGAGACGTTGAGCAGCGGCGGCGCGGCCAGGACCTTGGCGCTGGCCGCCAGGGCGGCGGCGAGCAGGGTGAAGCGAAGGATCTTCATGGGGGCATCCTGCGAGTGGGGGTGCAGGACTATAGCCTGTCGCCCCGGTGGCGTGCAGAACGCCTGGAAATAAGCTCATGCGCGGCAACGGCAGGCGGGCCGCCAATGGTAGACTTTCGCCCTTTCGCCTGCGGTTGGGCACGGCGCGGTGAACAAGGGCTCCTGATATGCGGTTGAGGTCGATCAAGCTGGCGGGATTCAAATCCTTCGTCGATCCGACGACGGTGAACTTCCCGAGCAACATGGCAGCGGTGGTCGGCCCCAACGGTTGCGGCAAGTCGAACATCATCGACGCCGTGCGCTGGGTGATGGGCGAGAGCTCGGCCAAGAATCTGCGCGGCGAGTCGATGACCGACGTCATCTTCAACGGCTCCAACAGCCGCAAGCCGGTGTCCCAGGCCTCCATCGAACTGATCTTCGACAACTCCGACCACACCCTGGTGGGCGAATACGCCAGCTATACGGAAATCTCCATCCGCCGGCGGGTGACCCGCGAAGGCCAGAACACCTATTTCCTCAACGGCACCAAGTGCCGCCGGCGCGACATCACCGACATCTTCCTCGGCACCGGCCTGGGGCCGCGCAGCTATTCGATCATCGAGCAGGGAATGATCTCCAAGCTGATCGAGGCGCGGCCCGAGGACCTGCGGCACTACATCGAGGAAGCCGCCGGCATCTCCAAGTACAAGGAGCGGCGGCGCGAGACCGAAAATCGCATTCGCCGCACCCAGGAGAATCTCGCCCGCCTGACCGACCTGCGCGAAGAGCTGGAGCGCCAGCTGGAACGGCTGCACCGCCAGGCGCAATCGGCCGAACGCTTCCAGGCGTTCAAGCAGGAGGAGCGGCAACTCAAGGCGCAATTGCAGGCGGTGCGCTGGCGCGAGCTGGATGGCCGTGTCGAGCAGCGCGAAAAGGTGATCCGCGACCAGGAAACCGCTCTCGAAGCCCTGACCGCCGAGCAGCGCCAGGCGGACGCCGGCATCGAGCGGCTGCGCGACGGTCATCATGAGCTGAGCGAAGCCTTCAACCTGGTGCAGGGGCGCTTCTACTCTCTGGGGGGTGACATCGCCCGCCTGGAGCAGACCATCCAGCACGGTCAGCAGCGTCAGCGCCAGTTGCAGGACGATCTGCGCGAAGCCGAACAGGCCCGCAGCGAAGCCGAGTCCCACCTGGAGCACGACCGGGTGCTGCTCGCCACCTTCGAAGAAGAGCTGGCGATGCTCGAACCGGAAGAAGAGGCGGCCCGGGAGCTGGGCGAGGAGGGCAGCGCCGCGCTGGAAGAGGCGGAGCTGGCGCTGGCGGATTGGCAGCAACGCTGGGAAGCGCTCAGCGCCGCGAGCGTCGAGCCGCAGCGGGAGGCCGATGTGCAGCAGGCGCGCATTCGCTCCCTGGAGCAGAGCCTGGAGCGCGGCATGGAGCGGCAGCGCCGGCTGCGCGACGAGCGCACCCTGCTGGGCGAGGATGGTCCCTCCGAGCGGCTGGTCATGCTGGAAGAGCAGATCGCCGAAGACGAATTGCTGCTGGAAGGCCTGGCCGAGCAGGAATTGCAGGTCGCCGAGGGCTTGCAGCGACTGCGGGAAGAATTGCTGGGACTGGCCAATGAGCAGAGTCAGCGTCAGGGCGAATTGCAGCGGCTGGAAGGCCGCATCGCCTCGCTGGAGGCCTTGCAGCAGGCGGCGCTGGCCCCCGATACCGGCGCGGCTCAGTGGCTCGAAGCCGAGGGGCTCGCCGCGGCGCCGCAGCTGGCGGACGAGGTCCAGGTCACTCCCGGCTGGGAGCTGGCGGTGGAAACCGTCCTCGGCAGCGACCTGCAGGCGGTTTGTCTGGATGATCTGGAGGCCCTGCGTCTCGACAGCTTCGCCAGTGGCGCCCTGAATCTGGCACTGCCCGGCGCGGTGCCGGTCGCCGCGGGCAGCCTGCTCGAGCAGGTGCAGGCCCCGCGCGACCTGTCACCCTGGCTGGGTCAGGTGCTGATCGCCCACAGCTACGACGAAGCCCTGGCGCGCCGGGCGGCCCTCGCACCGGGTCAGAGTCTCATCACCCCGGAAGGCTACTGGCTTTCCCGGCACTTCTTGCGCGTGCGCCGCGCCCAGGCGGCCGAGGGCAGTGTGCTGGCGCGTGGGCGTGAGCTGGAGGAATTGCAGGCACGCCGCCTGGAACTCGGCGAGGCGCTCGCCATGCAGGAAGAGCGACTGGAGGACCGTCGCGCTGCCCAGCAGCGGTTGGAAAGCGAACGCGAAGAGGCGCGGCGGCGCCAGCAGCAGGAGCAGCTGCGCCTGGCCGAATCCCGCGCCCAGCTGTCCGCGCAGCAGGCGCGGGCCGAGCAGTTGAGCATTCGTCGCCGGCAGCTGGAGGCGGAGCTCAGGGATGTCGAGCAGCAGGTGGCGCGTGAGCAGGAAGAGTTGGGTGAATGCCGGTTGCGGCTGCAGGACGCTCTCGATGCCATGGCGGTGGATACCGAGCAGCGCGCGCAGCTGCAGGAGCAGCGCGACCGGCATCGCCAGGCGGTGGATTCGGCGCGGCAGCGTCAGCGCCAGGCCCAGGAACAACTCCATCAGCTGACGGTGCGGCTGACCACCCTGAGAGCCCAGCGCCAGTCGACCCTCCAGGCCCTGGAACGACTGGAATTGCAGACGGCGCGGCTCGGCGAGCGCTGCGAGCAGCTCTCGCTCAACCTGGAAGAGGGCGGCGAGCCCCTCGATGAGGTGCGGCTGCGTCTGGAGGAGTTGCTGGAGCGGCGCCTGCAGGTGGACGAGGAGATGCGCACGGCGCGCCTGGCCCTGGAAGACGCCGATCGGGAATTGCGCGATTTCGAGCGGCGGCGTCTGCAGGCGGAGCAGCAGGGGACCCTGCTGCGCGGCCAGTTGGAGCAGCATCGCCTGGAATGGCAGGGGCTGGCGACGCGGCGCAGCGGCTTCGCCGAGCAGCTGGCGGCCGATGGCTACGACCTGCCGACGGTGATCGCGACCCTGCCCGCCGAGGCCAGCGAAGTCGCCTGGGAAGAGCAGCTGGAAGCGGTCGCGGCGCGGATCGCGCGACTCGGACCGATCAACCTGGCGGCCATCGACGAATATCAGCAGCAGGCCGAGCGCAAGACCTATCTGGATGCCCAGAACGCCGATCTAGTGGAGGCGCTGGAGACGCTGGAAAGCGTCATCCGCAAGATCGATCGGGAAACCCGCAATCGCTTCAAGGACACCTTCGACCAGATCAATCACGGCCTGCAGGCGCTGTTCCCAAAAGTTTTCGGTGGCGGCAGCGCCTACCTGGAACTTACTGGGGAAGATTTACTCGATACCGGGGTTGCGATCATGGCGCGCCCGCCGGGCAAGAAGAACAGCACCATCCATTTGCTGTCGGGTGGCGAAAAGGCCCTGACGGCACTGGCGCTGGTATTTGCCATCTTCCAGTTGAATCCGGCGCCGTTCTGCATGCTCGATGAAGTGGATGCTCCTCTCGATGACGCCAACGTCGGCCGTTATGCCCGCCTGGTCAAGAGCATGTCGGAGAAGGTGCAATTCATTTACATCACGCACAACAAAATCGCCATGGAGATGGCCGATCAGTTGCTGGGTGTGACCATGCACGAACCGGGCTGTTCGCGGCTGGTGGCGGTGGATGTGGAAGAGGCCGTGGCCATGGTCGATGCCTAGTACCCCACAGCCTCGTGGCTTGGCGGTGTAAAGTTGGCAGCAGTCGTGCTAGCTTATGGCCGCGCTAGCGGTAAGTGGAAAAAGCTAAGAAGAACACTGACTTGGCGTAGGTTTCGGAGGTTTTGGAAAGACCTCGCAAGCGTCGACTTTCCAAAGTTTCCCGACGGCTGTCGGTCCATTATTTTCACAGGGGTATGTCTTTTTCATGGATATGGGTCTGCGCGAGTGGCTGATCATCATCGGCGTCATCGTCATCGCCGGTATTCTGTTCGATGGTTGGCGTCGCATGAGCGGCAAGGGCAAGCTCAAGTTCAAGCTTGACCAGTCGCTGAGCAATCATCCGGATCACGAGGACGAGGATCCGGAAATCGTCGGTCCGACGCGGGTGGTAGAGCCCAAGGAGCCGTCGCTGGACGATCCGGGCGAGCCGACACCGCCACGCTCCACCCAGCGCAAGCGTCGCGAAGAACGGCGTGAAGAACCCAGTGCCGACAGCTTTGATCTGTCCGCGGGCGATGAAGGTCTGGCGGGCCTGGCCGTCGATTCCGACGAGGTGGCAACGCGGGGTCGCGACAAGCCGCGCAAGGAAAAGCCGCTGAGCAGCAAGGCGCCCGAGCGCGAGCCCGTCAGCGAGCCCGTCGGCAGCGGCAGCAGTCAGGCCGCCATGGCGCCGGTGGACGAGGTGCTGGTGATCAATGTCATCTCCCGCGACGAAAAGGGCTTCTCCGGTCCGGCACTGCTGCAGAACATCCTCGAAAGCGGGCTGCGATTCGGCGACATGGACATCTTCCATCGCCACGAGAGCATGTCGGGCAATGGCGAGGTGCTGTTCTCCATGGCCAACGCCGTGCGTCCGGGCACCTTCGACCTGGATGCCATCGACGACTTCCACACCCCGGCGGTGAGCTTCTTCCTGGGTCTGCCCGGTCCGCGTCATCCCAAGCAGGCCTTCGACCTCATGGTCGCCGCGGCGCGCAAGCTGTCCTCGGAGCTCAATGGCGAGCTGAAGGACGAGCAGCGCAGCGTGATGACCGCCCAGACCATCGAACACTACCGCCAGCGCATCGTCGACTTCGAACGCAAGAGTCTGATGCTCAAGCGTTGATCGCGCCGGAGCGAACCAAGAGCAGCCTCGGCTGCTCTTTTTGTTTGTAAGTTTTGCCGCGGCGCCGCTGGTGCCGTCAGGGCCACCCCCTGGGGTGGCGACAGTGAGAGACCGCCATGACCGACGCCCAAGATGCTGTCACCCGCATCGCCGCCCTGCGCAGCGAGATCGACGCCCACAACTACCGCTACTATGTGCTGGACGAGCCGAGCGTGCCCGATGTCGAGTACGACCGGCTGTTCGGCGAACTCAAGACGCTGGAGGCCGACCATCCCGAACTGGTGACGCCCGACTCGCCCACCCAGAGGGTCAGCGGCTCGGCCCTGGCCGCCTTTGGCACCATCCGCCACGAGGTGCCCATGCTCAGCCTGGGCAATGCCTTCGCCGACGAGAATCTGCAGGACTTCGACCGCAGCGTCGGCAAACGCCTGCGCGAGGAGTTCGGCGAGACCGACTTCGCCGGGCCGGACTCCGGTGTCGAGTACACCTGCGAGCCCAAGCTCGATGGCCTGGCGGTCAGCCTGCTGTACGAGGCAGGGGTGCTGACCCGCGGCGCCACCCGCGGCGACGGCACCACCGGGGAGGACATCACCGCCAATGTGCGCACCATCCGCAACATCCCGCTGCGCCTGCAGGGCGAGGGCTGGCCGACGGTGCTGGAGGTGCGCGGCGAGGTGTTCATGTCCCGCGCCGGCTTCGAGGCGCTCAATGCCCGGGCCATTGAGAGCGGCGGCAAGACCTTCGCCAATCCGCGCAACGCCGCGGCTGGCAGCCTGCGTCAGCTGGATTCGCGGATCACCGCCCAGCGGCCGCTGGAGTTCTGCTGCTACGGTTTCGGGCGGGTCGAGGGCGGGACACTGCCGGAGACCCAGTACGACATCCTGCAGCGGCTGCGTGAGTGGGGCATTCCCATCAGCCGCGAGTTGCGCAGGGTGCAGGGCGCGGAAGGCTGCCGCGCCTACTATCAGGACATCGGCCAGCGCCGCGATACCCTGGCCTACGAGATCGACGGCGTGGTCTACAAGGTCAACCGCCTGGACTGGCAGGGCGAGCTGGGTTTCCGCGCCCGCGAGCCGCGCTGGGCCCTGGCGCACAAGTTTCCGGCGCGCGAAGAGCTGACCGAATTGCTCAACGTCGAATTCCAGGTGGGGCGCACCGGTGCCATCACCCCGGTAGCCCGCCTCAAGCCGGTACAGGTGGCCGGCGTCACCGTGACCAATGCCACCCTGCACAACATGGACGAGATCGCCCGGCTGGGCGTGATGATCGGCGACAGCGTCATCGTGCGTCGCGCCGGGGACGTCATTCCGCAGATCATGCAGGTGGTGCCGGAACGGCGGCCGGCGAATGCGCGCCCGGTGGAGATCCCCACCCACTGTCCGGTGTGCGGGTCGGCGGTGGAGCGTACCCAGCTGATCAAGCGCGGCAAGGGCAAGGAGTCGGTGAGCGAGGGCGCGGTCTATCGCTGCGTCGGCCGGCTGGCCTGCCAGGCGCAACTCAAGCAGGCGATCATCCATTTCGCCTCGCGGCGGGCCATGGACATCGACGGCCTGGGCGATCGTATCGTCGAGCAACTGGTGGATCGCGCGCTGGTGAAGTCGCCGGCGGATCTCTACACCCTGACCTACGAGCAGGTGGTCGAGCTGGAAGGCTTCGCCGAGGTGTCCAGTCGCAATCTGCTGGCCGCCATCGAGGCCAGCCGCCGGCCAGCGCTGGCGCGCTTCATCTTCGCCCTGGGCATCCCCGAGGTGGGGGAGGAGACCGCCAAGCGCCTGGCACGCGCCCTGGGCAGTCTGCAGCGAATCCGCGAGGCCCTGCCGGAGGTGCTGGTCTATCTGCCGGACATCGGGCCCGAGGTGGCCTTCGAGATTCACAACTTCTTCCAGTCCGCGCACAACCGCGACGTGCTGGAGGCGCTGCTGGCCAACGGCATCGAGCTGGCCGACGAGGGGGAGGTGCATGCCGAATTTTCCGGCTACGCGGCCTTTGCCGATTTCCTCGACCAGTTGCACATTCCCTACCTGGGCAAGACCGGGGCCAAGACCCTGGCCGCGGCCTTTCCCAGCCTGGCGGCCCTGATCGAAGGCTCGCAGGACTGGCTGACCTTCAAGACCCTGTCCGGCCTCAACGAGCGAGCCAAGCAGGGGCTGCGCGAGTACTTCGCCGAGGCGGACCACGTTGCCCAGGCGCTGGCCATCGAGGCGCAGCTCAAGGCCTTCGGCATGCATTGGGAAAGTACCCGGCAGGCGGTGCAGGGTTTGCCGTTCGCCGGCCAGACCTGGGTGCTTACCGGAACCCTGGAGGCCATGAGTCGCGACGAGGCCAAGGAGCGCCTGGAAGCCCTGGGCGCCAAGGTGTCGGGGTCGGTGTCGGCCAAGACCGCCGTGGTGGTCGCAGGGCCAGGGGCGGGTTCCAAGCTGACCAAGGCGAACGAACTGGGGGTCAAGGTGCTGGACGAGGATGCCTTCCTGCAGATCCTCGAGGCGCAAGGCGTCCGCTAGCGCCAGGGATCAGGCCCGCAAGGGTCTGATCTTCACTCCTTCTGCCAATAACTGCAGGCGTTGTTGGTTATAACGAAGCGGTAATAAAGACGTACCCATAGTTGTCGCTTCGTTTAAAAACTGCTTCAAGGCAGTGCCAAGGCAATAACTGAAAAAATAAGGCTTCGTTTGGTTTAAGCGAAGCCTTATTTATCGGCCATAATAATTTCCAGGTTCAAGCGGAACGCGTGGCGGGTTCGCTCGCACGTTGTTCTTTTTCGAGAACTTCTTCCACGGCGATAGCCGCCTTGGCCGTCTGGCGATAGCCATGGGGATTGAGCGACTGCCAGCGCCAGGCATCTTCCAGCATGGTGGCAAGGCTGCGTTCGGCGCGCCAACCCAGTTCCTGCCAAGCCTTTTCCGGATCGGCCCAGCACTGGGCCACGTCCCCCGCGCGTCGCGGGGCGAAGTGACAGGGGATGTCGCGGCCCAGTTGCTGTTCCAGGGTCGCCACCACCTCCTTGACCGAATGTCCGCGTCCGGTGCCCAGGTTCCAAGTCGAAACCCCGGAGCGCTCGGCCAGGGCGTTCAGCGCCGCCAGATGACCGCGGGCCAGGTCCTGGACATGGATGTAGTCGCGCACGCCGGTGCCATCGGGTGTCGGGTAGTTGTCGCCGTAGACATCCAGCCAGGGCCGACGACCATTGGCCACCTGCAGCAGATAGGGCACCAGGTTGTTGGGCGTGCCCTGGGGGTCTTCGCCGATCAGGCCGGAGGGATGGGCGCCGATGGGATTGAAGTAGCGCAGCACGGCGATGGACCAGCGCGGATCGGCCCCGGCCAGCCCGCGCAGCACCTGCTCGGCCATGAGTTTCGACTGGCCATAGGGGTTGGTCGGCTCGGCAGTCGGGCAGCTTTCGCTGATGGGTGGAATGCAGTGACCGTAGACGGTGGCGGAAGAGCTGAAGACCAGCTGGTGCACCCCGGCGGCGGCCATGGCCTGGCAGAGCACCAGGGTGCCGCCGACGTTGTTGTCGAAATAGCGCAGGGGATGCTGCACGCTCTCGCCGACCGCCTTGAGTCCGGCGAAATGCAGGACCCCGGTGATCGGCAGCTCTAGAAACAGCCGATCCAGGAGGGCGCGATCCCGGACGTCCCCGCGCACGAAGACAGGCGCCCGCCCGGCGAGCGTGGTAAGGCGCTGCACGGCCTCCACCCGGCTGTTGACCAGGTTGTCCAGTATCACCACTTCGTGGCCCGCACGGAGCAGCTCCAGCGTCGTATGAGAACCTATGTAGCCTGCGCCGCCCGTGATCATCAACATGCAACCGTCCTCACCAAGCCTGTAGCCATTAATTCGAAATAACTGTTTCGTGCAGACTCGAGTGCAATTAACGCTTCGCTTTAATTATTTTCGAGCGAGGCGTTAGTTATGCCAATTCATCGAGCAGACGTTGTTCTGAAGTTGAATGAGGATATTGGTTCTAGCGAAGCGGAAGTTCATCGATAAAGTTATGAACCCTTGCCAATTGGATAAGTCGATAACGTTGCTCGATATCGCGCAGTCAGACTGCCGATACCTTCGGGACGGTCTCTGGACGTTTTGCAAGTTGCCAAGGCGCCGGCCGAGGCGCGGCTGTTGTGCCGCCTTCGGCCAGGCGTTCGATCTCACAGGAGCACACCATGAGTTGGGCCGGCCCCCATACCGAAACGATCGGCAAGACCAAACAGCCCGCGCGCGTTGCGGAGCGCCCCCTGGATCCCGCCAGGCCGCTGCTGCTATGCCTGGCCCATTTGCGCTGGAGCTTCGTCTACCAGCGTCCGCAGCACGAGATGGTGCGCTTCGCCGAGCACTACAACGTGCTCTATTGCGAAGAGCCCCTGGATGCCACGGATGGCCGGTCGCACCTCGAGATGCGGGTGGAAGAGAACGGCGTGCGGGTACTGGTGCCTCATCTGCCTCGCTGCCTGTCCGCGGAAGCCCGAGCCTGCGCCCAGCAGGAACTGCTGCAGACCTATCTGCAGGAGGTGCGGCAACCGGTGGCGGTGGCCTGGTATTTCACGCCCATGGCGCTGGACTATGCCGGCGAGATCCCGGCGCAGACCCTGGTCTACGACTGCATGGACGAACTCTCGGCCTTTCGCGGCGCGCCCCCGGCCCTGCTGCAGCGGGAGCGGGAATTGCTGCAGCGCGCCGACCTGGTGTTTACCGGGGGCTACAGCCTCTACGAGGCCAAGCGTGACCGCCATCCGCGGGTCTTTCCCTTTCCCAGCAGCGTGGACGTGGCGCACTTCGGTCAGGCTCGCGCGGCCCTGCCGGAGCCTGCAGACCAGGCCGGTCTGGCGCGGCCGCGGCTGGGCTTCTATGGCGTGATCGACGAGCGCCTGGATCTCGACCTGCTGGCCGCGGTGGCGCGGCTGCGTCCCCAGTGGCAGTGGGTGATCCTGGGCCCGGTGGTCAAGATCGATCCAGCCAGCCTGCCGCAGCTGCCCAATCTGCATTACCTGGGCGGCAAGACCTATGACGAGTTGCCGGCTTATCTGGCGGGCTGGGACGTGGCCCTGATGCCCTTTGCCCTCAACGAGGCGACGCGTTTCATCAGCCCCACCAAGACGCCCGAATACCTGGCCGGCGGCTGTCCGGTGGTGTCGACGCCCATCACCGATGTGGTGCGCACCTACGGCGACAGCGGCGTGGTCTGGATCGCCGAAGGCGCCGAGGCCTTCGTCGCTGCCTGCGAGGCGGCCCTGGCCAGTCAAGATCAGCGCGAAGCCTTTCTGGCGCGCGCCGATGCCCTGCTGACCGGGATGTCCTGGGACAGCACCTGTGACCTGATGCGGGAGAAGATCCAATGGCGGTAACGGCGCTTGAGCGTTTCGACTATCTGATCGTGGGGGCCGGTTTCGCCGGCAGCGTGCTGGCGGAACGGTTGGCCGCGGGGCTGGGCAAGCGCGTGCTGGTGGTGGATCGGCGCCCGCACATCGGCGGCAATGCCTTTGATCACTATGACGATGCCGGGGTGCTGGTGCACTGCTATGGTCCGCACATCTTCCACACCAATTCCCAGCGCATCGTCGACTACCTGTCGCGCTTCACCGAGTGGCGGCCCTACGAGCACCGGGTCCTGGCCGACGTCGCGGGTCAGCAGGTGCCCATCCCGATCAACCTGACCACCCTCAATCGCCTCTATGGCCTGGAGCTGGACGAGCAGGGCGCCGAAGCCTTTCTCGCCGCCCGCGCCGAGCCGGTCGAAGACATCCGCACCTCCGAGGACGTGGTGATCAACCAGGTCGGGCGCGAACTCTACGAGACCTTCTTTCGCGGCTATACCCGCAAGCAGTGGGGACTGGATCCGTCGCAACTGGACCGCTCGGTGACGGCGCGGGTGCCGACCCGGACCACCACCGACGATCGCTACTTCGGCGACACCTTCCAGCAGATGCCCCTGCATGGCTTCACCCGGATGTTCGAACGGATGCTGGATCACCCCAACATCAAGGTGATGGTCAACACCGACTACCGCGAGATCCGCGAACTGATCCCCCATGAGCACCTGGTCTACAGCGGACCCATCGACGAATTCTTCGACTATCGCTTCGGTCGCCTGCCGTATCGTTCCCTGACCTTCAAGCACGAGACGCGCGATACGCCGCGCTTCCAGCCAGTGGCGGTAGTCAACTATCCCAGCGAAGCGGTGCCCTACACCCGCATCACCGAGTACAAGCACCTCACCGGCCAGACCCACGAGCGCACCAGCCTGACCTACGAATATCCCAGCGCGGAGGGAGAGCCCTATTATCCGATTCCACGCTCGGAAAACGCCGAGCTGTACCGGCGCTACCAGCACCTGGCCGAGGCGACACCCAAGGTCATCTTCATCGGCCGTCTGGGGACCTATCGCTACTACAACATGGACCAGGTGGTGGGCCAGGCGCTGGCCGCCTACAAGCGCATCGAGGAGGCGGAGCTCGGGCCGGCGGCGGGGGAGAGCGCCGAACACCACGAAAGCCTGGCAAGGCAGGCCCCATGAGAGACGTGATAGCCGAAGGCTCGCCCTTCCAGAGTTTCTTCATGGCCGGCTTCGAATGCTCCAGCCACAGACGCGCCGATGGCCGACGCCTGGATCTGCTCACCAGCACCGGCCATGACCGCTGGGCCGCGGAAGACTATGGCGCGGTGGCCGCCCAGGGCCTGCGCACCGTGCGCGATGGCGTCCGCTGGCACCGGGTGGAGGCCCAGGCCGGGCACCATGACTGGTCGAGTGTCCTGCCGCAGGTGCGAGTCGCGCGGGCGGCCGGCGTCCAGGTGATCTGGGACCTCTGCCACTATGGCTGGCCCGATCACCTGGATATCTGGCGGCCGGCCTTCGTCGATGCCTTCGCCCGTTATGCCGCCGCCTTTGCCCGGCTGTTGCGGGAGGAGGGCGAGACCCGTCCGTGCCTGGCGCCGATCAACGAGATCTCCTACTGGGCCTGGGCTGGCGGCGATCAGGGTCTGTTCAATCCCGGCGCTCGCGGCCGCGGTCAGGAGCTCAAGCATCAACTGGTGCGCGCCAGCATCGCCGCCATCGAGGCGATTCGGGCCGAGTTGCCCGCGGCGCGCTTCCTGGCCATCGATCCGCTGATTCATGTGGTCGCGCGCCGCCCCGAACAGCGCGAGGCCGCGGAGGCCTATCGCCAGGCCCAGTTCGAGGCCTGGGACCTGCTCAGCGGGCGCCAGTGGCCAGGGCTGGGCGGGCGCCCCGATTACCTGGACATCCTGGGTCTGAACTACTACTCCGACAACCAGTGGTATCTGGACGGCGGTACCCTGGCGGCGGAGGATCCGGCCTATCGACCCTTGCAGGGCATGCTGGCCGAAGTCCACCAGCGCTATGGCCGGCCGTTGCTGATCGCCGAGACGGGGGCCGAAGGCCCGGCGCGCGCCGCCTGGCTGGAACACGTGGCCGATCAGGTCGGGCGGGCGCTGCGCCAGGGCGTGCCGGTGCAGGGCATCTGCCTGTATCCGGTACTCGACTATCCCGGCTGGGACGATGACCGCCTCTGTCCCACGGGGCTGTTCGGCGTGGCCGACGAGGCAGGGCGCCGGGCGCTGCACGAGCCTCTGGCCGAGGTCCTGCAGCGCCAACGCCAGCTCTGGGCCGGCGGAGAGGGGCGATGAGCGCAGCTCGGCGGCGCGAGCGGCGGCGCGCCGAATGGCCCCTGCCGGAACGGGTCGGCGCCTTTCTCTGGCGCTATGTCCGCCTGCGACCCTGGCACTTCGGCGGCCTGCTGTTGCTGGTGGTCGGCGCGGCGACCTGTGCGGTGGCAGTGCAATACGGCATGAAGCTGCTGGTCGATGCCATGGCCGATCCGGCACGCCGGGCGGCGGTGTGGGGGCCGTTCTGGCTGTTCATCTCGCTGATCGTGCTGGAGAACCTGTTCTGGCGTAGCGGTGGCTGGCTGGGTTGCCGCACGGTGGTGGCCAGCTGCGCCGATCTGCGCGTCGATCTGTTCCGCTATCTCACCGGCCATCCGATGCACTACTTCTCCCAGCATTTCGCCGGGGCCCTGGGCAATCGCATCTCCGCCACCGGAGCGGCCGCGGGGGCCATCTACGGCGGCCTGGCCTGGAAGATCATGCCGCCCTGCGTCGACTTCATCGGCGCGGTGGTGGTGCTCTGCACCGTGGACCTGCGCATGGCCGGGGCGCTGGTGGCCTTCGTGCTGATCGTGGCGCTGGTGATCACCGCCTTCGGCATTCGCGGGCGGGCGCGGCACCAGCGCTTCGCCGCTCAGTCGGCCCATGTCGGCGGCGAGCTGGTGGACCTGGTGCAGAACGTCTGGACCATCAAGGCCTTTTCCGCCCGAGAGCGCGAGGTGCAGCGACTGGCCCAGGCCATCGGCGTAGAGGCGCGTGCCCAGCGCAGCAGCTGGATGCATCTGGAGCAGGCCCGGGTACTCCACGACACCTGCCTGTCGCTGATGGCCGGCGGCATGCTGGCCTGGGCCATCGCACTGTGGAGCCGCGGCAGCATCACCGCCGGCGACGTGGTCATGGTCAGTGCCCTGACCTTTCGCATCCTGCACGGCTCCCGTGACCTGGCCCTGGCGCTGGTGGACACCACTCAGCAACTGGGCGCCATCGGCGAGACCCTGCGCATCCTTATCCAGCCCCACGGCCAGAGCGACGTCGAACGGCCCCTGACCCAGGCGCGCGGCGCCCTGAGCTTTACCGGCGTGCACTATCGCTATCCCGATGGTCGGCAGGTGTTCCAGGGGTTCGATCTGGAGGTGCCGGCCGGCCAGAAGATCGGGCTGGTGGGGCCGTCGGGCGCCGGCAAATCGACCCTGATCGGCCTGTTGCAGCGCCTCGACGATATCCAGCGGGGGAGGATCTGCATCGATGGCGAGGACATTCGCACGGTCAGTCAGGACAGCCTGCGCCAGCGCATCGCCGTGGTGCCCCAGGAGACCGCGCTGTTCAATCGCAGCATTCGCGAGAACATCCGCTATGGCCGGCCGGAAGCCAGCGACGCCGAGGTGGAGGCAGCGGCCCGTCACGCCTATTGCGACGACTTCATCCGCGAGTTGCCGCAGGGCTACGACACCCCGGTGGGCGAGCGCGGCGTGCTGCTTTCCGGTGGTCAGCGCCAGCGTCTGGGCATCGCCCGGGCCTTTCTCAAGGATGCGCCCATTCTCATCCTCGACGAAGCCACCTCGGCGCTGGACAGCCACTCCGAGACGGTCATCCAGCGGGCCCTGCTGGAGTTGATGGAAGGCCGCACCGTGGTGGCGGTGGCCCATCGGCTCTCCACCCTGACCGGCTTCGACCGCATCCTGGTGCTGGAGCAGGGCGTCATCGTCGAGGACGGCCCTCCGCAGCGGCTGCGCGAGGGGGAGGGCAGTTTCGCTGCGCTCTGGGACCTGCAGGCAGCACCCTAGCGAACCTAAGTCCTTGTATGGCTTGCAACTTCGCCCCAACCGCGTAGAATGACGCACCTCACCTCAGGGTGAGGCGTTATGGTGGCTCTGTCGGTCCCCCCGCAACGATCAGCCGTGAACCCGGTCAGGCCCGGAAGGGAGCAGCCGCAGCGGTGATGTCGTGTGCCGGGGTGTGGCTGGCGGGGCCACCTCCATTTCTGCCCCGCGCTTTTCCTCTTCCGCGTTTCCCTCCTCTTTTTCCGCCTCGTCTCCCAGCGCTCCGCGAACCACGCCACAGGGCTTTCGTGACGAAATGCACTGTTTTGGTTCATGGCTCTGTGCCATCATGCGCGCCGTACCCTCACCACTGGACAGATGTCCAAGGATCTCTTGTGAAGAACGGACTCGAATGCGCAGGACGCGCCCTGAGCAATGGCCTCCATCCCTATCGTGTCGACTGCCGACGCGACACCGAGACGACGCTGGTCGCGCAGATCTACCACCCCAGCGAGCCCCTGCTGCTGATCAGGATCGACCTGACCAACGAAGAGGCGATCAATCCCTTCAAGATGAACGCCACCGTGACCCGCCTGCGCAGCCAGCTGGATGCCCTGGCAGCCTATGTCGCAAGCGTGGTCCTGGCCGACGGTGAGGACCACTGCCGGCGTGCCTGAAGCGGCTTTTTACCCGCCGTTTTCCCTCCTGATCGCTTGAAAATCCGCCAGGCCGCCTCCATCTAGTGAGGTAGCCACAGCCCGCCCGGCGTCGCCCCGATGCCACGCCGCGGGATGCATTCGCGGCCCCTCTTCGTTAGCATGGGCGCCCCCCACGTCTTCTCCTGATCAGGTCTCGATGAGTTACCAGGTTCTTGCGCGCAAATGGCGCCCGCGGTCATTCCGCGAAATGGTCGGCCAGACCCATGTGCTCAAGGCGCTGATCAATGCGCTGGACAACGAGCGGCTGCACCACGCCTATCTGTTCACCGGTACCCGCGGGGTGGGCAAGACCACCATCGCGCGGATCCTGGCCAAGTGCCTGAATTGCGAGACCGGCATCAGCTCGACGCCCTGTGGCAGCTGCTCGGTGTGCCGCGAGATCGATGAAGGCCGCTTCGTCGACCTCATCGAAGTGGACGCCGCCAGCCGCACCAAGGTGGAAGACACCCGCGAGCTGCTGGAGAACGTGCAGTACGCGCCGTCCCGCGGTCGCTACAAGGTGTACCTCATCGACGAGGTGCACATGCTTTCCACCCACAGCTTCAATGCCCTGCTCAAGACGCTGGAAGAGCCGCCGCCCCACGTCAAGTTCCTGCTCGCCACCACCGATCCGCAGAAGCTGCCGGTCACCATCCTCTCGCGCTGCCTGCAGTTCTCGCTGAAGAACATGCCGCCGGAGCGGGTCGTCTCCCACCTGCAGCAGGTACTCGCCGCGGAAAGCATTCCCTTCGAGGACGATGCGCTCTGGCTGCTGGGGCGTGCGGCCGATGGCTCCATGCGCGATGCCATGAGCCTGACCGACCAGGCGATCGCCTTTGGCGAGGGCAAGGTGCTGGCCGCCGACGTGCGCGCCATGCTCGGGACCCTCGATCATGGCCAGGTCTACGATGTACTCCAGGCCTTGTTGGACGGCGACGGTCGCGCGGTGCTGGACGCGGTTCGCCATCTGGCCGAGCAGGGCCCCGACTGGGGCGGCGTGCTGGCCGAGCTGCTCAATGTGCTGCACCGCGTGGCCATCGCCCAGGTGCTGCCCGATGCCGTGGACAATGGCCAGGGCGATCGCGAGCGGGTGCTGAGCCTGGCGCAGACGCTGCCGGCGGAAGATGTCCAGTACTACTATCAGCTGGGCCTGGTCGGGCGGCGCGATCTGCCGCTGGCGCCGGATCCGCGCCATGGCTTCGAGATGGTCTTGCTGCGCATGCTGGCCTTTCGGCCCGCCGGTGCGGTGATTGCCGAGCGACCGGCACTAAAGACGACGGGAGCCAGCCCGGCCACGGCTGACTCCAACCCCCGTCCGGTGGCCGAGGCGGTTCCGGCAGCGGCTGCGCCTGCGCGCCCGTCGCCACCCGAGGCCGCACCTGCGCCGATGCCGGCAACGCCTGTCTCCAGTAATACCACCCCTATAGAAGAGCCGGTGGATCTCCCCTGGGAGGATCCTGCGCCCGTGGCGGTCACGGCGGCTCCGGCTCCGACTGCAGCTCCGGCTCCGGCTCGAACTCCGGTCGAAGCGGCTGGTGCGCCGGTCGCCCCCAGGGCGCTACCGACTCCCCAGGTCGAGGCGACCTCTGAGGCCACGGTGATCGCCGAATTGCCCGCGGACACCTCCGGTGACGAACTGGACGGTGACGAAGAGCCGCCGCCGGCCGAGGATTACTACGAGGTAGGGCTGGACGACTATCTCGACAGCCTGGGTGAGCCGGCTGCCGAAGCGGTGACCGCGGCGCCGGCGCCGGCGGTACAGCCGGCGACCGGTCTGGCAGCCGATTGGCAGACCCTGTTCCCCGACCTCAAGCTGGGCGGGTTGACCGCCAGCATCGCGGCCAACTGCACCCTGGTGGCGGTGGACGGCGATCGCTGGCACCTGCACCTGGATCCGGCGCAGAGCGCCCTGTTCAACGCCAACCAGCAGCGCCGGCTCAACGATGCGCTGAACCAGCAGCAGGGACGTCCCATCACGCTCGAGGTCACCATCCAGACTCCCGAGCAGGAGACGCCCGCCCAGGCCGCCGCCCGGCGCCGGGCGGAGCGTCAGCGGCAGGCGGAGCAGTCCATCCAGGACGATCCGTTGATCCGCCAGATGATGCAACAGTTCGCCGCCACGGTGCGCGCGGGTACCATCGAGCCGGTCGACACCCAAGCCTGACCGGTTTTCCATTCATAGTTCGAGGTAGCAGACATGATGAAAGGTGGCATGGCCGGCCTGATGAAGCAGGCCCAGCAGATGCAGGAAAAGATGCAGAAGATGCAGGAAGAGCTGGCGAACGCCGAAGTGACCGGGCAATCCGGCGCCGGCCTGGTCAGCGTCGTCATGACCGGCCGACACGACGTCAAGCGCGTCAGCCTGGACGACAGCCTGATGCAGGAAGACAAGGAAATCCTCGAAGACCTGATCGCCGCCGCGGTGAACGACGCCGTGCGCAAGATCGAGCAGAACAGCCAGGACAAGATGTCCGGCATGACCTCCGGGATGCAGCTGCCGCCCGGCTTCAAGATGCCTTTCTAGGTTGTTCCAGCTGCGGGTGTCCAGCGGGCACCCGTCTCTCCCGCCTTCCAGTACGGTAGTCCATGAGCTTCAGTCCCCTGATTCGCCAATTGATCGATGCGCTCCGGGTCCTGCCCGGTGTCGGCCAGAAGTCCGCCCAGCGCATGGCCCTGCAACTGCTCGAGCGCGAACGCCAGGGTGGCCAGCGCCTGGCCTCTGCCCTCAGCGCCGCCATGGAAGGGGTCGGTTACTGCCAGCGCTGCCGTACCCTCAGCGAAGACCAGATCTGCGGATTTTGCGCCGACACCCGGCGTGACGACAGTCTGCTCTGCGTGGTGGAGGGGCCCATGGACGTCTTCGCCGTCGAACAGACCGGCTATCGCGGGCGCTACTTCGTGCTCAAGGGACACCTGTCGCCCATCGACGGCCTGGGGCCGGACGCCATCGGCGTACCCGAACTCGAGCGGCGCGTCAGCGAGGGCGGCTTCACCGAAATGATCATCGCCACCAACCCCACGGTGGAAGGCGAGGCGACCGCCTACTACATCGCCCAGCTGCTGGCGCCCAAGGGCCTGACCATCTCGCGTATCGCCCATGGCGTGCCCCTGGGTGGCGAACTGGACCTGGTCGATGGCGGCACCCTGACCCACGCCTTCGCCGGGCGCAAGCCGATCAGTCTCTAACGCTCTACCTTGGCTGTCTGCGCACCTCGGGCGCACGACACGGCTGTATCTTGTGATCGAGAAGCATTATCATTATCGGAAATCAGCGGCTTCCGAGGATGGTGATGCAGACGCTCGAGTCCGACCGGTATGGACACATCCGGACCCTCTACCAGGATCATCACGGCTGGCTGCGCGAGCGGCTGCAGCGGCGACTGGGTTGCCTGGGGCAGGCGGCCGATCTGGCCCAGGACACCTTCGTGCGGCTGCTGGCCCGGGAAGGGGAACTGGAGCGCCTGCGCGAACCTCGCGCCTTTCTCGCGACCGTCGCCCAGGGCCTGCTGGCCAACCACTGGCGGCGCCAGGCCGTGGAGCGCGCCTATCTCGACGCGCTCGCGGCCCGACCGCAGGCCGTGCAGCCCTCACCGGAAGCCCAGGCGCTGATCCTGGAAACCCTGACCGAACTCGATGCGCTGCTCGACCGCCTGCCTGCTCGGGTGCGCCAGGCCTTTCTGCTGGCGCAACTGGATGGCCTCACCTATGCCGTCATCGCCGAGCGCCTGGGCGTGTCGGAGCGGATGGTCAAGAAGTACATGGCCCAGGCCATGCTGCACTGCCTGGAACTGGTGTCTTGAGTGCGCTGACGCCTGGCGGTGGCGGACCTCTGGCGGAAGCGGCGGACTGGTTCGCCGAACTGGCTGCCGACGAGGTGGATCCGGCCACCGAGCGGGCCTGGGAGCGCTGGCTACAGGCGGATAGCCGCCACGCGGTGGCCTGGGCGCGGGTGGAGGAAATCAGTGCGCGCTTCAGCGGTCTGCCGCCGTCCGGGCGCCTGGCCCTGGCGCGGCGCGAGTCCCTGGGCCGGCGGCGGGCGCTCAAGGTGCTGGGTCTGGCGGTGGGCGGACTGGCCCTGGGCTGGGCGCGGCCGGACGACTGGCGGTTGGGGGAGGGCGCCACCCTGAGCACGGCGGTCGGCGAGATCCGTGCCTTCGACCTGACCGCCGGGGTGCGCGTCTGGCTCAACACCGACAGCCGGTTGGCGCAGGAGGCCGCAGACCGCTGGCGGCTGCTGCGCGGCGAGGTGCTGCTGGAAGGCCGTAACGGGGCGGCGCCGCTGCGACTGGACACGGCGTTCGGCCAGGTAAGACCCGGTCCGGGCTGCTGCGCAGTGCGGTTGCGTGACGACGGGCTGGAGGTCGCGGCCTATGCCGGCGCCCTGCAGCTGGCGCCACTCCAGGCCCGTGCTCAGGTCCTGACCCGGGGCCACCGGGCCCTCATGACCGCGACTGCCGTGCGGCCACTGGGGCCGGTCGATCCGGGGCGGCAACTCTGGCGCCAGGGGCGGCTGGTGGTGGACGACTGGTCGCTGGCGGCGCTGGTGGCGGAGCTGGGGCGCTATCGCCCAGGCCTGCTGACCTGCACCGCCACGGTCGCGCAATTGCGGGTGGTGGGCAGCTATCCCCTGGCTGACACCGACCGCGCCCTGGCCGCACTGGCCGACAGCCTGCCGGTGCGGGTGGAGCGACGCCTGCCCTGGTGGGTGCAGATCGTACCCGCCTGAAAAAAACTTGCGGCGAGCGGTTCCCCTTTGGCGCGCTCGCGGGGCTTGGGGGAAACGATCTCCGCTTCGAGGCCCCTCATGCATCGCCAAACCCGTTTCACCCTGCATCCGTTGCGCCGCGCCCTGCGCGTCTTCGCCTTGGCCATGCCACTGGGCATCACCGGCCTGGCCACGTCCCAGGGCCTGGCCCAGGCGGTGCCCCTGGCGCAGGAATACCGCATCGAGGCGGGCAGTCTGGCCACGGTGGTGAGCACCTTCGCCGCCCAGAGCGGTGTACTGCTGTCGGCGCCCGCCCAGGGGTTGGAAGGTCGGCGCAGTCCGGGCCTGCAGGGTCGCTACACGCCGGCCGAGGGCTTCCAGCAGATCCTCCAGGGCAGTGGCCTGCAGGCGGTGCGCCTGGCGGATGACAGCTATCGCCTAGAAGCCATACCCGCGAGCGGTGTGACCTCCCTCAGCGAGACCACGGTGACCGGCTTCGCCCTGGGCAATGCCCTGGGCGAGACCGATGGCTACCTGGCGACCCACAGCGACGTGGCCACCAAGACCAGCAAGGGATTGCTGGAAACCTCCCAGTCGGTCTCGGTGGTGACCCGCGAGCAGATCGATGACCAGGGCGCCAAGACCGTGCAGCAGGCCATGAGGTACACCCCGGGGATCTTCACCGGCCAGATCGGCGCCTCCAATCGCTACGACTACGTGGTGATGCGCGGCTTCGCCGACAACAGCGTCGACAACGTCTTTCTCGACGGCCTCAAGACCATGGGCGACAGCGGCACCTTCAGCTCGCTGCAGGTCGATCCCTATTTCCTCGAACGCATCGACGTGGTGAAGGGACCGGCCTCGGTGCTCTATGGCCGCAGCCTGCCGGGCGGCCTGGTGGCCCTGACCAGCAAGAAGCCGCTGTACCAGCCCTACCACCAGGTCCAGGCCACCCTGGGCAATCTCGGCCAGCGCGGCGCCGGTTTCGATTTCGGCGGACCGCTGGACGAGGAGGGGCATATCGCCTATCGCCTGGTGGGGCTGGCCCAGCACAGCGACACCCAGTTCGATCACGTGGAGGAAGAGCGCTATGCGCTGGCGCCCAGTCTGGCCATCGACCTGAGCGACGACACCACCCTGACCCTGCAGGCCTATCTGCAAAAGGATCCGGATGGTGGCTACCACAGTGGCGTCCCCGCCGAAGGTAGCCTCTATCGCCGCAATGGCCGCTACATCAGCAACCACTTCTTCGACGGCGAGCCCGATCACGACAAGTTCGAGCGGACCCAGCAGATGGTCGGCTATCAGTTCGAGCACAGATTCAACGACGTCTGGAGCGCGCGGCAGAATTTCCGCTATGCCAAGTCGCGGGTCGAGCTGGAGCAGGTCTATGGCTACGGCTATGTCGGCAGCAGCGACCTGCTCAATCGCTACTACTCCGGCGGCCGCGAGAATCTGCACGCCTATACCCTGGACAACCTGGTGCAGGCGGACTTCGACTGGGCCGGCAGCCGCCATACCCTGCTGGCCGGCCTGGACTACCAGCGCCGCTGGACCCACGTCGACTGGCCCAGTGGCACGGCGGATCCGCTGGACGCCTTCGAGCCCAGCTACGGTGGCCAGGTGACCGTCTACCCGGGCAGCGAATACCGCCGCGAACTGGAGCAGACCGGTGTCTACCTGCAGGATCTGATCGAACTGGATCGCTGGCGCTTTTCGCTCGGCCTGCGCCAGGACTGGGTGGAGATCGGCATCGAGGATCGCCAGGCGGGGACCCGCAGCAGCGCGCGCCGCGGCCAGGCCAGCGGGCGCGCCGGGGCGCTCTATCTGTTCGACAACGGCCTGGCGCCCTACCTGAGCTATTCCACCTCCTTCAATCCCAATGCCTACAACGATGCCGCGGGCAATCCGCTGGAGCCCACCGAGGGCAAGCAGTGGGAGCTGGGCCTGAAATACCAGCCGCCGGGCAGCGCCAGCTTCTACACCGCCTCGCTGTTCCACATCACCCAGGAAAACGTGGCGACCAAGCTGCCCCAGGAAGACTTCTATTCCTCGGTGGGCGAGATCCGCTCCCGGGGCCTGGAGCTGGAGGGCCATCTGCAACTGGCCGAGCGGCTCAAGCTGCTGGGCAGCTACACCTTCACCGATATCGAGTACACCCAGGCGCTGGACGGCACCCAGGGCAATACGCCGAATCAGGCGCCGCGGCACCAGGCCTCGCTGTGGGGGCAATACGAGCTGGCCGGGCCCCTGGCAGGCTTCAGCGTCGGTGCCGGCGCCCGCTACGTGGGCACCAGCTGGGCGGACAAGGCCAACACGCGCAAGGTACCGGCCTACACCCTGGTGGACGCCATGCTCGCCTATGACTTCACCCGCCTGGGACTGCCGGGACTCACGGCGCGGGTCAATGCCAACAACGTGCTGGGCAAGGACTATGTGGCGTCCTGCTACAGCCTGGATTTCTGCTACTTCGGCGAGGAGCGCAACGTGACCGCGACGGTCAGCTACAGCTTCTAGGGGCTCGGGGTCCTGCCGCTCAGGCAGGACCCCTGGCCTCAGCCCTCCAGCTGACCGCCGGCCAGGGCGCAGAGGCGGGCGGAATCGAGGATGCGCACCTCCTTGCCTTCGGCCGCCAGCACCCCGCTCTGCTGGAAGCGGGTGAACACCCGGGACACGGTTTCCACCGCCAGGCCAAGGAAGTTGCCGATCTCGTTGCGCGACATGCTCAGGCGGAATTGCTGGGCGGAAAAGCCGCGGGCATGGAAGCGGGCGGAGAGATTGACCAGGAAGGTGGCGATGCGCTCGTCGGCGCTCTTCTTCGACAAGAGCACCATCATCTGCTGGTCATCGCGGATCTCCCGGCTCATCACCCGCAACAGCTGGCGGCGCAGTTGCGGCAGCTGCTCGGAGAGTTCGTCCAGGCGCTCGAAGGGGATCTCGCAGACGGTGGTGGTCTCCAGCGCCCGGGCCGAGACCGGATAGCGCTCGGTGTCCATGCCCGACAGGCCGACCAGTTCGCTGGGCAGGTGGAAGCCGGTGATCTGCTCCTCGCCGGCATCGCTCAGGCTGCTGGTGCGCAGGGCGCCGGAACGCACCGCATAGACCGAGCCGAAGGTATCGCCCTGGCGGAACAGGTGGTCACCCTTGGCCAGCGGCCGGCCGCGCTTGACGATCTGGTCGAGGGCGTCCAGGTCTTTCAGATCGAGCGACAGCGGCAGGCACAGCGAGGCGAGGCTGCAATCCTTGCAATGGGCCTGGGCGTTGCGCAGCTTGAGGGGCTCGGTCATGGGGGAAGATCGCTTCTCGTCTGGTTCCAAAAGTCTAACTTTAGCAGTCGTGGCAGGCATGGGTCATATCACCCGGGAAAAGCGCTGGTTGTCGTGGCCCGGCAGATAGCGGTCGAACAGCATGCACAGGGCGCGGATCAGCAGGCGGCCCGGCGCCAGCACCTGCAGGCCACGCGCATCGAGGCGGATCAGGCCGTCGGCGGCCATGGCCTCGAGGTGCGGCCAGGCGTCGGCGAAATACTGGCGGAAATCCAGCTCGCAGCTGCGCTCGATGGCGGCGAAATCCAGCTGGAAATGGCAGATCAGCTGGGCGATCACCGCGCCGCGGATGCGGTCGTCCCGCGAACGGCGCAGGCCGCGGGCCACCGCCAGTTCGCCCTGGCCCAGGCGGTCCTGGTAGCGGGCGAGATCGGGGGTGTTCTGGCAGAGCACCTCGCCGACCTGGCTGATGGCGGAGACGCCGAGGCCCAGCAGGTCGCAGTGGCCGTGGGTGGTGTAGCCCTGGAAGTTGCGCTGCAGGGTGCCGTCTTCCTGGGCGATGGCCAGGTCGTCGTCTGGCAGGGCGAAGTGGTCCATGCCGATGTAGCGATAACCTGCTGCCAGCAGCTGTTCCACGGTGCGCTGCAGCATCTCCAGCTTGGCCGCGGGGTCCGGCAGTTCGCTGGCTTCGATGCGCCGTTGCGGCGGAAAGCGCTGCGGCAGATGGGCGTAGTTGAACACCGACAGGCGATGCGGCTGCAATTCCAGCACCCGCTCCACGGTATGGGCGAAGCTGGCCGGGGTCTGCCGCGGCAGGCCGTAGATGAGGTCCAGGTTGATGGAGCGATAGTCGAGGGCGCGAGCGGCCTCCACCAGGGTACGGGTGTCGTCGAAGGGCTGCAGGCGATTGATCGCCAGCTGCACCTGCAGGTCGAGGTCCTGGACGCCGAAGCTGACGCGGTTGAAACCCAGCTCGCGGAGCAGCCCCATGGTGCTCCAGTCGGCTTCGCGCGGATCGATCTCGATGGAGTAGTCGCCCCGGTCGCCGTCGGCCAGGGTGAAGTGCCGGCGCAGGTCGGCCATCAGCTCACGCAGCTGCATGGGGTTGAGAAAGGTCGGGGTGCCACCGCCGAGGTGCAGCTGCTCCACCCGCTGCCCGCCGTCCAGGTGCCGGCTGGTGAGGGCCATCTCCTGACGCAAGGCCTGGAGGTAGGCGACGCTGCGGCTGCGGTCCTTGGTGATGACCTTGTTGCAGGCGCAGTAGTAGCAGATGTTGGCGCAGAAGGGCACGTGCAGGTAGAGCGACAGCGGGCGTCCGGCCTGGCGACTCAGGCGCAGGGCGCCGAGCAGGTCGAAGGGACCGATGCCGTCGTGGAATTGCACGGCCGTGGGATAGGAGGTGTAGCGGGGGCCGGCGCGATCGTAGCGGGCGATGAGGTCGGCGTCCCAGACGAGGGCGGCTGTCATGCCGGGCTCCAATGGTTTCGAGGTGCCCAGTGTGAGGGGCGCGGCCTGCGCTTTATTGATCCAGATCAATGGATAGCCGGTTAAGCTTTGGCGTTTGGACGAGGAGTAGCCCATGGCAGACGAGTTGTACCTCGACAGCTTTCGCGAATGCCGACCCGCGGGTCCGCCGCTGGCGACCCTGTTGCTGGCCCATGGGGCGGGGGCAGGGATGGACAGCCCCTTCATGGAGCAGCTGGCCGAGGCACTGGCGCGGCGCGACATCCGCACCCTGAGATTCGACTTTCCCTACATGGCGCGGGCCCGCGCCGAAGGCCGGCGCCGCCCGCCGAATCCGGCGCCGGTCCTGCTGGAGCACTGGCGGGCCATGGTCGCCACCTGGCGCGCGGCAGAAAGCGGTCCGTTGTGGCTGGCGGGCAAGTCCATGGGCGGGCGGATGGCCAGTCTGCTGGCCGACGACCTGGGCGCGACGGGCCTCGTCTGCCTGGGCTATCCCTTCCACCCGGCCGGCAAGCCCGAGCGGCTGCGCACCGAGCACCTGGCGACCCTGGCCACGCCGACGCTGATCGTCCAGGGCGAGCGGGATGCCCTGGGCACCCGTACGGAGGTGGCCGGCTATGCCCTGGCGCCCACGCTCGAGGTGCAGTGGATCGCCACCGCCGACCACGATCTCAAGCCGCTCAAGAGCAGCGGCCTGAGCCAGACCCAGGCGCTGGTGGAAACGGCGGCCTGGGTGGCGGCCTTCGTGCGGAGCAGCGGCTAGATCACCCGGAAGCCACTGGTGCCATCGCGCCGCAATTGCTCGACCAGGCCGAATTCCCAGTCCAGGTAGGCCTGCATGGCCGCGCGCGGGGCATCGGTGCCTTCGTAGGGGCGCCGGTAGCGATCGCGCCGGGTCGACAGCAGCCGTGTTTCGCCGCCTTCCACCGGCAGACCCGCAGCCAGCCAGGCCGCGGGGCCGCCCTCCAGCAGCAGGACCGGCCGGTCGGTAATGGCCTGGACATCGACGGCGGCGAAGGCGGCCAGTTGGCCACTGCCGCAGGTGAAGACATAGCGCTCGGCCGGCGGCAGCGCTGCCGGCAGATCGGCACGCAGCACCCAGGCGGCGCCCGGGATGTGCCTCTGGACATAGTTGGCGCTGGCGGTGACATCCACCACCAGGGTGCCGGGCTCCGCCAGCAATTCCTGCAGGCGCGTTACCGAGATGCGCTCTACCGGCCCGGGGACGGGGGCGGGCGGCTGCCAGGGACCGGTGACGCTCAGGGCGCCGGCCGGGATGGCGTCGACCACCGCCACCTCCCAGCCCATCTGCGCCAGCCAGGAGGCACTCATGTTGGCGCGCACGCCGTCGTCGTCCACCAGGGCCAGGCGGGCACCGCGTACCGGGGCGCTGTGATCGGTCTCCTGGACCAGCTGGCCACCCGGCGTCGAGCGGGCGCCAGGGAGGTGGCCGGCGGCGAATTCCTCGGGGGTGCGCACATCGATCAGATAGTTCGTCCGCCGCGCCTCGGTGCACCATGCGTTCAGTTCGCTGAAGGCCAGCCGGGCGACACCGGCGCGATCGGCGACCTGACGCGCGCGGGTCGCGGCGGTCGCTTGGGTCGCCGGACTCACCGCACCGAAGCGGCGTTGCTGGCCGTGTTCCAGGGTCTGGCCGGCCAGGGTCCAGCCGATGGTGCCGTTGCGCAGGGCGGCCACCGGATTGGGAATGCCGGCATTGATCAGCGACTGGGCGCCGATCAGGCTGCGGGTACGACCGGCGCAGTTGACGATGACCCGGGTCCGCGGATCGGGTGCCAGCTCGGCGACCCGCAGCACCAGTTCGGCGCCCGGCACGCTGACCCCGCCGGGAATGCTCATGGTCTGGTATTCCTCGAAGCGGCGCGCATCGAGGATCACCAGGTCGGCGTCCTGATCCAGCAGCGCCTGGACCTCCTCGGCGGGCAGCGAGGGGGTATGGCGCCGGGCTTCCACCAGCTCGCCGAAGGCCTTGCTCGGCACGTTGACGTCGATGAAGAGTTCGCCGCCGCTGGCGCGCCAGCCCGCCAGGCCGCCCTCGAGCAGGGCCACGTCGGTGTAGCCCAGGGCGTGCAGGCGTTCGGCCGCACGTTCCGCCAGGCCTTCGCCATTGTCATAGAGGGTGATGGCCACATCGCGCCGCGGCAGCCGCGACCAGGCCTCCAGTTCCAGGCGCGACAGCGGCAGATTGGCGGCCCACAGCGGGTGGCCGGCAGCGAAGGGGTCTTCTTCGCGGACGTCGAGCAGGGCGACTTCGATGCCGGCGAGCAGGGCCTGGCGGATGTCCTCGGCGGTGCGGATGGCGGTCATGGTGTGGCGGTCTCCTGGGACAGGTCCCACAGGTTGGGCAGCTGGCGATTGGTGTAGCCGGAGATGAAGGGCTTTTCCTGGCCATCGGCGGCATAGACGGCGCGGCGCACGGCGCCGATGTTGCCGCCATAGACGTGGATGCTGATGGAGGTGCGGTCGGCATAGGCGTTGCTGACCTGGTGGATGTCGCCCACCCGCGGCGAGACCGCTTCCACCTGGCCCGGCTCCAGACGCACGGGAGCGCCTTCCGGCTGCAGGCGGCCGGCGGGATCGCGGGCGAAGCCCTGAGCGGTCTCGGCGCCGCGCAGCATGCCGATCAGGCCCCAGGTGCGGTGGTCATGCACCGGCGTGGCCTGGCCCGGCCCCCAGACGAAGCTCACCACCGAGAAGCGCTGGCGGGCATCGGCATAGAGCAGGTACTGGCTATAGCGCTCGGGGCGGGGCAGGGCGCAGTCCTCGGGCAGCCAGTCGTCATGGCGGACCAGTTCGCCGAGCAGGGCGGCGCCGCGCTGCAGCAGCTGCGGCTCGGCAGGGTGTTCGTCGACCAGGGTGGCGAGGTCATGCAGGAACAGGCGCAGGCGGTCGAGCCTAAGGGTCATGGAGGGCTCCACGAGTAAGCCGGGTGGGCGATGACGGCCATTAAAGCAAGGCCGGCGCCCAGCACCTTAGATCGATTGGTTCTGTGCTGAAAACCATAATTCACATAATTTGCAATATAGGTTATCCGTGCTGTGCATATTAGGTTATGCGCAATCGATATTTCCGTCTCGGCAACTCCCAACGTTAGGTTCTAAGCAGACCAGGGCAACGCCCGTCGCCCTGGCGCCTCTTCTGCTTCTGGAGCCGCTGCATGACCGCCTTCCACAATGCCCTCGCCAGCGTCCGCGCCCAGGTGTCCGCCGCCGAATGGGAGGCGCGGGTCAAACTCGCCGCCGCCTATCGGCTGGCTGCCCGCGAACGCTGGACCGACCACATCTACACCCACTTCTCGCTGCGGGTGCCAGGCCCGGAGGCGCATTTCCTGATCAATCCCTTCGGCCAGACCTTCGACGAGATCACCGCCTCTTCGCTGGTGAAGGTGGACATCGATGGCGAGATCGTCCTCGACCCCACCGGACTGGGCATCAATCCGGCTGGCTACGTAATCCACAGCGCCATCCACCGTGCCCAGCCGGAACTCCATGCGGTGCTGCACACCCACACCGCCGCCGGCATCGGTGTCTCCGCCCAGCGCGGCGGCCTGCTGATGCTTTCCCAGCACGCCATGAGGTTCTTCGGTCGCCTGGCCTATCACGGCTACGAGGGCGTGGCCCTGGATCTGGACGAGCAGAGTCGGCTGGTGGCCGACCTCGGGGCGCACCCGGCGATGATCCTCTGCAACCATGGGCTGCTCACCGTGGGCGCGAGTCTGGAGGAGGCCTTCTGGCACCTCTATTACCTGGAGCGCTCCTGCGCCGCGCAACTGGCGGCCCAGAGCGGCGGCGCCAAGCTGGTGATAGCGCCCGACGCCGTCGCGCAGAAGGTCAGCGATCTCATCCCCGGCAATCTGGCGCGCGGCGCCCATGTCCGTCACTGGGAGGCGGCGGTACGTCAACTGGAGCGTCACGAAGGCCGGGAGTACGCGCAATGAAGCGACTGCTCGCCACGCTGGGCCTGGCCCTGCTGCTTGGGCAGGCCCAGGCGGCGCCGGATCTCTCCGACGTGACCCTGGTGCTGGGCGACCAGGCCCGCGGTCTGCGCGCCATGATGGAAGCCGCCGGCACCCTCGAAGGCGCGCCCTACAACTATCGCTGGGCCAACTTCCAGGGCGCCGCGCCACTGTTCGAGGCGCAGCGCGTCGGCGCGGTGGATACCTCCTATGCCGGTGACCTGCCGGTACTGATGGCCGCGTCCGGCGGCGTGCCGCTCAAGCTCATCGCCACCAATGTCGGCTACCCCCAGGCCAACGGCCTGCTGGTACAGAAGGATTCACCTATCCATTCGGTCAAGGATCTCAAGGGGCGCACCGTGGTGGTGTCCTCGGCCAAGGGCAGCATCTCCCAGCACCTGCTCTATGCCGCCCTGGAAGAGGCCGGGCTCAAGCGTGAAGACGTCACGGTCAAGTTCGTGCTGCCCACCGACGCCAGCGCCGCCTTCAATGCCGGGCAGATCGACGCCTGGGCGACCTTCGATCCCTATCTCGGCATCGCCGAGCAACACGGCGCCCGGCTGCTGCGTGACGGCCAGGGGCTGACCACCGCGCTGGGCTTTCTCACCGCCACCCCGGCGTCGCTGGAGGACCCGGCCAAGCGCGCCGCCATCGCCGATTTCGCCGGGCGCCTGGCCCAGGCGCGGGCCTGGGCGGTCGCCCATCCGCAGGACTATGCGCGGGTCTATGCCGAGCTGACGCGGCTGCCGGAAGGCGCTGCGGTAGCCATTTCCACCCGCACCTCCCGTGGCCTGCGCCCGGTGCAGCCGGCGGACGTCGCCGCGGTGCAGCAGGTGGCCGATCTGTTCAGCGAACTCCAGGTGCTGCCCAAACCGGTCGACGTCGCCGCCCTGGCCGATGCCTCCGTCTTTACCCAGGAAGCCAAACCATGACCCTCATCCGCCGTACCCTGCTGGCGCTACCGCTGCTGCTCGCCGCCACCGCGGCCCTGGCCGCCGAGCCCCTGACCCTGCGCATCGCCGACCAGAAGGGCAACATGCGCGCCCAGCTGGAGGCCGCCGACGGCCTGCGCGACCTGCCAGGTTATCGGATCCAGTGGGCGGAATTTCCCGCCGCCGCGCCCCTGGCCGAGGCGCTCAATGCCGGCGCGGTGGACGCCGGCATCATCGGCGATGGCCCGCTGCTGTTCGCCCTGGCCGCTGGCGCGCCGGTCAAGGCCATCGCCGTGGACAAGTCCGATCCCTATGGCACGGCGGTGATCGTGCCGCGCGACTCGCCGCTGCGTAGCGCGGCCGATCTCAAGGGCAAGCGCATCGCCACCGGGCGTGGCTCCATCGGTCATTACATCGCCCTCAAGGCGCTGGACTCGGTGGGCCTGACCGCCCAGGACGTGAGCTTTCGCTTCCTCGGCCCGGTGGACGCCAAGATGGCCCTGGCCAATGGCTCGGTGGACGCCTGGGCGACCTGGGAGCCCTACACCGCCCAGGCCGAGCAGGTCGACGGCGCCCGGGTGCTGGTCAGTGGTCGCGGGCTCTGGGCGGGCAACAGCTTCCTGGCGGCCACCGACACGGCCCTGGCCGATCCGGCCCGGCGCGCGGCGCTGCAGGACTATCTCGACCGTCTGGCCGCCGCCCAGCGCTGGGGCTATGCCCACCTCGATGGCTATGCCAGGACCCTGGCGCAGATCATCGGCTTTCCCGAGGCGGTGGCCCGGCTGCAATTCGAGCGCCGTCAGCTGCACTGGGAGCCCATCGACCCGCAGGTGATGGCCGACCAGCAGGCGACGGCGGATTTCTACCACCGTAGCGGCCTGATTCCACAGCGCCTGGAGGCCCGGGCGACCTTCGCCGAGGGATTCCGGGTAAGCAAGCCGGACGCGCCGCGGCAGGCGGCGCGGGAGTAGGGTGGGATGCGGCGTGGTGTTGGGCTTCGCTTCGCTCAGCGCCAACCTGCTTACGGTGGAGCGCCCCCTCTCCCTGTGGGAGAGGGTTGGGGTGAGGGAAAAGCCACACTGCCCCTCGACCTATCCATATAACCCATCCTTATTTCAAAAATTCTGAACAGCTTGAGTAGGCTATAAGCCACTTCCAAGGATGAGCGCACCCCGATGCCCCCACGTCTTCTCTTCACCCGTCGTCCCCTGGCCCTGGGGCTCGCCGCCAGCCTGTTCACCGGACTGGTCGCCGCACCCCAGGCAGCCCAGGCCGAAGGCACCCTGCGCATCTCCGAACAATTCGGCGTCTCCTACGTGATCCTGCATGTGCTGCGTGACCAGCAATTGATCGAAAAGCACGGCAAGCAGGAGGGCGTCGACATCAAGGTCGACTGGATAAAGCTGTCCGGTGGCGCTGCCGTCAACGAGGCGGTGCTGTCGGGGGCGGTGGACGTCGGCTCCGCCGGGCTCGGGCCGCTGTTCACGCTCTGGGACCGCACCCATGGTCGGCAGAACGTCAAGGCCGTGGCCAGCCTGGGGGCCTTTCCCAACTACCTGGTCACCAACAATCCGCAGGTGAAGACCCTGGCCGACTTCACCGCCAAGGACCGCATCGCCGTGCCGGCGGTCAACGTCTCGGTGCAGTCGCGCTTCCTGCAGTACGCCGCCGCCCAGGCCTTTGGCGAGAAGAACTGGAATCGCCTGGATCCCCTGACGGTAGCGGTGCCGCATCCGGACGCCACCGCGGCGGTGATCTCCGGTGGTACCGAGATCAACAGCCACTTCGCCAATCCGCCGTTCCAGGAGCAGGAACTGGCCAGCGGCAAGGTGCACAAGGTGCTCAGTTCCTATGACGTGCTGGGTGGGGCCGTCTCGCCCAACCTGGTGTTCGTCACCGAGAAATTCCGCCGGGACAATCCCAAGACCTACAAGGCCTTCCGCGAGGCGCTGGTCGAGGCCGGACAGATCATCGAGAAGGACAAGGCCGCCGCCGCCCGTACCTATGTGAAGGTCGAGAATTCGCGCCTCGATCCGGCGCTGATCCAGCAGATCATCGAAAGCCCCGAGGTCAACTTCGACACGGCGCCGCAGAACACCCTGAAGCTGGCGGAATTCATGTACCGCATCGGGGCCATCCGCAACCAGCCCGGCAGCTGGCAGGACTATTTCTTCGTAGACACGCCCGACCAGAAGGGCAGCTGATCCCCTTTCCCTTACGGGTTCCACCGGACCACCGGACGAGCCCTCGACATCTCGAGGTCTCCCATGGCTATTCCTCCACTTCTCCAGCGCCTCGGGCTGCTCCTGGCGAGCACCACCCTGGCGCTGTCCGCCCAGGCCGCCGAGCCGCAGAAGATCCGCCTCGGCATCAACGACAGTCCGCAGAACGCCGCCCTGGAGCGCGCCGCCGAGGTGGCGCGGGAGCGGGGTGTGGAGGTGGAAATCGTCGCCTTCAGTGACTGGAACACGCCGAATCTGGCGCTTGCCCACGGCGACATCGACGTCAACTACTTCCAGCATCAACCCTTCCTGGAAAACGCCAATGCCCAGAACGGCTACGGCCTGGTGCCCATCGCCTATGGCGTGGAAAACAAGGTCGGTCTCTATTCCAAACGGGTGAAGAGCTTCGCCGAGGTGCCGGACGGCGCCACCGTGGCGGTGGCCGACGATCCGGTCAACCAGGGCCGCGGGCTGCACCTCTATGCCCGGGCCGGCCTGATCCAGCTCAAGCCCGGTACCGGGCCCAAGGCCAGCCTGCAGGACATCGTCGCCAATCCGCGCCACCTGAAATTCATCGAACTGCCCGGTCCGCAACTGGCGCGGGTGCTGGACGACGTGACCCTGGCGCAAAGCTATCCCTCGCACATCCTCGCCGCCGGCACCACGGATCCCAACAGCGCCCTGCTGTTCAGCGACGACGAGGCCAGCGGTCACCTCTATGCCCTGAGATTCGTGACCAAGCCGGACAAGGCCGATGACCCGGCGATCCGCACCTTCATCCAGGTGTTCCAGAACGATCCGCGGGTGCGCGAGGCCATCGCCCAGGCCTATGGCAATCCGCAGCTGTACAGCCTGGCCTGGCTGAACCGGCAGGAGGCCGCCCGATGAGCAATGCACTACTCAGAACCGCACCGGCGCCGCCGCCCGCCGAACCCCAGGCCGCTCCCGCGCGCGAGCATCTACGCCTGAGCGGCGTGCAAAAGATCTACACCGGCGGCGCGCTGCCGGTGACCGCCCTGGCGGACATCGACCTCAGCATCGCCCGTGGCGAGATCTTCGGCATCATCGGTCGCAGTGGCGCCGGCAAGTCCAGTCTGATTCGCACCCTCAATCGCCTGGAAGACGTCAGCGCCGGTCAGGTCCTGGTCGACGGCGTCGACATCGGCACCCTGAAGGGGGATCGCCTGGTGGCGCTGCGGCGGCGCATCGGCATGATCTTCCAGCACTTCAATCTGCTGGCCTCGCAGACGGTGCTGGAGAATCTGGCCTTGCCGCTGAAGGCCGCCGGCTTTCGCCGCGACGAGATCGAAGCCCGGGCGCGGGAACTGCTCGAGCTGGTCGGGTTGCAGGGCAAGGAACAGGTCTATCCCTCGCGGCTGTCCGGGGGCCAGAAGCAGCGGGTGGGCATCGCCCGCGCGCTGATGCTGAGGCCCGAGCTGCTGCTCTGCGACGAGGCCACCTCGGCGCTGGATCCGGAGACCACCCAGTCGATCCTGGCGCTGTTGCAGGACATCAATCGCCGCCTGGGACTGACCATCGTGCTCATCACCCACGAGATGGCGGTGATCCGCCAGATCTGCGACCGGGTGGTGGTGCTGGAACACGGCCGCATCGTCGAACAGGGCCCGGTGTGGCAGCTGTTCGGCGCGCCCCAGGCCGAAGCCACCCGGGCGCTACTGGCACCCCTGGCGGCGCAGCTGCCGGCGGATCTGGCCAGGCGGCTCGGTGCCACCCGGCAACCGGGTGCCCGCGCGGTGCTGGAACTCAGCTACGACGGCCAGGGCGTGGAGCCCGACTTCCAGGCGCTGGGCCAGGCCCTCGGCGCACCGGTCGAACTGCTGCATGGCGGTATCGACCGTATCCAGGGCCATGCCCTGGGCCGCCTGCTAGTGGCGACCGCGGCGCCGGAGCGGCGGCTGGCAGGCTTCCTGACCCAGACCGGGTTGTTCGCCCGGGCGGAGGTGCTGGGCTATGTCTGACTTCATGCTCAAGGCGCTGTGGAAGGCCTTTCTCGATACCCTGACCATGGTCAGCGTGTCGGCGGCCATCGTCTGGTTCGCCGGCATCGCCCTGGCAGTGGTGCTGGTCACCACCGGGCGCGGCGCCATCTTTGCCGCGCCCACCCTCAACCGGGTGCTGGGCACCCTGATCAACGCCTTTCGCGCCACGCCCTTCATCATCCTGCTGGTGGCCCTGATCCCGCTGACGCGGCTGATCACCGGGACCACCATCGGCGTCTGGGCGGCGGTGGTACCCATCACCCTCAGCGCCACGCCGTTCTTTGCCCGGATCGCCGAGGTCAGCCTGCGCGAGGTCGGCGGTGGGGTGATAGAAGCGGCCCAGGCGCTGGGCTGCGAGCGGCGCCACATCGTCTTCAACGTGCTCCTGCCGGAGGCGCTACCCGGCATCATCGGCGGCTTCACCGTGACCCTGGTGGCCATGATCGGCGCCTCGGCCATGGCCGGTGCCATAGGCGCAGGGGGTCTCGGCGACCTGGCGATCCGCTATGGCTACCAGCGCTACGACACCCAGGTGATGGCCGTGGTGATCGTCATCCTGGTGGTGCTGGTGTGCGGCATCCAGTTCATCGGCGACCGCTACGTGCGGCACCTGCGGGCACGCTAGTGTGGTGTTTCAGACGTTCGCGCAAGAGTTGGCGAGTGATTTTTGGCGGTTCGGCGTTCCGAGCTGGCTAGGCGCCGCGACGAGTCATAGCAGGGCTATGGCGAGGAGTGGGAACGCCGCCGGGGCCTAAAAAGCGCCGCCAAAATTGTGCAGATAACGTCTGAAACACCACACTAGCTGAGGCGCTCCAGGTAGGCCGGCAATTCCGGGTCGGGCAATACCGAGAGCACCTTGAGCCGCTGCAGGGTGCGATCGCGGCCGCGCAGGAGGTGATTGCGCAACTGGCTGGCCGCCGAGTCCGGACTGCCTACCAGCAGGGATTCCAGCACCAGGCGATGCTCCACCAGCACCGCCTCGTCCAGCGGCGTGCCGAGCGACTGGTGGAAGATGCGCGAGACGTTCAGTGGACTCTGGCTGTGGGCGATCAGCTGGGCCAGCTTGCGATTGCGCAGGCCGGCCAGGCACCGCCCATGCAGATCCGCCTCGATGCGCTCCACCGCCGCCCAGGAGGTGAGGGCAGGGTGGGCGGCCAGTTGCTCCAGCCGTTCCAGCATCGCCAGCAGCTCGCTACGCGCCAGACCCGGCGCGGTCTGTAACAGCGCCTCGGGTTCCAGCAGGGCGCGGATCTCGTAGTCGTCGCGGATGGCCTGGGCGGTGAGCGGACCGGCCAGCCACTGGCCATAGGGTTCCTTTTCCACCAGGCCGCGGTCACGCAGGCGCATCAGGGCTTCGCGCACCACGGCGCGGCTGACGCCCAGGTGGTCGGCCGCCCGTTGCTCGTCCAGCCGGAAATGGCCAAAGAGCAGGGCGTGGCTGACACAGGCGGCGATCTCGTCGCCGACGCGCTCGCCCAGGGAGCGCGTATCGATCAGGTCATCGCTGCTGTCCAGCCCGAGCAATTGGCGGGTCAGTGGCTGGCGCTGCGGCTCGCCCGCGGTGCCGGCCGGATCGATCAGATAGCCGCGCCCCTCGAAGCGGCGGATCAGGCCTTCCTCCTGCAACAGCGTCAGCGCCTGGCGCACCGGCACCCGGCTGGTGCCGAACAGTTGCGCCAGCGGCGCCTCGACCAGCACCAGCCCTGGCGCCGCGCGACCGGCCAGGATGGCTTCGCGCAGCGCACTGCGGATCATCGCGTAGCGCGCGGCGGTACGACTGTCATCGAGGGGGGCGGGGACTGCTGCCGACATCGGGGACCTTCCGGAAACGAGATGAGAATTGTGGCACAGGCCTACGGCCTTTCGCGCGTTACCGGCCGGGCCAGGTGCACGCACGGTAACGGGGCAGGCGTTACGGTTCTGCACAAAAATGGATCTATTTAATTTAAGTACATTTTATAGGGTGATACCGGGAAAAGGCCCAGGCGACCGCTAGAGGTCAGCGTTTCGAGTCTGCGGCGTCCTGTTTTTTCAAGCTGGCACAAAGCCTGCTCTGTTAAACGTACCAAATTATAAAATGTACGTTTAAGGAGCGCCGATGGAACCCGCCCACGCCCTGTCCCTGGATGCCGTCGCGCTTGGCGAGGCCTATGCCGCCGGCACCTTCGATCCGGTCGCGGTCTTCGAGGCGGCACTGGCGCGCGCCCAGGCATCCTCGGCCGTATTCATCACCCTGACCGCCGAGCGCGGACGCGCCGAAGCCCTGGCGGCGCGCGAGCGCTGGCAGGCCGGGCAGCCGCGGTCGCCGCTGGATGGGGTGCCGCTGGCCTGGAAGGACCTCTTCGACCTGCAGGGCGAGGTCACCACCTGCGGCGCCGAGCTGCGCCGCCTGGCGCCACCGGCCACCACCGATGCCGTGCTGGTGCAGCGCCTGAGCCAGGCCGGCCTGGTCAGTCTGGGCAAGGTCAATCTCAGCGAATTCGCCTATTCCGGCGTCGGGTCGAATCCCCATTTCGGCACGCCCGCCAATCCCCGGACTCAGGGCGAGGTGCGCATACCGGGGGGCTCTTCCTCGGGTTCGGCGGTGGCCGTCGCCGCCGACATCGTGCCCCTGGCGTTCGGCACCGACACCGCCGGTTCGGTGCGCCTGCCGGCCGCTCTCAATGGACTGGTGGGCTATCGGCCCAGCCTGGGGCGCTATCCGGCGACCGGGATCTTTCCACTGGCCGCGTCCTATGACGTACCGGGTCCGCTGGCGCGCAGCCTGCGCGATGTGCAGTGCCTGGATCGCCTGCTGACGGGCGCGGCTGCCCGCCCGTTGCCGGCGCCAACGGAACTGCGGGTGGTGCTGGACCTCAGCGTGCTGGACGACGCCCGGGTGGAGCCGGCGGTGCGGGCCAATCTGCTGGCCGCCGCCGAGCGGCTGGCCCGCGGCGGGGTGAACGTGGAGCGCCGCGCCCGCACGGTCTTTGCCGAGGCCCTGGACGTTCTCGCCGCAGAAGGTTGGCCAGGGGCCCTGGAAGCCTTCGCCCTGCACCGCGAGGTGCTCGACGGTCCCGCGGCCGAACGCCTGGATCCGCGGGTGCGGCAGCGCCTGGAGCGAGCGCGGGCCTTGCCCGACGGTCACCTGGCGGTCCTGCATGAACGCCGCGACCGATTGCGGGCAGCCTTTGCCGCCGAATTCGCCGAGGCGCTGCTGCTGGTGCCGACGGTCGGCCGGGTGGCGCCGCCGCTGGCCCCTCTGGAAGCCAACACCGACCTCTTCGCCGCCACCAATCTGGAGCTGCTGCGCCTGACCATGGCCGGCAGCCTGCTCGGCGCGCCGGGTGTCTCGCTACCCAGCGGTCGCGATGCCCAGGGCCTGCCCACCGGGCTGTTGCTGGTGGCCCCCGCCGCCGCGGACGAACGCCTGCTCGATGCCGCCACGGCCGTGGAAGCCCTGGTCAGCGCCTGAATTCAAGCGGCGGTGGCGGGGGCCCGGCTCCGCCATCGACCTGGCTTTCTTCCGGGTACTGGAGAGTGCAACGATGGCCAAAGAAATCTTCGTTTCCATCGGCGTCGACGTCGACGCGGTGGCGGGCTGGCTCGGTTCCTACGGCGGCGAGGATTCGCCCGATGACATCTCCCGCGGCCTGTTCGCCGGCGAGGTGGGGTCGCCCCGGCTGCTCAAGCTGTTCGAGCGTTACGGCCTCAAGACCACCTGGTTCATTCCGGGCCATTCGGTGGAGACCTTTCCCGAGCAGATGCAGGCGGTGGCCGCGGCGGGCCACGAGATCGGCATCCATGGCTACAGCCACGAGAATCCCATCGCCATGACCCCCGAGCAGGAGGAAGCGGTGCTGGATCGGTCCATCGAGCTGATCACCGCCCTGGCCGGCAAGCGGCCGACCGGCTATGTCGCGCCCTGGTGGGAATTCAGCCGGGTGACCAACGAGCTGCTGCTGAAGAAGGGCATCAAGTACGACCACAGCCTGATGCACAACGACTTCTCTCCCTACTACGTGAGGGTCGGCGACAACTGGACCAAGATCGACTACAGCCAGCAGCCCGAGAGCTGGATGAAGCCGCTGGTGCGCGGCCAGGAAACCGATCTGGTGGAGATTCCGGCCAACTGGTACCTCGACGACCTGCCGCCGATGATGTTCATCAAGAAGGCGCCCAACAGCCACGGCTTCGTCAATCCGCGCCATCTGGAAGAGATGTGGCGCGACCAGTTCGACTGGGTCTATCGCGAGCTGGACTACGCCGTCTTCCCCATCACCATCCACCCCGATGTCTCGGGGCGGCCGCAGGTGCTGCTGATGCTCGAACGCCTGATCGAGCATATCCAGGGTCACGCCGGGGTGCGCTTCGCCACCATGGACGAGATCGCCGACGACTTCCTGCGGCGCCAGCCGCGCCAGCGCTAAGCGCCCAGCCCACAGGTACAGGACCATGACCCTCCCTGCCGCCAGCTCGCTCCACCCGGAAACCCCCACGGCTGCCTGGAAACCGCAGCCGCTGTCTTCCGCTGATGTCCGCTACGCCACCTGGATCGCCTTCTTCGCCTGGGTGTTCGCCGTCTACGACTTCATCCTGTTCGGCACCCTGTTGCCGGTGATGGGTGGGCACTTCAACTGGAGCGAAGCCGAGCAGGCCGAACTCGCCACCTGGGTAGCCCTGGGCGGGGCCATCATCGCCTTCGCCATCGGCCCGCTGGTGGACCGGATCGGTCGCCGCGGCGGCATCATCGTCACCATCGGCGGCACCGCCGTGTGCTCGGCACTGACCGCGCTGTGCGCCGGCATGGGCAAGGTGCCGCTGGTGCTGGTGCGTTCGGTGGCCGGCCTGGGCTATGCGGAGGAGGGGGTCAACGCCACCTACCTGACCGAGGTCTATGCCGCCTCGGACGATCCGCGGCTGATTCGCCGCCGCGGCTTCATCTACAGCCTGGTGCAGAGTGGCTGGCCGATCGGTGCGCTGATCGCGGCCGGCCTCACCGCCTTGCTGCTGCCACATATCGGCTGGCAGGGCTGCTTCGTGTTCGCCGCCGTGCCGGCCTTCGTCATCGCCGTGCTGGCGCGCAAGCTCAAGGAAAGCCCGCAATTCCAGGTGCATGCCCGGATCCAGCGCCTGCGCCGCGAAGGCCAGGAGCAGGACGCCCGCAGCCTGGCGCGGGAATACGGCGTGGACTACGAAGAGCACGCCAAGGCCGGCGTGGCCATGGCCTTCAAGGGCCAGGCCCTGCGACCGACCCTGGTGCTGAGCCTGGCCATCCTGCTCAACTGGTCGGCGATCCAGGTGTTCAGCGTGCTGGGGACCTCGGTGATCGTCAGCGTGCACAAGCTCAGCTTCGAGAATTCGCTGTGGATCCTGGTGCTGTCCAACGCCGTCGGCTTCATCGGCTACCTGTTCCATGGCTGGCTGGGCGATCGCATCGGTCGGCGCAACACCGTGGCCCTCGGCTGGATGTGTGGCGGCCTGGCCTTCTTCGCCATGCTGCAGGCGCCCAGCCAGCTGGTACCGGTGGTGGCGCTCTACAGCCTGGGACTGTTCTTTCTCACCGGACCCTATTCGGCCATGTTGTTCTTCATGGGCGAAAGCTTCCCCACCAGCATCCGCGCCACCGGTGGCGCCATCGTCCACGCCATGGGGCCGCTCGGCGCCATCCTCGCCGGCCTCGGCATCACCAGCGTGCTCGGCAGCGGTGGCCAGTGGCACAGCGCCGCGCTCTGGTTCGGGGCGCTGCCGTGCTTTCTCTCCGGCCTGGTGATGTGGGCCGCGCGCCACGTCGAACCCACCAGTCTCAAATGACAGGAGCCTCCATGACAGCTCATACCTCTCCCGTCGCCCTGATCACCGGTGCCGCCAGCGGCATCGGCCAGGCCCTGGCCGTGGCCTATGCCCAGCGGGGCGTGCGGGTGGTCGGTGGCTACTATCCCGGCGATCCCCATGACCCGGAAGAGACTCGCCAGAAGGTGATTGCAGCGGGGGGCGACTGCCTGCTCGAACCCCTGGACGTCCGCGACAGCGCCTCGGTGGACGCCCTGGCCGATGCCGCCCTGGCGCACTTCGGCCGCCTCGACTACGCCGTGGCCAATGCCGGTCTCCTACGCGCCGCGCCGCTGCTGGAAATGAGCGACGCGCGCTGGCAGGAGATGCTCGACGTCGACCTCACCGGGGTCATGCGCACCTTTCGCGCCGCCGCGCGGCACCTGGGGGAGGGTGGCGCCCTGGTGGCCATCTCCTCCATCGCCGGCGGCGTCTACGGCTGGCAGGACCATGCCCACTACGCCGCGGCCAAGGCTGGGGTGCCCGGGCTGTGCCGCTCGCTGGCCGTCGAACTGGCGCCGCGGGGCATCCGCTGCAACGCGGTGATCCCCGGTTTGATCGAGACGCCCCAGTCGCTGGACGCCAAGAACTCCCTGGGGCCGGAGGGCCTGGCCAAGGCCGCCCGCAGCATTCCCCTGGGGCGGGTCGGCAAGCCCGAGGAGGTGGCGGCGCTGGTGCGTTTCCTGACCAGCCCCGAGGCCAGCTACATCACCGGCCAGAGTCTGATCGTCGATGGCGGTCTCACTGTCCGCTGGCCCGATTGAGGAGCAGAAGATGTTCGAGCTGACAGACCGCCGCGCCCTGGTGACCGGCGCGGCCAGCGGCATCGGCGCCGCCATCGCCCGCAGCTACGCCGCTGCGGGGGCGCGCCTGGTGCTGGCCGACCGCGACAGCGAGCGCCTGGCGCAGGTGGCCGCGGAATGCCGCGCCCTGGGGGCCGTGGTAACCGAGACCGTCGCCGACGTCGGCGAGCCGGAGGGTGCCTGGGCCGGAGTGGACGCCTGCGTGGCGGCCCATGGCGGCATCGACATCCTGGTCAACAATGCCGGGATGCTGACCCAGGCGCCCTGCGTCGACCTGACCCTGGCGCAGTGGAACGACATGCTGCGCGTCGACCTCACCAGTGTCTTTCTCGCCAGCCAGCGCGCCCTGCCGTTCATGCAGGCGCAGCGCTGGGGACGCATCATCAACGTCGCTTCCCAGCTCGGCATCAAGGGCGGCGCCGAACTCTGCCACTATGCCGCGGCCAAGGCCGGGGTGATCGGCTTCACCAAGTCGCTGGCGCTGGAAGTGGGCCGCGACAACGTGCTGGTCAACGCCATCGCCCCCGGACCCATCGAGACCCCACTGGTGGACGGCATCAGCGCCGACTGGAAGGCGGCCAAGGCCCGCGAATTGCCGCTGGGCCGCTTCGGCCGGGCGGAGGAGGTGGCGCCGGTGGCGCTGCTGCTGGCCAGCGATCCGGGGGGCAACCTCTTCGTCGGCCAGACCCTGGGCCCCAATTCCGGCGACGTCATGCCCTAGGAGGTAGCCATGTGCGGACTGTGCGGCCTGCTCGGGCCGGATCTCCACTGGAGCGATCCGCTGGGCGACGACCTGCCCCGGCGGCGCGAGCGCCTGCGCCGGGTCGCCGCCATCAACCGGGTGGTGGCGCCGTTCCGGCTGACGGTGAGCGACGTCCAGGGCGCCTCCTACCTGATCCAGGGACCGACCGGGCGCCAGGCCCTGGCCGAAGGGCTGGACGACCTCTGGCGCCAGGCCGAAGCGGTGCTGGGGCGACCGCTCGATCCCCTGGATCCGCGGGTGCTGGCGCCGCTGGAGGGAGTGTCTTGAGCCTCGCCGTCAATGTCATCACCGGTTTTCTCGGCAGCGGCAAGACCACCCTGCTGCGCCGCTTGCTGGCCCAGGAGGCCCTGGGCGAGACGGCGCTGCTGATCAACGAATTCGGCGAGGTCGGTATCGACCACCTGCTGGTGGAAGAGGTGGCCCCGGACACCGTGCTGCTGCCCAGCGGCTGCGTCTGCTGCTCGGTGCGCGGCGATCTCAAGGCGGCGCTGCTGACCCTGCACGGGCGGCGCAGTCGCGGCGAGATCCCGGCCTTTCGCCGGGTACTGCTGGAGACCACCGGCCTGGCCGATCCGGGGCCGATCCTGGCCACCCTCAATCTCGATCCCCAGTTGCGCGGACGCTTCCACCTGGGCTTGCTGGTGACCGTGGTGGACGCCGAGCACGCCGCCTTGCAGGAAGGGCTGCACCCGGAGTGGCTCAACCAGGTCACCGCAGCCGACCGGCTGTTGCTGAGCAAGGCCGACCGGGTCGCGCCCGCCGTGCTGGAGCGGCTGGACCGGCATCTGGCCCAGCTCAATCCCACCGCCACCCGCGCCCTGGCGGCGGCGGTGGCCAGCGGCGATGACCTGTTGCTGGGCGAGGGCCTGCGCGCCGCCGATCCGGCGGCCGAGGTCGGTCGCTGGCGCCTGTTCGCCGCGGTCGCCGAAGGCCGCCACGGCAGCGCCGAGGTCTGCTGCCTGGAGTTCGACCGTCCGCTGGACTGGATGGCCTTCGGGGTGTGGCTGTCGATGCTGCTAAGATGCCACGGGCAACGCATCCTGCGAGTCAAGGGCATCCTCGACGTGATCGACGCCAGCCAACCCATCGTCATCCACGGCGTGCAGCACAGCCTGCATCCGCCGGTGCACCTGCCGGCCTGGCCGGCGGGCGAACGCCGCTCGCGGCTGGTGTTCATCGTCCGCGAGCTGGACACCGCGCTGCTCAGGCGCTCCTTCGCCGCCTTCATGGGCGGCCTGGGACGGGCCGCATGAGCACGCCGCTGACCCTGCGGGTGCTGGGCACCTCGGTGACCCTGCTCGAACCCATCCGCCAGCGGGCGGAGGCGGAACTGGGCATCCGCCTGGTCTACCAGATCCACGACGTCCAGACCGCCCAGCGCATCGCGGTGCTGGAACCGGGCAGCTACGACCTCTATGACCAGTGGTTCCACAACGTCGACTTCGTCTGGCCGGCGCGGGCGATCCAGCCCATCGACATCCGCCGCATCGCGCTCTGGGAAGAGATCAACGACCTGCCCAAGCGCGGCCGGCTGCATGCCACGGATCGCCTGGCGCCCGGCTGCCGGCCGTGCGACCGCCTCTATGTGCAGCACGACGGCAGCCTCGGCGGCCAGCCCAGCGAGCGCATCAGCATGCTGCCGCTGACCCACAACGCCGACAGCTTCGCCTATCGCCCGGAAAGCCTGCCTGCCGCCCTGGCGGGTCAACAGGAGAGCTGGGCCTGGCTGATCGACGAAGGCTGGTGCGGCCATAGCGCCCTGCAGAGCGACGCCGCCATCGGCGCGCTGGACGCCGCCCTGGCGATCCAGGCCGCCGGCCTCGCCCGTTTTGACGACATCGGCAATCTGCGCCTGGAGGAGATCGACCGCCTGGCCGAGTTGCTGGTGGAACGCCAGCGCCATCGGCACTTCGCGGCGTTCTGGTCCGACGACCGCAGCGCCGGCGAGCTGACCCTGGCCGCCGGGGTGGACATCCAGAGTCTCTGGTCGCCCATGCTCATGGCGCTGCACCGGGCGGGGGTGGATTACCGGGTGGCGGTCCCGCGCGAGGGCTATCGCGCCTGGTTCGGCGGTCTGTCGCTGTCGCGCTGCGCGGAAGGCCGGGTGCGCGACGCCGCCTATGCCTACCTCAACTGGTGGCTGGCCGGCTGGCCCGGCGCGGTGATGGCGCGCCAGGGCTTCTACATCGCCAATCCGGTGCGTGCGCGGGATCACCTCAGCGCCGCCGAGTGGGATTTCTGGTACGGCGGCCTGCCGGCCCGGGAAGAACTCGCCGGCAGCGACGGCCTGCCGCTGATTGAGGTGGGCCAGCGGCGCGAAGGGGGTTCCTACGCCCAGCGCATGAGCCATATCGGGGTGTGGAATTCGGTGATGGACGAACACAACTACCTGGTGCGGCGCTGGAGCGAATTCCTGCGCACCACGGCGGCCTGAGCCGACGGCTTCCGGGCGAGAAGGGCGTGCCAGACGCCTCGTTGCGCTGTTGCCCAGGGGACAGCGACTGAACAGCTGCCCTTGGCGCTACAACGGAAATCGTCTTACGTTTTCTCGCAACTCATTGATTGAAAACGCTTTTTAGACTTGGTTCGGTTCTTGATTGAAGGCTCAGGGTCACTGTTTCGCTCGCCCTCGCGGCGAGCCCAACCCGGAGAGCCTTTGCATGTCGCAGAACCCCGTCAAATTCGCCTATTGGGTCCCCAACGTCAGCGGCGGCCTGGTGGTCAGCACCATCGAGCAGCGCACCCACTGGGGCATCGACTACAACCGCAAGCTGGCCCAGCTCGCCGAGCAGGCCGGCTTCGACTACGCCCTGACGCAGATCCGTTTCACCGCCGGCTACGGCGCCGAATACCAGCACGAATCGGTGGCCTTCAGCCATGCGCTACTGGCCGCCACCGAGCGTCTCAAGGTGATCGCCGCCATCCTGCCCGGCCCCTGGAATCCGGCGCTGGCGGCCAAGCAGCTGGCGACCATCGACCAGCTCACCAATGGCCGGGTCGCCATCAACCTGGTGTCCGGCTGGTTCAAGGGCGAATTCCACGGCATCGGCGAGCCCTGGCTCGACCACGACGAGCGCTATCGGCGTTCCGAGGAGTTCATCCGTGCCCTCAAGGGCATCTGGACCCAGGACAACTTCAGCTTCGCCGGCGACTTCTATCGCTTCCGCAACTACACCCTGAAACCCAAGCCGCTGCAGCAGCCGCACCCGGAGATCTTCCAGGGCGGCAGCTCCCGGGCCGCGCGGGACATGGCGGCACGGGTCTCCGACTGGTACTTCACCAACGGCAACACCCCCGAGGGCATCCGCGCCCAGGTCGAGGACCTGCGCGCCAAGGCTGCGGCGAACGGCCACGCGATCAAGGTCGGCGTCAACGCCTTCGTCATCGCCCGGGACACCGAGGCCGAGGCCCGCGCGGTGCTCGACGAGATCATCGCCAAGGCCAACCCGGAGGCGGTCCAGGCCTTCGGCCACGAGGCGCGCAATGCCGGCGCGGCCAGTCCGGAGGGCGAGGGCAACTGGGTCAAGTCCAGCTTCGAGGATCTGGTGCAGTACAACGACGGCTTCAAGACCAACCTTATCGGCACCCCCGAGCAGATCGCCGAGCGCATCGTCACCCTCAAGGCGGTGGGCGTGGACCTGGTGCTGGCGGGCTTCCTGCACTTCCAGGAAGAGGTGGAGTACTTCGGCAAGCGGGTGCTGCCGCTGGTGCGCGACCTCGAAGCCCGGGCCGCGGCCCAGGCGGCGGCCTAGGCCATGGATGCGGCTCTGGCCAAGCCATCGCCGGTGCTGCTGGAGGTCAGCGGCCTGGCGCTGGCCTTTGGCGGGGTCACGGCCTTCGCCGAGGTCGGCTTCCGGGTTCGCGAAGGCGAGATCTGCGCCCTGATCGGGCCCAATGGCGCCGGCAAGAGTTCCTTGCTCAACGTGATCAACGGCCTCTACCGACCGCAGCGGGGCAGGGTGCAATTGGCTGGCAGCAGCGCGGCGCTGCGCCGCCCGCAGGCGGCGGCGCGGGCCGGGGTCGCGCGTACCTTTCAGAACCTGGCCTTGTTCAAGGGTATGAGCGTGCTGGACAACGTGCTCGCCGGGCGCGGCCGCCATCGGCGCGCCTCCTGGCTGGAACAGACGCTGGGCCTGGGCCGCGCGCCGGCCGAAGAGCGGGTGCAGCGGGCGGTGGCCGAGTGGGCGCTGGACTTCCTGCACCTGGGCCCCTGGCGCGACGTCCCGGTGGGCAGCCTGCCCTATGGGCTGCAGAAGCGCGTGGAGCTGGCCCGGGCACTGGCGGCCGAGCCGCGGCTGTTGCTGCTGGACGAACCCATGGCCGGGATGAACGCCGCGGAGAAGCGCGAGCTGAGCGGCTACATCCGGGCCATCAACCGCGAGCGCGGAGTGACCGTGGTGCTGATCGAGCACGACATCCAGGTGGTGATGCAACTAGCGGATCACGTAGTGGTACTGGACTACGGTCGCCTCATCGCCGATGGCGCACCCGCCGCGGTGCGTAACGACCCGGCGGTGATCGCCGCCTATCTCGGGACCCGTCACTAGAAGTTGTTGACGATCTGCTGCGCGTCGGCCAACCGGCGTTGGAAAGACCTTCGGAATGCTCATTTACCACTCGTAAACTCCGCTTCCTCAGGCCTTTCCGCCTTGTTTGGCTCTAGCTCGCGAGATCGTAAACAGCTTCTAAGGACACTGAACGCCTCAGGGAGAAAACCATGGCGTTTTTCTTGGAAGTCTTGCTTGGCGGCCTGCTCGCCGGGGTGATGTATGCCCTGGTGGCGCTGGGTTTCGTGCTCATCTACCGCGCTTCGGGCGTCTTCAATTTCGCCCAGGGCGCCATGCTGCTGTTCGCCGCCCTGACCTACGTCAGCCTGGTGGAGCGCGGCCTGCCCGGCTGGCTGGCGTTGGCGACCACCGCCGGTGTCATGGTGCTGCTGGCGGTGGTGGTGGAGCGCACGGTGCTGCGGCCGCTGGTGAATCGCTCGCCGCTGGTGCTGTTCATGGCCACCCTGGGCCTGGCCTATTTCATCGAGGGCGCCGCCCAGGCGCTGTGGGGCGCCCAGGTGCACGGCCTGGACCTGGGTATCGAGGACCGTCCGCTGGAGCTGGGCGAGCTGCTGCTGTCGAGCTTCGACCTGTTTGCCGCGGCGGTGGCGGCGGTGCTGGTGATCGGACTGTCGCTGCTGTTCGAGCGCACCCGCCTGGGCATCTCGCTGCGCGCCGTGGCCGACGACCCCCTGGCGGCGCAGGCGGTGGGTATCCGCCTGCCGCGGATCTGGGCGCTGGTGTGGGCGGTGGCGGGCTGCGTCGGCCTGGTGGCCGGGCTGCTCTGGGGTGCGCGGCTGGGCGTGCAGTTCTCGCTGTCGCTGATCGTGCTCAAGGCGCTGCCGGTGTTGATCATCGGCGGCTTCTCCTCGGTCACCGGGGCCATCGTCGGCGGCCTGCTGATCGGCGCCAGCGAAAAACTCGCCGAGGTCTATCTCGGCCCTCTAATCGGCGGTGGTCTGGAGAACTGGTTTCCCTATGCCTTCGCCCTGGTATTCCTGCTGATTCGACCGGTTGGCCTGTTCGGCGAACCCGTGGTCGAGCGCGTCTAGAGGACCTTCCATGAGCACTTCCCTCGACGCCCTGACGGTGCGTCCGCTGGCCTCCCGTGCACCCGCTGTGCGACCCGCGCGCCTAGCGTTGGCCGCCTTCCTGATGCTGGCCTTTGGCGTGCTGCCCTGGGTCGGCAGCGACTATCTGTTCAATGCCCTGCTGATTCCCTTCCTGGTGCTGGCCCTGGCCGGGCTGGGCCTCAATCTGCTCACCGGCTATGCCGGGCAGCTGTCGCTGGGCTCGGCCGCCTTCATGGCGGTCGGCGCCTTCGCCACCTACAACCTGCAGGTACGCCTGGGCTGGCCCCTGCCGCTGTGCCTGTTCGCCGGCGGCCTGCTGGCGGCCCTGGTGTCGCTGCTGTTCGGCCTGCCCAGCCTGAGGATCCGTGGCTTCTACCTGGTCGTCTCCAGCCTGGCGGCGCAGTTCTTCATTCTGTGGGCGTTGACCCGCTTCGACTGGTTCTCCCATGGCAATGCCTCCGGGGTGATCAGCGCGCCGCCACTGGTGCTCTTGGGTCAGGATTTCGGTGGGCCGCTGGGTCGCTATCTGGCCACCCTGGTGGTGGTGCTGGTGGCGTTCGCCTTCGCCGCGCGTCTGGCGCACGGTGAATTGGGCCGCACCTGGATGGCGGTGCGCGATCGCGAGACGGCCGCTGCGGTGATGGGCCTGTCGGTGGTGCGGGCCAAGCTGCTGGCCTTCGCCCTGAGCGGCTTCTACCTCGGCATCGCCGGGGCGCTCTGGGCCTTTACCTACCTGGGCACCGTGGAGCCCCACGGCTTCGACTTGAGTCGCTCCTTCCAGATCCTCTTCATCGTCATCCTCGGCGGACTCGGCAGCCTGGCCGGCAGCCTCTATGGCGCGGCCTTCATGGTGCTGTTTCCGCTGCTGCTCTCCAACCTGGCCGGCTGGCTACCCGCCGACCTCATCGCCGCCGGCCAGCTGGAGAACCTGCAGAAGATGGCCTTCGGCGCCCTGATCATCCTGGTGCTGATCAAGGAACCCGAGGGCCTGACCCGCCTCGCCACCCGCGGCTGGCAACGCCTGCACCGCGCCTGATCCCCTTCGCCGGCGGCCAGGCTCGCCGGCCCAACACCCCCACAAGGAAAGTCCCCATGCTCAAACGTCATCTGCTCGGCAGCCTCGTCCTGGCCCTGGGCCTCACCTCCCTCGGCCCGGTCCAGGCCGCCGGCGAGCAATACTTCCCGCTGCAGAGCTATCGCGTCGGCCCCTATGCCGCCGGCGGCACCGGCTTCTTCGGTGGCTTCATCGACTACATGAAATACGTCAACGCCAATGGCGGGGTGAATGGCGTCAAGCTGGTGTGGAGCGAGTGCGAGACCGAGTACATCGTCGAGAAGGGCGTGGAGTGCTACGAGCGCCTGAAGAACGGCCATGACGGCGCGCCCGCCGCTGCCACCAATCCGCTGTCGGTGGGCATCGCCTATGCCACCCTGGAGCGCTCCACCGCCGATCACCTGCCGCTGATCACCATCAACCACGGCCGTACCGATTCCACCGATGGCAGCGTCTTCCCCTATGTTTTCCCGCTGCAGCTCAACCCCTATTCGGAGGTCTCGGCCATCCTCAACTGGATAGGCCAGCAGGGCGGTGGGGTCGACAGCCTCAAGGGCAAGAAGATCGTCACCCTCTACCACGGCTCGCCCTACGGCAAGGAGACCAACGAGGTCCTGCAGAAACTGGCGGATCGCTATGGCTTCGAGCTGACCCTGCTGGAGGTGCCGCACCCGGGTAACGAGCAGCAGTCCCAGTGGCTCAACATCCGCCGCCTCAAGCCCGACTGGGTGATCCTGCGTGGCTGGGGGGTGATGAACCCGGTGGCTATCAAGACCGCGCAGAAAGTCGGCTTCCCGGTTGACCACATCATCGGCAACATCTGGAGCAACTCCGAGGAAGACGTGCGTCCGGCTGGCGCGGCGGCCAAGGGCTTCCTGGCCATCACCACCCACCCTTCGGGCACCGCCTTCCCGGTGCTGCAGGGCATCGAACGCGACGTGGTGGCCAAGGGGCAGAGCGACCTGGCCGATCCCAAGCGTTTCGGCACCGTCTACTACAACCTCGGCGTGGTCAACGGCATCCTCAATGTCGAGGCCTTGCGCCTGGCCCAGGCCAAGTATGGCGACAAGCCCCTCAGCGGCGAGCAGGTGCGCTGGGGCTTCGAACACCTGAAGCTGGACGACGCCCGCCTGCAGGCCCTGGGCGCCAAGGGACTGGTGCAGCCGCTCACGCTTTCCTGCGCCGACCACGAAGGCGGCGGCGCCATCCGCATCCAGCAGTGGGATGGCGAGCAGTGGCAACTGGTGAGCGACTGGGTGCAGGCCGATCGCGCCTTCCTGCGGCCCATCATCGAGGCCTCGGCCCGGCAGTACGCCAAGGAAAAGGGCATAACCCCCCGTGATTGCAGCAAGGAGAGCTGACCCATGACGACCACCCCCTTGCTGGCGGTCGAAGCCATCGAAGTCCGTTACGACGGCGCCATCCTCGCCGTCGATGGCGTCAGTCTGGAGGTCGGCCAGGGCCAGATCGTGGCCTTGCTGGGCGCCAATGGCGCCGGCAAGAGCACCACCCTCAAGGCCCTCTCGGGGCTGCTCGGCGCCGCTCGCGGCGCCCTGGTCCGCGGCGCCATCCGCTACGAGGGGCGGGACCTCGCGGGCCAGTCGGCCGATGCCCGGGTCCGTGCCGGACTGGTCCAGGTGCTGGAAGGGCGCCACTGTTTCGGGCGACTCAGCGTGGAGGAAAATCTGCTCAGCGGCGGTTTCGTCCGCCGCCTCGGGCGCGCCGCGCAGCGTGAGGAACTGGAGCGCATCTATGCCTGGTTTCCCCGCCTGGCCGGCAAGCGCCGGCAGCTGGCGGGTCTGACCTCGGGCGGCGAGCAGCAGATGATCGCCCTGGGTCGTGCACTCATGGCGCGGCCCCGCCTGCTGCTGCTGGACGAACCCTCCATGGGCCTGGCGCCGCTGCTGGTGGAGGAGATCTTCGCAAGCGTCGCCCGGCTCAACCGCGAGGAGGGCCTGAGCGTGCTGATGGCCGAGCAGAACAGCGCCAACGCCCTCGACTACGCCCACCAGGCTTTCGTGCTGGAAAGCGGGCGGGTGGTGCAGTCCGGCGTGCCCGGCATGGGTCTGACGCACGAGACGGTGCAGGCGGCCTACCTGGGGGTGGGCTAAGCTCCCGGAACGACCAGGGAGCCCACGCCATGAACAAGACCTCCTACAACGCCATCGCCGACAGCTTTCGCCAGGCCCGCGTCAGCCTCAGGGACGACGAGCGTCGCTACCTGGAGGTGCTCCTGGAAAAGCTCGAACCCGGCGCCACCCTGCTCGATCTGGGCTGCGGCACCGGCACGCCGGTCGCCGCCGCCATCCTCGCCCAGGGGCATCGCGTGCTCGGGGTCGATCAGGCGGCCGCCATGCTTGCCCATGCGCGGCGGGAATTTCCCAAGCAGCGCTGGATCGAGGCGCGGCTGGAAACCTATGCCTGCGCCGAACCCTACCAGGGCGCGCTGCTGTGGGATGCGCTGTTCCATCTGGAGCGCCGCTGGCACGCGACGCTCCTGGCGCGGGTGATCGCCGGGCTTCCGCAAGGGGGGCGGCTGATGTTGACGGCGGGCGGCTCGGCGGCGGATGCCTTCGTCGATACCATGTTCGACCAGCCGTTCTTCTATGACTCCCATCCGCCCGAGGAACTGCGCGCCCTACTGCTGGGGCAGGGCGTGCGCATCCTCATCGACGAATTCATGGACCTGCCCGACGGCGGGCGCAACCGTGGACGCTGCGCCTTCGTCGTGGAGAAGCTCTGACGCTCCAGGTGCCGTTCTCGCCAACAGAATGGGGCGCCAGTCAGTCCTTCCAGCCCGGCTGGTAGAGGGTGCCGTGGGCCTGGTCCAGGGCGGCGCGGACCTTGGGCGAGTGCTGATAGAGATCAATCAGCTTGGCCAGGCGCGGATCGTCCTTGTTGTCCGGGCGGGCGACGAACTGGATGACGTACTCGGGGTGGTCGAGGCCATCGAAGAGCAGGGCCTGGTTGGGGTCGATGGTCTTGGCCAGGCGCAGGTAGTGCGGATAGCCCTGGGCCACGTCGACGTCGTCCAGCGAGCGGGCCAGCTGCACGGCTTCCAGTTCGACGATCTGGATGTCGCGCGGATTGCCGGTGATGTCCGCCAGGGTGGCGTGGTAGCCGACGCCGGGCTTGAGGGTGATGAAGCCGGCCTTCTCCAGCAGCAACAGGCCACGGCCGCCATTGATGGCATCGTTGGCGATGGCCACCCGCGCGCCCTTGGGGACCTCGGCCAGGGTGCGGTACTTCTTCGAATAGAGCCCGACGTTGTTGATGATCCCCGGCGCCACCGCTACCAGGTCATAGCCGGCGGTGCGCTTGGCGTTTTCCAGGAAGGGGATGTGCTGGTAGTAGTTGGCGTCGATGTCGTGGTTGGCGAGGCTGGTGTTGGGGGCGATCCAGTCGCTGAATTCGACGATCTCCACGTCCACCCCGGCGGCCTTGGCCTCCTGCACCGCGACCTCCAGCGGCGGGGCGAAGGCGGCGGTGGTGCCTATCTTGAGCGGCGCGGCCAGGGCTGCGGTGCTGAAGAGGCCGAGGGCGAAGAGCAGGGGCTTGAGGCGGGTCATGGGGCGTCCTTGAAGGGTCAGGCCTGGCGGAAATGGCTGCCGAAATGGCGGGTGTCGAGGTGGTCGCCGCGGCCGAACAGCTTGTGTCTGAAGCTGCCCTCGGCATAGGCGGTCTTGTAGCGACCCCGGCTCTGCAACTCCGGGATCACCAGATCGATGAAGTCGCCGTAGCACTCGGGGGTGACGGTGCGCGCCAGGTTGAAGCCGTCCAGCCCGGTTTCGTCGATCCAGCCGAGCAGGGCATCGGCCACCTGCCCGGGATCGCCGACCAGGGCGGTGTAGCGGCCACCGAGGGCGTGCTGCTCCAGCAGCTTGCGGCGGGTCCAGCCGGCGTCCTTGGCCACCAGGCGCTTGAGCGCCGATTCGATGGCCTCGGTCCGTTGCGGGCGGATGGGTTCGTCGAGGCCATAGGCGGCGAGGTCTATGCCCACCGAGGCCGAATGGTGGGCGACGCCGGCCTCGGGACTGGCATAGCTCAGGTATTCGGCGTGCTTGTCGCGGGCTTCGGCAGCGGTGGGGGCGACGATCACCGTGAGCCCCATGAACAGCTTGACGTCATCCGCGCTGCGGCCGGCGGCCACTGCCGCGCCCCGCACCCGCTCGACCTGGGCGCGGGTGGCGGCCTGGTCCTGCCCGGAGATGAACACGCATTCGGCATGGCGCCCGGCAAAGGCCAGGCCGCGGTCCGAGGAGCCGGCCTGGAACAATACCGGGGTGCGTTGCCGCGAGGGCTCGCAGAGGTGATAGCCCTCGACGTCGAAGAATTCGCCATGGTGCGCGACCTTGCGCACCCGCTCGGGGCGGGCATAGATCCGCTGGACGCGATCGCGGACCACGGCGTCGTCGCCCCAGCTGCCTTCGAGCAGCTTGTAGAGCACTTCCAGGTATTCGTCGGCCTGGTCGTAGCGACGGTCGTGGGCGATCTGCCGGTCCAAACCCATGGCGCGGGCGGCGCTGTCCAGGTAGCCGGTGACGATGTTCCAGCCAACTCGGCCTTCGCTCAGGTGATCCAGGGTGGAGAGGCGGCGGGCGAAGGGATAGGGCGGCTCGTAGGTGAGGTTGGCGGTGAGGCCAAAACCCAGGTGCCGGGTGCTGGCAGCCATGGCCGAGACCAGCAGGAAGGGGTCGTTGACCGGCAGCTGGATGGATTCGCGCAGGGTCAGGTCGACATTGCCGCCGTAGACGTCGTAGACGCCCAGGATGTCGGCGATGAACAGCCCATCGAACAGGCCGCGCTCCAGCAGCTGGGCCAGCTCGGTCCAGTAGCCGAGGGTGTGGTAGCGGCTGGAGGTGTCACGCGGATGCGTCCAGAGGCCATGGTTGATATGGCCCACGGTGTTCATGTTGAAGGCGTTGAGCAGCACCTGCTTGGCGGGAGCGGTCATGGGGCGGGCGCCCCCATGGGGAGAAGAGTCCGGAGCACAGCCATGGGATCCTCGGGTTCAAGGCGAAAGGAGAGATCCGGTGGTCCGGTGGTTATACGTTAGCTTCCAGATAGACCAGGCTTTAAATAGCCTTTCGGAATAACGTTAGGGCCGTCGCGGCAGGGCGCTCGCCTCTAACCAAATTCCAAATCGGTATTAATCTGACCTTTGCTTATTCCTTATCGTGGCGGCCATTCATTCGCCGCTCGCTGAGGCATCCATGGCCGCTATCCGCTGTTCGTTTCGCGCAGGTCTCCGCCGGGGGCTGCTCGCCCTGGGTCTGCTGGGCCTCGCCTGCGCCGCCCAGGCCGATACCAGCCTGCGTATCGGCTACCAGAAATCCTCCACCCTGCTGGTGCTGCTCAAGGAGCAGGGCACCCTGGAGCGGGATCTGGCAGCCCAGGGCATCACCGTCAGCTGGCACGAGTTCTCCAGCGGCCTGCCGCTGCTGGAATCCCTCAACATCGGCAACGTGGATCTCTCCGCCGACGTCGCCGACACCGTACCGGTGTTCGCCCAGGCGGCGGGCGCCAAGCTCACCTACTTCGCCCGGGAAACGCCATCGCCCCAGGCCCAGGCCATCCTGGTCCCGGAGGGCTCGCCGCTGCAGACCCTCGCCGATCTCAAGGGCAAGCGCATCGCCGTGACCAAGGCCGCCGGTAGCCACTACCTGCTGATCGCCGCCCTGCAAAAGGCAGGGCTGACCTTCGCCGACATCCAGCCGGCCTATCTCACCCCGGCGGACGGTCGCGCCGCCCTGGAGAACGGCAAGGTGGATGCCTGGGTGACCTGGGAGCCCTTCGTCGCCAGCGCCCAGCGCCAGCAGCACGTTCGCATCCTCGCCTCGGGCGAGGGCCTGGCCAGCTACCAGCGCTACTACCTGGCCGCCACGCCCTATGCCCAGGCCCATCCCGAGGTGCTGGGCCTGGTGTTCGCCGAGCTGCAGCGCACGGGGCAGTGGGTGAAGCAACACCCCGCCGAGGCGGCACGGATTCTCGGTCCGCAGTGGGGTCGCCTGGACGAGGCTACCGTCGAGCTGGCCAACCGCCGCCGCACCTACGATGTCCAGCCGGTCAGCCGCGCCGCCCTCGGCGAGCAGCAGCGCATCGCCGATGCCTTCCATGCGGCCAAGCTGCTACCCACTGCCGTGGACGCCAGCGCCGTGGACCTCTGGACCCCCAGCGCCCCCCTGACCTCCCGCTAATCGACAAGGAACTCGAGATGCACAAGACCACGCTACGCTGGGCCGCCGGCCTGGCCCTGCTCGGCAGCGCGCTGCTGGCGCAGGCCGCACCGCCCAAGGAAGTCCGCCTGGACTACGCCTACTACGCCCCCACCAGCCTGGTGCTCAAGGAGCAGGGCCTGCTGGAAAAGCGCCTTGGCGAGCAGGGCATCGCCGTGCGCTGGGTGTTCAGCCAGGGCAGCAATCGCTCGCTGGAATACCTCAACAGCGGCAGCACCGATTTCGCCTCCACCGCGGGGCTCGCAGCGCTGCTCAGCCGCGCCAATGGCGCCCCGATCGAAACCCTCTATCTCGCCAGTCGCCCGGAATGGACCGCGCTGGTGGTGCCCAAGGATTCGCCGCTCAAGTCCCTTGCCGATCTCAAGGGCAAGAAGATCGCCGCGACCAAGGGCACCGATCCCTATCTGTTCCTGCTGCGCAGCCTGCGCGAGGCAGGCTTGAAGAAAGGCGACGTGGACATCGTCCATCTCCAGCACCCGGACGGTCGCGCCGCCCTGGAGCGCGGCCAGGTGGATGCCTGGGCCGGGCTCGATCCGCACATGGCCGCCAGCGAATTGCAGGCGGGCTCGCGCCTGCTCTATCGCAATCTCGACTTCAACAGCTATGGCGTGCTGAGCACCACCGAGGCCTTCGCCAAGGCCCAGCCGGAGCTGGTCAAGGCGGTGCTGGGCGCCTATGAGGACGCGCGCCACTGGACCCTGGCCCATCCCCAGGAGACCGCCGAGTTGCTGGCCAAGGCGTCCGGCCTGCCGCTGGAAGTCGCCCAGCGCCAGCTCGCCCGTACCGATTTCAGCCAGCCGCTGCCCGGTCCGCAATTCGTCGCCGCGCTCAAGGGCGCCGCGCCGCTGCTGGCCGAAGAAGGTCTGGTACGCCCCGGCGTGGACGCCGTCGCGGCGGTCGATGCTCTGGTCCAGCCCGCGCTGGCCCAGGCGGTGATCAAGGCCGAACCCGCCGTGGCCAAGGCGACCGCGCCGTGAGTGATGAACTGACCCAGGCCGCGCCGCTGGTCCAGGCCGCCCGACCCGCTCGCGGCGCGGGTGGCCGCTGGCGCGGCGCCGTGCTGCCCCTGGGGCTGGTGGTGACGCTGGAAGCGGTGGTGCGCCTGGGCTGGCTGCCGGCTTACCAGATGCCACCGCCGAGCGAGGTGCTGCGGACCCTGTGGCTGCTGGGGGAAGGGGAGTTGTGGCGGCACCTGGCGGCCAGTCTGGCGCGGGTCGCCAGTGGCTTCGCCCTGGGCGCGGGTCTGGCGCTGCTGATCGGCGCCTGGGTCGGGCTGTCGCGCCGCGCCGAGGCCTATCTCGATCCGCTGTTCCAGGCGCTGCGCGCCATTCCCAGCCTGGCCTGGGTGCCCCTGCTGCTGCTCTGGCTGGGTATCGATGAAACGCCCAAGATCGTGCTGATCGCCCTGGGTGCCTTCTTTCCACTGTACCTGGCGTTGGTCAGCGGCATCCGCGACGTCGATCGCCGCCTGGTGGAAGTGGGGCGCCTCTATCGCCTGTCACGCCCGGCGCTGATCCGCCGCATCCTGCTGCCGGCCGCCTTGCCCAGTCTATTCACCGGCCTGCGCGGAGCCCTGAGCATGAGCTGGATGTTCCTGGTGGCCGCCGAATTGATCGCCGCCACCGCCGGCCTGGGCTACCTGCTCAGCGACGGTCGGGAGACCTCGCGACCGGACGTGGTCATCGCCGCCATCCTGGTGCTGGCGGTGCTCGGCAAGCTCAGTGACGAACTGCTGCTGCGCCTGGAACGTCGGGCGCTGGCCTGGCGTGACACCTACCAGGGTGGTCAGTGATGAGCGAACCCCTGCTGTCTCTCGAACGCATCGGCAAGACCTTTGCCGGGCGTCGGGTGCTGGAGGGCGTCGACCTGACCCTGGCCGCCGGCGAGGTGGTCAGCCTGCTGGGTGCCAGTGGCTGCGGCAAGAGCACCCTGCTGCGCATCGCCGCCGGGCTGGACGACGCCTTCAGTGGCCACATGACCCTGGCCGCGGCCAGCCAGGGCGTCGGCGTGGTGTTCCAGGAGCCGCGGCTGATGCCCTGGCTGGACGTGGCCGCCAATGTCGGTTTCGCCGACGGCGCGCGCTTCGATCGTGCCTGGACGGCGCAGTTGCTCAGTGACGTCGGGCTGGAGGGGCAGGGCGCCTTGCTGCCCAAGCAACTCTCCGGCGGCATGGCCCAGCGGGTCGCCATCGCCCGCGGACTCTATGGTCGCCCACGGCTGCTGTTGCTCGACGAGCCGTTCAGCGCGGTGGACGCCTTCACCCGCTGGCAATTGCAGGACCTGGTGCTGCGCCTGGTGGCCCGGTATCACATCGGCGTGCTGCTGGTGACCCACGATCTGGACGAAGCCTTCTACCTGGGCGACCGCGTCCTGGTCCTGGGCGGCGCGCCCTCCCGCGTGCAGCGCCGCTTCGCCGTGGCGGCGCCCCATCCGCGTGAAAGGCGAGCCCCCGCCTTGCTGGCCCAGGCCGCCGAGGCCTATGGGGAATTGCAGCGGCTCAGGGTGTGAGGCAACGAGCACGGAAGGGTCGACGAAGGCGTGCGCAATCGCCCGCGAGCGGGCAGTATCGGATGGCCGCGGCGAGCCCCAGCCGCACCCCGACAGTCGACCCCTCCAAGGAGCTTCCATGAGCCCATCCGCAGCGGTATTGGCCGAACTGGCCCCCCAGGGCGTTCTTCGCACCGCGATCAACTACGGTAATCCGGTGCTGGCGCAACGCGGCGCCGATGGCGAGCCGGCCGGTGTCTCGGTGGCCCTGGCCCGGGCGCTGGCCGAGCGCCTGGGCGTGCCGGTGCAGTTCACGACCCATGACGCCGCCGGCAAGGTCTTTGCCGCGCTGCAGGAAGACGCCTGGGACCTGGCTTTTCTCGCCATCGAACCGGTACGCGCGGCGCAGATCGCCTTCAGCGAACCCTATGTCATCATCGAGGGCACCTACCTGCTGCGCGCGGACGATCCGGCCCAGGGCGTGGCCGAGCTGGACCAGGCCGGGCGCCGCATCGCCGTGGGGCAGGGCGCGGCCTATGACCTCTATCTCAGTCGCACCCTGACCCAGGCGGAGCTGGTGCGAGCGCCCACCTCGCCAGCGGCCATCGACTGGTTCGTCGATCAGCGCCTGGACGCCGCCGCCGGAGTGCGCCAACCCCTGGAAGCCTATGCCGCGGCTCATCCTGGCTATCGGGTGCCGGCCGACAGCTTCACCGAGATCCGCCAGGCCATGGCCGTACCCAAGGGGCGCGCCGCCGCAGCTGCCTTCGTGCAGGACTTTCTCGATGAGCAACTGCGCAGCGGCCTGGTAGCCCGCGCGCTGGCGGCCAGCGGGCAGGGCGACGTACGGATCGGCGCGCCCTCGACGGGCGGCTGAAGGGCCGCCCGGCGCCAGGCGGAATCGATCCGCGGCGCCGTTTCGTCGGCTGGATGACAGCTTGGGGCGCTATTCTTGGCGCCGCGGCAGGGGCCCGATGAAATCATCGACGGCTCCTGCTGCCCAATGCCTGTCCCAGCACCCTTAGCTTCGAGGTCGATCTTGCTCGCCACCCTGTCCGATCCCGCCTTTCTCACCGGTCTCCTGCAGATCGTCATCATCGATATCCTGCTCGGCGGCGACAACGCCGTGGTGATCGCCCTGGCCTGCCGGCGTCTGCCGGATGCGCAACGACGCAAGGCCATTCTCGGCGGTGTCGCCGGCGCCGTGATCCTGCGCATCCTGCTGCTGTTCGTCGCCAGCTATGTGCTGGGCTGGCCGCTGCTCAAGGTGGTCGGAGGCGTGCTGCTGCTGTGGATCGGCATCAAGTTGCTGATGCCCGAAGAGGACGAGGCCAACGTCAAGGCCGGTACCACCCTGGGCCAGGCCATCTGGATCATCATGGTGGCCGACGTGGTGATGAGCCTGGACAACGTCATCGCCGTGGCGGGCGCCGCCCAGGGGCACCTGGGCCTGGCCATCGCCGGGGTGCTCATCAGCATTCCCATCATCATCTTCGGCAGCCAGCTCATCCTGAAGCTCATGGAAAGGTTTCGCTGGCTGGTGGTGGCCGGCGCGGCGCTGCTGGGCTGGATCGCCGGCAAGCTGATCGCCAGCGACGAACTGCTGCAGGGCTGGCTGGGCTTTGCCGATGTGCACTGGGTACCCTATGTGGCAGGGGCGGTCGGCGCGGTCTTCGTGCTGGCGGTGGGTCAGTTGCTGGCGCGGCGCGCCGTCACGGCTTGAGCTTCGCCAGCTGCCCTGGACCCGCTCCATGGCAGCTCCCAAGTGACGGCGCACCTGAGCTGCGCCGTCACTGCATATCGTTAGTCAAATTCCGTCTTTACCAAAAGTTATAACAGCTCATTAGCCTATAACGCTTTCGGATGGCCAGTCGGCACGGAGCGGGATGATGAGCAGGGTAGGGAAGGGGTTGGCGGTACTCGCCGCCGTGGTGGGTGCCCTGGGCTTCGCAGGCGGTGCTGCCGCCGAAGGCAGGATCAGCATCGCCCAGCAATTCGGCATCGGCTATCTGATCCTCGACGTGGTGCGCGATCGGCAGCTGATCGAAAAGCACGGCAAGGCCGCCGGCCTGGACATCCAGGTGGACTGGAACAGCATCTCCGGCGCCACCGCCATGAACGAGGCGCTGCTGGCCGGCTCGCTGGACGTGGTCTCCGCCGGGGTGCCGCCGATGCTGACCGTCTGGGATCGCACCCGCGGACGGCAGAACGTCAAGGCCATCGCCGCCCTGGGCGCCATGCCCAACTACCTGCTGAGCAATCGCGCCGAGGTCAGGTCGATCAAGGATCTGACCGACCAGGACCGCATCGCCGTGCCGGCGGCGGGCGTGGGCTTCCAGTCGCGCACCCTGCAGATCGAAACGGCCAAGGTCTTCGGCGATGCCCAGTTCAGGAAATTCGATGCCATCAGCGTGAGTCTGCCGCACCCCGATGCCAGTGCCGCCGTGATGGCGGGCGGCGCGGAGATCACCACCCACTTCTCCAGCCCGCCATTCCAGTACCAGGCGCTGGAGAATCCCCGGGTCCACCGCATCCTCAGCAGCTACGACGTCCTCGGCGGACCGGGCACCTTCAACGTGCTCTACACCACCGAGAAATTCCACGACGAGAATCCCAAGACCTACCGCGCCTTCTATGACGCCCTGGTGGAAGCCGCCGCCTTCATCCGCGCCAACAAGGCAGCGGCCGCCGAGGCCTATATCCGCGTCGAGCATTCCAAGCTGCCGCTGGCCCTGGTGCAGCGCATCGTCGAGGACCCGGAGATCGACTTCACCGTCGAGCCCCAGCGCACCTTCGTCTACGCCCAGAAGCTGCACGAGCTGGGCGTGCTGAAACACCAGGCTGCCTCCTGGCAGGACTACTTCTTCCCCGAAGCCCACGAGCGTCCCGGCAGCTGAGCTGGACCACCAAGGAGAAAACTCCAATGACTCTCGCATCCCCCCGTCCGGCCGCCGGCCAGACTTTCGAGATCCGTCCCTTCGGCAACCTGGGTGCCGAGATCCTCGGCATCGATCTGGCCCGGCCGCTCAATGCCGACGACTTCGCCCGCGTCCATCGCGCCCACCTGGACCACCATGTGGTGGTGTTTCGCGACCAGCGCATCACCCCCGAGGAGCAGATCGCCTTCAGTCGCCGCTTCGGCGAGTTGCAGATCCATGTGCTCAAGCAATTCCACCTGGCCGGCCACCCGGAGATCCTCATCGTCTCCAACATCGTCGAAGACGGTCAGCCGATCGGCCTGGGCGACGCCGGCAAGTTCTGGCACTCGGATCTCTCCTACAAGGAGCTGCCGAGCCTGGGTTCCATGCTGCATGCCCAGGAGTTGCCGGAGGAGGGCGGCGATACCATTTTCGCCAACATGCACCTGGCCTACGACACCCTGCCGGCAGCGCTCAAGCGCCAGGTCGACGGTCTGCAGGCGGAGCATTCCTACACCGCCACCTATGCCAAGCCCAAGTTCGAGGGCAACTGGCGGCCGACCCTGACTGCCGAGCAACTGGCCGAGGTCAAGGCGGTGGTGCATCCGGTGGTGCGCACCCATCCGGAGAACGGTCGCAAGGCGCTGTTCGTCAGCGAGGGCTTCACCACCCATATCGTCGGCCTGCCGGAAGACGAGTCCCGCGAGCTGCTGGCCGAGCTGTACGCCCACAGCGTCAAGCCCGAGCACCTCTATCGCCACCAGTGGCAGCCCCACGACCTGGTGTTCTGGGACAATCGCTCGCTGCTGCACCTGGCGGCCGGCTGCCCCAACCATATGAGGCGCAAGCTGTATCGCACCACCATCCAGGGCGATGCGCCTTTCTGAGGGAGGAGACGACCATGAACGCTCCTCTCGCTTCCCGCCCACACCTGACCCTGGCGCAGACCCAGCCGTTGCTGCAGGTGCAGGATCTCGACCTCGAATACCGCACCCGCGAGCGCCGGGTGCGGGCCACCCACCAGGTATCCTTCGAGGTGCATGGCGCCGACCGTTTCGTCCTGCTCGGCCCGTCCGGCTGCGGCAAGTCCAGTCTGCTCAAGTCGGTGGCGGGCTTTCTGCCGCCGCTGCATGGCGAGATCCGTCTGGAAGGCCAGCCGATCAAGGGCCCGGGACCGGACCGCATCGTGGTGTTCCAGGAGTTCGATCAGCTGCCGCCGTGGAAGACGGTGCTGGAGAACACCATGTTCCCGCTGCTCGCCAGTCGCCAGGCCAGTCGTGGCGAGGCGCGCGAGCGGGCGCTGCACTACCTGGACAAGGTCGGCCTGGCGCGCTTCGTCGATGCCTATCCGCATCATCTTTCCGGCGGCATGAAGCAGCGGGTGGCCATCGCCCGGGCCCTGGCCATGCAGCCCAAGATCCTGCTGATGGACGAACCCTTCGCCGCCCTGGACGCCCTGACCCGGCGCAAGATGCAGGAAGAACTGCTGGCGCTCTGGGACGAGGTGCGCTTCACCCTGCTGTTCGTCACCCATTCCATCGAAGAGGCGCTGGTGGTGGGTAATCGCATCCTGCTCCTGTCGCCCCATCCGGGCAGGGTCCGCGCGGAACTCAACTGCCACCAGTTCGGCCTCGAGGACTTCGGCGGCGCCGAATTCCAGAGCACCGCACTGCGCATCCACAACCTGCTGTTCCCCGACGACGTCCAGACCCTGCCACCGGAGGTCGCCGACGAGCGCCTGCGCCTGCAGCAGGCCATCGTCCAGGGCCGCATTTCCTACTAGTTTCGAGGTAGACCCATGACTCGACAGCCCCCGGTGCGGGCCGAATACCAACGGGACCTCGCGCCCCTCGACGATTTGCCGCTGGCGGTCGAGCTACCCCTGGCGACGCGCCTGTGGAGCCAGGCCTGGCTGCGCAAGCTGGTGATCCTGGCGATCCTGATGCTGGCCTGGGAAGTGGCCGCCCGCTGGCAGGGCAACGACCTGCTGCTGCCCAGCTTCCTGCAGACCGCCGCCGCCTTCTGGGATGGCCTGGCGACCGGCGAGTTGCCGGCCAAGGTCGCCATCTCCCTCGGCACCCTGCTCAAGGGCTATCTGCTGGGCGTGGTCCTGGCCCTGGCGCTGAGCGCCCTGGCCGTCTCCACCCAGTTCGGTCGCGACCTGCTCGGCACCCTGACCTCGATGTTCAATCCGCTGCCGGCCATCGCCCTGCTGCCCCTGGCGTTGCTCTGGTTCGGCCTCGGCGAGAACAGCCTGGTGTTCGTGCTGGTGCATTCGGTGCTCTGGCCCATGGCGCTCAACACCTATTCGGGTTTTCTCGGCGTCTCCGACACCCTGCGCATGGCAGGACGCAACTATGGCCTCAAGGGCCTGAGGTACGTCGGGCTGATCCTCATCCCGGCGGCGCTGCCGGCCATCGTCTCGGGCCTGAAGATCGGCTGGGCCTTCGCCTGGCGCACCCTGATCGCCGCCGAGCTGGTGTTCGGCGCCTCCAGCGGCAAGGGCGGCCTGGGCTGGTACATCTTCCAGAATCGCAACGAGCTCTACACCGACCGCGTCTTCGCCGGCCTGGCCGCGGTGATCATCATCGGCCTGCTGGTGGAGGGCCTGGTCTTCGCCACCCTGGAACGGCTGACGGTGAAGAAGTGGGGCATGCAGCGGTAGGGTCTGGCACCTTTTGTTGGGCTTCGCTGCGCTCAACCCAACCTACGGAATAGCACCTAGGTTGGTTGAGACGGCTCCACCGTCGAAGCCCAACAGGCCACCGACTTTGCCCCGGGAGCAGCAGCATTCAACCCTCACTCGGACCACCCCCTCTCCCCCTGGGAGAGGGCTGGGGTGAGGGCACCCTTCGCACCCGATCCCCAGTGGAAAAGGCTGCGCCGTTTTCCACGCTACGGACCTCAACCCTCACTCGGACCACCCCCTCTCCCCCTGGGAGAGGGCTGGGGTGAGGGCGCCCTTCGCAGCGAAGTCCTCCAGTGGAAAAGGCTGCGCCGTTTTCCGCGCTACGGAGCTCAACCCTCGCTCGGACCACCCCCTCTCCCCCTGGGAGAGGGCTGGGGTGAGGGCACCCTTCGCACCCGATCCCCAGTGGAAAAGGCTGCGCCGTTTTCCACGCTACGGTGCGGGCGCGGCCACATAAGGAAGCTCTGCGCTATCCACCTTAAATGCGTGTAGTAAATAAAACTTGAATTAGGATATGCGCATAAGGAATTTCCTTCTTATGCCTTGCCTGCCTAAGGTGGACCCCAGCCAACGCCTTCCAAGAAGGCATCCCCTTACCTCGGCACGGGATTCACCACCATGAGCGTTCAATTCCTCGGCATGATCGGCCATCGCCTCACCTCCGAGATCATCGCCCCCTCCGGTCCCATCTTCGACAAAGGCTACGTCACCCGCTTCGCCCAGGCCCACGAGCAGGCTGGTTTCGACCGTATCCTGGTCGGCTACTGGTCCGATCAACCCGACGGCTTCCTCGTCACCGCCCTGGCGGGGCAGGCGACGCAGAAGCTCAAGTTTTTGCTGGCCCATCGGCCCGGTTTCGTCGCCCCGACCCTGGCGGCGCGCAAGCTGGCGACCCTCGACCATCTGCTCGACGGCCGCCTGGCGGTGCACATCATCAGCGGCGGCAGCGACGGGGAGCAGCGCAAGGACGGTGACTGGCTCGACCACGACCAGCGCTACGCCCGCACCGAGGAATTCCTCGACGTGGTGCGCCAGGAGTGGACCAGCACCCAGCCCTTCGACCACGAGGGCGAGCACTACCGGGTGGCGAACGGCTTCTCCGCCATCAAGCCGCTGCAGCAGCCGAGCCTGCCGGTCTATTTCGGCGGCTCCTCGCCCGCCGCCCTGCGGGTGGCCGGCAAGCACGCCGATGTCTTCGCGCTGTGGGGCGAATCCCTGGCCCAGACCCGCGAGACCATCGCCGCGGTCCGCGCCGAAGCTGCACGCCACGGCCGTACCCCCAGGTTCAACGTCTCCTTCCGGGTGATCCTCGGCGACACCGAGGAGGCCGCCTGGGCCAAGGCCGAGGCCATCCGCCAACAGGCCAAGGCGCGCCTGGCCGCAGAAGGCGCCGTACATCCGGCCAAGCCGGAGGCGGTCGGGGCCCAGCGCCTGCGCGATACCGTGGCCCTGGGCGACCGGGTAGATCGCCGGCTCTGGACTGGCATCGCCGCCCTGGTCGGCGGTGGGCACAACTCTACCGCCCTGGTGGGCACCGCCGAGCAGGTGGCCGATGCCCTGCTGGACTACTACGACCTGGGCGTCGACAGCTTCCTGATCCGCGGCTTCGATCCGCTTAACGACGCCGTCGAATACGGTCGCGAGCTGATTCCCCTGACCAGGGAGAAGGTCGCCGCGCGCCTGGCCGACGCTCGTCGCACCGGCTGACACTTTCTGACCAACCCACCGCGCGACCGTACCCACGGAGCGCTCCCGATACCCTCGAGGAGACGCCTTCGTGATCAAGGGATTGCTATTCGCCGCCGGCCTGCTGGCCGGCACCTCCGCCGGCCTGGCCCAGGCGGTCACCCTCACCATCGGTGACCAGTTCTACTACAGCAGCACCCTGCTGGAGCAGGCCGGCGAACTCAAGGATCTGCCGTACCAGATCGAGTGGAAGAGATTCAACGCCGGCGGGCCGGTGGTGGAGGCGCTCAACGTTGGCTCCATCGACTTGGGCATCGTCGGCGACACCCCGGTGATTGCCCTGGCGGCCCGCGGTGGCCCGGTCAAGGTAGTGGCGGTGACCCGCAACCGCCCGGACGGCACCGCCATCGTGGTCGGCAAGGATTCGCCGATCAAGACGGTGGCGGACCTGGCTGGCAAGCGCGTGGCCATCTGGAAGGGCTCCTGGAGCCAGCAACTGGTCTATTCGACGCTGGAACAGGCCGGCCTGCCCAGCGATGCGCCGCACTACAGCTACCTGATGCCCACCGAGGCGGTCGCCGCCGTAAGCCAGGGCACCCTGGATGCCACCGCGACCTGGGAGCCCTATGTCAGCATGGTGGAACGCCAGGGCGGACGGGTGCTGGTCACCGCCAAGGACCTGATGCCGGCTCCAGTCTATGTGGTGGCTAACACCGGCCACCTGGACGAGAACCGCGCCGCCATCGGCGATTTCGTCGCCCGTTTGCAGCGGGCGCGCAGTTGGGCGCGGGACCACGTCGACGTCTATGCCCAGGCATGGGCCAAGCGCAACAACTCCGATCCGGCCATCGCCGAGAGCTGGTTCCGCCGCGACGCCACCTGGGTCGAGCCGATCAGCGTCCAGACCCTCGCCGACGGCCAGCAGACCGCCGATTTCCTGGTCAAGGCCGGAGTGTTGCAGCAGCCCTACGACGTCAAGCCGCTCTATGACCAAAGCTTCAACCGCTATCTGCAGACGCCCCGGGAGGCCAGCCGATGAGCCGTCAACTGCACCTCGCCGGCTTCCTGCTGGCCGGTCCCGTCGTCCATAGCCACGCCGTCTGGCGCCATCCCGAGACCCAGGGCGACTTCCTCGACCCGGACTACTACGTACGTGCGGCCAAGGCGCTAGAGGAAGGGCTGTTCGACTTCCTGTTCTTCGCCGACCGCCTGGCGGTCGGCGACCAGCTCGGCGGCTCGCGGGAGACCGCCCTGCGCCTGGGCGCCCAGGACGCCACCCGGCTCGACCCCTTGCCGCTGCTCTCCTACCTGGTGGCCCATACCCGCCGCCTTGGCCTGGGCTGCACCCGTTCCACCACCTACTACGAGCCGGCTCATGTGGCGCGGGCCTTCGCCACTCTGGACCACCTGTCCCGCGGGCGCGCGGCCTGGAACATCGTCACCTCGATGAACGACAGCGAGGGCCGGCTGTTCGGCAAGGCGCGCCACCTGGAGCACGACCTGCGCTACGACCGCGCCGACGAATTCGTCGAGGTGGCCATCAAGCTGTGGCGCAGTTGGGGAGCCGACGCGCTGCGCCTGGATCGGGCCGCCGGCGTGCTGGCCGACCCTGCGCAGGTGCGCGCCCTCGATCACCAGGGCGACTGGTTCCGCGTGGAAGGGCCGCTCAATATCCCGCGCAGTCCCCAGGGGCGGCCGGTGCTGATCCAGGCCGGTTCCAGCGGCCGCGGCCGACGCTTCGGCGCGCGCTGGGCCGAGGCCATCTTCACCATCCAGCCCAATCTCGCCGCCATGCGTGCCTTTCGCGACGACGTCCGTCGCCAGGTGCTGGAGCAGGGGCGCTCGCCGGATGGCTGCAAGATCCTCACCTCGGTGATGCCCTTCATCGGCGGCAGCGAAGCCGAGGCCCGTGCCAAGCAGGAAAGACACAACGCCCTGGCGCAACCGGAAGTGGGGCTGATCACCCTCTGCTCCCAGCTCAACATCGACCTGTCGCGCTTCACCCTGGATACCGCCCTGGGCGAGGTGGTCGAGGTCGCCGACCTGCCGCCGCCCGCTGCCGAGAAGCTGCTGGCGCTGGGGTCGCGCACCACCCTGGCCGAATTGGGTCGCAGCTACGCCGCCAGCGTCCGCGTACCGCAACTGGTGGGTACCGGTGCCCAGATCGCCGACCAGCTGGCCGAGCTGTTCGAAGCCGGTGGCTGCGACGGCTTCGTGATTTCCCCCGGCTACCTGCCGGGTTCCTTCGTCGAGTTCAGCGAGAGCGTGGTGCCGCACCTGCAGCGTCGCGGGCTGTTCCGGCGCCAGTACCAGGGCGAGACCCTGAGAGATCACCTGGGCCTCGGCCCATTGGAGGACTAGATGAGCACATCCAAGGATGCCGAGGGCTGGCTGACGCTGGCCCGCGAGATCGGCGCGGAGTTCGCCGCCCGGGTGGTGGCCGACGAGCGCGACCGCATTCGTCCCGATGCCCAGCTGCAACGACTCAAGGACAGCGGCCTGACCAACCTGGTCATACCTGTGCGGCTCGGAGGTGCCGGCCAGCCCTGGTCGCTGGCCATGCGCGTGCTGCGCGAGATCGCTGCCGGTGACGGCTCGGTGGGCCTGCTCTTCGGCTATCACCTGCTCAATACCGTGAACCTGCGCCGCGAACCCCAGCCGCGGCGTGACCGCCTGCTGGCGGAAATCGCCGAAGGCCGGCTGTGGCTGGCCGGGGTGGTCAATCCACGGGATGACGACATCCTCGCCACCCCGGTCGCTGGTGGCGGCTATCGCCTGACCGGGCGCAAGGGATTCTGCAGCGGCGCCGCCTTCGCCGATCGGCTCACCATCAGCGCCCGCGATCGAGAGAGCGGGGCGCGCCTGATGGTCACCCTGCCGGCGGACCGGCCGGGACTGGCCTATGCCGACGACTGGGACCACTTCGGCGTGGCCCGCAGCGACAGCGGCAGCTTCACCCTCACGGAAGTCTGGGCCAGCCCCGAGGAAGCCCAGGTCTGCGACCTGGAAGACGCGGGTGACTTCGCCGCGGTGATCCGCACCCCGGTCAATCAGTCGGCCTTCACCCAGTACTACCTGGGCGCCGCCCAGGGCGCCCTGCGCGAGGCGCGGCGCTATCTGCACGCCGAGGCGCGGCCCTGGGTGCATTCCCTCGCCGCCAGCGCCAGCGAGGACCAACTGGTGGTGAGCCAGGTGGGCGAACTCTGGATCGCCCAGCAGGGCGCCGTGGCCCTGGCCGATGTGGCCGCGCGGCAGGTGGACGCCTTGCTGGCCGCCGATGACGCCTTCACCGCCGAGCTGCGCGGCGAGACGGCCATCGCCGTGGCCAGCGCCAAGGTACTGGCCGCCCGTACCGCCCTCGATGTCACCACCCGGGTATTCGATGCCCTGGGCGCCCGCGCCACCCACAACCGCCTGGGCCTGGATCGCTTCTGGCGTGATGTGCGGACCCACAGCCTGCACGACCCTCTGGCCTACAAGGTGCTGGAGGTCGGGCGCTATGCGGTCAACGACCAATATCCCGACATCCGCGCCTACACCTGAGGAATTTCCATGCTGCGCAAGACCCTCGTCGGCCTTACCCTCGGCCTGCTGGCCGCTACCCAGGCCCTGGCCACCACCCTGGTGGTGGGCGACCAGAGCTACAACACCCGCACCGTGATGGAAGCCGCCGGCGTCCTGAGCAACCTGCCGTATCAACTGGAATGGAAGCAATTCACCGCCGGCTCGCCGGTGGCCGAGGCGCTCAATGTCGGCAGCCTCGACCTGGGCCTGCTGGGCGATGCGCCGCCGCTGTTCCTCGGTGCCCTGGGCGCACCGATCAGGGTGGTCGGCATCAGCCGCCAGAGCCTGGAAGGGGTGGCAGTGCTGGTGCGCGGCGACTCCAGCATCCATAGCCTGGCGGATCTGCAGGGCAAGACGGTGGCCATCTGGAAGGGCTCCTGGAGCCAGCAGCTGGCGCTGGCCGCGCTGGACCGCGCCGGGGTGCCGCGCGAGCAGGTGAACTTCCGCTATCTCAACGCCCTGGACGCCTCCCATGCCCTGGAAGGCGGCTCGGTGGACGCCATCGCCACCTGGGAACCCTATGTCACCCAGGCCCAGCGCCACGGCGCCCGGGTGCTCACCACCGCCGAGGGCCTGATCCCCGCGCAGAGTTTCGTAGTGGCCAGTCAGGGTGCGCTGAACGATGTCGCCCGGCACCAGGCCATCGCCGATTTTCTCCGGCGGCTGCAGCAGGCCCGGACCTGGGCCAATGCCGATCCCGAACACACGGCGCGCTACGCCAGCGCCTGGGCCGAGCGTACCCGTGCCGACGCCGCCATCGCCCAGGCCTGGTTCGCCCGGGCGCGCACCGCTATCGGACCGGTGACTCCTGCGGCCATCGCCCAGGCCCAGCGCACCGTCGACTTCTTTGCCGGCGAAGGGCTGGTCAAGGGCTATGAGGCCAGTCGCCTGTTTTACGACGGCTTCCAGGCAGCCCTGGAACCCCCGGCGCAGACCGCGCAACGCTGAGTACGACACCCACGGAGGCGGCCTTGCGTTATGCTTGAGGCGCATGTCCAGCAACGGGAAGTCAGACGCCTCCTCATGAAGACCGACGATATCGAAGCCTTTGTCGCGGTGATTCGCAGCGGCTCCCTCAATGCCGCTGCCCTGTCCCTGGGGCTCACCCAGCCGGCCATCACCCGCCGCCTGCAGAGTCTCGAACAGGACCTCGGCGTCGACTTGCTCGACCGCCACACCAAGCCGCTCAAGCCGACCCGCCTGGGGCAGGAGGTCTATGGGCATTGCCGTGCCATCCTGCGCGAGATGGACGCCCTGCGCGAGCGGGTGGCGGGCGATGCGCCGCCCTCCGGGCTGCTGCGCCTGGGCGTACCCCAGACCTTGGGCGATGCGCTGTTGCTGGAGGCCGTGAAAGACATCCGCACCCGCTACCCGGAGCTGCGCACCCAGGTGGCGACGGGTTGGGGCAGCGTGCTGGTCAACCGTATCGAGCAGGGTGAGCTGGACGGCGCCCTGGTGCTGTTTCCGGCCAACAAGGTGTTTCCCGATGGCGTCGAGGCCCGGCCACTGGGCGCCATGTCCTTGCAGGTAGTCGGTGCCCATGACCAGGTACCGGGCAGGGCGCAGCGGCTGGCCGACATCCAGGGCCAGGGCTGGGTGCTCAATCCCGACGGCTGCGGTTTTCGCTCCAGTCTGCAACGCACCCTGGCCGAGCAGGGCCAGGCGCTGCGCATCAACCTGGAGACCTACGGCACCGAACTCCAGCTCGGTCTGGTCGCCGACGGCCAGGGCCTCGGCCTGGTCCCAGCGCCGCTGCTGGCCCGCAGCGCCCACCGCGACCGCCTGGCCGCGATCCCGCTGAAGGACTTCAAGCCGGAGATCCAGCTGTGGCTGATCCATCCGCCCTTTCTCGGGGCGTTGCAGGAAGTGGTCGAGGGGTTTGGGCGAGGAGCGCAAGGCTTACTAGAGGGCTGAGGCCACTCACTCGATAGCTGAGCCTATGCAGCGAGAGAATATTTGTTCCAGTGCAAGGTAGTCGCAGTGGACGGCGTCGATATTGGCAGCTATCCATTCATCGCGCGTCACCAGTGACCAATCGATCTCGTAGCCCGCATTGATGATGAGATGCTCGAACAGCAGGCGCTGGGCACGGCCGTTGCCATCGCGGAAAGGGTGCACCATGTTCAGATCGCCGTAGAGCTCGGCGCTCAGCCCGATCAGTACGTCACGAGATTGCCCTTCGAACCAGTTTTCGGCCTGCAGTTTGGAAAACAGCTTGCTGGCCTCGGGTACCAGCCGGCGCACTGTACAGAAGCGGGTGCTGTCCTTGGCAATGTCGAGGGTGCGCAGTTCGCCAGCCCAGGGGTAAATGTCCTGGAACAACAGTCGATGCAACTGGCACAGATAGTCAAGGTTGTAGGGCGGTAGCTCGAACGTCAACTTGCTGGCCGCGAGGCGAGAAAGGTCGCGCTCGGCTGCAGCCAGGAGTTCATCATCTCGGATGTCGAGCAGGTTGCGTAAGGTCGTGGTACCGGGATAGCAGTACGGATCCTGGCTGGCTCCGTACTTATCGATCATTGCGCCTGGCTCAGACGTCGGTAGTGCGCAAGTAGGGCGTGCTTATCTTTCCCCACGGTTTCCGGGACGTCAGATTTCAGGTCGAAGCCTTCCAGTTTCAAGCTGGCTGCATAGTTGGCCTGCCGCATGCGTACGAAGTAGCGGCGTTTCCTATCCAGATTGGGCTGGGGCATGAGGATACCTCTCACAGGTCACTCACAAGTTTAGCTGAAAGCCTGTGCGTTATCAGCCAGAGCGTCCTGGTGGAGTCCCGCCGTTCGAGCCCAGATGGCGCGAACGCTTATGCTAGAAGTGAGAGGTTGCCCCGGTCGGCGTGACCGGGGCGCGTGACCTCAAGCCGCCGGCTTGGCCAGGAACTCCCGCAGCACGAAGTGCAGGATGCCGCCGGCCTTGAAGTAGCTCACCTCGTTGAGCGTGTCGATGCGGCAGAGCACTTCCACGCTTTCGCGGCTGCCGTCCTCGCGGGTGACCTCCAGGGTCAGCGGCATGCGCGGACGCAATTCGACGCCGTCGATGCCCAGCACGGCGATCTTCTCCTTGCCGGTCAGCCCCAGGGATTTGCGATCCACGCCGTCCTTGAACTGCAGCGGCAGCACGCCCATGCCCACCAGGTTGGATCTGTGGATACGCTCGAAGCTCTCGGCGACAACGGCTTTCACGCCCAGCAGGTTGGTGCCCTTGGCCGCCCAGTCACGGGAGGAACCGGTGCCGTATTCCTTGCCGGCGATGATCACCAGCGGGGTGTTTTCCAGCTCGTATTTCATGGCCGCGTCGTAGATCGACAGCTTTTCACCGGTGGGCACGTGGAAGGTGTTGCCGCCTTCCTCGCCACCGAGCATCTCATTCTTGATGCGGATGTTGGCGAAGGTGCCTCTCATCATGACTTCGTGATTGCCGCGGCGGGAGCCATAGGAGTTGAAGTCGGCGTAGTCCACGCCATGCTCGGCCAGGTAGCGGCCGGCGGGGCTGTCCTTCTTGATGTTGCCGGCGGGGGAGATGTGGTCGGTGGTGACCGAATCGCCCAGCAGCGCCAGGATGCGGGCGTCGTGGATGTCGGCGATGCGGGGCGGATCGCCGGCGATGCCCTCGAAGAACGGCGGATTCTGGATGTAGGTGGAGTCGGCGTCCCAGACGTAGGTCTCGGCGTCCGGCACTTGGATGGCCTGCCACTTCTCGTCGCCGTCGAACACGGCGCCGTATTGCTTGTGGAACATGGCGGTGTCGAGCTTCTGCACGGCGTCGGCCACTTCCTGCTGGGTGGGCCAGACGTCCTTCAGATAGACCGGCTGACCATCGTTGCCGGTGCCCAGCGGCTCCTGGGTCAGGTCGACCTTCACGCTGCCGGCCAGGGCATAGGCCACCACCAGCGGCGGCGACGCCAGCCAGTTGGTCCGGACCAGGGGATGCACCCGGCCTTCGAAGTTGCGGTTGCCGGACAGCACCGAGGCTACGGTGAGGTCGGCGTCCTGGATGGCTTTCTCGATCGGATCGAGCAGCGGACCGGAGTTGCCGATGCAGGTGGTGCAGCCGTAGCCGACCAGGTCGAAGCCGAGGTCGTTGAGATAGGACGTGAGGCCCGCGGCGTTGTAGTAGTCGGTCACCACCTTTGAGCCCGGGGCAAGGGACGACTTGACCCAGGGCTTGCGCATCAGGCCCTTCTCGGCGGCCTTCTTCGCCAGCAGACCGGCAGCCATCATGACGCTGGGGTTGGAAGTGTTGGTGCAGGAGGTGATGGCGGCGATGACCACGGCGCCGTCTTCCAGCTGGAAGGTCTCGCCATTCACCTGGACCTCGACGCTGCTGCCGACCTTGGCGGCCTCGGCCTTTTTCGGCGCCAGCGCGGTGAAGTCAGTAAAAGTCTTGGCGACCTCGCCGAGCAGCACGCGGTCCTGGGGCCGCTTGGGACCGGCCAGGCTGGACTGGACCTCGCCCATGTCCAGTTCCAGCACATCGGTGAACACCGGCTCGTCGCCGGGATTGCGCCACAGGCCCTGGGCCTGGGTGTAGGCCTCCACCAGCTGCACGGTTTCCTCGGGGCGACCGGACAGGCGCAGATAGTCCAGAGTGATCTGGTCGACTGGGAAGAAGCCGCAGGTGGCGCCGTATTCCGGGGCCATGTTGCCGATGGTGGCGCGGTCGGCCAGGGGCAGGGTGGCCAGGCCGTCGCCGAAGAATTCGACGAACTTGCCCACTACGCCCTTCTTGCGCAGCATCTGGGTCACGGTCAGCACCAGGTCGGTGGCGGTGATGCCCTCGCGCAGCTTGCCGGTCAGCTTGAAGCCCACCACCTCGGGGATCAGCATGGACACCGGCTGGCCGAGCATGGCCGCCTCGGCCTCGATGCCGCCCACGCCCCAGCCCAGCACGCCCAGGCCATTGATCATGGTGGTGTGGGAGTCGGTACCCACCAGGGTGTCGGGGAAGGCATAGGTGCGGCCGTCTTCGTCCTTGGTCCAGACGCTGCGGCCCAGGTATTCCAGGTTGACCTGGTGGCAGATGCCGGTGCCCGGTGGCACCACGCGGAAGTTGTCGAAGGCGTTCTGGCCCCAGCGCAGGAAGGCGTAGCGCTCGCCATTGCGCTCCATCTCGATCTCGACGTTCTCGTGATAGGCGTTCTCGCTGGCGTAGCGGTCCACCATCACCGAGTGGTCGATCACCAAGTCGACGGGGGAGAGCGGATTGATCCGCTGCGGATCGCCGCCGGCCTTGGCCACAGCTTCGCGCATGGCAGCCAGGTCGACCACCGCCGGTACGCCGGTGAAGTCCTGCATCAGCACCCGCGCTGGGCGGTACTGGATCTCGCGGTCGGCGGAGCGGGTCTTGGTCCAGTCGGCCAGGGCCTGGAGGTCTTCGCCGGTGACGGTCTGGTTGTCTTCCCAGCGCAGCAGGTTCTCCAGCAGCACCTTGAGCGACTTGGGCAACTGGTCGAGATTGCCCAGGGTCTTGGCCGCATCGGGCAGGCTGTAGTAGTGATAGGTGCGCTCGCCGACCTGCAGGGTCTTGAGGCTATTGAGGCTGTCCAGGGCTGGCATCAGGGGTCTCCTAATCGACGTTTCGACGGTTGCCCGCTGGCCGTTCGGGCCTCGAAAGGTGAAAGAGAGCCGAACCAGCGCTGGGCGGACTGATTTTTCTAGGTGTAGTACTGGACCGATAGGCGCCGCCGGCGTTCCCCAGTGGGCGCGCTGGGGTATAGTGCGCGCCCTGCGTGACCCCTTGAGGAAGCCCTGTCGTGAATACCCTGTTGCTGCTGTGCCGTACCGGATTCGAAGGCGAGGTCTGCGCCGAGCTCGGCGAACGGGCGGCGCTGCTCGGCGTGGCCGGCTACGCCAAGGGCAAGCCGGGTGCGGCCTATGCCGAATTCGTCTGCGGCGACGCGGCGGACGCGGCGCGGTTGATGCAGCAGCTCAGCTTCGCCGAGCTGATCTTTCCCCGCCAGTGGTCGCGTGGCGCCTTTCTCAGCCTGCCCGAGCAGGATCGCATCGGTCCGCTGCTCGAGTTGCTGGCGGACTATCCCGTCTGCGGCAGCCTGGCCCTGGAGATGCCCGACACCAACGACGGCAAGGCGCTCTCCACCTTCTGCAAGAAGTTCGAACGCCCCCTGACCCTGGCGCTGCGCAAGGCCGGCCGCCTGGTGGACGATGCCCGGGCGCCACGCCTGCAGCTGACCTTTCTCAGCGGGCGCGAGGTCTTCGTCGGCCTGGTCGAACCGGACAACGCCGCGCTCTGGCCCATGGGCATCCCGCGGCTGAGATTCCCGCGCGAGGCCCCCAGTCGCTCGACCCTCAAGCTGGAAGAGGCCTGGCACCACTTCATCCCCCGTGCAGACTGGGAGACGCGGCTGTCGTCCGAGATGCGCGCCGTGGATCTGGGCGCCGCCCCGGGCGGCTGGACCTGGCAGCTGGTGGCCCGCGAGATGCTGGTGACGGCGGTGGACAACGGCCCCATGAACGAGGCGCTGATGGACAGCGGCCTCGTCGAGCACCTGCAGGTCGATGGCTACGCCTTCGTGCCCAAGCACCCGGTCGACTGGATGGTCTGCGACATCGTCGAGAAGCCCGCGCGCACCGCGGCCCTGATCGAACGCTGGATCGGCGAGGGTCATTGCCGCGAGGCGGTGGTCAATCTCAAGCTGCCGATGAAACAGCGCTATCGCGAAGTGGCCGGTATCCTCGAGCGGCTGCACGCGCATTTCGCCGCTCGCGGCCAGCGCGTCACCATCGGCTGCAAGCAGCTCTACCACGACCGCGAGGAAGTGACCTGTCATCTGCGCCGGCTGGATCGGAAACCCTAGGCCGCCGTCAGGCTCTGAATGCAGATCGCTGTAACCGTTCTATTCCTGGAGACCCCATGACCCTCGAAGCCGATGCCACCCTCGACGCCAGCGGGCTGAACTGCCCGGAGCCGGTGATGATGCTGCACAACAAGGTGCGCGACATCGCCCCCGGCGCCCTGCTCAAGGTCATCGCCACCGACCCCTCCACCCAGCGCGACATCCCCAAGTTCTGCGTCTTCCTCGGCCATGAACTGGTGGAAAAGAGCGAAGGGGAAGGGGGTTATCTGTACTGGATTCGCAAGAAGGTGGAGTGAGGCGCGCGCGAAGGCTCGCTTTGCTATTGTGAATTGGTTCACAATCAGTGATCTAGCAAGCAGGGAAGCCTCATATGAAAGCCAGGATGCTCGGTGTTGTCTCGCTCATTCTCGCGGGGTGCACGTCGGTACAGGTCCAGCCCGTCGCCGTACGCCCGGATGTGGTGTGTATCCAAGAGAATCCTGCTGTTTGGGTTAAAGACTTTCTCCCCGTGGTCCGGGCCGGTTTTGCTCGGCACGGTGTGCCTACCGAAAGCTATACACAGGTGCCACGCGAGTGCCCATACGTTCTTGAGTACACCGCGCGGCAAACCTGGGACGGCGTGCCTTACTTGTCAGCTGCCGAACTGACCCTACGCGACGCCAGTGGGCGCCTGGTGGGTCAGGCTGACTATCACCTGCGGGGTAAGGGCGGTTTCTCCCTTATGAAGTGGCAGGGGACCGCGACAAAGATCAATCCGGTGGTAGATGAGCTCCTGGGTCAGATGCGTCCCGCACCTGTCACCAGGCCGATCACGCCTGCTGTCTCGTCTTCTACACCTGCCGGGCTGACCTTTGAAGACGAATTGGCTGCGCTTCAGGCAAAAAACCTGAGTTACCAGGACTACAGCAATCAGTACCGTGCGCTGCGGCAGCGCTATGGTCTGGATCGCTGACTTCAATGTTGAACCCGTGGCGTTGGGCTTCGCCGCGCTCAACCCAATCTACGTCGCTTCCTTGGCCATAAGCTGGTGGAAAAGGGCGTTATCTGTACTGGATTCGCAAGAAGGTGGAGTGAGGTCAGGCACCGCTCCGCAGCCTGTCGAGCACCTGTAGGAGCGGCCGCATCGGCGGACCGCCAGGGTCGCGATAAAGCGGGCTCATCTCGTCACTTCGAGCCAGGGCCTAACCTCCTATCGCGGCCATGGGCCGCTCCTACACAGGGAGTGAGGCGTAGGTTGGGTTGAGACGGCTTCCTCGTCGAAGCCCAACAGGCCGGTGCCAAGCGAGTCGTAGCGTGGAAAACCGCGCAGCGTTTTCCACTGTGGGCGCCTACGTTCAGACGACACCTAGGCCCCTGACCACCCCCACCAGATGCTCCCCCAGCCGCCGATGCTGGTCCGCCTCGAAATGCACGCCGTCCACCGGACTCACCTGGATGATCTCGCCCGCGTCGACGAAGGCCGCGCCCTGGGCCTCGGCCACCTGACGATAACGTGCGGCCAACTCGCGGGACTTGGCCGCACCACCAACGAAGATCTCGCCGAGAAAGCCCACTTCCTCGATGGGCACCGGCGCCATGACGATGAGCCTGGGCGTGGCACCGTCCGGTCCGGCGTTGCAGCGCCTGATCTCTTCCAGCAGCACCTGCAGGGCGCTGGCGATGTCCGCCGGTGTCACCGACAGCCGCGCCTTGAGGTCGTTGGTGCCCAGCATCAGCAGCAGGACATCCACCGGTAGCTGACTTTCCAGGCAGGGCCTGAGATAGCTGAGGCCATTCTTGTGATGGCCGTCGATGGGATCGTCGTGCACCGTGGTACGAGCGGGCAGGCCTTCCTCGATCACCCGCCAGTCGGCGCCCAGGCCGCGGGCCAGGATGCCGGTCCAGCGCTCGTCCCAGCCGAAGCGTTCGAGGACGCCGGACTGGGTCAGGGGGCGGGTGCCGTGGGTGTTGGAGTCGCCATAGCAGAGCAGGGTGCGCAAGGGCATGGTAAAGCCTCGTCGGGACAGGTCATCCTCACCCTAGAGGCTATTCCCGTCGGTCGCGAGGGCCGGCGGTCGTGCCAGCGCAGCGGGGTCAGCCCTCGCTCGGCGCCTGGCCGCCCCGCGTCGCCTGATCCAGCGGCGAGCCACCCACCTCGTAACGCACGTTCATGCGTGGCGAAGCCAGCTCGATGCCGGCGTCATCCAGGTAGCGCTTGAGCCTGAGGTTGAAGGCCCGTGACACCTCCCACTGCTTGATCGGCGCGGTCTTGAAGCGGAATCTGAGGATCGCCATGCCGGAATCGAAGCTTTCCACCCCCTGCAGCTCCAGCGGCGACCAGATGTCCCGGCCCATCAGCGGATCCTGGCGCAGCGAGCGGCCGACCTCCTGGACCATCTCGATGGCCTTGTCCACCGACAGCGCCTGGGGAATCGGCAGGCGGAAGATGGCGTAGCCGAATTGCCGCGAGTAGTTCTGGATGCTCTTGATCTCGCTGAAGGGGATGGTGTGGACGATGCCGTCGATGTCCCTCAGTCGTACGGTGCGGATGGTCAGGCCCTCGACGGTGCCCAGGTGATTGCCGACGTCGACGTAGTCGCCGATGGCCAGGGAGTCCTCGATGATGATGAACAGCCCGGTGATGAGGTCGGCCACCAGGCTCTGGGCGCCGAAGCCCACCGCCAGGCCGATGACGCCGGCACCGGCCAGCAGCGGGGTGACGTTCACGCCCATGTTGGCCAGGTCGACGATCAGGGCGATGACGAAGATGGTCAGGAACAGCACGTTGCGGATCAGCGGCAACATGGTCTGGGCGCGGGCGTTGTTCGGGCTGACGCGGTGCAGGTTGAGGCCGCGGTGGATGGCGGTGTCGGCCAGGATCCACACCAGCCAGGCCAGCAGCAGGGTGCCACCCAGGCCGAAGAACTTGCTGGCGACCGCATGGCCGTCACCCTGGCTGAATCTCAGCAGCGAGAGATTCCAGGCGCGCAGGGCCAGCTCGATGCCCACCAGCCAGATGGCGATGCCCAGCACCAGCACGAAGAAGGCGCGCAGCCGTTCGGCATAGGCTTCCTGGATGCGGCCGTGCGGCCGCCGGCGCAGCAGTCGCGCCCGCACCAGGGCGTTGAGCCCCAGGGCGGCGCCCATGGTCACGGCGAACAGCAGCGCCCGGCGCAGGGCGTCGCTGGTATCGCCGGCGGAGACGAAGGTGGCGACCACCGAGACCCCCACCAGGATCAGCAGCGGCAGGTGCCAGAGCCGGGCGATCAGGTGGCGCACGCCCTGCAGACCGTGCAGCGCCTGGCGCTTGGCCAGCGGCTGGTTGCGGATCAGGTGGGCGATGGGCCGGCGGAATCTCAGGGCGAACTGGGCGGTGAGCAGCGCCGCGCAGATGTTGGCGCCGATGGCGATGACCGCGGCCAGGTGTGGCCCCAGGGTCTCGGCCAGGTGCGGATCGCTGGCGGCGCCGCCCAGCGCGGCCAGGCTGCCGATGATCCACAGCGGGCGGAAGGCGCGGCGGCGCAGGATCAGCAGGGCGCGACTGCGATGGGCGCCGCTGGGCAGCGAGCAGATCACCACCACGGTAGCGGCGAACAGCGGGCCGGTGACGGCGGCATAGGCCAGGGCGACGGCCACCGTCTTGCCCAGCGAATCCGGCAGCCACAGCGACACCACCAGGGTCAGGATGAAGGCCAGCAGCCAGGGCGCCAGCTTGCGCAGGGCGAAACGGACCAGGTCCAGGGTGCGCGGCCTGAGCGGCAACTCCTCGGACAGTCCGAATCTCACCCGCAGGCGATGGCTGATGGTCTTCAGGCCCAGGGCGCAACCGGCCCAGAAGGCCAGGGTGACGACAAAGCCGGAGAGCAGGTTGAGGCGCTGTTCGGGCGCCGGCGCCAGGGCGGCCAGCTCGGCGCCGGCCTGGTCCAGCTGGTATTGCCAGCGTTCGCGCAGGTTGTCGCGTTGCAGCTGCTGCTCGACCACCGTCAGGGTATCGGTGATCAGCCCGATCACGCCCTGGGAGGCGCTGGGCTCGGCCTTGTTCTGCGCCGCCTGCAGCTTCTTGAGATCCGCCAGCAGGCGATTGCGCTGCTGATCGCTCTCCAGGGTCTTGATGACCTGGTCCAGGGACTGGCCGAATTGCGGATCGACCTGGTCCTTCTGGGCGCCCGGCAGTCCGGGCAGGGCGGCCTGAGCCGGGCCGATGAGCAGGAAGCAGAGGCAGAGGAGTTGTAGCAGGCGAAAGATCATCGAAGCCGCACGCTCGCGAAAGAGGGAAACGCCCGTCCCGGTCGGCAGGACCGCCGGCCGGGGGGAGGGCGCCAGTGTACCAAGGGCAGCGCGCTAGGCGCTGTGGATGCGTCGACGGGCGCTGCGGGCCAGCCGCACCGACAGCAGGATGGCCGCGCAGGTCAGGCCCAGCACCAGCCCCTGCCAGAGGCCGGCCGGACCCCGTGGGGCACCGAACCAGTCGCTCAGGCCCAGTGCCCAGCCCACCGGCAGGCCCACGCCCCAGTAGGCCAGCAGGGTGATGATCATGGTCGCGCGGGTGTCCTGGTAACCGCGCAGGGCGCCGGCGGCGGTGACCTGGATGGCATCGGAGAACTGGAAGATGCCGGCGAACACCAGCAGCGAGGCCGCCAGCTGGATCACCGCCAGGTCCTGGGAATAGAGCCCGGCGATCGCCGTGCGCGCGGTCAGCATCAGGGTGCAGGAAACGCAGGCGCAGAGCAGCCCAGCAGCCATGCCGACCCCGGCGGAAAAGCGCGCCTCGCGTGGTTCGCCGCGCCCCAGCGCCTGACCGACCCGCACCGTCACCGCCATGCCCAGCGCCAGGGGCACCATGAACACCAGCCCGGAGAAGTTGAGCGCCACCTGGTGCCCGGCGACCACGGTCGGCCCCAGCTCGCCGATCAAGAGGGCCACCACGGAAAAGATGCTGGATTCGGCGAAAATCGCGATGCCGATGGGCACGCCGATGGCCAGCAGGGCGCGCAGCGTCGGCCCATGGGGCCGCTCGAAGCGGGCGAAAAGGGCGCAGGCGCGATAGCGCTCGGTGCGGATGATCGCCAGCATGGCCAGCAGCATCGCCCACATCACCGTACCGGAGGCGAAGCCGCAGCCGGCGCCGCCCAGCGCCGGCATGCCGAGGTGGCCGTAAATGAAGATCCAGTTCAGCGGCACGTTCAGCGCCAGGCCGGCGAGCCCTACCAGCATGGCTGGGCGGGTACGCCCGAGGCCGTCGCTGAAGCAGCGCAGCACATAGTAGAAGGCGGTGGCGGGCAGGCCCATGGCGATGCCCTTGAGATAGAGCAGGGTCGGCCCGATCAGCTGGGCGTCGACATGCATGGCCACCAGCAGCGGGCGGGCGTTGAGCAGCAGCAGGCTGGCGACGAGGCCACAACCCAGGGCCAGCCACAGCGCCTGGCGCACCAGCGGACCGATCTCCTGGCTGCGGCCGCCGCCGTGGCGCTCGGCTACCTTGGGGGTGGTCGCCAGCAGGATGCCGGTCATCAGCAGGAACACCGGAATCCACACGGAGTTGCCCAGGGCGACGGCGGCGAGGTCGAGCGGGCCGACCCGGCCGGCCATGACGGCGTCGACGAAGCCCATGGCCGAATGGGAGAGCTGGGCGATGACGATGGGCGCGGCCAGGGAGAGCAGGGCGCCGAATTCACGTCTGATGCGGGGCAGGGAGGAGGTCACTTGATCGTTCGGTCAGCTTCGGGGCCGATAGTCTAGTCCTCATGGCCCGGGTGGCAACCCTCGCGGCGACCGTTGCCTGCCGCCGATGGCCTGCTAAAGTGCCGGTCCCCGCCCTTGCGAGTGCCCAGGCATGCACATTCTCGCCGACGAAAACATTCCGCTGCTGGACGCCTTCTTCGGGCCCCACGCCACCCTCGAACGCCTTCCCGGTCGCGCCTTCGATCGCGCCGCCGTGAGTCGCGCCGATGCGCTGCTGGTGCGCTCCATCACCCGTGTCGACGCCGCTCTGCTGGCCGGGTCCAGGGTCGGCTTCGTCGGCACCTGCACCATAGGCACCGATCACCTGGACCTGGGCTATCTCGACCAGGCCGGCATCCGCTGGAGCAATGCGCCAGGCTGCAATGCCCGCGGCGTGGTGGACTGGGTGCTCGGCGCCCTGCTGGCACTGGCCGATGGTGCCGGCGCCGAGCTGGCCCAGCGCACCTATGGCATCGTCGGCGCCGGGCAGGTCGGTGGCCGCCTGGCCGAGGTGCTGCGCGGACTGGGCTGGACGGTGCTGGTCTGCGATCCGCCCCGCCAGGCCGCGGAGGGGGGTGACTTCCACAGCCTCGACGAATTGCTCGAGCGCTGCGACGTGCTCTGTCTGCATACCCCGCTGATCCGGGACGGCGAGCAGCGCACCTTGCACCTGTTCGATGCCGCTCGCCTGGCCAGCCTGCGCCCGGGGACCTGGCTGCTCAATGCCTGCCGGGGCGAGGTGGTCGATAACGCCGCGCTGCGGACGCATCTGGCCGGTGGCGCCGAGCTCAGGGTGGCGCTGGATGTCTGGGAAGGCGAGCCGGGCATCGATCCTGAACTGGCCCGCCTGTGCCAGCTGGTGACGCCCCATATCGCCGGCCATAGCCTGGAAGGCAAATGGCGCGGCACGGCGGAGATCTACGAGGCCTTCTGCGCCTGGAGCGGGGAGACACCGCGGCTGAATCTGGGCGATCTGTTGCCGCCTCAGCAGCTGGAGCGCCTGGTGTTCAGCGGGGATACGCCCGAGGCGACTGTCTTCAGGCGGGTCTGCCGCGCGGTCTATGATCCGCGCGACGACGATGCGGCGCTACGCGCGACCCTCGGCTTGCCGGCCCTGGCGCGTGCCCAGGCGTTCGACGCCCTGCGCAAGGGCTATCCCATGCGTCGGGAGATTCCGGGGCTGGTGCTCGAAGGGGCGGGCGTGGCTCGGCTGGCGAGGGCCCTGGGCTGCAGCTGGCGACATGGCGACGGCTCCGAAAGCGGCGGTGTCGTTTAGGACCGAGGCGCGGCGCAAGCGTTCAGGTGGGGTAGCGGCCTGCCGCCAGCCGGCCGGGACGGCCGAATGACGGGAGCGCAAGGCGCGGGAGCCGCATGGCTCCCTCGGACTCAGTGGTATTCGCAGAGGTAGGCGGTGTCTTCCGCGACCTTGAGCTGGAACTTGGCATTGGCCGGCACGGTGAACTGGCTGCCCGCGGCGAAGGTTTCCCAGGTCTCGCTGCCCGGCAGCTTGACGGTCAGGGCGCCGGCCACCACGTGCATGACTTCCAGCTGGCTGGTGCCGAATTCGTATTCACCGGGGGCCATGACGCCCAGGGTGGCGGGCTTGGACTTGAGGCTGAAGGCGATGGATTTGACGGTGCCGTCGAAGTATTCGTTGACCTTGAACATCGGATTTCCTTGTGCGAAAGCGGTTGGGACCGTCGGCGAGTATGCCCAAGGCCGAGGCCCACTGTCACCGCTCCAGACGAGGCTAGCGCGCGAAGGCCGGCAGGCTGGCGGGCAACAGCTTGGCGGTGTTGCGGGCGTCGGTCTCGGCCCGGTGCAGCACCCCGGTAAAGGCCAGTCCCGCCGACTCCAGGGCGGCGGTGAGTCCCAACGGGCGCGCCAGGCCACGGGCCTTGGCGAAGGCCTGCTTGAGATTGCGATGCGGCACCCGGGCCAGGTGGGTATGCAGGTCGTGCTCGCGCCAGGCGCGTTCAAGCAGGCGACGGTCGAAATCGCCCCAGCTGCACCAGCCGGCGAGGGTGGTCTCGTAGGCGCCCAGCCAGGCTTCGAACGCCGGCCAGGTGCTCTCCAGCGGCTCGGCGCCATCGACGTCGGCCTGGCTGATATGGGTGAGGTCGCGGCAGAAGGGCGTCAGCAGCGGCAGCCGCCGGGGCTGGACGAAACTCTGGTAGCGACCAAGCTCCTGGCCCTCGGCGTCCACCATCACCGCGCCGATCTCGATGATCTCCATCAACTCCAGGGGCCAGCCGCCTTCGTCGGTGGTCGCTTCCAGGTCCAGCACCAGCCAATGCTTCATCGTCACGCCCTCGGGGAGCCGCCTCGATCGTCGCAGATAAGACGGTGGAAAGGCCGCGGGGTTGCGTGGCGAGGTGCGAATGAATGTTACATTCATGACTCGATAGCGACATCTGGTCACGATTCGCTTGTGAGGCCCCAGCCTTGCTCTTAAGCTTGAAGCCTCTTTCTCTGCGAGTTTCACCCATGGAGTGCCGTCCGGGTTGTGGCGCCTGTTGCATCGCGCCGTCGATCTCCTCACCGCTGCCACGCATGCCCCAGGGCAAGCCCTCCGGCGTGCGCTGCGCCCACCTGGACAGCACCAACCGCTGCGACCTGTTCGGCTCGCCGCTGCGCCCGGCGGTGTGCGGCGGCTTCCAGGCCGAGCTGGCGTTCTGTGGCACCAGCAGCGCCGAAGCCATGGCCATCCTGCTGCGCCTCGAAGGTGAAACCGCCGCCTGATCCGGTTTTGAATTGCGCTCTCCGACAACCACAACAACAAGGGACGTCCCATGCACAAGCCGCTTCGCTCCATCCTCGCCCTGACCCTGCTCGCAGCCACCGGCCTGGCCCAGGCCGAGGACTGGCAACTCGCCAAGCAGGAAGACGGCATCCAGGTCTACACCCGCGCGGTCGCCGGCTCCAAGTACAAGGCCTACCGCGGCGTGGTCCAGATCAAGGCCGATCCGGCCACCATCGCCAAGCTGCAGGACGACCCCGTGGGTTCCTGCAAGTGGATCTTCCGCTGCCAGTCGCTGCAGGTGCTCAAGCGCCAGGACAACCAGGCCTGGACCTACATGCGCATCGACATGCCCTGGCCGGTGACCGCCCGTGACGTGGTGCTGCACATCACCGAGCAGAAGACCCCCGATGGCGGCTTTACCCGCACCCTCGAAGGCCAGCCGGACTATCGGCCTGCCGCCGACGGCTATGTGCGGGTCGCCAGCTTCCAGGGTCAGTGGCGCGTGGTGCCGAAGAACGGCGGCTCGGAAGTGACCTACGAGGCCCAGAGCGAGCCGGGTGGCAGCGTGCCGTCCTGGCTGGCCAACAGCTTCGTGGTGGATGCCCCGCTCAACACCCTGAAGGGCCTGCGCCAGGCCGCGCAGCGCTGATCGACCGCCTAGGGCAACGGTCTGGCCACCGGCGCCGGGCCTGTTCAATACCACCCCTAGTCTGTCGAAGCGGACAGGGTTCCCCTCTGTACTTCGACAGCCGTAATCAACGCACAGGGGTTGCCGGATGGCTGCGTCTCTTGCGACGCCAGCCATCCACCAGCCGGAAGGCCAGCAGCGCGGCGCCGATGGCGGCGTAGATCGCCCACTCTTCCAGGTCCGAACGCACGATCCAGAGGTAGTGCAGCAGCCCCAGGCCCAGCACCAGGTAGGCCAGCCGATGCAGCTCCTTCCAGCGCTTGCCCAGGCGGCGCATGGCCGGGCGATTGGAGGTGACGGCCAGGGCCAGCAGGATCAGCAGGGCCGCGGCCCCGACGATGATGTAGGGTCGGCGCTGCAATTCCACGCCCAGCTGCGAAAGGTCGAAGCCCAGCACGAAGGCCAGGTAGCCGAGGAAGTGCAGCAGGGCATAGGTGAAGGTCCATAACCCGAGCTGGCGGCGGATCACCGGCCAGAGCTTCCAGCGGGTGAGGCGCGACAGTGGGGTCAGACTCAGGGTCAGCAACAGCAGCACCAGGGCGCCGGTGCCCAGCTTGTCCACCAGTGCCTTGCCCGGGTCCGGGCCGAGGGCGAAAATCCAGGCCTGGTACAGCCACCACAGCGGCGGGCAGAGCGCGGCGACGAACACCGCCACCCGCCAGAGCAGTACACCCATCAATAGTTTCTCCGCAGATCCATGCCGCTATAGAGCGAAGCCACTTCCTCGCCATAGCCGTTGAACATCAGGGTCGGTCGCACGTTGGGGCTGAACAGGCCGCTGGGCAGGCGCCGTTCGCGGGCCTGGCTCCAGCGCGGGTGATCCACTTCCGGATTGACGTTGGCATAGAAGCCGTACTCGTTGGGCGCCATGCCCTGCCAGGTGGTGCGCGGCTGCTCTTCCACCAGGCTGATGCGGACGATGGACTTGATGCCCTTGAAGCCATACTTCCAGGGCACGATCAGGCGCAGCGGCGCGCCATTCTGATTGGGCAGCACCCGCCCGTACATGCCCACCGTCATCAGCGTCAGCGGATGCATGGCCTCATCCAGGCGCAGGCCTTCCACATAGGGCCAGTCCAGCAAGGCGAAGCTGGAATTCATGCCGGGCATGTGCTGCGGATCCTTGAGCGTCTCGAACCTCACGTAGCGAGCCTTGCCGGTGGGCTCGACGCGCTTGAGCAGGCTGGCCAACGGAAAGCCCAGCCAAGGGATGACCATGGACCAGGCCTCGACGCACCTCATGCGGTAGATGCGCTCTTCCAGGGTGTCCGGGGCGAAGAGGTCTTCCAGGCCGTAGGTGCCGGGCTTGCCCACCTCGCCATCGACCACCACGCTCCAGGGCTGGGTCGGCAACTGGGCGGCATGGGCCGCGGGATCGCTCTTGTCCGGGCCGAATTCATAGAAGTTGTTGTAGTGGGTGGCGTCCTTGAAGGGGGTGATGTCCTCGCCCTTGACCGTGGCCGCCTGCCAGCGGGTATCCGGCAGCTTGCGCTCGAACCAGTCCGGACCCTTGGCGGCTTCGACGTCGCCGTAGCTGGAGGCGGCGGCCAGCGCCCAGCCGGGCAGTGCGGCGCCGGCGAGCAGGGCGCCGCTGGCACCGAGCAGCTGGCGCCGGGACAGGTAGACGGCTTCGGGGGTGATCTCCGACCCACGACAGGCAGAGCGTGGAACGATCTTGATCGGCATGACGGACCTCGACGGGGAGCGCGCAGGAGCGCGGCTGGCTAACAGCGTGAGACATCCCGGTCGTGAAAAGCTTCCCGGGCCAACGATAGCCTGCCGTCCCGGTCCGGCGGAAGGCCGTTGCGCGCCTGTCAGTCGGCCGTTCAGGTCGCTGCCAGGCAGGCGCGGGACCCCGTGCCATACTGCGGCGACCTCTCGCCCTCAGGAGTCCCCGATGAAGAAGCTGATCAATAGCCCCACCACCGTGGTTCGCGAACTGCTCGAAGGTCTCGTCAGCCTGGATCCCGGCCTGGCCCTGCTGGCCGAGGAACAGGTCATCCTGCGCCAGCCCCTGGCCGCGACGGGCGAGCGCCCGGTGGCGGTAATTTCCGGCGGCGGCAGCGGCCACGAACCGGCCCATGCCGGCTATGTCGGCGAGGGCATGCTGACCGCGGCGGTGGCGGGAGACGTCTTCACCTCACCGAGCGTGGATGCCGTGCTGGCCGCGATCCGGGCCGCGGCTGGTCCTGCCGGCGCCCTGCTGGTGGTCAAGAACTACACCGGCGACCGTCTCAACTTCGGCCTGGCCGCCGAACTGGCGCGCAGCGAAGGCATTCCGGTCGAGACGGTATTGGTGGCGGACGACGCGGCCCTGCGCCACACGGTGGCGCCGGAAAGGCGCCGGGGCATCGCGGGCACCGTGCTGATCCACAAGCTCGCGGGCGCGGCAGCCGCCGCCGGACGACCCCTGGACGAGGTGGCCGCCCTGGCCCGCGCCGCGAGCGCCGAGTTGCGCAGCATGGGCGTGGCCCTGGGCGCCTGTACCGTGCCGGCGGTGGGGCATCCGGGTTTCCAGCTGGCGGACGACGAGGTGGAGTGGGGCCTCGGCATCCATGGCGAGCAGGGCGTCGAGCGCGGCCCCCGGCTGGGCGCCGACGCCACCGTGGCGCGGCTGCTGGATACCCTCGTCGAAGACGGCGGCTATCCAGAGGGCACGCGCCTGGCGCTGCTGGTCAATGGCCTGGGCGCGACGCCGCCGCTGGAACTCGCCCTGGTGGCGCGGGCGGCATTGAGTCAGCTGCGCCAGCGGGGACTGGTAGTGGAACGCGCCTGGACCGGCACCTTCCTCAGCGCCCTGGACATGCCCGGCTGTTCGCTGTCGCTGATGCCAGTGGATGAGGCGTGCCTGGCGCTGCTCGATGCGCCGACCCAGGCGCGAGCCTGGCCGGGTGACGGCCGGGTCCCGGCGGCGCCCACGCTGTTGCCCGCACCCGCGGCGGCAGCCGAAACGATCCCTCGCACCCCCGGTCCCCTGGCCGCGCGGCTGCAGGCGGCGGCAGATGCCGTCATCGCCAGCCTGCTGGCCCACGAAGCCCGCCTCACCGATCTGGACAGTCGCGCCGGCGATGGCGACCTGGGCACCAGCCTGGCCCGGGGCGCCGAAGCCATGCGCGCCTTGCCGGCCAGTGCCTGGTATACCCCGGCCAGCGCCCTGGCCGCCACCGGTCAGGCGCTGCGCCGGGCCATTGGCGGCAGCTCCGGCCCCTTCTATGCCTGCGCCCTGGTTCGCGCCGCCCAGGTGCTGGATGGGGTGGAACGTCCGACCCTTGCGCAGTGGGCCGAGGCGTTCGACGGGGGCGTCCAGGCCCTGGCCGAATTGGGTGGCGCCCAGCCGGGCCAGCGCACCATGCTCGATGCCTTGCGCCCGGCCGCGGATGCCCTGCTGGCCGGTGCCCTGGCGGGCGCCAGCCCGACGCAGGCCTTTGCCGCAGCCCTGGCCGCTGCCCGTGAGGGCGCCGAGGCCACCGCCGAGATGCTGCCGGCCCAGGGCCGTGCCAGCTACCTGGGCGAGCGCGCCCGCGGCATTCCCGATGGCGGCGCCGTCGCGGTGGTCTGCTGGCTGGAGGCGCTGGAACCCGTAATGGCCCGCTAGGCCGAGCCAGGGCCCTGACTAGTCCTGCGGCGTCCGGGCCAGCTATGGCGGCAACCCAGGGAGAGCAGGGCGCCGAGAAAGGCCAGGGCCATGTCCTTTTGCGCATCCCAGGGATCGCCCTGGGCGCCGACGAAGGCCTCCCCGGCGTCTTCCGCGAGCAGGTCGGCGCCCAGCCACTCCATCAGTTCGTAGCCGGCCGAGGAGGCCAGCACGAATTCCAGGGCCACATAGGCGCTCCGCCAGCCACGCAGGCCGCTCAGGCCCTGGACCACCTCGCGAACGGGGCGCGCCAGCAGCAGGCCGTAGGCGAAATGCACCAGCCGGTCGTAGTGATTGCGCTGCAGGCCCAGCGCCTCGTCCAGGCGAAAGCCGGTCAGCGCCTGCCAGGCCTCCTCGTAGGGCACCTGGGAATAGGTGTAGTGAGCGCCAATCTGGTGCAGCACCAGAAAGCCGCAGAGTTGCAGACTGGCGCTGGCCGACAGCTGGAAGCGCCGCTGCACGAGGGCGACGCCTGCCAGCGCAGCGATCACCAGCAGCTGCTCGATCATCCAGGTGAGACGGTCGCTGGGTGCCCAGCCGAGCGTCAGGGTCAGTAGCGCCAGCATCAGCAGCAGGGCGAGTTGCAGACGAGAGCAGCGGGTGGTGTTCAAACACGAGCGCCTTGTGCGGAAAGCGGAGCATCGCGACGGCGATCCCAGCAGCATGGACCGGCATTCGAGCGCTGCCGTTCCAGCGCAGCGATCCCGTGTCGGCGCGGCTTCGCTGGCAAAAACCGCAAGCGCAACGGCGGCACCGGCGCCGCTTGCCGGCGGTCCCACGAGCAGGTCTTTCCGCTACCCTGGAGCCTCTCCGATGTCCATCCTGCCCAAGCTCCCGGCCTTCGATTCGAGCCTGGCACTGCTACGCGAGGGCTATGCCTTCATCAGCAATCGCTGTGAACGTTTGGAAAGCGATGTCTTCGCCACGCGCCTGCTGCTGCAGCCCACCCTCTGCCTGCGCGGCCCGGCGGCGGTCGAACTGTTCTATCGCGAAGAGCGCTTCAGCCGGGTGGATGCTGCGCCTCGTCAGCTGCGCAAGACGCTCTTCGGCGAAGGCGGCGTCCAGGGCCTGGACGGGGCGGCCCATCGCCAGCGCAAGGCACTCTTCGTCGACATCACCCGATCGACGCGGGTGGAGGTCTTGGTGACCCGGGCGGAACAGGAGTGGCGCGCCAGACTGGCCAGCTGGCAGAGCCGCGGCGAGATCGTCCTGCTGGACGAATTGCATCGCCTCTATACCCGCGCGGTCTGCGACTGGGCGGGTGTCGCCCTGGACAGGGAGGAGGAAGGGCAGCGCAGTGCCGAGCTGGTCGCCCTGATCGAGGGCGGTGGCCGCGTGGGTCTGGGCAACCTGGGCGCCCGTCGCGCTCGACAGCGGCTGGAGCTCTGGCTCGGTCGCCAGGTCGAGCAGGCCCGTCAGCGGCCGGCGCCTGCCGGCAGCGCCCTGGCGCTGATCGCTCAGCACCGGGAAGCGGATGGCCAGCCATTGTCGCGGCGGGTGGCCGCGGTGGAACTGCTCAATGTCTTGCGGCCGACGGTGGCCGTGGCACGCTTTTCCACCTTCGCCGCCCTGGCGCTGTACAAGCAGCCGGCCTGGCGCGAACGGCTGAGAGCCGATCCCGCTGCCCGGGTACCGTTTGCCCAGGAGGTACGACGCTTCTACGCCTTCTTTCCCTTCACCGTAGCGCGGGTACGGGAGAGCTTCGAGTGGCACGGCGTCGCCTTTCCCCGCGGCACGCGGGTCTTGCTCGATCTCTATGGCACCAACCGCGATCCGCGCAGCTGGTCACGTCCCGAGGTGTTCGATCCCACGCGTTTTCTCGCAGAACAGCCTCCGGAGGCCGCCTTCGTACCCCAGGGCGGCGGTGAAGTGACCCACCAGCACCGCTGTCCGGGCGAGGGCATCGCCCTGGAGCTCATGACCTCCGCCCTGCGCCTGCTGCTGCAGGACATGACCTACCAGATACCGACCCAGGACCTGCGCATCGACCTGGCCCGGATGCCGATGCGCCCGGCCAGCGGCCTGATCCTGAGCGAGGTTCAGGCGGTGCAGCGGACGCGCAGTTCGGTCAGCTAGGCGGCCCGCGCCGCCACCTGGGAGCGCGCCGTGAGCAGACTTACCACCACGAAGCTGACCAGGCTCAGGCCGAGGCTGAAATAGATCGGCGTATTGGCCTCCAGGCCGTCCTTGAGCATGAAGACGATGGCCGCGCCGGAACCCAGCAGCATGCTGGCCAGGGCACCCGCCGTGGTGGCGCGCGGCCAAGGATGGCCCCCAGCAGCGGCACCAGGATGCCACCTACCAGCAGGTTGTACGCCAAGGTCAGGGCGCCGATGACGTCATTGACCAGCAGCGCGATGGCGAGCACGGCGAGACCGGTGAGCAGGGTGAACAACCGGGCCATGCCCAGGGTCGAGGCCCGGCCGCCGCGCAGTCGCGGCAGCAGGTCTTCGGTAAGGGTGGTGGACGCGGCCAGCAGACCGGCACTGGCGGTGGACATCATGGCGGCCAGGGCAGCGGCGATCACCAGGCCGCGAATGCCGTCCGGCAGGGCGCTGCGGACGATGGCGGCGAAGGCGTTGTTGGCGTCGGCGAGATCCGGCAGCAGCACCCGGGCGCACATGCCGATCAGCGCGCCCACCAGGCCGTAGATCACGCAATAGACGCCGGCCAGGCTGCCCGCCACGCGCGCCACGCCTTCGCTGCGCGCGGTGAAGACCCGCTGCCAGATGTCCTGGCCGATGAGGATGCCGAAGAAGTAGATCAGGAAGTAGGTGAAGATGGTGTCGTAGCCGAGGGTGGTCAGGGCGAAGGCGCTGGCCGGCAGCTTGGCCACCAAGGCATCCCAGCCACCGACCCGGGTCAGGCAGATCGGCAGCAGCACGAACATCAGGCCCGCGGTCTTGATGACGAACTGGACGATGTCGGTCAGCGTCAACGACCACATGCCGCCGATGCTGGAATAGATCACCACCACGCTGCCACCGAGCAGGATGGCGCTCCAGAAGGGCAGCTCGAACAGCACCTGGATCACCGTGCCCATGGCCAGCACCGAGACCACGCTCAGCATCAGCGCATAGACGAACATGATGGCGGCGCTGGCCTGCCGGGCCAGGGGCGTATAGCGCCTTTCCAGCACCTGGGTCACGGTGTAGATGCGCAACTTCAGCAGGGGTTTGGCGAGAAACAGATTGAGCACCAGGATGCCACCACCCAGCATGGCGCACAGCCAGAAGCCGGACAGCCCGTGGACGTAGCCCAGGCGCACCGTGCCCACGGTGGCGGCGCCACCCAGCACCGTGGCGGCCATGGTGCCCAGGTAGCAGGCCGGGCCGAGGTTGCGACCGGCGACGAGGAATTCTTCCTGATTACGGGCGCGGCGCATGCCGTACCAGCCGAGCAGAAGCATGGCCAGGGCGTAGGCCAGAACGACGGAAATATCCAGGAGCATGACGGAGTCTCTTGCAGGACTAGACAGGCTCGGGCGCACCGACCCCGCGACAGGGTTCAGGTATCAGGCGGCGCGGATGCCCGGGAGCGAGGTGCCGGCACGACTGCGTCTGGGGCGTCGGGGGCCGGTCGGGCCATAGACGGCCGCCGGTTCCGGGAACAGCAGGAGCAGCAGCAGATAGAGCAGGGCGGCGCTGCCCAGGGCCAGCGGCAGGCTCAGGTCGATGCCGCCCGCCAGTTCACCCAGGGGCCCGACGAACTGACCGGACAGATTGACGAAGGCGAGGCCGAGCAGGGCGCTGGGAATCCAGGCGCCCATGCCGCGCCAGTTCCAGCCATGGTGGAACCAGTAGCGGCCACCCTGCTCGCCGCGGGTGAACACCTGCAGATCGTCCGGGCAATAGAAGCCGCGGCGGACCACCAGTCCGAGGATCATGATCACCATCCAGGGGCTGGTGCAGGTCACGATCAGCACGGCAAAGGTGGAGACGCTCTGCACCAGGTTGAAGCTGAAGCGCCCGATGAAGATGAAGGCGATGGCCGCCAGCCCGATCAGCAGGGTCGCCCATACCCGGGTCAGCAGCCGGGGTAGTACGCTGGAGAGATCCAGGCCGGTGCCATAGAGCGCGGTGGTGCCGGTGGACAGGCCGCCGATGATCGCCAGCAGGCATACCGGCAGGAAGTACCAGGTAGGCGCGATGGCCAGCAGACCGCCCACATAGTTGTTTTGCGCGATGTAGTCGGGTGCCCTGGTCGCCACCAGCGAGACGGTGGCCAGGCCGAACAGGAAGGGGATCAGGGTGGCGGCCTGGGCCGCGATCACCGCCAGCAGGATGCGCAGGCGGGGCGTCTGCCGCGGAATGTAGCGCGACCAGTCGCCGAGAAAGGCGCCAAAGGACACCGGATTGCTCATGGCCACCAGGGCCGCGCCGACAAAGGCTGCCCAGAAGCCCGGCTGACCCGCTTGCAGGGTGCCGGCGTAACCGGCGTCGAAGCTGCCGGCGAAGGCCGGGATGCCGAGCAGGAATAGCAGGCTGGCACTGACCACGGCGATCTTGTTGACCCACAGCATGAAGCGAAAGCCATAGAGGCACACCGTCAGCACCAGCACGGCGAACAGCCCGTAGGCCAGCCCCAGGCTGAGCGCGTTTTCCGGCAGTCCGACCAGGCGCTGGGCACCGCCCACCAGGGCATCGCCGGAACTCCAGACCGACAGCGAAAAGAAGGCGATGGCGGTCAGCAGCGAGAGAAAGGAGCCGACGATACGGCCGTGGACGCCGAAATGGGCACCGGAGGAGACGGCGTTGTTGGTGCCGTTGAGCGCGCCGAACAGCCCCATGGGCGCGAGGATCAGGGCGCCACACAGGACCCCGCTCGCAATGGCCAGCACCCCGGCCTGGAAGGATAGGCCGAACAGGATCGGAAAGCTGCCGAGCACGGCGGTGGCGAAGGTGTTGGCCCCGCCGAAGATCAGGCGGAACAGGTCGAAGGGGGTGGCATGGCGTTCGTGGTCGGGAATCTGCTCGACGCCAAAGGTTTCGATACGGGTGATGCCGTCATGATGGTCCATGGATGACGCCTCGACACGGTTATACGCAGGCCGGACCCGCGTTCTTGTTGTCGGCGGACCAGGCGATCCGCCGGTGTTCGGCAGCGAAAAGACAGCGGGTGGGCGGCCATCATGGCGGGTCGCCGCACCTTGGAGCGTCAGCGGTAGGCGACCCCCGGCAGCACGCAGAGCATCTCGTAGAGCAGGTTGGCACCGAGCAGCGCGGTATTGCCGGTGGTGTCATAGGGCGGCGAGACCTCGACCAGGTCGCAGCCCACCAGCTCGAGGCCACGGCAGCCGCGGATGATCTCCAGCGCCTGGATGGTGGTCAGGCCGCCGATCTCCGGCGTGCCGGTCCCTGGCGCCCAGGCCGGGTCGATGCTGTCGATGTCATAGGACAGATACACCGGTCCGCCCCCGACTCGCTCGCGCACCTCGGCCATCAGCGGCGTCAGCGATCTGTGCCAGCATTCCTCGGCCTGCACCACCCGAAAGCCCTGCTCGCGGCACCAGTCGAAATCGTCGGCGGCGTAGCCCTGGGCGCGTAGGCCGATCTGCACGACCCGGTCGCAGTCGAGCAGGCCTTCCTCCACCGCGCGGCGGAAGGTGGTGCCATGGGCGATCTTCTCGCCGAACATGTGCTCGTTGACGTCGGCGTGGGCATCCACGTGCACCAGGCCGATCTTGCCGTACTTCTTCTTCATGGCGCGCAGGATCGGCAGGGTCAGGGTGTGATCGCCGCCCAGGGTGAGGGGGATGACATCGTGCTCCAGCACCTGGTCGTAATGCGCCTCGATCAGGCGCACCGTATCGAGCAGGTTGAAGGTATTGATGGCCACATCGCCCAGGTCGGCGACACTCAGGGAATCGAAGGGCGCCGCGCCGGTGGCCATGTTGTAGGGCCGGATCATCACCGATTCGCTGCGCAGCTGGCGCGGACCGAAGCGGGTGCCGGAGCGCAGCGAGGTGCCGATGTCCAGCGGGATGCCGATGAAGGCGGCATCGAGGCCTTGAGGGGAGGCGAGGTGGGGCAGTCGCAGCATGCTGGCGATGCCGCCGAAACGGGGCATCTCGTTGCCGCCCAGCGGCTGGTGCAGGATCTTTTCCACGGGTCATCCTCGTCGTAGTGATGTCCCGATTGTGCAAAGCCGATGGCGGCTGAAGAATCGGCCCGGACAAAAAATCACTTCAGAGATTTCTGAACTAATGGCTAGACTGCCGGGCTGCGTCCACCGGAGTCCGCCATGGCCAATGCCCTCCACGACATCCGCCTGCTCAAGCTGTTCGCCTGCGTGGTCCGCCACCAGGGGTTCGCCGCGGCGCAGCAGGAATTGAACCTGTCCACCTCGGCCATCAGCACCTACATGAGCCAGCTGGAGGGTCAGCTCGGCGTCACCCTCTGTCATCGCGGCCGGGGCGGTTTCGCCCTGACCAGCAAGGGTGAACTCTTCCATCAGGAAACCCTGCGCATCCTGGGCGAGATCGAGGGCTTCGAACGCTATGCCACCACCCTCAGGGGCGAACTGAGCGGCACCCTCAACCTCGGCGTGCTGGATTCGCTGTCCAGCGAACCGGCGTTGCCGCTGGCCCAGGTGATCGGCCGCTATACCCATGACTATCCCGGCGTGCATCTGCACCTGGCCGTGACCAGCCCCTATGAGTTGCAGCTCGGCGTCCTGGAAGGACGGCTGGATCTCGCCGTGGGCGCCTTTTCCGCCCGTATGAACGGGGTGGTCTACCAGCCGCTGTATCGCGAGCAGCACTGGCTGTATTGCAGCGATCGGCATCCACTGTTCCAGGAGCGGCGCATCCCGGCCGAGATGATCACCCGCCAGCGGATGGTGCGACGCGGCTATTGGAGTCAGGCGGAGTTGGCTCGCCATGGCTTCAAGGAAAGCGCCGCCACCGTGGAAAGCATGGAAGCGCAGTTGATCCTCATTCTCTCGGGTGCCTATATTGGCTATCTCCCGGAGCACTATGTCCACGCCTGGGTCGACCAGGGACGGCTCAAGGCCCTGCAACCGGCCACCTTCGGCTATCAGGCGCCGTTCTCCCTCATCAGCCGTCGAGGGCGCGGAAAGGAGCCGCTTATCCAGAGTTTTCAGCGCATCCTTAAAGCCCAGATGCAACATGCCGATAGCTAGTATGACGATAACCAAATGGTTACCGTCGGCGCCTGTGACGGCAGTTGGCCACCATTGAACTGGTTGATGTCGCACGGAGTAGATAACCCGCTAGATAAGGCACCCGCATGCGCACGAATTTGCCGGTCACCCAGCAAGGCCGTACCTTCAAGGAAGAAGAACGACTCATCTCCACCACTGACCTGCAGGGGAACATCACCTACTGCAACGAGGCCTTCATCGCCATCAGTGGCTATACCCGGGAGGAGCTGATCGGCAGTCCGCACAATCTGGTGCGTCATCCCGACATGCCGCCGCCGGTGTTCGGCCACATGTGGGCGACCCTCAAGGAAGGCAAGCCGTGGATGGGCATCGTCAAGAATCGCTGCAAGAACGGTGATTTCTACTGGGTGAGCGCCTATGTCACTCCGATCCTCGAGCAGGGCCGGGTAATCGGTTACGAATCCGTGCGTTCGCTGCCCAGCGCCAGCGAAGTCCGTCGCGCCGGCGAACTCTATGCCCGCATCAATGCCGGCAAGGCGCCCGTGCCCATGACTCGCCGCCTGGGCAGCGCCATCGCCGCCTGCTGGTCGACGGTGGCAGCCACTGGCGTCATCCTCGGCGGCCACTTCCTGCTTGATGACACGTCTCAGGCGGTCCTCATCGTCGCGGCGCTGCTGGGTATCAGTGGCCATCAGCTGTATCGCCAACGCGCCAGCATCGAGCGCATCCTCGCCGATCATCCGAAGATGTTTTCCAGTGCCATGGTCGCCCCGACCTACAGCGACCAGTGCGGCGCCCCGGCGCGCCTGGACCTGGCGCTGCACAGCGAAGCCGCGCGACTGCAGACGGCCCTGACCCGCCTGGCCGATGTCGGCGACAGCGTGCGCCTGAAGGCCCGCGAATCCTCCCAGCTGGCCCAGTCCGAGGCCGAATTGCTGGATCAGCAGCGCCACGAGACCGACCAGTCCGCCGCCGCCATCACCCAGATGACTTCCACCATCCACGAGGTCTCGCAGAACGTCCAGGAGACCGCCCAGGCCGCCGCCAATGCCGAGAGCCTGGTGCACTCCGGGCGGGACAAGGCCGAAGAGAGCCTGACGTCCATGCGCGAACTCGGCGCGGCGGTCAGCGACATCGGTCAGGCCGTTGGCGAGCTGGCGAACTCGACCCAGAGCATCGGCAGCGTTGCCGACGTCATCACCGCCATCGCCGAACAGACCAACCTGCTGGCGCTCAACGCCGCCATCGAGGCCGCCCGCGCCGGCGAGGCTGGCCGTGGTTTCGCCGTGGTGGCCGACGAGGTCCGCTCGCTGGCCTCGCGTACCCGAGAATCCACCGAACAGATCCACCAGATCATCGCCAATCTGCAGGCCAATGCCGACCGCGCCGTGGCCACCGCCAGTCGTGGCGAAGAGACCTCGCGCCAGAGCGAACGTCACTCGGCAGCGGTACGCGAATCCCTGGAAGGCATCAGTGCCTCGGTCAGCCTCATCACCGCCATGAGCCAGCAGATGGCCACCGCGGTGGAAGAGCAGAGTCACGTGTCCGAGGACATCAACCGTCAGATCAGCCGCATCGCCGATCTCTCCGACCACAGCTCGGCCCAGGCCCGTCGCGGCTCGGAACTGAGTCGCGAACTGGAAGGCATGGCCGACTACCTGCACGATCTCACCGCGCGCTTCAATCGCTAGGGCGGAGCAGGGCGGCGGCGATCCGGTATGATCGCCGCCCCGATTTGCTCCGGAAGCCCTGATGTCCCGTCCCGCCTGCGCCCGCTGCCAGCGTCCCCTGTCGCTCTGCCTGTGCGCGCTGATTCCTGCCCTGGCCAGTCGCACCCGGGTGCTGCTGCTGCAGCATCCCAGCGAGCGGCGCCATCCGCTCAACACGGCGCGCCTGGCCGCCCTGGGGCTCGACAATGCGCAGCTGGAGATTGGCGAGACCTTTCCCGACCTGCCGCTCTGGCTCGCTGACCATGACGCCTGGCTGCTGTTTCCCGGACCCGAGGCGGTCACGGTCGATCTGTTGCCGCCTGCTGCCGTGACCAAAGCGCCACGGCTGCTGGTGATTCCCGACGGCACCTGGCGCAAGGCGCGCTTGCTGCTGCACGCCAATCCGCTGTTGGCGGCCCTGCCCAGGCTTACCCTGCCGCCTGGCGCACCCTCGCGCTACCGGGTGCGCAAGGCCCCGGCGCCGGATGCGCTGTCGACCGTGGAGGCCGTGGTCGCGGCGTTGAATGCGCTGGAGGCGCCGCGCCGCTTCGATGCCTTGCTGGCACCCTTCGAGGCGCTGATCGACGGCCAGATCGCCGCCATGGGGCCGGAAACCTTTGCACGCAATCATGGCGGCGCAGAGCCGCGCGACTGAGGGAATTACCCGGGTGCCGGACCACTCTACCTAGAGAGAGTCAGCAGAGGAGTCACCCCATGTCCCGCTTCCCGATCCGCCAGCACGACGAATTCGCCAGCCTTGCCATGCCCCGTGCTGGCGGTGAACCCGATCAGCCCGATCCGGCGCCCATCCAGCCCAGCGAGCCGGGCGAGCCCACCGTCCCCGATCAGGCACCGCCGACCCCCATGGCCAGAGCCGCCTGAGCGCCGCTGCGTTTCCCATGAAAAAAGGGCGATCATCACTGATCGCCCTTTTTTCATGCCGGTCGCGCGGCTAGCGCCGGGTCTTCTGCCGGAGCAGGTAGACCGTCACCGCCGCGCAGCTGGTGAAGGCCGCTACCCGTGCCCAGACGTAGGGCACCAGCCAGCAGGAAAAGCCCACGCTGATCCACATGGCGACGATGGCGTAGACCTTGCCCTTGAGCGGGATGCCTTCGCCTTCCAGATAGGGCTTGACCCAGGGCCCCAGCCATTTGTGGTTGATCAGCCACAGATAGAAGCGCTCCGAACTGCGCATGAAGCAGGCTGCGGCCAGGAGCAGGAAGGGCGTGGTGGGCAGCAAGGGCAGAAAGGCGCCGATGATGCCCAGGGCCACGCTGAGCCAGCCGAGGCCCAGCAGCAGGTAGCGGACCCAGCCCTTGCGCTGGCGGGGTCTGGGGGTGGCCTCGTCCATCGCTCAGTGACGCGGCTTGAGCAGCGCCGGCTTTTCTTCGGGGGAATGGCAGAGCAGGAACAGCTGGGTCAGCAATTCCGGGATCTGCACCATCATGTCGGCGACCAGGCGACGGTCCTGGGCGATCTCGGAGAACTCCGGCTGTTCGTCGAACAGACCCGAACCCACCATGATCGGCAGCAGCAGCTCGCTGACCTCGTCTTCGGCGCCTTCGAACCACACGGCTTCGCGGAGGAACACGCCTTCCATGAAGCCGATGCACCAGCCGCGCAGTTCGGAGTCGTCCGGCTCGGGGCCGAGATCCAGGTCGCAGGGCAGGTCCAGCTCTTCGTCACTGCCCAGCACGCGCAGGATATGCGCCTTGAGCTGCACCAGGGAGCGCTCGATCTCCTCCTGCTGGGCGGCGTCGCGATACTGCGGCGGCTCGGCGAAGAGGGCGTCGATCCACTCGCGTTCGGGAACCTCTTCCGGGCAGATGGACAGGGCGGTCAGGTAGCCATGGGCGGCTACGTAGTCGAGCGCTTCTTCGTGCAGATCGTCTGCATCGAGAAAATCGCGCAGACGGGTCAATTGTTCGGCGAAGGACATCGGCTACTTACCTCGGAAAGGATTCGAAAGGGCAGAACGGCCGGAATTGTAGACGAGCGCCCCGGTCACGTCGAACCTGACGGCCCGGCGCCGGCCGACGGAAAAGCACCGCCGCAGCGACCTCGGCATCCGTATAATGGCCGTTCCATTCGAGGAGGCTTCATGTCAGAACCTGCGCTGCGCATCCTTAAAGACGTCTTTGGCTACGACGCGTTCCGTGGCAACCAGGCCCGGATCATCGAGCGCGTGGCCAGCGGTGGCGATGCGCTGGTGCTGATGCCCACGGGCGGCGGCAAGTCCCTGTGCTACCAGGTGCCGGCCCTGCTGCGGCCCGGCGTGGCCGTGGTGGTCTCGCCGCTGATCGCGCTGATGGACGACCAGGTCGCCACCCTGCTGGAACTGGGCGTGTCGGCGACCGCGCTCAACTCCACCATGACCGGCGAACAGCAGCGAGCCGTCGCTGCGCAGCTGGAGCGCGGCGAGATCAAGCTGCTTTATCTCGCACCCGAGCGCCTGGTCCAGCCGCGCATGCTGGATTTCCTCAAGCGCCTGCCGATCGCCCTGTTCGCCATCGACGAAGCCCACTGCGTGTCCCAGTGGGGCCATGACTTCCGCCCGGAATACATGCAGCTCGGTCAGCTGGCCGAACACTTTCCCGGCGTGCCGCGCCTGGCGCTCACCGCCACCGCGGATTCCCGTACCCGCGAAGAGATGGCCAGCCGCCTGCACCTGGAGCAGGCCGAGCGCTTTCTCTCCAGCTTCGACCGACCCAACATCTTCTATCGCATCGTGCCCAAGGAGTCGCCACGCAAGCAGCTGCTGGCCTTTCTGGCCGAGCGTCGCGGCGATGCCGGCATCGTCTACTGCATGTCGCGCAAGAAGGTGGAGGAGGTGGCCGAGCAGCTCAGCAACCAGGGTTTTCCGGCCTTGCCCTATCACGCCGGCCTGCCCAATGACGTGCGCGCCGCCAACCAGAAGCGTTTCCTCAACGAGGAAGGGCTGATCATGGTCGCCACCATCGCCTTCGGCATGGGCATCGACAAGCCCAACGTGCGCTTCGTTGCCCACCTCGATCTGCCCAAGAGCCTGGAAGCCTACTACCAGGAAACCGGGCGTGCCGGCCGTGACGGCCTGCCGGCCGACGCCTGGATGGCCTACGGCCTGCAGGACGTGCTGCTGCTGCGGCAGATGATGCAGAACTCCGAGGGCGACGAGCGCCACAAGCGCATCGAGCGGCACAAGCTCGAAGCCATGCTGGCGCTATGCGAGGAAACCCGCTGCCGGCGCCAGGTGCTGCTGGCCTATTTCGACGAGCACCTGCCCCAGCCCTGCGGCCATTGCGACAACTGCATCGACACCGTGGAGACCTGGGACGCCACCGAACCGGCGCGCCAGGCGCTGTCGGCCATCTACCGCAGCGGTCAGCGCTATGGGGTAGGGCACCTGGTGGACATCCTGCTCGGTCGGGAAACCGAAAAGATCGTGAGCCTCGGCCATCAGCGCCTGGCCGTGTTCGGCCTGGGCAAGGCCCGCGGCGAAGACGAATGGCGCACCCTGTTCCGCCAGCTGGTCGCCCGTGGCCTGGCCGAGGTGGATGTCGACGGCTTCGGCGGCCTGCGCCTGACCGAAAGCTGCCGGCCCCTGCTGCGCGGCGAAGTGCGCATCGAATTGCGCCGCGATCCCAAGCCCCAGCGCGGGCGGGGCAGCAGTGGCAGTGGTTCGGCCAGTGCCGCCAGCCAGTTGGTGCGCGCCGACGAACGCGAGCGCTGGGAGCTCTTGCGCACCCTGAGACGCAAGCTGGCCGAGGAGCACTCGGTGCCGCCCTATGTGATCTTCCCCGACGCCACCCTGCTGGAGATGCTGCGCAGCCAGCCGAGCTCGCTGGACGAGATGAGCCGGGTCAGCGGCGTGGGCGCGCGCAAGCTGGAGCGCTATGGCCAGGCCTTTCTCGACGCGCTCAATGACGGCGACGCCGCGCCCGCGCCGGTCGCCGACGTGCGCCACGAGGTGCTGACCCTGGTACGCGCCGGGATGACGCCCGAGCAGGCGGCGCGCCAGCTCAATTGCTCGGAAAAGAATGTCTATGCACTATTGGCCGAGGCCATCGCCGGGCAGCAGATCGCCCTGGAACAGGCGCTGGACCTGCCGGAGGATCTGCTGGCGGAAATCCAGGATGCCTTCCTCGAAGATGAGGGCGAATTGCCGCCGGTAGCCCAGGTCGCCGCGCGCTTCGAAGGGCGGGTGGCGGCGGGTGCGCTGTACTGCGTGCGGGCAGCCCTGCAGGCGGAATTGGCGGACTAGCGAGGCGCGGCGGTTGCCCCGCCATGCCGGTAAACAGAATAATGAGAAAATCCAAGTACAAGGTTTAGCCTGAATGACCCCTACCGATCCACACCTGTTTGGCCGCCAGATCTTCCACGTGTCCCGTGCCTGGCGCGCCGAGCTCGACCGGCGCCTGAGTCATCTGGGGCTGTCTCAGGCGCGTTGGCAGGTATTGCTGAACCTGGCGCGGATGGAGGGCGTCCAGCCCACCCAGCGTGAGCTCGCCCAGAGCATCAGCATCGAGGGGCCGACCCTGGCACGGCTGCTGGACGGTCTGGAAAAGCAGGGGCTGGTCAAGCGCCTGGCGGTCACCGAGGACCGGCGTGCCAAGCGCATCATGCTGACCCAGGAGGCCGGTCCGCTGATCGAGAAGATCGAGACCATCGCCGAAGCCCTGCGCAAGGAGCTGCTCAGCGGCCTGGACGACGAAGAGATCGCCATCTGCCAACAGGTCCACCAGCGCGTCCTGGCCAATCTCGAGCGCGGTTGACTGCCGTCTGGCGGCTTGCCCCGCGTGGGTAGCGCCCGCCGCCATCAACACCCGCTTCGGCCGAGGCGTCTGGGATCGCCTATCGCGCCCAGTCGCCTTCGCGGTGGGCTTTTCGGCGCGTACGGCCATCGGTTTGCCGTCTGTCGGTATCGATGCTACGTTCCAGCGTAGCGGAGGCGATTTTTGTGAGCCACCGCGCTAAAACACCGGTTTACTCGAATACCTGACGCAGCGGTATCCATGGTCGCGAAACGCCGTCCCCTTGCCTTTGTCATCCTGTCGGCCGCCGCGCTGACCACTCTTCCTCAAGCGGCGTTCGCGCTCGGCCTGGGGGGCATCACCCTGCAGTCCGCTCTGAACGAGCCCCTGCGCGCGCGGATAGAGCTGGTCAATATCGGCGATGCCGATGCCGGGGACTTCCGCATCCACCTGGCGGCGAACGAGGCGTTCGCCCAGGCTGGCGTGGACCGCACCCAGTTCCTCGATGACCTGGTGTTCACCCCGCACCTGCGCACGGCGGCCGGCAGCTACATCGAGGTCACCTCGCGGCGCTCGCTGGTCGAGCCCTATCTCGGCTTCATCGTCCAGCTGGAACAGCCAGGCGGCAAGCAGCTGCGCGAATTCACCCTGCTGGTGGATCCCCCGCGCAGCGGTGGCGCCCCTACCAGCGTCGCCAGTACGGCGCCGGCGCGGGTCCAGGCTGCACCCGCGCGCGCCGCCGCTGCGGCCCCCGCCACGGGCTCGATGGCTCGACAAGCCGTTTCGGCGCCGCGCCAGGGGCTGGCACCCTCGCAGGATCTGGCTGCCGGGGAAGGCGTCTACCAGACGCGTCCCAAGGACACCCTCTGGAGCATTTCCAAGCGCCTGGGGCCCATGGCGAACCGGTCGGCGGAGCAGCTCATGGCCGATCTGTTCGCGCTCAATCCGGCGTCCTTCGCCAACAACGATCCCGGGCGACTCAAGGCCGGGCAGCGCCTGCGGCTGCCGGTGGGGGTCAGCGAGCCTGCGCCGCGGCAACCCGTGGTGGCCAAGACCGCTCCATCGCCGGCGCCCACCCCGGTGCCCGCAGCACCGGTCGCCGCCGCGCCGGTGCTGGCACCTGCACCCGCGGCCTCGGCAGCCGCACCAGCGCCCGTCGCGGCCCCAGCCCCGGCAAGCGAAGGGGCGGCGCCACCCGTAACGGCGCCGCAGCCCGCCGCAAGCCCTGCCGAGGACACCAAGCCGCTGCTGGTGACCCAGGACCTGGGTCGGCAGGTCGGCGATCTGGAGGGTCAGCTCACCCAGCTGCAGGAGCGCTACGACGCGCTGCTGGCGCAGAAAGAGGCGATGATCGAACAGCTTCAGCAGGACCGTGACGGTCTGCAGCAGCAGTTGAAGCAGGCGCGTTCGGTGGCCCTGGCCGCGCCGACGCCGGTAGGCACCCCCGCGGCACCTGCAACGCCAGCGCCGCAGGCGGCACCCGTTGTGGGTTCCACGTCCGACAGCGCCGACGAAGGCCTGCTGTCCCTGCGCTCGCTGTTGCTGGCTGGCGCCGCGGCCATTCTGGCCCTGGCCGGGGTGCTCTGGTGGCGTCGGCGCCAGGCCGAAGAGGCTGCTGTCGACGTGGAGGACGAGGTCGAGCAGCTCGACAGGGCGGAGCCCCTGCCCGAGCCCGTTCTGGCCGCTACCCAGCCGGTGCCTGCCAAGGCCAGGCCGGCGACCGTCGCCAGCTCGGCGCCGGTCGACGATCATGCCGGTCGTGCGGAGATCTACATCGCCTATGGCCGTTACGGCCAGGCGCGAGAAGTGCTGGAAAGCGGTCTCGCCGAAGACGATCGGCGGCAGGATCTGCGGCTGCTGCTGCTCCGGGTACTGGCCACCCTGGGCGAGGCCCAGGCGTTCCGGCAGCACGAACAGCGCTTTCTCGCGCTGGGCGGCGTGGCGGCGAGCCTGGCAGTGCTGCATGCCCAGTTTCCCGGGATGTCCGCCGAACCGGTGGACCCCCTGCTGGAAGATGATCTGGACCTCGACCTGCCGGCGTTCGACGCGCCAGCGAGCGAGTGGTCGGCGGAATTGCAATTCGCCGAGCCGGCGGCGCCTGCCCCGGTGACCGAAGAGCACTATGACCTGGATCTGGCCGACCTCAGTCTCGATGAGGCCATTGCCCTGACCGAGGAGCTGGATGCCGATTCCGGGTGGAAGCAGGTCGATGCCCTGGAGGTCAGCCTCGAGGACGACTTCCCCGAAGGCCTGGGCGAGTTGCCGGCGGTCATGGAGCTGGACCTGAGTCTCGACGAGCACTTCATGGCCGACACCATCGCCCGGCGGTTCGCCGAGGCCGAGGCCTGTCTCGACCAGGGCGACGTCCAGCACGCGACCTCGTTGCTGCAGGAGATCGTCAGCGAGGGCAGCGACAGTCAGCGCGAGCGGGCCGAGATCCTGCTGTCCCGCATCGCCTGATCAGAAGCTGTTGCCCAGGTTGATGTAGAAGGCGTGCTCGCCCTGGTCGCTCAGGCCATAGGTGAACTTGAGCGGCCCCAGTGGCGTATCCAGGCCGAGGAACAGGCTGGCTGCGCTGATGTTGCCGCTGTCGTAGTCGTCGTCGCGGTTCCAGATCCGCCCCTGCTCCAGGCTGCCACCCAGGTACACCGGGGTGTCCAGTGGGAACAGCGAGCGTTGCGTGAGCTGGTGGTAATAGATCAGCCGCGCCAGACCGTAGTTCTGCCCGGACAGGGCGTCCTGCCGATAGCCCGAGAGCTGCCAGGCTCCTCCCAGCAGGAAGCTGCTGGTCACCACATTGGTGTCGCTGTCGGTCGACAGGGTGCGGCCCAGGCCGCCACCCAGCACGAAGGTGTTGTAGCCGTAGCTAAGCGCCTTGTTCAGGTGCAGATCCAGCTGCCGATAGCGCGAATCCGAGCCCAGGCTCGGATCGAATTGCTTGAGCGTCAAGGCCAGATCCTGGCCCTCCCGCGGGAAGTTCACGTCGTCCAGATCGTCCAGCGAATAGCGCAATTCGTAGAAGCCTTCGGTAAAGGATTCCTCGGGTGTCTCTCGCGGGCCGACATGCACCTTGGTGCTGCCCCAGTCGTGGCCGATGCCCAGGCGTATCTCGGCCTTGTTGCCGATCTGCCGCCCTACGTTCAGGCCGAAGCCATAGCGTTCGCGGCGGTATTCGGCGATGGGGTCGTTGCGTTCCAGCTGCTCGATGTTGCGCGCCTCGCCGCCGATATAGGGGGCTATGAAATAGCGTGAGCCGACGTCCAGCGGCTGGTAGAACTCGCTGTAGAGCTCCTGGTGATCGCCGATCTGCACCCGCGTCAGCCATTCGCCACCCAGACGATTGAGGCCATTGATGCGATAGCTGGCACCGAAGTTGAAGGCGCTGTCGCCTCGCAGGTCATCCGACAGATTCAGGCCCAGCCGCAGGAAGTCCGTGCCGCTGCGCTTGCCGCGGGCGTAGATCACCAGCACATTGTCACCGGGGCCATCCCGGCGGATGCGGTATTCCACCTGGTCGAAGTAGTCCAGGCCATAGAGGGTGCTCATGTCATCCTGCAGGCGCTCCACGTTAAGGGGTTCGCCCAGGCGCTGACGGATGTAGTGGCGGATGACCTCGTCCTCGACCTTGGAATCGTTTTCGATGCGGATGGCGTCGATGACCGGGGTGCGGCTGCTGGGCGCACGCGCGGCCGCCACCGCGGTGGTGCGTTCGTTCTTCGCGTCCTTGCGCAGCACCGCGAGCTCGCCGGCCATGGCCATCGTCGCCCGGTAGCCCGCATCGATCAGCGCCTTGACCTCGCTGAAGTCGGTGCTGGTATAGCTGGCCAGCGGCGGCTGGATCAGCAGGTCCTGCTTGCCCAGGGTCGCCAGTTGCGCCTGGGAGTTGTTGCGGGTCATCAGGGTGGTGGACTGATTGAGCACGTCCAGCACCGTGGTCAGGTCCTTGCGCTTGAGCAGCGCGGTGCCGATGTCGACCACCACCACCCGCTGCGCGCCCATGTCCCGCGCCACGTCGATGGGGATGTTGTCGACCATGCCGCCGTCCACCAGCAGCCGACCGTCGATCTCCACCGGGGCGAACACCGCCGGAATCGACATGCTGGCGCGGATGGCCCGGGGCAGGTGGCCGTGGTCGAACACCACCTTCTCGCCGGTGGTTATGTCCGTGGCCACGGCGCGGAAGGGGATGGCCAACTGGTTGAAATCCCGGGTGTCGCTGGTATGCACGAACAGCTTTTCCAGCATCATCCCCAGGTTCTGGCCCTGGATCACCCCGATCGGCAGGCCCAGGGTGCCATCGTCGCGAAAGCTCAGCTTCTGCTTGACCAGGAAATCGCGGTCGTCCTGCTTGCGCCTGAAGGGCACGTCCTTGCGTGGCGGCTGGTCGGAGAGCACCTGGCCCCAATCCATGTCCAGCGCGATGCGTTCCAGTTCCTCAGCGCTGTAGCCGGCGGCATAGAGACCACCGATCACCGCGCCCATGCTGGTGCCGGCGATGGCGTCGACCTGGATGCCCTGTTCCTCCAGCGCCTTGAGCACGCCGATATGCGCCAGCCCCCGGGCCGCGCCGCCGGACAGCACCAGTCCCACCTTGGGCGGTGGCGCACCCCAGGCCAGGGCGGACAGCAGAAGGCAGACTACGGGCAGCAACAGGCGCATAGGACGGACCACATGGCGGACGGGATCGAGGGCTGCGTATTATAGGGAGCCCAGGCCTTGCGAGGTGTACCGTGGCGAACGCCAAACCTGTCATCACCATCCACTACTGCACCCAGTGCCAATGGCTGCTGCGCTCGGGGTGGCTGGCTCAGGAGCTGCTCAGCACCTTTGGTACCGATCTGGGTGGGGTGACGCTGCTACCGGGGACCGGTGGCGTGTTCGAGATCGCCTGTGGCGGGGAGGTGCTCTGGGAGCGCAAGCGGGATGGCGGCTTTCCCGATGCCAGAACGCTGAAGAACCGGGTCAGGGACCTGATGTTTCCGGAGCGCGATCTGGGGCACAGCGAGGGACAGCGGCGCGAAGGCGGGGATGGCGCCCCCGAAGGGGCGTGAGATCAGGCTTCCGAGCTGACCGTATCCCGTACATCGAGGGTATTGGTGACTGGCGCTGCGGCGGGTGCGCTCACTTCGGCCGCGCGAATCTCGACGGCGTGCAGGCCCTTGGGACCCTGAACGATATTGAAGTTGACCGCCTGGCCCGCCTTGAGTGTGCGGTAACCGTCCATCTGAATGGCCGAGTAATGAGCGAATAGGTCTTCATCACTGTTATCTGCAACGATGAAGCCATATCCTTTGGCGTTGTTGAACCATTTGACCTTGCCACTGAGCATACCGGCTCCCTCTGCAAAGGACTCCAAGCCTGGAGTATCATTCGACTACAGTTCCAGTGAATCCACACAGACGCCACTACAACGGAACCCTTGGTACCTCGTCGGGTACAGGATGTTTGTAACACCCTTTCAGTCTTAGTCAAGGCAAGGCACTAGGCGGCTGAGACGTGGATCAAGCTCTTTTTTTCCTGCTATTCATCCCGTAATTCGGAATCGATCAGAATGCGTGTAATCGACCCCATCCGACTGGCGGCGGACGACAACGAACATCAGGACGGCGACAACGGTGGCCTGGCGGTGCAGGAAGCCAAACCTGCACTAAAACGGCCAGCCAGATATCGCGTTCTGATGTATAACGATGACTACACCCCGATGGAGTTCGTCGTCGAGGTGCTGGAACGCTACTTCAGCATGAACCGCGAAGCGGCTACCCAGGTGATGCTCACTGTGCATACTCAGGGAAAGGCGGTCTGCGGAACATTTACTCGCGATGTCGCTGAAACCAAGGCCATGCAAGTCAATCAATATGCGAGGGAGTGCAACCACCCGCTGCTGTGTGAAATCGAAATCGAAAGTTAGATCTGTGCTGCTTGGGCTACTGTGCTGCTTGGGCTACTGTGCTGCTTGGGCTATGAGGTGAAGCTATGTTGAATCGTGAGCTCGAAGTCACCCTGAATCTCGCCTTCAAGGAGGCGAGGACGAAGCGTCATGAATTCATGACCGTTGAGCACCTCCTGCTGGCGCTGCTGGACAACGAAGCGGCCGCCACCGTGTTGAGAGCCTGCGGCGCCAACATCGATCGCCTTCGTCGCGATCTGTTGGAATTCATAGATTCCACCACGCCCCTGATTCCACAGCAGGATGACGAGCGCGAAACGCAACCGACGCTGGGCTTCCAGCGGGTCCTGCAGCGTGCGGTCTTCCACGTGCAGAGCTCGGGCAAGCGCGAAGTGACCGGGGCCAACGTCCTGGTGGCCATCTTCAGCGAACAGGAAAGCCAGGCGGTGTTCCTGCTCAAGCAGCAGAGCGTGGCGCGGATCGACGTGGTCAACTTCATCGCCCACGGCATCTCCAAGGTGCCCGGCGCCGCCCCTGAAGCCGAACAGGATCAGGACGCCGCCGAGGAGGAGGGTGCCGAGCCCAGTTCCTCCAACAATCCGCTCGAAGCCTACGCCAGCAACCTCAACGAGCAGGCGCGGCAGGGCCGCATCGATCCACTGGTCGGCCGCGAGCACGAAGTCGAGCGCGTTGCCCAGATCCTCGCCCGGCGTCGCAAGAACAATCCGCTGCTGGTGGGTGAGGCCGGGGTCGGCAAGACCGCCATCGCCGAAGGCCTGGCCAAGCGCATCGTCGACGGTCAGGTCCCCGACCTGCTGGCGGACAGCGTGGTCTACTCCCTGGACCTCGGTGCCCTGCTGGCCGGCACCAAGTACCGTGGCGACTTCGAGAAGAGATTCAAGGCCCTGCTGGCCGAGCTGAAGAAGCGGCCCCATGCCGTGCTCTTCATTGACGAGATCCACACCATCATCGGTGCCGGCGCGGCCTCGGGCGGAGTGATGGATGCCTCCAACCTGCTCAAGCCGCTGCTGTCCTCCGGCGAGATCCGTTGCATCGGCTCCACCACCTTCCAGGAATTCCGCGGCATCTTCGAAAAGGACCGGGCACTGGCTCGGCGCTTCCAGAAGGTCGACGTGGTCGAGCCCTCGGTGGACGACACCTACGGCATCCTGCGTGGCCTCAAGGGGCGCTTCGAGCAGCATCACCACATCGAGTACACCGATGAGGCGCTGCGTGCGGCAGCCGAGCTGGCCGCCCGCTACATCAACGACCGCCACATGCCTGACAAGGCCATCGACGTCATCGACGAAGCCGGCGCCTATCAGCGCCTGCAGCCCGAGGATCGGCGCGCCGAGCGCATCGACGTGCAGCAGGTCGAGGACATCGTCGCCAAGATCGCGCGGATTCCCCCCAAGACCGTCAACAGTTCCGACAAGGAGCTGCTGCGCAACCTGGAGCGTGACCTCAAGCTGACCGTGTTCGGTCAGGACCTGGCGATCGAATCCCTGTCCACTGCCATCAAGCTGTCCCGTGCCGGTCTGAAGTCGCCGGACAAGCCGGTCGGTTCCTTCCTCTTCGCAGGTCCCACCGGCGTGGGCAAGACCGAGGTGGCGCGGCAGCTGGCCAAGGCCATGGGTGTGGAGCTGGTGCGCTTCGACATGTCCGAGTACATGGAGCGGCATACCGTGTCCCGGCTGATCGGTGCGCCCCCCGGCTATGTCGGTTTCGACCAGGGTGGCCTGCTGACCGAGGCCATCACCAAGACGCCGCACTGCGTGCTCCTGCTCGACGAGATCGAGAAGGCCCACCCCGAGGTGTTCAACCTGCTCCTGCAGGTCATGGACCATGGCACCCTGACGGACAACAACGGTCGCAAGGCCGACTTCCGCAACGTGATCCTGATCCTGACCACCAACGCCGGTGCCGAAACCGCATCCCGTGCCTCCATCGGCTTCACGCTGCAGGATCACACCACGGATGCCATGGAAGTCATCAAGAAGAGCTTCACGCCGGAGTTCCGCAACCGTCTGGATACCATCATCCAGTTCGGCCGACTGAGCACCGAAGTCATCAAGAGCATCGTCGACAAGTTCCTCACCGAACTCCAGGCGCAACTCGAGGACAAGCGTGTACAGCTCGAGGTCAGCGATGCGGCCCGTGGCTGGCTGGCAGAGCGTGGTTATGACGTGCAGATGGGTGCTCGTCCCATGGCGCGCCTCATCCAGGACAAGATCAAGCGGCCGCTGGCCGAGCAGATCCTGTTTGGCGACCTGGCCGACCATGGTGGTATCGTGCACATCGATGCGGTGAACGACGAGCTGGAGTTCGAGTTCGAGACCACGGCCGAACCTGCCTGAGGGCAGGTCGCGGTTTACAATCGCTCATGAAAAAGCCCGGCATCGCCGGGCTTTTTCATGAAAGGATTCGCTTAACGCGCGCGGTAGGTGATCCGGCCCTTGCTCAGATCGTAAGGCGTCAGCTCCACGCGAACCTTGTCCCCCGTGAGGATGCGGATGTAGTTCTTACGCATCTTTCCGGAGATGTGCGCGGTGACGACGTGCCCATTTTCCAACTCCACGCGAAACATGGTGTTGGGCAGGGTGTCGACGACAGTACCTTCCATTTCGAAGCTGTCTTCTTTCGACATATATAGAAAAGCCCTCGGTGACAAGATAGGCCCAGAGCAGTCCGGGCGAAAAAGGCCCATATTCTGACAGAAATTCAGAAAAAGCGCTATTTCGTCAGGCCAGGGCGACCCAGCGCTGATTGACGAAGAGCTCGATGGGGCGATACTCGGTCTTATAGGACATCTTGCGACACCCTTTGATCCAGTAACCGAGATAAACCGCATCCAGGCCGAGGCGCCGGGATTCCGCGATCTGCCAGAGGATGCCGAAGACGCCGAGGCTGCGCTTCTCCTCGCTGGGATCGTAGAAGGTATAGACGGCCGACATGCCGTTGGGCAGGACATCGGTGACGGCGATTCCGATCAGACGATCTTCCACCCGCATCTCATAGAAGAAGGCGTAGGGCAGGTTGCTGACCAGGAAGGTGGAGAACTGGCCGCGACTCGGCGGGAACATGTCGCCGTCGGCGTGCCGCTCGCTGATGTAGCGGGCGTACAGCTGATAGCGTTCTTCGGTGAAGCCCGGGTCGCAGCGGCTGACCTTGATGTCGAGGTTGCGCTTGAGGACGCGATTCTGCTTGCGGCTGGGGCGAAAGCGGGCGACGGGAATGCGGGCGGGGACACAGGCCTTGCAGAGCTGGCAGTGAGGGCGATAGAGGTGGTCGCCACTGCGGCGGAAGCCCAGTTCGGACAACTCCGCGTAGATCTGGCCGTTCATGGGCTGCGAGGGGTCGAGAAACAGCGTGGTCGCCTGCTCGTTGGGCAGGTAACTGCAAGCGTGAGGCTGGGTTGCGTAGAACTTGAGTCTCGCCAGCTCGGTCATGTCGAACCTCTACATAAGCCTAGCCTGAGTGTAAGTCACCCGCAGGAGGTAGGCCAGGCGGCCATGCTGGCCTGATCCAGGTATTTGGCCAGGTATTCGGCAAAGCGTTCCCGAGAGAGACAGCTCGCGCCGAGACTCTGCAGATGTGCGGTTTGCATCTGGCAGTCGATCATCACGAAGCCCCAGGCCGCTAGGTCCCGGACCAGGGTCACGAAGCCGATCTTGGAGGCGTTGTCGACGTGGCTGAACATGGATTCGCCGAAGAACAGCTTGCCCATGGCGATGCCATAGAGGCCGCCGACGAGCTGGTCGCCGTCCCAGACCTCCACGGAGTGGGCCCAGCCCTGGGTGTGCAACTGCTGGTACGCCTGACGCATCTCCGCGGTGATCCAGGTGCCGTCCGCATCGCGGCGCGGACCGGCGCAGGCCAGGATCACCCGCTCGAATGCCTGGTCGTAGGTGACCCGCAGCGGCGTCTTGCGCAGAGTCTTGGCCAGGCTGCGGGAAACGTGCAGATCCGGCGGAAAAAGCACCGTCCGCGGATCCGGCGACCACCAGAGCAGGGGCTGGCCGGCCTGGTACCAGGGAAAGCAGCCATGTCGATAGGCGCTGATCAGGCGCGCCGCACTCAGGTCGCCGCCGATGGCCAGCAGGCCGTTGGGTTCGCGTAGCGCCTGCTGCAGCGGCGGAAAGTCAGGGCTTTCGCGGGTCAGCCATTTCACCATGGTAGGGGAGGGCGCCTTCTGATGGGTGGAGCCGAAGCTGTGCCGCTTGTGCGTAACAAGCTCAAGAAATCGTCATAACTCTTTGTCAGGACAACGAAAGAATGCTCCAATGTTGTGCCTGAAGGCGGTTCCGGTACGGCCGGCCGCTATCGTGCCATGTTTCGCCGTGGGACTGTAGAAGCAGGGCCCGGGCGATCTAGAATGGCGCACTGTTTTTGATTCACGGTCACACGTTCCGTGTGCGGGAAAAGCGCGCTTGAAGCAATCCAGTTCTGTCAGCCACGTCAACCAATGGCGTGAGCATCTGCATTATCGTCTCAAGGAGGTGGTGCTCATCGCACTGGCCGCCTTGTGCCTGTATCTGCTCATGGCTCTGCTGAGCTACGACCCCTCCGATCCGGGCTGGACCCACACCAGTCGCATCGATCAGGTCCATAACACCGCGGGCCGCGCCGGCGCCTGGCTGGCCGACGTGCTGTTCATGGCCCTCGGCTATTTCGCCTTTGTGTTTCCCGTACTGCTCGCCGTCAAGACCTGGCAGATCTTCCGCAAGCGGCATCTGCCCTGGGAATGGAGCGGCTGGCTGTTTTCCTGGCGGCTGACCGGCCTGGTGCTGCTGGTGATCTCGGGTTCGGTACTGGCCTATATCCATTTCCATGCGGCCTCGGCGCTGCCGGCGTCCGCCGGCGGCGCGCTGGGCGAAAGCCTCGGGCAGCTGTCGGTCGCCGCCCTCAATGTCCAGGGCAGCACGCTGCTGTTCCTCGCGCTGTTCCTGCTGGGGCTCACCGTCTTCACCGACCTGTCCTGGTTCAAGGTGATGGATTTCACCGGCAAGGTCGTGCTCGATCTGCTGGATCTGGTGCAGGGTGGCTTCAGCCGCCTGGCCGGCGGTCGCCGTCAGGCTCCGGAGCTGGACGGCTTCGACGAGCCGGTGTCGCCGCCGGTCGCCCGCAAGAGCAAGGCGCGCGACGTGCCGGTTCCGGTCGCCGACGAAGACCTCGACGACCTGCTCGACATCGCGCCCCCGCCGCGGGTCGAGCGCGCCGCGCCGCGCATCGAGATGCCGGCGCCTAGTCGCTTCGTCGCCGAGCCGGCGGAGCCCGCCCCTGTAGCTGCCACGCCCGTCGCGGCGGCTGCCAGCGTGGCCATGCCCAGCCCGCCGCCGCGCAAGGCTGCGCCGGCGCCAGCCCCTGCGCCTTATGCGCCGGCAGCCGCCGTCACCCGTGTCGATGCGGACCTGGAGGGCACCCTGCCGCCGCTGTCGATCCTGGATCGCGCCGAGAAGAAACAGCAGAGCTACTCGCCGGAATTCCTCGAAAACATGTCGCGCCTGCTGGAGGTCAAGCTCAAGGAGTTCGGCGTCGAGGTACTGGTCGAAAGCGTCCATCCCGGCCCGGTGATCACCCGCTTCGAGATCCAGCCGGCGGCCGGGGTCAAGGTCAGTCGCATCTCCAACCTGGCCAAGGACCTGGCGCGCTCCCTCGCCGTGTTCAGCGTCCGGGTGGTGGAAGTCATTCCCGGCAAGACCACCGTGGGTATCGAGATTCCCAACGAGGATCGCCAGATGGTGCGCTTCTCCGAGGTGCTCGAATCGCCCGAGTATGCCGCGGCCAAGTCGCCCGTCACCCTGGCCCTGGGTCACGACATCGGCGGCAAGCCGGTGATCACCGACCTGGCCAAGATGCCGCACCTGCTGGTCGCCGGTACCACCGGCTCCGGTAAGTCGGTGGGCGTGAACGCCATGCTGCTGTCGATCCTGTTCAAGTCCAGCCCGGAAGACGCGCGGTTGATCATGATCGATCCCAAGATGCTGGAACTCTCGATCTACGAGGGCATTCCGCACCTGCTCTGTCCGGTGGTCACCGACATGAAGGAAGCCGCCAACGCCCTGCGCTGGAGCGTGGCGGAGATGGAGCGGCGCTACAAGCTGATGGCGGCCATGGGCGTGCGTAACCTGGCCGGCTTCAACCGCAAGGTGAAGGACGCCGAGGAAGCGGGCACTCCGCTGACCGATCCGCTCTATCGTCGCGAGAGCATGGACGACGAGGCGCCGCTGCTGAAGACCCTGCCGACCATCGTGGTGGTGGTGGACGAATTCGCCGACATGATGATGATCGTCGGCAAGAAGGTCGAAGAGCTGATCGCGCGGATCGCGCAGAAGGCGCGAGCGGCCGGCATCCACCTGATCCTGGCCACCCAGCGTCCATCGGTGGACGTCATCACCGGTCTGATCAAGGCCAACATCCCGACGCGGATGGCCTTCCAGGTGTCGAGCAAGATCGACTCCCGGACCATTCTCGACCAGGGCGGCGCCGAACAGCTGCTTGGTCACGGTGACATGCTCTATCTGCCGCCGGGTACCGGCCTGCCGATTCGCGTCCACGGCGCCTTCGTGTCCGACGACGAGGTCCATCGCGTGGTCGAGGCCTGGAAGGAGCGCGGCGCCCCCGACTACATCGAAGACATCCTCAGCGGCCCGGACGAGGGCGGCGGGGCAGGCTTCGAGGGGGGTGGTGGCGAAGGCGGCGAGAGCGACGAGGACGATCCGCTCTACGACGAAGCGGTGCGCTTCGTCACCGAGAGTCGCCGGGCTTCCATCTCCGCGGTCCAGCGCAAGCTCAAGATCGGTTACAACCGGGCGGCACGCATGATCGAAACCATGGAAATGGCCGGTGTCGTATCGCCCATGAACACCAACGGCTCGCGTGAGGTCACAGCGCCTGCTCCGGTGAGAGACTGACATCCATGAGGACCTCGATGCACAAGCTGCGTTGCTTCGCCCTGGCCGCCTTGGCCGCCGTAAGCTTTTCCGCCCATGCCGACCAGGCGTCGGTGGGTCGCCTGTCGCAACTGCTGGACAAGGCCCAGACCCTGACCGCGCGCTTTTCGCAACTGACGCTGGATGGCTCGGGTACCCGCCTGCAGGAAACCGCCGGCAACATGAGCCTCAAGCGTCCCGGGCTGTTCCGCTGGCATTCCGATGCCCCCCAGGAGCAGCTGCTGGTGTCCGATGGCAAGCAGGTCTGGCTGTACGACCCGGACCTGGAGCAGGTCACCATTCGCAAGCTGGACCTGCGCCTGACCCAGACGCCGGCGCTGCTCCTGTCGGGTGACATCTCCAAGATCGAAAGCAGCTTCGACGTCACCAGCAAGGACGCCGGCAACGTCGTCGACTTCGTACTCAAGCCCAAGACCAAGGACACCCTGTTCGACAGCCTGCGGCTGTCGTTCCGCAACGGCGTGATCAACGACATGCAGTTGATCGACGGTGCCGGTCAGAGAACCAACATCCTCTTCTTCAACGTCAAGCTCAACGAGCCGGTGGCCGCGTCCCAGTTCACCTTCCAGGTACCCAAGGGAGCCGACGTCATCCAGGAGTGATCGCACCCCATGGATCTCTTCAGCACCGCACCCGTCGGGCAGCCCTTGGCTGCCCGCATGCGTCCCGAGACCCTCGATGAATACGCGGGTCAGCAGCACCTGCTGGCGCGGGGCAAGCCCCTGCGCGAGGCGCTGGAGCAGGGTGCGCTGCATTCGATGATCTTCTGGGGGCCGCCCGGGGTGGGCAAGACCACCCTGGCGCGGCTGCTGGCGCAGGTCTCCGATGCCCATTTCGAAACGCTGTCGGCGGTGCTCTCCGGGGTCAAGGAGATCCGCCACGCGGTGGAGGTGGCCAAGCAGCAGGCCGCCCAGTATCGCCGCCGTACCATCCTCTTCGTCGACGAGGTGCATCGCTTCAACAAGTCGCAGCAGGACGCCTTTCTGCCCTATGTCGAGGATGGCACCCTGATCTTCATCGGGGCGACCACCGAGAATCCCTCCTTCGAGCTCAACAACGCGCTGCTTTCGCGAGCGCGGGTCTATGTGCTCAAGAGCCTGGACGACGAGGCCCTCGCCGGCCTGGCACGCCGCGCCCTGACCAGCGCCAAGGGCCTGGGCGAGCGCCAGCTGAGTCTGCCCGACGACGCCCTGGCGCTGCTGCTGGCCGCCGCCGATGGCGACGGTCGCCGACTGCTCAACCTGCTGGAGAACGCCGCGGACCTGGCCGAGGATGGCGGCGTCCTGGACGCCGAGCTGTTCCAGAGTCTGCTGGGCGATCAGCGCAGGCGCTTCGACAAGGGGGGCGAGGCCTTCTACGACCAGATCTCGGCGCTGCACAAATCGGTGCGGGGCTCGAATCCCGATGGTGCCCTCTACTGGTTCGCGCGGATGATCGACGGTGGCTGCGATGCGCTGTACATCGCCCGGCGAGTGGTGCGCATGGCGAGCGAAGACATCGGCAACGCCGATCCGCGCGCTCTGAGCCTGTGCCTGGACGCCTGGGACGTCCAGGAGCGCCTGGGCAGTCCGGAAGGCGAGCTGGCCATCGCCCAGGCGATCGTCTATCTGGCCTGCGCGCCCAAGAGCAATGCCGTCTACCTGGGCTACAAGGCCGCCCTGGCCGATGTGCGCCAGAACGGCTCGCGCGAGGTGCCACTGCACCTGCGCAACGCGCCGACCAAGCTGATGAAGAATCTTGGCTACGGCGACGAATACCGCTATGCCCACGATGAGCCTGAGGCCTATGCCGCGGGCGAGGACTACTTTCCCGAAGAGCTCGAGCCGCGCCGCTACTATGAGCCGGTTCCCCGTGGGCTGGAGCTGAAGATCCGCGATAAACTGCAGCACCTGGCGGACCTCGACCGGTCCAGCCCGCGCCAGCGCCGGCGGCGTTCCTGACCCCCCGCCCGCGCCGTTGCCCCCATTCCTAAGCAAGAGAAACGGACATGCTTGATTCGAAACTGGTTCGCACCCAAACCGAGGAGGTGGCCGCACGTCTGGCGACCCGTGGCTACGTCCTGGACGTCAGCCTGGTGGAGTCGCTGGAAGCTCGTCGCAAGGCCGTGCAGACCCGCACCGAGACCCTGCAGGCCGAGCGCAATGCCCGCTCCAAGGGGATCGGCCAGGCCAAGGCGCGCGGTGAAGACATCGCGCCGTTGCTGGCCGAGGTCGATCGCATGGGCAGCGAACTGGAAGAAGCCAAGCGCGAGCTGGATCTGGTCCAGGGCGAGCTGGATGCCCTGCTGCTGGGCCTGCCCAACCTGCCCGACGCCTCGGTGCCGGTCGGCAAGGACGAAGACGACAACGTCGAAGTCCGTCGCTGGGGCACGCCGCGTGAGTTCGACTTCGAGATCAAGGATCACGTCGCCCTGGGCGAGACCCACGGCTGGCTGGACCTCGAGACCGCTGCGCGTTTCTCCGGCGCCCGCTTCGCCGTGATGCGTGGCCCCATCGCCCGCCTGCATCGGGCGCTGGCGCAGTTCATGCTCAACCTGCACACCGGCGAGCACGGCTACGAAGAGACCTATACGCCCTACCTGGTGCAGGCCGAAACCCTGCAGGGCACCGGTCAGCTGCCCAAGTTCGAGGAAGACCTGTTCAAGATCGGCCGCGAAGGGGAGAGCGATCTCTACCTGATCCCCACCGCCGAGGTCACCCTGACCAACCTGGTCGCCGGCCAGATCCTCGACGCCAAGCGTCTGCCGCTCAAGTTCACCGCCCATACCCCCTGCTTCCGCAGCGAAGCCGGGGCCTCGGGGCGCGACACCCGCGGCATGATCCGTCAGCACCAGTTCGACAAGGTGGAGATGGTCCATATCGTCGAGCCGAGCACCTCCTTCCAGGCCCTGGAAGAGCTGACCGGCCACGCCGAAACCGTACTGCAGCGCCTGGAGCTCCCCTACCGGGTGCTGTCGCTGTGCACCGGCGACATGGGCTTCGGCGCCACCAAGACCTACGACCTGGAAGTCTGGGTGCCGAGCCAGGGCAAGTATCGCGAGATCTCGTCCTGCTCCAACTGCGGTGACTTCCAGGCGCGCCGCATGCAGGCCCGCTATCGCAATGCCGAGGGCAAGCCCGAGCTGGTGCATACCCTCAACGGCTCCGGCTTGGCCGTGGGTCGTACCCTGGTCGCCGTGCTGGAGAACTATCAGCAGGCCGATGGCAGCATCCGCGTTCCCGACGTCCTCAAGCCCTACATGGGTGGCCTCGAGGTCATCGGCTGATGGACTACCTGCCGCTCTTCCACAAGCTCGACGGCCGTCCGGTACTGGTGATCGGCGGGGGCGATATCGCCCTGCGCAAGAGCGTGCTGCTGGCCGAAGCCGGCGCGCTCATCACCCTGGTGGCGCCGGAGATCGAGCCTGAGGTGCGCGCCTTCGTCGAGGCGCGGGGCGGTAGTTGCCGGGTCGAGCGCTATGCGGCGGACCATCTCGCCGGGCATTGCCTGGTGATCGCGGCCACCGACGATGACGAGGTCAACGAGAGGGTGTCCCACGACGCCCAGGCCCTGGGCCTGCCGGTCAACGCGGTGGATGCGCCGAAGCTGTGCACCGTGATCTTCCCGGCCATCGTCGATCGGTCGCCCCTGGTAATCGCCATCTCCAGCGGCGGTGACGCCCCGGTGCTGGCGCGCCTGGTGCGGGCCAAGCTGGAGAGCTGGATCCCGGCGACCTACGGGCAGCTGGCGCAACTGGCCCAGCGCTTTCGCGCCCGGGTGAAGACGCGCTTCGCCGATCTGCAGGCGCGGCGGATCTTCTGGGAAGAGGTGTTCCAAGGCGAGGTCGCGGAAAAGGTCTTTTCCGGCCAGCCCCAGGCGGCCGAACAGCTGCTGGAAGCCAAGCTGACCAGCGAGACCGCCACCTTCCGCGGCGAGGTCTATCTGGTCGGCGCCGGTCCCGGCGATCCGGATCTGCTGACCTTCCGCGCCCTGCGGCTGATGCAGCAGGCCGACGTAGTGCTCTACGACCGCCTGGTGGCCCCAACCATCCTCGACATGTGCCGGCGCGATGCCGATCGCATCTATGTCGGCAAGCGTCGCGCCGAGCACGCGGTGCCGCAGGATGATCTCAATCGCCTGCTGGTCAAGCTGGCCCGGGAGGGCAAGCGGGTCCTGCGATTGAAGGGAGGCGATCCCTTCATCTTCGGTCGCGGGGGCGAGGAGATCGAGGAGCTGGCGGCCGAAGGCATTCCCTTCCAGGTGGTGCCGGGCATTACCGCGGCCAGTGGCTGTGCGGCCTATGCCGGCATTCCCCTGACCCACAGGGACCATGCCCAGTCGGTGCGCTTCGTCACCGGCCATCTCAAGGACGGCTCGGCCGATCTGCCCTGGACCGATCTGGTGGCGCCGGGGCAGACCCTGGTGTTCTACATGGGCCTGGTGGGACTGCCCACCATCTGCGAGCAACTCATCGCCCATGGCAAGGATCCGGCAACGCCGGCGGCGTTGGTGCAACAGGGCACCACGCTCAATCAGCGGGTATTCACCGGTACCCTGCAGGATCTGCCGCAGCTGGTTGCCGAGCATGAGGTCCACGCGCCGACGCTGGTGATCGTCGGCGAAGTGGTGGCACTACGCGAGAAGCTGGCCTGGTTCGAAGGCGCCCAGACGACGGTCTGACACTCAGACCGCGCCCTGGATGCCGGCACTGCTCAGGGCCTCGCGGCCATGGGGCAGATCCAGCTCCAGGGCCGGCCCCTTGGGCACGATACCGGTCGGATTGATCTGCGCATGGCTGCCGTAGTAGTGGTGCTTGATGTGCTCGAAGTCCACGGTCTCGGCGATCCCCGGCCACTGATACAGCTCCCTCAGCCAGCCCTGTAGCGCCGGATAGTCCCGGATGCGCCGCAGGTTGCATTTGAAGTGGCCGTGGTAAACGGCGTCGAAGCGAATCAGGGTGGTGAACAGGCGCCAATCGGCTTCCGTCAGCCATTCGCCGGTGAGATAGCGCTGGGTCTGCAGCAGCTTTTCCAGGTCGTCGAGGGTGGCGAAGACCTCGTCGAAGGCCTCTTCGTAGGCCTCCTGGGTGGTAGCGAAGCCAGCCCGGTAGACGCCGTTGTTGACCGTCGGATAGATGCGCTCGTTGAGGGCGTCGATGCGCCCGCGCAGGGCCTCCGGGTAGAGGTCCAGGCGATTGCCGGTCAGCTCGTCGAAGGCGCCGTTGAACATGCGGATGATCTCGGCGGATTCGTTGCTGACGATGCGCTCCTCCTGGCGATCCCAGAGCACCGGCACGGTAACTCGGCCGGTGTAGTCGGCCTGGTCGCGCTGATAGAGCTGGTAGAGACGCTCAAGGTGATAGAGGTCGTCACCACTGGAGCCCTTGGCCAGGTCGAAGGTCCAGCCTTCCTCGCGCATCAGCCAGCTGACCACCGAGACGCCGATCAGGTCCCTGAGGCCCTTGAGCTGGCGATAGATCAGGGTGCGGTGGGCCCAGGGACAGGCCAGGGACACATAGAGGTGGTAGCGCCCGGCTTCCGGGGCGTAGCGCGAGGCGCCTTGCGGAATGGCTTGCTCGGTGCGGGCGATCCAGTCCCGACGCTGGGCCTCTTCCCGTTTGAAATGGCCATCCTTGCCATTGTCGTACCAGCGGTCCTGCCACTGCCCATCGACCAACAAGCCCATATCGTCATCCTCCGCTGCGTTGCGGTTAGGAACCCGGGGAGCCGCTCCGGGTTCCTGAGGCGACGTCAGAGCGTCCGGTCGCGCGCTTCCCAGCGTCGCTCGGCTTCGCGCTGGGCGCTGGCCTGGTCCTGGCCCAGCGCGCGCAGGGCTACGGCCAGGGTGGCGATGACCGCCAGGCGCCCATAGGGGTCTTCCGCTTCCCCGCGCCAGGTGGCGGCGAGCAGGGCCGGATCGAGGCGCTCCGGCTTGACCTGGCGACGCTCGGTCAGCGTCGGCCAGCTTTCGTCCCAGGCTTCGCCGCCACGGGTGCCGTAGAGGTGGGCGATGACATCGGGATTGCGCTCGACTTCACCGCCTTCGCCCTTGATGACGATGCTGTCATCACCCAGCAGACGACTGGCCTCGCGGTGCACCTCCTGGTAACCCGGATGGAAGATGCTCTGCAGGATGCAGCGCGCCTGGCTGGGGTTGAGCAGCCGGACCAGGGAGTGGATCGGCGAGCGCAGGCCGAGCTCGGCCTTGAGATCGATCATCCGCTGCAGGGCCGGCATCCAGGCGGCCAGCGGCAGGAAGGCCGGCTGACCGCGATCGAGCAGGGCGTCGACGTCCTGCCAGTCAGTGGCGGTCGGCATCCCCAGGTCGGCCAGGCACTGTTCGGTATAGAGCCGGCCCGCGGTGTGGGTACCACCGCCATGCATGACCACCCGCACGCCACTGCCGGCCAGGCATTTCACCGCCAGCAGGTACCAGGGCAGGTGACGCTTCTTGCCCGCGTAGGACGGCCAGTCGAGATCGACGGCGAAACCTGGCGGCTGCAGCCGCGCCCGGACGGCGCGGGTAAAGCCAGCCAGTTCCTCGGCGCTCTCTTCCTTGTGTCTGAGCAGCATGAGAAAGGCGCCGAGCTGGGCTTCGGTCACCTGGCCGTCGAGGATCAGACCCATGGCCATTTCCGCCTCGGCCTCGGTCAGGCTGCGGGCGCCGCGCTTGCCCTTGCCCAGGGCCCGGACATAGACGGCGAAGGGGTGTTCTTCGGGCGTGGTGAGGGTCATAGGCAATTATCCGGTTTCGGCAGGCCGGCCAGTTTGGCGCCGAGCTTGGCCGGCGCGCCCTTGAACAGCAGGTTGAGCTGCAGACTGGTGCCAAGATCCGGGCCCAGCGTCTGGGCAATGTACTTGATCAGCGGCCGGTTGGCTGGTGAAAGCTGGAATTGTGCGTAGAAGTCACGCAGCGCCTGCAGCACCTGCCAGTGGCGCTCGGTCAGCTCGATGCCTTCCTTGAGTGCCAGTTGCTGGGCTACTTCGGGACTCCACTGGGAGAGGTCGCGCAGATAGCCTTCGGGGTCGAGGTCGAGAGGCATGGCTAGGTCCAGCTGATGACCTTGGCGCAGCTCACGCTCAGGTCGACGAAGGTGGGGTAGTCGATCAGGGGCACGGCCCGCTCGGGTTGCAGGCGACGCGCCTGGACGTCTTCCGCCAGGGCATAGAGGGCCGTCTCGGCCGGGAGTTGCGTCAACAACTCCGCCGCCGCGCTGCCAGGGCGCAGGGCCTCGACGGCAGCGCCGGTGAGCAGAACGGTGTCCTCGCCGCGGACCCAGCTCAGGCCGTCCAGGGCACCGGCGTCCAGTAGCGGCGAGCGGGAAAACAGGTGCAGGGTAGTCAAATGGAAATCACCTGGTCATGGTCGTGGATCAGCGCCATCAGCCCCTCGGGCTCCAGCGGAGTCACCCAGGCGGGCAACTGCTCCGGCGTGATGCCCAGGCGGTGTAGGGCGGCGGCTTCAGCGTAGATGGCCTCGACACCGAACAGCGGCAGCGCAGAGAGGTTGGCGCTCAGGTCCTTCTGCTCGATGGCTGCACTGTCGGCCGCCAGCAGCTGGGTTACGCCAGGACCCGCGAACAGCAGCGCCAGGGGCAATTCGAAGGCACCACCGGCCAGTACGATATCCAGCGCCTCGCGCGGACCGGGGCCGCTCAGGGCCGGTTGGCGGGAGATGACGAGAGTACTCCTGGCCATGCTAGTCGCCTCCAAAGCAGAGCAGGCGATCGGCGTCCTGCACCGCCTCGTGCAACTGGCCCAGGCCGGACAGCTGCCAGGGCGCCCGCACGTTCACCGCGCCCTCACGTTCGTAGCGCTGCGCTTCGTTCTCGTCCAGCAGCCCGCGCTTGAGGGCGGCGGCGATGCAGACCACGGCGTCGATCTGGTGGCGTTCGATCAGCTCGCGCCAACGGGCGGGCAGATCGGATTCGTCCTGGCCACTGACCAGGGCGTGAGAGGCGTTATGGACGCCGTCGCGGTAAAGAAAGAGGCGCGACAGCTCGTGACCCCCGGCCAGCAGCGCCTCGCAGAAGCGCAGGGCCCGACGCGCCGAAGGCGCCTGGGGTGGAGAAAGGACAACGATGGCAAATTTCATGGATGTAAAAAGGCCCGCCGAAGCGGGCCTCTTGGGCTACCGCTCGTAATCAATCGTTGTTGCTGGCGAATCCGAAGATCTGCAGCAAGCTGATGAACATATTGTAGATCGAGACGTACAGGGTGATGGTAGCCATGATGTAGTTGTCTTCACCACCGTGCACGATGGCGCTGGTCTGGAACAGGATGGCCGCGGCGGCGAACAGCACGAAGCCCGCGCTGATGGCCAGTTGCAGGCCGCTGATCTGGACGAAGAAGGACAGCACCACGGCGCCCAGCAGGATCCAGAAGCCCGCCATCAGAAAGCCACTGAGGAAGCTCATGTCCTTGCGGCTGATCAGGGCGTAGGCCGACAGGCCGAAGAAGGCCAGGGCGGTCATGCCGGCAGCGGAGGCGATCACGCTGCCACCGTTGGGCAGGCCCAGATACATGTTCAGGATCGGGCCCAGGGTGTAGCCCATGAAGCCGGTGAGGGCGAAGGTACTGACCAGACCCCAGCCGCTGTCGCGGGTCTTCACGGTCAGGAAGAACAGGCCATAGAAGCCGATCAGGACCACGAAGATGTTGGGGTAGGGCAGCCGCATCTGCTGCGAGACGAAGGCGACCAGGCCGCTGAACGCCAGAGTCATGGCCAGCAGGGCATAGGTGTTGCGCAATACACGGCTGACGTCCCGCGGTTGCGCGATAGCAGGGTTGTAGGCGTATTGACGCTCGTTCATGGTGTACTCCAAAGCTAAATTAACGGTGTGATGTACCGTACGACCCCGAAGATAGCAAATGTTGCTTAAGGATCGCTTGCGACTGTTTGACAGTGTGTTGCCATCAGGTACTATGCGCCCCTCTTACGGAAGTGTGGCCGAGTGGTTTAAGGCAGCGGTCTTGAAAACCGCCGACTCGCAAGGGTCCCAGAGTTCGAATCTCTGCGCTTCCGCCACCTTCGAAGCCCCGTTCTTACGGGGCTTTTTGCTGTCTGCAGGGTCGAATTTCAAGAGCACTCGGGCGAGAAAAAAGAGCAGTTCCGAAGTTCTTTCGGAACAGCGCCGATGCCTGACCTTCTATAGCCCTCGACTTGATGAGGGTGAGCATCGCGGCAACCCTGGCCCCCGAACGAGAGCCAGGGCTGAGCTGAGTGCGATCGTGGGGAACTGCCTTTTGAGATGAGCAGGCAGAACGGCCTGAGTCAGGACGTGCCAAGCATCGTCAAACTATCGGTCATCCGCAAGCTGACGACCCTGGTCACGCGCCATCGTCAGCAAGCCACCATGGCCACCACGAAGATAGTTGCCAACCCGATACACATGGCACCCAGGGTGAGCGCCAGTAGGCCCTGATCGCTGGCCAGCGATCGTGGACGAATGAGAGCAGATTTGAGCGGGACGCTATTTAGCCGGCCGTTGGGCCTCGACTCGAAGAGCGTCACTGTCCTTGTCAATTGATAGCGCAACTGAAATATCCTTTTCAGTTTCGGTACTGGGCTGCGGCACCCAGCTATTGGCCGCGATTGTGGCTTCAGCGAAGCTCAACAGCAAGACCATTGCTGCTACGCAGGTTCCTATGGCAATCGCATTGATTACCTTCTGTTCTTTCACAGGCGCATTCATGTTGCTTGCCTAGCCGGGTCCACGTCGAATGAGGTGGTCTGACAACCGCAGGCGGCAGAAGTGCGGAGGCATTAGGTTTTCACGATCAACCCTGGCTCCCGTCACCGCGGTAAGGCGTCGCTATTCAGCGCGATACCGCGATCCACAGCTGAGCGTTGCGCTCAGCTCAGTTGAATACCGGTTTCGCCCGCTATCCTGTCTGACGACTTTGTACTCCGGTCTTCCTGCTCCCACATGCCACCGCCGCCGATGACTGCAACTCGGCTGAAACCCCTCGTGCGCCCCGGCGTTCGTATCGATGGCGGTGCGATATACTCCGCTGCGGATCCAGTTCCAGTATCTGGACATGAAAAAGCCCGCGCGAAGCGGGCTTTTTCCAGACCGAGGAGCAGCGTCCCAGTCAGGGCGTGTTGCCCTTGGCCAGGGCGGCAGCGATGGCCGGTGCGTCGATGGCGTTGGTCAGGACCTGGGTGCCCGAAAGGATGACGTTGTTGGTCGGGCCGCTGCCTTTGATCTCGTCGCTGGCGAGCAGCTTGCCCTGGTCGTCGAGGACCTGGGTGATGACGTCATAGTCGAAGCGGACGCGCATGTAGGCGTCGGATTTCCACTCCCGCAGTTTCAGTACCAGCAGCTTCTGGCCCTGGGGCGCGCGGTCGCTGGCCTGGCTGGGCATGGCGGTGATGGCGGCGCGGGCCAGGGCCTTTTGCACGGCGTCCTGCAGGTCGGCGGAGAGGGGGCTACCGCTGTAGGTGCGGACGCTCCAGGGGTTGTAGTAGAGACCGCGGATGTTGCCGACGTAGGTGGCGTCCTTGTTCTGGGCGACCACATAGGGGCGCTCATCGAGTACCGCGACGGCGACCGGCTTGTCGGCCTTGACGGTGAGTTGCGGGGCGGTCTGGCGGTAGTCGATCTTCTGGCCGATGGCGCAACCGGCCAGTTGCAGCGCAGCGAAGGTGATGAACAAGAGATGGGACGGCTTCATGCGAAACTCCTTTTTCGAGAGGCGCGCAGTCTAAGCCATCAGCTCCGTCATGCCAAAATAATGTGATGCAGGTCGCTAAATATCTGGATGGCCACGAGTCGATTGCCGGGCTCCGCAGCCGGGTGGATGCGCCTGGCACGCTTATCAGTGGGGTAGGCAGGCCAGGGGATTACCTGCCTTTCAGTGGCGGGGACTCACGCAGCCTCAAGGGAAGGCACAGCGCTCAATGATAAGACAGTCCCCAGGCTCTGCCCCGACCCGGGCGGGCTACAGCGTCTTCTTGTATTGCTTGTCCACCTTCTTGTCTTCGCGGTGGCGTTCCTTGTCCAGATGGGTATCGGTGCGGTCGGCTTCGTCGGCGGCATGGGCCGCGCCCTTGTCGACTTCCTTGCGGTCGTGGCGGGCGTCCTTGCTCACGTCACGACCGTCCTGGCGGATGCTCTTTTCCACCGGGCTTTCGGCCAGTGCGACGCCCGTGCCGAGGACGCTCAGCAGAACGGTCATGGCTGCTGCGGTAAGGCGGGATTTCATCGAGAAGCGCTCCTGAATCGAGAGAAAGGGAGTGGCCGTCCAGAGCGACCGCTTCGTTTGCAGTAAAGCGGTAAAGCGGCCGTTTTGAAAGGAAAGCTGCAGAGACGCCCTGTTCAAGCGGGCGAGCTGGAGGCCCAGGCGGACGCATCGTGCGGATGCAGACTCTCCAAATGGCGCACCTGGAGGCTCACGTCCCGGTAGCTGTCACGCAGGGCGACCAGCAGGCGGCGGGCGGCGTCCTCGACGAACATCAGGTTGCTGCCATTTAGCGCGGCGAAGGCCTGTTCGTCGGCGCGCTTGACGGCGGTCTGCACCGGCGTGCCTAGGGCCTGTTCGCACTGGTCGATCAGGGGCAGCAAGCCGAAGTCGACTGCCCCGGCCGGCAGGCTGATCCGTACCCGGGCCAGGCTGCGCTGGCTGTGCGGGGTGGCCAGGGAGGCGTGACGGCTCAGCCAGTGGGCGACGGTGGCGGGATCGAGCTGCGTGGTGGTCCCGTGTTCGGCCAGAAAGGCCCGTTCGATCAGTTGCCGGGACAGGGCGGCGGAGCAGGGGCAGGTGGAAGAGTAGAGGATCTCGACGCGCGCGCTGAGCTGGAATACCCCAGCCACCCAACTGGCTTCCAGGCGCACGGGATAGCGTTTCCAGCCGCTCAATTCGGGGGTCATCAGGGCGGGGCGGCGGATCAGCAGGGCGAAATCCAGCCGCAGGCGGGCGGCGCGGGAGTCGCAGCTGCGGTGGCTGGCGACCATGTCATTCAGCAGCAGACGCAGGCGCTCGGGCGTCAGGAGAGCTTCGCCGCCCAGGCGATCCAGCAGTTGATAGAGCCGGGACATATGGATGCCCTTGGCGGTGGCCGCGGGCAGGTCGACCTGAACGTCGGCGCTGGCGGGCAGCAGGCCGTCGAGTTCGCCCTGGCCGAGGCGGATCGGCAGGTCGATGCCCTGCATGCCGACCCAGTCGAGGGCGGCGGGCAGGGTGGCGGTCTCGCTGAGGGAGACATCGGGCAGGATGGCGTTCATGGGCAGGGCTCGCTTCAGTGCGGATCGGTGGCCTGGGGCCAGTCGCTGAAGGGGTTGTGCAGGCGCGTCCAGGCCGCGGGGCCGGCGGCGAGTTCACTGTCGGTCAGCAGGCAGGCATCCAGGCGGGCGCGCAGGGCGGCTTCGTCCATGTCCATGCCGATGAGTACCAGTTCCTGGCGAGCATCGCCGACGGCCTCGTGCCATTTCTCCTTGATGAGGGCGACGGTTTCTTCATCCTCCGGCCACTGCTCGGGCGATACCGCGGCCCACCAGCGCCCGGCCACGCCATGGCGAGCCACGGCGCCGGCCTGGGACCAGGTACCGGCATGGGCGGGATGGCTGGCCAGCCAGAAGTAGCCCTTGGAGCGGATCACGCCAGGCCATTCCCCCTCGACCAGGGCGAAGAAGCGCTCGGGATGGAAGGGGCGGCGGGCGTGATAGACAAAGCTCGAGATGCCGTATTCCTCGGTCTCGGGGGTATGTTCGCCGCGCAGCTCCTGCAGCCAGCCCGGCGCCTGGGCGGCTTTATCGAAATCGAAGAGTCCGGTCTGCAGCACCCGCTCCAGCGGTACGGCGCCAAAGCTCGCCAGTTCCAGCCGCGCACTGGGGTTGAGGCTGCGCAGGATGGCCAGCAGCCGATCGCGTTCCGCCGGTTCGATGAGGTCCAGCTTGTTCACCACCAGGACGTCGCAGAATTCGATCTGCTCGATCAGCAGGTCGACCACGGTGCGTTCGTCTTCCTCGCCGAGGGATTCGCCGCGGGATTCCAGCAGATCGCTGGAGGCGTAGTCGCGCAGGAAGTTGAAGGCATCCACCACGGTGACCAGGGTGTCGAGCTGGGCGACGTCGCCCAGGCAGCGCCCGTCTTCGCCGGCGAAGGTGAAGGTTTCGGCCACGGGCAGGGGCTCGGAGATCCCGGTGGATTCGATGACCAGCTGATCGAAGCGGCCCTCGCGGGCGAGGCGTTCGACTTCCAGCAGCAGGTCTTCGCGCAGGGTGCAGCAGATGCAGCCGTTGCTCATCTCCACCAGCTTTTCCTCGGTGCGCGACAGCTCGGCGCCGCCGTCGCGGACCAGGGCGGCGTCGATGTTGACCTCGGACATGTCGTTGACGATGACCGCCACCCGCCGGCCTTCGCGGTTGTTGAGAATATGGTTGAGCAGGGTGGTCTTGCCGGCGCCGAGAAAGCCGGACAGCACGGTGACAGGGAGTTTCTGGCTGGGGAGGCTGGCTAGGGTCGTCATGGTCATCACGGCTAGGGTAGGTCGTAGGGCGGGCGCGTTCCTGTAGGGGATGCTCCAGAACTTTATAACACGTTATAACATAACAGTTAGTGCGGGTTAAGAACGGACCCGTTCCCTGCACGGCTTCTTCTTCAGCTAACCGGGTGGGTGACTCGAGCCGCCCGCCATTGATCCAGGCGGACTGCCCTCGGTCACAGGCGCCAACTAGACGTGCTGACCGCCGTTGATATGGATCTCGGCACCGTTGATGTAGCAGGAGCGTTCGCTGCAGAGGAAGTAGATGGTCTCGGCCACTTCGTCGGGGGTACCCAGGCGCTTGAGCGGGACCTCGGCTTCCACCAGGCCATCGGTACCGGGCGAGAGGATGGAAGTGGCGATCTCGCCCGGTGCTATGGCGTTGGCGCGGATGCCACGGGGACCGAATTCATGGGCCAGTTCCCGGGTCAGCGCGGCCAGGCCTGCCTTGGAGGCGGCATAGGCCACTCCGGCGAAGGGGTGCACCCGCGAACCGGCGATGGAGGTGACGTTTACGATGCTGCCTCGAGCGGCTTCAAGCTCCGGCAGCAGGGCGCGGCCCAGCAGGGCGGTGGAAACCAGATTGACGTTGAGGACGTGGGTCCAGGTCTCGGCATCCGACGCGGCTACCCCGAGGCGACCGCCATCCGGCCCCTTGGGCGAGATGCCGGCATTGTTGACCAGGGCATCCAGCTTGCCGCTGGGCAGCCGCTCGCGGACGGTGGCGACCAGGCGATCGATCTGGGTGAGGTCGGCGAGATCGGCCTGGATGTGCGCGTCGCGGGCTTCCGGCCAGGCGCATTCTTCGGAGAACGGCTGGCGGGAGACGGTGAGCAGACGCCAGCCCAGGCTGCGGAACAGCTTGACGGTGGCGTGACCGATCCCGCGACTGGCACCGGTGAGCAGCATGGTGCGCTGGGTCATGGGCGACCCCGGCAGGCAGCGGGGCGGACGAGGGGCGACAGGACGGGCATGGTGGGTGACTCCGGCGTCTGGCAGGCCGGTTCACTATGCCCAAGCAGGACAGGTGGGGCAATCGATGGACCTGTCCTCACCGGCGGACCGATGAGGACAGGGTGCCTTCAGGCTTCTTCGAGGGCGCGCGGGCGGGCACTGCGCTGCTCGGCGGTGGGTTCTTCGGCGGGCTGCAATTCGAAGTCGAAGTCGATTTCGGCGAACTGGCTGCCGTCGAGGCCACGGGCGCGGGCGGCGTTGGCGTCGTCGTGGAAGTGGATGTCGGCGATGAGTTCGTCGCGGGTGGCGTAGGCGAAGTCATCGTGCAGGTACTTGTCGCCGGCCAGGTTGATCTGGGTAGTCAGGTGGCGATGGCCGGGAGCGGAGATGAAAAAGTGGATGTGCGCCGGGCGCTGGCCATGGCGGCCGAGGCCGTCGAGCAGGCGCTGGGTGGGGCCGTCCGGCGGGCAACCGTAGCCGGAGGGCACGATGCTGCGGAAGGCGTAGCGGCCCTCGGCGTCGGTGCGGATGCGTCGGCGCAGGTTGAATTCGGACTGCGCCGGATCGAAGTAGGAATAGGTGCCGCCGGTGTTGGCGTGCCAGACGTCCACCAGGGCGCCGGCCAGCGGGCGACCCTCGGTGTCGCGCACCTGGCCGGTCATGAACAGCGGCACGCCGGCGTCCTGGCCATCATCGAGCCGGGCTTCGCCTTCGCACAGAGGGGCACCGGCCACATAGAGCGGGCCTTCGATGGTGCGCGGGGTGCCACCGGTGCGGCCGGCCTGTTCGTCCTGGGCATCCAGCAGCAGATCCAGATAGTGCTCCAGGCCAAGGCCGGCGACCAGCAGTCCGGCTTCCTGGCGCGCGCCCAAGTCGTTGAAGTAGCTCACCGCCTGCCAGAATTCCTCGGGCGTCACCTCCAGGTCCTCGATCATGCGGATGCTGTCGGTGAGGATACGGTGCACGATGGTCTTGAGGCGCGGATTGCCGGCGTCCTGCTCGAAGCCGCTGGCGACTTCAAAGAACTTCTGCACATCGGCGGTCTGGGAAAGGGCTAGGGTCATGGAGCGATCCTCGGTGTTGTTGTTATGGGTGGCCAATCAACGGTCGTCGGTGTGGATGGAGGAGGGGTGTCGGCACAGGGCGGTGACCTCGATCTCCATATAGGGGTAGAGCGGCAGTTGCAGCAGGGTATCGTGCAGCGCCTGGGTATCGGCCGCGTCGAAGATGCTGACGTTGGCGTAGAGCCCGGCGATCCGCCAGAGGTGGCGCCAGGTGCCCTGGCGCTGGAGCTCCTGGGCCAGTTCCTTTTCCGCCTGCTTGAGTCGCGTGGCGTCGGCGGCAGGCAGGTCGTGGGGCAGTTTGACGGTCATGCGGACCATGAACAGCATGGTGAATCCTCCACGGGGCGTGATCAGGCAGTGGCGACGGCGAGGCTGCTGCGATCGCGACGGAAATGGGCGAGGCGGTCTTCGTCGAGGCTGACGCCGAGGCCGGGACCCTGGGGTAGCAGCAGCTGGAAGTCGCGATAGGTCGGCGGCTCGACGAGGATGTCCTCGGTGAGCAGCAGTGGACCGAACAACTCGCTGTGCCAGTCCAGCCGCTCCAGGGTGGCGAAGGCATGGGCCGAGGCCAGGGTGCCGATGCTGCCTTCGAGCATGGTGCCGCCATAGAGGCCGATGCCGGCCGCCTGCGCCAGGTGGGCGACCTTGAGCACCGCCCGCGGACCGCCGGTCTTGGCGATCTTGAGCGCGAATACCGGGGCGGCACCGGCACGGGCCAGGGCGAAGGCGTCGGGGAGGCTCTCGATGGCTTCGTCGGCCATCACCGGCGCCGGACTGCGGGCGCTGACCCGCGCCAGGGCCTGGACGTCATGGCGCGGCACCGGCTGTTCGATCAACTCCACCCCGGCGTCGGCCAGGGCCTGGCAGGCGCGCAAGGCCACGCCTTCGCTCCAGGCCTGGTTGACGTCGACCCGCACGCTGGCGCGATCGCCCAGGGCGCGCTTGATGGCTGCCACGTGGGCGATGTCCCGGGCCGGTTCGGCCGCGCCGATCTTGAGTTTGAAATGGCGATGGCGGCGCAGGTCGAGCATGCGTTCCGCTTCGGCGACGTCCTTGGCGGTGTCGCCGCTGGCCAGAGTCCAGGCCACCTCCAGCCCCTGTTGCACCCGGCCGCCGAGCAGTTCGGCGATGCCCAGGCCGCGACGCTGGCCCTGGGCGTCGAGCAGAGCGGTCTCCAGGGCCGACTTGGCGAAGGTATTGGCGCGCACGCTGCGCTCGACCCGCTGCATCACGGCATTGAGGTTGTCGGCGTCCTGGCCGATCACCAGGGGCGCCAGATAGGTGTCGAGGTTGGTCTTGATGCTTTCCGGGCTCTCCCCGGCGTAGGCCAGGCCGCCGATGGTGGTGGCTTCGCCGAGGCCCTGGCTGCCGTCGCTGCAGGTCAGGCGCAACAGCACCAGGGTCTGCCGCTGCAGGGTATGCATGGCCAGCTTGTGCGGGCGGATGGTGGGCAGGTCGACGAGGCAGGTGTCCAGGCGTTCGATGCTGATCATGGGCCGAATCCATCAGGGGCGGTCGTTGCCGCGCGTTCTTGTAGGGACGGCCTTCAGCTTGCGAGTTGCCTCCCCGGCAGTCCAATATCCGTTGCGTGTTCTACGATACCCTGGAGGTATGATGGAGCTGCGGCATCTGAGGTATTTCCTGGCCTTGGCGGAGACCCTCAACTTCACCCGCGCGGCCGAACGCCTGCACATGGCCCAGCCGCCCCTCAGCCGGCAGATCCAGCAACTGGAAGAAGAGCTGGGGGTGAGCCTGCTGGAGCGCGGCCGGCCCTTGCGCCTCACCGAGGCCGGGCGCTATTTCCAGGAGCACGGCAGTCGGCTGCTGGCGCAGCTGGACGAGGTGCGCGACGGCACCCGGCGGGTGGCCGAGGGGCGCAAGCGCTGGTTGGGCATCGGCTTCGCGCCGTCCACGCTCTATGGCGCCCTGCCGGAACTGATCCGCCGACTGCGCACCGATGCCGGGCTGGAGCTGGGGCTGTCCGAGCTGATCACCCTGCAGCAGGTCGAGGCGCTCAAGAGCGGACGCATCGACATCGGTTTCGGTCGCATCCGCATCGAGGATGCCGCGGTGGTGCAGGAGGTGTTGCACGAGGATCCGCTGGTGGCGGTGCTGCCGGCCGGGCATCCGCTGCTGGGCGCGCCGGTGAGTCTGGCACGCCTGGCGGAAGAGCCCTTCGTGCTCTATCCCGCCGCGCCGCGACCCAGTTATGCCGACCACGTGCTGGCGCTGTTCGCTCGCGAAGGAGTGAACATCCGCGTGGCGCAGTGGGCCAACGAATTGCAGACGGCCATCGGCCTGGTGGCGGCCGGACTGGGGATCACCCTGGTGCCGGTCTCGGTGCGCCGGCTGCACCGCGACGACATCGACTACGTCTCCCTGAGCGATACTCAGGCGGTCTCGCCCATCGTCATCAGCTACCGGGCCGGCGATCGCTCGCCGCTGCTGGCGCATTGTCTGGCGCTGGTGCAGGAGACCGCTGCGCAACAGGCCTGAAGCCCCGGCCAGCCGTGGCCTGGGCGGGATTCGCCCGACGCCCGGGTGGCGGCCGCCGCGTAATTAGCTGCGCCAAGGGGATGGTCGCGGCAGTCTGCGGACAGCCCCGCAGCGGGAACCACGCCGAAGATGATTCCAGACCTGAGCAACCTGGAGTCTCTTGCGATGACCGGATCCTATATCCACGTACCTGCGCCGTCCGGCGCCTTCGACGCCTACTTCGTGCCCTCCATCGACGGTCGCGGTCCGGGCATCGTGTTGTGCCAGGAGATCTTCGGCGTCAACGCCGCCATGCGGGCCGTCGCCGATCACCTGGCCGAAGAGGGCTACAGCGTGCTGGTGCCCGATCTCTACTGGCGTCAGGCGCCGCGCATCGAATTGGGCTACACCCCGGAGGATTTCGAAAAGGCCTACGGCCACTACCAGGACTTCGACGAGAACCTGGGGGTGGTGGACATCGGTGCCGCCCTCGACCATTTGCGTAGCCTGCCCGAAGTGAGCGAAGCCGGGCTCGGCGTGGTGGGCTACTGCCTGGGTGGCAAGCTGGCCTACCTGGCCGCCTGCCGCTTGCGCCAAGTGGCTTGCGCCGTCGGCTACTACGGAGTCGGTATCGAAAAGGCCCTGGGCGAGTTGGAAGGCTTGAGTGGGCGCCTGGTGCTGCATTTCGCCGAGGCCGACCAATTCTGTCCGGCGCCGGCGCGGGAAGCCATCCTGGCGGCCCTGGCCGAGCGGCCGGGTACCGAGGGTTACGTCTACCCCGGCGTCGACCATGCCTTCGCCCGGCCCGCCGGCCATCACTACGACAAGCCCGCCGCGCTGCTGGCCCATGAGCGCACCATCGCCGCGCTGCGCCGCACCATCGGCCCGGACTACAACCTCTCGGCGCTGTGGGAAGAACATATCCGCCACGAATTCGATACCCGCGACGTGCCGGCGACCATGGCTACCATGGTGCCCGAGCCCTACGTCAACCATATCCCGACCATGACCGGCGGGGTCGGCTATCGCGAACTGGCGCGTTTCTATCGCTACCACTTCGTGCACGGCAACCCCAGGGACATGAAGCTCACGCCGATCTCGCGCACCGTGGGTGCCTCGCAGATCGTCGACGAATTCGTCATGAGCTTCACCCACGACGAGGCCATCGACTGGATGCTGCCGGGCGTGGCACTCACCGGTCGCTATGTCGAGATTCCCATGCTGGGGGTGGTGAAGTTCCGCGGGCCCAAGCTCTACCACGAGCACATCTATTGGGATCAGGCCAGCGTGCTGGTGCAGATCGGCCTGCTCGACCCCGAGGGCCTGCCGGTGGCGGGCGCCGAGACCGCGCACAAGCTGCTCGACGAGACCCTGCCATCCAACACCCTGATGCCGAGCTGGGCTTCCAGCGCCGGCAAGTCCATCGAGGAGTGAGGCCATGAGTCTGCATTCCCTCGATGGCAAGACGGTGGTCATCAGCGGCAGCGCCACCCTGATCGGCCAGGCGGTGGCCGAGAAGCTGGTCGCGGCAGGCGCCCGGGTAGCCCTGCTGGACATCGACCCGAATGGCGCGGCCGGTGCCGAGGTGCTCGGCGATGCGGCCTTCTTCCAGACCGTGGACCTGACCGATGACGCGGCCTTGGCGCTCGCGGTAGCCGCCATCCGCGAACGCTTCGGCGCAGTGGCCGGCCTGGTCAACCTGGCCTGCACCTATCTCGATGATGGCCTGGGGTCGCCGCGCGGCGACTGGCTCAAGGCACTGGACGTGAACCTGGTGTCGGCGGTGATGCTGGCCAAGGCGCTACACACTGATCTCAAGGCGCGGCGCGGGGCCGTGGTCAATTTCACCTCCATCTCCGCCGACTGCGCCCAGACCGGGCGCTGGCTCTACCCGGTGTCCAAGGCGGCGCTCAAGCAACTGACTCGCAGCATGGCGCTGGACCTGGCGGCGGACGGCATCCGCGTCAACTCGGTGTCGCCGGGCTGGACCTGGTCGCGGGTGATCGCCGAGGTCAGCGGTGGTAATCGCGCTCACGCCGACCGCGTCGCCGCCGACTTCCATCTGCTCGGCCGCCTCGGCGAGCCGGCGGAAGTGGCCCAGGTGGTCGCCTTCCTGTTGTCGCCGGCGGCGAGTTTCGTCACCGGCGCCGACTATGCCGTGGACGGTGGTTATTCGGTCATGGGACCGGAGCGCAACCAGCCGGCCATTCCACGCCTCGCCGAACGGGAGTGATGCCATGCACAACCCCTTCTGGCGCCTGTTCAACGGCTTCACCCCCACCCGCAACTCGACTCCCCGGAGAACCTCCATGCGCCGTATCGCCATCGTCGGGGCCGGCCAGGCCGGCCTGCAACTGGGCCTGGGCCTGCTCGCCCAGGGCTATCATGTCACCCTCACCACCAACCGCACCGGCGAGCAGGTGCGCGCGGGCAAGGTGATGTCCAGCCAGTGCATGTTCAACACCTCGTTGCAGACCGAGCGCGACCTGGGGCTGAATTTCTGGGAAGAGCAGTGCCCGGCGGTGGAGGGCATCGGCCTGGCCGTCCCCGATCCTGCCCATCCCGAGCGCCCGGCCTTTCAGTGGAGCGCGCGCCTGGAGCGCTATGCCCAGGCGGTGGACCAGCGCCTGAAGATGCCGGCCTGGATGGACGAGTTCGAGCGGCGCGGCGGTGAACTGGTGATCCAGGACGTCGGCCTGCCCGAACTGGAAACCCTGGCCGCCAGCCATGACCTGACCCTGCTCGCCGCCGGTAAGGGCGAGATCGTCAACCTGTTCGCCCGTGACACCGAGCGCACCGTCTTCCAGCAGCCCCAGCGTGCCCTGGCGCTGACCTATGTGAAGGGCATGCAGCCCATGTCGCCCTATTCGCGGGTGGCCTTCAACCTTATCCCCGGTGTGGGCGAATACTTCGTCTTCCCGGCCCTGACCCTGAACGGACCCTGCGAGATCATGGTGTTCGAAGGCGTGCCCGGCGGCCCCCTGGACTGCTGGCAGGACGTCACCTCGCCGGAGCAGCACCTGGAGCGTAGCCTGGAGATCGTCCGCCGCTTCGCGCCCTGGGAGGCCGAGCGCTGCCAGAACCTGGAGCTCACCGATGCCGGCGGCGTGCTGGCCGGGCGCTTCACGCCCATGGTGCGCAAGCCGGTGCTGCGCCTGCCTTCGGGCCGGCCGGTGTTCGGCATGGCCGACGCCCTGGTGGTCAACGATCCCATCACCGGCCAGGGCTCCAACAATGCCGCCAAGTGCAGCAAGGTCTATCTGGAGGCCATCCTCGCCCAGGGCGATGCCGCCTTCACCCCGGATTGGATGCACCAGACCTTCGAGCGCTACTGGGACTACGCCGGCCAGGTAGTGAAATGGACCAACAGCCTGCTGACCCCGCCGCCGCCGCACATCCTCGATCTGCTCGGCGCCGCCAGCCAGTCCCACGCCATCGCCTCGCGCATCGTCAACGCCTTCGACGATCCCCGCCGTTTCGCCCCCTGGTGGTTCGAAGCGGAGGCCTGCCAGGGCTTCCTGCGTGAACACCTGGACCAGGCTGCCTAAGGAGCCCACCATGACGATAGACGCGCTGGATCTCATCGCCGCCGACCCGGCCAACCCGCGGGCGCTGCGCAACCTACTAGGGCAATTCGCCACCGGCGTCACGGTGATCACCACCCGCGGCCGTGACGGGCGCAAGGTAGGGATGACCGCCAATTCCTTCTCCTCGGTGTCCCTGGAGCCGCCGCTGGTGCTCTGGAGCCTGGCCCGCCAGGCGCCGAGCCTGGCGGACTTCCTCGCCGCCAGCCACTTCGCCATCCACGTGCTGGGCAGCGACCAGCACCAGCTTTCCGGCCACTTCGCGCGGCCGGCGGAGGACAAGTTCGCCGGCATCGCTCACGTAGAGGGCACCGCCGGGGTACCGCTGCTGGAGGAGGCGGTGGCCACCCTGATCTGCCGCAACCACGTCCAGTACGAGGGTGGCGACCACCTGATCTTCCTTGGCGAGATCGAGCACTACCGACACAGCGGCGGAGAACCGCTGGTCTTCCACGCCGGCCAGTACCGGGTCGCCAGCGCGCATCCGGCGCTGAGCGCCTGAGCCTCGGCAGCGCCCGTCGATGCCACTCGATCGGCGGGCGCTGCCCTTTCGAATCTGCCTTTCGCGAGCACGAACAGCCGTATTCAAGGAGCCTTGCATGACCCGGATTCGCTATCTTTCCCTCGCCGGTGCCCTGGTCGCCGGAACCACCCAGGCCTATGACCTGCCGGTGGTCAACCTCGGCCTCACCAGCTTTCTCGACGGCGGCTTGCCCGCCGGTAACGGCTGGTACCTGCAACAGTATTTCCAGAACTACAGCAGCGATCGCCTGGTGGACCGCAACGGCGACAAGCTAGGCCTGCCCAAGACCCAGCTGGACTACCAGGTCTCGGTGACCCAACTCAGCTACGTGTCGGACCTGCGTCTGGGCAACGGCAACCTGGGTCTGAACATGTTGCTGCCGGTGGTGACGCGGATGAAGGTCGACGATGGCTTGAATAACGCGGCCCTCAAGGACCAGGGCGGCATGGGCGACCTGCTGGTGGGGCCGTTCATCCAGTTCGATCCGGTGATGGGGCCGAACGGGCCGCGCTTCGTCCAGCGCGTCGAATTGCAGGTGAATATCCCCACCGGTGAATACGACCGCGACAAGGACATTAATCCAGGCAACCACGCCTGGTCGTTCAATCCCTACTGGGCGGGCACCTACTGGTTCACCCCCAACTGGACCGCCTCGGTGCGTGCCCACTACCTCTACAACTTCAAGAACGACAAGCCGAACTACGCCTTCGGCGATGTCTCCGACATCCAGGCCGGGCAGGCGCTGCATGCCAACTTCGCCACCGAATACGCCGTCACCCCGCAACTGCGCCTGGGCCTCAACGGCTACTGGCTCAAGCAGATCACCGATACCCAGATCGACGGCCACGACGTCTCCGGTCGGCGCGAACAGGTCTGGGCCATCGGCCCGGGCGGCATGTACAGCTTTTCCAAGAACGACCACCTGGTGGCCAACGCCTACTTCGAGCAGGACGCGAAGAACCGTCCCGAAGGCAGCCGGGTGCAGGTGCGCTACATCCACCACTTCTGACCGGACGGAGTTCAGCTCCCTTCGTCCACTTTCAAGCCTGCCGGGGATGGCAGGCTTTTTTTTTGCACGGCGTTTGGGCGGTAAGCTCAACCAAGGGCGTGTCCAGGTGGTTCAGATATAGCGGCAGACGATGCGGGGTGGCGCCGGAGGTTATGGTCCTATTGGTCTTGGACGGTTGCGCCGTCTCATTCCAACCTCCGGCTCATTGAGGCTATAGCGTTCCGCCGTTGCGACCGCTTCTACGGCATCACTCACCTCTGTAGACGTCGATAACCGTAGCGTGGAAAACGGCGCAGCCTTTTCCACTGGAATCCGTCGCGATGCGTGCCCTCACCCCAACCCTCTCCCGAGGGGAGAGGGGGCTAGCCGAGCAGGCGTTCGGCCCTTCAGCTCCGGTGGGATCCTGGCCCTCACCTGGGTAACGACTGTCTCGGGGCTACCATCGCCGCGATAGAGCGGTGACTGCCATGGGCTGCGTTAGGTTCGGCTGAGCGAAGCGAAGCCCAACAGAGAGGCCCCGCCAAGCGATCCAGGCCAAGCGGTGGAGATTGATTGATGCCGCCGTAAGATTGGTTGCTGTCGGGCTTCGACGATGGAGCTGTCTCAACCCAACCTATCGGAATCGTCGCGTTGAGCGGTAGGTTGGGTTGAGCGCAGCGAAGCCCAACAGAGACGTCCCACCAAAGCGATTCATGCTAAGAGGTAAACGCCGATTAATGCCGTTGGAAGAGGAGCTGTCGGGCTTCGAAGGTGTAGCTGTTTCAGCCCGACTTACAAATGCGAAGCCCGGCAGACGAGCTGTCGGGCTTTTTGGATAGCGCGGTGCGGGGTCACCGCGAAGACGCACTCTGCAAAAACTTCTCGCTGTACAGCCGCGTCTCCTCGCCCAACCCCTGCTGGTCGAGCCAGGTCTTGACCGCCTCGACCATGGGCGGCGGGCCGCAGAGATAGAGGTCGCAGGCCTGGTCGGTGAGGAAGCGGCGGTCGAAGTGCTCGGGGATATAGCCGCTGAGGCCCTGCCACGCCGGACCCGGCTGGCTGACCACGGGCTGGTAGTCGAAGTCGGCGATGCGCGCGCGGTAGGCCTCCAGCCGGGCGCCCTCGCAGAGATCCTGCTCCTGGGTGACGCCATAGAACAGCCGCACCGGCTGGCCGCAGCCGCCTTTCTCGGCCATCTCGTCGAGCATGCCGAGGAAGGCCGACAGGCCCGTGCCGCCCGCCACCAGCACTAGCGGCCGCTCCACCTGGCGCAGGTAGAAGCTGCCCAGCGGGGCTTCCAGCTCCAGGGTCAGGCCCGGCTGGCAGCGTTCGCGCAGGAAGTTGCTCATCACCCCATCCGGCAGCAGACGGATGAGGAATTGCAGCTGGTTCTGCGCATTGGGCCGGTTGGCGAAGGAGTAGGCGCGCCAGTCATCGGTGCCGGGGATACGCAGCCGCGCGTACTGGCCTGGGAGGAATTGCAGCTGCCGGGGGGCAGAACTGGCGTCCAGATGCAGGATGGCGGTGGTGGCCGAGACCAGCTCCACCGAGATCACCTGGGCACTGATGCGCTCGGGCTCTTCGGCATGGCAGAGGCTGGAGTCGTGGTCGAAGTAGAAGGCGGCGTCGGAGGTCACCCGGGTCTGGCAGGCGAGCACCTTGCGTTGCGCCAGGTCCCGCTCGGAGAGGGCTTCCTCGTCGACGTAATCCTGGCTGTAGGCGCCGGCTTCGCAGCGCCCCTGGCAGGTGCCGCAGACGCCTTCGCGGCAGTCCAGCGGCAGGCTGATGCCCTGGCGCAGGGCGGCGTCCAGCAGCAGTTCGTTGGGCTTCACCGCGATGAACAGCGTCTTGCCGTCGGCAAAGCTCAGAGCGACGTTGTGGCTCATGGCGGTGGCCTCAGAGATGGTAGAAGTCGAGTACGGAGTTGATGACGTCGTTGAGCAGCAGCACCTGCTTGCGGACGACACGGAAGTCGCCGTCCACCTCGCGCAGGTGATAGGTCACCTGACCGTAGAACTGCTCGGACACCCCGTGGCGGGCATAGAGCGTCAGCCAGCCGGCGCGCACCTCCAGCAGACCGTCGTCAGCCCGGGCGACGCGTACGTTGCTGATCTGGTGCAGGGTGCGCGGCAGTGGCGTGGAGGCGGCCGACTTGCCGGTGCGCAGGCGGAACACCCGGTCCTCCAGGCCGGAGCGGTCGGCGTAGTAGATATAGGAGAGGCCCTGGGTGGGATCGGTCACGTACTCGTGCTCGCTGATCCATTGCGGCAGGTGGAAGACGCTGTCGGCCTCGAACAGCGCCAGATAGGCGTCCCAGTCCTGGGCATCGCAGAGCGCCGCCTTGCGATAGAGGAATTGTTCCACGGCGTATTGCAGATCTGGGTTCATGCCGACACCTCCGTCGGTTGCAGGGCTTTGTTGGCCAGGCCGTCGAGCAGGAAGCGCTGCCAGGCGCCGTGCTGGTTCACATAGAGGCCTTCATGGGTGAATTCGGTACCGGTGAGTACCGGCTGGATGCCCAGGGCCTCGCTGTTCACGGTGGGGCCGGCGGTCCAGCGATGATGGCCGCGGGAGATGTCATTCCAGCGCTCCAGGCGGGCCTGAAAGCCGCGCTGGGCTTCACGGAATTCCACCAGATCGTCGGGCGTACCCATGCCGGAGACGTTGAAGAAGTCCTCGAACTGGCGGATGCGGTTGGTGCGGTCGGCGGGCGCCTCGCCCTTGACGCCGATGCACTGGCTGATGATCTCGGTCTTGTTCCAGGCCACCGGCCGCACGATGCGCAGCTGGGAGCTGATCTGGTCCATGAAGAACAGGCTGGGGTAGATGTTGAGGTTGCGCAGGCGATGCATCATCCACTCGGCGCGGGCCTGGCCGTATTCCTCCACCAGGCGCGGCATGACGCTGGCGTAGCCGGGGCGCACCGTGGGGTTGGGCATGTCGCTGAACAGCAGGCTGTGGCCGTTCTTGAAGGAGAACCAGCCATCGTCGGTCTCGGCATCGCCGGCGCCGAGCTTGCTGTAGTCCAGGGTGCTGCTGGTGCCGCCTTTCTCGGCATTGACCTGTTGGCGGTGCTGCACGGTGGAGACGTAGTTGTAGTGCACGGTACTGACGTGATAACCGTCGAGGCCGTTCTCGTTCTGCAGCTTCCAGTTGCCGTCGTAGGTGTAGGTGGACTTGCCCGGCAGGATCTCCAGCTCGCCGGTGGGCGACTGGGCCACCATCATGTCGAAGAACACCTTGGCATCGCCCAGGTAGTCTTCCAGGGAGTCACTGCCCTGGGTATCCAGGCTGACGAAGACGAAACCCTTGTAGCTCTGGATGCGCGCCTTCTTCAGCCCGCGGGTGGCCTTGTCGAAGCCATCGGGGTATTCGCCTGGCGCCTTGACCTTCACCAGACGACCATCGCTCTTGTAACACCAGGCGTGGAACGGACAGGTGAAGGTGGACTGGTTGCCGCGCGCCACGCGGGTGAGGGTGGCGCCGCGGTGCTGGCAGGCGTTGATCAGCGCATGCAGCTCGCCGTTGCCATCGCGGGTGATGATCAGCGGTTGGCGACCGGCGCGCATCGTGACGAAGTCGTGGGGCTTGGCGATCTCGCTTTCGTGGCAGGCATAGATCCAGACCTTCTCGAAGATCAGCTCCATTTCCAGCTCGAACAGCTCGGGTTCGGTGAAGAGATCGCGGGCGATGCGATAGACGCCGTCGGCCGGACGGAAGTCCAGGCAACCTTGGATGTAGTCCTGCCATTGGGCAATGCTGCGGATGCTCATCAGGGGTGTCCTCTAGGGTGAGACTCGCCTCGATTGAAGCCCCGCCACCCCAACCCCTCTATCCGCTTTTTCGCTGATCGCTAGCCGGATTTTTTCGCTCGCCGGACTGGCCTGCACTCTGCGGATAGTGGCGGCGGCACGCGGCGTGCAGCATGGAACCAGCCAGCGGAGGAGCCCAGCATGCAGCAGACGAATTTCGAGGTGCAGACGCACAGTGGCCAGGTCGCCGAGGCGTGTCGTTGGATGAGCGCGGTGGCCGGTCCGCACCGCCTGGAAACCCGCAGCGGCGCCGAGTTGAGTTTCCATCACCAAGGGCTGCGACTGCCGGGCCGGGCCACGGTGCTGGGGCGGATCGGCTATGGCGCCGCGGTGCAGATCGGCATCGACGCCCTGGATGCCTACAGCCTCAGCCTGCCGCTGCAGGGGCGCCAGTCGCTGGCCAGCCGCGGCGCGCGCGTGCGTTCCGACAGCCAGTGCGGAATGGTCGTCGCGCCCCACGAATGGCAGCGGCTGGACATGGCCGCCGACTGCCTCAAGCTGCAGGTGGTGATCCGCCGCGAAGCCCTGCAGGAGGTGGCGGAGGGCCTGCTGGGCCGGCCCTTGGCGGTGCCCCTGAGCTTTGCCGGCGAGATGGAACTGGCGCGCCCGGCGGTCGCGGCGTGGTGGCAGGGTGTGCGCCAATTGCTGGACGGCTGGAGCGCTGTCCAGGCGCTCTACGGCCAGCCGGCACTGGCTAACGACCTGGAAGTGATGCTGCTCAAGGGCCTGCTGCTGGCCCAGCCGCACAACTACTCCGCGGCTCTGGAGGAAGGCGTAGGGACGGGCTATCCCGAGTTTCTCTTGCGGGCAAGGCGTTATCTCGAAGCCCATGCGCGGGAGAATCCCTCGCTGGAGAGTCTGGAGCGCGTGGCCGGCGTATCCCGGTCCAAGCTCTATGCCAGCTTCCGCCGCTATCACGGCCAGCCGCCCATGGCCTATCTCAAGCGGCTACGGCTGGAAGAGGTGCGGCGCCTGCTGCTGGCGCGTCGTGAGGGCGCGAGCGTCTCGCGCATCGCCCTGGATTGGGGCTTCGAGCACCTGGGGCGCTTCGCCAGCGACTACCGCCAGGCGTTCGGCGAGACACCGTCGCAGACCCTGGCGGGACGGCGTCTCAACTAGCCGGAGAGCGCCCCGCGAAAGCGGCGGGTTTCCGAGGGAGACTCGCCGTAGCGGCGCTTGTATTCCTGAGCGAACCTGCCGAGGTGGGCGAAGCCCCATTTGTAGGCGGTGTCCGTCACCGATTCCACCCGGCCGCTGCGCAGTTCTTCGTTGACCCGCTCCAGGCGCAGGTCGCGTAGATAGTGCATGGGGGTGGTGCCGCGATAGGTGCGGAAGCCGGCGAACAGGGTGCGCACGCTGACGCCGCCATGTTCGGCCAGGGTTTCCACGCTGAGGGGCTCGTGCAGGTGTTCGGCGATATAGGCCTCGATGCGCTTGATGAAGTAGGGCGAGACATTGCGCTCGCGGGTGCCTTCCAGCTGGCCGTGCAGGGAATGCGGCTGGCCATAGAGCAGGGCATTGAGCAGCGAGGATTCGAATTGCTTGAGCACCAGCGGCTGGTGGATCGGATGCGCCGGATCGGCCAGGCCGTCCATGAGTAGGCCGAGCAGTTGCAGGAAGTAGGCGCCACCGGCCTGGCCCAGGTCCAGCCGCGGATCGAATTGCGGCAGGCGACCCTGCTGGGGCAGGTGCTGGGCGCAGTGATGCTCCAGGTCGGCGCGCTCCAGGCGCAGTACCAGCTGCGCGGCGCCGCCATACCATCTCATGCGCACGGGCAACTCCGGCGACAGCAATGCTGCCACCTGCGGCGAAGACTGGAAATCCACCGCGCCGCAATGGATGTCGGCGCCTCCTGTCAGCGGGATCTGGACCAGATAGAAGTCCTGCAGGCACTGGGGATCGATATCGACGTCGGTGCCGTATTCCAGGCGATTGAGCGACAGTCGCCCGCGGCTGATGTGGTGCAGGCTGGCGCTGACCACCTCGCCGCGCTGCACCGGTTTCAGCTCATGGGGCTTGAACACCTTGCTGACGCCCTGACAGGCCGCATCCCGATCGGCCACGAGAAATTGCAGGCTGCTCGAACAGAACAGCCGGGTCTGGCGAAAGCGCTCTCCGCTTTCGGAGGGCGTGACGTCTTGGGTCATTGTTACCTCCTTGCACACAGGCGTGGCCCCGCGCACCCTTTTGTTTCCTGCCGATTGCAGCCAGCGGATAGCGGCTGCAGTCAGTGGATAGTCGGTGGGCAGCGGAACTCGTTCTTGGCCGATCGCGGTCGGCCTTGCATGGGAATTTGCAAGGGGCGGGCCAAGCAAGGCGTCTAACAAAGGGTTTCGGGCGATCAGCGGCCAGGCCGGTCGCCATCCGCTCAGGCGTCATCTTGGCGCAGTCGCCCATGCTCGCTGCGCACCGCCGCCATGAAGGTCTGCATGGCCGAGGACTGCACCCGGTGGCGGCGACGGATCAGTCCATAGGGCGGCAGTCGTGGTTCGAAGGCGATGGGCAGCACCGCCAGCAGATGGCGACCGGGATAGTCGTTGACCACCGACAGCGGCGTCACGCCGAGCATGTCGGTCTGCTGCAGCAGCGCCAGCAGGGTCATGATGGAGGTGGTTTCGACGATGCTGCCGGGGATGTCGACCCGGGCGTCGTGGAAGGCCTGGTTGATGATGGCCCTCATCGGGCTGGGGTGCTGTTGCAGCACCCAGGTGTGCTCCTGCAATTCGCCCCAGGTGAGGTGAGTGGCCTGGGCAAGGGGATTCTGGGCGCCGGCGATCACGCAGAGCACCTCTTCGCCGAGGCTGTCGAACAGCAACTCTTCTGCGCGGGCCCCGGTAGGAATGCGGCCCAGGACCACGTCGAGCTGGTCCTGCAGCAGCGCCTGGACCAGCACGTCGCTGGTATCCACCTGGATGGACATGGACAGCCGCGGATGGCTCTGCTTGAGGGTAGCGATGGTGCGGGTCAGCAGGCCCGAGGCCAGCGCCGGGATGGCGCCCACGGCGACCCGGCCCAGATTGCCCGATTCCAGCGCGACCAGCTCCTCGCGCATGCCCGAGAGTTCGGCGAACACCATCCGCGCGTAGTAGATCACCGTGTCGCCAAAGGCCGTGGCGCGCATGCCGCGCGGCAGCCGCTCGAACAGCCCCACGCCAAGCAGACTCTCGATCTCGTGCAGCATCTTGGTGGCGGCCGGCTGGGTCATGCCGATGTCGTCGGCGGCGCGGCGCAGCGAGCCGAATTCCGCCAGTGCCAGCACCAGCCGCAACTGGCGCAGGCGCAGACGGCTGTGGATGGTATGGGCATCAGGAATGCGCGTCATGCTGGCGGACCTTGGGGCAGGGGAGCCGGCTAGGGTAGCGCATGAGCCCGGGCCTGGCGTCGGTGGGGTGCGTCCGCGCCAGGCCGGGGCGTTCACGACGGCCGTACCTTGGCCCGCGGCTGGCTCAGGCGCAGCGCCTGCAGGCCCCGCGCGAGCAACGGCCAGCAGAGCATCAGCAACGCCGCGGTGGTCAGACTGCCCACCAGCGGGTTGGACCAGAAGATGCTCAGCTGGCCATCGGAGAACAGCATCGATTGGCGGAAGGCGTCTTCGGCCTTGTCGCCCAGCACCGCCGCCAGCACCAAGGGGGCGATGGGATAGCCGAGCTTCTTGAAGGCATAGCCGAGGATGCCGAAGCCGAGCATCAGCCAGACGTCGAACAGGCTGTTGTGCACCGAGTAGGCGCCAATCACGCAGACGGTAAAGATGATCGGCGCGATGATGCAGAACGGGATGCGCAGGATGGCGGCGAACAGCGGCACCGTCGCCAGCACCACGATCAGGCTGACCACGTTGCCCAGGTACATGCTGGCGATCAGACTCCAGACGAAGTCGTGCTGTTCGGCGAACAGGGTCGGCCCCGGATGCAGGCCCCAGATCATCAGGCCACCGAGCATCACCGCGGCGGTGGCGGAGCCGGGAATGCCCAGGGTCAGCATCGGCAGCAGGGCACTGGTGCCGGCGCTGTGGTCGGCGGTCTCCGGCGCGATCACCCCTTCCAGTTCGCCCTTGCCGAAGCCCTCGCGGTTCTTTGAAAAGCGCCGCGCCAGGCTGTAGCTCATGAAGGAGGCGGCGGTAGGGCCACCGGGCGTCACGCCCATCCAGCAACCGACCAGGGCGCTGCGCAGCCAGGTCAGCCAGTAGCGTGGCAACTGTTTCCAGGTGCCGAGCACGGTGCGCAGGGTGATGCGCGCCTGCTCGCCCCGAAAGACCAGGCCTTCCTCCACGGTGCAGAGGATCTCGCCGATGCCGAACAGGCCGATCACCGCCACCTCGAAGCTGATGCCCGACAGCAGTGCCGGCTGGTCGAAGGTCAGGCGCAGATTGCCGGACACCGTATCCATGCCCACCGCCGCCATGGCGAAGCCGATCATCATGGCAGCCACCGTTTTCAGCGGTGGATTCTTGCTCATGCCGATGAAGGTGCAGAAGGCCAGCAGGTAGACGGCGAAGAACTCCGGGGAGCTGAATTCCATGGCGAAGGCGGCGATGCGGCTGGAGAGGAAGGTCAGCAGCAGCACCCCGACCAGGGCGCCCAGCAGCGCCGAGGTGAAGGCCGCGGTCAGGGCCTCGCCGGCACGACCCTGGCGCGCCAGCGGATAGCCGTCGAAGGTGGTGGCCACCGACGAGGGTTCGCCGGGGATGTTGAACAGGATCGAGGTGATGGAGCCGCCGAACAGCGCGCCCCAGTACATGCAGGAGAGCAGGATGATGGCCGAGGTCGGACTCATGGTGAAGGTCAGCGGCAGCAGCAGCGCGACGCCATTGGGCGCGCCCAGGCCGGGCAGCACCCCGACCAGGATGCCGAGCAGCACGCCGATCACCATCAGGGCCAGGTGATGGAAGGACAGGATCAGCCCCATCCCGTGCATCAGGGAGTCGAATTCGCTCATGACAGGCTCCTCAGCAGCCGGGCGAGGTCGGCCAGGGGCCCGGCATCCAGCGGCACCTTGAACCAGAGGGCGAAGATCAGATAGCTGGCCAGGCTCACGCCGCCGGCGGTGGCGAGGATCTGCCAGGCACCGTAGCGTCTTTGCCGCTGGCGATCCCGCGCCATGAACCAGGTGATGAACAGGAAGGCCGTCAGATAGAGGCCCAGCAGGGGCAGGGCGACGACGAAGGCCAGCATCGGCAGGAATACCCGCAGCACCTGGCCGAAGGCGGCGCGTTCGACGAAGCTGGTGCGCAGCGCCTGCCAGCGCCACAGGGTCTGCAGCGCCGTGGCCAGGCTGGCCAGGGTCAGCAGCAGGCCGATGTAGAAGGGGAAGTAGCCCGGCTCGGGGCCGGCATCGCCCCAGCCGATGCCCTGTTCCAGACTGCCCACCATCACGATGCCGCCAAGGCCAGCGGTAAAGGCCGCCAGCCCCAGTTCCACCCAGCGGGTGGTGATCAGAGAATCTCCGGCCATGGCCGTCTCTCCTGTGTCAGTGCGCGATCAGCGCTTGAGCCAGCCCGCGTCCTCGAACACCGGGGTGACCCGTGCGGTGTCCTGGGCGATGTAGTCCTGCAGCGCCTGGCCTTCGAGGAAGGTCGGCACCAGGGCATTGCGCTCGATGTAGGCCTTGAACTCCGGCGTCTGGCTGACCTTGCGCAGCAGTTCCACATAGAAGGCCCGTTGTTCCTCGCTGACCCCGCCCGGCAAGAGCACGGTGCGCGGGAAACGGTACTGGTCGATGCCCAGCCCCTGCTCCTTGCAGGTGGGCACGTCGGACCAGGCCTGGGTCTCGGTGACCTTGGCGGTATAGGTCATGCGCGCCTGGCTGAACACGCACAGCGGCACCACCTGGCCGCCGCGCCACTGGCTCAGGCTCTCGCTGGGGTTGTTGACGTTGGAAGTGATGTGCTTGCCGGCCAGCTGGGTCGCCGCCTCGCTGCCACTCTTGAAAGGAATGTAGGTGAGCTTGGTGCCCTCGGTGCGATTGAGCAGCAGGGTCAGGGTCTGGTCGACGTCCTTGGACTGGCTGCCACCCATGCGCTTGCCGGCCGGATCCTGCTTGATGGCGTCGAGGTAGCCCCGGGCGTCCTTCCAGGGCGCGTCGGCGTAGCTCCAGAGGATGAAGTCATCCTCGGCGATGGCCGCCACCGGGGTGAGGTCGGCGAGCTGGTAGCCGAGCTTGGCGGTCAGCGGCAGCAGATAGACGTTGTTGGTGGCGATGACCAGCTTGTCCGCCTCGCCCTTGGCCATCTTCATCTCCAGGAAGGCCTCGGCGCCGTTGCCGCCACCCTTGTTCATCACCACCGTGCTGGCGTCGAGCAGCCTGTGCTGCGTGATGATCGACTGGATCAGTCGACCGAGCTGGTCGGTGCCGCCACCGGGACCACCGGCGACCACGATCTCCACCTTGCCCTCGGGTTGCCAGGCAGCCTCGGCGACGGGAGCCACCACAGCGGCCAGGCACAGGGGGAGGGCGGCGAGCAGGGAAGTGCTGCGCATGGGACTACCTCTTTCTTGTCGTTGTTTTGGGTGGGCCGAGTGTGCGCAGCACCCGGCGATCCTGACCAGTCAAAAGAAGGCATGCACCTATAGCCTGGGGTTATGCCTGGCGCTGCTCTTCATCTGACTCCGCACGGCAAAAGGGCTGTAGCGACGAGCGAAAACCGACCTATATCCTGCGGCTATACACCTATGCGCAGATTTGATTAGACGGTTATCGCCCCTCGGCTGATAGTCGACCTCGCCAGCCGGCAGCTGAACACCCATAACAAGAATCCCAGGGGTCCATGCCATGCTCTCGACGTCCCGTTCCTCACGCCTCGGCGAAGCCGCCGTACCCACGGTGCTCCAGGCCTCCCGCGTCCGCTGGCGCATCTTCGCCATCATCTTCGGTCTTACGGTCATCAATCTGGTGGATCGCGTGTCGCTGTCCATCGCCATGCCTACCATCGCCCGCGAATTCCAGCTGACGCCGGCCACCCAGGGGCTGATTCTCAGCAGCTTCTTCTGGGCCTATGCGCTCCTGCAGATTCCCGGCGGCTGGCTGATCGACCGCTACGGCCCGCGCCGCGTCATCGGCTGGTCCACCGGGCTCTGGGGCGTCTTCCAGACCCTCGCCGCCTTCGCCACCGGCGGGCTGTCGCTGATCTTCGCCCGGGTCGCCCTGGGCGCTGCCGAAGCGCCGCTGTTTCCGGCCGGTGGCAAGCTCAATTCCCTCTGGCTGGCTTCCTGCGAGCGCGGCCGTGGCGCGGTGCTGATGGATTGCGGCGGACCGCTGGGCGTGGCCCTGGGCGGACTGCTCATCGCCTACCTGATCGCCGTCTTCGGTTCCTGGCGCACCGCCTTCTTCATCGCCGGTATCGCCACCCTGGCCATGGCCTGGCTCGCCTGGCGCTATCTTCGGGACGACCCAGCCGCCCACCCCGGGGTCAATGCCGCCGAGCTGGCGCGCATCAACGAAGGTCGCACCACCTCGGTGGCCCAGGCGGCCAAGGCCGGCGCTCGGGGCCTGGGCATCGCCCGTCGCTCCCTGGCCGGCATCCTCATCGGTCGCGCCAGCTGGGCCATGGTCTTCTTCGGCCTGCTGACCTGGGGGCCCAGCTACCTGGCCCAGGCCCGCGGCTTCGACATCAAGGGCATCGGCGCCGCTACCTTCGTCATCTTCCTCTGCGGGGCGGCCGGCTCCCTGGTCGGTGGCTTCCTCTGCGACCTGCTGGTGCGCAAGGGCGTGCGTCGTGGCCTCGCCGCCAAGGCACTGCTGTCCTGCTCCGGCCTGGTGGCGCTGGCGGCCTTCCTGCTGCTGCCGCGGCTGACCGATCCCTATGCCGCCGTGGCGCTGCTGTCGCTCACCGCCTTCTTCCTCATGTGGGGCAGCCTCTACTGGAGCTTCCCGGCGCTGCTGGCGGTGCCGGCACGCGTCGGCCTGATCGGTGGGGTGATGAACCTGGCCGGCAGCCTCGGCGGCATCGCCGTACCCATCCTGGTCGGCCTGCTGCTGCAGCACCTGGGTGGCTATCCCGCGGTGCTGGGCTTCTTCGCTCTCTGCTCGGGCCTGTTCATCCTCGGCACCCTGTTGATCGCCCTGGACCAGCGGGAGGTGCAGCATGGCTGAGCTCTATGACGGCCCCATCGTCGATGCCCATCATCACTTCTGGGAGCCCCGGCGCAACTTCCACCCCTGGCTGTCCGGCACGGAAACCATCCCCTTCCGCTATGGCGACTACAACGCCATCAAGGGTGACTATCTGCCCGAGCACTACCTGGCCGACGCGGCCGGTCATGAGGTGGTCCAGACCGTCTATGTCGAGACCGAGTGGGATCCGCGTGATCCCCTGGGCGAGACCCGCTACGTCCATGACCTGGCACGCCGCCATGGTGCGCCCCATGCGGTGGTCGCCCAGGCCTGGCTGGATGCGGCAGACGCCGCCGAGCTGCTCGCCGCCCAGGCCGCCTTCGAACGGGTGCGCAGCGTCAGACACAAGCCCGGTGGCCCGGCGCGCCCGGAAGAGGTGGGCAGCCAGCGCACCCTGATGAGCGACGAGCGCTGGCGCCAGGGCTACGCCGAGCTGCAGCGCCACGGCCTGCACTTCGACCTGCAGACGCCCTGGTGGAATCTCGACGAAGCCTGTCGCCTGGCGCGGGACTTCCCGGCCACCCAGCTGATCCTCAACCACACGGGGCTGCCGTCCGACCGCAGCGCCGAAGGTCTGACCGCCTGGCGCGCGGCCCTGGCCCGCCTCGCCGAATGGCCCAACGTGGCGCTGAAGATCTCCGGCCTGGGCCTCGCCGGCCAGCCGTGGCGCGCCGAAGACAACGCCTGGATCGTCCACGAGGCCATCGCCGTCTTCGGCGCGGAACGCGCCATGTTCGCCAGCAACTTTCCCGTCGATCGTCTGTGCGGCAGCTACGACACCATCATCGGCGGCTTCAAGCATCTGGTGGCCGACCTGCCCATCACGGCCCAGCGCCAACTCTTCCACGACACCGCCCAGCGTCTGTATCGCCCGGTGGCCGACGTCTTTCGCCTGGACACCTACCTGAGGACTTCCGCATGAGCAATTCCACGCTTCCCCGCCTGGCCCTGGTGCTGGGTGATCCGGCCGGCATCGGCCCCGAGCTGATCGCCCGCCTGCTGGCCGATCCCGAGGTGCGCAGCCGCGCCCGCCTGGTGCTGATCGCCGACGAGGAGGAGGCCCGCGCCGGCATGCGCATCGCCGGTTGCGAGTATCCCTACCGCCCCATCGATAGCCTGGATGCCCTCGATTTTCAGGACGACGTACCCCTGCTGTATCCCTACCGGGGCGCTGCGGAAGGCGCCTTTCCCCGCAGCGAAGCCAGTGTCGTCGGCGGCCGCTACAGCCTGGACACCCTGGCCGTCGCCCTCGACCTGACCCGGGCGGGCCACACTGACGCCATCCTCTTCGGTCCGCTGAACAAGACCTCCCTGCACCTGGCAGGCATGCGCCACAACGACGAATTGCACTGGTTCGCCGAGCACCTCGGCTACCAGGGGCCATTTTGCGAATTCAACGTGCTGGACGATCTCTGGACCTCGCGGGTGACCTCCCACGTCGCCCTGAAGGATGTCCCTGGCTTGCTCAGCCAGGAACGGGTGATCGAAGCCATCCAGCTGATCGACAACGAACTCAAGCGCAGCGGCCTGGCGCGACCGCGCATCGGTGTCTGCGGCCTTAATCCGCACAATGGCGACAACGGCAGCTTCGGCCGCGAGGAGATCGACCTCATCGGTCCGGCCGTCGAGCGCGCTAGGGCGCTGGGCATCGCCGCCGACGGCCCCTATCCCGCGGACACCATCTTTCTCAAGGTCCAGGGCGACGCCCGCGCCTTCGACGCCGTGGTGACCATGTACCACGACCAGGGCCAGATCGCGATCAAGCTGATGGGCTTCTCCCGTGGGGTCACGGTGCAGGGCGGCTTGCCCATTCCCATCGCCACGCCCGCCCACGGCACCGCCTTCGACATCGCCGGTCAGGGCCGCGCCAATGTCGGTGCGACCCGTCAGGCCTTCGAGATCGCCTGCCGCCTGGGCGCTTCCCGCCACTGATAGCTGCCGCGGCGTCCAGGCGCCTCCCGAATCCGCCGAACCGGTCCCTGGGGCCGGACGGCCTTACTCATGCTCGAAAAAGGAACCTCACCATGAAAATTACCAGCGTTCGCACCCGCGTCTTCGAATGGAAGGGCAAGGTCGTTCCGCCTCAGGCGCACTTCTGCACCAACGCCACCGACATCCTCTATGAGCGCGGCGACGCCATGGGCTCCTTCCGCTTCCACGGCTGGCTGGTGGTGGAGATCGAAACCGACAGCGGCCTGGTCGGCCTCGGCAACTGCGCCCTGGCGCCGCGGGTGGCCAAGGAAATCATCGACCTCTACCTGACCCCCATCGTCCTGGGCCAGGATCCCTTCGACAACGAATACCTCTGGCAGAAGATGTATCGGCGCACCCACGCCTGGGGCCGCAAGGGCATCGGCATGGCCGCCATCTCCGCCGTGGACCTGGCGCTCTGGGACCTGATGGGCAAGGCGGTAGATAAGCCGGTGTTCAAGTTGCTGGGTGGCCGGACCAAGGAAAAGATCCCCTGCTACGCCTCCAAGCTCTACGCCAATGACAATCTGGATCTGTTTCTGGAAGAGGCCCAGGGCTATCTCAACCAGGGCTTCGACGCCCTCAAGATGAGATTTGGTTACGGGCCCAAGGACGGCCCCGCCGGCATGCGCCGTAACATCGAGCAGGTGCGCGCCTTGCGCGAGCTGGCCGGCCCCGACGTCGACATCATGCTGGAGTGCTACATGGGCTGGACCCTGGAATACGCCCGCCGCATGCTGCCCAAGCTGGCCGAATTCGAACCGCGCTGGCTGGAAGAGCCGGTCATCGCCGATGACATCGAAGGCTACGTCGAACTCAAGAAGATGGGCATCATGCCCATCTCCGGCGGTGAGCACGAATTCACCTCCTACGGCTTCAAGGACCTGCTCGAACGCCGCGCCGTGGACGTCATTCAGTACGACACCAACCGCGTCGGCGGCATCACCGCCGCGCGCAAGATCAACGCCCTGGCCGAAGCCTGGTCGGTGCCGGTCATTCCCCACGCCGGCCAGATGCACAACTACCACCTGACCATGGCCAGCACCGCCTCGCCCATGGCCGAGTTCTTCCCGGTATTCGACGTGGAGGTAGGCAACGAACTCTTCTACTACGTCTTCAAGGGCGAACCCCAACCGGTCGGCGGCTACCTGCAACTCGACGATGACAAGCCCGGTCTGGGCCTTGAGCTGTCCGAAGAACACCTCAAGGACTTCGATGTGATCGAGTAGTAGCGGTATCGATTGCCGCCTCTGGGAAGAGTGGCGGCCAGCTGCGGAATCAGACTCCGGCTTGCTGGTGTCGCCATTCCTGACTCCGGCCGCCAAAACCATAGGCAGCCGCCCGCGCGTCGATCAGATGCACATAGCAGAGCTCGTGCACATCGGGCCGGGGTTTCGCCATGGCCGCCTGGACTTCATGAAGGAAACGCGCCTTTTCGCCTTTTGTGTTCGTCTCGTCGGTGATGCTGATGTCGAGATGAAAGGCACTGCCGCCGAGCGTCGCTAGCGATTCCCCGCCCAGGAACCAGTCCGCAGCAGCTATATAGTGAACAGTAGTCGCCATCAGCTCCGGGCGCTTGCCCAGATGCTCTGCGACCAAGTCATTGATGACGGCTGCGGCACGTTGACCGAGCGCTACGTCTCGCTCGCCTGATAGATGGAGCACGATATGGGGCATGGCTGCTTCCTCGTTGGTTGGTGGCCCCAGTCTGAAGAGACTGGTTGCAGCGGAAAAGCCGGAAGATAAAATGTCATCCATCGGTTTTTGGAATGGATGCTCATGTCAGGCTTCGATCTGGATCTATTGCGTACGCTCGTTACGGCTGTCGATGCAGGTAGCCTTTCGGCGGCGGTACCACTGCGCTGTCTCTCGCAATCAGCTCTCAGCGAACAACTACGTAAGCTGGAAGAGCGCGCCGGCCAGACTCTATTGATTCGCAGCAAGGCCGGCGTGAGACCTACCGCTGCAGGCGAGCGTTTGCTGGCCCATGCCAGGCCGCTATTGGCCATGGCCGATGCGGCTTGGCGTGATCTCCACGGGATCCCTCTTGAAGGTGAAGCCTGCCTGGGAGTGACCGACTATTTTCGTCCGGTCGATCTGGCGAGCCTGCTGGCACGCCTGCATCAACAGCTGCCTGGACTGCGTCTGCGTACCCGTATCGGCAGGAGCGACGAGCTTGAGGTTGCTCAGCGCGTAGGCGAGCTGGACCTGGCCATCGTCATGAAGCTGGATGTCGCCCGCAAAGCTGCACCCGGGGTGACGATCAATCCGCTACACCAGGAACCGCTAATTTGGGTAGGCGCCTCGAATACGAATCCGCTACAGCCGGGACGACCGGTGCCTCTGGCCTTGTTGCCGGAAGGCTGCTCCCTGCATCGATTGACCTGCAGCCGTCTGCAGGCCGCAGGTATTCCTTACGTGATCAGCCATATCGCGTCCGGTGTGGCCGGTTTGCAGGCTGCACTGACGGCAGGGCTTGGCATCGCATGCCTGAATGCTTCCGCCGTTACCGGCCAGGGGCTGCGCCTACTCGCCGAAGACGCTTTGCCAGCGTTACCCTCGGCACGCTTTCTGCTTTTGCAGGCTCATCATGATGAGGGCTCCGTGCAGTCGCGGCGTTTGCAGATGCTGAGCGAGACTATTGCTGCAGGCCTGCGCGGCTAGGTGGAGAAGGCCTACATGTTGTTTCGGACGGGCGCTCGATTTTCGCCGGTGCTCAACCGCAGTGCGAGATCACAGCGCCCGCTACGTAACCTGACTCAACCCGCCAATATTGCGGCCGCACCCCGTGGCTGCCGGGTGTACCACAGCACCCGGCTGACCCCACGGGTCACCGCCACATAGCTCAGGCGCAACGCCTCGTCCGCCATGGCGTCGTCATAGCTTTGCTGGAAATGTCCGCTGGTCGCATAGAGGGCGTTGCGCAACGGGTGGGGCTGCTGGGGCTGGCCATCGTCCAGCACGATCGCCACCTCGGCCTGCAAGCCCTTGGCTCGGTGAATGGTGCAGGTGCGTACGCCTGGCTGACGTCCCAACTGCTCGTTGATGGCTTTCAAGGGCGCGTTCAGGCGACTCATCACCATGACCGCACACCGCTCCGGCCGCTCTCGTTCCGCGGCATACGTCCGTTGCGCCTCGATCTCGTTCAGCAACGCAGCCAACTGGCGGGCGATATCGAATTGCGGCACGACCTTGACCCCATGACCCTGGTCATCCGCCGCGCGGGAGGCTTGGGTCTTCTTGGGCTGCTTGTGGCGTACCTGCGTCAGGATGCGTTCCCCGTCCGCCACGATGTCCGGTGAAGAACGGTAGTTGGTCCCCAGCATCAGCGTCTGGCTGGGCGTCTGGCCTGGAAACCAGCGGTCGAAGTGAATGAACAGCTCCGGCGAGCTGCCCCTCCAGCCGTAGATGGATTGCCAGTCGTCACCGATGGCCATCAGCGAAGGCGCAACCTGCTCCTCGGCGAGCCTGCGCTGTACCTGCCGCAGCCAGAGGGCGATCTGCGGCGAGATGTCCTGGAATTCATCGATCAGCAAATGGGTGAAGGGCTGCAGACGGGCAATCAGGGCGCGACTGGGTTTCTTTTCCAGGCGATCCGTCAGCACGGCAAAGGCGGTATTGAAGGTGATCAGCCGCTGTTCCCTCAGCAGCTTGCCGAAGTGTCGCCAGAATTGCTGCATGGCCTCCAGGAAGATCCGGTCCCGCGTCGAGCACTCCAGCTGACTGCTCTTTATAGAGCCGACCCGCAACCCCAGGGTCTCGGCGAATGAGGCCTGGCCATAGAAGAGGTCGGGCAGCGGTTGGGGTTGACGTTCGCCATTGAGGACGAAGGGCTGCAAGGGTGGCGCGCCGGGTGGCTCCTCCTCATTGGGCGGCGCCAGTTCCAGCAACAGATGGACCCGACGCCGAAAGCCGGCGTCCTCGCGGTAGCATTGCTCGTAGGCCTGTATCAGGAGCTGCCGTTGAGCCTCGTTCAGGCTGGCACCAGCCAACATGCCGTTGTCCGGTTCGTCGTCACCTTTCGATTGGCTGGACAGCTGCTCGAACCATTGTGTCGCCCTCAGTTCGGTGCGCGCCAACTGTGCCAGGGCCGAGTGAAAGGTTCTTACCAGTTCGCGTGCCGCCTCGTCATCCAGCGGGGCCTCCCAGAAGGCCAGGACGCGCTTGAGCTGGGCGCGCAACTCTTCGCAGGACGCCTTGGTGAAGGAGATGACGGTCAGCTGCTCGCGCGGGATGTCGAGGTGGCACAGCATGAACACCACTCGCAGCACCAGCGTCGTGGTCTTGCCCGAACCGGCCCCCGCGAAGATACGGGTAGCCGGAGCCCGCGCGAGGATCATCTTCCACTGCTCAGGTGAGGGTGGCTGGATGATGCCCTGAGCCACGGCCTGCTCGACACGTACCTTCATCCGCTGCTCCTGGGAGCGCTTGATGGTGAGTGCGGGACCATAGATGCCGGCGGGGGAGGGGATGGCCGGGGTAGCCTGTATAATGGATTGCTCGCTGTTCGCCGCCTTGACCGAGACTCTGGGCTCGGCCTGCCGTTTGCGGGCCTTGGTCGGCTGCACCTTTTTCTGGCCGCTTGGCGCCTGCTCTCCTTTAAGGAAGAGCGTGGTACGGGGAAACCAGTCGCCCAGGGTGTTTCTCAGCTGTTGTCGATAGCGAGCCAGGATGGAAGTCATGCAGTCCTCGAAACATAGTCTGCCGGCATCTTACCTCGCACAGGTGACAGCTCGCCTTTTGGTGGCCTTTTTCATCCCTGCTGAAAGATTCTTGAAATAACCTGTTGACCTGCTCTGAAACTCCCCTATAATGCGCCCCACTTCCGGCGCAGACGCTGAAGCGGCTTGAAAATCAAGCACTTAGGTCTGAGTCGGGC
>NZ_JASNRF010000080.1:0-552 GCF_030175875.1 Pseudomonas sp. HR1
AAGGGTCGTGTCGACTATATCGTGAGTGCCGGCTATGCCGGTACCGAGAACTCTGCAAGGACACTCATGGCCCTGGGGCGCAACGTGGGCAAGCACTTCGGCCTGCTTGATGCGCAGCACTTGCCAACGAGCCTGTTTGACCAGTTTTACCAAGATTGCTCGCTCGACGCCTGAGCCACACACGCAACATTTGCGAAGCACCATGTGCCCCTTGGCCTTTCACAGGATGGAATACAACCATGCAAACCCGGAACGGCGTTCAGTTGTATTCCGCCTCAGACATCTGAGGATTTCTGGAGTGCCAGCACCTAACGGCACTGGACCTCCAGCATTCTGTTGCCCCGATGGAAAAAGCGCCGGCATGCGATTAAACCCGCCTGATCCAGGGCAAGGGGCTCGCTCATGAAGCGGCGTTTCTTGAACGACTCAAACGCGAAAATGCTCACTTAGTCGACGTTGCCGAGGGAAATTCGAGTTTCGCGCGGCGGGTGAAACTGACCGTTGGGGCCATGAAGGCTGGTGCGGACATCATCTTCCAGGCTTCGCTTCAGG
>NZ_JASNRF010000081.1:0-543 GCF_030175875.1 Pseudomonas sp. HR1
TGATCAGGCTTTGCTTTGAAGCCCATCGTCATCGACGGCCAGCCCAACGCTTCGACCGGGCCGTGGGCAATGGTGACGGTTCCGCTCTCGGTGTTTACTTTCTTGACCGTACCTGTGGCTGTAGCGGTCTGTCCCGCCGACTTCTGGTCCATTGGCATGTTCATGCCTTTGTGATCCATCGGCATGCCGTCCATTGGCTCCTTGTCGGCGGCATAGGCGACTGGTACTAGGAAGAGTGAGGCAAGGGTGATGTGCTTGATGTTCATAGATGTTCTCCAGGGGAGTTGGTTGCGTGCTGGGCCTGCAATTGCCGGCGGCGCATCAGCAGGTAGGCTGCCGGCAGAACGAACAGGGAGAGCAACGGCGCGGTGATCATCCCGCCCACCATGGGCGCGGCAATACGGCTCATGATTTCGCTGCCGGTCCCGCCGCCCCAAAGGATGGGCAGCAGGCCAGCGATGATCACGGCGACGGTCATGGCCTTGGGGCGCACTCGCTGGACAGCACCTTCACGAATGGCGTCGAGCAGGACGCCTTCGCCAT
>NZ_JASNRF010000082.1:0-528 GCF_030175875.1 Pseudomonas sp. HR1
GGTGCAACCTGCAACCCGCCTCGGATAGACACGATCTCAGATTTTATCTTTTAAAATCAGTAACTTATGAAGGATTTCTTGCGGTTTTCACATTGAACGCCCCGAAGAGGAGTGAACTGAACCCCGCCTTTTATCGCCTTCGTGCTAGAGCTGTGCATCTGGACAGCCGCAATTTGTAGCAGGTGGCAATGCTCACCAGTGGATAACAGCCGGCATCCGTAGTCGTGACTGCCGGAATCTGTAGTCGACCGACCCGGAATTCGTAGTCGCGTCAGCCGTAATGCCTAGTCGCATTACCGGATTCTGTAGTCGATACCCCCCTTGAAACCCTTTGCCGGCGCGGCTTCCAGCGTCCTAAAAACAAGAGAAAAACAAGAAATAAAGATCTAAAAAGCTCTTAAAGGGATGGCAGCTGTGGATAAGCTCGCCTCGGCATAGACCGTGATCTGTAATCGACTACAGATCACGGCTGAGGGACCGTAGCCTGTGTAGTGACGGTCGTGTACATCTGCGCACCTACCCATACCA
>NZ_JASNRF010000083.1:0-525 GCF_030175875.1 Pseudomonas sp. HR1
CTTCGTGTCCCGCTCCGTGGTGACGGGATTCGTCAACGCCCTGGCGATCCTGATCTTTCTTGCCCAGTTGCCCGAGCTGACCCATGTCGGCTGGGAGGTCTACGCCATGACCGCCGCCGGGTTGGGCATCATCTATCTGTTCCCCTTGTTGCCGGTGGTAGGCCGGCTGCTGCCGTCGCCGCTGGTCTGCATCCTGGTGCTGACCGCCGTCTCCCTGGCCCTGGGCCTGGACATTCGCACGGTGGGCGACATGGGTCAGCTGCCCGATACCCTGCCGGTACTGCTCTGGCCGCAGGTGCCCCTGACCCTCGACACCCTGCTGATCATCCTGCCCTATTCGCTGGCGCTGGCCGTGGTCGGCCTGCTGGAGTCGCTGATGACCGCCACCATCGTCGATGACATCACCGATACGCCCAGCGACAAGAATCGCGAGTGCAAGGGCCAGGGGATCGCCAACATCGCCGCGGGTCTGCTGGGGGCATGGCGGGCTGCGCCATGATCGGCCAGTCGGTGATCAACATGAAG
>NZ_JASNRF010000084.1:0-523 GCF_030175875.1 Pseudomonas sp. HR1
AAGCTTGAGGGAGCGGTCCCGCACGGCTTCCGCTCGACGTTTCGCACCTGGGCGGCGGAGACCACCTCACACCCCAGGGAAATCTGCGAGAAGGCGCTGGCCCACAAGATTGGCTCCAAGACCGAGGCGGCCTACAACCGAGGCCCACTACTCGAAAAGCGGCGCGCACTGATGAGCGACTGGGAGACATTCTTGGCGATGCCCGAGTTGCCAGGCTCGGAGGACGTTGCACCAGGCGTCCGGCAGGACGCCCCCAGGACGCCTAGCGTGATCTAGGAAGGCGGTGCGATGCCGTAGCGTGGGAGCTGGGACACCTGCAGGACGCCTGCAGGACGCCTAGCGTGTTCTGGGAAGGCGGAGCGATTCCGTAGCGTGGGATCTGGAACGCCTGCAGGACGCCGGCGAAAATGGCGCCTGATCAGCCATGTGCCGCGCACGACGCCTCTGGAATGCATCATCTCGGCGGTGCTTGATCGCGCCTGTGTGACCTGGAAACAAAAAGCCGGCGACGGCGCCGGCTTTT
>NZ_JASNRF010000085.1:0-516 GCF_030175875.1 Pseudomonas sp. HR1
GCAACCGCTTGGTCAGCGCGCGCTGCAACATGCTTAGCCTAGCGACCGGTGTCAGCTTGAGCATATAGCGCTGACCTTCGATCTCCTGCGCGAGGGTTGTTCGCTGCTCCTGAATGTTCTGATAGAGATAGACGCTGAGAAACAGCAGGGGCATCAAGACGATGGCGGCCAGGCAGGCAAATTTGGCCGGAAACTTAAGGCGATTCATCATCCTGACGGCGGGACTTAGCAGATTCATGGCAGGCTCACAGAAGACAATGGACATAGGGACATCGGAGTACCTGCAGGGCTGTACCGCCCTTTTCGCAAGCAATAGGCGAAACGCTAGATAACCTTCTTGACCTCGGCACGCCCCTGGAGAGATGAAGGGTCCTGGTACCCGACGGTCTATAATCGGCTCCCAGCGGTACCCAGGCCGTCAGATTCGGGCGGACATCTCGATGCTCGTGCTAGACGAATTACGGACGATGACAGCTTGCAAACTAAAGGGCTTGGTCAGCTAATGGTCACGAAAGG
>NZ_JASNRF010000086.1:0-514 GCF_030175875.1 Pseudomonas sp. HR1
TTCAATGGAAAATGGAAAACAGTAGCCCTGTGCAGTGGTACGCGTGAGCGGCTTCTCGTCACGCGGCTGGGCCACCAGCCATTCAACAAACGAGGCTTTGTTATCGAGTGCACCGCTGTAGCGGAAGGCCAGATAATCCTTGAGAACCTGGCTGAAAGGATGACCCGTGGGCACCCAACTATTGCCAACATGCTCGCGGTCCTGCGCCTCGACTTCTGGCTCACCCGCTGTGGAATCAGACGCCAGCGCCAGGCCAAAGCAGCGAAGATCATAGCCAAGCATGAACAGGCTGGCCTCGAAGGCATGGCAACGCGCGGGGAGAGTCCCTTGCCCAGCAAACCAGTAAGTACGCTCGAGCAGCGCTCGGATAATCCAGCCCAAGCGCACTTGCCAACTCGCCCACTCGGCATAGTCGATCGTCGAAAACTGTGGCGCCGCCTTGCTGTTAAGGAACGCTCCCGGGTTGCGGATCTGGCTGCCTCGCGCGCCGCCGGACGGGAACATCAGCAAGGGT
>NZ_JASNRF010000087.1:0-510 GCF_030175875.1 Pseudomonas sp. HR1
GCTTGATGATCGCCTCATGAGACTGATGGGTATGGGGGTGGGAGTGATCGTGCTCGCTCATGACTTGAGCCCTTCGTGAGGATCAATTAGGCTTGCATGCTATCCCCCCCAGGGGGATACGATCAAGCAGGTGTCTGGTATCTTCCCGGCACCTGCTCAGTTGGGCTGGCGGAGCTCCATGGCTAAACGAATCCGATCAATCATCGTTGTATGCTCGCTGCTGCTCGCCGTCATGACGGCGTGGACAGCGCACGCCTCTACATCCTTGATCACCGGCCATCTGCACAGCCTGGAAAGCAGCGAGGACAGCGCCCACTCGCATGATGATCACGGTTCCGATCACGGCCACACGCCGTTGATGGGCGATCATCAGCATGAGGTGCCCCACCTCGGCGCTCCCCCTGCAATCAGGTACCCGACGTCAGCCTCCTTCCTAACCGGTGAGCGTTCCTACCCGCTTCCCATCGCGCCTGTATTCCAGATAAAACGCCCCCCGCGCCCTCAGTTCGT
>NZ_JASNRF010000088.1:0-509 GCF_030175875.1 Pseudomonas sp. HR1
TCCGGATCCTCCGGGTTGTCCTTCAGCCGCGTGCGTTGATTCGAGCACCACCTGCCGAGCCTGTAACCATCGCTAGTCACGTAGGCGATTGGCACATCGCAGTGGCAATGCGTGGCCTTGAACTGCTCCAGGTGCTGCAGGCCCTGGTCGAATGCCGCACTGAACATCTCCCACACGAAACCCAGCTGGTTCAGCAGCTCGATTCGCTGCTGGTCCATTTGGCCGTCGCGGTAGCGCGCGCGCTGATTCCCGACCCAGGTACCGAGCGCTGTCCCATCAGGCAGCACGAAGTCGAGCGGCACATTCACATGGCCATGCAGCGCACCGAATTCCTGCAGCGCGGTGTAGGCGGCTTCCCAGCGGGCATCTAGCACGCCAGCGTCGAAGTCGAAGCCCAGGGCGGCCAGCCGATCACGCCTGGGTGGGTCGATCTGACGACTGCGTTGGTTCCGGCACCAGTCGGCCAGATCGGTACCGTCTACCAGCACCTGGCGCTGGGCAATGCGTAG
>NZ_JASNRF010000089.1:0-506 GCF_030175875.1 Pseudomonas sp. HR1
CGCACACCAACTCAGACAGCACGGCCTCCATGCGCGCCAGGTCAGCCATTTTCTCGCGCACGTCCTTGAGCTTGTGCTCGGCCAGACTGCTGGCTTCCTCGCAATGGGTGCCATCCTCCAGCCGCAGCAGCTCGGCGATCTCATCCAGGCTGAAGCCCAGCCGCTGGGCTGATTTCACGAAGCGCACCCGCGTTACATCCGCCTCGCCATAGCGGCGGATGCTGCCATAGGGCTTGTCAGGCTCCAGCAACAAGCCCTTGCGCTGATAGAAACGGATGGTCTCCACATTGACCCCGGCCGCCTTGGCGAAAACGCCAATGGTCAGGTTCTCCAAATTGTTTTCCATATCGCTTGACTCCGTACATGAGTACGGAAGTAAGGTTACGCTATCCAATTTCAATTCGAAAGGACAAGCGCATGTCTGAACCAAAAACCGGGCGCGGCGCGCTCTTCACTGGAGGGCTTGCCGCCATCCTCGCCTCGGCTTGCTGCCTCGGGCCGTTGGT
>NZ_JASNRF010000009.1:0-107745 GCF_030175875.1 Pseudomonas sp. HR1
GGGGGGGTGGTTTGGGGGGGGGTTATCGCGGCCATGGGCCGCTCCTACAGAAGATTGAGTCCGCTGTAGGAGCGGCCCATGGCCGCGATCAAACCCAACTACGGCAGATGATTTCTGTTGACCAGGTCCTACGGCTGCCGCGCCTTGCCCCGGCCCGGAAAGTACTCGCCCTTGAGGATGCCATTGAGCTTGGGATAGGGGATCTTCAATTCCGGATGGCCCATGGCGTAGGGGGCGATGCTGCCGATGTCGTACTTGAGCGTCAGGGCGCCGAAGTCCAGGGCCACGTTGTTGGTTTTTAGGAAGGGCCACTGCTGGCGGAATTCGGCATCGCCGACGTTGTTGCTGAGCATCCAGGCCTCACGGGAGAGCTGCGCCAGGCGCCAGAATTCGGCTTCCTGCCCCGGCACCAGCATGTCGCCCAGGGTGATCTGCCGGTCGAGATGGCGATCCCAGGTGACGAAGTCGCGGCCGGCCAGGCCATGGGCACCGCCGTTGGCCAGGTAGCTGGAGAATTCGATGATCACCAGGCCGTCATGCTGTTCACGCACCTTGGCCTGCAGATAGCTGCTCCAGCGTGGCTGGGCCTTGGCGAGGAAATCCCGCTCGTAGCTCTCCAGCGAAGCGGGGATGGGCGCGCCCGGCTCGGCGCGGGCCAGGCCCAGCAGGTGCCGCTGCACCAGGGCGTCCAGCGCCGGGTCGCCGAATTCCACGTAGTCGATGTTGATCAGCGGGCAGTCTTCGCCCTGGCAACCGGCCGGGCGGTGCTCCCAGGCCTGGTGGCGAGGCGTGAGGGGTTTGTCGAGGTTGGGGCCGAAGACGCTTTGGCAACCACCGAGCAACAGGCCGGCGAGCAGGAGGAGCGAGCGGATACGCATGGGATTCCTTGTCATGGAAACGGAGAACGACGGCTTTCGAACCCGTCTGGCCCCATAAGTTTGCCAGGGGCGGGCGGAGGTTTCCCGGCTTGTTGTCCTTTTCGCGACTTGGCGCGTCAGGGGCTGCACGCACGCAGGCGGCACGCTAGGATGGTCTGATTACCTGCAATCAGCGCTGGAGCGCCCATGACCGAAGCCAACGAATCCCAGGCGCCCGCCGTTGAAATCCTGAGCCGCGAGATCTGCTTCCAGGGCTTCTACAGCATGGCCCGCTTCCGGCTGCGCCATCGCCAGTTCTCCGGTGCCCTGGGCCCGGAACTGGAACGCGAGGTCTTCGTGCGTCCCGATGCCGTCTGCGTGCTGCCCTACGACGCCGTGCGCGACGAGGTGGTGCTGATCGAGCAGTTTCGCGTCGGCGTCATGGAAAAGACCGCTCATCCCTGGCTGCTTGAGCCGGTGGCGGGCTTGGTGGACAAGCAGGGCGAGGCCGTCGAGGCGGTCGCTCATCGGGAAGCCGAGGAAGAAGCCGGGCTGACCTTGCAATCGCTCTGGCCCATCTCCACCTACTTCCCCTCGCCCGGCGGCAGTGACGAACAGGTCTATCTCTACCTGGGTCGCTGCAGCACCGTGGACGCCGGTGGCGTCCATGGCCTGGAAGAGGAGGGCGAGGACATTCGCGTCCATGTCTGGTCGCTGGACGAGGCACTGGCAGGGGTTCGCGACGGTCGAATCAATAACGCAGCGGCAATCATCGCCCTGCAATGGTTGGCGCTCAATCGCGCCGAGGTACGGGGGTTATGGGGCTGAAACTGCGAGATCGCTATCGGGTTGACCTGCCGGGCCTGCAGGCCACGTGCGAGGCCAACTACGTGCGGCTGATGCGGCTTCTGCCCAAGATGCGCGAAGCCGTGGTATCGCGCCGCGTCATGTTGTCGCAAGGCGAGCGCCCGCTGGGGGTGCTCGCGCTGGAAGTCACCGAGGCCTGTCCCTATACGACGGCCTTGCGGGTGCGCCAGGAACTGGGACTGCCCTGGTTGCCGGTGCCCGAACTGGAAGTGCGCGTCTATCACGATGCGCGGATGGCGGAAGTGGTGTCGGCCGGGGCCTCTCGGCACCTGCTCGGGCGCTATCCCTATCCCAATCAGGCGATGCATCAGCCTGACGAAAAGAGCCAGCTCAATCTGTTCCTCGGTGAGTGGCTGAGTCACTGCCTGGCCTGTGGCCACGAAGCTGAACCTATCCTGCAGCGATGAGCACTAGGGCGCAACGCTGACAGCCGCGGCTTCCCTCACGCGGTGCAAGCTGCGAAAATGTGAAGCATGCACGCAAGTTCCCGGGAACTTTTCTGCACCCTGCCTGCGCTCGTTGTCCCCTTATGCCTAGGAGGCTTTGGTGAGTTTGCCGGATAGTGTCAACGCTCCCCTCGTCATCCAATTGACCGACAGTCATCTGTTTGCGCGTGCCAACGGTCGGTTGTTGGGTATCGATACGGCCGCCAGCCTGCAACAGGTGGTCGCCCAGGTGGTGCGGGAGCAGCCACGCATCGATCTGCTGCTGGCCAGCGGTGACCTCTCCCAGGACGGCTCCGTGGCCTCCTACCAGCGCTTTTGCGAGCTGACCGAGCCCCTGGCCGCGCCGATGCGCTGGCTGGCCGGCAACCACGACGAGAACGCGCCCATGGCCAAGGCCTGTGGTGATCGCGATTTCCTCGAGACGGTCACCGACCTGGGCGCCTGGCGCCTCATCCTGCTCGACAGCACCGTGCGCGGTTGCGTGTTCGGCGAACTGGAGCAGGCGCAGCTGGTCGCCCTGGACGAGGCCCTGAGCGCCGCGCCCGAGCGTCCGGCGCTGATCTGCCTGCACCATCATCCGGTCCCGGTTGGCTGTGGCTGGATGGAGCCCCTGGGCCTGCACCGGGCGGACGAGCTGTTTGCCGTGCTGGATCGCCATCCCCAGGTCAAGGTGGTGCTCTGGGGGCATATCCACCAGGAGTTCGACCAGCTGCGCAACGGCGTGCGCCTGCTGGCCTCGCCTTCCACCGGTCTGCAATTCGAGCCGGGCAGCGAGGACTTCAAGGCCGGCGATCAGGCGCCGGGCTATCGCTGGTTGCGCCTGCTGCCCGACGGCAACCTGGAAACCGGTGTCTCGCGCCTGCAACAGCATGCCTTCACTGTGGATCACAGCGCCGCGGGCTACTAGGGCTGTCGGGGCTGACGCCGGTCGGCAGCCTTGGTCGCGAGGGTCGAAACGGGTTATTCTTTACCTGTTTATTTATCCAGTAGGAGCGGCCCGATGCCGTCGATCCTCTATATCCATGGCTTCAACAGTTCACCCGCGTCCCTGAAGGCGCGGCAGCTGACCGCCTGCATGACCCGCCTGGGCCTGGCGGACCGCCTGCGCGCCCCGGCGCTGCCCAACGATGCCGACGCCGCCTTCGCCCTCCTGGAGCGCGAACTGGCCGAGCTGGACGCCCCCTTGCTGGTCGGCAGCTCCCTGGGCGGCTACTATGCCACCGTCCTGGCCGAGCGCCACGGGCTCAAGGCCGTGCTGATCAACCCGGCGGTCCGGCCCTGGCGCTTCATGGAGCATTACCTGGGCCCCCAGCGCAATCACCATACCGGCGAGAGCTGGATCCTCACCGAGGCCCACGTCGAGGCCATGCGGGCGCAGGAAGTCGCGGCGCCGGCGGATCCCGAACGCTTCCACGTCTGGCTGCAGACCGGCGACGAGACCCTCGACTACCGGGACGCCGAGCGCTACTACGGCGGCTGTACCCTGCGCATCGAGCAGGGCGGCGACCACGGCTTCCAGGGCTTCCATCGCCAGCTGCCCCTGTTGCTGGAGCTGGCCGGCTTCGACCCGGCGCTCTGGCGCGAGCTGGATTTCAACACCTTCGAATAGAGACCCCATGGCCACGCAGAACGCCTATAACGCCGACGCCATCGAAGTCCTCTCCGGACTCGATCCGGTGCGCAAGCGCCCTGGCATGTACACCGACACCTCCCGGCCCAACCACCTGGCCCAGGAAGTCATCGACAACAGCGTGGACGAGGCCCTGGCCGGTCATGCGCGCCAGGTGCAGGTGATCCTGCACGCCGACAACTCCCTCGAGGTGATCGACGACGGTCGCGGCATGCCGGTGGATATCCATCCGGAAGAGGGCGTCTCCGGCGTCGAGCTGATCCTGACCAAGCTGCACGCCGGCGGCAAGTTCTCCAACAAGAACTACCAGTTCTCCGGCGGCCTGCACGGAGTGGGCATCTCGGTGGTGAACGCCCTGTCGACCCGCGTCGAGGTGCGCGTCAAGCGCGAGGGCAACGAATACGCCATGGCCTTCGCCGACGGCTTCAAGGCCAGCGAACTGGCCGTGGTCGGCAGCGTCGGCAAGCGCAATACCGGCACCAGCGTGCACTTCTGGCCGGACCCCAAGTACTTCGATTCGCCCAAGTTCTCCGTCAGCCGCCTCAAGCACGTGCTCAAGGCCAAGGCGGTGCTCTGCCCGGGTCTGGCGGTGAGCTTTCTCGACGAAGCCAGCGGCGAGCGCAGCGAATGGCACTACGAAGACGGGCTGAGATCCTATCTGATCGACACCGTGGGTGACGCCCTGCGGCTGCCCGAGGCGCCCTTCCACGGCAGCCTGGCTTCGGCCCGGGAAGCGGTGGACTGGGCGCTGTTCTGGCTGCCCGAGGGCGGCGAGTCGGTGCAGGAAAGCTACGTCAACCTGATTCCCACCGCCCAGGGCGGCACCCATGTGAACGGCCTGCGCCAGGGCCTGCTGGACGCCATCCGGGAATTCTGCGAATTCCGCAACCTCTTGCCGCGCGGCCTCAAGCTGGCCCCGGAAGACGTCTGGGAGCGCATCGCCTTCGTCCTCTCGATGAAGATGCAGGAGCCGCAGTTCTCCGGCCAGACCAAGGAGCGCCTGTCCTCTCGCGAGGCCGCGGCCTTTGTCGCCGGGGTGGTCAAGGACGCCTTCAGCCTCTGGCTCAATGCCCATCCGGAACTGGGTCAGCAGATCGCCGAGCTGGCCATCAACAACGCCGGCCGCCGCCTCAAGGCGGGCAAGAAGGTCGAGCGCAAGAAGATCACCCAAGGCCCGGCGCTGCCTGGCAAGCTGGCCGATTGCGCCGGCCAGGACCCGATGCGCTCCGAGCTGTTCCTGGTGGAGGGCGACTCCGCCGGCGGCAGCGCCAAGCAGGCGCGCAGCAAGGAATTCCAGGCCATCATGCCGCTGCGCGGCAAGATCCTGAACACCTGGGAAGTGGACGGCAGCGAGGTGTTGGGCAGCCAGGAGGTGCACGACATCGCCGTGGCCATCGGCATCGATCCGGGCAGCGCCGACCTGAGCGGCCTGAGATACGGCAAGATCTGCATCCTCGCCGATGCCGACTCCGACGGCCTGCACATCGCCACCCTGCTGTGCGCCCTGTTCGTGCAGCACTTCCGGCCGCTGGTGGATGCCGGTCACGTCTATGTGGCCATGCCGCCGCTGTACCGCATCGACCTCGGCAAGGAGGTGCACTACGCCCTCGACGAAGCCGAGCGCGATGGCATCCTCGATCGCCTGGCCGCGGAGAAGAAGCGCGGCAAGCCCCAGGTGACCCGCTTCAAGGGCCTTGGCGAGATGAATCCGCTGCAGCTGCGCGAGACCACCATGGATCCCAACACCCGCCGCCTGGTACAGCTGACCCTCGAAGACGTGCCCGGCACCCTCGAGATGATGGACATGCTGCTGGCCAAGAAGCGATCCGGCGACCGCAAGAGCTGGCTGGAATCCAAGGGCGACCGCGCTGAAGTGCTGATCTAAATATGTTGGCTGTGCTTATCGCGGCCATGGCGGTTCGCCGCAGCGACCGCTCCTACGGTCTCCATCGCCCCTGTAGGAGCGGCCGCTTCGGCGGACCGCCACGGCCGCGATGGACACGACACCCCGATCAAAGACGTAACACCAAAGGATTCCCATGAGTGCACCCCTCGACCTGAGCCTGGATGGCGTCGAACGCCGTTCGCTGGCCGACTTCACCGAGCAGGCGTACCTGAACTACTCCATGTACGTCATCATGGACCGCGCCCTGCCGCACATCGGCGACGGCCTCAAGCCGGTCCAGCGCCGTATCGTCTACGCCATGAGCGAACTGGGCCTGGACGCCGACGCCAAGCACAAGAAGTCCGCCCGTACCGTGGGCGACGTCCTCGGTAAGTACCACCCCCACGGCGACTCGGCCTGCTACGAAGCCATGGTGCTCATGGCCCAGCCGTTCTCCTATCGCTATCCGCTGGTGGATGGCCAGGGCAACTGGGGCGCGCCGGACGATCCCAAGTCCTTTGCCGCCATGCGCTATACCGAGGCGCGGCTGTCGCGCTATTCCGAGGTGCTGCTCAGCGAACTGGGGCAGGGCACCGTGGACTGGGTACCCAACTTCGACGGTACGCTGAACGAGCCGGCGGTGCTGCCGGCACGCCTGCCGAACCTGCTGCTCAACGGCACCACCGGCATCGCCGTGGGCATGGCCACCGACATCCCGCCGCACAACCTGCGGGAAGTGGCCGCCGCCTGCGTGCGCCTGCTGGACGACCCCATCGCCGGGATTCCCGAGCTGCTCGAACACGTGCCCGGTCCGGACTTCCCCACCGAGGCCGAGATCGTCACGCCGCGGGCCGACCTGCGCAAGATCTACGAGACCGGTCGCGGCTCGGTGCGCATGCGCGCCGTCTACCGCCGCGAGGACGGCGACGTGGTCATCACCGCGCTGCCGCACCAGGTCTCCGGTTCCAAGGTGCTGGAGCAGATCGCCGCCCAGATGCAGGCCAAGAAGCTGCCCATGGTGGCCGACCTGCGCGACGAGTCGGACCATGAGAATCCGACCCGCATCGTCATCGTGCCGCGCTCCAATCGCATCGATGCCGACGAGCTGATGCAGCACCTGTTCGCCACCACCGATCTGGAGTCCAGCTACCGGGTCAACCTCAACGTCATCGGTCTGGACGGCAAGCCCCAGGTCAAGGATCTCCGGCAGATCCTCCAGGAGTGGCTGATCTATCGCATCGGCACCGTGCGCCGTCGCCTGCAGTTCCGCCTGGACAAGGTCAATCGCCGCCTGCACCTGCTGGATGGCCTGCTGGTCGCCTTCCTCAACCTGGACGAGGTGATCCACATCATCCGCACCGAGGAGCAACCCAAGCAGGCGCTGATGGCCCGCTTCGAGCTCTCCGAGGAACAGGCCGACTACATCTTGGAAACCCGGCTGCGCCAACTGGCGCGGCTGGAAGAGATGAAGATCCGTGGCGAACAGGCCGAGCTGCTCAAGGAGCAGAAGCGCCTGCAGACCCTGCTGGGCAGCGACAAGAAGCTGCGCAACCTGGTCCGCGACGAGTTGATCAAGGACGCCGAGACCTATGGCGACGCGCGCCGCTCGCCCATCGTCGAGCGTGCCGAAGCCAAGGCCCTGTCCGAAACCGAACTCATGCCCACCGAGCCGGTGACCGTGGTGCTGTCCGAGAAGGGCTGGGTGCGCCAGGCCAAGGGCCACGACGTCGATCCGACCGGGCTGTCCTACAAGGCCGGCGACGGCTTCAAGGCGGCGGCCCTGGGTCGCTCCAACCAGTTCGCCGTGTTCATCGATTCCACCGGGCGCAGCTATTCGGTGGCCGCCCATTCGCTGCCGTCGGCGCGTGGCCAGGGCGAGCCCCTGACCGGCCGCCTGACGCCGCCGCCGGGCGCCAGCTTCGAATGCCTGCTGCTGCCGGACGACAGTGGTCTCTATGTCATGGCCTCGGACGCCGGCTACGGCTTCGTGGTCAAGGGTGAGGACCTGCAGGCCAAGAACAAGGCCGGCAAGGCGCTGATCAGCCTGCCCAACGGTGCCAAGGTGCTGCCGCCCAAGCCGGTGGCGTCCCTGGAGGACACCTCTATCGCGGTGGTCACCAACGAGGGACGGTTGCTGGTGTTCGCCATCAGCGAACTGCCGCAACTGGCCAAGGGCAAGGGCAACAAGCTGATTTCCATCCCTGGCGAGCGGGTCGCCAAGCGCGAGGAATACGTGGTCGATCTGGCCGTGGTGCCGGCCGGCGCCTCCCTCACGCTGCAGGCCGGCAAGCGGCCCTATACCCTCAAGGGCAGCGACCTGGAGCACTACCGGGCCGAGCGCGGTCGGCGCGGCAACAAGTTGCCGCGGGGCTTCCAGCGGGTGGACTCGCTGCAGGTGGAAACTTGAGCCGCCCGCGGTCAGCCGCTAGCATAGCCCGGATTTTTTCGACCAGGACTCGCCGGGCCGTGGCGCCCGTCGAGAGAGAGCCTCGATGAAACGGATGTGTCTCGCCAGGCTGGCGCTCGTTGGCCTGCTGGCCGGCCTGGGTGGCTGTGCCAGCCTCGGCCCCAGCCACTACTATCAGCTCGATGGCGGCAATGCGCGTACGCCCGCGAGCAGCGAGCGTGGTCTTGCCGTGTGGATCGAAAACCTGCAGCTGGCCGACTACCTGCAGCGCGATGTCCTGCTGGAACGCCAGCCTGACGGCAGTCTCAAGACCACCCGCGATCACTGGGCCGGGCCGCTCGACGCCAACGTGCGCCAGTTGCTGCAGCGCCAGCTCGCCGGTCGCCTCAACAGCGGTCGGGTGGTGGTGGGTGAACAACCCGCCGGCTTCGATCCGCAGTACCGGGTGGAACTGGTGGTGACCCGCCTCGATGCGGGTGACCAGGCGCCTGCCGCCCTCGACGCCAGCTGGCAACTGCGCGACGGCCAGGGTCGTCTGCTGGACACCGAGGTGGTCCACCTGCAGGCTCGTCATGCAGGTGATCGCGCGGCCCAGGTGCGCGCCCAGAGCGAATTGCTGCAACAGCTGTCGGCGCGGCTGGCCACCGATCTCACCAAGGTTGCCCAGCGCGGCCGGCGTGACAGCGAGGTGGCGCGCAAGGAGCCGAAGAAACTCGTGGAAGAGGCCCAGGCCCGGCCGACGCTGCCGGCCGTGGTGCCCATCCGCACCGGCGCCGAGGTCTATCGCTTCTGATCCGCAAGGCTCCCGCGCGTCGCCGCGCGGGAGCCTTCGGCGGCGCGCGACGCTCTATCCAGCAGGACCCTCAAGCCCCGGAGGTTTCATGACGCTGCCCCTGTTTCCGCTCAACACCACCCTGTTTCCCGGCTGCCGCCTCGACCTGCAGCTGTTCGAAGCCCGCTACCTGGACATGCTCGGCCGCTGCCTCAAGCAGGGCAGCAGCTTTGGCGTGGTGACCATCCTCGAAGGCCGCGAGACCGGTGCCGCGCCGAATCGCCTGGGCGCCTACGGCTGCGAGGCGCTGATCCGCGACTGGCAGCAGCAGAGCAATGGCCTGCTGGGTATCCGCATCGAAGGCGGACGGCGCTTTCGCCTGCTGAGCCAGGAAGAGCAACCCGACCATCTGGTGGTGGGGGAGGTGGAGTGGCTTCCGGAGACCGAGCCCCAGCCGCTGCGCGATGGCGATGCCGATCTCATGGCTCTGCTGGTGGCCCTGGCCCAGCACCCCATGGTCGCCAGCCTGGACATGGGGGGCGAAGTCGCCGACCGCCAGGCCCTGGGTTGCCAGCTGGCCTATCTGCTGCCGTTCGAGGCGCACCTCAAGCTCGAATGGCTGGGCCTGAGCGACCAGGGTCAGCGCCTGGCCGACATCGAGCGCCATCTGGTGGATTTGCAGGGTGATTTCCAGGCCTAAGAGCCTGTTCATAATCTGCTGCGCGTCGGCCAAACCGCGTTGAAAACACCCTGGATCGCCAGCCCGGCCTGGGCGGCCCCGTCGCAATGCTCATTTACCCTATGTAAACCCGGGCGCGGGTCCGATCCGCTTCCTCAGGCGTTTTTGCGGGCCACCTAGGCCTTGTTTGGCTCTAGCTCGCAAGATTCTGAACAGGCTCCGGGCCAAACGCCAGGCAAAAGAAAGCCCGCCGGGCAGGGCGGGCTAAAAGTGCTTTGGGGGCACTGGATAAGACCCTGGCACTTTGCCATAAGTTCAGTCTTATGAGATCAAAGTGCCAGTCTTGTTGGCTCAGCCTGCCAGCAGCTTGATGAACTCGCGATTGAAAGCCGGGATGTCGTCCGGCTTGCGGCTGCTCACCAGTTGGCCATCGACGATGACCTCCTGGTCCTGCCAGGTGGCGCCGGCATTCTTGAGGTCGTCGGTCAGCGACGGCCAACTGGTCATGGTCTTGCCCTGCACCAGGCCGGCGGAGATCAGCAGCCAGGCACCGTGGCAGATGACGGCGACCGGCTTGCCGGCGTCGGCGATCTGCTTGGTCAGCTGCTGGGCCTGTTCGTCGATGCGGATGGTGTCGGCGTTGACCACGCCGCCGGGCAGCAGCACGGCATCATAGTCACCGGCATTGGCCGCGGCGAAGGTGAGGTCTACCGGAAAGCTGTCGGCCGGCTCGGTGCCGTCCCAGCCGCGCACCTCGCCGCTCTCGGCGGAGATGATGTGGGTCTGGGCGCCGGCCTGCTCCAGCGCCTGCTTGGGGCCGGTGAGTTCGGCCTGCTCGAAGCCGTTGGTGACCAGGATGGCGATTTTCTTGCCGTTCAGGGATGTAGCCATGGTTGCGCATACCTCGATGGACATTCGGTCGGGCTAGCCTTTTGCCAGCGCTCTCTAGTCCGTCCCGCTTTGCCTACCCGAAGTTCCTTCGTCGCGCCCGATGGCATCGCCGGGCGGTGCGGAGTAAATTTGCGACATCCATCGCAGAGTAGTCCCCATGTCCCAAGCGTCCCCTCAGCTGACCGAGGAGCAGATCCGTCAGGCCCTGCAAGGCATCAGCATTCCCCCGCAGCCGCAGATCATGGTGGATCTGCAACTCGAACAGCTCATGCCCAGCCCCGATCTCAAGGTCATCTCGCGCCTGATCGGCCAGGACCCGGGGCTCTCGGGTGCCCTGCTCAAGCTGGTGAACTCGCCGTATTTCGGCCTCAGCAATCGCATCACCTCGATCCAGCGGGCGGTCAATCTGCTGGGCAGCCAGTCGGTCATCAACCTGATCAACGCCCAGTCGATCAAGGGCGAGCTCACCGACGAGACCATCGTCATCCTCAACCGCTTCTGGGACACCGCCCAGGACGTGGCCGAGACCTGCCTGAGCCTGGCCAAGAAGACCGGCTATCCGACCCCGGACGAGGCCTACGCCCTGGGTCTATTCCACAACTGCGGCATCCCGCTGATGCTCAAGCGCTTCCCCAACTACATGGCGGTGCTGGAAGAGGCCTATGCCAGCGTCAACGAGCAGGTACGGGTGGTGGACGTGGAGAATCGCATCTTCAGCACCAACCACGCCGTGGTGGGCTATTTCATCTCGCGCTCCTGGCGCCTGCCGGAGCACGTCGGCCAGGCCATCGCCAACCACCACAACGCCCAGTCGGTCTTTGACGAGGAGTCGACCACCGACATCCAGATCAAGAATCTGCTGGCCCTGCTGAAGATGGCCGAACACATCTGCGGCTGCTATCGCGCCCTCGGTGGCCAGGACGAGGATCACGAGTGGCAGGCCATCGCCCCGCGGGTGCTGGATCACGTCGGCCTGTCCGAGTACGACTTCGAGTCGCTCAAGGAGACCATCCTTGAAATGGGCAGCGGTCGGATCAATTACTAGATTTGGTTAAAAGGGCCTGCGCTCGACCATGCGGCGTTGAAAACCAGCTGGTTCGCCAGCCCGGTCGGAATGCTCATTTACGCTTTGTAAACTCGTGCGCGAGCCCGGTCCGCTTCCTCGCTGTTTTGATTCGCTGGCGCTCACCCTTCGGGCCAGCCTTCGGCTGTTACTCCCGTTGGTCGTTGCGCCTTGCCTGACCTTCGCTCGGCGCCTTTTAAGCCAAATCTCTGAAATAAGCCCCTGGATCCTCATGCCCGAATTACCTGAAGTCGAAACCACCCGCCGGGGCATCGCGCCCCATGTCGTCGGTCAGCGCGTGCGCCGGGTCATCGTCCGCGATGGCCGGCTGCGCTGGCCGGTGCCCGAGGACCTGGATGTACGCCTTTCCGGGCAGCGCATCGAGGCCGTCGAGCGGCGGGCCAAGTACCTGCTGATCCGCGCCGAGAGCGGCACCCTGATCGGCCACCTGGGCATGTCCGGCAGCCTGCGCCTGGTGCCGGCCGACCAGCCGCCGGCCAAGCACGAGCACGTCGACATCGAGCTGGAATCCGGGTTGTCGCTGCGCTACACCGATCCCCGGCGTTTCGGCGCGCTGCTCTGGACCCAGGATCCCCATGCCCATGTGCTGCTCAGCAAGCTGGGCCCCGAGCCCCTGACCGAGGCCTTCGACGGCGGTCGGCTGTACGAGCTGTCGCGCGGACGCAGCATGGCGGTCAAGCCCTTCATCATGGACAACGCCGTGGTGGTGGGGGTGGGCAACATCTACGCCGCCGAGGCACTGTTCGCCGCCGGTATCGATCCCCGCCGCGCCGCCGGGAGCGTTTCCCGGGCGCGCTACGACCGCCTCGCCGAAGAGATCAAGAAGGTGTTGGCGCGCTCCATCGAGAGTGGCGGCACCACCCTGCGCGATTTCATCGGCGGAGACGGGGCGCCGGGCTATTTCAAGCAGGAATTGTTCGTCTACGGTCGCAAGGGCGAATTCTGCAAGGTCTGCGGGACGGGATTGCAGGAGATCCGCCTCGGCCAGCGCGCCAGCGTCTATTGCCGCAAGTGCCAGCGATGAAGACCCTGGCCGCGGTGGTCCTGCTGACGCTGCTGGGCGGGGAGGCGGCCTGGGCGGATGCCGACAACGGCCGCAACCTCTTCCTGCGCCGCTGCCACAACTGCCATTCGGTGGGGCCGGGCGCCCAGTCTGGCTTTGGCCCCCAGCTCAATGACCTCTTTGGTCGTCAGGCCGGGAGCCTGGCCGGCTACAACTACTCCGAAGCCATGCGCAATGCCGGCTTCGCCTGGGATCGCGAGGCCCTGGCGGCCTTTCTGCGCGATCCCGAACAGAAGGTGCCGGGGACCAAGATGAGATTCTGGGGCATCGGCGATGCCGAGGATCTGGGCGACATCGCCGACTACCTGCAGACCCAGCATCACGCGCCCTAGTCCCTGTCCTAGTGGTCGCCGCCTCCGGCGCCCGGCTTGGCCGCAAAGGGCGGCTTGGCCAGCCAGATGATCAGGAACAGCCCCATGAAGATCCAGCCGAGCAGGGTGAAGTAGTCCACCGTGGAGAGCATGTACGCCTGGCCTTCCACCACCTTGTCCAGCTGGGCATAGGCCTGCTGCGACGGTCCGCCGAGGGCGTCCAGGTAGTGCTGGGTGGCCGGGCTGTAGGGGGTCACGTCCTCGGTCAGCTGGGCATGGTGGTGGATGGCGCGCCGCTGCCATAGCCAGGTGGTCAGGGAGGAGGCGAAGCTGCCGCCCAAGACCCGCAGGAAGGTCGCCAGACCGCCGCCGTCCGCCAGTTCCGAGGGTTTGAGGCTGGACAGCAGGATGCTGGTGGTGGGCATGAAGAACAGCGCCACGCCCAGGCCCATGAAGGTCTGCACCTCGGCGATGTGGCGATAGTCCACCTCGTTGTTGAAGGTGGCTCGCATGAAGCAGGAGGCGCCGATCACCAGGAAGGAGCCGCCGGCCAGCAGCCGCAGATCGGTCTTGTGCGCGAACTTGCCCACCAGCGGAGAAAGGATCACCGGTAGGATGCCGATGGGCGCCGCGGCGAGGCCCGCCCATACCGGGGTGTAGCCGAGCTGGGTCTGCAGCCACTGGGGCAGCAGCAGGTTGATGCCGAAGAAGCCCGAATAGCCCAGTACCAGCGCCAGGGTGCCGCAGCTGAAGTTGCGATAGCGGAACAGCCGCAGATTGACGATGGGGTGCTTGTCGGTCAGTTCCCAGATCACCAGGGCGGTCAGGGCCACGGCGGAAAAGGCGGCGCCCAGGCAGATCAGGTTGGATTCGAACCAGTCCAGGTCGTTGCCCTTGTCCAGCACCACCTGCAGCACGCCCACGCCCAGCACCAGAAGGATCAGCCCGACATAGTCGATGGGCTGGTGCACCAGCTTTTCCGGCTTCTTGCCCAGCTGGCTCCAGACCACCAGGGTAGCGAAGATGCCGATGGGGATGTTGATGAAGAAGATCCACGGCCAGCTGTAGTTGTCGGTGATCCAGCCGCCGGCGATGGGGCCGATGATGGGCGCCACCACCGTCACCATGGCCAATAGCGCCAGGGCCATGCCGCGCTTGGCCGCCGGAAAGATCGCCAGCAGCAGGGTCTGGGCCATGGGATAGAGCGGGCCGGCGACGAAGCCCTGCATGGCGCGGAAGATCACCAGCTCCGGCATGGAGGTGGCGATGCCGCAGAGAAAGGAGGTGATGACGAAGAGCACCACGGCGGCCATGAACAGCTTGACCTCGCCGAAGCGGCGCGCCATCCAGCCGGTCAGCGGCAGGGCGATGGCGTTGCTCACGGCAAAGGCGGTGATGACCCAGGTGCCCTGTTCCGAACTCACCCCGAGGTTGCCGGAAATGGTGGTCAGGGCGACGTTGGCGATGGTGGTGTCGAGCACCTGCATGAAGGTGGCCAGGGACAGGCCCACCGTGGCGAGCACCAGGCTCGCCGGGCGAAAGGCGTTATCGCTCATGACGGATTACCAGAAGGGTGGACGGGGAGGCTCGCCAGGGAGCCTCCTTGGCTGTCAGCGCTTGGCGACGCCCGCGGCACGCGCCGCTGGACCGTTGTTGTGGACGATCTGCTGGATCAGCTGATCGGCCTCGGCCAGCTGATGGTCGTAGACGTCGGTGCTGTAGCGCGGCTGCTGCGGCGTGGTGGTCGGCAGGCGGGCGCCGTCCTGGTCGTGCAGGTCGACGTCGACCACGGTCGACAGGCCGATGCGCAGCGGGTGCTTGTCCAGGTTGTCGCCTTCCAGGCGGATCCGCACGGGCAAGCGCTGGACGATCTTGATCCAGTTGCCGGTGGCGTTCTGCGCCGGCAGCAGCGAGAAGGCGCTGCCGGTACCCACGCCCAGGCTTTCCACCACGCCGCGATAGCGCACGTCGTCGCCATAGAGGTCGGAATGGATTTCCACCGGCTGGCCGATGCGCATCTCGGCCAGCTGGGTTTCCTTGAAGTTGGCGTCGATCCAGATCTGGTCCAGGGGCACCACGGCCATCAGCGCCGCGCCGGGCTGCACGCGGCTGCCGACCTGCACCGAGCGCTTGGCGACATAGCCGCTGACCGGCGCCACCAGGGTGCTGCGGGCGTGGTTCAGGTAGGCCTGGCGCAGCTGGGCGGCGGCGGCCTTGACGTCCGGGTGCGAGGCGATCTCGGTGTCGTCCACCAGCGCCTGGTTGGTATCCAGCTGCTGCTGGGCGGAGGTCAGGGAGCTCTGCGCCGCCACCAGGGTGTCCCGGGCGTGGGCCAGTTCTTCCTTGGAGATGGCGCCGCCCTTGGCCAGTTGCTGGCGGCGGGCGTAGTCGGCACGGGCACGCTCGACCTCGACGCGCCGCGCGGCCACCTGGGCCTTGTAGCTGTCGACGTTGCTGAACAGGCCGCGCACCTGGCGTACGGTCTTGGCCAGGTTGGCCTCGGCGCTCTGCTGGGCCACGGCGGTGTCGCTTGGATCGAACTCCACCAGCGGCTGGCCCTGGCGGACGAAGTCGCCATCGTCCACGGCGATGCGGGTCACGGTGCCGGTGACCTGGGGCGTGATCTGCACCAGGTTGCCGTTGACGTAGGCGTCGTCGGTGCTGGCATGGAAGCGGCCATAGAACAGGTGGTAGCAGTAGACGCCCACGCCAGCCAGGATCACCACCAGCAGCAGGAGCAACAGGAAGAGTTTGCGTTTGCCGGAGCGCTGCGGCTTCTGCTCCTGGGCATTGTCGTTGGGGGTTGCGGCGGAATCGGCCATGGTCGGGCTCTCGGTATCAGTGTGTGGCCGCGGCGGCGGGTGCCGGCGGCAGGTTGGACGGTTGGAAGCCGCCACCCAGGGCCTGCATCAGCAGCACGCCGCTGTCGATGCGATCGGCCCGGAGGCTGGCCAGCTGGCGCTCGGCCTGCAGCAGTTGCTGCTCGACGGTCAGGGCGTCGAGGTAGTTGCCGATGCCGGCGCCATAGCGCTGCATGGCGATGTCGAAGGAGCTCTTGGCGATGTCGCGGGCCCGTTGCTGCTCGACGATCTGCTGGTCCAGCGAGCGCTGGCGGGTGATGGCGTCGGCGATGTCGCCCAGCGCCTGCACCAGGGTCTGGTTGTACTGGGCCACGGCCAGGTCGTAGTCGGCGTCCCGGCTGGCGAGATCGGCGCGGCGGCGTCCGCCGTCGAAGATCGGCAGCGACAGCGCCGGACCGACGTTGAAGAAGCGCGCCGGTGCGCCGAACAGGGCGTCGCCGAGGATGGCCTTGCTGCCGGCCGCCACCGTCAGGTTGAGATTGGGATAGAAGTTGGTCTTGCTCGCGGTGATGTCCTTGCTCGCGGCCTCCACGCGCCAGCGGGCGGCGATCAGGTCCGGACGGCGCCCGGCCAGTTCGGCGGGCAGCTGGGCCGGCAGATTCACCGCGGCGGGGGCGATCAGCTTGGGTCGCGGGATCTCGGCGCCCCGGTCGGGCCCCTTGCCCAGCAGCACGGCGAGACGGATCTGGGCGCTGCGCACCTGCTGCTCGGCGGCGGTATGGGAGGCTGCCGCGCTGGCTTCCAGACTCTGGGTCTGCTGCAGCTGGTAGTCGCTGTCGAGACCGGCGTCGACCCGGCGCTGGGCCAGGTCGAGCATGCCGCGGGTACGCTCCAGGTCCTGCTGGGCGACGTCCAGGCTGGTGTAGGCCAGACCGAGCTGGTTATAGGCACGGCTGACGTTGGCTGCCAGGGTCAGGCGTGCGGCCTGGCGATCCACCTCGCCGGCGCGGGCGCGACCGAGGGCGGCTTCCCAGGCGGCGCGCTGGCCACCCCAGAGGTCGAAGCTGTAGCTGCCGCTCACATCGAACTGGCGCAGGGTGCTGTAGCGGTCGCCCTGACCGAGAGGATCGTCCGGTCGCGCCAGGCGCGAGCGGGTCACGCCGCCATTGGCGTCGATCTGCGGATAGCGATCGGCGTCGGCGGCGAGCACCGCGGCATCGGCCTGGCGACTGCGCGCATCGGCTTCCTGCAGCGAGGGGCTGTCGCGCAGCGCCTCGCGGATCAGGTTGTCGAGTTGCGGATCGCCCAGCCGGGTCCACCAGTCGGCGCTCGGCCACTGGGCGGGGGAGAGGCGGTCGCTGGCAAAGGTGGCTTCGCCTTTGAGCGTCGCCGGATCCACGGCGCGCCCCTGGGTGTGCAGCCCCTCGGACGACACGCAGCCGGCCAGCAGCAGGGCGGCGCAGAGGGCGGTCAATGGCAGGCGAAAGGTCATGGGTCAGAGGTCTCCAGAGGACTCCGGCAGCAGGCCGGAGGGGCTGAGCAGGCGGCGTAGCAGGCGTTCGAGGTCATCCAGTTCCTGGCGGTCCAGGCAGTGGGTCAGGTCGTTGAGCGCGTCCACGCCGATCTGCATGAGTTCACTGCTCAGGGCCTGACCCTGTTCGGTCAGTTCCAGGCGTACCTGGCGGCGGTCGCTGAGGCTGCGTACGCGGCGCAGCAAGCCCTTGGCTTCCAGGCGATCGAGCATGCGGGTCATGGCGCCGCTGTCGAGGGACAGGCAGCGGCTGAGTTCGGCCGGGGTGTCGGTCTGGTCGCGGGCGAGCAGCAACAGCACCTTGAACTGGGCAGCGGTGATGTCGTAGGGCGCGAGGTGACTGTCCAGCACGCGATCCTTGTACTGGTTCGCGAGGTGGATCAAATGGCCTACGGAATTGCGCAGCGGAAAATTGCTACGGTCGAAATGTGACATTGCAGTATCTGCCCAGGCAATCAAGCGTATCCAGAATACTGCCTAGGCAGTGAAATATTCAGACACCTTTGCGCAGGGGAGAGTTGCGCATTTTGAAACAATTGGAAAAGTATGCTGGCAGACGCTTGTCCCACGGCTGTCCGGACGCCGATCATGGCGGCTACTTCAGACTGAACCGAACCATGACCCCTCTCTTCGATCTAGACCGACTGCGCCAGGCCTTGGTGCCCCTGCGCCACGACCTGCCGCCGGATCTCGACCACCAGGGCTATCGCGCCCATTACCGCCTCGCGGACAGCCACGCGCGGCCGGAGCTGACCGTGGCCTTGGGCGCGCTGGCCGCCGGTGCCTACCGGCTCGCCGTGCAGGGTTGGTGGCCGCGCGAGCCGCGGGGCAGCCTGCTGCTGCTGCACGGCTACTACGATCACATGGGCCTCTATGGCCACGTGGTGGACTGGGCGCTGTCGCGGCAGCTGGCGGTGCTGGCCTGCGACCTGCCCGGGCATGGCCTGTCGAGCGGGGCCCGCGCCAGCATCAACGACTTCGCCGAATACCAGGCCACCCTGACGGCCCTGATCGCCGAGGCGCGGCGCCTGGACCTGCCGCGGCCCTGGCACCTGCTCGGCCAGAGCACCGGCGGCGCCATCCTGCTGGACTATCTGCTGCGCGGTGAGCCCGCTCCCGAACTGGGCGAGACGATCCTGCTGGCGCCCCTGGTCAGGCCCCATGCCTGGCGCCAGGGGTTGTGGACCTATCGGCTGGTGAAGCCTTTCGTGCGCGCCCTGCCGCGGCGCTTCTCGGTGAATTCCGGGGATCCGGCCTTTCTCGAATTCCTGCAGCAGGACGGCCTGCAGCCACGCGAGCTACCCGCGCAATGGGTCGGCGCCCTGGCGCGCTGGATTCCGCAACTGGAGGGGGCACCGGCCAGTTCCCGCCGCCCGCTGGTGATCCAGGGCGAGCAGGATTTCACCGTCGACTGGCGGCACAACCTGGGAGTGCTGGAGGCCAAGTTCGCGCGGCCCGAGGTGCTGCGCCTGCCGGAAGCGCGGCACCATCTGGTCAATGAAACCGCAGCCCTGCGCCAGCGCTATTTCCGCTGGCTGGACGACCGTCTCGCCTGAGCCGTCCTACTGGCCGCCGCCGCCCAGGCCGGCGCGCAGGGCCGCCACGGCGGCGCGGTAGTAGGCGCTGCCATTGGGCGAACTGGCGAAGTCGGCGAACTGGCCGAGTTCGCTGTCGTTCAGGGTGCGATAGACATAGAGCAGGGTGTTTTCCAGGTCGCCGGCATTCATCTGCTGGATGAATCTCTGACGCTGTTGCTCGATCATGCCGCCGGACTGCTGCTGACCCATCAGCCCCGGCAGCATCGAACTCAGGCTGTCGGCGGCGAGGCCCGCCAGGGCCACGCTGACCTCGGCCCCGGCTTCGCGCACGGGCAGGGCGGTGGCCAGGCGCTTGGCCTGGGCGCGGCGGGCCGGGCTGGCCTGCATCTGGGGCACGCCATTGGCGTTCTTGGCCAGCTGGTCGCTGCGGGTAGCGGCGATTTCCGCGGCGACCACCTTGCGGCCCACTGGCGACTGGAAGAACTGCAGGGCCGGGCCGTCGGCCGGCAGACTCTGGCGCAGCGCGGCCAGGGCACGCTGGTCGATGGCCGCGGCGGTGTAGCGCTTGTTGCTGTTGTCCACCAGGCTCTGGTAGAGCGCCGGCGGCAGGCTGTTCTGGTAGCGCTGCTGGGCGGCCTGCAGGGCGTCGCGGAAGTGTCCGCGCTGCTCGGGCCAACCTGCGGCCTGATAGAGGCTGACCGTATCGTCGGCCAGGACGGGCAGGCTGATGGCGAAAAGCAGGGAAGCGAACAGAACGCGCATGGACACCTCGGGCAGCGGCACGGAGCCGGAAAGTCCGCCATTGTCGGCAACCCCAGGCTGGCTGTCGAGGCGCTCATCCCGGGCATTCGTCGCCTGGTCAAGGCAGGCGCGCAGCCGTGGCCGACTTCTCTTACACTCGGCATCCCGCCGGCCTGGCCCGGTCCGCTACGGTTTTCCCGATGGCTCTGCATCCCGAGCATCCCCTGCTGCAACGTATCGTCGACGATCTCGCCGAGCACGGCTGGTCGCGGCAGAGCATCTTCCTGCCCCTGGACCTCACCGCCGAACTGGCCGCCGAATGCCGCTTGCGCCATGCCCGCGGCGAGCTGGAGCGCGCCGGTATCGGCCGTGGCGAAAGCCCGCTGATCCGCGAGGGCGTCCGCGGCGATCACATCGCCTGGCTGGAGCCGGACGACGAGCATCCCGGCGTGCAGCGCTACCTGCAGCTCATGGACACCCTGCGCGAGGCCTTCAACCGCACCCTGTTCCTGGGGCTGGAAGACTACGAAAGCCACTTCGCCCTCTATCCGCCGGGGGCCTTCTATGCCCGCCACCTGGATCGCTTCCGCGACGACGACCGCCGCATGGTCTCCCTGGTGCTCTATCTCAACGACGCCTGGTTGCCGGAGCAGGGCGGCGAGCTGCGGCTCTATCTGGACGAGCAGCGCCACCAGGATGTCCTGCCGCTGGGCGGCAGCCTGGTGTGCTTCCTGTCCGGCCAATTGCCCCACGAGGTGCTGCCGGCCACCCGCGAGCGGCTGTCGCTGACCGGCTGGTTCCGCCGCCGTGGCGACAATCCGCTGCAGGGCTAGGCGGTAGATTGGCGACGGACGCGGAGGGCGTATGGAAAAGATACTGGTGAGTCGCTGCCTGCTGGGGCATCGGGTGCGCTATGACGGCGGCGCCCATGGCCCCTTCGATCTGCTGGGCGTCTGGCAGTCGGAAGGGCGCATCGTGCCCCTCTGTCCGGAGGTGGCCGGGGGCCTGCCCACGCCACGTCCGCCCGCGGAGATTCCCGGTGGCCAGGGCGGCGCCGTGCTGGACGGCCGGGTAGCGGTGGTGACCGTGGGCGGCGAAGACGTGACCACTGCCTTTGTCGCCGGTGCCGAGGCCGCCCTCGAACTGATCGCGCGGCATGGCATCCGCCTGGCGGTGCTCAAGGCGCGCAGTCCGTCCTGCGGCAATCTGGAAAACTACGATGGCAGCTTCAGCGGCACCCGGGTGGCGGGCGAGGGGGTCACGGCGGCGGCGCTGATACGCGCCGGCGTCGCCGTCTTCAACGAGACCGAACTGGTCGCGGCGCAGCGCCTGCTCGCGGCGCTGGAAGGCAACGCCTAGAGGGTCTCCGGCTGGCGGCCCAGCAGGCTCTGGAAATGCGCCTTCTGCACGAAGCAGCCCTTGGGAAAGCGCCAGCCGACCAGCTCGCCCGGCTGCTTTTCGAGATTCTGGGCAAAGACGGTGGCGCCCATGGCACGCGCCAGGACGGCATATTCGCGCAGCGGGACCTTAACGACAGGAACATCCGGGCTGATCATGGGCGCTCTGCTGGGTGGGTCGCCCACGCTCGAAACGACGATCGCGGCAAGCCCACAGGTGACTTGCCAGGCTTATCGGCACCCCAGCGCGGAACTTCAGCCCGCGGATGAAAAAGCCTGGTCTAGCCAGCGGCTTTTGGCGTCTCCGGCAGGAACCAGTTCATCAGCAGGGCGCACAGGCCGCCGGTGGCGACGCCGGATTCCAGCACCGCCCTCAGGCCGGCCGGCATATGGGCGAGAAATTCCGGTACCTGGGAGATGCCCAGGCCCAGGGCCAGGGACACGGCGATGATCAGCAGCGCGCGTCGATCCAGCTCGACGCCGGCGAGGATGTTGATCCCCGAGGCGGCGACCGCGCCGAACATCACCATGGCCGCGCCGCCGAGTACCGGCTCGGGCACCGCCTGGATCACCCCGGCCACCGCCGGGAACAGCCCCAGCAGGACCAGGATGGCGGCGATCCACAGGCCGACATGGCGACTGGCGATGCCGGTCAGCTGGATCACCCCGTTGTTCTGGGCGAACACCGAGCTGGGAAAGGTGTTGAACAGCCCGGCCAGCAGCGAGTTGGCGCCGTTGACCAGCACCCCGCCCTTGATCCGCTGCATCCACAGCGGGCCTTCCACGGGTTCGCGGGAGACCTTGCTGGTGGCGGTGATGTCGCCGATGGCCTCCAGCGAGGTGACCAGGTAGATCACCAGCAGTGGCACGAACAGCGACCAGGAAAAGCCCAGGCCGAAGTGCAGCGGCAGGGGGATCTGCACCCAGGTAGCCTCGTGCATGCCGGTGAAGTTCAGCCGGCCGAGCCAGGCCGCCAGGGCATAGCCCAGCAGCAGGGCGACGACGATGGCGCTGCTGCGCAGGGCGCGCAGCGGAATGCGATTGAGCACCACGATGGTGGCCAGTACGGTGCCCGACAGCAGCAGGTTCTCGCCATTGGCGAAGGTGCCGTTGCCCAGGGCCGCGAAGCCGCCGCCCATGCTGATCAGACCGACCTTGATCAGCGTCAGGCCGATCATCAGCACCACGATGCCGGTCACCAGCGGAGTGATGAGGCGCTTGACGAAGGGCAGCACCCGCGACACACCCATCTCGACGAAGGAGCCGGCCATCACCACGCCGAAGATGGCCGCCATCACGGCTTCCACCGGGGTGCCGTTCTTGACCATCAGGGCGCCACCGGCGATCAGCGGACCGACGAAGTTGAAGCTGGTGCCCTGGACGATCAGCAGCCCGGCGCCGAAGGGCCCGAAGCGACGACACTGGACGAAGGTGGCGATGCCCGAGATCACCAGCGACATGGAGACGATCAGGTTGGTGTCGCGCGGCGAGACGCCCAGGGCCTGACAGATCAGCAGACCGGGGGTGACGATGGGCACGATGATCGCCAGCAGGTGCTGGATGGCGGCCAGGAGGGCGATCAGCGGGCGCGGTCGGTCCTGGGGACCATAGAGCAGTTCGGAGCGGGAGGGTTGGGACATGGGCGGAGTCGTCGCGGAAAAAGCGCCGATCTTACCGGATGCCCGCCCCGCGGCGCAGGGTCTTCGACCGGGACACAGCCGGCGGCCTGGCGGCCGGCGGCTGTGTCCCTTATGGTTTAGAGGATGAAGCGGGCCACGTCGCGATTGAGGTCGGCGGCGTGATGCTGCAGCGAGCGCGACTGGCGCTCCGAGTCCTCGGCGCCGCTGGCCAGGGTGTCGCCGAGGCCCTTGATGGTGATGACATTGCGGGTGATCTCCTCGGTGACCGAGGTCTGCTCCTCGGCCGCGGTGGCGATCTGCAGGGACATCTCGGAGATGACGCCGGCACTCTGGGCGATCTCTTCCAGGGCGCTGGAGGCGCGTTCCACGTCGGCGACGCTGCGCTCGGCGATGGCCATGCTGCTGTCCATGCGCTGCACCGCCTGGCGGGTCATCTGCTGCAGGGTGCCGATGGTCTCGTTGATCTCCCGGGTCGAGGCCTGGGTCCGTTGCGACAGTGTCCGCACCTCGTCGGCGACCACCGCGAAGCCCCGGCCATGCTCGCCGGCGCGGGCCGCCTCGATGGCCGCGTTGAGCGCCAGCAGGTTGGTCTGCTCGGCGATGCTCTGGATGCTGTCCAGTACCTTGGCGATGGCCTGGGAGTGGTGGTCCAGCTCGCCGATCACCCGGGTGGCGTCATCCACTTCCCGCGCCAGGCTGTTGATGGATTCCTTGCTGGTCTGCACCAGGGTCAGCCCCTGGGCGGTGCTGTCGGAAGACTGGCGGATGGCCTCGGCGGTCTGCTCGGCATTGCGGGCGATCTCCTGGGTGGCGGAAGACATCTCCGTCACGGCCGTGGCCACCAGGGTGATCTCCTGCTGCAGGCGCCCCAGTTCCCGGGTGGCCGCGGCGCTGCGCTGCAGGACCTTCTGCGATTCGGCGTCCACGCTCTGGGCATGCTGGCGCACGCCGCCGATCAGGCCGTGCAGACTGGCCACGAACTGGTTGAAATGGCCGGCCAATCCGCCGACCTCATCGGTGCTCTGCACGGCGATACGGCGGGTCAGATCGCCCTGGCCGTCGGCGATCACCTGCAGACCGGTCGAGACCACGCCCAGCGGCCGGAGCAGATAGCTGCACAGCAGGTTGATGAGCAGCAGCGAGCCCCCCAGCACCACGGCCAGGATGGCGAGGCTGATCCACAGCTGGCGTTGCAGCGGCGCCATGAGCACGCCACTGTCGACGATCATCACCAGGGTTTCGCCATGGTGATTCATGGGCGCGGCATAGAGCCGCTGGCCGGCCGGGGTTTCCACATAGCGCTCGCCGGGTGCCTGGGCCAGGCGTTGGAGGGTGTCCGCGTCGAGCTGGGGAAAGAGCTCGGTGATCGGCTTGGCCAGCAGGGCGGCGTCTTCGTGGCCCAGGACGATGTTCTGGCCGTTGACCAGCACGGCACTGCCGGCGCCCGGCAGTTGCACGCGCTTGAGCTGGTCGAGGATGTCGCTGATGCTGACGTCCGCGCCGAGGATCGCGGTGGTCTTGCCCGCCGACTGCAGCGCCCAGCCCAGCGACAGCACGTTCTGCTTGGTCGCCGCCGCCACGGTGGGAATGGAAAAGAACACCTTGCCGGGATTCTGCTGCGCCTGCTGGTACCAGAGCCACTGGCGCGGATCGTTGTTGTCGGGAGGCAGCTGGACGCCATTGGCATTGACCTGGCTGCCATCGCCGCGGGCATAGAAGACGTTGTCGAAGGCGCCGGAGTTCTTGACCTGATTGAGGCTGGCCGGAAGCTGGGCGTCCGGGGTGTCGGCAGCCAGGGCGCCCAGCGCCGCGGCCTTGCCGTCCAGCCACTGGCGAACTCCGCCGTTGAAGACGAAACTGACGGTCTTCAGCTGCTCGACCGTAGAGGCTTCCAGCGCCGTGCGGGTATTGAAGAAGTTGATGGCGGTGAGACCCACCCCCACGACCAGGACGGCCGCGGTGGCAGACAACGAGAGTTTCTGTTTCAACGACAAGGCAGGCACGGCGGGATGACTCCGACAATTAATTGTCCGACTTTATCGGTGCCTGCCGGAGATAACTTGAGCGGCCAGTCAGGTTTTTCCTGAGAGGCCGGATCAACGGAGCTCGGGCCGGCCCCGGGTCTCCCGCTCGGCCGCGGCCGGGGAGGCCCGCGGTCAGGCCTGCGCCTAGGCGGCGACCGTCTGGGCGCCGGTCATCAGCGCCACGGCGTCGGCCATGGAGTGCTGGCGCGGATCGATCACCGTCAGGCGGCGACCCAGGCGATGGATGTGGATGCGATCGGCGATCTCGAACACATGGGGCATGTTGTGGGAGATCAGCACGATGGCGATGCCGCGGGCACGCACATCGAGGATCAGCTCCAGCACCTTGCGCGATTCCTTCACCCCCAGCGCCGCCGTGGGTTCGTCGAGGATGATCACCTTGGAACCGAAGGCCGCCGCCCGCGCCACGGCCACGCCCTGGCGCTGACCACCCGACAGGGTCTCCACCGCCTGGTTGATGTTCTGGATAGTCATCAATCCCAGTTCGGACAGTTTTTCCCGGGCGATGCGCTCCATTTCCTTGCGGTCCAGGGTGCGGCAGAGGGTGCCCAGCAGCCCCGGCTTGCGCAATTCGCGACCCAGGAAGAGGTTGTCGGCGATGGACAGCGCCGGCGACAGCGCCAGGTTCTGGTAGACCGTCTCGATGCCGGCCCGCCGCGCCGCGATGGGCGAGGCGAACTGCACCGGCTGGCCCTCGAAGCGGATCTCGCCTTCATCGGGCCGCAGGGCACCGGAGATGGCCTTGATCAGCGAGGACTTGCCGGCGCCGTTGTCGCCGATCACGGCGAGGATCTCGCCGGGCAGCAGGTCGAAGTCGGCGTGGTCGAGGGCGGTGACGCGGCCATAGCGCTTCACCAGGCCACGGGCCATGAGCAGGGGTTCGGTAGTCATCAGCTGGCCGCCTTTCTGATCCATTGGTCGATAGCCACGGCCGCGATGATGAGCGTGCCGATCAGCAGATAGGTCCACTGCACGTCGGTGCCCAGCAGCCGCAGGCCGAGGGCGAAGACGCCGACGATCAGGGCGCCGAACAGCATGCCGAGGATGGAGCCGCGTCCGCCGAACAGCGAGATGCCGCCGATCACCACGGCGGTGATGGACTCGATGTTGGCGAACTGCCCGGCGGTGGGCGAGACCGAGCCGATGCGGCCGATCAGCACCCAGCCGGCAAAGGCGCAGATGAGTCCGGACAGCCCGTACACGGTGATCAGCATGCGGCGGACGTTGACCCCGGCCAGCGCCGCGGCCTCGGGATCGTCGCCCACCGCATAGAGGTGGCGCCCCCAGGCGGTGTGGTTGAGCACGTACCAGAGCAGGGCGACCAGCACCACCAGGGCGATCACGCCATAGGTGAAGACCGCGCCGCCCAGGCGGAAATTGTCGCCGAACACCTGCAGCAGCGGCGCGGTCGCGCCGATTTCCTGGGCGCGGATGGTCTCGTTGCGCGAATAGAGGAAGTTGGCCGCCAGCACGATCTGCCACATGCCCAGGGTGACGATGAAGGGTGGCAGCTTGATGCGGGCGATCAGCCAGCCGTTGGCCATGCCGCACAGGGTGCCCACCGCCAGGCCGCAGAGGATCGACAGCTCCACCGGCAGGCCGTAGCGGAAGGTGAACTGGCCCATGACCACCGAGGACAGCACCATGATGGCGCCCACCGAGAGATCGATGCCGGCGGTGACCACCACCAGGGTCTGGGCCGCGCCGACGATGCCGGTGATGGCGACCTGCTGCAGGATCAGGGTGAGGGCGAAGGCGGAAAAGAACTTGCCGCCCAGGAGGGCGCCAAAGATGCCCAGCGACAGCAGCAGCACCAGCAGCGAGACCGCCGAGGGACGCGAATGCAGGAAGTGACGGAATTTGACCAGCGGGCTGCGCTCGTCACGGGCGAAGGAGGCGACCTCCGTGGCGCTGTGCTTGAGCACCTGTTCGAAGGGCTGGCCGGACGGAGAGGGTGAGGTCGGATCGCTCATGGCAATCTCCTGAAAGCGGGAAAGCGGCCGAGAGTCGATCGCCCGCACCCGGACCCAGAGGGCTCAGGCGGGGCGATCGGTCTCCTCTAGCGTGGACGAGGGGCCATCAGCCCCAGCATTTCTGCAGGGCGGTCTTGCTGTCGATGGACTGGATGCCAGGGACCGGCTTGTCCGTCACCAGCTTCACGCCGGTGTCGACGAAGCTCTTGCCCTCGGTCGGGGTCGGCTTCTTGCCGGTGTCGGCGAAGGTCTTGATCGCCTCGATGCCCAGGGCCGCCATCTGCAGCGGGTACTGCTGGGAGGTGGCGCCGATGACGCCGTCGGCGACGTTGTGCACGCCCGGGCAACCGCCGTCGATGGACACGATCAGCACGTCCTTCTCGCGACCCACGGCCTTGAGCGCCTCGTAGGCACCGGCGGCGGCCGGCTCGTTGATGGTGTGCACCACGTTGATGGTCGGATCCTTCTGCAGCAGATTCTCCATCGCGGCGCGGCCGCCTTCTTCGTTGCCGTTGGTCACGTCGTGGCCGACGATGCGCGGATCGGTCTCGTCGCCGATGCGGCTCTGATCCTTGGGGTCGATGCCGAAGCCGAGCATGAAGCCCTGGTCGCGCAGGACGTCCACCGACGGCTGGGAGGCGTTCAGGTCGAGAAAGGCCGCCCGCGCGTCCTTGGCCTTGTCGCCCAGGGTTTCCCGCGCCCACTGGCCGATCAGCTTGCCGGCCAGCAGGTTGTCGGTGGCGAAGGTCATGTCGGCGGCGCTCACCGGATCCAGCGGGGTATCCAGGGCGATCACCAGCAGGCCGGCTTCGCGGGCCTTCTGCAGATTGGGCACGATGCCCTTGGTGTCGGAGGCGGTGATGAGGATGCCCTTGGCGCCATCGGCGATGCAGGTCTCGATGGCGGCCACCTGGCTTTCGCTGTCGCCGTCGATCTTGCCGGCGTAGGCCTTGAGCGTCACCCCCAGCTCCTTGGCCTTGGCGGTGGCACCTTCCTTCATCTTCACGAAGAAGGGATTGGTATCGGTCTTGGTGATGAGGCAGGCGGACACGGGGGCTGCCTGGGCGGTGCCACTGGCCAGGGCGGCGGCCAACAGGCAACCGGCGAAGGACGCGAGGGAGACGGTTCTTTTCATTGTTGTGCGCTCGGGTTCAGAGACGGGAAGGCGACCGACAGCGCGTCGGTCGCCGTGGAGCTGTTACCACCACTGCTCGATCTGGAAGCCGACGTTGGAGCCGTGCAGATCGTTGCCGAAGGTACCGGTGCTCGACAGCGCGGAGCCGGCGTCGAATTCATCGGCCGCCTGCTGGGCTGCCCGGTTCCAGGCGGCATAGGTGTAGAACAGGCGGAATTCGGGACGCGACTTGAATTCCGGACCCTTGGGCGACCAGGTGGGTGCCAGCGTCAGCTTGGTCAGCTTGCGGGTGCCACCCGGGGCCTGCACCTGGTCATGACCCAGTTCGGTGGAGAACTTGAACTGGTCGCTGATGCCGTAGACCAGACGGCCACCCAGCGAGGTCCAGCGCAGGTCGTTGCCATTGGGACGCTCGTCCTTCTGGTAGACCGCGGCGATCTGGCCACCCCAGTAACGGCTGATCTGCCAGTCGAAGTAGTCGACGACGCGATAGGAGACGTCGGCGCTGCTCAGGGTGGGATCGCCGGTGCTGCCCAGGGCGGTGCCCGGACCCTGACCGCGCTGCACGGCAAAGGTGTTCACGCCACCCCAGCCCATGAAGTTGGCCTGCTTGTGCTGCAGCGTCACCGCGACACCACTGTTGGCATTGGGCTGGTTGCTGGGCTTGTCCAGGTAGCTGACGCCGATTTCCAGCGAGCCATTGGGGTTGGTGTTGAAGCCGGCGACGTTGAAGTCGATGCGGTTCTGGAAGTCCTTCTGGTTCTGGTTGTCCTTGCGCGAGAAGGCCAGGCTGTACTTGAGGCCGCCGATGTTGACGTCCTCGATACCACCGCCGGTGGCGCTCTGGTTCCAGTAAAAGAAGTCGGAGATGTGGATATCGTTACGCTTGTAGTAACGGCGACCGGCCCAGAGGTTGCCGCCGTTCAGCGCGGCGATGTTGTTCCAGTAGGCATAGGCCTGGACCGCGCGGATCTCGCCGTTGTCGCCATTGAAGGTCGGGGTGCGATCGTACCTGTTGAAGAAGCTGCCCATGCCATAGACGCCGATTGCCGAGCCGTCGTCCAGATTGAAGACATTCTGCTTCAGCGCCAGCTCGCCGTACTGCTCGCACTCGTTGCCCAGACGGTACTTGGACTGGGCACCCTGCAGCTTGAAGCAGCGCATGGAGTCGGAACCGGAGGAATCACCGAGGCCGGTACGGAAGTAACCGGTGGTTTCCAGGGCGTTAGCCGCAGGAATCAGCAGAAGAGTGCTCATCAAGGACGCGACCGAAACCCTGGCCAAGGGCATAGCCTTTTTCTTATTCATTTATGTTCCCTATTTATTGTTGTTGTGTAACTCAGTGCCTGGCCTGCACCTGACCCGCCGTGCTCCAGCGGAAGATCGACATAGGTGTGACCATTGGAACCCAACCTGACTACAAACTTATCGCTGAATCAATTCAGCGGCAGACGGAGGGTAGCCTTTGATCACTCAACGGCCTAGCGGCTCGATTACAGCGATGTGTGAGCTGAATCACAAGCTGTGCTTCTACAAAAATAGCAAGCCAAGCAACTGTGGAACCCCTCTGGAATGGGGTCATGGCGAGGACTTCTCCTGCTGAAGAAGCGACAGGCGAAGCGCAGAGAAAGGAGCGCAAGCGGAAGGGCGGAATAGAGCGGGAGAGCAGGAGGGAAGGTGGGGCGGAGCGTCCGGGCGACGACGGATGCCGTCGCCCGGAGGGCACGAATCAGCCCAGCAGGGCCTTGTCGCGCACGCCGCCCTTGTCGGCGCTGGTGGCTAGCAGGGCATAGGCCTTGAGTGCAGTGGTCACGCGGCGGGCACGGGGTTGTGCCGGCTTCCAGCCCAGCTTGTCCTGCTCGATGCGGCGGTGGGACAGCTCTTCGTCGCTCACCAGCAGGTTGATGCTGCGCTGGGGGATGTCGATGAGCACCTTGTCGCCGTCGCGCACCAGGCCGATGGCGCCACCCGCTGCCGCTTCCGGCGAGGCATGGCCGATCGACAGGCCCGAGGTGCCGCCGGAGAAGCGGCCGTCGGTGAGCAGGGCGCACTGCTTGCCCAGGCCCTTGGACTTCAGGTAGCTGGTGGGGTAGAGCATCTCCTGCATGCCCGGGCCGCCCTTGGGCCCTTCGTAGCGGATGATGACGATGTCGCCGGCCTTGACCTCGTCGGCGAGGATGCCACGCACGGCGGCGTCCTGGCTCTCGAACACCTTGGCATTGCCTTCGAACACATGGATGGATTCATCCACGCCGGCGGTCTTCACCACGCAGCCGTCCAGGGCGATGTTGCCGTAGAGCACCGCCAGGCCGCCTTCCTGGGAATAGGCATGGGCGACCGAGCGGATGCAGCCCTCGGCGCGATCGTCGTCCAGGCTGTCATAGCGGGTCGCCTGGCTGAAGGCTTCCTGGGTCGGGATGCCGGCCGGACCGGCGCGGAAGAAGGTCTTCACCGCCTCGTCCTGGGTCAGGGTGATGTCCCAGTGCTCGATGGCTTCGCCCAGGGTCCGGCTGTGCACGGTGGGCAGGTCGGTATGCAGCAGACCGCCACGGGCCAGTTCGCCCAGGATGCTGAAGATGCCCCCGGCGCGGTGCACGTCTTCCATGTGGTACTTCTGGATGTTCGGCGCCACCTTGCACAGCTGCGGCACCTTGCGCGACAGGGCATCGATGTTGCGCAGGTCGAAGTCCACCTCGGCTTCCTGGGCGGCGGCCAGCAGGTGCAGGATGGTGTTGGTCGAGCCCCCCATGGCGATGTCCAGGGTCATGGCGTTCTCGAAGGCCGCATAGGAGGCGATGTTGCGCGGCAGCGCCGACTCGTCGTTCTCCTGGTAGTAGCGGCGGCACAGCTCGACGATGGTGCGGCCGGCCTGCAGGAACAGCTCCTTGCGGTCGGCGTGGGTGGCCAGGGTCGAGCCGTTGCCGGGCAGGGCCAGGCCGAGGGCCTCGACCAGGCAGTTCATGGAGTTGGCGGTGAACATGCCCGAGCAGCTGCCACAGGTGGGGCAGGCGCTGCGTTCGTATTCGGCGACCTTCTCGTCGCTGGCCGAACTGTCGGCGGCGATGACCATGGCGTCCACCAGGTCCAGGCCGTGACTGGCCAGCTTGGTCTTGCCGGCTTCCATGGGACCGCCGGAAACGAAGACCACCGGGATGTTCAGGCGCAGGGCGGCCATCAGCATGCCGGGGGTGATCTTGTCGCAGTTGGAGATGCACACCAGGGCATCGGCGCAGTGGGCATTGACCATGTATTCCACGGCGTCGGCGATGATCTCGCGACTGGGCAGCGAATAGAGCATGCCGTCGTGGCCCATGGCGATGCCGTCGTCCACGGCGATGGTGTTGAATTCCTTGGCCACGCCGCCGGCCTTCTCGATCTCGCGGGCGACCAGCTGGCCGAGATCCTTGAGGTGGACGTGGCCCGGCACGAACTGGGTAAAGGAGTTGGCGATGGCGATGATGGGCTTCTTGAAGTCTTCGTCCTTCATCCCGGTGGCGCGCCAGAGCGCCCGGGCGCCAGCCATGTTGCGGCCCTGGGTGGAGGTTTTCGAGCGATAGTCAGGCATGAAGCGTCTCTCCGAGGCGGCTTTCTAGATCACGGTTCTGGTCATCGTGAGCGCAGACGAGGCACGGTGCAAACGCGGAGTGACGGTTGCCGGGCCGGAGGGCGGCAACGCCATGCGGGATCTCCACAGGGGGTGCCAGGGCTCACGAACCCGCCGGAGGATGCTGGCGGAGGGGAGTCTGGATCATACACCCGGGCGCCAGCACTGCACAGCAGGCCGGCGCCGGACGGATCAGGGCGCTTCCTGTTCGCCGTCGGGGGCGTCTTCCAGGTATTCGTCCATGGGCTCCTGGCCGGCCAGGGTCTTGAGACTCAGGTCCACGGCTTCGGGCAGGGTGATGTCGACGCGCTGCTGGTCGCTGCCTTCCAGCGAGGATTCGTAGCTCAGCGCATGGCGCAGGTGACCGTTCTCGAGGATGGCGCCGACGCTGGCCAGCTGGGCGGCGGCTGGCGCCAGGCGTTCGAGGGCGGCCTTGGGCCAGGTGGCCTCGACGGTCGCGTTGCAGGTATAGAAGCCCGCTTCGCCGCTGTCCGAGGGTTCTTCCTGGGTCTTGATGTCGACCAGCGAGACCTGGCCGGCTTCCAGCGCGGGCTGGCCGGCGGCGATGTCGTCCGCATAGATCTCGTTGATGGTCTGGGCGTATTGCTGACGGACCAGCTCGGCGGTCTTGGCCGCATCGCAACTGTAGTCATAGCCACCGCAGCCAGTCAGGGAAAGCACCGCAGCTGTGAGTATGAGGTGACGTCTGGACATGCCTGAATTCCTTGGAACGATGGGTAGAGCCTGGCGGCGCTGGCCGCGCCTGCGTCGATCCACAGTGCAGGAGGTTGGCGCAGCGGTCGGGGATGGCGAGGGCCCATGGTGCTGCCGCTCGCCCATCCTGTCCATCAGACGCCGCCAGCGTCCTTCAGGACACCCGGCCTGGCTGGCCGGTCAGTGCCCGGCTCAGGCGCGGTCGGCGCTTTCGCAGGTTTCGAAGTCCTTGCTGTCGACGCGGTTCATGCTGTCGAAGCCGATCGAATAGACCTGCTCCTTGCCGTCCTTGTTGAGCACATAGTTGTTGCAGGTGCCGGGGCGGTACTTGCGGGTATAGGTGCTCGACGGGGTACCGCCGATGCGCAGCACGTCAGCCTTGCTCATGCCCTTGTCCACCTGCTTCACCAGGGGTTGCTCGCGAAATTCGACGCGGCCCACGGTGTAGTCGGCGGTGTTCTTTACCGAGGCGCAGCCCGCCAGCACGGTGCCAGCCAGCAGGGCGGTCGCGACTGCAATCTTCTTGTTCATGGTGTGATCCCTTCAAAGGCGGAAGTGCCTGACACTTCGACGATGGCGGCGCCGATAAATTCGCTCTCCGTCGCACTTCTCGCCGTTTGCCGCTTTGACGGATCACCCACTGGCGACGGCAAGTCACTGTATCTAAAGCTGATTCTGCAAACGAACGCTATGCCCCCGTTTTTTAAGGATTATTTTGTCCGAACGGCAGTTGACAGGGGCCAGGCGGCAGGCGATCTTTAGCGTTATGTTGTAACTCCCCCAGCCGTTTCTCGTTTCTCGCGAGGACCTCATGAATCGCCGTCGTCTGCTCAATCTGATCCTGGCTGGCATGACCTTGCCCGTCGGGTTGCCGGCGTTCGCCGCCCGGCAGCAACTCAAGGGTGCCCGGGCCTGGCAGGATGCCGACAAGCTTCGCCTGGTGTTCGATCTCACCGGGCCGGTCCGCTACAAGACCTTCACCCTGGTCGCGCCGGACCGCATCATTCTCGATCTCGCCGATACCCAGGCGCCAGCGGTACTCAATCATCTCGCCCTGCAGGGGTCGCCGGTGCGCGCCGTGCGCAGCGCCCACTACGGCGCTCAGGACACCCGGGTGGTGCTGGAGCTGGCCCATCCGGTGGAGGTGGAGAGCTTCATCCTCGGTCCGGGCGAAGGCGCGGCCAATCGCCTGGTGCTGGATCTCAAGCGGGCCGGGGCGCCGGCGGTGGCTGCGCGCAAGCCGGTCGACGCCGAGCCGCCGTTGGAGGTCAAGCGCGGCAAGGGCCTTGCCACGGGTCGCGACATCATGGTGGTGGTCGATGCCGGTCATGGCGGCAAGGACCCGGGTGCGCTGAGCGCGCGCGGTGATCGGGAAAAGGACATCGCTCTGATCGTGGCGCAGAATCTGGCGCGGCGGATCAATCTGCAGAAGGGCTTCAAGGCCAAGCTGGTGCGCAACGACGACTTCTTCGTGCCGCTGCGCAAGCGCGTCGAGGTCGCCCGCAGCTACAACGCCGACATGTTCGTCTCGGTGCATGCCGATGCCGCGCCACGCCGCACCGCCTACGGTGCCTCGGTCTATGCCCTGTCGGAGCGGGGCGCGACCTCCACCACGGCGCGCTTCCTGGCCGACAGCGAGAACAACGTCGACCTGATCGGCGCCAATGAGATTCTCAAGGGCCGCGACCCCATGCTCGCCGGCGTGCTGCTGGACATGTCGATGAACGCCACCATCTCGTCGAGTCTGGACCTGGGCCACAAGGTGCTGGGGCAATTGTCGAGCATCACCAACCTGCACCAGAAACGAGTGGAGCAGGCAGGCTTCGCTGTGCTCAAATCGCCCGACATCCCCTCGATCCTGGTCGAGACGGGCTTCATTTCCAATGATCGCGATTGCCGACGCCTGCTCGACAGTCGCCACCAGAAGCAGCTGGCCGATTCCATCTTTGCCGGACTGCATGGCTATTTCCAGGAGCGCCCCCCGCTGGGCACCTACCTGGCCAGCGTCAAGAACACCCAAGGAGTGACATGAGTTTGCAAGACAAGGCGCGTCGTTACTGGCGCGTGGTGGTGCTGGTGATAGGTGCGCTCTGTGTCGTGGCCGGGTTGATCGGCTACGGTCAGGGCGGTGGCGACAAGCAGGGCAGTGCCCAGGAAGGCTTCGTCAACAAGGTCTGGCAGATCAAGACCAGCAACAGCATCGAGCCGGGAATGCTCTACGTCTTTCTCAGCGATGGCACCCTGGTGATGGCCTCGCCGAGCAGCCAGCCCTCCCTGGGCCGCTGGACGCGTACCGAGAAGGGTCTGAACCTGATCGAGGAAGGCATCACCTATCCCACGGAAATCCTCAGCCTCTCGCGCGACGAATTCCGTATCCGCAGCCTCAACCCAGGCGATCCGGTGGAGCTACAGCTGGCTCCGGCGGCGCGCTGAGACGCCTTCAGGCGTCGTCGGCGTAGCGCTGTTCCTGCCAGGGGTCGCCGCGGTCGTGATAGCCGCGCATCTCCCAGAAGCCCGGCGTGTCGCCGACCCGTAAGTCGATGCGCCTGAGCCATTTGGCGCTCTTCCACAGATAGAGGTGCGGGATCATTGCCCGCACCGGCCCGCCGTGCTCGGCGGTCAGCGGCTGGCCCTCCCAGCTGTGGACCAGCATGGCGCCCGGTGCGGCGAAATCCGCCAGGGGCAGGTTGGTGATGTAGCCGTCGTAGCTGTGCAGGAGCACATGGGTCGCCTCGTCCCGCGGCTGCACCTCGTCGAGCAATTCGCTTACCGGCAGGCCGATCCAGCGATTGTCATAGCGTGACCAGGTGGTGACGCAGTGCATGTCGCTGACGGCCTGGCTGGTCGCCCGCGCCGCGAAGGTCTCCCAGTTCCAGCGCAGCGTCCTGCGCACTGCGCCGGTTACCGCCAGTTGCCAGCGCTCCCGGCTGACCTCCGGCCGCACCCCCAGATCCAGGACCGGCCAGTTGCTGACGCGATGCTGGCCGGGCGGCAGTCGCTCGCTTTCCGGACGGGCACTCTGGCCGGTGAGGAAACGGCCCTCCTGGGCCCAGCGTTCCTTGGAACGGGTCAGCTTGCTTGGCTCATCGCTCATCGAGGGATCCTCTTCACGGGTCGTGGGTTTCTGACCGCCATGATGGCCTTTCGTCGGCACAGGCCGAACCCAGACGGCGTCTTGCGCCTCCTATCCTGCAGGCACTCAGAGAGGCGCCTCCTTTTTCTTAACCTGCCGGAGAACGACCATGGTAGATGCAACCCAGATCAAAGAGCATGCGGAAGTCGTCGGTTCGGACGGCCAGCACGTAGGCACCGTCGACCATATGGAAGGCGCCGATCGCATCAAGCTGACCAAGCGCGATCAGGATGCCCAGGGCAAGCACCACTACATCCCGCTGAGCTGGGTCCAGTCCGTGGAAGGCAGCCAGGTGCGCCTGGTCAAGACCCGCGACGAAGCCGAGCGCGAGTGGCAGGCCGCCTGAGGCGCCTGGCACAGCAACAAAAAGCCCCGCACTGGCGGGGCTTTTTGTTGGCCGGCGAATAGGGATCAGTTGATGTATTCGAACAGCTTGACGATGCGCTGTACGCCCGAGACGCTCTGGATCAGCTGCACGGCGTGGGCGGCTTCCTGCTGGGTCACCAGGCCCAGGAGGTAGACGATGCCGTTTTCGGTGACCACCTTGATGCGCGAACCGGGGATGTCCTCGTCGGCGAACATCTGGGTCTTGATGCGGGTGGTCAGCCAGGAATCGTTGCTGCGCGCCAGCAGCGAGGAGTTGCCGGTCACCTGCAATTCGTTGTGGACGGTCTTGACCCGCTGCACGCTGCGCACGGCCTGTTCGGCCTGGGCCTTGAGATCGGCCCGCGGCGTCTGGCCAGCGATCAGCACCACGCCGTTGTAGCTCACCACCACGATGTGCGAGCTGGCGAGATCAGCATTGGCCTTGGAGATGTTGACCGAGGCCTTGGTCTCGATCAGGGCATCGTCCACGGTGCTGCCCAGGGTACGGGTGCCGCGGTTGTCGTCGATGGGTTTGTCGCGGCTGGCGGTGACCACGTTGCTGCAGCCGGCGACCGCAAAGGACAGCGCCAGGATGGCGAGCAGAGGAGCCTTCTTCATTCTTCGCTTCCAAACAGTTGCTGATCGATCTGGTCGCACAGGCAGTGGATCACCAGCAGGTGCACTTCCTGGATGCGGGCGGTGACCTTGGCCGGCACGCGGATCTCGACGTCTTCGGGCAGCAGCAGGGAGGCCATGCCACCGCCGTCGCGGCCGGTGAGGGCGACCACGGTCATCTCGCGGTCGTGGGCGGCCTGGATCGCCTGGATCACGTTGGCCGAGTTGCCGCTGGTGGAGATGGCCAGGAGGATGTCGCCCGGCTGACCCAGGGCCCGGATCTGCTTGGAGAACACCTCGTTGTAACTGTAGTCGTTGGCGATGGAGGTCAGCGTCGAGGTGTCGGTGGTCAGGGCCAGGGCCGGCAGGCTGGGACGCTCGCGCTCGAAGCGATTCAGCAGTTCCGAGGAGAAGTGCTGGGCATCGCCGGCGGAACCGCCGTTGCCACAGGTGAGAATCTTGCCTTCGTTGAGCAAGGCCGCAACCATGACCTGGCTGGCCAGATCGATATGCGGAATCAGGACTTCCATGGCCTGACGCTTGGTTTCGATGCTGTCCCGGAAGAGTTTCTGGATGCGGGCGTGGGTGTCCATCGCGATATCTTTGACCTGTGCTGTAGAGGGCCTCAGGCGTCGAAGGCCTGTTTGATCCATTCGAGTGCCTGAGGGGATGCGTCGGCCCCAGGGCCGATCGCGATCACGTCGAAACGACAGGGCCGCTTGGCCCAGCGCGCTTCGGATTGCAGAAAGAGGGCGGCGCTGTTGACCAGTCGCTGCCGCTTGCGGGCATCTATGCTTTCCGCGGCGCCGCCCCAGGCGGTGTGCCTGCGGGCGCGTACCTCGACGAATACTACTGTATCGCCGTCGAGCATGACCAGATCGAGCTCGCCACCCTGCCAGCGCCAGTTGCGCTCCAGCAGGCGCAGACCGCGCGTCTGCAGGAACTGCAGCGCGCGGTCCTCGGCCTGCCGGCCGCGCTGGAGGTGCGGCGCCTGCTTCACGGGGTGCTGAGCGAGGCCGGCACGCTGGTGGTGGGCAGCGGCGCATTGCTGGCCGGCAGCGGCTGGGCCACGCCGTTGCGGAATTCCGCCCAGGGCAGGTGACGCACCACGCGCTGATCGGGCGCCACGCTCAGGTTGCCGGACAGGCCGGGCAGCTCGGAGTTGGGCAGGGCCTTGAGCTGCTGCAGGTGCAGCGCCAGCAGGTAGGCGTCGGCGCCCATGGCGTAGAGGCGACCGATGCTGGTGCCGGCCTGCGGCCACTGGGCGGTGATCTTGGCGCGCAACGGATTGCTCGGGTCGAGCAGCCAGGGCGTTTCGCAGAACAGGATGCCGTTGAGGTCCTGGTTCACGCCGGGTTCATTGACCCCGCTGTTGAGGTTGGAGGTGGCGTACACCGGCAGATCGCGGGCGTTCTGGTAGACCAGGATCGGCTTGATCTGGCGGGCCTGGGCCGGGGTCGAGGCGAGGAAGATGAAGTCCATGCCCTGGCGCATCTGCAGCAGGCTGCTGATGCGATTGGCGATCTCGACCGGCTGGCCGATGCGCTCGGCGGCGACCAGGCGACCGCCCAGTTGCTGCCACTCGTTCTGGAAGGCAGCCAGCACGCGGGCACCCCAGTCACCCTGGGGCACCATGGCGCCGGCACTGCGCTTGCCATCGGCCCAGGCGCGGCGCGCGGCTTCGCGGGCCTCGTCCTCGGCGGCCAGGCCGAACTGGAAGAGTTGCGGCGGCTGAGCGCCCTGGCTGTCGCCATAGTTCAGCGCCAGGGTGTTGATCGGCAGCTGCGGGCGATCGCCGAGCTGCTTGACGAAGTTCTTCTCCAGCGGACCCACTACCAGCTGGATACCGGCGGCCTGGGCCTGGCGGTAGAAGGCGTCCAGCGAGCCCATCTGGGTGCTGTCGTAGACGGTCACGGTCGGCGCGCTCTGGCCGGCGGCCAGGGCTTCGTAGCGGGCGGCCATGAAGCCGTCCTGCAGCGCGCGGGAGACGCCGGCGAGCTGACCCTGCAGGGGCAGCAGCAGGGCGACGCGATTGAGCGGTTCCCGCGCCAGGGTCTTCAGGCGCTCCAGATCATCGGGCAGGTTGCGCGCGGCGGGATGGCCGGGGTGCTGCTTCTGCCAGTCCTCGATGGCGGCCAGCTGCTGATCCAGCGCCAGGTTACCGCGGGTGATGGCGGCCAGCGCCAGCCAGCCATTGAGATCGGCGTCCTTCACGCTCTGGCGCAGTTGCGCATCCGGCAGGCTGGTGATCAGTTGCCAGATCTGCTCGCGATTGTCGTGGGCGGCATCGCCGTCCAGCAGCGGACCGAGAAAGATCCGCTCCTGGGCGGCGGCGAGCGGCTGGCCGTTGGCGGCCTGGGCATCGGCCTTGGTCAGGCCGCTGCGGATCTGCTGCTGGGCCGGCAATTCGCCCAGCTGGGCGAAACTCGGATGGTCGAAGCGCTTGACGGCTTGCGCCGGCTGCTTGTCGAGCAGGTCGAGCTGGGCCAGCAGGGTCTGGGCGAACATCTGCTGGGCCGGCTTGAGGCCTTCGAGATTGATGGAGCCCAGGATCTGCCGCGCTTCGCGGGCGTTCTGCTGGGCATAGGCCTTGTCGGCGGCGGTCAGGCGCAGCAGATTGGCCTGCTCGGACTGACTGGAGCCGGCCTGGTTCAGCAGTTGCTCGATGCTGGCCTGGCTGGGCTGGGGCAGGTCGCCGAGGGAGTTGTTGACGGGCGAGCTGCTGCAGGCGGCGAGCAGGGCGAAGGCGGTGGCGCAGAGCAGCGGACGCAGGCGGAACTTCATGCTGTGGTTCCTGAGCAAATGTCTGGAAAGGGGGCGATTGTCTCACAGCACCCAAGCGCTGCGAACGCCGAGGGCGAGAGCGGCGTACACTGTTGGGCTATTTCCAGTCCGTCAGGTTTCATCATGATTTCGCCGGGTACTCTTTATGTGGTTGCCACGCCCATCGGCAACCTGGACGACATCACCGCCCGCGCGCTCAAGGTGCTGCGCGACGTGGCCCTGATCGCCGCCGAAGACACCCGTCATTCGGCGCGCCTGCTGCGCCATTTCGGCATCGAGACGCCCCTCGCGGCCTGCCACGACCACAACGAGCGCGATGCCGGTGGCCGCTTCATCACCCGGCTGCTGGCGGGGGACGATGTCGCCCTGATCTCCGATGCGGGCACGCCGCTGATTTCCGATCCGGGTTTCCATCTGGTGCGGGCAGCGCGCGCCCAGGCCATCAAGGTCTCGCCGATACCGGGCGCCTGCGCGCTGATCGCGGCGCTGTCGGCAGCCGGGCTGCCCTCGGATCGCTTCAGCTTCGAAGGCTTCCTGCCCGCCAAGGCGGTGGGCCGGCAGGGGCGACTGGCGGCCCTGCGCGAAGACCCGCGCACCCTGATCTTCTACGAGGCGCCTCATCGGCTTGAGGATTGCGTGGCCGACATGGTGAGCACCTTCGGGCCTGAACGGCACATCGTGCTGGGTCGCGAATTGACCAAGACCTTCGAGACCCTGCGCGGCCTGCCCGCCGGCGAGCTGCTGGCCTGGATCCGCGCGGATCTGGATCAGCAGCGCGGCGAGTGCGTGCTGCTGGTGGCCGGTTGGGCGGCGCCCGAGGACGCCGAGGTCGATGCCGAGACCCTGCGCATCCTCGATCTGCTGCTGGCCGAGCTGCCGATCAAGCGCGCCGCCGCCCTGGCCGCCCAGATCACCGGCGCGCGCAAGAATCTGCTCTATCAGCTGGCGCTGGAGCGCAAGGGCGAGTAGGGCGAATTAGTGGGCATCTTTCCTTGTTATCCGCCCCCAGTCTCTATACCCTTGCGCCGCGAGAGCCGACCGGGCAGTCGCTGTCGTGATCCGCAAGGGTTGCGAGGGAGGAAAGTCCGGGCTCCATAGGGCGAGGTGCCAGGTAACGCCTGGGAGGCGTGAGCCTACGGAAAGTGCCACAGAAAATAACCGCCTAAGCGCGCAAGCGCCGGTAAGGGTGAAAAGGTGCGGTAAGAGCGCACCGCACGGCTGGCAACAGTTCGTGGCTAGGTAAACCCCACCTGGAGCAAGACCAAATAGGAATCCATAGGCGTGGCCCGCGCTGGATTCGGGTAGGTCGCTAGAGGCAATCAGCGATGGTTGTCCCAGAGGAATGACTGTCCTCGACAGAACCCGGCTTACAGGTCGGCTCTCGCACCCCCTCCCTCCTGGGCCCCTGCGCCCGGGCTTGTGACCTCTTCTTGAGACATCACTTTAATCAATTGAGCCAATCAATTGACTTCATTTCCGTTTGTCGGAAATCGATGTCGTTCGTCCTGGTCGTGAACTCGTGCAATTTGCTCGAAATCCCCGTCCCACGCGGCCTGGGAACCCCCTCGCTTACCTTGACTGAAAGCGGCCCTCCTCAATATAGTGGCGGCCGGTGGTACGAAGTGGGGCGAAGTGGGATTTAATGGCAAGGACAGCCTATTAGAGGACGCGAAATTGTTCCGGGGAGCGAACGCCATCAGTCTCGACGCCAAGGGGCGCGCCGCGATGCCGAGCCGGTATCGTGACGAGCTGCTGGAGCGTTGTGCCGGCCAGCTCATCGTGACGATCGATGCCGTCGACCCCTGCCTTTGCGTCTATCCACTCCCGGAATGGGAAATCATCGAAAGCAAGCTGCGGCAGTTGCCCTCGCTACGCGAGGAGACTCGCCGCTTGCAGCGCTTGCTGATCGGCAATGCGGTGGATCTGGAGCTCGACGGCAGTGGCCGCTTCCTGGTTCCGCCGCGCCTGCGTGAATACGCCAAGCTGGACCGGCGCGTGATGCTGGTCGGGCAGCTCAACAAGTTCCAGTTATGGGATGAGGATGCCTGGAGTGCCGTGTGCGACGCGGATCTCCTGGCGATTAAGGAACCCGGCGGTATGCCGGATGAAATGCGCGATTTGATCCTGTGACCATGAACCCAGTCTTCCACCACGTCTCCGTTCTCCTGGACGAGGCCGTACAGGCATTGGCGATCCAGCCTGCCGGCCGTTATCTGGACGGCACCTTCGGCCGCGGCGGACACAGCCGGGCCGTGCTGCGCCTGCTGGGTGGAGAAGGGCGGCTGCTGGGTTTCGACAAGGATCCCCAGGCGATCGCCGCCGGCCAGGCCCTGGCCACGGAAGACCCGCGATTCGAGATCGTCCAGCGCAGCTTCGCCGAGCTGGGCGATGAACTCGCCGGCCGGGGCTGGTCCGGTCAGGTCGATGGCGTGCTGCTGGATCTGGGCGTGTCCTCGCCCCAGCTCGACGATCCCGAGCGCGGTTTCAGCTTCATGCAGGACGGCCCCCTGGACATGCGCATGGATCCGAGTCGGGGGCAGAGCGCCGCCGCCTGGATCGCCACCGCGCCCGAGGCCGACATCGCCCAGGTATTCAAGGAATTCGGCGAAGAGCGTTTCGCCAAGCGCATGGCGCGTGCCGTGGTGCAGCGCCGTGAGGTCCAGCCCTTCGAGCGCACCGGCGACCTGGCCAAGGTGCTCACCGAGGCCAATCCGGCCTGGGAAAAGGGCAAGCATCCCGCGACGCGCGCCTTCCAGGGTCTGCGCATCTACATCAACCGCGAGCTGAGCGATCTAGAGCAGGGCCTGCAGGCCGCTTACGAACAGCTGGCCGTGGGTGGCCGGCTGGTGGTGATCAGCTTCCACTCGCTGGAAGATCGCATCGTCAAACAGTTCATGCGCCGCCTGGCCAAGGGCGAGGCCGACCAGCTGCCGCGCGACCTGCCGATCCGCGCCACGGTCTTCGAGCCCTCGCTGCGCCTGTTGGGCAAGCCGGTTTATGCCAGCGACGCCGAACTGGCTGCCAATCCCCGCGCGCGCAGCGCCGTGATGCGCGTTGCCGAGAAGCTGAAATGAGCCGGCTCTTCGTCAAGAAACTGCCCCTGGGCAGCAGCGTCATGCTGGTGCTGTTCGCCGGTGTGCTGCTGTCGGCGGTGGCCGTGGCCTATAGCGCCCACTGGAATCGCCAGCTGCTCAACACCCTCTATGGCGAGATGGCCATCCGCGACAAGGCCCAGGCCGAATACGGCCGGCTGCTGCTGGAACAGAGCACCTGGACCGCCCACAGTCGCGTCGAGGCCCTGGCCAGCGGCCAGCTGCAGATGCGCATCCCCGATCCGGCCGAAATTCGGATGGTCAATCCGTGAAAGGCCTGATCGCGCGCCTGCCATGGCGCTTCAGCCTCATCATCGGGCTGTTGCTGGTCATGGTCGGCACCATCATCTGGCGCATCGTCGATCTGCACGTGATCGACCGGGCCTTTCTGAAGGGGCAGGGCGATGCGCGCAGCGTGCGCACCATCCCCATTCCCGCGCACCGCGGCCTGATCACCGACCGCAACGGCGAACCCCTGGCCGTGAGTACGCCGGTCACCACCCTGTGGATCAATCCCAAGGAACTGCTGGGTGCCGAGGATCGCTGGGCGACCCTGGCCGATGCCGTCGGCCAGCCACGGGCGGAACTGGCCAAGCGCATCGAGCAGAACGCCAGCAAGGAATTCCTCTACCTGGCCCGCGGCCTCACGCCCGAGCAGGGCGATGCGGTGATGACCCAGGTCAAGGCGCACAAGATTCCCGGTGTCTACGACATCGAGGAATTTCGGCGTTTCTATCCGGCGGGTGAAGTGGCGGCCCATGTGGTCGGCTTCACCGACATCGACGACCACGGGCGCGAGGGCATCGAACTGGCGTTCAACGAGTGGCTGTCCGGCGTGCCGGGTCGTCGCCAAGTGGTCAAGGATCGCCGCGGTCGGTTGATCCGCGATGTCCAGGTCGCCAAGAACGCCAAGCCGGGCAATACCCTGGCGCTGTCCATCGACCTGCGCCTGCAGTATCTCGCGGCGCGCGAACTGCGCAACGCCCTGACCCAGTTCGAAGCCGAGGCCGGCAGCCTGACCATCGTCGACGTCAAGACCGGCGAGGTCCTGGCGATGGTCAACATGCCCACCTACAACCCCAACAATCGCCGCAGTCTGGAACCGGCCGCCATGCGCAACCGGGCGATGATCGACGTGATGGAGCCCGGTTCGGTGATGAAGCCGATCTCCATGACCGCCGCGCTCGCCAGCGGCCGCTGGAAGCCCACCGACAAGGTCAACGTCTATCCCGGTTCGCTGCAGATCGGTCGCTACACCATCAAGGACGTCTCCCACAGCGACGGCGCCCTGGACCTGACCGGCATCCTCATCAAGTCCAGCAACGTCGGCATGAGCAAGATCGCCTTCGACGTCGGTGGCGAGAACATCTACAACGCCATGCGCGCCGTCGGCCTCGGCCAGGACACCGGTCTGGGCTTTCCCGGCGAGCGCGTCGGCAATCTGCCCAACCATCGCAACTGGCGCCCGGCCGAGACCGCGACCCTGTCCTATGGCTACGGCCTGGCGGTGACCGCCGTGCAACTGGCCCACGCCTATTCGGTGCTGGCCAACGACGGTCGCTCGGTGCCGCTGTCCATGGTGCGCCTGGACAAGGCCCCGCCCAGCGATCAGGCAGTGGAAGAACGCGTTGCCAAGACTCTGCAGGGCATGTTGCAACAGGTCGTGGAAGCCCCCGGCGGCGCCTTCCGCGCCCAGGTGCCGGGCTACCACGTTGCCGGCAAGAGTGGTACCGCGCGCAAGACCAGCACCGGTACCCGTGGCTATGCCGAGAATTCCTATCGCTCGCTGTTCGCCGGCTTCGGCCCCACCAGCAATCCGCGCCTGGCCGCGGTGGTGGTGATCGATCGTCCCAGCAAGGGCGGCTACTACGGCGGCGTGGTCTCGGCGCCGGTGTTCAGCCGCGTGATGTCCGGTGCCCTGCGCCTGATGAACATCCAGCCGGACAACCTGCAGCCGCTGCCCGTGCAGCAGGCCCAGGCCCAGGCTGCCGCCAAACCGCTGCTGGTCGGGGAGCGTGATCGATGAGCCGTCTGCTGACCGACCTCCTGCCTGAAGCCACCGCCGCCGTCGATATCGGCGGTCTGGCGCTGGACAGCCGCGAAGTTCAGCCGGGTTTCCTGTTCCTCGCCATTCCCGGTCTGCACAGCGACGGCCGCGCCCATATCGCCGCTGCCGCCGAGCGCGGAGCCGCGGCCATCGCCTACGAAGCGAAGGACGCCCCCGCGCTGCCGACCCTGGACATTCCCCTGATTGCCGTCGAGGGTCTGGCCGACCAGCTTTCCGCCATCGCCGGGCGTTTTCACAACGAGCCCAGCCGGCGCCTGGCGCTAGTCGGCGTCACCGGTACCAATGGCAAGACCAGTGTCAGCCAGCTGATCGCCCAGGCCTGCGACCTGCTCGGTCAGCGTTGCGGCATCGTCGGCACCCTGGGTAGCGGCTTCTATGGCGCCCTGGCCGAAGGCCGCCATACCACGCCGGATGCCCTCAAGCTGCAGGCGACCCTGGCCGAACTGGCCGAGGGTGGCGCCGCCACCGTGGCCATGGAAGTCTCTTCCCATGGCCTGGCCCAGGGCCGGGTGGCGGCGCTGGCCTTCAAGGTCGCGGTCTTCACCAATCTCTCCCGCGACCACCTCGATTATCACGGGACCATGGCCGCCTATGGCGAAGCCAAGGCCCAGCTGTTCGCCTGGCCCGGGCTCGGCACCCGCGTCCTCAATCTGGATGACGCCTTTGGCCGCGAGCTGGCGGCTCGCCCCAGCCCGGCCGCAACCCTGACCTACAGCCTGAGCGATCCGGCCGCCAGCCTCCATTGCCAGGCCGTCCAGTTCGACGACCACGGCGTGCGCGCCCAGCTGGTCACCGCCCAGGGCACCGGCGAGCTGCGCAGCCAGCTGATCGGGCGCTTCAATCTGAGCAATCTGCTGGCCGCGATCGGGGCCCTGCTGGGTATCGGTCATGCACTGGCCGACATCCTCGCCATCCTCCCGCAGCTGCAGGGCCCGGCCGGACGCATGCAGCGCCTGGGCGGCGCCGGGCGGCCGCTGGTGGTGGTGGACTACGCCCATACCCCCGATGCCTTGGACAAGGTGCTCACCGCCCTCCGGCCCCATGTGGGTGCCGAGGGGCGTCTGGTCTGCGTATTCGGCTGTGGCGGCGATCGCGATCGCGGCAAGCGGCCAGAAATGGCCGCAGTGGCCGAGCGCCTGGCCGATCAGGTGGTGGTGACCGACGACAACCCCCGTACCGAGGATCCGGCCGCCATCGTCGCCGACATCCGCGCCGGCTTCGCGCAGCCCGAGCAGGTGAGCTTCGCCGGCCGGCGCGAGGTGGCCATTGCCCAGGCCGTGGCCGCGGCGACCGCCCAGGACATCGTGGTGCTGGCTGGCAAGGGCCATGAGCCCTACCAGGAGATCGCCGGTGTCCGCCATCCCTTTTCCGATCTCGACCAGGCCGAGCGGGCCCTGACCGCCTGGGAGCGACAGCATGCTTAGATCCTTCACCCTCACCGAAGTGGCCGAGGCCCTGACCGGCAACCTGCTGGGCGCCGATGCCCTGTTCGACGGCGTCGGCACCGACAGCCGCAAGGCCGTGGCCGGACAGCTCTTCGTCGCCCTGACCGGGCCGCGCTTCGATGGTCATGCCTATCTGGCCGACGTGGCCGCCCGGGGCGCCGCAGCGGCCCTGGTCGAGCGTGCCGTCCCCGAGGTGCACCTGCCCCAGCTGGTGGTGGCCGATACCCGCCTGGCGCTGGGTCGCCTGGGCGCCTTCAATCGTGACCTGTTCCAGGGCCGGCTCGCCGCCGTGACCGGCTCCAGTGGCAAGACCACGGTCAAGGAGCTGCTCGCCGCCATCCTGCGTCAGCAGGGCGCCACTCTGGCTACCCAGGGCAATCTGAACAACGACCTGGGCGCGCCCCTGACCCTGCTGCAACTGGCCGCCGAGCATGCCTATGGTGTCATCGAGCTGGGTGCTTCCCATGTCGGTGACATTGCCTACACCGTGAGCCTGACACGCCCGGATGTCGTTATCATTACCAACGCCGGCCAGGCCCATGTGGGCGAATTCGGCGGCGTCGATCGTATCGTCGAGGCCAAGGGCGAGATCATCGAAGGCGTGGGCGAGGGTGGCACCGTGGTGCTCAATCGCGACGACGTGGCCTTCGAGACCTGGCAGCGCCGCGCGGCCGGTCGCAAGGTCGTCGCCTTCGGCCTGGATGCCCGCGCCGACGTCCGCGCCAGCGCGGTCACCCTGGACGCCCAGGGCCGCCCGAGCTTCCTCTTGCACACCGCCCAGGGCGAGGCGCCGGTCACCCTGCAACTGCTGGGTGCCCACAACGTCGGCAACGCCCTGGCCGCGGCCGCCGCCGCCCTCAGCCTGGGCCTGGAGCTGGCCACCGTCGCCCGTGGCCTCGCCACCGCGGCACCGGTCCAGGGCCGCACCCTGACCCGCACCAGCCAGCGCGGTGCCCAGGTCATCGACGACAGCTACAACGCCAACCCTGCGTCGGTGAAAGCCGGGATCGACCTGCTGGCGGCCCTGCCGGGCCGTCGGGTGGTGGTACTGGGCGACATCGCCGAGCTGGGCGAGTGGACCGAAGAGGGCCATCGCGACGTGGGCGAGCATGCCCGCGGCAAGGTGGACGCCTTCTACAGCGTCGGTCCCGCCATGGCCCATGCGGCCCGCGCCTACGGCGCCGAGGCGCGGCATTTCACCGATCGCGAACAGCTGATCGAGGCCCTGGCGGACGAGGACCGGGCCGGAACCACCCTGCTGATCAAGGGATCCCGCAGCGCCGCGATGGACAAGGTCGTCGCCGCGCTCTGCGCCATTAATACCGAGGAGAAACACTGATGCTGCTGCTGTTGGCGGAGTTCCTGCAACAGTTCTACAAGGGCTTCGCCGTCTTCCAATACCTCAGCCTGCGCGGCATTCTGGGCGTCCTGACCGCCCTGTTGCTGTCGTTGTGGCTCGGCCCCTGGATGATCCGCACCCTGCAGATCCGCCAGATCGGCCAGGCCGTGCGCAACGATGGCCCCCAGTCGCACCTGTCCAAGTCCGGCACCCCCACCATGGGCGGCGCCCTGATCCTGACCACCATCGGCATCAGCACCCTGCTGTGGGCCGATCTGCACAATCGTTACGTCTGGACCGTGCTGGCGGTGACCTTCCTGTTCGGCGCCATCGGCTGGGTCGACGACTATCGCAAGGTGATCGAGAAGAACTCCCGGGGCCTGCCCAGTCGCTGGAAGTACTTCTGGCAATCGGTATTCGGCCTGGGGGCGGCGATCTTCCTCTATGTCACGGCCAAGGCGCCCATCGAAACCACGCTGATCCTGCCGCTGCTGAAGAACATCGAAATCCCGCTGGGGATTTTCTTCGTTGTGCTGACCTACTTCGTCATCGTCGGCTCCAGCAACGCGGTCAACCTCACCGACGGCCTCGACGGCCTGGCGATCATGCCCACCGTGATGGTCGGTGGCGCCCTGGGCATCTTCTGCTACCTGTCGGGCAATGTGAAATTCGCCGACTACCTGCTGATTCCCTATGTGGAGGGTTCCGGCGAGCTGATCGTCTTCTGCGGCGCCCTGATCGGCGCGGGCCTGGGTTTCCTCTGGTTCAATACCTATCCAGCCATGGTCTTCATGGGTGATGTCGGCGCCCTGGCGCTGGGCGCCGCCCTGGGCACCATCGCCGTGATCGTCCGTCAGGAAGTGGTGCTGTTCATCATGGGTGGCGTCTTCGTCATGGAGACCCTCTCGGTGGTCATCCAGGTCGCCTCCTTCAAGCTGACCGGCAAGCGCGTCTTCCGCATGGCGCCGATCCACCACCATTTCGAATTGAAGGGCTGGCCCGAACCGCGGGTCATCGTGCGCTTCTGGATCATCACCGTGATCCTGGTGCTGTTCGGTCTCGCCACCCTGAAGTTGAGGTAATCGCAGTGCTCATCGCTTCCGACCAGTTCCGTATCGTCGTCGGCCTCGGCAAGAGTGGCATGTCGCTGGTGCGCTTTCTCGCGCGCCGGGGCGTGCCCTTTGCCGTGGCCGACACGCGGGAACAGCCGCCGGAACTCGCGACCCTGAGAACCCAGTATCCCCAGGTCGAGGTGCGCTGCGGCGAGCTGGATGCCGACTTCCTGGCCCGCGCCGCCGAACTCTACGTGAGTCCCGGCCTGGCCCTGGAAACACCGGCGCTGCAGGAGGCCGCCGCCCGCGGCGTGCGGCTGTCCGGCGACATCGACCTGTTCGCGCGCCATGCCCAGGCACCCATCGTCGCCATCACCGGTTCCAACGCCAAGAGCACCGTCACCACCCTGGTGGGCGACATGGCGCGGCGCGCCGGCAAGCGCGTGGCCGTGGGGGGCAACCTGGGCACTCCGGCGCTGGATCTGCTGGCCGATGACGTCGAGCTCTATGTGCTGGAGCTGTCGAGCTTCCAGCTGGAAACCTGCGAGCGGCTCAACGCCGAGGTCGCCACGGTGCTCAACCTCAGCGAAGACCACATGGATCGCTACACCGGCATGCCGGCCTATCACCAGGCCAAGCACCGTATCTTCCGCGGCGCCCGCCAGGTGGTGGTCAATCGCGACGATGCGTTGTCGCGGCCGCTGATCGGCGAGGGCGTGCTCTGCCTGACCTTTGGCCTGGGACGTCCGGATTTCCGTGCCTTTGGCATTCGCGAGGAGGAGGGCCGCCGCTATCTGGCGCTGGCCTTCGACAACCTGCTGGATGTCGAGGAACTCAAGATCCGCGGTACCCACAACCACAGCAATGCCCTGGCTGCGCTGGCACTCGGCCAGGCCGCCGGTCTGCCCATGGCGCCCATGCTGGAGGCCCTGCGCGCCTTCCCGGGGCTGGAGCACCGCTGCCAGTGGGTGGGCGAGGTCGCGGGCGTCAACTACTACAACGATTCCAAGGCGACCAATGTCGGTGCGGCGCTGGCCGCCGTGGAAGGCCTGGGCGACGACATCGCCGGCCAACTGGTGCTGATCGCCGGCGGCGACGGCAAGGGTGCCGATTTCAGCGCCCTGCGCGAACCCGTCGCCCGTCACTGCCGCGCCGTGGTGCTGCTGGGGCGTGATGCCGCGCGGATCGCCGAGATCCTGCCGGCCACCGTGCAGCAGCTGCGCGTCGCCACCCTGGAAGAGGCCGTGGCCGAGAGCCGTCGGCTGGCCCAGCCGGGCGACGCCGTGCTGCTGTCTCCGGCTTGCGCCAGTCTCGACATGTTCCGCAATTTCGAAGAACGCGGACGGCTGTTCGCCCAGGCCGTGGAGGCATTGGCATGATCCTCAGCCTGCTGCGTCCCTATCCCTCGCCGCTGGCGAGCCGCCATGGCATCGACCTGGACTTCCCGCTGCTGGCCGGCTGCCTGTTGCTGCTCGGCCTCGGTCTGGTGATGGTGACCTCGGCGTCTTCCGAGGTGGCCGCCGCCCAGTCCGGCAATCCGCTGTACTTCATGTACCGCCACCTGATCTATCTGGCAATCGGCTTCGTCTCCTGCGGCGTGGTGATGCTGATCCCCATGGCCACCTGGCAGCGCTTCGGCTTTCCGCTGCTGATCATCGCCTTCCTGCTGCTGGTAGCGGTGCTGGTGCCCGGCATCGGTCGCGAGGTGAACGGCTCTCTGCGCTGGATCGGCTTCGGCATCTTCAACGTGCAGCCCTCGGAGATCGCCAAGGTCTTCGTGGTGCTCTATCTGGCCGGCTACCTGGTCCGTCGCCAGCATGAGGTGCGCCACACCTGGGCCGGCTTCTTCAAGCCCTTCATCGTGCTCCTGCCGATGGCCATGCTGCTGCTGCGCGAACCCGACTTCGGCGCCACCGTGGTGATGATGGGCGCTGCCGGCGCCATGCTGTTCCTCGGCGGCGTCGGTCTGTTCCGCTTCCTGCTGATGGTCGCCCTGGCGGTGCTGGCGGTGTTCGTGCTGGTGCAGACCCAGTCCTACCGGATGCAGCGTCTGATCACCTTCACCGATCCCTGGGCCGACCAGTTCGGTTCCGGCTACCAGCTGACCCAGGCGCTGATCGCCTTCGGTCGCGGCGGCTGGACCGGCCTCGGACTGGGCAACAGCATCCAGAAGCAGTTCTATCTGCCCGAAGCCCATACCGACTTCCTCTTTGCCGTACTGGCCGAAGAGCTGGGGCTGATCGGCGCCATGGCCACCGTCGGCCTGTTCCTCTTCGTCTGCGTGCGCGGCCTGTTCATCGGTCACTGGGCCGAGCAGTCCAAGCAGTTCTTCTCGGCCTACGTGGCCTATGGCCTGTCGATGCTGTGGATCGGCCAGTTCCTGATCAACATCGGCGTGAACGTCGGCCTGCTGCCGACCAAGGGCCTGACCCTGCCGTTCCTCAGCTATGGCGGCAGCTCCCTGGTGATCTGCTGCGTGAGCATGGGCCTGCTGCTGCGCATCGAATGGGAGAGACGCACCCTGGTGGATACCGAGGATGTGGAATTCACCGAAGAGGATTTCGCCGATGTCCGCTAACGTCCTCATCATGGCCGGCGGTACCGGCGGGCACGTCTTCCCGGCCCTGGCCTGCGCCCGTGAATTCGAAGCCCGCGGCTATACCGTGCACTGGCTGGGTACCCCTCGCGGCATCGAGAACGACGTGGTGCCCAAGGCCGGCATCACCCTGCACCACATTCCGGTCACCGGGTTGCGGGGCAAGGGTGTGCGCTCCCTGGTGAAGGCGCCGTTGCAGCTCAGTGGCGCGCTCATGCAGGCCATCGGCCTCATGCGCCGGCTCAAGCCGGTCTGCGTGCTGGGTCTGGGTGGCTTCGTCACCGGTCCGGGTGGCCTGGCCGCCAAGCTGTGCAACATCCCGCTGGTGATCCACGAACAGAACGCCCACGCCGGCACCGCCAATCGCCTGCTGGTGCCCATGGCCGCGCGCGTCTGCGAAGGCTTCGCCGATACCTTCCCGGCGTCCGCAAAGCGCCTGTCCACCGGCAATCCGGTACGCGCCGAACTCTTCGCCCCGGTGACCCGGGCACCGCTGGAAGAGCGCGCCGCCAACCTGCTGGTGCTGGGCGGCAGCCTGGGCGCCGAGCCGCTCAACAAGCTCTTGCCCGAGGCCCTGGCGCAACTGCCGGCCGGACTTCGCCCGCTGGTCCGCCACCAGGCCGGTCGCCAGCACGCCGAGGTCACCGCCGAGCGCTATGCCAACGTCGCCGTGGAGGCCGATGTCCAGCCCTTCATCGCCGACATGGCCGCCGCCTATGCCTGGGCCGACCTGGTGATCTGCCGGGCCGGTGCCCTGACCGTCGCCGAGCTGACCGCCACCGGTCTGCCGGCGCTGCTGATTCCCCTGCCGCACGCCATCGACGACCACCAGACCAGCAATGCGCGCTTCCTGGAGCGCGCCGGTGCCGGTGTGGTGCTGCCGCAACATTCCACCCGCCCGGCGGATCTCGCCGCGCAGCTTACCGAGGTCCTGATGCATCCCGAACGTCTTGCCGGCATGGCCGCTCGCAGCCGAGCCCTGGCCAAACCCGATGCCACCCGTGCAGTCGTCGACGCCTGTCTGGAGGTTGCCCGTGGTTAAGTCGCAAAGTGCCATTCAGGCCGAAGTTCGGCGCATGCGCAGCATTCGACGCATCCACTTCGTCGGGATCGGCGGCGTCGGCATGTGCGGCATCGCCGAGGTGCTGCTGAACCTGGGTTACGAAGTCTCGGGTTCGGACCTCAAGGAGTCCGCGGTGACCGCGCGCCTGCAGCAATTCGGCGCGCGCATCTACATCGGCCATCGCGCCGAGAACCTGGATCAGGTCGATGTGCTGGTGGTGTCCAGCGCCATCAACAGATCCAACCCGGAGGTCTCCGCCGCCCTCGAGCAGCGCATTCCCGTGGTGCCCCGCGCCGAGATGCTCTCCGAGCTGATGCGCTATCGCCACGGCATCGCCGTCGCCGGTACCCATGGCAAGACCACCACCACCAGCCTGATCGCCTCGGTGTTCGCGGCCGAAGGCCTGGACCCGACCTTCGTCATCGGTGGCCGCCTCAATGCCGCCGGCACCAATGCCCAGCTCGGCACCAGCCGCTACCTGATCGCCGAGGCCGACGAGAGCGACGCCAGCTTCCTGCACCTGCAGCCCATGGTCGCCGTGGTCACCAACATCGACGCCGACCACATGAGCACCTACGAGGGTGACTTCAACCGGCTCAAGCGCACCTTCGTCGACTTCCTGCACAACCTGCCGTTCTATGGCCTGGCCGTGCTCTGCGTCGACGATCCGGTGGTGCGCGAGATCATTCCCCAGGTCGCCCGGCCCACCGTCACCTACGGCACCGCCGAAGACGCCGACGTGCGCGCCGTGGACATCCGCCAGGAAGGCATGCGTACCCATTTCACCGTGCTGCGCGAGGGCCGCGCGCCCCTGGCGGTCTCGGTCAACATGCCGGGCGTGCACAACGTGCTCAACGCCCTGGCCACCATCGCCATCGCTACCGACGAAGGCGTCAGCGACGAGGCCATCCTCAATGGCCTGTCCGGCTTCCAGGGGGTAGGGCGGCGCTTCCAGGTGTACGGCGAACTGCCGGTCGCCGGTGGCAGCGTCATGCTGGTGGACGACTACGGCCATCATCCGCGCGAGGTCGCCGCGGTGATCAAGGCCGTGCGCGGCGGCTGGCCCGAGCGCCGACTGGTGATGGTCTATCAGCCGCACCGTTTCAGCCGTACCCGCGATCTCTACGAAGACTTCGTCCAGGTGCTGGCCGATGCCAACGTCCTGCTGCTGATGGAAGTCTATCCGGCCGGCGAAGAGCCCATTCCCGGCGCCGACAGCCGTCAGCTCTGCCACAGCATCCGCCAGCGCGGCCAGCTCGATCCCATCTACGTGGAGCGCGGCAGCAACATCGCCCCGCTGGTCAAGCCGCTGCTGCGCCCGGGCGACATCCTGCTCTGCCAGGGCGCGGGTGACATCGGCGCGCTGGCGCCGCAACTGCTCAAGCACCCGCTGTTCGCCACTGCCGCGACCGCCGGGAGTTCGGCATGAGCCTTCATCCGTACAACCCCTTGCCGGCAACCGCTGTTGCCGGCGCGCACGTGGAGGGCTGAACCTTGGTCGCCACCCTACGTCACAACCAGCCCGGCTTCGGCCGGTCGCGCAACGCCGAGCAGCGGGGCGCCAGTCGCCTGGTCGCCGAAGAGCCGCTGTCGACACGCCTGCCACGCCCGAGCCTGGGGCTGCTCAAGCGCATCCTCTGGCCGTTCCTGCTGCTGGGGCTGGGCTTCGGTACCTACGAAGGTGCCCAGCGCCTGCTGCCCTATGCCGACCGGCCGATCGCCAAGGTCAGCGTCAAGGGCGACCTGTCCTACATCAGCCAGGGGGCGGTGCAGCAGCGCATCGCGCCCTTCGTCGGCACCACCTTCTTCCAGGTCGACCTGGCCGACATGCGCCACGAACTGGAAACCATGCCGTGGATCGCCCACGCCGAGGTGCGCCGCGTCTGGCCGGACGAGATCAGCATCCGCCTGGAAGAGCAGATGCCCATCGCCCGCTGGGGCGACGAGGCGCTGCTGAATAACCAGGGTGAGGCTTTTGCCCCGCAGGATCTGGCCAACTATGACAATCTACCGCGGCTGTACGGCCCCAAGCGGGCCCAGCAGCAGGTAATGCAGCAGTACCAGATGTTCAGCCAGATGCTCCGGCCGCTCGGTTACACCGTGTCGCGCCTGGAAATGCACGAGCGCGGCAGCTGGTACCTCACCACCGGTCAGGGCCTGGAACTGGTGTTCGGCCGCGACCAGCTGGTGGAAAAGATGCGGCGCTTCATGCGCCTGTACGATCAGGTGCTCAAGGCACAGATGGACAATATCGCGCGGATCGATCTGCGTTATCCGAACGGTCTGGCCGTGGCCTGGCGTGATCCCGCTGTCGCTGCCACCCCCGTGACCGAACCGGCCAAGCATTGAGGAGAAGTTTTTTACTATGGCAAGCGTGCAAAGCGGCAAGATGATCGTCGGCCTCGACATCGGCACTTCCAAGGTCGTGGCTCTGGTCGGCGAGGTGTCTTCCGATGGTCAGATCGAGATCGTCGGGATCGGCACCCATCCGTCGCGCGGGCTCAAGAAGGGCGTGGTGGTCAACATCGAATCCACCGTCGCCTCCATCCAGCGGGCCATCGAAGAAGCCCAGCTGATGGCCGGTTGCCGGATCCATTCGGCCTTCGTCGGCATTGCCGGCAATCACATTCGCAGCCTGAACTCCCACGGCATCGTGGCGATCCGCGATCGTGAAGTGAGCCCTGCGGACATCGAGCGGGTGCTCGATGCCGCCCAGGCGGTGGCCATCCCCGCCGACCAGCGCGTGCTGCACACCCTGGCCCAGGACTATGTGATCGATAACCAGGAAGGGGTGCGCGAACCCCTGGGCATGTCCGGCGTCCGCCTGGAAGCCAAGGTTCACGTCGTGACCTGCGCCGTCAACGCCGCGCAGAACATCGAGAAATGTGTTCGTCGTTGCGGCCTGGAAGTCGACGACATCATCCTTGAACAACTGGCCTCGGCCTATTCGGTGCTGACCGACGATGAAAAGGAACTGGGCGTCTGCCTGGTCGACATCGGCGGCGGCACCACCGATATAGCCATCTTTACCGAAGGCGCCATCCGCCATACGGCGGTGATACCTATTGCTGGCGACCAAGTCACAAATGACATTGCCATGGCCTTGAGAACCCCAACGCAATATGCCGAAGAAATCAAGATTCGGTATGCTTGTGCCTTGGCGAAACTGGCTGGACCGGGCGAAACCATCAAGGTGCCCAGCGTGGGTGACCGTCCGCCGCGAGAATTGTCGCGTCAGGCCCTCGCGGAAGTGGTCGAGCCCCGTTACGATGAGCTATTCACACTGGTGCAAGCGGAACTGCGCCGCAGTGGTTACGAGGATCTGATCCCCGCTGGGATCGTACTCACCGGTGGTACCGCGAAGATGGAAGGCGCGGTCGAGCTGGCGGAAGAGATTTTCCATATGCCGGTACGCCTGGGGGTGCCCCAGACGGTCAAGGGTCTGACTGACGTGATCAGCAACCCGATCTATTCCACAGGCGTCGGCCTGTTGCTCTATGGCCTGCAAAAGCAGACCGATCCCTTGCCGGTTGTTTCTGGCGGATATAGCAGCGAAACCAAATCCACAGTCCTGGAACGCATGAAGCGTTGGGTCCAGGGCAACTTGTAATTCACAATTAAACCGCGGCAGTAGGCGAAGATCCGAAAGGAAGAGAGGGGACCATGTTCGAACTCGTAGACAACATTCCACAAAGCGCCGTGATCAAAGTCATCGGCGTGGGCGGTGGCGGTGGCAACGCCGTCAACCACATGGTCAAAAGCGGTGTTGAAGGCGTCGAATTCATCTGTGCAAATACCGACGCCCAGGCCCTGAAGAACGTCACATCCCGTACCGTGCTGCAACTCGGCCCGGGCGTCACCAAGGGTCTTGGTGCCGGCACCAACCCGGAAATCGGCCGCCAGGCGGCCATGGAAGATCGTGAGCGCATCGCCGAAGTCCTCGAAGGCGCCGACATGGTCTTCATCACCACCGGCATGGGCGGTGGCACCGGTACCGGTGCGGCGCCGATCATCGCTGAAGTGGCCAAGGAAATGGGTATCCTGACCGTTGCCGTGGTCACCCGTCCGTTCCCCTTCGAAGGCCGCAAGCGCATGCAGGTCGCCGACGAAGGCATTCGCTCCCTGTCCGAATGCGTCGACTCGCTGATCACCATCCCCAACGAGAAGCTGCTGACCATTCTGGGCAAGGACGCCAGCCTGCTGGCCGCCTTCGCCAAGGCTGACGACGTCCTCGCCGGCGCCGTCCGCGGTATCTCCGACATCATGCAGCGTCCCGGCCTGATGAACGTCGACTTCGCTGACGTCAAGACCGTGATGGGCGAGATGGGCATGGCCATGATGGGTACCGGCCACGCCAGCGGTCCGAACCGTGCGCGCGAAGCCACCGAAGCCGCCATCCGCAACCCGCTGCTGGAAGACGTCAACCTGCACGGCGCCCGCGGCATCCTGGTCAACATCACCGCCGGCCTGGATCTGTCCCTGGGTGAATACGCCGCCGTCGGCGAGATCATCGAGGACTTCGCGTCCGAGCACGCCACCGTCAAGGTCGGCGCCGTGATCGATCCGGAAATGCGCGACGAGCTGCACGTCACCGTGGTCGCCACCGGCCTGGGTGCGCGCATCGAGAAGCCGGTCAAGGTGGTGGACAACACTGCCCAGACCCTGGCCGCGGCCCGTCAGGAAACCGCTCCGGTCAACTACGACGACCTCAAGTACCCGACCTCGATGCGCTCCGGTCGTGGCAGCCAGAATCATGGCGGCTCGGCAGCGGCGACCAAGGTCAATCCCAACGACGACCTGGATTACCTAGACATCCCGGCCTTCCTGCGTCGTCAGGCTGATTGATCGGGTATATCACAAGCCAGGGTGTGATTAGTGGGCATCGATTTTCGCTTCTGCTATCATCGCGACTTCGTTGAACACCATTCGCACCCTGCGACCGAGCGGCCCTGGCATGATTAGACAACGCACCCTCAAGAACACCATTCGCGCCACTGGCGTTGGCCTGCATTCCGGGGAAAAGGTTTACCTGACCCTGAAGCCGGCGCCGGTCGACACGGGGATCGTGTTCCGTCGCACCGATCTCGATCCGGTCGTGGAAATCCCGGCCTGGGCCGAGAACGTGGGTGAAACCACCATGTCGACCAACCTGTTCAGCGACACCGGCGTCAAGGTCGGTACCGTTGAACACCTGCTGTCGGCCATGGCCGGTCTGGGTATCGACAATGCCTACGTCGAGCTGTCCGCGGTCGAAGTGCCGATCATGGACGGCAGTGCCGGTCCCTTCGTGTTCCTGATCCAGTCCGCCGGTCTGCAGGAACAGGAAGCGGCCAAGCAGTTCATCCGTATCAAGCGTGAAGTGACCGTCGTCGACGGTGACAAGCGCGCCACCTTCGTGCCCTTCGACGGCTTCAAGGTGACCTTCGAAATAGATTTCGATCACCCGGTGGTCAACAACCGTACCCAGAAGGCCTCGGTGGACTTCTCGAGCACCTCCTTCCTCAAGGAAGTCAGCCGTGCCCGTACCTTCGGCTTCATGCGCGACCTGGAATTCCTGCGTTCGCACAACCTGGCCCTGGGCGGCAGCGTCGACAACGCCATCGTGGTGGACGAGAAGGGTGTGATCAACGAAGACGGTCTTCGTTACGAAGACGAATTCGTCAAGCACAAGATCCTCGACGCCATCGGCGACCTGTACCTGCTCGGCAAGAGCCTCATCGGCGAATTCCGCGGCTACAAGTCCGGTCATGCCATGAACAATCGCCTGCTGCGTGCGCTGCTGGCCGATCGTGATGCCTGGGAAGTGGTGACCTTCGAAGATTCCGGTCTGGCACCGATTTCCTACATGAGACCTGCGGCTGCCGTCTGAGCCCGGTCCAAGAAAAAGCCCTGCATCCGCAGGGCTTTTTTTATGGCCGCTGAAAAGGCCTAGCGACGCGCCAGGGGCTCGCCCTGGAAGCTCACCCCGGCCAGGCCGTGGGCGATAAGGGCACGGATGTTGGCGTGGTCGCTGCCCTCGGGGGTCTGCAGCACGCTGCGATAATGCTCGCCAAAGGCCAGCAGGGCTTCCTGATCGCTCAGACCTTCGAGCTTGGCCAGGCCCAGGGTCTTGCAGGAGCCTTCGTTCTGGCCCGCCGCATTGTCCACCGCGCCATTGCGAAAGGCTGTGGGCTGGTAGTGGTAGTGCTCGGCGACAAAGGCCAGGGTGTCGGCGAAGGCATGGTCGCCCTGGGCCAGGCGGGCGCGGAAGCTGGCGAGATCGCTCATTTGTTCTGCTGCTCCTGGAAGGCCGCGGCCTGGGCCGGCGAGGCCTCGGTCTGGTACTGGGCTTTCCAGTCGGCATAGGGCATGCCGTAGACGGCCTCGCGGGCATCGTCCAGGCTCAGCGCCAGGCCCTTGTCGTCGGCCGCGGCCTTGTACCACTTGGACAGGCAGTTGCGGCAGAAGCCGGACAGGTTCATCAGGTCGATGTTCTGCACGTCGGTGCGCTTGCGCAGGTGCTCGACCAGGGTGCGGAAGGCGGCGGCCTCCAGTTCCAGGCGGTCTTGTTCGGTCATGGCTGATTCCTCTTGCTAGCGGCGGCCGTGGCGCAGGTGGCGCCCGCCGTTGACGGTAAAGGTGCTGCCGGTGGCGTACTGGGTCGACAGCAGATAGAGCACGGTATCGACGATGGGATCGGCGCCGGGTTCGAAATCCAGCAGCGCCTTGTCCAGGGTCGCCTGGCGATAGGCCTCGTCGGCGCCCTCCTTGAAGATCAGCAGGCCCGGCGCGATGGTGTTGACCCGGACGGTGGGCGCCAGGGCCTCGGCAAAGGACAGGGTCAGGTTGTGCAGGGCGGCCTTGGTGGCGGCGTAACCGATGTGGTTGCGGCTGCCGCGGGTGGCGCTGTCGTCGCCGATATGGATGATGTCGGCCCGGGGCGCGGCCAGCAGCAGGTCCTGCAGGCCCAGGTTGAGGTGGTAGGGCGCTTCCAGGTGCAGGCGATAGAGCAGCCGCAGATTATCCAGGCCGTCTTCGGCCCAGACCGAGGCGTTGTGCACGATGCCGCGTAGCGCCGGATGGCGTTCATGCAGCTGCTGCAGCAGGATGTCGCGCTGCGCCTCTTCCGCCAGATCGACCTGATAGGCCTCGATCTCCAGCTCACGCAAGGGACCGGGATCGTCGCGATAGACGGCGATGACGGGTTGGCCCTCCGCCAGCAGCCGGCGGGTCAAGGCGAGACCGACACGGCGATTGGCGCCGGTGACCAGAAGGGGAAGGGTTGCGGACATGAGGGTACCCGATCCTGATGAACGAGGCGGCCAGAGGGCTGGCCGCCGCTATTGTACGCATTCGACGCGTCAGGATGCAGGCCGATCCGTGCGGGCCTAGCGGGCGCTGCCTCGCCAGTCGTTGGCCCGCGAGGCGTTGTGCAGCCAGCCCTTCAGCACCCGGGTGATCAGCGGGATGAAGACGCAGACCATCACCGGGGTAAGGATCAGGGTGCTCAGCAGGATGCGTGGCAGCAACGGCAGATGGGCCAGGTAATCGCCGAAGGCGGCATTGAACAGCAGCGAAATGGGAAAGAACGCCAGCCAGACCGCGATGCTCTGCTTCCAGCGCGGTGGCGGCTGCAGGCCGGGGCCGAACCAGTCGTCCATGCCTTGGGCGCGCCGTGCCAGGGGCGCTTCGAACAGGCCCTGGCCACGCTCCAGCCAGAGGCGCCGCGTGTCAGAGTGTTCCCAGGCGTCGAGGGTCTGGGGGCAGGCGAAGCGAAAGACGATCTGCACCAGGTTGTCGCCTGGAGGCGGGGTCAGAACCCCCGAACCGAGATAGCCGGGATGCCCGGTGGCCAGGGCTTCGCCTTCGCGCAGCCAGACCAGAAAGGCGTCGTATTGGCCAGCCGCGACGCGCCGCGCGACCATGAGGGTAACAGGCTGATTCATGCTCTAACTCCGGGCGATCGGGCCGGATAGGCCGGATGCCGTCACGCCGCCGGGTAGGCGGACAGGTGGCGAAGACGCCTGGGGTAGCAGGCGGCGCTAGCATAACAAGCCTTGAGACCCTTGGCTGCAGCCGGGGTTGCCAGCGGAGTCGTCTTGCTGACGGAGCGCCAAGGCGGGCCGCGCCAGGCATACTGGGCGGGATTCCACGCAAGAGGTCCGTATGAAAGTCGCACTGTTGAATGGCTCGGTCTATGGCACTGCCGAAGATATCGCCCGTCAGGTGAAGGCGCGCCTGAGCGCGGCAGGCCATGAGGTCTGGCACCAGCCCAATGCCGATCTCGCCAGCCTGGAGGCCTTCGCGCCCGAGGCCCTGCTGGCTATCACCTCCACCACCGGCATGGGCGAATTGCCGGCCAACCTGGAATCCCTGTATTTCCAGCTGCGCGATCGGCTGCCGCCCTGGTCCGGACGACCCGGCGCCGTGCTGGCCCTGGGTGATTCCAGCTATGGCGACACCTATTGCGGCGGCGGCGAGCTGATGCAGGAATTGTTCGCCGAACTGGGGCTGCGCGAAGTGCTGCCCATGCTGCGCATCGATGCCAGTGAAACGGTCACGCCGGACGAAGACGCCGAGCGCTGGGTCGCCGAGGTCATCGCCGCCCTGGGCTGATCTTGCCCCGGCAGCAACGCTGCTTTACCCGCGCGGAGCGCGCCGCCGGGCCCGGTTCGCTGTCCTCGCCCCCTCAGCCTCGGTATCCTTGGCGCCTGTCGAGGATTTGAGAAGGAGCCCTGGGTGAATAGATATCTGCGCCTGGCTCTGGAGCTGTGCGGATTGGGCGCGCTGTGGGGTGTGGGTACCTGGCTGGCCACCTATTTCGCCTTGCCGGTACCAGGCGGGGTGGTGGGGCTGGCCATGCTGCTGGTGCTGCTGGCCGCGCGCATCGTCGAGCCCGAGTGGTTGCAGGGCGGCGTGCGCCTGCTGCTGGGAGAAATGCTGCTGTTCTTCATTCCCGCGCTGCTGAGTCTGCTCGACTACGGCCCGTTGCTGCGGCAGGAGGGTGTGCGCATCCTGCTGGCCATCCTGCTCAGCACCGTGCTGACCATGGTCGCGACCGCCTTGACCGTGGACTGGATGTTTCGCCGGCGAGGGCGTCGCGATGCTTGATCTGCCCGGACTCTTCTGGCTGCTGCTGACGGTGGCGGGCTATGGGGTGAGTCGGCTGCTCTATGCCCGGCTGCGCTGGTATGTGGTCAGTCCGATCATCTTCGTCACGGTGCTGCTCTATGCCGCCACCCTCTGGCAGCAGGTGAGCTATGCCGAGTACGCCCACTACAGCCACTGGCTGATCACCCTGCTGGGGCCGGCGACGGTGGCCTTCGCCGTGCCGATCTGGCAGCAGAGACGCCTGCTGGCGCGCTACTGGCAGGCGTTGCTGGCCGGCCTCTGCGTCGGCAGTGGCGTGGCCATTGGCAGTTCCTGGTTGCTGGCCCGGCTGCTGCTGCTCGATGACCGGGTGCTGCTGTCCATGCTGCCGCGCTCCATCAGCACCCCCTTTGCCATGCCGATGTCCGCCACCGTGGGAGGCGTCCCCGAGCTGACCGCGGCCTTCGTGATGATCACCGGCCTGGGGGGCGCCATCCTCGGCAGCCTGCTGATCAAGTTGCTGCCGCTCAAGTCGGCCCTGGCCCGCGGTGCCCTGTTCGGCATGGGCGCCCACGGCGTAGGGACCAGCAAGGCCTACGAGGTCGGCCTGGAGGAGGGCACCGTGGCCGGCCTGGTCATGGTGCTGGCCGGCCTAAGCAATCTGCTCGGCGCCCAGCTGGTGCTCTGGCTGCTGCACGGCTAGTGCAGGGTGGCGGACGGCGCGCCCAGTTGCGCCAGCCGCCGCCGCACCTGCTCGCGTTCGGCATCGTCTTCGCTGATCAGCAGGGCGTGCTGCAGGTCGTAGCGCTCGGCCTGGGGGCAGTCGAGCTGGCGGTACAGATCGGCGCGCGCCAGGTGATCGATGACTCCGACCGTGCCCAGCTCGATGACCCGCTGGGCATCCTTGAGCGCGGCCAGCGGCTGGTCGCCCTGGCGATGCAATTCCCGCAGATTGCGCGAGAGTCGCTGCATCATCTGCCGCGGACCGAGGGGCGCCAGATAGCTGGCCTGCAGTTGCGCGTTGGGCCCGAACTGATCCACCAGTAGTTGGCGGCAGTCGTTCATGTACAGGCGACGACCGCCGAAGGGTTCGAGCAGATGATCCGCGCCCGGCACGCGCAAGAGGAAATGTCCGGGAAAGCCGATGCCTTGCAGGTCGATCTCCAGGCGCCGGGCCAGTTCCAGAGCCACCAGGGCGATCGACAGCGGCTGGCCGCGTCGCCGCGCCAGGACCTCGTCGAGCAGGGCAGCCGTAGGGTTCAGGGGCCACTCGGCCGCGCGAAAACCGGCATCGCACAGCTGCCGCAACAAGGCCTGGGCCCGCTCGGCGTGACTGGCATCGCCATCCAGGCTGGCGACCAGGCGCAGTGCCAGGTCGTCCAGCGAGTGCAACAGGGCCGGGGGATCGATCTGTTCGTGGTGTTCGGCCGCGATCCACAGGGCGGCTTCCAGCAGCCGGGGATCGGGCCGGTCCAGGCAGGCGAGGCAGGAAAGACGCGCGTCCACGGTAGACTCCAGAGCCCTCGCGGGCTTTTCCTCAGGTTTTAGCCTGCCAGCGCCGGGCCGTCCAGTCTGCGACAGTTGCGCACTGGCCGACGGTCCGGCTTCTCGCTATAAGAGCGACTGACGCCAGGGCAACCTCGAGAACGGGATTCCGGCATGGATCTATCTTCGAGTGGAGGTCTTCACTCTTGCGGAGGGAGCAGCACGCCATGAAATGGGCAGACAACGGTCGCAAACGCATGCACGACGGGGCGAACTCCCTCGGCAACCTGCTGGTGGAAGGCTTCCACTATTTCGGCCTGTTCGCCATAGGCGCGGCCACGGCCTGGGCCTCGGTGATGGCTTTCATCGGCATGCTCGACAAGGGCCAGGCGAGCATCGATGACATCCTGCTGCTCTTCATCTACCTGGAGCTGGGTGCCATGGTCGGCATCTACTTCAAGACCAACCACCTGCCGATCCGCTTCCTGCTCTATATCGCCATCACCGCCCTGACCCGCTACCTGATCGGTGACGTCTCTCATCATCGGCCGCCGGATGTCGGGCTGCTGTATCTCTGCGGCGGGATCTTCCTGCTGTCGCTTGCGGTGCTGGCGGTCCGCGTCGCCTCGAACAGGTTTCCTTCCAGCAGGGCGCTGGATGCGGCGGGTGATGTGGTGGGCGAGGGCGCGGGCGACAAGTAGCCCGCGGCACCGCTATCCGCTGCGTTCCCGGCAGTGCAACTGGCCAGGCCAGGCGCTGCCGGGATGACCCGCTGGCGGGTGCCTAGCGGTCCAGCGGCGCCAGCAACTGGGCCAGGTCGCTTTCGGTCAGGCGCCAGTCGCCGCTGTTCTCGCTGAGAATGCCGGCGCTCAGGCGCGCCTTTTCCTGCTGCAGCTGCTGGATGCGTTCTTCCAGGGTGCCGCGGGCGATCAGCTTGTAGACGAACACCGGACGATCCTGGCCGATGCGGTAGGCGCGGTCGCTGGCCTGCTGCTCGGCGGCCGGATTCCACCAGGGATCGAAGTGGATCACAGTGTCGGCCGCCGTCAGGTTGAGACCGCTGCCGCCGGCCTTGAGGCTGAGCAGGAATACCGGCACTTCGCCGTTCTGGAAGCGCTGCACCGGGGTGCGCCGATCCCGGGTTTCGCCGGTCAGGGTGACGTACGGGATGCCGCGCTGGTCGAGATCGGCGGCGATGAGGTCGAGCATGCTGGTGAACTGGGAGAACACCAGGACCCGGCTGCCACCGGGGAGCAGGGCGTCGAGGCGCTCGTTCAGCGCCGCCAGTTTCGCCGAGGGCTTGGCCACGCTGGCGTCTTCATTGGGCACCAGGCGCAGGTCGCAGCAGACCTGGCGCAGGCGCAGCAGGGCATCAAGGATCAGCAGCTGGCTGCGACCGATGCCCTGACGGGCGATCTCGGCGCGGACGCGCTCGTCCAGCAATAGGCGCAGGTCTTCGTAGCGTTCGCGCTGCGCCGCGCTGAGTTCGACCAGCTGGACGATCTCGGTCTTGGGCGGCAATTCGCTGGCGACCCGCTGCTTGGTGCGGCGCAGCATGAAGGGGCGGACCCGTGCCTTGAGCGCCGCCAGGCGCTGCACATCGCCTTCGCGCTCCACGGGGATGCGATAGGCCTGCTTGAAGCCTTTCTCGTCGCCCAGCCAGCCGGGCATCAGGAAGTGGAATTGCGACCAGAGTTCGCCCAGGTGATTTTCCAGCGGCGTGCCGGTCAGGCAGAGGCGATGGCGGGCGCGCAGGTGGCGCGCCGCCTGGGCGGCCTTGGTGGCGGCATTCTTGATCGACTGGGCTTCGTCGAGCACCTGCAGGTGGAAGTCGTAGCCGGCCAGGCGCTCGGCGTCACGGGGTAGCAGGGCATAGGTGGTGAGCACCACATCGTGCTCCGGAATCCGCTCGAAGCGACTGCTGCGGGCGCTGCCCTGCAGGGTCAGCACGCGCAGGCCGGGGGCGAAGCGGGCGATCTCGTCCTGCCAGTTGGGGATCAGGCTGGTGGGCATGACGATCAGCGCCGGCGCGGTCAGGCGACCGGCCGCCTGCTCGACGAGGATGTGCGCCAGGGTCTGCAGCGTCTTGCCCAGGCCCATGTCGTCGGCCAGGATGCCGCCCACGTCCAGTTCCCGCAGCGCCTGCAGCCAGGCCACGCCGTCGCGCTGATAGGGCCGCAATTCGGCGTGCAGGGTGTCCGGCAGGACCACCGGCTCGGCGGCATAGCTGCGCAGGCGTTCGGCAAAGTTGCGTAGGCGCTCGCCGCCTTCCCACTCCAGCGGCAGGCGTTCGTCCAGCTCGGCCAGGCGCGCGGCGTCCAGGCGCGGCAGGCGCAGCGCACGATCCTGGGTGAGGCGATCGGTGGCATAGAGTTCACCGAGGATCTGCAGGATCGGCTTGAGCCGCCCCAGAGGCACGGCGACCCGTTGCACCCGGCCCTGCTGGCCGGCCAGGCGTGGCGGCTCGATACGCAAGAGCACGGGTTCGTCGTCGGCGCGCTTGGCCAGCATCGCCGGTTCGTACTGGGAGGGCTCGCGCCGTATGGCGTCGATCAGCAGCGGGATCAGGCTGACGCGGCGCTGGCCCAGGCGGATGCCCAGTTCGACGTCGAACTGGCCGCTCGCGGCGGTCGCGTCCTGCACCTCTTCGAGGTGACCGTACCAGCCTTCCACCGGTGTCAGGTCGAAGGTGAATTCGGGATGGGCCTCGATCTGCCAGCCGGCTTCGCGCAGACCGGGGATGACCTGCTGCACGAATCTGAGCCAGGCGGGGTCGTCCGGCAGCTCGAACATCTCGCCACTGTCGTCGGGCAGCGCGGCGCTGCGCCGGGTCGCCAGGCGCAGACCGTGGTCGAGCAGCGTCTGCCGCCAGCGTTGTTCGGCCGGTAGCTGGCGCGCGGGATAGTCGGCTTCCGGGGTGCGCGGCGGCGCGCCGAACAGGCGCCGCGAGCCATAGGCGAAGGCCAGGGCGGCGCGATGGCGTACCGTGGGTCTCATCTTGCCGATGTGGCGGTCGTAATCGATCTGGGTATGGCTGCCAAGGGTCAGGACCGGGCGAGGCAGCTCCGGATGGGCGACCGGCGTGGCCGGCAGGGCGGCCTCGCTGCGTTGCAGCCGCTCGAGTTCGATGAGGGCGGCGGCGGCATGCTTGCAGTTGCGGCCGACCGGGCAGGTGCAGCGGGCGTCGACCCGCCAGGCGGTCTCGCCCGCGCGCAGGCTGATCGCCTGCCGATAGGCCGGTCCGGCCGGGCTGTGGCACTCGGCATAGAGCTGACCCTTGGCGGCCGAGCGCAGCTGCACCAGGCCGTCGAGCGCCAGCCGCCGGCCGCGCTCGTAGTTGCGCTCCGTGAAGGCGCCTTTCCAGTCCTGCCACTTGAGCCGTTCGAAACGTAACGCCATCGTTCACCCAGGCTGTTCGTACCAAACCGGCTATTCTGCCACAGTCCGCCAGGCGCCCGCCGGACTCCCTTGACCTATGTGGGAATGAGAATACAGTGCAGTTAAATGGGTAGGGAGCGAGACGATGCGTGAACAGCCGTTGACCAGCGTAGCCCTGATCGATGCCAGTCGCCTGGAAGCACGGCGAGAAGGGCGCTTGCGCGCGCTGCAGCGCGGCATCCTCATCAGTTGCAGCCTGGGTGTCCTGGGCGCTGCGGCCCTGCACCTGGCCTACTTGGCCGCCGGCGGTCGCTAGGGCTGCCTGGCCCCGATCCGCCCAGAAAAAAGCCCCGCACAGGGACCTGTGCGGGGCTTTGTCTTCAGCACCGGTCGGAGACCGGCGGCGGGGGTCAGACCAGCAGGTCGCCCACGCGGTACATCTTCATGGTGTTGGTGCCATCACGCTTGGTGTAGCTGTCGCCCTTGGTCAGGATGACCCAGTCGCCGTGCTCGACGATGCCGCGCTTGAGCAGCTCGTCCACCGCGGCCTGGCTCACCTTGTTCGCCGGCATGGTGGTCGGGTCGAAGGGGATGGTGTGCACGTTGCGGAACAGCGCGGTGCGGGCCTGGGTGGCGCGGCTGGACGCGAAGGAGAAGATCGGCACCGAGGAACGCAGGCGCGACATGATCAGCGGGGTGTAACCGGTGTCGGTCAGGCTGATGATGGCCTTCACGCCGGGGAAGTGGTTGGCCACGTAGATGGAGGCCAGGGCGATGCTCTCGTCCCAACGGGTGAAGGTATGGCCCAGGCGGTGGCTGGACAGCTTGCTGGTGGGCTGCTTCTCGGCACCGACGCAGACGCGCGCCATGGCCTTGACCGCTTCCACCGGATACTGGCCGGCGGCGCTCTCGGCGGAGAGCATCACGGCGTCGGTGTTGTCCAGCACGGCGTTGGCCACGTCGGAGACTTCCGCGCGGGTCGGCATGGGGCTGCTGATCATCGACTCCATCATCTGGGTCGCGGTGATCACCGCCTTGTTGAGGCGCCGGGCGTGGGAAATGATGCGCTTCTGGATGCCCACCAGCTCGGCGTCACCGATTTCCACGCCCAGGTCGCCCCGGGCCACCATCACGGCGTCGCTGGCATGGATCAGGCCGTCCAGGGCTTCGTCGTCGGCCACGGCTTCGGCGCGCTCGATCTTGGCCACCAGCCAGGACTTGCCACCGGCGGCTTCCATCAGGCGACGGGCTTCGTGCATGTCTTCGGCATCGCGCGGGAAGGACACGGCCAGATAGTCGACCTCCATGGAGGCGGCCAGCTTGATGTCTTCGCGGTCCTTGTCGGTCAGCGCCGGAGCGGTGAGGCCACCGCCGCGACGGTTGATGCCCTTGTGGTCGGACAGCGGGCCGCCGATCAGGGTGGTGCAGTGCAGTTCGGTGGCGGTCATGCCTTCCACGCGCAGGACCACGCGGCCATCGTCCAGCAGCAGCTCGTCACCCACGCGGCAGTCGGTGACCAGGCCCGGGTAGTCAATGCCGACCACTTCTTCGGTGCCTTCGGTGCGCGGATGGGCGATGGACAGGCGGAAGGGATCGCCGACCTTGAGTTCGATGCGCTTGTTGACGAACTTGGCGATGCGGATCTTCGGACCCTGGAGGTCGCCGAGCAGGGCGACATGGCGACCGTGCTTGGCGGCAAGATCCCGTACCAGCTGACCACGAGCCCGGTGCTCGTCGGGCGTTCCATGCGAGAAGTTCAGGCGGGCGACGTCGATGCCGGCGATGATGAGCTGCTCGAGGACTTCCGGAGAATTGCTGGCCGGGCCCAGGGTGGCGACGATCTTGGTACGGCGATAAATCATGCAGTCTTTCCTTTAGCGGATTGCAACCATGAGTCGGCGCCTTAGCGCCGAGTCGACGTAGAACACGGAGCGCAGCTCATTGTAGCGCTGTCGCGTGGCCAGCACATGACGGCTTTTCGCAGCTTGGTCACACCAATGGTCGTTTGCCCTCAAGAAGCGGGCCCCGGCGCCGATCTAGCGAGCAGGAGGACTTTCCATGCGCCCTTATCTCTGCCTGTTCCTGCTGCTCGGCCTCACCGGCTGTACCAGCGTCTCGATGAATTCCTATCTGGATGCCGCCTATAAATCCTATAGCGAAGGCGACTGCAACAATGCCTTGCTGCAGATCTCCCAGGCTGAACGCAAGGGTCGGGCACGGCCCTGGCTGCAACCGGAATTTTCCATGCTGCGCGGCCAGTGTCTGGAGCAGCAGCAACTGTACGCCGACGCGGTCCAGACCTATCGTTTCATCCAGGTCCGGTTTCCGGCCAGCGAATACGCCTATCGGGCCCAGGCCCGACTGGACACCCTGCGCCAATTGGGGCTAGATGGCGGAACGGCCGTTGCGACGCCCCAACCGGTGCGAAAACTACCGCAGCGCTGAGCTTTCCAGGACGTTGTCGGTAAAGTGGCTTTACCGTGTGCAGGATGAATCGCACCATGACTCAGAATCGTCGTATCGAGCGCCACCAGCTGCCCTACTATCTGAAGGTGTTCAACCGCTTTACCGACAAGCCCATGGGCTACATCGGCAACATTTCCCGCGAGGGGCTGCTGATGATCAGCCAGCTGCCCATGCTGGTGAACGCGCGCTTCGAACTTCGGCTGAAGATTCCGGGGCAGGACGGTCAGCTGCATTTCGTCGACTTCGACGCCCGCTGCCAGTGGAGTCACGAAGACGTGACCCCGGGCAACTACGATTCGGGCTTCAGCGTCGCCGAGCCGCCGGCCGAATTCGCCGAATTGATCGACGTGCTGCAGCACTACTTCACCTTCGGCCGCCTCTCTCAGTCGGCGGCCTGATCCGGGTCACCGGCATTCCATAGCTGCAGCAGGCGGGTCTGCAGATCCGCCGTGGCGCCGGCCGCCAGCCAGCGGACGGGCCTTCGCTCCAGCCGCGCGGCCAGCCGCTCGCCCTGGATCCGGGCCTGCCAGGCGTCGGCATAGCGGCGCGCATCGCGCCAGCTGCGGATGTCGTCGGGTTCCGCCACCTGCCGCCGTGCGGTGTCGACCAGCCAGAGCTGCAGGCCGCGTCGGACCAGGTCCAGACGGCCGAGCCAGACCGCCAGCTCTTCATCCAGCGGTGCCGCCACCACCAGCACACTGCCCGGGCGCGCCTGACGGCAGAGCCGTGCCAGCGCTGCCCTGAGATCACTCGTCGCACCTGGCAGCCGCACCGGCAGTTCGGCTGGCGTCAGGCGGCAAGCAGCCGTGCCTGCCGCCAGCAGGCGCAGCTCGGGATCGAGACCATAGAGCCACAGCTCATTGCCGCTGGCCGCCAGGGCCTGCCCGAAACCCAGCATCTGCTGGTGGTCGCCTGACCGCTCGGCCTGTCCTCGTCCCTGCTCGGTCGGGCTGGCGATCAGCAGGTGCAGGGGGGTATCCGCGCGCAGGCATGCCCTGGAGGCCGGCGCGGCGAGCGGCGGATGCTCACCACTCGCTCGCCGGCGCCGGCGGGCGTTCAGCCGCCCCATAACGCTCAGTCCCAGCAGCAGCAGGGCACCCGCCGCCGGCAGGCCCTGCCAGCGCAGGGGCGCCAGTCCGCCCAGGATCAGGCTGAGCAGCGCCAGGGCGACCAGCGCCAGGGGCAGGCAGCGCTGGATCATGGGCGCGGTGCCGGACACTGTCCCAGCAGCTTGATGATCTGGCCGTCCAGGCTGTCACCCTCGAATTCGCGTTCTGGCGTCAGCCGCAGCCGCGGCCGCAGCACGGCGGGCAGCAGGGTGCGCACATCCTCGGGCGTCACGCTGTCGCCACCCCGCAGAAAGGCCTGTGCCTGGGCCAGGCGCAGCAGGGCCCGGCCGGCGCGCGGTCCGGCGCCCTGTTCGAAGGCCGGCCATTCCCGGGTGAGACGGATCAGGCGCACGGCATGCTCCAGGACCGGCTCCGCAACCGGCAGGCCGGCCACCAGTCGCTGCAGCGCCGGCAGATCCCGCGCCTGCAGCAGGGGGCGCAGCGCCGCCGCTTCCAGGGGGTCGCCCTGGCCCTGCTGCACGGCCAGGCGCAGGGCGGCCAGTTCCTGGCCTTCTGCCGGCCACTCCAGACGCAGTTGCACCAGGAAGCGATCCCGCAGCGCCAGTGGCAGCTCGCTGCCCGGGGGGCGGGTGGCGATCACCATGAAGGGCGCCGGCAGGGGCACCTGGCGACCGCCCAGACTCAGCTGGCGGCCCTGGAGGGCGTCGTCCAGCAACTGGAGGACCACCGGCGGCGCCCGATGCAGGTCTTCGAGCAGGACTAGGGAATTGAACAGCGGACCCCGGCGCAGACGGGCACTGTCGCTGCCGAGGTCCGTGACGATTTCGCCGGCCACCTCGGCGGGGGTCAGGGCCGGATGGCAGTGCAGCCGGGCGAACCCGGCATCAAGGCTGGCCGCCAGGGCGCGGGTCAGCAGCGTCTTGCCGGAGCCGGTGGGACCTTCCAGCAACAGGTGACCGCCGGCCAGCAGGCTGGCGAGCAGTCCGTCCACGGCGGCGTCCTGCTGTGGCAGCACCTTGAGCAGGGCCTGCCGCAGGGCCTGCAGGCGGGTCAGGGCGCGGGCCTTGACGCCGGTATCGCCAGCGTCCACCGGAGTGGCGTCAGGAGGGGAACTGTCGGTCATCGGAAGTCCTCGGGAGCGGGGGACGCACGGCCAGGTGCAACAGGCGCAGCTGGACGATGCGGCGGGTGAAGTCGCGAGCGGAGAGGCGCGCCGGGCTTGGGCGCATCGCCTCGCCCACCGCGCGGGTGCTCAAGCCGCTCAGACGCGCAAGATATTGCCAGCGCTCGGCCACGCCCTGGTCGGCGAGTTCGGGGCGGCGGCGGTGCACCTCGCGCTGGATATCGCGCTGCAGGGTGGCGATCAATTCGGGCCAGCGTTGGGCATCACGCCGTGGCGCCGGATTCTGCCGACGACGTCTCAGCCAGATTCCTGCCGCCAGCGTCAGCAGCCCAAGGGCCAGGCCATAGCGTTGCAAGGCGTCCAGCCACAGGGGGAGCGGTGGCGCCGGGGCGATCAGGGTCACCGGCGCGCCCTGGGTGAGGTACCACAGCAGCCAGGCATTGTCGTACTGGGCGAGATGGGCGTTGCTCCAGAGGTCGCTGTCCGACAGCAGGGTCACGCTGCCATCGCCCCAGGGCAGCATCAGCATATGGGTGGCGCTGGCGCTGCTGGCCCAGGCCACCGCCTGATCGCCGACATCGAACAGATGGCGACTGTCGTCGAAGCCGAGGTAGGCGGGAGCATCGTCCTCGGCGAGATAGAGCTGGGTCAGGTTGGGCCACAGGGGCAGCGCCATGATCGGCGGGGCGGCGCCGCCCAGTTCGCGGGTCGCCATGGGACGCACGCCCAGGGTCGCACTGAGCGCCAGGGTGCTGTCATCGGCGACGGCCACCAGCCGGCCGCCCGCCTCGACCCAGTCCAGCAGCGCCTGGGCCTGAGCCTCCGCCAGGGGCGGGTTGCCGGCCAGCCAGAACCTGACGTCCTGGGGCGGTAATTCGGCGAGCTGCTCGGGCTGGCCGCGTTGCACCCGGCTGCCGAAGTGCTGCAGGTAAGCCGCCGCCAGCGCCTGGGGATCGGTGCTGCGGGTAGTCGCGGCGAGTTGGGTGGCGAGCTGGCGCGCGGTCCGGCTGTCGAGTCCCTGATGGGTCAGGCGCAGGCTGGCCGGGCCACTGTCGGTCTGTGGCGGCAGAGGGCAGGACAGCGGCTCCTGCTGCGCGAGGCAGGCCAGCGACAGGGTCAGCGCCCAGACGGCGGCGCCCAGGCGTACGCCGATACCTCGGCACCTGGAGCGAACGGAGAGCCGATCGACTGAACGCATGGGAAGGGAGGATACGCGGAAGACGGACGCCAGAGCCTAGCGGGTGCGAGCGCCCGGGAGCAAGGCGCGCGACGATGCTAGACTGCGCCGATTCTAGGGGAGGGCGGTGTGACGCAAAGTATCTTCTGGTACGACTTCGAGACCACGGGCATCGATCCACGGCGGGATCGTCCGCTGCAGGTGGCCGGGGTGCGTACCGATCTGGACCTCAACGAAATCGAAGCGCCGCTCAATCTGCATTGCCAGCTGAGCGAGGACGTCCTGCCCCACCCGGCAGCCTGCCTGGTCACCGGTATCCTGCCCGCCACCCTGCAGCGCCTGGGGCTGCGCGAGCGGGACTTCGTCCAGCGTCTGCATGAGGAGTTGCGGCGTCCCAACACCTGCAGCGTCGGCTACAACAACCTCAGATTCGACGACGAAATGATACGGCACAGCCTGTACCGCAACTTTCACGACCCCTATGCCCGCGAGTGGCAGCAGGGCAACAGTCGTTGGGATGTGCTTGGCCTGGTCCGGGCGCTCTATGCCTTTCGCCCGGAAAGCCTGGACTGGCCGCAGGACGAGCAGCGCGTTTCCCTGCGCCTGGATCGCCTGACCGTCGCCAATGGCATCGAACACGCCCAGGCCCATGACGCCCTGGCGGATGTCCGCGCGACCCTGGCCCTGGCGCGCCTGGTCAGGCAGCGGCAGCCAAGGCTCTATGACTATATCTGGACGCAGCGCCAGAAGAAGGCGGCGCTGGCGCGCATTCGTCTGCTCGAACCCCTGCTGCATGTCTCGGGACGCTTCAGCGCCGAGCGGCACTTTCTCGCCCCTGTCCTGCCGCTGGCCTGGCATCCGGTCAATCGCAATGCGTTGATCGTCTGCGACCTCGGCCTGGCGCCGGAGCCGCTGCTGGACCTGGACGTCGAGACCCTGCGCGAACGCCTCTATACCCGGCGGGATGCGCTGGCCGAGGGTGACCTGCCGGTGCCGCTCAAGCTGGTACAGATCAACAAGTGTCCGATTCTGGCGCCCTTCAGCGTCTTGCGTCCGGCGGACATGGAACGGCTGCAATTCGATCTGGCGGCCGTCTGGCGCCGCGTCCGCCAACTGCTCGACCAGCGTGCGACCTGGCAACCCAAGGTGCAGGCCCTCTATGCCGAGGCATCCGGATTGGCCGCCCAGGAACAGGAGGCCGAAGCAAGACTGTACGACGGCTTCATTGCCGCCGAAGAGCGGCAACTCTGCGACCAAGTTCATCAATGTCCGGCAGAGCAACTTGGCAGCCGCGCCTGGCCCTTTCGGGATGAGCGACATCCAGAGCTGTTCTTTCGCTATCGAGCGCGCAACTTTCCCGAGTTGCTGACGGCGGAAGAAGAGGCTCGTTGGCGACAATTCTGTCGGCAGCGTCTGCTGGGTGAAGAGCAACAAGGTCATATGACCTGCACGCAGTTCCTCACCCTGACCGAACAATTGCGGCGAGAAGTCCCGGTTGATCAGGTGCCGATTCTCGAGGCCTGGTCCGCTCATGTTCGAGCGGTGATGCAGCGATTGGATCGGGCGGTTGCCTGAAGTCGCAAAAGCCGGATACCGATCCGAGACGTTTGTTAACCAAAAAAGAGTGGCAAGCAGCAAATTCGGACGGACGCTATCCGACCGCGGTTGAAGCAAGGGACAAGTGAAAGGGAAGTACCGCGCCGGAGATGAAAGCGCTTCGGGCGCTGTGGTGCGGGGTATCGATAACGGCGAGCGGTCACCAGGCCTAACCTGGGTCCGCGCCTGGCAGGCTGCGGTAAACGTCTGCCAGGCGGGCAAAAAAAAACGCCGGCTGGCCGGCGTTCTTTTGATCAATCCAGCAGCGTTGCCCAGGATTCGACGTCGTCCGAACCCCATTTTGCTTTCCACTCTTTCAGCGTCTTGTGATTGCCACCCTTGGTTTCGATCACTTCACCATTGTGCGGATTCTTGTATTGCTTAACTTTGCGCGCGCGCTTGGGCGTACTGCCACTGCTGGCCTTGGGAGTGCGCGCCTGGCGGGCAGGCTTGGCTTCGGTATCGAGAATGCCGATGATGTCGCGCAGGGACTTCTGATACTCACCCATCAACGCGCGGAGTTTCTTTTCGAATTCCAGTTCGCGCTGCAGTTTGTCGTCCTCTTGCAGCGACTTCAGGCGCTCCTGCAGTTCCTTGATGGCTTCTTCGGTCTGGCGGTATTCATTGATGAGCGACATAAACGGCCTTTGTTCTGAGTGATGCAGAGATGAAAGTCTGCATCGATCATAGATTGGCTATCGGGATAAGTAAACTGTCCGCCTGACAGGTCGATAGTTGCTGCCCGTTTCGTCGCAACAGCGAAGTTGTCGAATACGCGTAACTTTCGACAGGGCATTGGCGGAACTTATCGGTTCTTACTTGTCCTTTGCAAAGTCTTTACCCTGGCCCTACAGTCGCGCGCTATGGCGCCCTGCGCCGCTCGACGCTGCCGGCGACTGCGCCTAGAATGCAGCCCCTTTTCGTTCGAGGTTGTGCTATGCAAACGTTTCGTCTGGTGATCGCCTGTCCGGACGGGGTAGGTATCGTGGCCAAGGTCAGCAACTTCCTGGCGACCTATAACGGCTGGATTACCGAAGCGAGTCACCATTCGGATACGGAGAGTGGCTGGTTCTTCATGCGCCATGAGATCCGCGCCGATTCACTGCCCTTCGATCTGGCCGGCTTCAGTCAGGCCTTCGCACCCATCGCACGGGAATTCTCCATGCAATGGCGGATCACCGATTCGGCCCAGCGCAAGCGCGTGGTGCTCATGGCCAGTCGCGAATCCCACTGCCTGGCCGACCTGTTGCACCGCTGGCACAGCGGCGAGCTGGATTGCGAGATCCCCTGCGTCATCTCCAACCACGACACCCTGCGCAGCATGGTCGAATGGCACGGCATTCCCTTCTTCCATGTGCCGGTCGATCCCGCCAACAAGCAGCCGGCCTTCGACGAGGTGTCGCGGCTGATCGATCTGCACCAGGCCGATACCGTGGTCCTGGCGCGCTACATGCAGATCCTGCCGCCGGATCTCTGCGCGCGCTATGCCCACCAGGTGATCAACATCCACCACAGCTTCCTGCCGTCCTTTGTCGGGGCCAAGCCCTATCACCAGGCGGCGCAGCGCGGCGTCAAGCTGATCGGCGCCACCTGCCACTACGTGACCGAAGAGCTGGATGCCGGGCCGATCATCGAGCAGGACGTGGAACGCGTCAGCCACCGGGACAACGTCGAAGACATGGTGCGCCTGGGCAAGGACGTCGAGAAGATGGTGCTGTCGCGCGGCCTGAGATACCACCTGCAAGAGCGGGTCATGGTTCATGGCAACAAGACCGTCATCTTCGACTGACCACGAACGGCCAGCGGCGGCGCCCGGTGCCGCGGCGCCGCCACCGCGCCTGGGCGAGGGCTGCCTGGCGCGCTATGACCTGCAGGCCATGACTGAAGAGGGCGGCGCCGACTTCAGTGCCGCCGCCGCGCTCTGGCAGCAACTGCAGGCACGGCAAGAGCACGAGGACGTCGCAGAAGACGCCCCGGACAGCGGGGACCCGGACTCGACTCAGGCGTCCTGAGCGGTGGCCTCGGCGCTGGTCTTGGCCTTGAGATCGGCGATCTTGCGTACCTCGGAGGCGAACACCTCGTCCTGCACGGTCGGCCGTTTCTTCCAGGGCTTGCGGTCGGGCTTGGGTTGAGCGGCGTAGGTGACGATTTCGCCACCGTAGACATCCTGATAGCGCTGGGCCTGGCGTTCCAGTTCAGCGCGAAGTTGATCTTTGGTCACGGGTTCGATCTTGTTCGAGTGTCGCGAGAGGCGAGCGGTCGTCAGGACCGCTCGAAGCCGTTGCGCAAAGGGCGCGGCTGCGGAGTCTAGCCGCCGCGACGTTCTTTGCCTATCCCACTCGATCCAGGACGCGCATGGACAGGTCGATGGCCTTGACGTCCTTGGTCAGGGTGCCGATGGAGATGTAGTCGACACCGGTCTGGGCGATGCCGAGCAGGGTGTCCTGATTGACGCCACCCGAGGCTTCCAGCTTGGCCTGGCCGGCGGTCAGGGCCACCGCCGTGCGCATGTCGGCCAGGCTCAGCTCGTCCAGCATGACGATGTCCGCGCCGGCGCTCAGGGCCTGTTCCAGCTCCTGCAGATTTTCCACCTCGACCTCCACCGGACGCCCCGGCGCCAGTTGCCGGGCGGTGGCCACGGCCTGGGCGATACCGCCACAGGCGGCGATGTGGTTTTCCTTGATCAGGAAGGCATCGAACAGGCCGATGCGGTGGTTGTAGCAGCCGCCGCAGGTGACCGCGTATTTCTGGGCGCGGCGCAGGCCGGGCAGGGTCTTGCGGGTGTCCAGCAAGCGGACGGCGGTGTCCTGCACCAGATCGGCATAGTGGCGGCAGCGGGTGGCGGTGCCGGACAGCAACTGCAGGAAATTCAGGGCGCTGCGCTCGCCGGTGAGCAGGGCGCGCGCAGGACCCTGGAGTTCGAACAGCACCTGGTCGGGCGCGACCCGCTCGCCATCGGCCACCTGCCAGCGGACCTCGACCGCGGGATCCAGCACCCGGAACACCTCGTCGACCCAGGCCGTGCCCGCCACCACCGCGGCCTCGCGAGTGATGATCCGTGCCCGGGCCTGCTGGTGAGCGGGGATCAGACCCGCCGTGAGATCACCACTGCCGACGTCCTCGCGCAGTGCGGCGGCGACGTTTTCGGTGATGACCTGGGCGAGATCGGCAGAGGTGGCGCTGGACATGAACGGACTCCGGTAGGGATAGCGGCGGACGCGCGGGCAACTTTAGGGGAGGTTGACGATCTGAGATAGACAACGTTGAGTTATTCTAAGGGCAGGCGCTGACAGACAGGTGCCTTGTGAACCCTGTCATGTACTGTGCAGATGCCGATTGGTCGATGCCTTAGCAGAGCAAATAATGGCACATCGACAACGTTTCACCTCGCGGCCAGGGCGGCCAACGTTGTTCAATGCTCCTGTAGTGGAACGCGATTCAGCCGAACGCAAGAACGGTTGTGGGAGGCGGTGGTGCAGAACGACGTAAACGTAGTTCATTTCAAGGCGCTCGGGGAGTCCTCTTCCCGATTGCCTGCAGTGCTTTTACCGGTCAGGGATCGCGCCGCTCAGCGACTCAATGCCTCCTTGCAGCAGCTGTTCGACAACGCCGACGATGCGCTGTTTGAAATGGCCGATCGCGCCGGCAGCAACCAGGAACAGAGCCTCTATTTCGAAGCGATGCGCGACCTGCGTCTGCGCCGCAAGAGTATCGAGCGCAGCTTTCTCCAGCAGTATTTCGAGCGCTTCGCCGCGCTGAACAACCTGGTCGGCAGCAAGCCGGAGATGCGCCTGGACAGCGTCTCCTATGAAGACCTCAGCCTGGTGCAGAACGATGCGCTGGAAGAGAGCGTCGCCGTGGACACCATGGTGGCCAAGGCGCTCAGCAACAACGCCATGGCCATCAGCCACCTGACCATCAGATTCAATACCCAGCTGTCGAGCAAGCTGGACGACTCGACCCATCCGCTGGGCCCGCGCCGGCTGTGCGAGGCCTTCGTCGAAGCCTGTCGCGATCTCGACACCGACATCAAGGTCAAGCTGATCATCTACAAGCTGTTCGAGCGTTTCGTGCTCAATGGTCTGGGTCAGCTGTACGCGGAATCCAATCGGCAGCTGGTCGACGCCGGCGTACTGCCCCAACTCAAGGCCATCCCCCAGCAGGTGCCGAGCCGCTCGGCCAAGGGCTACAGCGGGCGCACCCCGGCCCACGTCAACAGCGAAGACGACGGTCAGGAGCTCTTTGGTACCCTGCAGGGCCTCCTGGCCCAGCTGCGCACGCCGGGCAGCGCCACCCTGGGTGGCGGCATGGCGGTCGATGAGGGTGCCGCGACCGGTGATGGCCAGGCCATCACCAGCTACGACCTCATGCGGCTGCTGTCGCACCTGCAGCAGCAGATTTCCGGCCAGTCCCTGGAGGGCTATGACCTCAAGGCGCAACTGGGGGTGGCCCTGGGCCGCATCAGCGAGCGCTCGGGTCGAAAGCGCGTGGTGGGGCAGGTCGACGAAGACGTCATCAACCTGGTGGCGATGCTGTTCGAATTCATTCTCGACGACCTTACCCTGCCGGATTCGCTCAAGGCGCTGATCGCTCGCCTGCAGATTCCCATGCTCAAGGTCGCGGTCCTCGACAAGACCTTTTTCAGCCGTGGCAGCCATCCGGCCCGGCGGCTGCTCAACGAGATCGCCGCCGCCTCCCTGGGCTGGGGCGAGCAGAGCGATCTGCAGCGCGACGGCCTGTATCAGAAGATCGAGCAGATCGTGCAGCGCCTGCTGTCCGACTTCGTCGACGATCCAGAGATCTTCGCCGAGCTGCTGGCCGACTTCATGGCCTATGTCAGCGACGAACAGCGGCGCAGCGAATTGCTCGAGCAGCGCACCCGCGATGCCGAGGAAGGCCGGGCGCGCGCCGAGATCGCCCGCTTGCAGGTCGAGCACGTCCTGAGTCAGCGTCTGCAGGAACACTCTCTGCCGGCCGCAGTACAGCGTGTCCTGCGCGAGGCCTGGAGCCAGGTGCTGCTGCTGACCTGCCTGAAGCAGGGCTACGACTCCAGCGAATGGCGCGCAGCCCTCAAGACCATGGACGATCTGATCTGGAGCATCCAGCCGCACCACGACGTGGCGTCCCGCCAGCGTCTGCTGGAGATGGTGCCCGGCTTGCTCAAGGCGTTGCGGGAAGGCCTGGCCAGCGCGGCCTTCGATCCCTTCTCCACCTCCGAATTCTTCACCGAACTGGAATCCCTGCACGTCCAGACCTTTCAGCAGACCCGTCCCGAGCTGGCGGATGCGGCAGCGGACAACGCGAGCGTGGCACCTGCCTCGCCTCCCGCCGAGGAACCCTTCGAGCTGCCACGCGCAGGCGAACGGATCACCGGGCTGACCAGCGACTCCCTGGAGTGGGTGGATGCCCTTTCGGTAGGCGCCTGGCTGGAGATCCAGGACGTCGAGCAGAAGCTGCGCTGCAAGCTGGCCGCGGTCATCCGGCCCATGGGCCGCCTGGTGTTCGTCAATCGGACCGGCATGAAGGTGCTGGATCGCACCCGTGAGGAGCTGGCGCTGGATTACCAGGAAGACCGGGTACGGCTGCTGGACGATGCTTTGCTGTTCGACCGGGCCATGACCTCGGTGATCGGCAACCTGCGGGGCCAGTCGCCTTCCTGAGGTCGCTGCGACACAAAAAAGCCGTCCCTCGGGACGGCTTTTTTCATGCCTGGTCCAGGGGCCTAGTGCAGTTTGAGGCGCGGCTCGGTCTTGCGTCTCAGGTGATCGCCGGCAAACAGCGCCAGGGCGCGCAGCGGGCCATAGAGGGCCACCTGGTGCATCCGGTAGAGCGAGACATAGAAGGTCCGCGCCAGCCAGCCTTCCAGGGTCAGACTGCCCAGGGCGCCGCCCATGAGATTACCGACCGCGCTGAAGCGCGACAGCGAGATCAGCGAGCCGTAGTCCTTGTAGACGTAGTCGGGTAGCGGCTTGCCTTCCAGGCGTGCCTTGAAGGTCTTCACCAGCAGCGAGGCCTGCTGGTGGGCGGACTGGGCACGCGGCGGCACGGTACGGGTATCGCCGGGGGTCAGCGGGCAGGCCGCGCAGTCGCCCAGGGCGAAGACATTCGGGTCGCGGGTGGTCTGCAGCGTCGAGTTGACCACCAGCTGGTTGATGCGGTTGGTCTCGAGACCCGCCAGGTCCTTGAGAAAGGCCGGTGCGCGGATGCCGGCGGCCCAGACCTTGAGGCTGGCCGGGACGAATTCACCCGCGGTCTGCAGGCCGTCGGCGCGGACTTCCTTGACCGCCGAACCGGTCAGCACCCGCACGCCGAGTTTTTCCAGGGTGCGATGCGCCTGGCCGGCGATCCGCTCGGGCAGGGCTGGGAGGATGCGCGGACCGGCTTCGACCAGGGTGATGCGCAGGTCTTCGGGGCGGATGCGATCCATGCCGTAGGCCTGCAGCTCTTCGGCGGCGTTGCGCAATTCGGCCGCCAATTCCACGCCGGTGGCGCCGGCACCGACGATGGCCACTTCGATGAATTCACCCGGCTGCTCGCTGACATGGGCACGCAGGTAGTGGGTCAGCAGCTTGCGGTGGAAGCGCTCGGCCTGGGCCCGGGTGTCGAGGAAGATGCAGTTTTCCGCGGCGCCCGGCGTGCCGAAATCGTTGGTGGTGCTGCCGATGGCCAGTACCAGGGAGTCATAGCCGATCTCCCGTTCCGGGACCAGGACGGCGCCGTCGTCCTCGATGGCGGCCAGTTGCACCTTGCGGCGCTCGCGATCCAGGCCGGTCATGCGTCCGAGCTGGAATTCGAAGTGATTCCACTTGGCCTGGGCGACATAGCTCAGTTCGTCTTCGGTGGAGTTGAGCGAGCCGGCGGCCACCTCGTGCAGCAGCGGTTTCCACAGGTGGGTGGCATTGGCGTCGATCAGCACGATCTGCGCCTGGTCGCGCTTGCCCAGGCTACGGCCCAGGCGGGTAGCCAGTTCCAGGCCGCCGGCGCCGCCGCCGACGATAACGATGCGATGGGTCATGGAGAGCACTCATAGAGAAGGAAAGCGTGAGCCGGACCGGGCGCGTCGCCGCGTGCGGGCGCAGTCCCGGGCTGGTGAAAATCTGGGGTCGTCGAAGCGCGCGAATCGAGACATCTAGCAAGGAAGATGGGCGAAAAGTCGTCAAATTCAAGGGAAGCGGCCTGCATCTGCTCTGGCAGGGACGTCTGCGGCGACGAGAGGTAGCGCTAGTTTAACCGGGCTGGCCCGGCCATTCGACCCTAGGGAAACTGGGGTCAATCCAGGACCTCCAGCCGATCGCCCAGGCGGATGATGCCGCTTTCCAGGACCCGGGCCGTGAGGCCGCCGTGGCCGCGCATGGCCTGGAAGGTCCCTGGCCCGAGACGTTCTTCCAGGCGCGCACAGGGCTGGCACCAGCCGGTGGTCTCCAGCACCGCCTGGCCGATGCGAAAGCGCCGGTTCTTCAGGCTGAACAGATTGATCCCGGCGATGGCCAGATTGCGGCGCAGGTCGGCGGGTGCGACCGCCTTGCCGATCAGCGCGGCCACCACCGGCAGGTGTTCCCACTGGATCAGGGTGACCTGGCGCTGGTTGCGCGGGGTGGGCCGGGCGTGATCGCCGGTCAGGCCGGCGTCACGCCGGGCCTCCACCGCGTCGATCTCGACCATGGGTGCGCGCGCGCTGGGTCGCACGCCGATCCAGCGCACCTCGCCGGACTGGGGAACCTGGGCCAGCAGTTCTTTGAGAGGGATCATGGGGCTCCTCGACGCGATGGTGGTGCCAATCCGAGCGGTAGGGCAGGATAGCGGCCTCGATAGACCGTTCAAGAGAGGATGCCATGCGCGCTGGAGTTCTGGCGTTGTTGCTGTCGTGTCTGCTGCTGCCCCTGACCGCTCTGGCGCTCGAACCGGGTGAGCGGGTGGCGCCCTTCACCCTGCTCGATCAGCGTGACCAGCCCTATACCTTCGACGACCAGCTGCAGGTCCTGCTGCTGGCGCGCAGCATGAGCGGCTCGGGGCTGGTCAAGGAAGCCATGCGCGATCAGCCGGCAGGCTATATCGACGGCACCCGGGTGGCCTACATCGCCGACATCAGCAGCATGCCGGCGGCCATCACCCGGATGTTCGCCGTGCCGGCCATGCGCAAGTACGGCTACCGGGTCCTGCTCGACCGCGAATCGCGCATCGTGCCGCGCTTTCCCGGCGCGGCCGACAAGGTGCTCTGGGTGACCCTCGACCATGGCCGTTTCGTCGGTCAGCGGGAATTCAGCGACGCCAGCGCGCTGCGCGACGCGCTCAAGGCCAAGGCCCGCTGATGGACGGGGTGTTCGTCGATGGCTGGTATCGCGAGGCGCGGCTGTGTCCTTCGCCCAACCACAACGAACGCCCGGCAGGGACGGAAGTGTCCCTGCTGGTGATCCACAACATCAGCTTGCCGCCCGGGCAATTCGGCACCGGCTGCGTCCAGGCCTTCTTCCAGAATTGCCTGGATCATTCGGCCCATCCCTTCTTTGCGGAGATCGCCGAGCTGAAGGTGGCGGCGCACTTTCTCATCGAGCGCGACGGGACGGTGACCCAGTTCGTCTCCTGCGCCCAGCGCGCCTGGCATGCCGGCGTCTCGTCCTTCGAGGGACGCGAGAACTGCAACGACTTCTCCCTGGGCATCGAACTGGAAGGCACGGACGACCTGGCCTACACCGACGCCCAGTACCGTGCCCTGGGGCGGCTGACGCGGGCGCTGCAGCGCGCCTATCCGGCGATCACCGCGGAACGTATCCAGGGCCACAGCGACATCGCCCCGGGGCGCAAGACCGATCCCGGTCCGGCCTTCGACTGGGCGCGGCTGCAAGGCGAATTGGCGGTCGAGGAAAACTAGGCGAGGCCGGCGGCGTCCCAGCCGAACACCGCGCAGGCATTGCGGGTGGTGACGGTGGCCAGGGTCTCGGGCGAGACCTGCCAGAGCGGCGCCAGGGCGGCGCAGATGGCCGGCAGATGGGTGGGGCTGTTGCGCACGTCCGGATGCATGGCGGGCGGCATGTCGGGCGCATCGGTCTCCAGCACGATGCCCTCCAGGGGCAACTGTGGCAGTACCCGCTGCAGTCTCTTCGCCTGCGGCCAGGTGGGTGCGCCGCCCAGGCCGATCTTGAAACCCAGGCGCAGGTATTCGCGGGCTTCCTCGAAGCTGCCGGAAAAGGCATGGGCGATGCCGGCCCGGGGTGGCTTGAGACGCTTCAGGATCCTGACCACATCGGCATGGGCGCGGCGCACGTGCAGCAGCACCGGCAACTCCAGCTCCATGGCCAGGCGCACCTGCTGTTCGAAGAACCAGGCCTGGCGCGCCTTGTCCGGCGCCTCGACGAAATAGTCCAGACCGATCTCGCCCAGGGCGCAGAGGCAGGGATCGCTCCGGCGCTCCAGGCAGAAGGCCCGGAGCGCTTCGATATCGGCTTCCTGATGACGCTGCAGGTACAGGGGATGCAGGCCGGGCGCCGCATGGAGGCCGGCATTGGCCGTGGCGACCCGCCAGAGTTGCGGCCACTGGCTGCGTTCGACGCCGATCAGCACCTGGCGGACCACTCCGAGGCGCGCGCACTCGGCCAGCAGCGCCGGTCGCGCGGCGTCGAAGTCCGGATAGTCCAGGTGATTGTGGGTGTCGATCAGCAGGCTCATGACAGGCGGCGTTTGAGGACCCTCGGGATGGCTTGGACACCGGGCAGATAGTGGTCGTTTTCCAGGGCGTCCAGCATCAGTTCCAGGGCGCGCTCGGTGATGACCTCGTGCTGCTGGGAGATGGCGTTGACCTTGAACGGCAGATAGTCCAGCAACTGGGTATCGCCAAAGGTGGCCAGGCGCAGGGTATCGCCCTCGGCCAGCGGATGATCGCGCAGCACGTCCAGCACGCCCTGCAACAGGACGTAGGAGGTGGTCAGCAGCGCCTCGGGCCAGTGGCCGAGTTCCTCGATCATGGCCAGTGCCTGGGCGCGACCGCCTTCCCGGCTGTAGTGGGGCGCATGCCGCTCCCAGTGGCGCGCCGGGTGATCGGCGAGGGCGGCGGCGAAGCCGGCGGCGCGGGCGCGGCTGATGGCGAGGTCGGGGCGGGCGCCGATCAGGGCGATGCTGTGGGTGTCCGGCGTCAGCAGCGTGGCGGCCAGTTGCCGGCCGGCGGTGTGGTCGTCGCTGACCACCGAGCAGAATTGGGCCGGATCGAGCTGGCGATCGATGGCGATGATCGGGATGTTGTGTTCCTGCAGCTGGCGGTAGGGGGCGTCGTCCTCGGCCAGGCTGCTGGCGGTGAACAGGCCGTCGCAGCGGCGGGCGCGAAACAGCGCGATGAGCTGGCGTTCGCTGTCGGGATTGTCGTCGGTGCAGGCGATCAGCAACTGATAGCCACGCGCCCGTGCCCGGCGTTCCAGCTGCTTGGCCAGGCGTGCGTAGCTGGGGTTTTCCAGATCCGGCAGCAGGAAGCCCAGGGTGTGGGTGGCCCCGCGGCGCAGGCCGGCGGCGCGCTGGTCGGGCTGGTAGCCGTGGGCTTCGACCACGGCCATGACCCGCGCCACGGTGGCCGCGCTGATGCGCCTTTGCGCTGCCTTGCCGTTGATGACGTAGCTGGCGGTGGTGAGGGATACGCCGGCCAATTGGGCGATGTCGCTGAGTTTCACGCCTGTTCCTCGTGGGACCTGAATGGCCTGGCGCTGTACGGCGCTGGCGAGACGGTCTTTATTGTGTGTTGTGCTTCAAGGATCGGCGATTATCGAGTAACGTTCCAGTCCCATTGGGTGAAACGTTTCAGCTTTCTGTTGTCCGAGGGCTGGCACGAATCTGCCAAGGGCCCTGTCACGCCTCTCCCGACGCGGTTGCAGGGCTGAGCGAGCCGGCAAGCATCTATTACAAGAAAGGCACGGCGCCAGGATCAGGCGCGCGGCGCCGGAGGTATCCTTCCATGTTCGAACTCAATGCCCAGCATATCCGCATGGCCCAGCAGGCGCCGGACAAGGCGACCGCCCTGGCCATGCTCGCCGAGTCCCTGGTGACCGATGGCCTGGTCGCCCCGGGTTATCTCGACGGGCTCAAGGCCCGCGAGGCCCAGGGCTCCACCTACCTCGGCCAGGGTATCGCCATTCCCCATGGTACGCCCCAGACCCGCGACCAGGTGTTCGTCACCGGCGTGCGGATGATGCAATTCCCGCATGGCGTGGACTGGGGCGACGGTCAGCTGACCTACCTGGCCATCGCCATCGCCGCCAAATCCGACGAACACCTGCGCATCCTGCAGCTGCTGACCCGCGCCCTGGGCGAGAGCGATCTGCAACAGGCGCTGCGCGACGCCCGCGAACCCCAGCAGATCCTCGACCTGCTGCAGGGGGCGCCCCAGGCCCTGGCGCTGGACGAAGAACTGGTGCAGCTGGCCATCGATGCCGAGGACCTGGAAGACCTGGCCTGGCAGGGTGCGCGTATGCTCAAGCACATGGAATGCGTGGGGGCCGGTTTCGCCGGTGCCCTGCAGGCCAGCCAGCCGCTGCCCCTGGGCGACGGCCTCTGGTGGCTGAACAGCGAGACCGCGGTGAAACGTCCCGGCCTGGCCTTCGTCACCCCACTGCAGACCCTGCAGGTGCAGGAGCAGCCGGTACGTGGCCTGTTCTGCCTGGCCAGCCTGGGCGAGGGCCATCGTGCCCTGCTCGAACGCCTCTGCGATCTGCTCGTCGCCGGCCGTGGCCAGGAGCTGGCCCAGGCCACCTCCCGCCGCGCCGTGCTCGAGGCCCTGGGCGGCGAAGTCGCCCCGGACTGGCCCAGTGCCCAGGTGGTGCTGGCCAACGCCCATGGCTTGCACGCGCGTCCGGCCAAGGAGCTGGCGCGGCTGGCCAAGGCCTATGACGGCGAGATCCGCGTGCGCGTCGACCACGGCGCCCCGGTCTCGGCCAAGAGTCTGTCGCGGCTGCTGGCGCTGGGCGCCCGGCGCGGCCAGACCCTGGAATTCCTGGTCGAGCCCGGCACCCCGGCCGAGGCGGCCTTGAACGATCTGATCGGCGCCGTACAGGCCGGTCTCGGCGAAGAGGTGGAGCCGGTCACCGCCAGCGCCCCGGCTCCGGCCGGTGCCGCGCGGGTCACCGCCATCAGCCTGGTGGACCCGTCCGAGCAACTGCCGCTGGCGCCGGGCGATCGCGCCCAGGCCGTGGCCGCCGCCCCCGGCCTGGCCGTGGGCCCGGCCCATGTGGTGGCGCCCCAGCACTTCGACTATCCCGCCACCGGTGAAGGCGCCGCCGCCGAGCGCCAGCGCCTGGACGCGGCCCTGGCCGCGGTACGCGCCGATATCGAGGCGCTCATCGCGCGCAGCGAGGCCAGCGCCCTGCGCGAGATCTTCCTGACCCACCTGGAGATGCTGGAAGACCCGGATCTGCAGCAGGGCATCGCCGCCCGGCTCAAGGCCAACGCCAGTGCCGCCGCGGCCTGGGCCGCCCAGATCGAGGAGGCGGCCAGCCAGCAGGAGGCCCTGCACGACCGGCTGCTCGCCGAGCGCGCCGCCGACCTGCGCGACGTCGGTCGTCGGGTACTGGCCCAGCTGTGCGGCGTCGAATCCGCCCGCGAACCCGAAGAACCCTATGTGCTGGTGATGGACGAGGTCGGCCCGGGAGATGTGGCGCGGCTGGACCGCGAGCGCGTCTGCGGCATCCTGACCGCCCGTGGTGGCGCCAGCTCCCACAGCGCCATCGTCGCCCGCGCCCTGGGCATCCCGGCCATCGTCGGCGCCGGTCGCCGGGTGCTGGACCTGGCGGCGCGCAGCGTGCTGCTGCTGGATGGCGACAAGGGCACCCTGGAAATCGCCCCGGACGCCAGCCGCATCGAGGCCGTGCAGCGCGAGCGCGAGGTCCAGGCCGAGCGCCGCCGCGCCGCCGAGGCCCGGCGTTTCGAAAGCGCCACCACCCGCGATGGCCACCATGTCGAGATCGCCGTGAACCTGGGTGATACCGCCCAGGCCGCCGCCGCGGTGGAGCAGGGCGCCGAAGCCGTCGGCCTGCTGCGCACCGAACTGGTGTTCATGAGCCATGACAGCGCGCCCGACGAAGCCGCCCAGGAGCAGGAATACCGCCGTGCCCTCGATGGCCTGGCCGGCAAGCCGCTGGTGGTGCGGACCCTGGACGTCGGCGGCGACAAGCCGCTGCCCTATCTGCCACTGCCACCGGAAGAGAATCCCTTCCTCGGCATCCGTGGCATCCGCCTGACCCTGCGCCGTCCGGAGCTGCTGGAAACCCAGCTGCGCGCCCTGCTCAAGGCCGCCGATGGGCGGCCGCTGCGGATCATGTTCCCCATGATCGGCCGGGTCGAGGAGTGGCGTCAGGCCCGTGACATCCTCGCGCGCCTGCGCCAGGAGATCCCCACCACCGATCTGCAGGTCGGCATCATGATCGAGGTCCCCTCGGCCGCGCTGCTGGCCCCGGTGCTGGCGTCGGAAGTGGACTTCTTCAGCGTCGGTACCAATGACCTGACGCAATACACCCTGGCCATCGACCGCGGGCATCCGCTGCTGTCGGGCGAGGCCGACGGCCTGCACCCCAGCGTGCTGCGCCTGATCGACATGACGGTGCGCGCCGCCCATGCCCACGGCAAGTGGGTCGGCGTCTGCGGCGAGCTGGCCGCCGATCCCCTGGCGGTGCCGGTGCTGGTCGGCCTGGGCGTGGACGAGCTGTCGGTTTCGGCGCGCAGCGTGCCCCTGGTCAAGGCCCGGGTCCGCGAGCTGGAGTTGCGCCAGGTGCAATCCTGCGCCGCGCGCGCCCTGGAGCTGGGTACCGCTGCCGAGGTGCGGCAGAGCGTGGAGGCCCTGCGATGAGCCGCATCCTCACCCTGACCCTCAACCCGGCGCTGGACCTCACCGTCCAGTTGCCGGAACTCAAGCCCGGCGCGGTGAATCGCAGCGAGGCGGTGATCGTCCATGCCGCCGGCAAGGGCATCAACGTCGCCCAGGTGCTGGCCGATCTCGGCCATGAACTGACGGTGAGCGGCTTTCTCGGGGCCGACAACGCGGCCGCCTTCGAAGCCCTGTTCGCCCGCCGCGGCTTTACCGACGCCTTCGTCCGGGTCGCCGGCGAGACCCGCAGCAACCTCAAGCTGGCCGAGGCCGCGGGTCGCATCACCGACATCAACGGGCCTGGCCCGGAGGTGTCCGCCGCCGCCCAGCAGGAATTGCTCGAGACCCTGGATCGCCTCGCGCCCGGCCATGACGCCGTGGTGGTGGCCGGCAGCCTGCCGCGAGGGGTAAGCCCCGAGTGGCTGGCCGCGCTGGTCGGCCGCCTCAAGTCGCTGGGCCTGCCGGTGGCGCTGGACACCAGTGGCGCCGCCCTGCGCGCCGCCCTGGCCGCCGGTCCCTGGCTGATCAAGCCCAATACCGAAGAACTGGCCGAAGCCTGCGGCGCTCCGGCCGAGAGCGCGACCGAGCAGGCGCTGCTGGTCGAACAGCTGCGGGCCCTGGGCATCGAGCACCTGGTGATCTCCCAGGGCGCCGATGGGGTGCGCTGGTATGGCGCCCAGACCCTGGAGGCGCAGCCGCCCAAGGTCACCGTGGCCAGCACCGTCGGCGCGGGGGATTCCCTGCTGGCCGGCATGCTGCACGGCTTGCTCACCGGCCAGGCGCCGGAGCGCACCCTGACCACAGCCACCGCCATCGCGGCCCTGGCCGTGACCCAGATCGGCTTCGGCATCAATGATCCCGCGCAACTCGCCGTCTTCGAAGACCAGGTGCAGGTGCGTGTCCTTCCCGACTTTCCGCTAGAACAAGAATCAGGGGTAAACCCATGAACATCGCCATCGTCACGACCTGCCCGACCGGCATGGTCACCAGCGTGCTCAGTGCGCGCCTGCTGGACGCCGCCGCCCAGCGCCGCGGCTGGACCACCAGCGTCGAGATCCACGACGGCCCCGAGGCCATCCTGCTGACCGACGACCAGGTGGCGCGCGCCGAACTGGTCGTGGTCGTCCACACCGGCGCGGTCGACCTGTCGCGCTTCGTCGGCAAGCGCGTCTACCGCGCCGCCCCGGCCGAAGCCCTGCGCGATGTCGACGCCTTCCTGCAGCGCGCGGCCAGCGAAGCCAAGGTGCTGGAACAGGCCCCGGCGGCGGGTGGCGCTGCCCCCAGCGCTCCTGCCAGTGCCAGCGAAACCCCTCGGCTGGTGGCCATCACCGCCTGCCCGACCGGGGTCGCCCACACCTTCATGGCGGCGGAGGCGTTGCAGAATGCGGCCAAGAAGCTCGGCTATCGCCTGCACCTGGAGACCCAGGGCTCGGTAGGGGCACGCAATCCGCTGCCGGCCGAGGCCATCCGCGACGCCGACGTGGTGCTGCTGGCCACCGACATCGAGGTCAATGTTGAGCGTTTTGCCGGCAAGCGCGTCTATCGCTGTGGCACCGGGGTCGCCCTCAAGCAACCCGAGGCGACGATCAAGAAGGCCCTGGCCGAGGGCGAGACCCTGGCCGGCAGCGCCGCGCCAGCGGCGGGCGAGGGCGCCAAGCCAGCCAAGAAGGAAGGCGCGGGCGTCTACAAGCACCTGCTCACCGGGGTGTCCTACATGCTGCCGATGGTGGTGGCGGGCGGTCTGCTGATCGCCCTGTCCTTCGTCTTCGGCATCGAGGCCTTCAAGGAGCAGGGCACCCTGGCCGCGGCGCTGATGCAGATCGGTGGTGAATCGGCCTTCAAGCTGATGGTCCCGGTGCTGGCCGGCTATATCGCCTACTCCATCGCCGACCGCCCGGGTCTCGCCCCCGGCATGATCGGCGGCTGGCTGGCGGCCAGTCTGGGCAGCGGCTTCATCGGCGGCATCATCGCCGGCTTCCTGGCCGGTTACGTGGCCAAGGCCATCGCCCAGCACGTCAAGCTGCCGGCCAGCGTCGAGGCGCTCAAGCCGATTCTGATCATCCCGCTGTTCGCCAGCCTCATCGTCGGCCTGGTGATGATCTACCTGGTCGGCACCCCGGTGGCCGGCGCCCTGAGTCGACTCACCGACTTCCTCAACAATCTGGGCACCAGCAACGCCGTGCTGCTCGGCCTGATCCTCGGCGCCATGATGTGCATCGACTTCGGCGGCCCGATCAACAAGGCCGCCTATGCCTTCACCGTCGGCCTGCTGGCGTCCAAGACCTACGGGCCGATGGCCGCCACCATGGCCGCCGGCATGGTGCCGCCCATCGGCATGGGCATCGCCACCCTGCTGGCTCGGCGCAAGTTCGCCCAGAGCGAGCGCGAGGCGGGCAAGGCGGCGTCGGTGCTGGGGCTGTGCTTCATCTCCGAAGGCGCGATTCCCTTCGCCGCCAAGGATCCGCTGCGGGTGATCCCGGCCAGCGTGATCGGCGGTGCCCTCACCGGTGCCCTGGTGATGCTGTTCAACTGCAAGCTGATGGCGCCCCACGGCGGCCTCTTCGTGCTGCTGATCCCCAACGCCATCAGCCACGCCTGGCTGTACCTGGCGGCCATCGCCGCCGGCAGTCTGGTGACCGGGGTCATCTACGCGGTGCTCAAGCGCAACGAAGCCGCCACCGAGCTGGTCCCCGCGGCCTGATCCTGACCCTGGCGATACCGCTGTAACAAGAGGTTACACTGGGAGGCTCTCGCCTCCTGGTGGCCTCTTCTCCATGTCCGATCCCGTCTATCCCGATACCGATCCCGAAGTCGCCGCCCGGCGTCGGCTGCATCTGCTGCGCCATCGCCGGCGCCGTCGGCTGCGCGAGTGGCGCCAGCGCATCGCCTTCTGGGTCGGCGCGGTGCTGGTGGGCCTGGCGGGTCTGGGCTTCGCCTGGCTGGCCGACGCCTCCTTCGGCCTCTTTCAGCAGCTGCTGCAGCACAGCGCCCTCTGGCCCTGGCTGGTGACGCCCCTGGGCTTCGCCGGACTGGTCTGGCTGACCCAGGGCGCGCTGCGCGATGCCCGCGGCAGCGGTATCCCCCAGGTCATCGTCACCCTCGAACGACCCGAGGCGGACCTGCGCGCCCGGCTGCTGGCGCCCCCCATCGCCCTGGCCAAGCTGCTGCTCACGGCCGGTGCCCTGCTGGTGGGTGGCTCGGTAGGGCGGGAAGGACCCACCGTGCATGTCGGCGCCGCCTTGCTCTACGGCTTCGGCAAGCGGCTCGGCCTGCATGGTCGCCGCACCCTGTCCGGACTCATCCTCGCCGGGGGCGCTGCCGGCATCGCCGCGGCCTTCAACACGCCCCTGGGCGGGGTGGTCTTCGCCATCGAGGAACTCACCCATACCTTCGAGCAGCGCTTCAGCGGCCTGGTGCTGACCGCCGTGCTGCTCGGCGGCATCGTCACCCTGGGCATCGTCGGCCCCTACAGCTATCTCGGCGCCCTGGACCTGCACCTGACCTGGGGCCTGGGCTGGATCGGCGTCGCTGTCATCGGCGTTATCGGCGGACTGCTCGGCGGGTGCTACGGCCGCCTGGTGCTGCCCACCGAGCGGGGCTGGCTGGGGCGCCTGAATGCCCTGCGCGGGCGCCGCCCGGTGGCTTTCGCCGCCGGCTGTGGCCTGGTGCTGGCGGCGTTGGGGCTGTTCTCCGGCCAGCACGTGTTCGGTACCGGTTACGCCGAGACCCATGCCATCCTGGCTGGCGAACCCGTGACCGGCGGCGACTTCCTGCTGTGGAAATTCCTCGCCAACGTCGTCTCCTACCTGGCCGGGGTGCCGGGCGGCCTGTTCTCGCCCTCGCTGGCGGTGGGGGCGGCCCTGGGCCCCTGGCTGGTCGACTGGCTGCCGGGTATCAGTCTGCCGCAATGCGCCTTGCTGGGGCTGGCTGCCTACCTCGCCGGGGTCACCCGCACCCCGCTGACCGCCACCGTCATCACCCTGGAGCTGGCCCACAGCCCGGACATGGCGCTGCCGGTGCTGGCGGCCTGTCTGCTGGCCGCCGCCGTCTCCGGCTGGCTGATGCCGGTGCCGCTCTACCATGCGCTGTCGCAGCAGGTGCTCAACGCCCTGACGCCCCGCCGCGACTAGGCCCTGTACGAAAAATGCCTGCGCTCGGTGATGCTTCGTTGAAAAACGCTTCGGAATGCTCATTTACCACTCGTAAACTCCGCTTCCTCAGCGTTTTTCGCCTCGCCTGACCGTCGCTCGGCGACTTTTCGTACAGAGCCTAGGCCCTAGCGCCCGCCGCCGATATCCAGCAGGGCGCCGGTGGTGTAGGAGGCTTCGTCCGACAGCAGCCAGAGGATGCCGGCGGCGATCTCCTCGGCCTCGCCTGCACGCCCCAGCGGAGTGGTCACGCCCAGGCGCTCGGCGCGGCCCGGCTGGCCGCCGCTGGCGTGGATGTCGGTAAGGGTCACGCCGGGTCTCACCGCATTGACCCGCACCCCGTGCGGGCCGAGTTCCTTGGCGAGGCCCAAGGTCAGGGTGTCCAGCGCCGCCTTGCTGGCGGCATAGTCGACGTATTCGTTGGGCGAGCCCAGACGCGCCGCGATGGAAGAGACATTGACGATGGCGCCACCGCGGCCGCCGCGCTCCCGCGACAGGTGGCGAGCCGCCTCGCGGGCACAGAGAAAGGCGCCATAGACGTTGACCTCGAACATCCGTCGCAATCGCTCGGCGCTCATGTCCACCAGTGGCTGCGACTGATCGACGATCCCGGCATTGTTGACGAAGGCGTCCAGGCCGCCGAAGCGCTCCACCGTGCGCTCGAACAGCGCCAGCACCTGGGCTTCGTCGGCCACGTCGCCGCGCAGCGCCAGGCCTTCCACGCCCAGCGCCTCGATCTCGGCCAGAGTGGCCCGGGCCGCGGCCTCGTCATGGCGATAGTTGAAGGCGACGTTCCAGCCGCGGCGGGCGGCGCCAAGGGCCGTGGCGCGGCCGATGCCACGACTCGCGCCGGTGATGAGCAGGGTCTTGCGCATGGTGAAAACCTCGGGCTAGAGAGGGTAGGGGTAACGGCTAACCGTCTGATGTGGCGAAAAAAGCTTGGACGTCCCCGTCGTTTCGCCTAAAAGTAAGGCGAACGGCACGCGCCGCATTATCCGCGGCCACTTCGCGATCTGATTCCTAAGCGCTTGCAGAGGTCAATCCTGATGACGAGACCCCGCTTCATCTCGCCCAACGAAGTTTCCGCGCTCCGTACCAACATCCTCTCCAAGCTCACCTACGCCGTCGGCAAGGACCCCGACAACGCCCTCGACCACGACTGGTTCCAGGCCACCGCCCTGGCCGCCCGGGACTACATCGTCGATCGCTGGATGAGTCGCACCCGCGACGCCTATCGCACCGGCCAGAAACGGGTCTATTACCTTTCCCTGGAATTCCTCATCGGTCGCCTGCTGATCGACAGCCTGTCCAACCTCGGCATCCTCGAAGAGACCCGTCGCGCCCTGGCCGACCTCGGCGTCGACCTGGAACGCATCCGCGGGCTGGAGCCGGACGCCGCCCTGGGCAACGGCGGCCTCGGCCGGCTGGCCGCCTGCTTCATGGAAAGCATGGCCACCCTGGGCATTGCCAGCCACGGCTATGGCATCCGTTACGAGCACGGGCTGTTCCGCCAGGTGATCGCCGACGGCTTCCAGCTGGAGCAGCCGGAAAACTGGCTGGATTTCGGCAATCCCTGGGAATTCGAACGCGCCGAGGTGGTGTACGAGATCGGCTTCGGCGGGCATGTCGCCCCCTACGGCGAAGGCGATCCGCGGCGCCAGGTGTGGACGCCCGGCGAGCGCATCCGCGCGGTGGCCTATGACACCCCGGTGATCGGCTGGGGCGGGGAGGGCGCCAACACCCTGAGACTCTGGCGTGCGCGACCGCTGGAGATCCTCCACCTGGAAACCTTCAACGCCGGCGATCACGTCGGCGCCGTGGCCAACGAGGCCCGCGCCGAGAGCATCTCGCGGGTACTCTATCCGGCCGACAGCAGCGAAGCCGGCCAGGAATTGCGCCTGCGCCAGGAATACTTCTTCGTCGCCGCCTCCCTGGCCGACCTGACCCGTCGTCATCTCAAGCAGCACAGCGACCTGCTCAGCCTGCCCGAGCACGTGTCCATCCAGCTCAACGACACCCACCCGGCCATCGCCGTGGCCGAGCTGATGCGGCTGCTGGTGGACGTCCACGGCATTCCCTGGGACGCCGCCTGGAGCACCACCGTCGGCACCCTCAGCTACACCAACCACACCCTCTTGCCCGAGGCCCTGGAGACCTGGCCGGTACAGCTGATGGAACGCCTGCTGCCGCGGCACATGCAGATCATCTACCTGATCAACGCCCAGTTCCTCGACTCCCTGCGCGCCCGCGGCGAGACCGATGGCGGCATGATTTCCTATGTGTCCCTGATCGACGAAAGCCAGGGGCGCCGCGTGCGCATGGGCAACCTGGCCTTCCTCGGCTCGCACAGCATCAATGGCGTCTCGGGGTTGCACACCGACCTGATGCGCAAGACGGTCTTCCGCTCCCTGCACCGCCTCTATCCGGATCGCATCAACAACAAGACCAACGGCATCACCTTCCGCCGCTGGTTGCACCAGGCCAACCCGGCGCTCACCGACCTGCTGGTGGATACCCTCGGCCAGGGCGTGCTGCACGATCCGGAAAAGACCCTGCCGCAGCTCAAGCCCTATGCCAACGACAGCAACTTCCGCGAGCGCTTCGCTCTGCAGCGCCAGCGCAACAAGGACACCTTCACCAGCCTGGTGAAGCAGCGGATGGAGATCGACCTCGATCCCAATGCGCTGTTCGATGTCCAGATCAAGCGCATCCACGAGTACAAGCGGCAGCTGATGAATCTGTTGCAGACCATCGCCCTCTACCAGGCCATCCGCGACAACCCCAACGGCGACTGGACGCCGCGGGTCAAGATCTTCGCCGGCAAGGCCGCCGCCAGCTATCACCAGGCCAAGCTGATCATCAAGCTGGCCAACGACGTGGCCAAGGTGGTCAACAACGACCCCCTTACCCGTGATCTGCTCAAGGTGGTCTTCCTGCCCAACTACAACGTCAGCCTGGCCGAGGTGATCATCCCTGCGGCGGATCTTTCCGAGCAGATCTCCACCGCCGGCATGGAAGCCTCGGGCACCAGCAACATGAAGTTCGGCCTCAACGGCGCCCTCACCATCGGCACTCTGGACGGCGCCAACGTGGAGATGTGCGAACTGATCGGGGAAGAGCACATGTTCATCTTTGGCCTCAAGGCGGCCGAGGTGGAAGAGCGCCAGCGCAGCGGCGGCATCTCCTCGGACATCATCGAGAATTCGCCACGCCTGGCCCAGGTGCTGGCGGGTCTGCGCGCCGGTCAGTTCTCGCCCGAGGATCCGGCCCGCTACAACAGCCTGCTCGACGTCCTGACCTGGCACGACCGCTTCCTCGTCTGCGCCGACTTCGACGCCTACTGGGAGGCCCAGCGCCAGGTCGAGACCCGCTGGCAGCAGCCGGACAAGTGGTGGCAATCGGCGGTGATCAACACCTCCAGCATGGGCTGGTTCTCCTCCGACCGCACCATCCGCGAATACGCCACGGAAATCTGGAAGGCGCTGTAGTCGAGCACGCTTCGCGGCCATGGCGGTCCGCCGCTGCGGCCGCTCCTACGGGCAAGGCACCCTCCTGTAGGAGCGGCCCATGGCCGCGATAAGGACCACCATAGAGCAGGTGCCCAGGCAGGATTTGCTGGGCTTCGCTACGCTCAACCCAGCCCAGCCTACGGCGGCCGGCCCTGGCCACGATCAGCTATCCCCCGATTGAGAACCCGCGGCTTCCACACCGTCTACATCCTTGCAGCATCCGCCCCGCAAGCCCGTCACCGGAGTCCCCATGCCCCGCACCTCTACCCGCCTCGAAGCGGGCAATCCTGCCCATTACGGTGCCACTCTCGTCGAGGGCGGCATCAACTTCGCCGTCTGGTCGCCGGCGGCTGAAGCCGTCGAACTCTGCCTCTACGATGCCAAGGGGGAAGCCGAGACCCAGCGTCTGGCCTTTCGCGAACACGAAGGCGGCGTCTGGCATGGTTTCCTGGCCGGTGCCAAAGCGGGTCTGAGATACGGTTTGCGCGCCCAGGGTGCCTACCGTCCCCAGGACGGCCTCAGATTCAACGCCAACAAACTGCTGGTGGACCCCTGGGCCCTGGCGGTGGACCGGCCCTTCCAGCTGCATCCCAGCACCTATGGTTTCCATCCCGAAGATCCCAATCGTCCGGACGCGCGCGACAGCGGTGCCCATGTCCCCAAGGCCATCGTCCTGCCGCCGGTCGATAGCCTGACGCCAGCGCCCAAGCGCCGCGACGCGGGACTGATCTACGAATTGCACGTACGCGGCCAGACCCAGCTGCATCCGCAGGTGCCCGCCCGCCAGCGCGGCACCCTGGCGGCGCTGCGCCATCCGGCGCTGATCGAGCACTGGCAGCGCCTCGGCGTCACTACCCTGGAGCTGCTGCCCATCGCCGCCTGGGCCGACGATCGCCATCTGCCCGCCCTGGGGCTGGCCAACTACTGGGGCTACAACCCGGTGGTCATGGCGGCGGTCGATCCGCGCCTGGCCGGGCGCGAGGCCCTCGCCGAATTGCGCGAGACGGTGGCCACCCTGCAGGCGGCCGGCTTCGAGGTGCTGCTCGACGTGGTCTTCAACCACACCGGCGAAGGCGACGAACTCGGCCCCACCTTCAATCTGCGTGGCCTGGACAACGCCGGCTACTACCGTCTGCAGCCGGACGATCCGGCGCGCTATATCAACGACATGGGCTGCGGCAACTGCCTGGCGCTCTACAGCCCGCCGGCGTTGCGCCTGACCCTGGACAGCCTGCGCCACTGGGTCACCGCCGCCGGTGTCGACGGCTTTCGCTTTGACCTGGCGCCTGCGCTGGGTCGCCTGGAAAGCGGCTTCGATCGCGACGCGCCGCTGCTGCAGGCCCTGGCCCAGGATCCGCTACTGCGTCAGGTGCGACTGGTGGCGGAACCCTGGGACATCGGCCCCGGCGGCCATCAGGTCGGCGCCTTCCGCGCGCCCTGGCAGGAATGGAACGACACCTTCCGCGACGACGTGCGTCGCTTCTGGCTCGGCGACGACGGCCTGAGAGGCGCCCTGGCGACCCGTCTGGCCGGCAGCGCCGATCTCTTCGGGGCGGGTGATCGCTCCTTGCGCACCAGCGTCAACTTCGTCACCGCCCACGACGGCTTCACCCTGGCCGACCTGGTCAGCTACGCCGAAAAGCACAACGAGGCCAATGGCGAAGGCAATCGCGACGGCACCACCGACAACAAGAGCTGGAACAATGGCGTCGAAGGACCGAGCGACGACCCCGCCGTCCTGGAAGCCCGCGCCGCCGACCAGCGCGCCCTGCTGGCGACCCTGATCCTGGCCGGGGGCGAACCCATGCTCACCGCCGGTGACGAATTCGGTCGCACCCAGCAGGGCAACAACAATGCCTATGTGCAGGACAATGAACTGTCCTGGCTGGACTGGCAGCAGGCCGCCAGCCCGGCCGGGCAACGGCAGAGCGCCTTCGTCGGTCGGCTCATGGCGCTGCGCCAGGAGTTACCGGCCCTGCAGGCGCAACGGCTGCTCGGGCGCCCCGATCCCCGTGGCTGGGTCAGGATCGAATGGCTCGATGCCGACGGTGCGCCGATGGACGACGGCCGCTGGCAGGCCGGGGGCAGCCTGCCGCTCGCCCTCACCCTGGAGCCCCTCGACGGAGCGGATCAGCCCCAGGCCGCACGGATCTGGCTGGCCTTCCAGCCGCGGCGGGAGGAAATCGACCTGCGCCTGCCGCCGTCACGTGACGGACATCACTGGGTGATACAGCTGGACAGCCGTCAGCCTGAACTGGAACCCGACTCGGCAGTCTATCCCAGCGCCGAAAATCTCCGTGTTGGCCGAGGCGTACTGCTGGCCGTGGAGACCCCGAACGCGCCCTAGACGCGCGTTCCCTGCCGGCCGCCGGTGCCCGGCGCCTCGTCGCCCCGGCGACAGCGTCCGTAATCGGCACTGGCTGGCAGACCTGGCCTGACGGTCCGCTCTGCTTGAGACGGAGCTTGAGCTTTGGCGCTACACTCGCGCCCATCATTACAAGGAGCACCGCGATGTCCCGGATATCCCTCAGTCGTTACCTCATCGAGCAGACCCGCAGCCACAAGACCCCGGCCGACCTGCGCTTCCTCATCGAAGTCGTGGCACGGGCGTGCAAGCGCATCAGCTACGAGGTGTCCAAGGGGGCGCTGGGTGGCGTGCTTGGCAGCATGGGCACCGAGAACGTCCAGGGTGAGGTGCAGAAGAAGCTGGACGTCCTGTCCAACGAGATCCTGCTGGAAGCCAACGAATGGGGCGGCACCCTGGCCGGCATGGCCTCCGAGGAAATGGACCAGGTACACCAGATCCCGGGTCACTATCCCAAGGGCGCCTACCTGCTGATGTTCGACCCCCTGGACGGCTCGTCCAACATCGACGTCAACGTCTCCGTCGGCACCATTTTCTCCATCCTGCGCAAGGACTTCGTCAGCAGCACCACCGGTGACGTGACCGAAGAAGCCTTCATGCAGAAGGGTACCGAGCAGGTGGCCGCTGGCTACGCCATCTACGGTCCCCAGACCATGCTGGTGCTGACCCTGGGCGACGGCGTCAAGGGCTTCACCCTGGATCGCGAACTGGGCAGCTTCGTGCTGACCCACGAAGACATCACCATCCCCGAGACCACTGCCGAATTCGCCATCAACATGTCCAACCAGCGCCACTGGGAAGCCCCGGTCAAGCGTTACGTGGACGAGCTGCTGGCTGGCAAAGAAGGTCCCCTGGGCAAGAACTACAACATGCGCTGGATCGCCTCCATGGTGGCCGACGTCCATCGCATCCTTACCCGCGGCGGTATCTTCATGTACCCGCGCGACGCCCGCGAGCCGGAAAAGCCCGGCAAGCTGCGCCTGATGTACGAGGCCAATCCCATGTCCATGCTGGTCGAGCAGGCCGGTGGCGCCGCCACCAACGGTCACCAGCGCATCCTCGACGTCCAGCCGGACGGCCTGCACCAGCGGGTGGCGGTGTTCCTGGGCTCCAAGGAAGAAGTGCAGCGCGTGACCGAGTACCACCGTCAGCGTTGATCCCTCCCAGCCGGGCCGCCTGCAACGGGCGGTCCGCTGCTCCGCTCGTGTCCTGCCTCAGCGTTCAGCTCCGATTCAGTCCCCTTAATCCTGCGCTAATCCGCCGCCGCCGAAGATGGCCGCGCAGCCGGTCGGGCTGTATTCGCATCGCGTGAGGAGCCTTTCACCATGAACGCCCTGAAATCCCGTGTCGTCCTCTTCGGCCTGCTGGCCCTGGCCAGTCATCAGGTCTTTGCCGCCGATCCCCAGAATTTCGCCGGCCTCACCTATGGCAAGAGCTACGACAACTTCAGCAACAGCCACGCCCTCGACCGCAACCTGAACAGCCCCGATACCGATGGTGCCATCGATGGCAGCAACACCTGGGGGCTGCGCCTCGGTCAGCAGAACGACGCCGGTCGCTACTACGCCACCCTCGACCAGGCCAGCGGCAGCAGTGATGGCCTGAGACTCAAGCAGCAGGACCTGACCGGCAGCTACGATGCCTTCTATCCCCTGGGCGACAGCACCAAATTGTTTGGCGGCGGCACCCTGGGCGTCGCCCGGGTCACCCAGGATGGTTCCAGCTTCGGCCATGACAGCGACCTCGGTTATGTGGCCGGGGTCCAGGCCGGCATCCTGCAGCAGGTCAACGACCGCACCTCCCTGGAAGCCGGCTATCGCTACCTGCGCAGCAATGCCAAGCCGGACATCGATCAGGACGGCAGCAAGCTGGGTTCGAGCCAGCTCGACAGCAGCAAGGAAATCTACCTGGGCATGAACGTCTATTTCTGAGGCGTGGCCGGGGCGACAGCGTTCGCCCCGGCTGTCAGCTGAAGGGATCCAGACCCGAGAAGGCCGCCACCAGCGTGACGGCGACCACCCCGAGGGCGATCTCCACGGCCGTGGCCCGGCGCAGCAGCTGCCAGGCCTGGGGTCCCTGTCCCAATCGCGGCACCAGCAGATAACGATTGGCCAGGGCCAGGACGACCATGGTCGCCACCACCAGCACCTTGGCCAGCAGCAGGCCGGAGTAGGGCGTCAACCGCAACAGGCCGGCCGGACCGAGGATCAACAGGCTGTTGAACGCGCCGCTGAGCAGGGCCAGCGCCACGCAGATCTGCCCGGGTAGCGAGTAACCGCGCAGCAGCCGCTGGACCTCCCCCCTGAGCCGGGCTGGAGGCCGCCCCAGGCACAGCAACACCCCGGGCAGACTGCCCAGCCAGAGTCCCGTGGTGAGCAGATGCAGGGCCTGGTTCAACCGGTGCACCCCGCCGAGCGCGCCCGCGGTCGCGGCGGCATGGCCACCCAGGGCCAGACTGGCCAGCAGCAGGCCACTCAAGCCCCACAGCCAGCGAACGCCACGCATCCCGGGTCCCGCCAGCAGCCACAGGGCCAGCAGCAGGCCCAGCGGCAACTGCCAGCGCCAGCCCTGGCCAGCCTCGGTGGCCAGATAGAGCTGCCACAGCGGCAGGTTGAAGGCATCCGTCCAGCCATCGCCGACCAGCGCGGCCTGCAGCGGCAACAGACTCAGCACCCCGAGCAGCAGCAGGGCCCCCAGCAGGCGGGCCGCAGGGCGCGCCCGTTCCAGCAGCCAGCCGCTCAAGGCTGGGCGACCCAGCCAGAGCGCCAGCGCCAGATAGCCCCAGGTCAGCAGCAGCGGCAGCAGAAAGAGGGCGCGGGCGAGGGGGCGCCAGGCATCGGGCGTCGCCAGTCCGCCGTCCATCCTTACTGGACGGTGAAGCGATAATCGCCCTGGGTCTTGTGTCCGTCCTTGGCCAGCACCCGCCATTTGACCTGGTAGCGACCCGCTTCCAGCGGTGCCTCCAGCGGCACCTCCAGGGTGCGTTCGTCACCACCGGAAATCACCTTGCCGGTGGTGATCGCCGTACTGGCCTGACCCTCCAGCCGCTGCAGCTGCACCTGGCTCAGAGACGCCTCGACCCCTTCGGAAAAGCTCAGACTCAGCTGCTTCGGTGCCGGGCTGGTGCTGTCGGGGGCAGGCTCGGCGCTCTTCAGGTGACCATGGGCCAGGGCCAGCCCCGGCAACAGCAGAGAGGTCAGGGCGAGACGGCGAGCGAGACGCAGGGCAGCGGTCATGGAGAACTCCAGCGGCAGAAGGAAACCGCCAGCTTAGCAGTCCGCCCGAGTGGCGTCCGCGCCCGGCGCCTGTTCCGCCGCGCGTGCCGCGCACTCGACGAAGGTCCGGGCGGTGCAGCTGCGGCAAACCTCCGGATCCAGGCGCGGATAGATGCTGCGCAGGGCCTGATCCTTGGACGAAAAGATATGGCCGTCGCCCAGCTCCTTGAGAAAGCCGGTCTTGGCGAACAACTGCAGCACCGGCGTGCGGGGGCGATGGAAATAGAGATCGCCACCCTGGGCGCGTCGCTCGCGCCATTCGCGCCGCCAGAGGTCGTTACCCGCCAGGTCGATGAAATTCATGCTCTTGGTCATGAACAGGGCGTGCTTCTGACCGGGCTGGGCGCTGCGAAAGCCGTCCAACTGATCGCCGACATGGGGCACGGCGCCAAAGAACACCGAGCCTTCCACCCGCACCAGCTTGAGTTGCGGACACTCCTGCGCCGGCTGGCCCAGTTCGTCCAGCGGGGTGAAACGGCGCTCGGGGGTACGGGGATCCGGCACCAGCGGGCGGATGGCCGGGTGCGAGGTGCGATAGAGGTAGGCCACCAGGGAGACCAGAGTGCCCAGCAGCACGGCGCGGTCCAGGGGAATGGTCAGGGTCGCCAGCAAGGTCACCCCGGCCACCAGGGCCTCGGTGCGGCTGACCCTCAGCACCTCGCGCCAGCGCCCCAGGTCCAGCAGCCCGCGTGCCACCAGCAGCAGGGTAGCGGCGATGGCGGCCAGCGGAATGGCCGCGATCAGGGCACCGCCAAAGGCCACCAGGGCCACCACCAGCAGGGCGGCGAACACCGCCGCCAGCGGGGTGCGGGCCCCGGCTTCGAAATTGGGCATGGAGCGATTCAGCGAGCCGCAGGAGACATAGGCCGAAAAGCAGCCGCCGACCAGATTGGCCAGGCCCTGGCCACGGAATTCGCGATTGACGTCCAGCCGCTGTCCGGAGCGCTGGGCCACCGCCTTGGCGATCGACAGCGACTGCCCCAGGGCCACCAGGGTCAGGGCCACGGCGATGCCGGAGAGATTGCCCAGGTCCTGCAGGGTGACGTTGGGCAGATGGAAGGGCGGCAGCGCCGAGGGGATCCGTCCGACCGTGGCGATCCCCTGGGCCGCGCCCGCCACGCTGCGCTCCAGGATCCAGGCGCTCAGGCAACCGGCCAGCAGACCCAGCAGCATGGTTGGCCAGCGCGGGCGCAGCCGCCTCAGCAGCAGGGTGGCGACCAGGGTCACCACGCCGATCACCAGCGAGGGCCAGTGGATCGCCAGGGGATGGGCGACGACATAGCCGAGCACGCCAAAGGCCGAGGTGCCCAATGGCGGCGACAAGCCGAGCAAATCCTTGAGCGAATAGAGACCGATCAGCACCGCGGCGCCACTCATGAAGCCGAGCAGCACCGAGGGCGAGATGAAGTTGGCCACCGCGCCCAGGCGCAGGGCGCCCACCGTCAGTTGCAGCAGGCCGACCAGTAGGGTCACCGCCAGCGCCAGATCGATATAGGGGCCGGAGCCCGCCAGCGCCAGCGGAGACAGCGCCGCCAGCAGGGCCAGGGAGTTGGCGTTGGTCGGCCCGGTCACCACATGGCGACTGGAGCCCGCCAGGGCGGCGACGATGCAGGGCACCACGGCGCCATAGACGCCGTATTGCGGAGGCAGTCCGGCCAAGGTGGCGAAGGCCACGCCCTGGGGCAGCGCCAGGACCGCGCCCAGCAGACCCGCGCCAAGATCCGCCTTCAGGGTGGTGCGGTCCACCTCGCGGAGCCAGGGCAGCAGGGTCGAAAGGGCGGGCATGGGGCGCTCCTGGAACAAGGGTCGCCCACTCTACCGATTCCGGTCGCCGGTGGGCTACCCGAGTCCCGCCGTCGCCGTTCGCCGCCACGACATCGAGGCCGTGTTCATTTCTTCACCAGTCGCCGCCAGCCCGGTCTCTGTGGCGTTCTCGTGACTTCATGCACGGGTTATCCACATCACTGTACACGGTCCCTGTGGGTAACCTCGGCCGCTAGCCGTCGTGGCTGTTGGCGGCGATGCGATGGATCGACAGGTCGGCGCCCTGGTATTCCTCTTCCTGACTCAGACGCAGCCCCAGCACGGCCTTGAGCAGCCCGTACACCGCCAGGCCGCCGAGCAGGGCGACGGCGATACCCAGTCCCGTGCCCGCCAGTTGCGCCAGCACGCTCACCCCACCCAGGCCGCCAAGTGCGGTCTGGCCGAACAGGCCACAGGCGATGCCGCCCCAGGCGCCGCAGAGGCCGTGCAACGGCCAGACGCCCAGCACATCGTCCAGCTTCCAGCGCGTCTGCACCGCGGTGAAGGTCCAGACGAACAGGGCGCCCGCCACCAGCCCGGTGGCCAGGGCGGCGATGGGATGCATCAGGTCGGAGCCGGCACAGACGGCGACCAGGCCGGCCAGGGGCCCGTTGTGCAGGAAGCCGGGGTCGTTGCGCCCGAGCAGCAGGGCAGCCGCCGTCCCGCCGACCATGGCCATCAGCGAATTCAGCGCGACCAGGCCACTGACGCCTGCCAGGCTCTGGGCGCTCATCACGTTGAAACCGAACCAGCCGACGATCAGGATCCAGGAGCCCAGCGCCAGAAAGGGGATGTTCGACGGCGGAAAGGCCACCAGCCGGCCTTCGCGATAGCGGCCCTGACGCGGCCCCAACAGCAGCACGGCCGCCAGCGCCAGCCAGCCACCCACGGCGTGCACCACCACGGAGCCGGCGAAATCATGGAAGCGCGCGCCGAACAGCGCTTCGAACCTGTCCTGCAGCCCCAGGTTGTTGTTCCACATCAGGCCTTCGAAGAACGGGTAGACGAAGGCCACGATCAGCGCGGTGGCGCATAGTTGCGGGACGAAACGCGCCCGTTCGGCGATGCCGCCGGAGATGATCGCCGGGATGGCTGCGGCGAAGGTGGCGAGGAAAAAGAACTTCACCAGCCCATAGCCGCTGTCGGCGGTCAGCACCTGGGCAGGCGCGAAGAACGTCACGCCATAGGCGATCCAGTAGCCGACGAAGAAATACACCAGGGTGGAAATGGCGAAGTCGGCGAGGATCTTGGACAGCGCGTTCACCTGATTCTTGTGCCGCACGGTACCGGCTTCGAGAAAGGCGAAACCGGCGTGCATGGCCAGCACCATCACGGCACCCAGCAGCAGGAACAGGGTATTGGCACTGTGGACCAGGGTCGCCACAGCGGAAGGCAATTCGTTCATCAGGGCAGTCGTCGCTAAGGGTTGCACCAAAAACATGCCTGGCGGCTGCTTGATGCGCGCTTTTAGGGCGTGCTGCAGCTCTCGGCAGGTTCAGTCTTGCCGCCAAGCAGAGCGCAACGGGGAATTAGCGCGGGGATGCGCCAGAGCGGTGCGAATCGGAAGGGCGTGCACCAGGAGATAGCAAAGGTCGTGCCGCTAGAGCGCACGCATCACGATACGACCACTGCTCAGGTTGCTCAGCAGCGTCGCTACCTCGTCGCGTCGCTGGGGCTCGACCGCAATCCGCAAGGCGATCTTCAGCGCCTGATAGTCCTCGGCGAGCACGAGCACCGCCAGGGCTGCCAGGCGCGCCTTGATCAGCGGCCACTCCGCATAGGTACAGGCGAAGCCATAGTCCTGCCGCACCACCAGCGGCTGCTTGTCCGCCTGTTGCAGGCAACGGGCGGCGCAACCGCCATAGGCGCGCACCAGGCCGCCGGTACCCAGCTTGATGCCGCCGTACCAGCGGATGACCACCACCACCACCTGATCGCAATCCTGCCCCTCGATGGCGGCGAGGATGGGCCGGCCCGCCGTCCCACCGGGTTCTCCGTCGTCATTGAAGCGGTATTGATTGCCCAGCTTCCAGGCCCAGCAGTTGTGGGTCGCGGTCGGCACGCTCACACGGTCGATGAAGGCCATGGCCGCTTCCACCGTGGTGACGGGCGCGGCGAGGGCGAGGAAACGACTCTTGCGCACCTCTTCCTCGCAGGCGGCATCCTGGATCAGGGTAAAGGTCATGGTGCCTGGAGACCCAGTCCCTTGAGGATGACATGGGTCAGGGTCCGCGCCGCCTCGTCGAAATCCTGCCGGGTCAGGCGGGTGCGCCCGGTTACCTGGCAGATCTGGCTGGCGAAGTCGGCATAGTGCTGGGTACTGCTCCACAACAGGAAGATCAGGTGGACCGGATCCACCGGATCCATCTTGCCAGCCGCGATCCAGGCATCGAACACCGCTGCCCGGCTGCGAAACCAGGTCTGGTAGTCCTGATCGAAATACTCGTACAGGCAATGACCGCCGCCGATGATCTCCATGGCGAAGATCCGGGAGGCCAGCGGTTGCCGACGCGAGAATTCCAGCTTGGCGCGGATGTAGCGGCTCAAGGCTGCCGCCGGATCGTCTTCGACGGTCAGGTGATTGAAGGTGCTGTCCCAGAGTTCGAGGATGTTGCCCAGCACGGCCATATAGAGGCCGAGCTTGTTGTTGAAGTAGTAATGAAGATTGGCCTTGGGCAAGCCAACGCGTTGCGCGATGGTGTTCATGCTGGTGCCCTTGAAGCCATGGCGGGCGAATTCTTCCTCCGCCGCGCTCAGGATCAACTCCTCATTCTTCTGCCGGATGCGTCCGGCCGGCTTGTCCTGGCCGGCGTGATGGGCGGGTACGAGAAGGGTCATGACAACTGGAGGATCCTGAGGCGCGGCAGGCATCAATAGCGTACCCCCGGCCCTGGACACAAGGGCTGTTTTACCGGTGTGGCGCTGGCGAGCTGCATTCCGTCACCGCTGCGCGGCGCTCCTCGGGCAGCAACAGGTTGAGCAGGATGGCGGTGATGCCGCCGCTGGTGATCGCGGTGTCGAAGAGATTCTTCACCAGTGGCGGCAGCTGATCCAGCAGCGTCGGCTGGCTGGCGATACCGAGACCCACGCCAAGGGAGGTGGCGATGATCAGCAGGCTGCGGCGATCCAGGGTGCAGTGCGCCAGCAGCCGTATCCCGGCCGCGGCGACACTGCCGAACAGCACCAGGGTCGCACCGCCCAGCACCGGCTTGGGAATCTGCTGCAGGACGGCGCCCAGCACGGGGAACAGACCCAGCACCAGGAGGATGGCGCCTATCCAGTAGCCGACATGGCGGCTGGCCACGCCGGTCAGCTGGATCACCCCGTTGTTCTGCGCAAAGGTGGTGCTGGGAAAGGTATTGAAGGTGGCGGCGAGCAGGCAGGCGACCCCATCACCCAGGACCCCGCCCCGCAACCGCCGCAGATAGCCGGGTCCTTCGACGGGTTGCCGCGAAATCAGGCAGTTGGCGGTCAGGTCGCCGGTGGTCTCCAGGGTGCTGATCAGATAGATGAGCGCGACCGGTAGGAAAGCCGACCAGTCGAAGGCGAAGCCGAAATGGAAGGGGAGGGGGACGCTGACCAGGGGCAGGTCCGGCAGCGGCTGAGGTTTCAGCAGGCCACAGGTCCAGGCGGCGAGGGAGCCCACCAGCAGGCCGATCATCACCGCCGACAGCCGCAACCACGGACGCCGCGACAGATTCAGGCCGATGATGACCACCAGCACCAGACCACCGAGAGCCAGGTTGATCGGTGCGCCGAAATTGGCGGCCTTGGCGCCCCCGCCGAGATCGGTGACGCCCACCCTGATCAGGCTGATGCCGATCAGGGTGATGACGATGCCGGTCACCAGTGGCGTGATCACCCGGCGCAACAGACCCAGGCAGCGACTCAGGCCGATCTGGACGAAGGCGCCAAAGAAGCAGACGCCAAAGATCATCGCCAGGATGTCCTCCGGCGTCCCGCCGCGCTGCTTGACCAGCATCCCGGCTGCCAAGACCGCGGATAGAAAGGAGAAGCTGGTGCCCTGCAGGCAGATCATGCCCGCGCCCAGTCCACCGGCACCCCGCGCCTGCAGAAAGGTACCGACGCCCGACACCATCAGCCCCATGCTGATCAGATAGGGCAGGTGCTCGTGCAGCCCCAGGGCGCCGGCAATGATCAGCGGTGGGGTGACGATCCCTACGAAGCTCGCCAGGACGTGCTGCAGGGCGGCGCAAAAGGCCGCGAGCGGGGCCGGGCGATCGTCCAGGCCATAGAGCAGATCATCGTGGACGGGAGTGGGCATGGTGATTACCTCGCAGTGGCGCTGCGGGCCGGTAAGGCGGCTGCAGCGCCAGAAGTGGGTCTGGCCAGGCTAGAACTGATACTTCACCAGGAAGCTGAAAACGCTCTGGTCGGTACGGAAGCCCTCGCTGTCCTTGATGCCGTACTTGTCCGACCAATAGTCGTACTCGGTCCCTACATAGAGGTGCTTGGCCTCGTAGCCCATGGCCTTGCCCAGGTCGTACTTGACTTGGGGATTGAAGTGCAGATTGGCGTGATAGCTGCCCTTGTTGTTCATCACCCAGTCCATGTAGCCATCGATGAGCAGATCCGAATTGCCCAGGGGCAGGGTGTAGGCCCAGACCGGCGTGAGCTGCCAGGCACCCGAGGGGGCACTGCCGCCATCCGGCTTGCGGTAATAGAGATTCAGCTGGAAGTAGTCGAAGCCCGGCACCTTGAGGTCGAAACCTGGACCGACCAGATAGTTGCGCTGGTCACGGCCGGCGCCCTCGCCATCGTTCTGGTCGTATTCCAGGGTGGTGGCGAGCAGGACATCGGTGACCGGACCAAAAGAAAGGTCCCGCCCGGACAGCTTGCCGAAGGACAGTCGCGGACTGATCTCGCCATAGAAGCCCTGATGACCGTCGCTGGCGTTCGTCGCACCGTTGAACCAGATGCTGTCGACGAAGAGGAAGAGATCGCCCCAGGTCCAGCTGCTGGCATGCTCGAAGGTGACGGTCTGCTGGATGCGGGGATCGACCCGGAAATCCTTGCCATATAGATAGGTGAGGCTTTCACCGTGCCACAGCAGTGGGCTGTCAGCGGCTTGGGCGGCACCGGCTGTGAACAGGCTGGCGGTCAGCAGCGCGGTGGTTAGGGTCTTGCGCATGTAGGCTCCTGGAAGTGCTTTCTCGTTATGTGCAGCGTTCGCCGTGCTCAGCAAAATCGACGCCAAGCTCCGGCGGGCGGGAGAAAATAGTTATTTTTCAACGCCTTGTATAAGGATTCCGGGAAATTTCAGCTGTTTGGCAGGGCACCAAACCTGACCACTTGCTCAGTTTTCGTGCCCTGAAGGGGCGCCCGCAGCGGCGCTGCTGCGAAACAGCGCACAGGGGGCCGCGCAGTGCTAAGGTGCTGGGCGACCCCGCAGGAGATAGTCATGAAGTTGCTTATCGGTATGCTGACGGCCTTGCTCTGCTGCTCTTTCGCCTCGGCTCAGGTCCCCCAGGGTGGGACGGGACAGCCAGGCATCCTCATGATCACCCGGGGCGATGCCTACTCAGGTTCGGGATGCGACATAGGTCTGGTGATTCAGGGGCGCCTCGCCGGCACCCTTATGGCCGGTCAGAGTGCTTCCTTCAATCTGCCGCCTGGCGAGATCGCCGTCAGCCTTACCTCTTCCGGCCCGGGGGGTTGCGCGGCGCCCATGGCCAGCAGCGTCGCCCAATCCATCCTGCTGACTCCTGGGGAGATCAAGCAGTACCGGATCATCGCGACCGAGGCGGGGTATCGGCTGGCCCCCATCCCCCTTTATTGAAGTTTTTTGAAATAACCTGTTGACCTGCTCTGAAACTCCCCTATAATGCGCCCCACTTCCGGCGCAGACGCTGAAGCGGCTTG
>NZ_JASNRF010000090.1:0-503 GCF_030175875.1 Pseudomonas sp. HR1
TTTTATTCTGCAAGGGTTGAAGTCCGGTGCGTTGCGCCCGATCATCGCAAAGACAGTCACACTTAGCGACATCCAGGATGCCCATCGTTTCCTTGAAGCCAATCAGCAGATCGGCAAGATCGTGGTAACTGTCTGACCAGCAATTATGGGGCTGAGAGCGTAATCCTTCGGCCCCGATTCAAGCGAGCCCTGATGACCGCTTTTGGCCGTAAACAGCCTGCCGAGACCGTCCGCTTTGGGTCGATAGCAGCCCTGCAAGCTGTCCCCGTGGCTGGAATGCCATTCCTAAGTTGTTCATGGAGATTGTTCAGGCAGTCGCAGCCATTACAAGCAGACCCTAGGGCGGCTGGATGAATTGCCGTCTGCAGTCGCAACAATCTCGAAAACCTAAGGAAGGTCTGAAGTAGCCCTGTATTTCCGGTCGACTTCAGCCCTCGCTGCTTTTGAAAGCGGGCCGTCGATCAAAATCGACCAGGTAACCCGCTCAGTTCTCTGTTTTTGGC
>NZ_JASNRF010000091.1:0-501 GCF_030175875.1 Pseudomonas sp. HR1
CGCCAACGACCGGGTCCGCTCCAGCCCGGGCAGGCCGGCCATGGCCGTTTCCAGCGGATAGGTAACCCGCTGTTCGACCTCCAGCGGCGAAGCGCCCGGTACTTCCGCGTTGATCTGTACCTGGACGTTGGTGATGTCCGGCACCGCATCGATGGGCAGGTGGCGATAGCTGTAGATCCCCAGGGCGGCGATGCCGAGCGTGGCGAGCAGCACCAGCCAGCGCTGCTCAATGTCGAAGCGAAGAATACGTTCGAACATGATGCGCCCTTAGTGGGAGTGCTCGGCCGAGCCCTTGCCCAGTTCCGACTTGAGAATGAAGCTGCCGCGGTCGGCCACTACCTGGCCGGCGCTCAAGCCCTGACGAATCTCTGTGCGCTCACCGTCCCGGACCCCGGTGACCACGGGTGTCGCCTGAAAGCCGTCTGCCGTCCGGACGAACACCACGGTGCGATCCTCCACGACATGCACGGCGCCATTGGGCACGCCAAGTACCTTGGCCTG